>JAIQFK010000005.1 GCA_020073305.1 Terriglobia bacterium
ACATCCGCATGGCGCCGCACCACGAACCGGCCCTGCACGCTCACTTGCTGGCCTCCGTGCCGAACGGCTACATTCTCGAATCCTTCGCCAATCCCGACCGCGATCCCTTCTGGTTTGAGATCTACGACAAAAAGCCCCGCATTGAGAAGAGCGTCCTGTACCTTGACGACACGCCAGGCATGGGCGTCGAGTTCAACCAGAAGGCCCTCGCGCGTTACGGGACGAAGATTATCTAAAACGCAGAAGTTCGGACGACAGCGGATCAGACCCTCACGACCGGGCACGGCGACTGTCGGATGATGGCGTAGGCATTGGACCGCAACCCGCCCAGGGTCTCGTGCAGGTGGCCCTGGCCGATGACGACCAAATCGGCTTCGTGCTGGAGGGCGGCGCTGCGAACGGTCTCGGCGATCTTACCGCCCCCGACGCAAATGCGCGCCGACGTGCCCGCCTTCTTCTGCAGATCGCCAATATACTCGCGCGCGTGGTCCGCGATGTAGTTGCGATAGCGGGTTTCGCCGGGCGCGACCGGTCCGGCGAGAGCGGGAATGGCATGGACCAAGGTCAATTCGGCGTCGAAGCCGCGTGCGAACGCAGCGGCCCAACGGATCGCCGGCAGGCTCTCTTCGGTCAGGTCCACGGCGCACAAAACAGACTCACGCGACTCTCGCGGGAAAGAAGTCTCCTCGTGCACGTCGGTCCAGACCGGGCATTCCGCGTCATGTAGAACCTTGGCGGCGACCGAGCCCATCAGCAGGCGCCGGAAGGGTCCATAGCCGTGCGTGGACATCATGATCAGGTCGACGCCGTTCCGGTACGCGTATTCTGCAATGACCGTAGCCGGATCTCCCTCTTCAGCGACTCTGTGTACGCCGGTGTCCTCGGGCAGCTCACGGGAGAGGAATTGATCGAGCGCCTTTTGCCGGGATTGGATCAGTTGCTGAGCATCCAGCGTTTCCAGCTCGACCGGAGCGAATTCACCGTACCAAAGGGGAGGCATCTGCAGAACGTGCAGCATGATGACCTCGGCGTTGAAATCCCTCCCCATGGTCATGACGTGAGGCGCCGCAGCGGTCGAGCGCTGGGAGAAATCCACCGGAAACAGAATGCGGTCCAGTTGGAGCATAGCAGCCACCCTTTTTTTGATCTTTCCGGCAGCAAGCCTCTTTCCACTCTTCAGTAGGCTGGTTGGCATGCGAATTGCCCGCTGAATAATACCTCTTGAAAGGAACACTCGCCATGCCTATTGGGGATATCTGCATTCGGGAAGTCGTGACGGCTACGCGCGATACGACCATCCAGGAGGCCGCCCAACTAATGCGCGAGAACCATGTGGGCGACCTGGTGGTGATGCAAGGATCAAACGGGAACCGCACGCCCGTCGGAATCGTCACCGACCGCGACATCGTGGTTGCCGTCGTGGCGCCAGATCTCGATCCGGCCGTTCTCACCCTGGAAGACATCATGAGCCCGGAGCTTGAAACTGCCATGGAGGATCAAGGCGTCTTCGAAACCATCAACCAGATGAGGGCCGCCGGCGTACGCCGCCTTCCTGTGGTCACCAGAGGCGGCACTCTGGTCGGCATCCTGTCCATCGACGACCTGATTCAGTTGCTCGCGGAGGAGATGACCGAGCTGGCCAAGCTGATTTCGCGAGAGCAACGCAGAGAAGCGCACGTCCGGAGATAGCGGCACACTGCGCTCTACTGGGAACTCTCACCCACGTATTTGCGGGATAGTGCGCACAGGGCGAAAGCCCTATTGACATCGGCCACCACTCTGTGCAGTTTGCGTTTCGGCAAGGTTCTTGCAGATCTTTTTGCAATTACAGACAACGCAACGTATCAAACGGGGCGCCGCCCCGACGATCATCGGCGCGCTCCCAGCGTGCCCTCTGAGAGAGCGGTGGCCGGCCGGTCACCGCTCCCAGACTCCGGGAGATGAGTAAGTTTCCGAGCGGCGTGACCTGAGGTCTTGAGTACCCGTGACGGACCAGGTCTGCGCCGCGTGAGATGTCCGCCTATTGAAGAGTGGCGAGGCTAGACCCGCCTGCGGGCAACTCACGCCACGGGGGCTAATGGTTGCCATAGCCCCCGTGGTTTTTGGAACGCCACCTAGCGGTTTTTCCTTCCTACTGTTTCCAGGGCCGGTCTGTCACCAGGTCAGGATGGTCTGCCCGGAACGTCTCAACGACCTTGCACTGCGAGCACACGGGCTTGTGGGTGGCGAGCGCTTCAGGAATGGCCTCGGGAAGAACGGCATCCCACTCGATGATGGCTCCTGTAGGGCTGAGCAGCGCGGGCTTGTGTTCCAGCCACTGGATATGGTGGAACGTGCGGCGGCAAAACGCGCACTCCTTGCCCTGATACCAGCCGGCCAGCATTCTGCGCAGGCTGCAACCGATGGGCGACAGGTCGATCTGCCAGATACAATCCTGCGGGCAGTTTTCCCGCTCCGGCCAACGAGAACAGTCGTCCAGGCGAAGTTCAGGGGCGCCGAACAAGCGCGAAACCGCCGCATGGGCCGCATCCACCTCCACGGCGGCATATTTTTCGGTTTCCGGGCAGGTTATGATGCGCGTGCCGTGATAGTTGAAGTAGGTGCGCAGGAAACTTCGAACTGCAAACACGATCCCCAGAAGAACCGCAATTCCGGCCAGGGCGTAAAGTGTGTACAGCGCCGTTATGGACGTGCGAAAGAACTCATCAAGGGCCGCCATCTCGTCCCCCTTTGCCATGTCCCTTGCACCGGCACGGCCACTATCTAGTTGCTTCAATCTATGGCGTTGTCACGATGAAACCAGAGGGAAATTTCGCTCAATCTTGCGGCAATTCACCCAGCTCGGGGGCCCCTACTGGCGGGCTCCGCGCTGCATTCTAGACGGCCCCGAGGTCACCGTGTATCCGGACGGGACTTGAAACAAAGAAGCCTCCGGCTCCGTGCGGACGATATTCGTCAATTGCATGATGGTGGTGCCGAAGCGCGGGTCGGAGGTCTTGATCAGCACGGGCACTTTCAGGTCGGTGGACACCCAGGCTTCGCGAACGATCAGTATAGGATGCTGGTTACCGAACTCGCCGGCAGGAATGGTCCTGGTGGTTCGGGTTCCCGTGGCGGAAAGGCCGCTGATGGTCTGAATTCCCAGGTCTTGGGTTTGCGTCTGTGACGTATCGGACCACCGTCCATGCCGAGGCGTGGCACCGGCAGTCTCTGCGGAGTCGCGCAGATGCACGGGATTTGTGATCGCAGTCATGCTCGCCGGATGGAGTATGTGGGAGAGGCCGGCAACAGGATCAAAAATTGCCGTGACGGCTGAAGCCCCGGCACCGCTTCCGGCGCGCTCGATCCGCACGCGGCCCTGACCGTCGCGATACACTTTGGCCTGGTCCTGTTTGGAAATCTGGTTTCCGTCGGCGAGCGTCTGCAGGCTCTGGGTGGTTTGAACCGCGGAGTAGGGCGCCCCGGTGACCGGCGTTCTGGAACCGGGACCCATCGACATCATCCCGAATCTCGGCCCGAAACCGTGACGTCCATCGCTTTGCGGCGGTGGGGCCTGTGCGGCGAGCAAGAACGAAAATAATCCGAATATGCTAAGTTTCACTGATCGTTTCATGACAGTCCTCTCTTCACTCCAATCTCAGGAGTTCCGCGTCCGGGAGCACTCGCACTCCGCGCGGAAACCCGTCTTCTCCCAGCAGCACGTCAGCCTGGATTTCGGCACCGTCGGCAGCATCAACATCAATGCCCATGCGAGCCAGGGCGGCGGGTTCGAGCTCGGTGCGCATGACTTGCACAAATTCGCCGCTGGCTAATGGCAGGGCGTAGGGCACGTCAATGAAGCCGGCCTCATCGACGGCGCCGCCGGAGGCCAGCTCCGGTTGGGTAGCCAGACTGGCGGAGTTCGCCGGTTTTGGCGTGAGGCTTGCGGCCTGGTGGCGGATGCGCCAATCGTATGCCAAGGCGACCACCACCAGCAGGATGGCCGCGGCGTTGAGCGCCCACTTCAGCCAGACATGCACGCCGCCCTGATGAGCGCGATCGAACTCGAGCATGAGTTGCTGCCGGCTGATGGTGGACGGCTGCCGGGCGGCGGCGGCAGCGCGAATGGCCTGGAACCGCTCGCTCAGGCGAAGCTCGTCTTCCCAACGGTCGTTGCACCCGGCGCACTCGCGCATGTGATTCTGAAGTTCCGCTCCCGGGAGTTGCCCCGAGCGCGCATATTCCACAAGTTCCACGGCCCATTCACGACAAGTCACGGTATCACCTCGCTGTCACCCCGGAGGATATGGAGAGCGGCTGCAATCGTGCGGCCAGCAGCGTGCGGGCGCGATGCAACCGCGAACGAACCGTCCCAACAGGGCATCCCATCAGCCGCGCCACGTCGTCGTAACTTCGCTCCTCCAGATCGCAAAGGATGACGGCATCGCGATATTGGTGGGGCAGCTCGCGCAGCGCCGCATAGAGCGCCGCCGTTCTTTCATTCCTGATAAGGTCTCCCAAGATGTTGTGCTCCGCGGCCGGATCGCCGGCTCCTTCGACACTCTGGTGGCGCCGCATGACGCGGATGAGATTCCGCGCCATACCGTAGAGGTAGGCTTCCAGCGGGCCGCGGCCGGGATCGAAGCCCGCATCCGGCCGAATCAGCCGCAAAAAGACGTCATGTGCGACTTCTTCGGCGGCCGTGTGACTGCCCGACAAATGCAGCGCATAGCGATAGAGCGACGGCCCTCGCCGTTCATAGAGCTCCGCGAAGGCCCCGCGGTCGCCTTTCCTCATTCGCCGATAGAGTTCCTCGTCGGTTGGTTCCATCCAGGCGTCAGTTGTATTGCGTTCCGGGGGCAAAAAGTTCCCTCAGAAGGTGTGAAAAAGTGAGGTCGGGCCGTGCCCGACCCCTACTTTAATGGGCGTTGCGGAAGGCATCAAGGTTTCCTCTGGTAGCGGTACGCGTCGTCATCATGACGGTCACGTCGCCAGTCGCGATCGTGATCGCGGTCATCGCGATCACGCCGTAACCGCTCGATCCGCTCGTGAGATTCGCGTTCCTCGTGTTCACGGCGCGCATCGGCGTATCTGGAATTGCGATAATCATCGCGGCCGCCAGCGAACAGGGATGCGGGCTGGATGCAGGTCAGCACCGCAAAAAGCGCCGCACTGGAAAGTCCGATTTTCTTCAACATGGCCTTACCCCTTCCATTCCGAGACTGGCTGTTTGCCCATCTCTACAGGGTTGGACTGAAGAAGCCGGGCTGGCGACCGTAAGGAATTGTATGGCGGGGATTAACGTCTATTCAAGCTCGACGTCTTCACTGCATCGAGACCTTATCCACCCAGACGAGCTCGCAAGCGCCGGCGCCGGTGTCCGTCCGGCTGAGGGAGCTTCGCCAGGCGGATCCGTCGGGTCCCCGAGCTTCCACCAAATAACCGTTCAACTGGACCAGCTTTCCGGTCCGAACGGAGCGCAGAACATCCTTCACTTTGGGGGTCGCCGGGATCATGTGCATGTTCGCGCTATGCGAGGTCATTTCGTCGGCCGGAAGCGGGAACTTTGATTTTCGCGCCCAATAGCGATACCACCTTTGGCCCTGCCAGAACTCGAGTTCATCCACCACGCTTTGATCCGACATGCGGCCCCATCCAAGCGCCAGATCGACGGGCGAAAGGTCTGCGCCACGGTCGAACCAGTAAGGCTCGGTGTGGAGCACTCGCGCGCGAAGGCGGAATTCGGCGAGAGGCGTGATCTGATATTTCCCGGCTTGCCAGGAGTGAGCAGACGAAACCAGCTCCTGGTCCGGGTCTTCAGGGACGAGAACTCCGGGCGGATATCTGGGTTCAATGGTATCGATGAGATAAACCATGATGGAGATCAGCAGAAAGCCAATGATGATCGCCTTGACCATTGGAGTAATTGTAGCGGGGAAAGTTAGTTCGGACCATTTCCGCGGTGGTTTAGCCAGACGTCCACGCGCGGTGTGTCCCAGTTGTAAGGCTTGATGAGAAGGTCGAGCGTGCCGTCGCCATTCAGGTCGGCGAGCTTCGATTCGTGGTTGCCGATGCCCGGGTATTCGATCCTTTGGAAATTGCCGTTGCCGTCGCCGAGGAAGATCCACATGCGCGCACCCGGATTGTCGGGTTGGGCAGCTTTTTCGGTCCATTTCGCCATCTCGGCGCAGAAGATATCCAGGTTGCCGTCACCGTCGACGTCGGCGATTTGCAGGCTGTGCCCGTGAATGACGTCGTGGTCCAGCAGATCATGCCCTACCCATGCTTGGCCTACGTGCTCGTACCACTTGAGCCTTCCCACGAGATCTCCCGGCACGAAGACCACTTCCGGCCAGCCGCCCTTCTTCAGCTGGCCGGCCGCGGCGCGAGTGAAGCGCTGGGCATCGTCGATGATGTTGGGGGTGAAGCTGCCGTCGCGATTGCGCTTGAACCATCGTCCTCCGCCGACGATGTCTTCGATGCCGTCGCCGTCCATGTCGATCTTGGCCAGCCCTTCGGAGATGGAGGCGGCCGTGAAGATCTCGCGGTACGGCCACGGCTGGGTGTTGCCGGGATCGGCGGGAAACTTGGCCAGATACAGCTTTAGGGCGCCCTGGTTCCAGAAAACCAGCTCCGGTTTGCCGTCGCCGCCGAAGTCACCGGCCATGAGGTCGTGATGCTGGCCTTTGCCGACGTCTTTGATGATGTGGCGCTTCCACGAGACCTTGGGATCGAAGTTCGGATATGGGTTCTCCCACCACCATACGTGAGGGTCGGAGTAATCCGCACCGGCGAGGATGTCCAGGTCGCCGTCGCCGTCCACATCCGCGAGGGTGCCGCCGGCTTCGATGGGAACGAGCTGATCTTCGACGACGTACTTCGTCCAACCGGCGTTCCCGCGCCGGTACCAAAGGATTGCCGGCGCGGACGCCCGTGCGGTGATCAGAAAATCGTTGACACCGTCCCTATCGAGGTCGCCGACGATAGCGCCGGTTTGCTGGACCGAGGGGCCGGGCGCAGGCAGATCACCTTTCTTGCTGGAGAGTTTGGTCCAACGCAGGGTGCTGTGATCCTGCGCGGGTATGAAACACACTGCGCAGGCTAAGGCGAGAGCGATACTAAGAAGCTTTCGCTGCATGGGCTCATGGTAGCCGAACCTGGGGTGTGACGGTGAGATAATCTCCTCATGAATCGTCGAGAATTTCTGCAGCAATCCGCCGCGGTGCTAGGGAGCTCAGCGGCCGCATCGCGCGGCGGCGCACAGCCATCCAATCCGCAAGCCGCGCGCATCGGCATCTCAACGTGGAGCTTCCACAATTTCTTCAGCACCACGCGTGACGACAATGCGCCACCTCTCTCGGGAAAGCCGTGGGACGCACGCGACTTCGCTGACATGATGGCGGATCAGTACCACGTCCACCAGCTGGAGATCGTGGCACCTCACATTTCACCTGAGCCTTCCTACGTCCGCGACCTGAAAGCGCGCCTCGAGCGCGCGCACGCGCACCTGGTGAACATCCCGGTCGACATCGCGGAATTGGACCAGGGCGGAGGCCTCTCCGATCCTGACGCCAAGCTTCGCGAGAACATGATCGCCGCCTGCACGAAATGGATCGACATCGCGCACGAGCTGGGCGGGCGCTCGGTGCGGTGCGATCCCGGCAAAATCAACACCGCGGATCTCGCGCCCACGGTGGCTTCCTACAAGGCGCTGGCGTCTTACGGAGCTTCCAAAGACATTTTCGTGATCATCGAAAATCATGGAGGCGTGGGCTCGGAGCATCCGGAAGAACTCGTGGCGCTGTTCAAAGCGGTGGGCAAGAATTGCGGTGCGCTACCCGATTTCGGCAATTTTCCCGACGAAGCCACGCGCCAGAAGGGGCTGAAGCTCCTGTTTCCCTTCAGCCGCGCGGTGTGCCACGCCAAAGGCCTGAAATTCGACGATAAGGGGAACGAAACGGCGTTCGATTTCGCCCAATGCGTGAAAACGTCGAAGGCCGCGGGATTCAAAGGAGTGTACTCGATCGAGTACGAGGGCGAGGGCGATCCGCACAAGGGAGTACAACACGTGGTGGACGAGCTGCTGCGATACCTGTAAAACCGGGCCGGAGAAACAGGGCGCACGGACGTGGCCGGGCATGCCCGGCCACTACAGCGAGTGGGGAAAGCGCGTCGTCCCGAAAGCAAATCGACTCTATGAAACTACACACCTATCTCAATTATGGCGGTAACTGCGAGCAGGCGTTTCGCTTCTACGAACAGCATCTTGGGGGACAAATCACGATGATGATGACCCACGGCCAACAGCCGAATCCGAGTAATGTTTCACCCGAGCAGAAGAACGCGATCCTCCATGCCCGCATGATTCTCGGAGAGGCGGAAATCATGGGATCGGATGTTCCGCCGGAGCGCTTTCAGCCCATGCGCAGCGTGTATCTCTCCCTCAACGTCGGCAGCATAGACGAGGCGGAGCGCATTTATGCCCTGCTCTCGGATGGCGGCCAGATCTTCATGCCGATGGAGGAGACCTTTTTCGCCTTCCGCTTTGCGATGCTCAGGGACAAGTTCGGCACGTCCTGGATGATCCTCAACGAACGTCCGCGGCCGCAGAACGTCTAAGAAAATCATTGCAGGTCAGCGTGTGAATCAATCAGGCCGGGCGTGCCAGGCGCCTACAGGGGTTAGCGCTGCGCGATGAAGCGTTGCGGCGCTCCGGTTAGCCGTGCGGTGGCCCTCATGCACAGCGTTTGCGCTTTGGACCTGGCATCCATAGCGTGCTTCAAATTTCCCCGCAAGTATGCTGCTGACGAATAATCCGCAAACACCAGCGCCATGGTTAGTTCGCCCTGCGCGAGTTCCAAATCTTGCGGGTTGAATCCGTAATCGGTTTCGTGTGCAGTTTGGGTCATTCAGCACTTCCAATCGATGCCTGTTGGTTTGATGCAGGTGAAGTAACAACTTAACTCATATAAGTGCTCATAGCAATCAGGTCTTCACGTTATGCCAGATAACTCACATGGAATCATGCGTTCATCGGCCTACCGCTGCTTTATGCGCACGACCTTAGAATGTAGATTCGAAGTAGCGCGCTGATACTTTCGAGTTACTGGTCGTGTTATGCGAAAGCCGCACGCACAGCGCGTCTCAGTCTTCCCTGCCCGGAGAATCCGATACAGCGCGTGTTGGGGAAGCTGAAGAAGTCGTGCTCGTTCGGTGTTCGGGACGCCAGGCGGGTGTCGCTTCCTCGAATTGGTTGTCTGTTAACTGCCGAACATCGGTGCCGTCCGCGCGCATGGCATACAGGTCACCGTAGGGCTGCGGTCCCCATTCGTCGAGCATCGCCTCATCCTTGAAGCCCTGGCGCGAGCTGCTGAACACAATCCAGCGCCCATCCGGCGACCAGGTCGGATGAGCGTCATTCCCGTGACTGTTGGTCAGCTTCCGTACCCCGGAGCCGTCCGTCCGCATGGTGTAGATGTCAAAATCGCCATCGCGGAAACTGCAGAACGCGATCTGATCGCCGCGCGGCGACCACATGGGAAACGTGTCGTACTCGGTCGTGAGCGTTGTGACTTTACCGTCCTCGACCGTGAGGATGCGCAGCCCTTGCTGCCCGTTTCCCATCACGCGGTAGACCAGCCGCTTGCCGTCAGGCGACCAGCTCGCGAATCCGCTGCTGGCTTTTCCCTCGGTCAGCATCCGCAGACCCGACCCGTCCGGCCGGATCAGCCCGATTTGTCCCGGCACCACCGGCCGTTGAAAAAAACCGCCTATGCCGAACACGATGGATTTGCCGTCGGGCGACCACGTTGGAAACGTAATCACCTTGCCGTCGTTGTCGAGCACTTTGTGTGGATTCGAGCCATCGCTACCCATGATCATCAGACCCTTATTGGTGCCAGGAGTCATGGCCAACTGCTCGCCCGTCGGAGAATACGCAAGCATGATACCCGCGGTCGAGTAGAGGTCGAATGCAGCATCCAGACCAAACGCCGACGTCACTCCCACCTCGCCATTAATGCTCCTGTGGTAGATCATGGTTTTGCCGTCCGGCGACCAGGAAGGATACCGCAGCGAGCCCGCGGCTCCACTCCGCCCGCTGGTGAACCGCAGCCCCTGTTTCTCCCCAAAGATCGCGATATAGCCGATGTCGTCGCCTTCGGTGTACCGCGGCGATACCTTGACGCCCGGACCGGTTGTGTGCGTCTGCACGGCGCCCGTTTTGATGTCGATCGAGATGATCTGGGAGGTCGCCGTTCCCGCGAATCTCTTGGGGTAGACCTCCCGGGGCGCTGATTGGTAACAGACGATGCGCCGCCCGTCGCGAGACCATTGCGGGCTGCCAGCGTATCCTCCAAGTTCGGTCAGGCGGCGGAGTCCGGTACCGTCGGGGTGCACGATGTAGATGGCCGTCGACTGCAACAGTTCCCACGAAGGCGTCGCGCGGCCGGGCTTTGCATCGCGGCCGGAGCTGAAGGCGATCCACTTGCCATCCGGCGACCAACTGGGGCGGAAATTGCCCTCCGTGTTCTTCGTCAGATTCGTGTACTCATGCCGTGCGAGATCCAGCAGCCAGACGTTCGCAGTGCCGCCGTCGCGCGTCGAGACGAACGCCAGTGTGCGCCCGTCCGGCGAGAGTGCAGCCTGATCGTCGTAGCTGGGGCTGTCGGTGAGACGCTCGATCCCCGAACCGTCCGTATGCATCCGGTAGATGTCGGCCGAGCCGCCGCGTTCAGACGTAAAGATGACCCACTTGCCGTCGGCAGAAAACGACGCGTTGTAATCGAGGCCCATGGCCGGCAGCAGAGGACGTTCGTGCTCACCGTTGGCGTCGGCGGCAAACAAGCCCATATGCTCTGGAGCGAGCCGGCTGAAAACGATATGCGGTCGTTCAGCCGCCTGGGCGAGTGGCCAAGCGGCAACTAGCAAACCGGCAACCATCAGTGCACTAGGGAGACTTCTACATTTCATATGCGTATTCAGGTCACGAAGAATACCACAATCCGACGCAAGGCGAACAGAGTGGTGGACGATCTGCTGCGATACATGTAAGCTTCGCCTGTGGGGCTCGGAGCCTGTCCTATTGACGTCCACCTGCTGAGGGGGATCGTCGCACTGACGGCGTTGGCGTTCGCAGGCCAGGCGCAGGAGCCATGCCGCGTCTGTCACCCGCGAGAAGTGGCCGCGTTCGAGTCTTCGCCGATGGGAAGATCCATTGGCGCACCCGCGGTGGAGGCGACCGGCCGTTTCTATCACAAGGCGTCGGACAGCACGATCGTGGTTCGGCGCCACGGTTCGGATATAGAGCACCGCGTGGCGCGCCACGGCGTGTCAGCCAGCTATCCCATCGCGTATTCGCTGGGTGCGGGCATGGTCGGATACGCTTACCTCGTTCGCATCCGGGACTATCTGTTCCAGTCTCCGATTTCGTTTTACACGCGCACCAACACCTGGGACGTCGCTCCCGGTAACGAGCCGAAAAAACTCCTCGACTTCACACGCCAGATCAGCAGCGGGTGCCTGTTCTGTCACACCGGTTCGGTCCGGCTGGTTGCGGGGCGAACCAATCAGTTCGAAAATCCGCCCTTCACGGCAATTTCCTGCGAGCGCTGTCACGGTCCTTCGCGGCGGCATCTGGCGAAGCCCGTGCCGGGCTCGATCGTGAATCCGGCAAAACTGCCGCAACACGAGCGCGATAACGTGTGCGAGCAATGCCATCTCGCAGGCGCTGTCCGGATTCTGAACCCGGGCCGCGACTGGTGGGACTACACGCCGGGCGACCGGCTCGAGAAAGTCTTCGCCACCTATGTGGAGGACGCGGGCAGCGCCCGGCTTCGCGCGGTGAGCCACTACGAGCAACTCGCGCAAAGCCGCTGCGCGCGGGAAAGTGGCGGCCGGATGTGGTGCGGCACATGTCACGACCCCCACGGCGACAAGCCAAACCGCCCGGCGCAGGTGCGGCAGGCGTGCCTGTCGTGCCACGAGCCCCTGTTCGCCGCCGGAAAACATGCGCCGGCGACGGCGTGTGTCACCTGCCACATGCCCAGCCTGGCTCCCGCGGACGTGGCGCACTCCGCGATCACGGATCATCGCATTGTCCGCAAGCCTGAACCCGACCGCTCGCCCGCGCGGGTGCGCACAGCGCTCCGGGCCTGGCGCGAGCCGGATTCCACGATGGCTCTTCGAAACCTTGGGATCGCGTACTTCGATTGGGCTGCACGCGAACCCGATCCTGATAAGCTCAGGCGCGCGTATCAACTTCTCTCACAACTGCCGCCCGGCGCCCGCGATCCGGGCGTTCTCGTGGATTTGGCCTCTGTCCTTTTGGAACAGGGCGACCACCGCCTGGCAGTGCAACTGTTCACGCAAGCTGCGCAGGCCGAGCCAGAGAATGCCCGCTATGCCTATTGCCTGGGAGTGGCACACGAACGCACCGGAGATTTTTCGGCCGCCATTGAAGAGCTGAAGAGGAGCATCCGTCTCGACCCCTCGCAGATGGATGCGTACGTGGAACTCTCGCGCACCTATCAGGCCGTGGGACGGCCGGCACAGAGCCAGGAAGCGATTCGCCAGTACCTGCTCTTCATGCCGCAGAATCTGACGTTGCGTTCCGTCGATTAGACGCTGGGGTCAGGCAACATGCACCGGCCGCGCCGGAGTGTGCCGGTGCGTGGACAGGAGAAGCAGGACGCCGGCCACCAGCGGCGGCAGCGGCATGATCGCAAAGAGCACCAGAATCTGCCAAAAATCGAAGCGGCGGATCCACATGGGAGCCCACATACCGATGGACGTGATGCTGGCCAGCACGAGTAACACGCCGCCCACGGCCGGCCACTTCCACGCCACCGCTAACGTGCCGATCGTCACTACCGCAAGCGTGATGGCGCCAGCGAATTCATGGGACATCAACGCATCGGCTGACGCAAAAAACACCCACCAGCCCGCCCACACGAGCGCCAAGACCAAGGCGACACGACGCATCACCGACGGCATGATGGCACCTCCTTTGTGTTTGTCAATAGTATGAGAGCAACGGAAGGCGAATTACATAGTTGGATTGAGTTAGCCGGAACGCTCCGAACTCAAGGCGTAGGAACGCGCGACATAACGATGGTTGCCCGCGTTTTTAGCTGGCCGCGACCACGCGCAACGGCTTATCGAGCTTGAAGGTCAAGACGGTCTCCGCCGGAACCTTGATGGAGCCGCCTTTGGTGACGATCTGGGTGATGGCGCCGGCTCCGGCGCCAGATGCCGCGCCGAGCGCCGCCCCTTTACCGTGCCCCGCAATGGCGCCGATGATAGCGCCGATGGCCGCGCCGCCACCTGTGTACTCGGCCGTCCTCTTGTTGGCGCCCATTCCGGTCTTGCCCTGCTGCACCATGTCCGTGGTGCTGAGCTGATACATTTGCCCGCCCACCGCGACGGACGCAAGATCCAGAACGAGATCGGAGGAACCGCGGATGCGTCCTCCCTTGGCCGCCGAGCGGATCACGATCTGGGCGTTGGCGCCGCTGGGGATGACGACATCGCCATTGGCATCGCGAACGTCGGCCGTGACCTCCGCGGCGTAGGTCTGGCCTTCGGACGCGCGCGCGGAGTCGATGGTTTCTTCCGATCGCACGGGAACCTCCGTGCCCACCGGAAGCTGATAGGTCTTGGTGGTAACGGCGGCGGCTTCCGGATGGTAATGATCATCGTGACTTCGTTCACGCCTGGCGCGTTTTGCGCCTGCCTTTGGCTGTTCCGCGGGCGGTGGCGCGGATGCGTCGTCATATTCGATCGACTTCACATCCTTCATCGCGATGGCCCGCGTCGTGTTGTCGTCCCCTTTGACTGTGACCTCCGTAGGAGTCGTGCCTGTCACCGTACCCGCGTATTCGCTGCCATCCCGCATCAAGACGGTGGCGTGCGGTCCGGTAGCCGTTTCCTGCTTGGCGCAGGAGACGAGCAGGCCGCACAGAACGATTAGAAGAAGTGAAATGTATCCTCGCATGGATGTTTCTGCCTTTCGAGTGAACTTCAGTGAATCTACTTCCCCGCCAACACCGGCTTGCGCGCCAGGAACTGCTTGATGGATCGTGTCGCCTGGCGGATGCGGTGGTCGTTTTCTACGAGCGCGAAGCGGACGAAGCCCTCACCCAAGGGGCCAAATCCGATACCCGGCGACACCGCGACCAGCGCCTCTTTCATGAGCAGCTTGGCGAATTCGAGCGAGCCGTCTTCGCGATAGGCCTCCGGCACCGGCGCCCACACGAACATGGAACCACGCGGTGATTCGACGGGCCAGCCCGCACGGCGCAAGCCCTCCACCAATAAGTCTCGACGCCGCTGATAGAGCGCGCGGATCTTCTCCGTGTCCTCCTCGCACTCGCGCAGCGCGATGATCGACGCAATCTGGATGGGCTGAAACACGCCGTAATCCAAATAACTCTTAATGCGCGCCAGCGCGCCGATCATCTTCGCATTGCCCAGGCAAAAACCGACGCGCCATCCCGCCATGTTGTAGCTCTTGGACATGGAAAAGATCTCAACGGCGATCTCTTTGGCGCCCTCGACTTGCAGGATGCTCGGCGGCTTGTAGCCATCGAAGCCTAAATCGGCGTAGGCGAAATCGTGCACCACGTAAGAGCCGTGATGGCGCGCCAGGCGGATCACCTCGCGAAAGAAATTGAGGTCCACGCAGGTGGTGGTCGGGTTGTGCGGGAACGAAATGAGAATTACTTTGGGCCGCGTCCCGCCGCGATACACGTCCTCCAGGCCGCTCAAGAAAGTGGCGGCGTCGGGCATGGGCAGCATGCAGGCCTGTCCTTCAGCCATGATGACGCCGTACTGATGAATGGGATACGCCGGGTTGGGCGAGACCACCACATCCCCCGGGCCGATGACCGCAAACAGCAGGTGCGCCAGGGAATCCTTGGCGCCGATGGTGACGATGGCTTCGCTCTCGGAATCGAGATTCACGCCATAGTTCTTCTCGTAGCGCTTCACGATTTCCCGACGGAGCTGCGGAATGCCGCGCGACATGGAGTAGCGGTGGTTGCGCGGATTGCGCGCCGCCTCGATCAGCTTGTGGACCACGGCGCGGGGCGTCGCTCCATCCGGATTCCCCATCCCGAGGTCGATGACGTCCTGCTGATCGGCCCGCAACCGCGCCTTCATCTCGTTGATCACGGCGAAGACGTAGGGCGGGAGCTTTTGAATGCGATAAAAACTGTCTGTGGTTCCGGGCATTAAGCCCATTTTACGCGGTCGAGCGGGCAATGGGGCGACGGCTTACGGTGTGGGCGAAATCGCACAAACCGCCGGCGCACGGTTCGATGCGTTAGGAGGCCTCTTCCCGGTGACGGCTCATTTGTGGGCGCCGCCGGCCTGCCCGGTCACGGTAACGGAACCGAGAGCGCTGCCGCGGTTGCCCGAAGAATAATCGTAGAGTGTAAAGACGTAGTTGTTTCCCTTTTCGATCCAGGATGCACGGCACTTCTCGCCCACGCAGGACAGATGGGTGCCGAATTCCTGCTCCTCCTTGCCCTTCTTATGTGAATCGACCACATAGACTCTGGCGTGGGTGACGCCTTGCGTGGACCACGTGATGTAGCTCGTGCAGGTGGACGCCCCGGCCGGGACCACGCATGGGTTCGGACTTGCAGCGATGGTGCCGGAGGCTCCGAGCGCGTGAGCTTCGAAAACGCCCAGCGCGCCAAGCAGAAACAGGAGATGCCATCTTTGCATATGCGGTGCCTTCCTCAATGGAAATTGCGGACC
Source organism: Terriglobia bacterium (assembly GCA_020073305.1). GTDB lineage: Bacteria > Acidobacteriota > Terriglobia > Bryobacterales > Bryobacteraceae > QHXW01. Next base: position 15,742 of record JAIQFK010000005.1, read on the forward strand.
GAGGAGCGGCCCGCAACTGAGACAATAATCCCAAAGGGAAGCCGAAGGCAAGCCCTGTCTACGCCTGGAATCCCAGCGAAGAACCGAATGTTAACTGGCGGATGTGTTGGCGACGGCCAACTGGCTGTTGGTCGCACTCCAGATTCCACTAACGCTGCCGCCGGCACTGATAAACAAAGCCGCAGAAGCCAGGCATACGAATGCCAGCAACAGCGTGTATTCGATGAGGTCCTGGCCTTGTTCATCATGCAAGAAGCGGATAAAAGTCGTCATCACTGTTTTCCTCCGTGTCTACTTAAATAGCTTACTATCAGCTTGAGCGCCCCCACGGGCACTTCGCAACCCATCCTACTCGTTCCAGAGGTAGCTCCACCACAGTATCTTTTGGATTCGCGCAGAATCGTTCGATGGTAGTTAGCCGAAAGGCTGAAGCACGTTTAACCAAAGAAAGCATTGGGTCTCGCCGGCTGTTGCCGGAAACTCCGCTGAGGCAAGCGCCGATGCGGCATCTTGGCACGTAGGGGTGACAAAGTTACCCCGTCTGCGCAGCCCCGCCAGCATCAACTCTAGTAAACAGTCCGATCGGATCTGTTCCGCAAACCAACGACTTAGTAGTCTTGACGGTTGTGGCCATCAAATTGTTCATACCCTCACTGCGACCGAGGAGTTTTCGCATGAGCTTCGACAGCCCCAGCCCCATGGTTCCAACCGACCCGGCGAGTCCGGAGAATTCCGGTCCGCAGGGTGAGGCAGAACGCGGTGCGAGCCGGCGCGCTCACGAACGTTTTCCGATGGATGGCCATCTCCAGATCTGCTGGGAGGAAGGGAAAGGCGTTCGCCGTCAGATTCGTGTGCGTACGATAGACACAAGCAAATGCGGCGTCCAGGTGGAAGCGCAAAGATCGATCCCAACGGGGACTCTCGTCAACGTGTTCAGCGCCAACTTCACTCCCATTGGCCGAGCGTCGGTCCGGCACTGCACGCCGAAAGGCATGGACTACCGGATCGGCCTGTACATGCCGGATCGATTTGTAGACGATCTTTGATTCTTCTCCTCACCGCGAGAGGCGGACCACGATCTGAGCGGCGACGGAGTTAAACGCAGCGGCAAGTTGCGAGGGATCGGGCGCATCGGCGAAGTATCCCGTGGTTTGTCCTTTTTGTTGCTGGAAGAACATTTGCGCGATGGGATCCGCATCGCTCTCCATCGACGGGTCGTTCGCCATCTTCCGCAACATCAGGGTGTCGGGAGGATCGGCCGGGTCGTTGCCCTCGAGCGCGATCGTATAGATCGCCGGTTTTAGTTTGGCATCGGTACGGATGGTCGTAGCCTCGTTATCCACCGCGTTCACCGAAGAGATCTCGACCTGCGCGGGTATCGTCAGGTCCAGAGTGGCCGTCTGGCCGTAGTACGGCGAGTTGGTGTTGTATTGGCTGTAGGGTCCGGTGGTGGAATTGCCGAAAACATCCACGGCCGGCATCTTGATCAGGTCGTTCCGCATCTTCGTCATGTCACCGGCCATTTGACAGCCCGCGGCAGCCGCGATCGCGGCTCCATCGGCGCCGTTGGGCGTGGTAGCAACATACGGCATCAGACCCGCGGTGGTTCCCGAGGGCTTTGGCCCGCCCGCCCACTGGGCCGCCACGCCGATCAATGGATTCCCGGCCGTGTCACATGATCCAGGGTTTTTGCGGAGCTTGGTATAGTCGCCGATGAACCCGTTCGGTCTGCCGTCGGTCAATAACACGATCACATTCACGCGGGAAGTAGAGTTGACGGCTTGGATCTGGGAATAGCCCGCCTGCAGCCCTCCAACGGTATCCGTGTTTCCCTGGCATTTGATCTGGTTGATGAGCGAAAGAACCGTTCTGCCATTCGCATCCGGCGTGGCGAAAGTGGTAGAGGGAGGATAGCTGTACACCGACGAGCCGAAGATGACCAGGCCGACCATATCGCGGCCCTCGGCAAAATTGCTCAGGAACTGAGCGGAGTCTTGAATCATGACCGCACAGGCCGTTGTGCCCTGGAACGGATTCGTCATCGAAGACGAGCGGTCAAGAACGAGCATCACCAGTGCGTCGCGGCGGCCGGCTTGGGAAGACACGCTCACCAGGCTCGTATCCGCGCCGAACACCCGCAGAAAGTAGAGCGGCGCCGTGGCGCTGGCGGTAGCCGACACGGTCCGGTAATTGGCGACGCTGTCGTCGATCGTCGGCGCAGGGAAATTGACGTTGGTAGTTCCCCAGTAGCCACTTGGAAAATTCGCATTGAAGAACCGCGTGGCGGCATCCTGTGCATTGGCGTTCTGGGTAGCGGTATCGGACCCGCGAGCCAGACCCTGAGCGCCTGCCAGGACGGCTGCGTCGACCGCCGCGGACAACTTGGCCCGAATCATATAGAGGATACTGACGTCTATCGCCAAACCCACCATGGGCACCAGGAGTAACAGGCTCAAGGTAGTCAAAATGACGGCGAACCCTTTTCGGCGATGTGGATTATTTTTAATCATGCGGTTCTCCAGTTCCTCTGAATCCCCTAGAATGTTGCGTTGGAGTACGAAGCGAGTCCCGTGAACACACCCGGAATGACCAGGTCCGGCGCTGTGAAGTAACTCTCAGCCATATACGCAATCTCGCCATCCTTCATTGTCAGGAAATTGGCGACACCGTCGGCACGCGCGGTCAAATCGCTCGTATAGTTCTTGACGAAGCCTTTCGTGACATCGATGAGGGCAGGGTTTGGCGTCCCGTAACTGGTTTGGAATACCTTATTGTTACCGATGACGATGCGGCTCATCACCACCACGTGTCCGGTATTATTGCAGCCGGGACACTGGGCGGCCCCGAGTTTCTGAAATGTGGAAAGTACGACAACACCGTTTCCAGAAGTTCCTCCTGTCACGTTGCCCGCATTGCTTTCGAGACTCAGTTGCTGAGCCAGGTGCTGAGTAAGCAAATCCTGCATGCCCTGCTTGGAAAAGTCGGTTCCCTGTGCGTACATGTGGGCCACATCCCGTGTGAGCTGTACGGCCTGCATGGCCCGAATGAGAGCGAAACCGTAGCTGAACAGTCCCAAGATGATGGGAACGATTACGAAAGAGGATATGAGAACGAACTCGATGGCCGCCGCTCCTCCGGAGTTTCGACGCCTGGGACGAGAGTTCTTAAGAATGAGTTGCTGATTCATAGTCTTCTCCAAGGGGAATCGTCTAAGGGCACGTGGGCGGTTTCGGATTTACGGCGCCGGGACATCCGCCGACGGGACAGGCTTCCAGGATGTCCGATGCCTGCGTGGTGATCGGTATTGGATCGCCGCTCTTGAACAAAGCGCCAAGCGGCGTGTACGGATAGCCCTGCACGCTTACCTGCACGACGCTGCCGGCGGTGGGGTTGGTGGTTACTTGGCCGGAAGCGTCATAGTAAGTCACGGAAACCAGGCAGGCATTCGCATTTGACAAAAAACCTATCGAACTGTTCTGAACTACTTTCGCGATGGAGTCATTCAGATATGTATCGCCAGGCAGCAGTTGGCCGGTGACAGCGAACCGCACTCCATCGCGCGCGGCCGTGGTCAGAGTGGACTTGATGAAGATAGATAGAGACAAGTCCAGCACCAGCAGAATGAGGCCGAACAGGATCAGGCATACGAGGCCCCCCTCGATGGTCTGGCTTCCCCTTTGCCGCTTCTTCCGTTTTGATTGAGTGATCATCGCCTTTTCACCATTGGCCGCGTGGACCATTAACGAAAGTTTGCACAGCAAATGGCATACCATCGACTATTTCTTAAGTAAACAATTGACTAAGTTGAGCGCGCCCAATCCAGGGGGGCGTGGCGGGGTGACATGCTGTCACAAAGTGCAACAATTTGTCCTCGCAAGCCGTTGGTTTAGATGTAGTTATCCTTGTATGCCGCTGTAGATACAGAGTGCGGGAGCGCAGATAAATTCGAGGTGAGATGTAAAGAAATAGCGCTGGTGAATCGTCGCGCTTTGGTTGATTTCGGGAACTGCCGCACGCCCTGATCGAGCTGGTGTAACTGCAGCGCATCCGCCTGCACGGGGCCTCTCTACGCGGGATATACTTGTCGACATCCGATCAGAGCCCTGCTCATGGACAACGTAGGAATTCTTGCCCAACTCGCGCTAAAGGGCAAACAATTTAAAGTGCAGCCCTGGGCGTGGCCAGCCGCCACGTTGGTTGCGCGAACGTCAACAAACTAGAAATCGCCGAGGCGGCAGCACTTCGAACGATGATGGCAGTTCCGGCGGCGGGTCTGGAACTCCGCTTCCGTCCTACGCTGGCCCGCGTCTTGAAGACTGCCCGACACGGCGGAGAAGCACGGTGACAAACCCGGATGTTAAGGGCTGAGCGCCATGGACGTTACCAAAATCCTCACCGAACTCAGAAAACAGCGCGAACAGATTGACGAGGCCATCCTATCGTTGGAAGCCTTGGCGAAAGGCAAACGCCGCCTCTTTCGCAAGCCGCCGGATGATCCCGATAGAGGTTCTGGCGGCACACCCGGTGAAGGCTGCGCTGGCGTACCGAATCCACTCTTGCCGCGACGGCCGCGGCGCGGGCTGATGGTCAGCCTGGTGCCGCTGCCGGAACAAAGTCTCGGCACCCACTCGCTTGAAGCTGACTGCTCGGCACGGTTCTCCCCTCGATTTTTCCGTGAATTGGCGTCCCCAGGGGGATTCGAACCCCCGTTACCGCCGTGAAAGGGCGATGTCCTAGGCCGGGCTAGACGATGGGGACCTGTGACCGGAGAAAAACAGGAAGACATCTCTACTGTATCTTTGGCCGCCGCAAATCGTCAACCGCGCCGCGCCTCCTTCGGCATGCCATTTCGCAGCGCGCTCCGTTATCTTGCCGGCCTTGCGGGCCTCACCGCGCTCGCGGCCGGATGCTACTCGACCGCACGGCTGGCGTGGGCCGACCACCTGTTCCGCGCCGATACCCTGGAATCGGTCACGCGGGCGGCGCAACTGCTCCCGGCGAACGCTGAATATCACGCGCGGCTCGCAACGCTTCTTGACGTGAGTAGGGGCGACGGAGCGGCCGTCGAATCCGAACTGCACAAAGCGGTGGACGCAAATCCGCGGCTGGCCGCCGCGTGGATCGAACTGGGGCTGCGCGCGGAGGCAGACGGACAGGCGCACCACGCCGAGGCCTGCCTGCTGCGCGCCGCGCGCGCGGACCGCATGTACGCAACTCTCTGGACGCTCGCCAATTTCTACTTCCGCCAAAACGAGAGCGAGAAGTTCTGGCCGGTGGCGCGGCGCGCCCTGCGGATCGGCGATGTCGGCGCCTACGATCCTGCGCCGCTGTTTCGCCTCTGCTGGAAGCTTTCGCCAGATTCGGCGACGGTGCTCGAGCGCGCCATCCCCGATGTGGGGCCGGTCGAGGCGCGCTACCTGGAATATCTAGTGCGGGAAAGCCTCGCGCCGGCCGCGGAGCCGGTGATTCAGCGGCTGGTCGCGTTCGGCAGCGAGCGGGATCTGGGTCCGGTCCCGGCCTACTGTGACAACCTGATTGCCGCCGGCGACGCCGATCGCGCCATGCACGCGTGGAATGCGCTGTGCTGGCGCGGGCTTCACGGCTACCGGCCGCTCGATCCCGAAGCCACGGCGGCGCTCACCAACGGCGATTTCTCGGCTCCGCCCGTTCAGCACGGGTTTGATTGGCGAATGCCGGCCGTTGCTGGAGTAATAGCGGAACGCGCGGGGCTGCCCCCTCGGCTGTGGATCGCGCTCGACGGCCATGAGCCGGAAACCTGCGATGTGCTGGACCAGTTCATCGCTCTGGCGCCTTCGCACAAATACCGGCTGCGCTTTCGGTACCAGACGGACGATATTGCGGCGGGGTCCGGGTTGCGATGGCACATTTTGACCCCGGCCGGATATGAGATTCCATCGGACGCCGCCGATCTCGCGAGCGAGCAGGAGACCGAGAGCATTGTGCGGTTCACCACGCCCGCCGTTGTACGCCTGGCGCGGCTGGCGCTGAGCTATCGCCGCACGCCCGGCACGACACGTATCGAGGGCCGCATCGCGCTCGCGTCCGCTGCGCTGGAGTTCGATCGATGAGGGCCCGGCTGGCGGACCTCATCGCGGCGGTGCTCGCTGCCGGCGTTCTCACCTGCTGGGCGCAAGGCTACTGGCCGGTGGCGCTCGTCGAAACCGGCGGATTCGTGGTTGCCGGAATCTGGCTGGCGTGGGCAGCGATCACACGCCAAACCGTTCCTACCGGGTTCGAGCTGCTTCCGGTTGCCGGAGTGGTGGCGTGGGGCATTCTGCAGATGGCCACCGGCAGGAGTGTCGACCGGTTCGAAACCGCGAAGGCGGTACTGGCGTGGGCGGCTTACGCGGCTGTGTTCCTGGTGGCACGCGAGGTGTCGATGCGCACGCCGGAGCGCAACCGGCTGCTTCGTTCGGTCCTGTGGCTTGGGGCACTGGTCAGCTTGCTCACGGTGGTGCAGTATTTCAGCTCCGGAGGAAAGGTCTTCTGGCTGTTCGGTACGGATCAGGAACGCGTGCTTGGCCCCTTCCTTTATAAGAACCAGTGCGCGGCATTTCTAGAGCTGGTTTTCCCGCTGGCCGTGTATCAATCGCTGGCGGATCGCCGCCAGCCGCTCGTCTACGTCGCCATGGCTGCCGCCATGTTCGCCGCCATGATGGCCGCGGTCTCGCGCGCGGGCGTGCTGATCATGGTTGTCGAGCTGATTACGATTCTGCTGCTGGCGTGGTGCCGGGGGCTGATGACGGCCGGGAACCTGCGAAGGACATCTCTTTGGATTGCGGCGCTGGGACTGGTGCTGGCGGCCGTGGTGGGCAGCGAAGTCACGATCGCGAAATTCCGCGAACCCGAACCTTACCGCGTACGGCGCGAGCTGCTGCTCTCGTCGCTCGCGATGATTGCGGACCGCCCGTGGACCGGTTTTGGGCTGGGCGCCTGGCCGGCCGTGTACCCGGCGTACGCGCGCTTCGACAACGGGCTCGCGGCCAACCATGCCCATAACGATTGGGCGGAATGGGCGGCGGAAGGCGGTTTGCCGTTCCTTGCGCTGCTGGCGATGTTCGCCGTCTGGAGCATCCGGCCGGCGGCGGATTCGCTTTGGGGCATCGGCGTGCCCGCCGTGTTCGTGCATAGCCTGGTGGATTATCCGTTGCGTGAGCCGGCACTCGCCGTGTTGCTGTTCCTTTTGTCAGGCGCACTGGCGGGGCGGCAGCGAAACGCGTCCTGGAACATGAGAAAGAAATCGATTCGCGAATGGGACAGATCGGGCCGAGCATGCTCGGTCCCTACAGCGATTTTCGAAAGCGCTTGTCGGGGTCGGGCACGCCCGACCCCATTTCGCGCACATTTTGCCTGAGAGCCCGCTTCCATCCGCCGCACTAGTCCAGTAGTCACGTGAAATTCCCCTGTGCACTACCGGTGGTGGCCGTCGTGTGTCTAATGGCTCAGACTTCAGAGACCGCGCCTGCGAATCTTCCCGCGCAAAAGATCGGAGCCGACGATCTGGTGGCCATCTCGGTCTACGACTCGCCGGAGCTGACTCGAACAGTACGTGTGAGTGGTGAAGGGCAAATCCGGTTGCCGATGATGAAGCGCCCGATAGAAGCCGCGGGCCTGTTTCCTCGCGACCTCGAAACTGCGATCGCGGCCGCCCTTCGCTCCGAGCAGATCCTGGTGGACCCGGTGGTGACCGTCACGGTGGCCGAGTACCGAAGCCGCCCCATCAGTGTTTCGGGCGCGGTCAAGCGGCCGGTGACGTTTCAGGCGTCGGGCAGCATCACGCTGCTCGATGCGATTACGCGCGCCGAGGGACTGGCTCCTGAGGCGGGCACGGAAATCCTGCTGACGCGGCACGGAGTCGACGGGAAGAGCGCCACAGATCGCATTCCAGTCAAAGCGCTGTTCCAGGGCGATCAGCCGGGGCTGAACCCGCGGCTTTCCGGCGGCGAAGAGATTCGCGTGCCTGAAGCCGGCCGGATTTTCGTCGCCGGCAGCGTCAAAAATCCTGGCGCATTCACCATGAAGGACGGCCCGGACACCAGCGTGCTAAAAGTGCTGGCGCTCGCCGGAGGATTGATTCCCTTTTCTTCCAAGCAGGCGTACATCTACCGGCGGAAGGCCGGCGCGGAGGCCAAGGACGAGATTCCGATCCCCCTTGCACAGATTATGGGCCGGAAATCGCCGGACATACCGCTCGCCGCCGACGACATTCTTTACGTTCCGGATGCCAAAGGGCGGCGGCTGAGCGCGGCTGCGCTCGAACGGATCGCCGGATTTGGTGCGGCTACCGCCTCCGGCCTGCTGATCTGGCACTGAGTCATGGGCCGCAACCTACCCGCGCCGATTGAGACTCCGCCGGCTTGTACTTACTGGTCCTCGACTCCCCAGCCGCCCTCCGAAGACTCAGCACCTCCGTTTACCCATCACCTGTGGGTGCTGCGCCGCAGCCGTTGGAAAATTCTGGCGTTCGTTGCGGCGTGCGAACTGGCCACTCTCATCGTTTCTTCCCGCTTGACGCCCATCTATGAATCGACGGCGGTGATCGATATCGACCGCCAGGCGCCGGCCGGCGTGATCGGGGACGAAGCTGCGCGCGCGACGGGCAACGATTCCGATCAATTCCTCGCCACGCAGATCAGGCTCATTCAGGCCGATGCGGTGCTTCGTCCGGTGGCGCAGAAGTACAAGCTGCTGGAACGCGAGCAGCAGTTCCAGGATCTGCCGCAATGGAACCCCGCGCAAGTGGAAAACGCTCCCATCCTGCTGCGGCGTCTGAAGGTTGTCCGGCCGCCGAACACCTACCTGCTGTTGGTCAGTTACCGGTCTCCCGACCCGCACCTGGCGGCCGACGTTGCCAATGCGATTGCCAACTCCTACCTCCAGCACACCTACGACTTGCGCGTGCGCTCCTCGACCAACCTGGCATCCTACATGGAAAAAGAGCTGGAAGAGCTGAAGGTCAAGATGGAAGCCTCTACCCAGCGGCTGCTCCAGTTCGAACGCGAGCTGAACGTAATCAACCCGGAGGAGAAGACCAACATTGTTTCCGCGCGCCTGCTGCAACTGAATACCGAGTACACCAACGCCCAGGCGGACCGCGTGCGGAAGGAGGCAGACTACAACTCGGTCCGTGGCGGAAGCTTCGCCGCGGCGCAGGTGTCGGTGCAAGGCGAGGCGTTGAAACGGCTGCTGGAGCGGCAAAATGAACTGCAGGAAAAGTTCGCCGCGGCCGAGGCGCACTACGGGGCCAATCATCCGGAATACAAGAAGGCCGCCGGCCAGGTTGCCGAAGTCGACCGCCAGATCGAACACACCCGCCAGAACATCGGGCAGCGCGTGGAAACGGAATTCCGGGAAGCCGAAAACCGCGAGCGCATGCTGGCCCGGGCGGTTGCGGATACCAAAGCGCAGTTCGATCAATTGAACGCGCGCTCCTTCGAGTATCAGTCCGTCAAACGTGAAGCCGAAGGCGACCGGAAGGTATATGACGAGCTGCTGCGCAAGATCAAGGAAGCCGGCATCAACGCCAGCTTTCAGAACAGCACCATCCGCGTGGCTGACGCGGCGCGGCCCGGCCTGCAGCCTGTATTCCCGCGGCTGCGTTTGAATCTGCTGCTGGCACTTCTGCTCTCCTCGGTAGTGGCGGCCGCGGCGGCCATCGTGAGCGACTCGCTCGATAAGACGGTGCGCGATCCCGAGCTGGTGGCGCGGCTGCTGCACTCCGAGGTGCTCGGCTCGCTGCCCCACGTGAGGAGGTGGCGGCGTTTCGATCCGGTGGCGACGCCTCCAGGCACAAACGGGAATGGCGCGGCGCTGGTGCGCGCGGAACGGGACCCGGCCTTGACGGCTTATCGCGAGGCGGTCCGCGCCTTACGCAATTCGATCGTGCTGGCCGATTTCGATCGCAGCGTGCACTCCCTGCTCATTACCAGCGCCTCGCCGGGGGAAGGAAAGTCAACCATTGCGGCGCACCTGGCGCTCACGCATTCCGCGCAACAGCTCAAGACCCTGCTGATCGACGGCGACTTGCGCCGTCCGAGCGTTCACAAGCGCTTCAATGTGCCCGGAATGGTGGGATTGTCCAGTGTGCTGATTGCGGGCATGCCCTGGCGTGACGCGATTCTCACGCCACCAGGGATGACGCACCTTCATGTCCTCCCGGCGGGGCCGCCTTCGCAGCGCGCGACCGACCTGATCGGCAACGGGCTGGGACGATTTCTCGAAGAAGCCGCCGCCGAATACGACCTGATCGTTCTGGATGCGCCGCCCCTGCTGGGATTCGCTGAGCCGCTCGAAATGGCGAGCATCGTGGACGGCGTGGTGGTGGTGACGCGCGCAGGCCAGACTACGCGCAAAGCCGTGGCCACCGCGCTAGCCATGCTGGCGCGGCTGCGTGCCAACACCTTGGGCATCGTCCTCAATGAAGTGCGCGAGGACTCGAGTGAGGACCACTACTACTACGTGAACGGCGCCCGGTACTATCCGAGCGGCGACAAAACTGTACGGAGCGGCGCATGAAGACCGTGATCCTGGCGGGTGGCATGGGCACGCGCCTGGCCGAAGAAACGCAGATGAGGCCCAAGCCGATGGTCGAGATTGGCGGAAAACCCATGCTGTGGCACCTCATGAACATCTATTCCGCGCATGGCTTCTGCGAATTCGTGGTCGCGTTGGGATACAAGGGCGAGTGCATCAAAGAATATTTCCTGAATTTCTACGCATTCAACAACGACCTGACCATCGACTTGAGCCAAGGCGACACTACCGTACATCGCCGCCACCAACCCGGGTGGAAGGTGCATCTGGTGGATACCGGACTTCATACCGAGACGGGCGGCCGCATCAAACGGCTCAGCGAGTGGATCGGCAACGAGACCTTCATGCTGACTTACGGCGACGGCGTGGCTAACGTCGACATTCGCGCGCTCATCGCCTTTCATAAATCGCACGGCAAGCTGGCCACGGTTTCAGCTGTGCGTCCGCCGGCGAGATTTGGCGGCCTGCATCTGAATGGCGGGGGCCAGATCGTCGAGTTCACCGAGAAGCCGCAAGCGGGCGATGGCTGGATCAACGGCGGCTTCTTCGTGCTGGAGCCGGGAGTGCGCGAATTCATCGCCGGCGACGACACCATCTGGGAGCGTGAGCCGCTGGAGGCTCTGGCGCGCGAGGGAGAACTCATGGCGTTTTACCACCAGGGCTTCTGGCAGCCCATGGATACGCTGCGGGAAAAAACACTGTTGGAAAGGATGTGGAGCTCGGGCCGGGCTCCGTGGAAGGTGTGGAATTGAGCGAATTCTGGCGAGACAAACGGGTCTTTGTGACCGGCGCCACGGGCCTGGTGGGTTCCTGGCTGATCCGCGAGCTTATCGGCGCAGGTGCTCGTGTTGTGGCTCTGGTCCGTGACTGGGATCCGCAGAGCGAGCTGATCCGCACGGGCCTGATCCAGGAAACCAGTGTGGTGAACGGCGCCATCGAACACTACGCAACGCTGGAGCGCGTTCTGGTCGAGTACGAGATCGACACCGTGTTCCATCTGGCGGCCCGCACCATCGTGGGCGCGGCGTTGCGCAGCCCGCTGGAGACCTTCGAAGCCAATATCCGGGGAACCTACAACCTGCTGGAGGCCTGCCGCCGCCAGGGCGACCTGGTGGCGCGCGTAGTGGTGGCGTCGAGCGACAAAGCCTACGGCGCGAGCGACCGGCTGCCCTACACCGAGTCCATGCCGCCGCTGGGCCGGTTTCCTTACGATGTCTCGAAATCCTGCGCGGACTTGATTGCGCAGTCCTACTATCACAGCTACGGGCTGCCGGTGGCCATCGCACGCTGCGGCAATATCTATGGCGGCGGTGACCTGAACTGGAGCCGCGTGGTGCCAGGCACCATCCGCAGCGTGCATTTCGGCGAGCGGCCGGTACTGCGCAGCGACGGCACCTACACGCGCGATTACGTTTACGTCGAGGACGCGGTGGAGGCGTACCTGCGGCTGGCGGAGACGCTCGACCGCACCGAAGTCCGCGGCGAAGCGTTCAACTTCGGGCCCACCGAGCCGCACACGGTGCGCGATGTGGTGACCGCTCTGGAACGCCTCATGCAGCGCCAGGACCTCGGTTTCGAGGTGCGCAACGGCGCGCAAGCCGAGATTCGGAATCAGTATCTGTCGTCGGAGAAAGCCGGCCGCGCTCTGAACTGGCGGCCGCGCTACACGCTGGAGCAGGGTCTCACGCGCAGCATCGTCTGGTACAAGGACTTCTTCGGGAGGGCGGCATGAGCCCGGTTCTGGTGACGGGAGCGTCGGGATTCGTTGGCACTCATCTGGTGCGCAGTCTGGTCCGGCAAGGCTTCGACGTGGTGAGCGTGTCCCGCCAGTCGGGCTTCCAGGAGGACAAGCGGCATTTCCGGCTGGATTTGTGCGACACGGCCGCGATCCAGAAGCTATTCCGCCAGTTCAACTTTCCTTCCGTGGTGCACCTTGCGGCCGCCGGCGTTTCGGCGGAGGCGGAGAACTTCGAAGATATGGCAGCCGTCAACACGCTGGCTACCGCCGCGCTTGCCCGCATGGCGCTGGCCCACTCCGTCGAGCGGTTTATCCACGTGGGATCGGCCTTCGAGTATAGGCCGCAAGCGCACGCCATGGACGAATCCACGCCGCTCGGAGCCCCCAATCTCTACGGCGCTTCGAAGGCCGCCGGCTGGATGCTGCTCGATACGATGCATCGCCTGGAAGGGCTGCCGCTCGTGACCTTGCGTCCGTTCAGCATTTACGGGCCGGGTGAGAACCCCACCAAGCTCGTGCCATATGTCATTTCCCAGGCGTTGCGTGGGGAGCCGATCCGGCTCACGCTGGGCAGCCAGGTCCGCGACCACGTCTTCGTCGAGGATGTAGTGGACGCCCTGCGGCTGGGCCTCACGGGACCCGCTGTCCCCGGGCAGGTGTACAACATCGGCGCTGGGCCGCAGGAGGCCAGGAGCATCCGCCAAATGGTCGAGGAGATCCTCACGGCCATGAATGTGCCGATGCGCCTGTGCTGGTTCGATCGCGCCGCCCGCAGCCGCAGGGATCCGCCGTACCTGGTTTCCGATCCCACCAAGGCGCACGTCGAACTGGGATGGCGCCCGCGCGTGCGGTTCGAAGATGGCCTCGCCGGCACCATCGAGTTCTACAAGGCGTCGGTGGTCAGGGAGATGTCCGCATGAAGTGGCTCATCACGGGCGGAGCCGGATTCATTGGGACCAACACGGCCGCGGCGCTGGCCGAAGCCGGGGAAAAGTGTGTCCTGGCTGACAATTTTTACCGTCTGGGCGCCAAGTACAACCGGGCCCATCTGCGCGAACGCTTCCGCCTGGAGGTGGATTATCTGGACGTGCGTTTTCGCGACCAGGTCAACGCCTACTTTGCAGCGCACGACGCGGATGTGATTCTGCATCTGGCCGGACAAGTATCGCTGGTGGCTTCGATCCGGGATCCAGTTTACGACTTTGACGCCAACGCGCTCGGCACCTTGAACGTGCTCGAAGCCACGCGCCGTTTCCGGCCGGACGCCAGGCTGATTTACGCCAGCAGCAATAAAGTCTACGGCGATCTGCGCGGCCTGCGCATCGGCGAGTCCGACACCCGTTACGTGCTCCCCGATTACCCCGAGGGTCTTGCCGAAGACATGCCCCTGGAACTGCACGGCGCGTACTCATGCTCCAAAGGCGCCGCCGATCAGTACGTGCTCGATTACCACCGCATCTACGATCTGTCTACCATCGCGCTGCGACAGTCCAGTATCTACGGCGGGCGCCAGTATGCCTCCGAAGACCAGGGCTGGGTGGCTTACTTCGTACAGATGGGCGTGGAGCGGCGACCCTTCCGCATCAGCGGCACGGGCAAGCAGGTTCGCGACCTGCTGCACATTTCCGACTTGATCCAGTGCTATCGCGCGATTGCACGAGCGCCGCGCGAAAGCCTGGCGTTCGGACAGGCGTTCAATATAGGCGGCGGGCCCGGCACAAGCCTGTCCGTCATCGAGCTGTTTGCGAAGCTCGAATCCGAGTACGGATTCCCAATGCAGTACACCGCGGGACCGCCGCGCATGGGAGATCAGAAAGTCTTTATCGCGGACACCCGAAAAGCGCAGCAGCACCTGGGGTGGCAGCCTTCGGTTCCGATCGCGGAGGGACTCGATGAACTGGTCGAATGGTCGCGGGCGAGGTGGGCAGCATGAGCATCACGCGCAACGTCGTCCACGGAGTGATCGGGTTCTTGGTCCCCACGATGGTGGTGGCAGCCAGCTACCCGGTCCTCGTGCATCGCCTGGGCGCGGCCGCCTTTGGCGTTTACCTGCTGGCCCTGTCGCTGAGCGGCACGGTAATGCTGCTCGATCTGGGGTTTTGCGCCGCCACGCTGAAGTTTGTCGCCGAAGACCTGGCGGCCGGCCGGACCAAGGCGGCCGCCGATGTCATCGTGACATCGCTCGCCGCCTACGCGGTCCTGGGCGTAGTTGGCGGCGCATCCGTAGCGCTGGCGGCTCCTTCGCTCGCCGGACTCTTTCAAATGGATGTGCGGATGGCGGCCGTCGCGGTTCCCACCTTTCGCCTGGCTGCCCTGCAATTCACAGCTTTTTTGCCGGCCATGGTGTTTGTCTCGGTCGCCAAGGCCTTCGGGCAGTTCGACCGCTCGGCCTTGTACGCTTCCCTGCTCTCGATCGCGACCTATGGTGGCGCGGTGGTGGCAGTGCTGGCAGGCGCGGGCCTGGTGGGAGCCATGGCGGCCACCGCGCTGGCAAATTTCGCCGCCGTGTTCGCGATTGGCACCGGCGGTGTGCATCTCTGCCAGGCTCGTGGCATCCGGTTGAGCCGCGGACGCCCGGCCGCATTCCGCCGCATGCTCGGCTTCGGATGGGTTCTTACCGTGAATTCCGTCGCGGGCTTCCTGCTTTACCAGATCCAGCGATACGTGGCAGGCGTGGCTCTGGGGCCGGTTGCCGTCACGGTCATTCAAACCGCCGCCGTCGTGCCGTCGAAAATGCACGCCGCCGTGAACGCCGCGACCGAAGTGATGTTCCCGTTCTCGAGTGCTTCCCGCGATCGCACGCGCCTGCGGCAGGTCTACCTCCGGATGCTGGGAGGCAGCGCGATTGTGGCACTGGCCGGATTTGCCGCACTGGCGGCGCTGGCACGCCCGCTGCTCGTCCTCTGGCTGGGCGCGCCCCTGGCGGCCTCTGTTTCGCCCCTTCTTCCCATCTTCGCGCTGGGGTACTTCTTCCTCGCGCTTTCACCAGCGCCATTTCACCTGGTGAATGGCATCGGGCGGCCCGGGCTCAATACGGTCTTTTATATGATGAACGCCCTTCTCAACATCGCCTTCCTCATGGGCGCAGCAGCAAGCGGCATGACGCTCCACAAACTGGCATGGTCCTTCGCGGCGGCGAACATTCTGACCGGCGCGTGCTATCAGATCGCCGTGGAGCTGCTCATCTGGCGCCGCGAGCCCCGTGCGGCCGAGGTAGCCGCATGAGCGCGCCGCTGGTGAGCATCATGGTGCCGGTACACAACCGGCGGGACTTGCTCCCCCACTGCCTGAAATCCGCGCTGGCGCAGACCTGCCGCGACCTGGAAGTGGTGGTCGTCGACAATGCCTCGACCGACGGCACCTGGGACGTCTGCCAGGAGTTTGCCCGCCTCGATACGCGTGTGCGTATCTTTCGCAACGACGAGAACATTGGCCCGGTACGCAACTGGCAGCGCTGCTTCAAAGAGGCGCAGGGGCACTACGGCAAGGTACTGTTCTCCGATGACGTATTGTCTTCGTACTATCTGGAAAAAACGCTACCCTTAATGCGCGATCCCCACGTGGCGTTTGTCTTCACCATGGCGCTCATCGGCCCGGACCCGCGCCAGAGCAAGCCGGCCTATCGATTCGACGCCCATACCGGCAGGTTCACGCGCAACCGCTATCTGCGCCAAGCGCTGGTAGACTCACGCGTCCCGGTTTCTCCCGGCGCCGCCCTGTTCCGCGTGAGCGATCTGCGCGGCAGCCTGCGGCTCAATATTCCGTCGCCGACCATCCGTGATTTCGAAAAGCATGGAGCCGGCATCGACCTGCTTCTTTACTTGATGACCGCTGCACGGTACGAAGAAGTCGGCTTCGTGGCCGAACCTTTGGTGTTCTTTCGCGCCCACGAAGGATCCATCACGCATTCCGGCGACTCCAGGCTGGCGGACGCGTACCACCAGGCGCGCATCTGGTTCGCCGCCCACACCGAGGCGCGATGGAAGCTCGCCTCCGCGCTCGCCGCGGCGTGGCTAAGCTCGATGAAGCGGCGGCGCCGCCTGATCAGCCCCGGCTCCATCGCCAGCCGTTATTTGCCCGAAACGCTGAAGAGCTGGATGGCATGAGAATCGGCATCGTCACCATTTCTTACAACCAGGCACGGTACCTGGCGGAAGCCATCGAGTCGGTCCTGCTCGCCGATCCCGAGCGGCTGGAATATGTCATCGTGGATCCCGGCTCCTCCGACGGTTCCCGCGAGATTATCGAGCGCTATCGCCGCCGCTTCAGCCGGATCCTCTTCGAGCCCGACCAGGGCCCGCCCGACGGCTTGAACAAAGGCTTCGCCGCCACCAGCGCCGATATTCTCGGCTACCTCAACTCCGACGACCGCTTCGCCCCCGGAGCGCTGGATTATGTTCTCAGCTATTTCGAGCGTCATCCGCGCATCGACGTCCTCTGCGGCGCTATCCGCATCATCGACGAAAAAGGTGAAGCCCGCATCAGGCGCCGTACGCCGGATCGCATCGACCTGCGCCGCTATGCCTATGAAACCTGCTTCTTCTGGCAGCAGGCGACCTTCTTCCGGCGCGACGCGCTCTTGAAGACCGGCGGATTCAACACCCAAAGCCAGACCGCGTGGGATGGCGAGCTGGTGGTCGATATGGCTCTGGCCGGGTGCCGTTTCGCCTACACCAACAAGTTGCTGGGCGATTTCCGTATCTATGGCGACTCCATCACCGGGTCGGGCCGTTTCACCGAGGCGCTGCACCGCGACCGCGTGCACATGCGCGAAAAGATCCTGCGCGCGGGGGTCCCGGCCGCTTCCAGGCTGGAGGTGCGGGTCATGAGAGCTCTCTACAAATTCAACCTGCGCCGCCATTGGTCCTATCTGTTCGAGGGAGAGGAACTGGAGGCCAATCCATGAGGGCCTCCGAGTTGCGCGCCGAGATCCTCCGGAGCGTCGAGCGATATTACGATGCCGCGTTTCCCGAGCGTGGATTCCAGCCGGGCGAGACGCCAGTGCCCTGCGCGGGCCGCACCTTCGATAGCGACGAGCTGGTGTGCCTGGTGGATTCGGCTCTCGATTTCTGGTTGACGTCCGGCCGCTACGCCGCCCGTTTCGAGCACGCGTTCGCCCGCTTCACCGGTGTGCGGCACGCCATGCTATGCAACTCCGGCTCGTCCGCCAATTTGCTGGCCGTGGCCGCGCTGACCTCGCCTAAACTGGGCGAGCGCCGGTTGCAGCCCGGCGACGAAGTGATCACGGCGGCCGCTGCATTTCCCACCACGGTGTTTCCGCTGGTGCAGTACGGGCTCGTGCCGGTCTTCGTAGATGCCGAGCTGGGAACCTACAACGCGAATCCGGATCGAATCGCGGAGGCCATCACGCCCCGGACACGGGCCATCATGCTGGCGCACACCTTGGGAAATCCTTTCGATCTCGATCGCGTGCTGGAGTTGGCGCACCAGCACGATCTTTGGCTGATCGAGGACAACTGCGACGCACTGGGATCGGCATGGCGCGGCCGGCGCACCGGTTCCTTCGGACACCTCGCCACCGCCAGCTTCTATCCGGCACACCACATCACCATGGGCGAAGGCGGCTGCGTCCTCGCCGGCTCGCCGCTGTTGAAAAGCATCGTCGAGTCCTTTCGCGACTGGGGCCGCGACTGCTGGTGCAAACCGGGATGCGACAATACCTGCGGCCAACGGTTCGCCGGCCAGATGGGCGAACTCCCAGTGGGATATGACCACAAGTACACTTACGCCCATGCCGGCTACAACCTGAAGCTAACCGATATGCAGGCCGCTATCGGCGTCGCGCAACTGAGCAAGCTGCCAGGTTTCATAGAGACGCGCAAATACAACTGGAGGCGGCTCCGCGATGCCCTGGCCGGCCTGGACGAGTTCCTGATCCTTCCGCACGCCTCCGCGCACGCCGACCCTAGCTGGTTTGGCTTCGCGGTTACTCTGCGCGAGGATGCACCCTTCGAGAGGAGAGATCTCATCGACTTCCTGGAGAGCCGCCGCATTGCTACGCGCCTCCTGTTCGCCGGTAATCTCACCAGGCAACCCGCGCTTCAAGGAGTGAACTACCGGATTGCGGGCGAGTTGTCCGCCACCGATGTCATCATGCGCCGCACTTTCTGGGTAGGTGTTTATCCAGGGCTCACAGAACCCATGATCGACTACGTGGCCGATTCAATCCGGGCCTTCGTGCATCAGGCCGATCGCGTTCCGGCGATGGTGCATTAATGAACGGCGATGTGTCAGGCCAGAGTGTCATGGCAGTTCCTTCTCAAACCAGGTGGCCGCGCCGGGTGGCGCAGACTTCAGTCTGCGGACGCTCTTTTTTCGCCGCGCTCCTCATCGGCCTTGGCACGCCATTGCAGTTCGAGTGGATCGGCATCCTCTATGCCAGCGAGGTTCTGCTGGCACTGGTGGCAGTCTGGGCGCTCCTCGCTCATCTCGCCGATGGCCACTTCTGGCAGCCGCCGTTTACGACCCTTCTGACTTTCCTCGGTGTGACCATGCTCGCGTACTTCGCGGCGGACCTGGTGTTGGGCACCGAGCCGCAAAACCTGGAACGCGGGTGGGCGCGCAATATTGTCCTGGGCAGTAACTTCATCGGCCTGTACTTTCTGTCCCGGCGCAATCCGTTCAACCTCATCCTCTACGCGATTTCTGCGGCAGCAAGCGTTCTCGTCTATCTCGCGGCGGCCGGCCGGCTGCTCGACGACTGGAAATTCGGAGCCTCCGCGCCGGTGACGCTGTTAGTTGCCTGCCTGCTACCGCTGGTCGCGCCGGCCGGCGCCCTCATCGGTTCTCTTGCGCTTGCGACTCTCGGGCTGTTACACATTGCGCTGAATTCCCGGGAGATCGGAGGCAACTGCCTCCTGGCCGGCGTACTACTGTTCGCTCGCTGCTCCGTGGCGCTGCGGTTGAGATCTCTCGCGTGGGTGGTGCTCGGCGTTCTGGTGTCATCCGGCCTTGGCATGCTGTTCTACGCTTACATACTCACGGATGAAGCGTATGGCCAGCGCCGCCAGTTTTCGAATGCCTGGCGAACCGCTGCGCTCATCACCGCCGCCGACGCCATTGCCGAATCGCCATGGATGGGCAACGGGTCGCAAGCCAACAACTCCGACCTCCAGTCCCGCTACGACTCGATCTTCGCCGAGCGAACCGGCATCCGTTACCGCGGCCAGCCGACCGACAGCTCCACGTTCTCTCCACACTCCCAGATTCTGCAGGCTTGTTTTGAGGCCGGTATCCTCGGCGCCGCGTTCTTCTTCTATCTCGGCTGGAAACTCGTGCGTGGGTTCGGCTGGTGTGTTTTCCGCCGGAACCTCGACGTGTTCTCCGTGCTGTTCGCCTTCTGCCTGCTGCGCGCCATCTGGCATCTTCTGTTCAGCCCGTTCGCGGGACTCGCGCGTTTGGATGTTGCCCTGGCCGCGGCGATCGTGTGCGTGCTCGACACGGAACGGCGGCACGTTCTGGCTCGATGAGGACCCGGGCCAAAAGACTCTTGCGCAGCCTCGGCCTGGCGCTCCTCGCTTTCCGCATGCGGGAATGGTGGCGCGCGCGCTCACGCAGCCGGCGCCGTACCCCATCACCCGATGGATTCCCGATCCCTCCACCGGAGCTCATCGTTCTTGTAACCGGATCGGCTGACACCGCCTGGTACACCGAAGGCGGCGGTCTAGCCGCTGAAAGCATCTGCGGCCTGCTCGGCCAAGCCGGCATCTCGCCCCATGATTTCCGGTCCATCCTCGATTTCGGCTGCGGCTGCGGGCGCGTCATCCGTCATTGGCCGCAGATCACTTCCGCTTCCCTCCATGGCACCGACTGCAATCCGAAACTCGTTCAGTGGTGCGGCCGTAACCTACCCTACGCAAAATTTCAGTCAAACACCCTAGAGCCGCGGCTGGATTACGCCGATGAAATGTTTGAGTTTGCGTATGCATTATCGGTTTTCACGCATACACCGGAGGATCTGCAGCAGCCATGGATGACCGAGCTACGGAGAATCCTAAGGCCGGGCGGATATCTCCTCATTACGACTCAGGGCGACGAGTTCTCCCCCAGACTGGACGATGCCGAGCGCGATCGCTATCGCCGGGGAAACATGGTGGTGCGATACGGCGAAGCGGCCGGCACCAATTTGTGCAGCGTGTATCACCCCGAACCGTACGTGCGCGATCGGCTGGCCGAAACCTTCACCTGGATCATGTCCAATCCGCGAGGCGCCGCCGGCAACGGCAGGCAGGACATGTATTTGCTGCGCAAACCCAATGAAGATCCTGCAATGCGTCGGCAATATCGATCCAGCCCTGGGCGGCAGCGTGGAAGCAGCGCGGCAACTGGCCATCGCGCTCGATCGCCTGGGTCACGGCGCTGAGCTGGTCACCCTGTGCCGGCCGCAAACCGATTGGACCACTTCGTGGCCCGGCGCGGTGCATTACGCCGGTCCGGCCCATACCCGGTATCTTTACAGTCCGAGTCTCCATAGGTGGATCGAGCAACACGCCACCGAATATGATGCGGTCGTGATTCACGGCCTCTGGCGGTACACCAGCCTCGGCGTGTGGCGCGGGCTCCGCGGGCACAAGGTCCCCTACTTCGTGTTCCCGCACGGGATGCTCGATCCGTACTTCCGGCGGGCATTCCCGGCAAAGCACGTCCAAAAAACCGCATGCTGGCTGGCGGCCGAACGCCGGATAGTCCGCGATGCAAAGGCTATCTTGTTCACGTGCGAAGAAGAGCGCTTGCGGGCGCGCCGGACATTTTGGCCGTATCAATGTCGCGAGCACGTGGTGGGTTTGGGTGTCGCTCGGCCCGAAGGCGATCTGGCGGCCCAGAAGGAAGAATTCTACGCATCATTTCCACAATTGGCGGGCAAGCGCCTGGCGTTGTTCCTGGCCCGTATCCACCCCAAGAAAGGCTGCGATCTGCTGATTCGGGCCTTCGCGCGTGTGGCCTCCGCCGATCCGCTTCTTCACCTGGTGATGGCGGGTCCGGATGAATGCGGCTGGCGAGCCGAGTTGGAGCGTCTCGCTGCACAGCTAGCTGTTCGCAGCCGGATCCACTGGACCGGTCCGCTGTACGGGGCCGTCAAGCAGGGCGCCTTGTGCGCCGCCGATGTTCTGGCGCTGCCCTCGCACACGGAGAATTTCGGCATCAGCGTGGTGGAAGCCATGGCCTGTGGCGTTCCCGTGCTGATTTCCAACCAGGTGAACATCTGGCGCGAAATCGAATCGGATGGCGCAGGCCTCGCCGCGCCGCCCGATGTCGACGGCATGACGGCGCTGTTCGAGCACTGGCTCGGGATCCCGGCTCCGGCGCGTCTCCGGATGAGAATCAACGCCGTGCGGTCGTTTTCCCGCCGGTTTGAATTGGAGCATTTTGCCCGTGAGTTCGTCGCATGCATGAGAATGGCGTGACGCCGGTAGATCTTTCCGTCGTCATCGTGAACCACAATCACCGCCCGGTGATCGAAAAGTGTTTCGAATCGCTGTTTTCCCTGCCGGATCACGCGACGTTCGAGGTGACGCTGATCGACAACACGTGCGCCGACGGTACGGCGGAGTGGGTCGCCGCCCGCTATCCGCAGGTCGCCGTCCGCCGCAACCAGGAGCGCCGGGGTTTCGCCGCTAACGCCAACGCCGGAATGCGCGCGCTCAACCGTGGACGCTACGCGTTGCTGCTCAATCCCGATGTGATTGCGATTCCGGGCCTATTAGACCGTCTGGTGGCCTTCATGGACGCCCACCCGCAAGCCGGTATCGCCGCTCCGCAACTCTATAATGACGACGGAACCGTCCAGCCGAACTGCCGCCGCTTCCCGACACCGGGCACGCTGGCGCTTCGGGCACTGCGCGCGGATGAGGTCTGGCAAAGCACTCGGGTGCGCCGCTATCTGATGGACCGCGAGTCATCAGGCGCAATCGAAGTGGACTGGGTCACCGGAGCCTTGCTGGTGGTTCGCCGGGTGGCCATCGACGACGTGGGCTGGCTCGACGAAGCCTATTTTCTCTATTGGGAAGACATGGACTGGTGCTACCGCATGCGCCAGGCAGGCTGGAGCGTCTATCGCGTTCCAGACGCCAAGGCCATCCATTCACAACGGCGCGAGGGAGTTCGGCGGCCATTCAGCCGCGCCGGCCGCGAGCAGGTGCTGGGCGCGCTCCGGTTCTTTCGCAAGTTTGGCTGGAATCCGGAGAGGGCGGCCTGATGGGCGCGCAGGTCGCATTCACGGGACTCGCGATCCGGCCGGCGCGGATAACGCAGCCCGCCATTGTGGCGCGCGCACGGCCGCGAACCACGGCGTGCGTGCTTCTCGCCGCCGACATTCTCGCCATCTTCATAGCCCATGCGCTGGCGCTTTCGTCGTGGCGTTGGTTTCATCCCTCCATCGGCCGCTTGAATTTTCTCGGTTTTTGGGAGTCGCTGGGACTGTTTGCGCTGACCTACGCTGCCCTGGGTCTCTACTCAGGCGGCGGGCTGGGTGCGGTCGAGGAGCTGCGGCGCTCCGTCATGGGCACGGGATTCGTGTGCCTGCTCCTCACAGCGTCCTTGTTCTTCCTGCAACATGCCGGACCTTATTCGCGAGGCTTGCTGGTTCTGTCGGGTTGCCTGACCGCCGGTGCTGTGCCACTGGTCCGCTCGGCAACTCGAAACGCGTTTGTCTCGCGGCCGTGGTGGGGCGTCCCGGTCATCGTGCTGGGCGCGGGAAAAGCTGCGCGAATCCTGATCGAGCGCCTGCGCAAGCAGCCGCAGCTTGGTTTCAAACCGGTGGCCTGCTTCGATGACGATGAGCGAAACCAAGGGGATTGCGCCGGGATTCCGGTTTATGGCTGGCTGCCAGGCGCTGGCTTGCTCGCAAAAACACTTGGCATCCGCCACGCGCTGGTCGCCTTGCCGGAAATCCCCCGCGAAGACTTGGCCTGGACTCTCGATGAGTGGGGAGCCACTTTCCGCCATGTGATCCTGATTCCCGATCTGTTCGGTGTGGCCAGCCTGTGGGCGTCCGCACGCGACATGGGTGGTGTGCTGGGTCTGGGGATGCGGCAGAACCTTCTCGTTCCTCTCAACCGGTGGACCAAGCGCGCCATCGACATCACCGGAGCTGTCGTTCTCGGGATCCTCGCCCTACCCGTCCTCGCCGCCGCAGCCGTCTGGATCAAGTGTGCCAGCCAGGGTTCAGTGTTGTACTGCCAGGAGCGGGAAGGCGAGAAGGGCCGCCCCATCCGGGTCCCCAAACTCCGCACCATGCATCCGGACGCGGAAGCGCTGCTCACTCGTGTGCTCTCCGAATCCTCCGAAACTCGCGCGGAGTGGTCCTGCCGCTTCAAGCTTCGCAAGGATCCGCGCATTCTCCCCGGTGTCGGAAGATGGCTGCGCAGGACCAGCCTCGATGAACTGCCCCAGTTGTGGAGCGTGATCAAGGGCGAAATGAGCCTCGTGGGTCCGCGACCGTTCCCCAGCTACCACTTGAACACCTTCGGCGAACGTTTCCAAACGCTTCGCGGCCGCGTTAAGCCCGGCCTGACCGGCCTCTGGCAGGTCTCCGACCGCGCCGACGGCGACCTCCAGGTTCAGGAGACTCTCGACACCTTCTACATCAGGAACTGGTCGCTGTGGCTGGACTTATATATCCTGGCCCGTACCGTCCGCGCGGTCCTCTTCCCAAAAGGCGCCTATTGAGTTCAGTACGCCGGGTTCGGTTCCATCTTCCAGCGCCAGGAAGCCGGCATCGAATCCATTTCCACAACGGACGACGCGGCCGAAGCCTGGACCTTGGCCTGGTTGCGGCATGGCTGAAACCGGTAACCCACGCCGAAAATGGTCTCAATGTACACAGTCCCGAATTTGCCGAAGCTCTTACGCAACCGGCGAATGTGAACATCTAGCGTGCGAGTGCGGATTTCTTCGCCGTAGCCCCACACCAGCATCAGGAGCGTTTCGCGCGGGACCAGTTGGCCCGGGTGGCGTACCAGGAAGCCCAGAAGCGAGAAGGCCTTAGCCGTGAGCTTCATGGGAGTGCCATCGAGATAAGCGGTTTCGCGTTCGAAGTCCACCACCAGGTGTGAATCCTGGTAGCGCTCGGCATAAATTGCGGCAGTCTGTACTAAATCCATTACTTCTCCTTCAATCGAAAATCTCTACGCTAATGTGTTTTCAGTAGAAGCATTAGTCTGCCCAATCAGACGTTCCAGATCAATATAAGGGAGATGACACGTCGAATAAATCGACGTGACACGGAAATCTACTGATTCAATGAGACTTACAGATTCGAGTGACATTCACAGTCGCCCGGCGCTACACTCGTTGAAGTCGCGTTGCGCCGCCATGACACCACCAACGCCCCGGACAGTCCGCTTCGGACTCTTTGAGTTCGACCCGCGATCCGGTGAACTGCGCAAGCAGGGGCGTAAGGTGCGTTTGGAAGGCCAGCCGGTGCAGATACTGATCAAGCTGCTCGACCGGCCGGGAGAGCTGATCACACGCGAGGAACTGCAAAGGGAACTTTGGCCGGCGGACACATTTGTAAACTTCGAGCAGAGTCTGAACGCCGCCATGAAACGCCTGCGCCACGCGCTCGGCGACTCGCCGAATAATCCGCGATTCGTGGAGACCCTGGCGCGGCGCGGCTACCGCTTCATCGCGCCCGTTAGCACGCCAGCGGGCAGCGCGGTATCGCATCCGGCGCCGGCGCCCGCGGTCGGTTCGTTAGCCGTGCTGCCATTTGGAAATGCCGAGACGGACCCGGGCACCGAGTATCTCGCGGACGGCATCACCGAAACTCTCATCAA
The DNA here is from genome assembly GCA_020073305.1 of Terriglobia bacterium. Lineage (GTDB taxonomy): Bacteria > Acidobacteriota > Terriglobia > Bryobacterales > Bryobacteraceae > QHXW01. The sequence continues at coordinate 40,831 of JAIQFK010000005.1, forward strand.
CCATCTGTCGCGACTCCCCGGCTTGCGCGTGATGTCGCGAAGCACCGTGTTCCGCTACAAAGACAAAACGCTCGACCCGCGAGCCGTGGGCCGCAGGCTCGGTGTGGATGCGGTGCTGCTCGGCCGGGTCCTGCAGCGCGGCGAAGCTTTGCTGGTGGGAACGGAACTGGTCGAAGTGCAGAACGGCTGGCAGCTTTGGGGCGAGCAGTACAACCGCCCGTTGGCCGATATCTTCGCGGTGGAGGAAGAGATTTCGCGGGAGATTTCCGAGAAACTGCGCGTCCGCCTCACAGGCGAAGACCGCAGCCGTTTGGCCAAGCGCTACACCCAGATTACCGAGGCCTACCAGGATTACTTGAAAGGCCGGTATCACCTGAACCGGCTGGTCGAGGGTGGTTTGAAGAAGGCCATCGAGTGTTTTGAGAATGCCATCCGGAGAGACCCGAATTACGCCCTGGCTTACACGGGACTTGCGGACGCTCTCGGCATGCTGGGGTTCATCGGACTGGCGCTCTCCGCGGAGGTGATGCCCAAGGCCGAGGAGGCCGCCAGGCGCGCCATCGAGATCGATGATAGCCTGCCCGAGGCCCACGCGTCGCTGGGCGGCATTTTCAAGAACTACGAGTGGGACTGGGCCGCCGCGGAACGTGAATTCAAGAGAGCGCTGGAGCTAAACCCGAACTACGCCAACGGGCACCGCATGTTCGCATCGTACCTGGCGGCAGTAGGCAGGCCGGAGGAATCGCTGCGTGAAATCCGCCTCGCGCTCGAACTGGACCCGCTTTGCCTGCCGATCCACGTGGAGGCCGCGTATAACGCCTATATGGCCGGTGATTACCCGCGAGCGCTCGAAGAAGCGCTGCGGACGCTCGAACTGGAGCCACAGTTCGCTCCCGCTCAGTCCATCCTGGGCCAGATCTACGAGCAGCAGGGCCGGTACGAAGAGGCGGTAACGGCGCTTGAGAAAGCTCGCGTGCTCGCCAATGAACACCCCGCCACGCTGGCAGCGCTGGCCCACGTGCTGGCCGGCGCCGGGCGGACACAGGAAGCCCGCGAGATGATTGACCAGCTAGCGGAGCGGTCGCAGCAGCAGCACGTCTCCCCTTTCTGGCCGGCCATGGCCTACGCGGGTGTTGGCGAAAAGGCCGCGGCGCTCGACGCCCTGGACAAAGCTTACGAGCAGCACGACGTCATGCTGGTCTGGCTCGGCACCGAACCGCGGCTCGATTCGCTACGAACGGAACCGCGATTTATCGAGATTCAGCGCCGCATCGGATTGACGCCGCTTGCAGACGCCGCCCGCTCGGGGGCGTGACCTCGCTGGCGCGCGAGCGCGGCGTCTCACAAGAACCCTCTGCTATATTGAAATTTCCCCATGCAACTTGAGAAAGTCTACGAGCCGCAGCGGTTCGAGCCGCATTGGGCCCAGTGGTGGATCGACGCCGGCATATTCTACGCCGACGTGAAGAACCCGGCGCCGGTGTTTTCGCTCATGATTCCGCCGCCCAACGTCACGGGCTCGCTGCACATCGGCCACATGCTGGAACACACCGAGATCGATTGCACCGTCCGGTGGCACCGCATGCGCGGCGACAACACGCTGTGGCTGCCGGGAACCGATCACGCCAGCATCTCGACCGAGATGATGGTGAAGCGCCAGCTTGAAAAGGAGGGGACCAGCCGCCGCGAAGTGGGGCGTGAAAAGTTTCTCGAGCGCGCCTGGCAATGGAAAGAGCAATACGGGGACACCATCAAGCGCCAGATGGTTCGCCTGGGAGCGAGCTGCGACTGGAGCCGCGAGCGGTTCACCATGGATCCGGGGCTGTCGCGCGCGGTGCGCGAAGTCTTCGTGAGGCTGTGGGAACGTGGCCTCATCTATCGCGGCGAGTACATGGTGAACTGGTGCCCCACCTGCAACACCGCGCTCTCGGACCTCGAAGTCAAGCACGAAGAAAGCGCCGGTCATCTGTGGCACATCCGCTATCCGGTGGTGGGTACGGACCGCCACCTGGTGGTGGCAACCACGCGCCCGGAAACCATGCTGGGCGATACCGCGGTGGCGATCAATCCGAAGGACGCGCGCTACTTCGATCTCCACGGGAAAACCGTACTGCTGCCGCTGATGGACCGCGAAATCCCCATCATTCTCGACGAATTGGCGGATCCCAAATTCGGCACCGGCGTGGTCAAGGTGACGCCGGCGCACGATCCCAACGATTTCGAAGCCGGCAAACGGCACGACCTTCCCCGAATCAAAGTCATCGACGAGAGCGGCCACATGACGAAAGAAGCCGGCCGTTTCGCGGGCTTCGACCGTTTCGAAGCGCGCCGCCAGGTGGTTGCGCATCTCGAGCAACTCGGTCTGCTCGACAAGATTGAAGACTACACGTTGAATGTGGGCCGCTGCGAGCGCACCAAGGACATCGTCGAACCACTCATCTCCACGCAGTGGTTCGTCAAGACCAAACCGCTCGCCGAGAAAGCCATTCGCGTGGTCGATTCGGGCGAGATTGTTTTCATCCCCGACAACTGGACCAAGGTCTACCACGAGTGGATGGACAACATCCGCGACTGGTGCATCTCGCGGCAGTTGTGGTGGGGTCACCGCATTCCGGCATGGTATTGCCGGGATTGCGGCAAGATTATCGTCTCGCGCGAGGATCCGACGCGCTGTGATTGCGGCAGTTCGCGCCTCGAACAGGATCCGGATGTGCTCGACACCTGGTTCAGCTCGGGGCTCTGGCCGTTCTCGACGCTCGGCTGGCCGGACGAAACCGAAGATCTGAAGACGTTCTATCCGACGTCGCTGCTGATCACGGGATTCGACATCCTGTTCTTCTGGGTGGCGCGCATGATCATGTTTGGCATGGAGTTCATGGGCAAGGTTCCCTTCCGCCAGGTCTACATTCACGCCCTGGTGCGCGATGCCGAGCGGCAGAAGATGTCGAAGACCAAAGGGAACACCATCGACCCGCTGGTGGTCACGGAGAAGTATGGGACCGACGCTGTCCGCATGGCACTGCTGCTGGCAGCCGCGCCGGGCACGGATATCGCGCTCTCCGAAGACCGGATGGAATCGGCCCGCGCGTTCGCGAACAAAATCTGGAACGCGGCACGGCTGATTTTCATGAATATGGAGCGGTCGGGAGTGGAGCCGTGGGTACCCGAAGACTCGCGGACTTATCGCCCGCAGGCGGAAAACGGCGGCGTGGCGGTCGAAGACCGCTGGATCTTCAGCCGGTTGAGTGAGGTCGCCGCGCGCGTAAACCGCGCCATCGATCAATACCGCTATCACGAAGTCTCGCAGGAAGTCTGGCATTTCTTCTGGCACGAATTCTGCGACTGGTATCTGGAGTTCAAAAAGCTGCGCCTTGAGCCGGAGTCGGGACTTACGGCGGGCTGGCGCAATCTGCTGGCAGCGTTCGAGGCGGCGCTGCGGCTGTTGCACCCGGTGATGCCGTTTCTGACCGAAGAGCTGTGGCAGCGGCTGGCTGAGGGCTCCGCAAATCGGCCGAAGTCTATCGCTCTGGCCCGCTATCCCGAGTGCAATCCGGCATGGATCGATGGGCCTGCGGATCGCGAGATCGGTATTCTGCAGGACATCATCACGGCAGCGCGGACGCTGCGGGCGGAATTGAAGCTGGATCCGAAAGAGCAACTGGACGGCGTGCTGTATTCGCAAAATCAGGCGCCGCTGGATGTCGCGCGGGCGAATGATGGCGCGATCCAAAAGCTCGCCAACATCAAGCTGGAATTGCGCAACGAACCGGCTCCGCAGGCAGCAGCCATCCGTTCAACAGCGGAATTTGACCTGGTGTTGAATGTTCCCCGCGCGCAATTGGCCGAGCAGCGCAAGCGTCTTGAAAAAGAGCGCGAGCAATTCGAAAAGAACATCGCCAACAACAACCGGCAACTGGCGGATGAAAAATTCCTGAGCCGTGCGCCGGCGCACGTGGTGGAAGGTCTGCGGGCCAAGCTGGCGGACTATGAGACCCAGCTTCAAAAAATCCGCAACGCGCTGGACGGGCTTCCCTCATGATCGACTTCTCGCATCCGGAAATTCTGGAATGCGTGAAGCTCGCGCTCGCGGAGGACATCGGCGCGGGCGACGTGACCTCGCAGGCCTGTGTGCCCCCTGAGCAGAAGGCGCACGGGACATTCCTCGCGCGGGAACAACAGATCGTGGCGGGGACCGAGCTGCTGTCCATCATCTATGAGATGCGCGGCGGAGTGGACGATCTGCGCATTTCCAAATTCAGCGGAGCGTGTGCGGTGGAGGGTGAGGCGCTGGCTACCGTGCGCGGGCATGCCCGCACACTACTCGAATGCGAGCGCGTGGCATTGAATTTTTTGCAGCGGCTGGGCGGAATCGCGAAGCTGGCGCGGCGCTACGTGGATGCGGTCGCCGGCACGGGCTGCCAAGTGCTCGACACGCGCAAGACTACGCCCGGTCTGCGGCGCCTCGAGAAAATGGCGGCGGCCGCGGGCGGCGTCACCAATCATCGCATGGGCCTGTTTGACGCGATCCTGATCAAGAACAATCACATCTTCGCGGCGGGCGGCGTGCGCCAGGCGTTGGGGAATGCACGCAAATCGGGATTGCCCATCGAAATCGAAGTACGCACGCGCGCGGAACTGGAGGAAGCGATCGCCGCCGGCGCCACTCACCTGCTGCTCGACAATCTGACTCCCGAGAAAGCCGCCGAACAAATCCGCTGGATCGCGGGACGCGCGAAGATCGAACTGTCCGGCAGCATCACGCTCGATAGTGTCCGGGCGTACGCCGAAACCGGCGCCGACTTCGTTTCCTCGGGCGCCATCACGCACTCCGCGCCGGCGGTAGACATCAGCTTTCGACTGGATCTCGACTAATGCCCTTCGACCTCGAGTTTGTGCGCCAGAGCTGGCCGCACCCGGTGTCTTACTTTGCGACCATCGATTCCACGATGCACGAAGCTTCGCGGCTGGCGGCGGCCGGCTGCGAACACGGCACGGTGGTCATCGCGGACGAGCAGACCGAGGGACAAGGCAGGCACGGGCGCCACTGGCACTCGGAGCCAAACGCCGGCCTGTATGTTTCCATCGTGCTGCTCCCGTCGTTGCGAGGAGATGCCCTGCCCGTCCTGACGCTCGCTCTGGGGCTCGCCACCGCGGACGCGATTGCTGAGGTAACGGGCCTCACCTGTGACTTGCGCTGGCCCAATGATGTGATGCTCGAAGGCAAGAAGGTGGCGGGCATCCTGGTGCAGCTCGTCGATTTCACGGCTATCGCCGGCATCGGCGTGAATGTCAGCCACACGGCATTTCCGCCAGAGCTAGCCGCGGAGGCCACTTCGCTTAGAATTGTTTCGAGCCGGCCGCATTCCCGCGAGCAGCTCCTGGTGGCTCTTCTGGGCGCTGTCAGCCGCTACTGTGGTGTGCTCGAGGGTTCGTCCGGACGGGACGCTATTCTGCATATGTTTTCCCGGCGATCGAGCTACGCGCGCAACAAGCGAGTAACGGTGGAGCAGGGGACATCGACGCTGGAAGGAACCACCGCGGGCCTCGATCCATCCGGGTTTCTCATTGTACGCAAGGATGACGGGACGGAGAGTCTCGTGCTGGCAGGTGGAGTGAGGCCGGCGGAGAAAGGTGCTAGGTTTTAGGTGCCAGGTTTTAGGTTTTTACTAACACCTAGAACCTAACACCTGGCACCTTGAGTTCTTATGTTACTCGCACTCGATGTCGGCAATACCAACCTGACGATTGGCGCGTTCGACGGAGCGAAACTGGTCGCGCACTGGCGGCTGCGGACGGTCCAGGATCAAACAGCGGACGAGTGGGGCATCCTGCTGCGCAACCTGTTTTCGCTTTCCGGGCACGACATCGCGAAGGTAGATGGCGTCGTTATTTCGAGCGTGGTGCCGCCGCTCGATCTTTCGTTGGCTTCCATGGCCCCGCGCTATTTCCGAAGTGAGGCCCTGTTTGTCAATCCCGCGGATGCAGGCCTGGTCATGCGTGTGGATCAGCCCGCCGAAGTAGGAGCGGACCGCGTGATCAACAGTTTGGCCGCGTTTGAGAAGTACGGCGGCCCTTGTGTCATTGTCGACCTCGGGACCGCGGTCAACTTCGACGTGGTCTCGGCCAAGGGCGAGTATCTGGGCGGCGTGCTCACCGCGGGAATCGGAATCTCGATCGCCGCGCTGTTCAGCAAGACGGCGCGGCTCCCCATGGTTGCGTTCCGCGAGCCCGAGAAACTCATTGGGACGAATACGGTAGCATGCTTGCAGTCGGGCTTCTACTATGGCTCGCTGGGCATGATCGACGGCATTCTCAAACGTCTCTTGGAAGAGCTTGGGCCGGAGACGAAGGTGATTGCGACCGGCGGGCAGGCAACCCTCATCGCGCGCGGGTCAACGTATATCCAGCATGTGGATGCGCACCTGACGCTCGAAGGATTGCGGCTCCTCTGGGAGCGGAAGCACCGCGCGTGAGCGACGAAAACTGGACGCTCAACTACTTCAATTACTTCACGGAAATCGAAGAGCACTTTCAACGCGCGCGGGGGACCAGCCTGTTTCTATTGTCTCCACTCGACTGGGCGTTGATCGAAAGCTGGAAGAACGCCGGCGTACCGCTCGAAGCCGTGCTGCGAGGGATCGATGATGCGTTTGAAAAATGGCGTGGACGGAAGACGAAAACGCAAAAAGTGAACTCCCTGGCCTTCTGCGCGCAGGCGGTGCTGACGGAAGCACAGCAGATGGCCGGCGCGGCCCCGGCGCCGGCGGATAGAAACACCACAGGCCCTTACACTCCCGCCGAGTTGCGTGCCTACCTGGGCAGCCATGCCGAAGCCCTCCGAAAAACGGGCGTTACCGCGCACGCCGAGATCGCCGACGCGCTCGACCGCCTGTCGGAGAACATGGACACGTATGCTGGCGATCTCGAGCGGTTGGAGCAACGGCTGACCGTGCTCGAAGAAAAGATGCTCGCCATCGCGCGTGCCGCGCAGACCGAAGAGGAGCTGTTGAAGGCCCGGCAGGCGCTCGAAGCCGAACTGCGCCCCTACCGCAGCAAAATGAGCGCCGGACAACTGGCCCTGCTCGAAAAACAATACCTGGAACGGCGTTTGCTGGAGGGCCAAAAGCTGCCCAGGCTCAGCCTGTTCTACCTTCGTTGAACCTTAGGCCCCGGTTTTGCGTAATATATTGCGAACGGGGAGTTTGATATGTATTGCACAGCTTGTGGTCTCCAGATGACCGAGGATGCCGCATTTTGTTCGCGTTGCGGCAAAGCGACGGGTGCGCCGGCCGCTCCGCGCGTGGCTTCCCCGTCACACCGGTTGAGCCGCCCCATGCTGGATAAGAAGGTCGCCGGCGTCTGCGCCGGGTTTGCGCGTTACTTTGAGGTGGACGTCACGCTGATGCGCATTCTCTGGATCATTCTGGCGCTCTTTACCGGCGTCGGCTTTATCGCGTATATCGTGGCGTGGATTTGCATGCCGAAAGACTATACGCCCATGGGCGCGCCCATTCCCCAGCAGACCTGACGTCTGTTGGATTACAGCCGCGAAGCCCCACGCACTCCCAACGTTTCAACACCTGCCGTAGATCGGCAAATGCCCCGCCCTGCTCCGAAATATGGAACACTGAGGGACTATGCCAACGCACTCCTCCGCGCGGGAGATCCATGCGAGTTCGGGTTCCTGGTACAAAGCGCTGAACGGCTATCACTGGTGGGTGTTGATTGTGGCCTCACTGGGGTGGCTGTTCGACACCATGGACCAGCGCATTTTCGTGCTCGCCCGCGGGCCTGGCATGAACGAGCTGCTGCCGATCGGGACCGCGCCGGCGGATATCACCTGGTACAGCGGCCTGGCGACCGCGATCTTCATGCTGGGTTGGGCCGCGGGCGGTTTGTTCTTCGGCGTGATGGGAGACCGTTGGGGACGCGCCAAAACCATGATGCTTACCATCCTGGTTTACTCCGGCTTTACCGGCCTGTCGGCGCTCTCGCGCAATCAGTGGGATTTCATGGGATACCGTTTTCTCACCGGCTTGGGCGTAGGCGGCGAGTTCGCGGCCGGCGTCACGCTGGTTGCGGAGGTCATGCCCGAACGGGCGCGCGCCCACGCATTGGGCATGCTGCAGGCGTTCTCGGCGCTTGGCAACGTCATCGGCTCCGCCATCAGCTTCATCGTGCTGCCCCTGGGCTGGCGTTGGATGTTCACGGTGGGTATTCTTCCGGCGCTGCTGGTAGCCGTGGTATTCCGCAAAATGAAAGAGCCGGAAGCCTGGCAGAAGGTGCGCGATTCAGTCACACAGGGCGGCGACAAGAAGCAACTCGGCTCCATGGCCGACCTGTGGAGCCACCCCAGGTGGCGGAAGAACACGATCATCGGATTGCTGTTGGCCATCTCCGGCGTGGTGGGCCTCTGGGGCATCGGCTTCTGGTCGCCGGAACTGATTCGAGAAGCGCTGAAGAACTTGCCGCTCGATCAACGCAACTGGTATGTCAGCATGGGCACGCTGCTGCAGGATTGCGGTGCGTTTCTGGGGATTTCGGTCTTCACCGTGGTGACGGCGAAAATCGGACGGCGGCCGGCGTTCGTGCTTTCCTTCCTCCTCGGCCTCGCTGCCACCGCCATGACGTTCGGGCTGCTGCACAAACCTTCCGATGTGCTGTGGATGATACCGTTGATGGGCTTCTGCACGCTGCTGGTGTTCGGTGGCTACTCGATTTATTTTCCGGAACTCTACCCGACGCGCCTGCGGAGTTCCGGCGTGGGCTTCTGCTACAACGTGGGCCGCATCGTGGCCGCGCTGGGGCCGTTCACGCTGGGCGGACTGACCCTATTTTTCCGCGATGCCGGTTATGCCACGCCGTTTCGCGCCGCGGCGATTTCCCTGTCCAGCATTTACCTGGTGGGCGCCGTCGCCGTGCTGTTCGCGCCCGAGACCAAAGGAAAGGCGCTGCCGGAAGAGTAAACCATGCTCAGCCACGACACGTGTTACAATTCGACCTTTCATGTCCGTTCCCGCCCTTGTGGGGCTGTTTCGAAGGCAGTCAGCGCCACGACCGGTACCGGGCTCGAAGGGACGCCGCAGGTGGCCGGTCTGACTTCCCCTGCCTCGGGTAAAATAGCTTACACATTGAACACGCGCCCTTAGCTATGCTGGAAGCCTTTGCACTGTCTGACGTCGGACGGGTACGGACCAACAACGAAGATTGTGCGCTCATTGTCCCGGAGATTGGCCTTTACCTGCTGGCGGACGGAATGGGCGGAGCGCGCGCGGGCGAAATGGCCTCCCGGATGGCCGTGGACACCGTGGCTGAGGTGGTGCGTCAAGCCTGGCAGCGCGATCCGCAGGTATTGCTGAGTGCGGTGGAAGAAGCCAACCGTCGCGTCCTGGAGGCATCCAATAGTGATCCGCAACTGGAGGGCATGGGCACGACCCTGGTGGCCGTGCTCGAGACCGGCGACGACCTGGCGATCGCCAGCGTAGGCGACAGCCGCGCCTACCTGCTGGACGACGCCGGTTTCCGCGCCATCACCGAAGACCAGACCTGGGTACACGAAGTCGGCCGGCCCCTCGGACTGGATGAGGAGAGCCTCCGGAACCACCCCATGCGCCACGTTCTGACGATGGCTATTGGCGTCGGCGGTGCGCTCGCAGTGCACTACTACATGATCAAACTCAGGCCTTCAGCGCTGCTGCTTCTGTGCAGCGATGGACTGCACGGGGTGATCGAGCCTCCGGCGATTGAAAACATCCTCCGCGATAATAGTGCGGGGCACGACCAGCTCGATTACAAGTGCCGCAGCCTCATCGAAGCCGCCAAAGAAGCCGGTGGTCCGGACAATGTAACCTGCGTGCTCCTGCGCGGCACGCCAGCATGGCCCTCCTCGTCCGACCACAACTACCAACCCACTCCCTGACGTCCGGCCCTTCTGTGGAGAATTTTCCTCCGGCCGCTTCACTGTTCTTGTAAAGAATAGGATCATCAGGTGCCCCCAATCATCAAAACATCGCGCATGACGTGTGTCTGGACCGTGTTCCTCCTCATGCCGTTCGCTTCGACGGCGCAGAATGGCGCGCTGCATATCACGGTCGTTTCCGGAGAAGATGCCGTCCACTCCCCGGGCGCACACATCACAAAACCGATCACGATTGAAGTAACCGACGCCGCCGGCCGGCCCGTGGAAGGCGCCAGGGCGAGCTTCCAGCTTCCGGAAGAGGGACCGGGAGGTATGCTTTCCAACGGGCTGCGGACTGACCTCGCCACAACCGATACCCATGGGCGCGCCACGCTCCGCGGTTTTCAGCTCAATCGAATTCCGGGGCCGTTCAATGTCCGCATCACGGCGGCGACAGATCAGGCGCGCGCGGGCATCGTCGTCCGCCAGCGCATCGGCGAGGCGAATGCCACCAGCGGAAGCGCAGACAGGAATGCTCAGCCGCCGGCGCCCACCGCCACAAACGTGGCACCGGTCAAGGCCACGCCGCCGGCCACGGCGCCTCCAAAAGTGACTCCTGACGCCGCGCGGCCAACTCGCGCCGCAACTCCCAGAGCCATAGAGGCGCGTGTGCGGCCGTCTCCGGCAAACCCTGGACCCGTCGCGCAAACGGCGTCAGACGCAGCGCCGTCCAGACCTGCGCGGACTCAGACCATCATCATCACGCAAAAGTCGCCGAAGTCCACAGCCGGGCAGATGGCGACCAGCAGCCACAAATCGCACAAGAAATGGGTGTGGCTGGGAATGATGGCGGCGGGGGGAGCGGCTGGAGCATTCGCCAGATCGAGCATGAGCGGCGCGGCAGGGGCTCACGGTTCCGGCAGTGCCGCCGGCATAACGTCATCCATCAGCATTGGGACGCCCACACTCACCATTGGAAAGCCGTAATGAATCGAGCAGCCGTCTTCTTATTATGTGTGGCGCCCGCCGTGGCTGCCTCGAACTTCAGTTCGCCGCTCGTGGGCTTGACTGGCGATGCCCAGGGCAAGCTTCACCTGGTGCACGGTGTGGCGGGGAGTTTTGTCGTGCGAGGCGCCATTGCCGGCCAGGCTCTGGACTGGGCGTTTGCTGCTTCGGGCGGGCTGTTGAAGACCGCCGATGAGTTGCGCGTGCTGGACGCGCAGGGAAACGTCATCGGGCGGCGCACCGCGTCCGAGAGCCAAGTCCTTCTCAACCCGCGTTACGCGTTTTTCCCTGAGACCGGCGAGCTGTGGCCGGCAAGCGCGCACAGAGATCGAGCACTCCTGATTCAAAGCGCGGCAGTCGGGGGTCGGGTAATCGCGCTCGGACCCGCGGATCAGCGCGAGATCGTGCTGGCGGCGTGCCGCGGTGATCATCTCTGGCTTCTGACGTTCGACATCACAAGTGGCGCCTTGAAACATGAGTCTGCACCCGGTGGCACGATCGGCGAGCAGGCGTGCCAGGCGGCCCACAGAGCCGCCTTGCTGGTGCTCGAGGATCGAGTGCTGCTGGCCAACGCGCACGAGATCGTGATCCAAACCTCCACCGGCCAGGAACGGCGTCTGCCGATTCCGCGAAACCACGGGACGCGGATTCATCGCGCCGGAGAAGACACGGTGGAGATCGAGATGTCCGGCGCGCCATCTTTCGTGCTCCGTTTCAATTCTGAAGGCGAGCGGCTCTACGAGCTACCCGCCGCGGAGGCGCGCCCGTGATCCGCCGTCTGCTGCTGTTTTCCCTTCTCGGCGCCTGTTCCCTGCCGGCACAGTTTGGTTTGTTCCTGGTCCAGAACGGACAGGATGTCGCCAGCTCAGATCAGACCTACGGCTTTGGCACCAAGCCGGTGGGCGCCGTGGTGAATCTGGAATTCCACCTGCGCAATTCCGGCGCGGACGCAATCTTGACCGATCTTCACCTCTCGAGCACGGACTTCCAGTTCATCCCCTCTGCGCCCTCGCTGCCACAGGCGGTAGCGGCAGGAACCGCGCTCGATCTGATGGTGCAGTTCCGGCCTGGCAAGGCGGGCGCGGCGACCGCGGACTTGATCGCGAACGGCGTCAAACTGGGGACCTTCAACGGAATCGGGCTGGCGTCGGTCACGGTGTCCATGGGAGACGGCAGCCCCGTGCCGTCGCCGCTTGAATTTGGCAGCGTGAAGCGGGGCGAGAGCTCAGCCAGGACCATCCGGATTTCAAATGGCGAAAACAGCGCGGTCTTAGTCAACGTAGGCACCAGAGACAAGACATTCCAGGTGAAACCCGGCACTTCGCCGATTCCGATCGCCGCGGGAGAGACGGCAACCATCGAAATCGACTTCGTTCCCGCAGCCGACGGGCCGCAACAGAGCGCGCTATTGATCGATCAACTCGTTTTCCCTCTGGTGGGCACGGGGCTCGAGCCGCCGTTTCCGCCGCCCACCATTGATCTCGACCGCGCCGACCTCGCCAGCGCGCAGCAGGGCAAGTTGACCGTGCGTTTGGCTTCACCTTCCCAGGCAACCGGAACCGGTGAAGTGGACATGGATATCCAGCCCAGTGACGCCAGCGCGAACCTAGACAGCGGAATCCAGTTTCTATCAACCGGCACGCGAACCGCCACGTTCAACGTGAATCAAGGGGACACGGTGGCGCACTTCGGGTCCGACATCAGCGCCACGTTCCAGACCGGAACTACAGCCGGCAATATCGTCTTCACCGTGAAACTCGGCTACTTCACGACTACGAAGACGCTGCGCATCGCACCCGCGGTGGTTGGCTTGGATTCGAGCAAGGCGCAGCGTACCTCAGCCGGACTGGACCTGCTATTGAGCGCTTTCGATAACACGCGATCCGCCACCAGCATGACCTTCACATTCTTCGATCAGAGCGGCACAAAGTTGCCGCCCGGCGCGATCACGGTGGATGCCTCCGCGGCGCTCGGGCAGTTCTTTACTTCCTCAGATCTGGGCGGCGCATTTAGCTTGCACGCGTTCTTCCCGGTAAATGGGAATCCCGGACAAGTCGATTCTGTCGAAGTGCAAATTGTGAATTCGGCAGGGACGGCGCAAACCGCCAGGCTGCCGTTTACTACACCATAAACATTCCGCCATTGATCTCGATGGTTTGGCCGTGGATGTAGCGCGCGGCATGCGAGCAAAGGAACACAATCGTGTCGGCCACTTCTTCGTTGGTGCCCAGTGTCCCCGCCGGAGTGGCCGCCGCCACACCATCCAGGATCCGGCGAGTGGAAAACTGCACGTGGAAATTATTGTCCACAGTGCCGGGGGAGACGGCGTTCACGCGAATCCCGTGCGGAGCGAGTTCTTTCGCCAGCCCCTTGGTGAGGGCGGACACGGCAGCTTTCGCCGCCGCGTAAACGGTGGCGCCAATCCCTCCTCCAGTGCGCGCCGAGATGGAACTCACATTGACAATCGTCCCGCTCTTCCGTTCAATCATGTGCGGCGCAACGGCCTGAGCGGCGAACCACGCGCTCTTCACATTCAGCGTCATCACGCGATCGAACAGCTCCGAAGTGAACTCCGACAGTTTGGCGCGCTTGACCAGTGAGCCGGCATTGTTGATGAGAATGTCGACGTCCTGGCCCGCGGCCTTCAGCGCTTTCAGAAACGTCTGCATTCCGGAGTCGCACCCGAGGTCCGCCTGGATGATGTCGGCTCGTGCCCCCGCCTTTTGCACGGAGGCAACGACGCGCTCCAGCCCTTCCTGGTAAGAGTTGTAATGCAGGATGAGGCGGCTTGCCCCTTGCCCGGCAAGCGCGATCGCGGTGGCTGCGCCGATGCCGCGTGAAGCGCCCGTGACGAGCGCGGTTTTTCCACTGAGTTCCCGGTCCACGACTTAGAGTATCGTGGATCGCAGTCTGCGCCGCAATTGCGTCTCAGGCGGAGGCAGACTGCTGATGCCGGAGCCAGTCCTTCATCGCGTCGCGATAGAGCACAATCCCCTTGCGCGAATAGCGAAGATAGCCTTGGCGCCGGAACTGGTTCATGTAGTGTGTGACGATCTCGCGCGAAGTGCCTACGCATTGCGAAAGCAGTTCGTGCGTGAACGGCATCATCTCCACCGAACCATCTTCGTGGCTCTGTCCCAGTCTCTCCGAGAAGCGAATCAGCGTTCGCGCCAGCCGCCGCGCGATATTGTCCACGGAGAAACTCTGAATCCGCTGCCCGAATTCGGTGGCGCGCTGCACCAGGATCTGGAGCAACGCCACTGCCAGGCGTGGGCGCTTGATCGCAAGGTCCATAATTTCCGCCGCGGTCCACGTCATGACCTTGGTGTTTTCAATCGCCACCGCCTGCTCATCCCGAGTGGCCGAGTTGAGGAAGGCAGATTCGCCGAAGAACTCGTCCGCCTGATAGATATCGACGACAATCTGGCGGCCGTCCTCGGCCATCCGGCAGACCTTCACTTTGCCGTCGATCACGAGATAAATGTTGGTAGAAGGCTGATCCTGGTTATAAATGACCTGGCCACTCCGATACTCCAGGATGCTGGAGCAGGGGAGGTGCGCCAACGGATCCTCTAGCGATGGTCTTGGAATTACAGCGAATGTCGTAGGGGTGGTTGCCATTGCTCTCTCCATATTAACGCTGCCGCTCTCGAAAGGCGGCAGTCTGTGCACATGTCCATGAACCTGTGACGTTACATTCTTGGATACGTTCAATCCGCTTCTGGTGTCTTATTTTTTGAGTCAGGGCGCCATGCGGAAGACCCGGAGGCTCCGGCGGAGCCACTTCCCGAAGGCGGTGCATGTTCGTCAGCATGCTTGCTCCTGACTCTTGATCCTCGCAGCCCATCGCGACCAAGCGCGCAGGTTGTCCGGTGATCCTCCGATTGCTAGCCCGATGGCAGGCGCCACGGTTGGTTCCGCGGCTGAAAAGGTGGCAACGGCCTCAGAGGGCCGCTAGGTCTTCACCACGCGACTACTGTATTGCATGTCCTGTGCCAAATGTTATGCCGCCTCGAGTCCGGGCGCAATAGCCCATTGGGAGCATCACAAACGCCAGATTGAACTGCAGCCTCCCCGGTCTTAAGTGCGGAGCAGGACATTTTTACACGGAAAATCTTGTCTCGATGCAATCGTCGTATCAGCGACGAACAGTATTTGATGCTGCTAAGCTGGCTACTGATTCACTCAATTTAAGACTGGATGATCCCCCTCCTGGTTTCTCTGTGCTTCGTTTCTGCGCTTGCGGACTACAGTGCCCCCGCCGGAACCAGGCCGGCCGTTCACCGGCCCGGCGCTCCGAGCATCCTGCCGGGAGGGCGCATCATTGCGCCGCTTGGCCGGCAGTACATCATCGGACCTGGCCCCTTCGGACTGGCCATCAGTCCCGATGGCAAGACCATCATTTCGGTGAACAGCGGTCCGGAGCGGTTTTCTGTGAGCGTCCTGGAGAAGGACAAAAAGGGAAGCCTGAGCACCCACCACCTGGTAACGGCCCCTCCGCCCAAGAGTCTTGCTGAGCGCCGGGAGGCGAGCGACGAGTGGAACAGTGTTTTCATGGGCGCCGCCTTTTCCGGAGATCACAGGGCATACGTGTCGGAAGGAAATTCCGGCCGGGTTCGAATGGTGGACCTCTCGACCGGAAACCGCCACCGGCTTTATGATCTGAACCAGACCGGTTTTACCGACAGCTACACGGGCGACCTGGCATTCGATCCGGAACGCGCTGTGCTTTACGTGCTTGACCAGGCGAACTTTCGCCTGGTTGTGATGGACACCCGGAAAGGCCAAATCGTTTCTTCACTGCGCGTCGGCCGCCTGCCATTCGCCATCGCGCTGTCGCCCGACAAGCGAACCGCGTATGTGACCAACATTGGTACGTTTCAGTACAGTTCCATCCCGGGCGCAGACCTGAAGAGCCCAGTCGAAACAGCTTTGCCCTTCCCCGCTTTCGGCTTTCCGTCTCCGGAAGCCAGGGACGGAGTTCAGCGCAACACGGCACACGGCCCGGTGGACGTCCCGGGCTTGGGCGATCCCAACGTGCGTGAATCCAACTCTCTATATGTGGTGAACGTGGAGGACCCGAGCGCGCCGCGCGTGGATGCGGTGATTCGGACGGGAAAGCCGTTTGGGCAGGGCACTGATGGCGGTAGCAGCCCGTCCGCCGTGATGGCGACGGGCGATCGGGTGTTCGTTTCGAATACCCACAACGATACCGTGACGGCGATCGATTCTCACACGCGAGCCATCGTCGGAGAGGCGGCAATTCGCATTCCAGGGCTCGAAACCCTGCGTGGCGTAATGCCCGTGGGCATGGCCTTTGACCAAGCGCGCGGTTGGCTCCTGGTTGCCGAGGCCGGAATCAATGCGGTCGGAGTGATTGATACTCACGACATGCGCGTCCTGGGGCACCTTCCGGTCGCATGGTTCCCGACTCGCATTCTGATCGACCACGATACCGTCTATGTGTCGAATGCCAAGGGCCACGGCACCGGACCCAACATCTACCTGTCCAGTCCGGAGTCCGACGCCTTTGTAAATGTCCTTCGGCGCGGCTCTCTTTCGGTTTTCCCGTTACCGGATGCCTCCTCTCTTGCGGCGCACACAGCAATAGTCCTCGAGGCAAACGGCTTTCGGCCGAGGCCCGCGCCAGCGCTGCCGGTGCCGCCGGAGATCCGGCATGTCGTTCTGATCGTGAAAGAGAACCGGACGTTCGACGAAGTCTTTGGCGACCTGACCGTGGCGGGCATCGGACCGGTCGCCGGCGTTCCCGCTCTCGCTCGTTTCGGAATGCACGGATTCTGCGATGGCGCGCGGTCTCGCCTCAGCTTGCAGGATGTGGCTGTAACGCCGAATCACCATGCGCTCGCGAAACGGTGGACGTTCAGCGACAATTTCTACGCGGACTCCGAGGTCAGCGTGGACGGGCACCACTGGCTGGTTGACGCTGTCCCGGATATCTGGACCGAGAGTTCGCTCATGGCTTCTTATGCGGGCGAAAAAGATTTTCGATTTCCCACGTCCGCGCCAGGCCGGTTGCTGGTTGCGGAAAGCAACTCGTCGGTTCACCCCGAAGAGCAGCCGGAAGGCGGATCCATCTGGCATCACCTGGAGCGTCATGGCGTCTCTTTCTTCAATTTCGGCGAGGGTTTCGAGCTCGCCGGAAACCAGGAGGAGCCAGGCGAAAAGCCGACCGGCGCGCGCTTCCTCACCAACGTGCCCATGCCCGATCCCTTATACCGCAACACGTCCCGCGAGTATCCGGGATTCAATATGAATATTCCCGACCAGTTCCGCGCCGATCAGTTTATCCGCGAGATGCGGGAAAAATATGAACGCGGCGGCCACGCGCTTCCCCGCTTCCTGTTCATTCACTTGCCGAACGACCACATGGCCGAGACCCGGCCGCGCGACGGCTACCCGTTCCAGGCTTCGTTCGTTGCGGATAACGATTACGCACTGGGCAGAATCGTCGAGTATCTGTCGAATTCACCCTGGTGGAAAGAGATGGCCGTCTTCATCACGGAGGATGACGCGCAGGGCGGCCGCGACCACATCGATTCTCACCGCACGTTACTCCTGGCGGCCGGACCGTACATCAAGAGGCAATATGTCTCGCACGTCCACTCCAGTTTCCCCGGGTTGTTGAAGACGGTATTCCGCATCCTCGGCATTCCGCCCCTCAACCTCTACGACGCAACCGCATCCGATCTGGCAGACTGCTTCACCACGTCCCCTGACTTTACTCCGTTCCATGTCTGGCCCATCGACCCGCGATTGTTCGATCCAGCGACCGCGCGGGAGCCGCTCCACCCGCAACCCTCACCGCGGATGGATGATCCGCGCGTGATTCGTGAACTGGAAAAATGATGGATTGTCTGATTCGCGTGAATTCGCGGCTCAATTCCGACGGCCGGTTCTGTGAATCCAGTCGCGGAACATTCGCACGAAGTCGGTGGCCTGCCTGGCCGAGTACAGTTCATCCAACCTGAAGTGCATCTTCCGGCTCCAGTTCGGATACTGCCACGTCGTACCCGGAAGGTTTTGCTGGGCGATTTCTTTGGTAAGGTCTTCCTGGTTGACGAGCAGCAGCATGGAGGACGTGGACGCCAGGAACCCAATGACGGCGTTGTGCAACTCTCCCGTCAGCTCCGGGATATCGAGCGCTGACCGGGGAAACCAGTCCGGCAGCATCCCCGCGCCAACGAGTGCATCCAGCATCTTCTGTTTCTCCGCCGCCCGCATCTTCAATTGCTCGTGATAACTCGCCTCGTCCGTTAGAACTCCGGCGCGGCGGCGCGCTTCGATATCTTCACCGATCCAGAATCCCGCCAATGTGGGCAGATCATGCGTGGTCGAAGAAACCAGCGCCTGCTGGGGATAATCCCGTTGTCGCCGGAACCGGCCATCCGTGCTCTTTTCGAAATACAGCAGCCGGTAGCTGAGAATTCCGAACCGCGCGAGCGTCTCCCGGACCTCGGGCTCGACCGTGCCCAGATCCTCGCCGACCACGACCACGCGATGGCGCACGCTTTCCAGTGCAACGATGCGGATCAAGTCCTCCCAATGGTCGCGTACATAAGTTCCGGAGGCGGCATCCACGCCATCCGGGATCCAGTAAAGCCGGAAGAATCGCATCACGTGATCGATGCGCAGCGCGCCGCCGTGCCGGCAGTTCTGGCGGATCGATTCGACGAAGAGCTGGTATCCGGATTCGCGGTGCCGCGCGGAATTAGGAGGCGGAAACGCCCAGTCTTGTCCCTTGGGATTGAAATCGTCGGGCGGCGAGCCCACGCGGCAGCCCGTCACGAAATAAGACGGGTGCGCCCATAGATCGGATCCAAAGCGATCGTTGGCCAGAGCCAGATCGTGATACAGACCGATGGTGAGTCCTTTATCACGGGCATGTTGCTGGGCGTTCGCCAGTTGAATATCGATCTGCCACTGCACGTACTGGTAAAACAGAACCAGCCGCCAATGCTTTCGCCGGAAAGCCTGGGTTTCCGGGGATTGCGGATCGCGATACGGTTCCGGCCATTCCGGCCACATCCAGATCTGTGGGTTGCGGCGGTGAATCCACTCATCGAGGGCAGAGTAAGTCGCAAACCGCTCCAGCAACTCCCCTTCGCGCCTGAGATAGTCCTCGAACTGCTGCGCGCGCGGCGAGCCGGAACGCCGTTCCCGCAGGAAGGCGGCGAACAGCAGCTTCAGAAACTTCATTTTCAGAGCGTGCACGCGCTCGTATTCCACAAACTCCGAGGCGCGCAGCGCCGCAATTTCCCGCTGCGCCTCGGGGTTGGCCCGCAACCTTTGTGCACGGGCGCATTGCGCAAAGTCCGGAATGCTTTCCACATCCAGATACAGGAAATTCTGGTAAAACACCGAGTTCGGAAGATAAGGGCTGGTGTTGTACGGCCGGCGGTTGTGGATGGCGTGCAGAGGATTCAAAGCCACGAAACTTCCGCCGACTTCATCCGCTACCCAGTCGATCAACCCCTGCAGGTCTCGAAAATCACCACAGCCCCAGTCGCGCTCCGAGCGAATCCCATACAACGCAACCGCGATGCCGGCGGCTCTGAGGCCATCAGGCAGATACGCGCGATCAGGCGCCACGATGAGCCGCATCGAGGCGCAGGCGCCGCCCACCAGGATCTCGAGATCGTGATACCCGAGCGGAAGCGGACCCTTCAGAGGAATGGACTTGCGGAGATAACGCTGGCCGTCGAACGTGGCCGAGTCCTTCGGCGGAAACTCGCGCAGAGCGACCGGATAGGTCTCAGTGGCGCCGTCTTCCAATTTCAGAGCCACGCGCGCATCCATCTCGGCGAGTTCAGCGGGCAGATTTACGGGGAATTCTCGCGGCCGGTGATTTTCGCCCACCACCAGGCACGGTGGAAGCAAACGCGACCACTCGCCGCGAGACCGCTCTTCCAACGCCCGCTCCAGTGCTTCTTTGGTGTCCGACCGTATGCCCAAAGATTCCAGGATGGCCCGCTTGGTCTCCGCCGAGGTGACGTGATGCTTGCCAAAGATGTCCCAGTAGTCCGGCTGGATACCCCAGGTCTCCGCAGCCAGGTCGAGGACTTCATCATAGGTCGAGAACGCCATGGGAGGAGCGATCTTTCGATTCTAACAGCCGACGCCCGCATACCCCTGCGTATTCGGCGATGAAATGAGTGAAGAAGTGCACCTACTCCGCGACGGCACGCGACCTATCCGTGCGAAAATAAAATCATGGCAGATACCCCGCTGGCCAGTGGTCCTCCGGAGCTTTTTGCGCGCATTGACAACGAGTATCTGGAGCGCTCGGCCGCTTCGGAAGGCCTGATCATGACCACGCTCGACAAGGCCATCAACTGGGCGCGAAAGAATTCGATCTGGCCCATGTCATTCGGCTTGGCCTGCTGCGCCATCGAGATGATGTCGATGAGCGCTTCCCGCTTTGACATTGCGCGATTCGGCGCGGAGGTGTTTCGCGGCTCGCCCCGCCAGTCTGATCTGATGATTATCGCCGGCCGTGTCTCCAACAAGATGGCCCCGGTGATCCGTCATCTCTATCAGCAGATGCCCGAGCCGAAGTGGGTGATCTCGATGGGTGCGTGCGCCACCTCAACCGGCGTGTTCAACAATTACGCGCTCATTCCCGTCAACCAGGTGATCCCCGTGGATGTCTTCGTACCCGGCTGCCCTCCGCGCCCGGAGCAGCTCATTCACGCGCTGATGCTGTTGCAGCAAAAGATTCAGGACCAAAGCGGAACGATGAAAGAGGTTTTGAATCTCGCCTGAAGATTAGCTGGCGAGCTGCTCAGTAGGCAGCGGCTCTAAACCGCGAGCGGAACTTCTCGCCGGCCCCAGCCACTTCTTGATTTGCGGCAAAGCCGCTTCGGCAGCCAATTCCCCGGCCCGGATCATTTCAATGCCGCTCTTGAACCCATCCCACTCCACGCCGGCTACATCGGGAGAGATGATCAGGTCGGAGTGGCGGCGCCAGGTATCCTCTGCCCGGTGTTGCAGGATCTGGAAGCAGCGGTTCACTACCTGCATCATATTGCTGGGCACCACCTCCGGCCTCTGCATGGGCAGCGCCACCGAGATGACGTGCGTCGCTCCCATCGTGCGGGCGAGTAGCGCCGGCACTTCAACGCTCATCGCTCCGTCCACCAGCAACCGGTCCTGGTAACGGATCGGCTGAAACAAACCAGGGTAGGAGCAGCTCGCGCGGATCGGAAGAATCACATCGCCGTGTTCGTAAAACACCGCGGGCTCGCCCGTCGCAACGTCGGTGGCCAGCACACCAAGTGGAATCTTCATGTCCTCGAAGCGTACTTCCTTGAGCAGGCGCTTGAGAAATGCCGCCATGCGCTCGCTTCCCATCAGCCCGAGGCGGCAGATACTCCAGCGCGCCACATCGGCGAAGCGCATGGCACAACCCACCTTGGCGATTTCGTCAACGTCCGCGCCGCTCGCGTACGCTGCTGCGACGATCGCTCCCGCGCTCACGCCGGCGATGCAATGAATCGGAATGTTTTCCCGCTCGAAAACTTTCAGCACTCCCACGTGAGCTACGCCGCGAGCGAACCCTCCGCCCAGTGCAAGACCGATCTTGGGAATGACGGGCGCAGGGGTTAAATCAGGAATCGGGGGAGGCAGGGCAGACCATCGCCTGAATGCCGATCGAAGCTTTTCCATCAGCCCGGTCGAAGCCATGGCGCCCCCTTCCGGTATCCCGGCCTAACCTGGTCTACCATTATTTCGATGAGCATTTTTCGTACCAGGTTTCCTGGCCTCTATGTCCTTCTGTTAATTTTGGTTCCAGTTCCTGGGGGTTTCGTGGTCCCTGCCTGTGGTCAGCGCAACCTGTCTGGTACTGCCGAGATCCAGTTGGCGCTGCGTAAGCTGAACGTTCTAGGTAGTGTCCTGATGATCGCCGCTCACCCGGACGACGAAAATACGGCCCTCCTGGCCTATTATGCGCGCGGGCGGTCGGTACGGACAGGTTACCTTTCGTTAACTCGCGGCGAAGGCGGCCAGAACCTCATCGGCCCGGAGCAAGGTGACCTTCTCGGTGTCATAAGGACACAGGAATTGCTGGCGGCTCGACGTATCGATGGCGCCGAGCAGTTCTTCACGCGCGCCATCGACTTCGGTTACTCCAAGACGCCCGATGAAGCCCTGGCCAAATGGGGCCGGGAGAGGATCCTCTCGGACATCGTGTGGGAGATCCGAAAATTTCGGCCAGATGTCGTGATTTTGAGATTCTCGGGCACACCGCGCGACGGGCACGGGCAGCACCAGGTCTCAGCCCTTCTCGGCAAAGAGGCATTCCTGGCGGCGGCCGACAAGACCCGGTTTCCCGATCAATTGCGTTACGCCCAGCCCTGGCAAGCCAAACGGGTGATGTGGAACGTGTTCAGCTTCACCCCGGAGATGGAGAAGGAAGCGCGTGAGATGCCGCATCGCGTCGAGGTGGACACCGGCGAATTCAATCCTATGCTGGGCAAGTCCTACAACGAGATCGCCGGGATCAGCCGCAGCCAGCATCGCAGCCAGGGGATGGGGGCGCCGGAGCGCCGCGGGCCGTCGAAGAATTTCCTGGTGACGGTCGCGGGTGAGCCGGCGGATCACGATGCATTCGACGGCGTGGATATCACCTGGAAGCGCGTGTCCGGCGGAATGGCAGTAGGCAAAATTTTGGCGGAGGCGGAGCGCACTTTCGCGCCGGAGGAGCCCGAAAAAACGATCCCGCTTTTGCTCGAAGCGCGCAAGCTCATGTCCGCCATCGGCGACCCTTGGGCCAGGCGGAAGCTGGAGGAATTGGATGAGACGCTGGCGCTGTGCTCGGGCCTCTGGCTCGACGCAACCGCCGACCGCTACGCACTGGTTCCCGGCCGGCGAGTGGAGATGCAGCTCACGGCGCTCAATCGGTCTCATGCACCCATCGACCTTCGTGGATATTCGGTCCAAACGCCTGAAGGCACGCTCGAGGGGGGCGCCAATTACCAGCCGCACTCGCTGGCTTACAACGAACCCGTCACCGGGAATCTTTCCTGGAACACTCCCGCGGACTGCCCGTACTCCCAGCCCTACTGGCTTCGCAAGCCGCACAGCGGCGACACCTATGAAGTCGACGACCAGCGGCAAATCGGGCTCGCCGATACCCCGCCGTTGCTCACGGCGCAGTTCCTGGTCAATTTCGACGGGGCCAGCATCGCGCTCAAGCGGCCGGTGCAGTATCGTTACGTGGATCCCACCGAAGGCGAGCTCACGCGCGCCGTGGTGGTGGTGCCCGCCGTTGCCGTCAATCTGCCGGAACGAGTCGCATTCTTCCCCAGCGAATCCTCGAGAAAAATCGAGATTCAGGTGAAGGCCACCGATACGCAAACGACGGGTGACGTACGCCTGGAACTGCCCGAGGGCTGGCGCGGGGAGCCCGTGTCACAGCCGTTCCAATTGCCCGGTGCGGGCGGCGAGCAGACTCTGGGCTTCTCCATCACACCGCCCCACGCCGGCGCTCAAGCAGAACTGCGCGCCCTGGCCAAGGTGGACGGTCATGAAATCTCGGCGGGTGTGACCGTTCTCTCATACCCGCAC
This sequence comes from Terriglobia bacterium, assembly GCA_020073305.1. GTDB lineage: Bacteria > Acidobacteriota > Terriglobia > Bryobacterales > Bryobacteraceae > QHXW01. The sequence goes on from JAIQFK010000005.1 coordinate 64,322, forward strand.
ATCCCGCCGCAGGTACTGTTCCCCGATGCCGCTGCGAAGCTCGTGCGCGCTGATGTGAAGCTCACCGCGCGCAAGATCGGCTACGTGGTGGGAGCAGGCGACCAACTGCCGGACGCACTCCGCCAGCTCGGATGCGAGGTCACGCTGCTTTCCGAGCGCGATCTCGCCGAACGCGATCTCAGCGGATTCGATGCCATCGTGACCGGCGTGCGCGCCTACAATGTGCGCGCGGATCTTCGCGCCAACCAGGATCGCCTTCTCCAATATGTGCGTGACGGCGGAACCATGATCGTCCAGTACAACATCGCGGAAGGCGGCCCCTTCGGTGGACGCAAGTCCGGCGAGCTGGCGCGCATCGGCCCGTATCCGCTGGAAATCGGCCGCGCACGCGTAAGCGTCGAAGAAGCGCCGGTGAAGTTAATGGAGCCGGACCATCCGGTCCTGGCCACACCCAATCACATCAGTGAACGCGATTTCGAAGACTGGATACAGGAACGCGGGCTGTACTTCGCGTCCCAATGGGATTCGCACTATCACGCTCTTCTCGAGACCCACGACCCGGGAGAGAAACCTCAGGAGGGCGGAATGCTGGTCGCGCACTACGGCCAGGGTGTCTACATTTTCAGCGCTTTTTCCTGGTTTCGCGAACTGCCCGCGGGCGTTCCCGGCGCCTATCGCATTTTTGCCAACCTGCTGAGCGCGCGCGGCGACGCGACGCGGTAGATGCCGCCAAGTTGCGCCTCACCGTCCCGCGTAGAATAATGCGTCAGTACCCAAAGGAGACTTTGATGGCCGCACAAACTGCGCAGACCTACAAGAACCACACCCGGCTCGACCCGCCGTTTCATTTTTTCCTTCTCCCGCTGGCCGGCATCAACGTGCTCGTCGCCATCTGGTACCTGATCCAAAACCTCAGCATGAAGGCTGGCTGGTTCCTGATCCTGGCGCTTGCGGGGGTTGTCGCTGTAGTGAAAATCCGGACGTACGCGCTCAAGGTGCAGGACCGCGTGATCCGCCTCGAAGAGCGTTTGCGCCTGACGCAGTTGCTTCCCGAGCCCCTGCGCGGCCGCATCGGGGAGCTAAGTGAGGCGCAGCTCGTCGCCTTGCGATTTGCTTCCGATGCGGAGGTCCCTTCGCTCGTGGAAAAGACCTTGGCCGGCCACATGCCGCAGGGCGACATAAAGAAGGCGATTGTGAACTGGCGGCCGGATTATTTCCGCGTGTGAGGTTCGGGAAGCGCTCTCTGCACTAGTCAGCTTCTAACTGAACCGCGACCAGAGGGAGCGGTTGCTACACCTTGTCCGGAACCACGAACGGCTTCCGGTACTCCCGCTTGAACATGGCGTTGGCTTCTGCGTCGCCCTTGCAGGAGTAGCTCTCGGCGTCGAAGTGCAGCGTGCGGCCCAGGCGGTACGAAATGTTAGCCAGGTGTACCAGCGTCGTCGAGATGGCGCCTTCCTCGATGGGTGCGTTCCGGTCGGAAGGCTTCCGGCTGCGCACGGCGTCGATGAAGTTGGCCCAGTTGTTGCCCAGCTCTTTGCCGCTCGGCCCCGGCTGCTGTTCCCGGCCCAGGAACGTGTAGTACGTTCCGTGGTCCTCGTCGGTGACCACCATGTATCCCTTCGAGCCGTAGAACATCGCGCCGATGGTGTTCGAATCCTTCGTGCCTTCGTTCATGCCACCTTCATGGCTGCTCATCCAGTGGCGCACTTCGAAGTTCATGAATTTCTTCTTGCCGCTGTCATCGAATTCGAACATGCAGGTGATCGTATTAGGCGTCTCCTGGTCATCATCGAACATGAAGTGGCCGCCTATCGCGCTCACTTTGGTTGGATACTTCACACCCAGGCCCCATCGCGCCACATCCACCTGGTGGATGCCCTGGTTGCCAAGGTCGCCGTTGCCGTAGTCCCAGAAAAAGTGAAAATTGTAATGGAAGCGGTTGCGCGTAAACGGATGCTCGGGCGCGGGCCCCAGCCACAGGTCGTAGTGCACGCCCGCGGGCACGGGCTCGACCGGTTTGCGGCCAATAGTGTCGCGCCATTTGAAGCACGTGCCGCGAGCCATGTAGACGTCGCCGATCACACCATTGCGCAGCTTCTCCACCGCTTCGCGCGCTATGCCCGACCGGCAATTCGTCCCATGCTGCACGATGCGGTTATACTTCTGCGCGGCCGCCACAATCTGCTTGGCCTCGAACATGTCATGTGAGCAGGGCTTCTCGACGTACACATCCTTTCCTGCCTGGCACCCCCACACCGTCTGCAAGGTGTGACCGTGGTTTGGCGTGGCGATTGAGATGGCGTCGATCGACTTGTCTTCGAGCAATTTCCGCAGGTCGGTGAACGGCGCGGGCCGCTTCTTGCCAGCCTTCTCCACTTCGTTGAGCCGCTGATTCAGTACCGACTCATCGATATCGCAGATGGCGGCGATCTCCACATTTTGCATGCGGAGGTAGTGCCGGATGTGCGTGTCCCCCTGGCCGCGCACGCCTACACAGGCCACGCGCACCGTATCGTTCGGGCTGGCCAGACTGCTCGCGCGCACGGCAGCCGCCGCCGCCGAGCCCATCAGAAAATGGCGTCGATTCATGAATATTCCTTTTCTATGAATAGTACCGCAGTAGAAGGCTGCGCGAAAAGCTAACCCTGGACGATTCAACGCTCTAGAGGTTACCGTTGTAACACGCTGATCGGCTGGAGGCGGTACTATCGGGAATTTACCTGCGTCGGGCATGAGCATCGACTCTGCTATCCTGCGGATTGGGTCGATCGCGGATGTCTCGGGAGCTACCAGTCCGATCAGGACCCCTCAGGTCCAGGCGACGGAGACCCGGTTATGGGCTTCGGCCGCGCTCGTTCGTCTTCTCCGCCGGATTGCACGGAATCGTAATCGCGCTCCTCTTTCTGCTTCCCTCTCACGAGGACGCGGACGGAACCACGGCTTATAAACAATTGATCCAGGCTCACGAACACAAGCTCATCTGGTACAACTTTCAGAAGAAGCTGCCGGACGTCCAGGCAACCCAGAAAGTCGGCAACTCGCCCGAGCCCCGAGGCAAAGAGTTGTCGAAGCAAACCATCATCGCTGCCTCGCCAAATCCCGTTTCGAGCCAGCAGTTCATTTGGCGGCCAATACCCAAGCTGCTTATTCCCCAAGACCTGCCCCTGCCAAATCTGATCGTGAGGACCAATACCTCTTTGCCCCCGCCGCCACCCACTGAGGTGAAGCGGAAACTGGAACGGCCGGCTACCGAGGGAGTGCGCTCCCCCACCCCGAACAATTCGCCGCCGAATCCAAAGGGGGACGTGAACCACGCGCCCAGTCCGGAATCGAGCCAGCCACCTAAGCCTCGCAAGGCGTTTGTTCCGCCGGTGCAGCAGGCTCGTTCAAACGCTCCCGCTTCCATGCTGGACGCACCGGTGCCGCTTGTTGCATCGCTCAAAACAGACAGCGGCCTTCATGCGCTGCAATTGAAGAAGGCTCTCGTGCTTCCTCCTCAGGACGCGCCGCCATCCCGTTCGGCGCTTCCGGCCGCGGTGCTGGATGCCCCAGACGCTTCGGTTGGCGGGAGTGGGGGCTCGAAGATGCAGTCGTCTTTACCTGCGGGCCTCGGTGCGCCGTCACTCTCCCAAGGCATCGCACCACCACCCAATGGACCTACGGCGCAGACTGCAGGCACAGGCAACGGCGCCGCGGATATCGCCATTGCCAGCCTGCATCCCGGCGACCGGCTTGGTCAGTTGCCTGACGGAGTCCGTCCGGGTCAATTCTCCAAGGCCCCGGCCCTTGGGGAACCCTCCACCGGCGAAGGCGGCGGCTCCGGGGGTTTAGCCGTGCCCGGCCTGAGTGTTCGAGAAGCCAGAACCAGATCTACTTCCAGCCCGGATTTTTTGAACGGCAATCGGAAAACGGTTCTCTATGCAGAAACGGTTCGCAGCGTTACGGTTTCAACCATGTCGGTGGCCTTGCGGCCTTCTTCGCGGACGATCCCGGCCATGATCGACGCTCGCTTCCAGGGCCGAAGCGTATACACGATGGTGATTCCCATTGAAAACTTTCCCGACTATGGCGGCGACTGGATCCTGTGGTTCGCCGACCGCGAACAAAAGCCAGGCGACACTTCCGACGTGCGATCGCCCATCCCTTTCCGAAAACATGAACTGGTCGACGCCATGATACCGGGCGGGCGCACAGAACGCAGGCTGCAGATCGTCGCGGTATTGAAACGGGACGGCAGGCTGGACGGCGTTACGCTGCTCCGGCGCAGCACCCCCGCGGTGGAGCAGGCCGTGATTCAGGATCTGCAGTCCTGGGAATTCAAGCCCGCAACGCGTGCAGGAGCGCCGGTCGACGTAGACGTGGTCTTCGAGATCCCCTTTAATCTGACGACCGAAGTTGCGGGCGCCCGATAGCCTATCCGGTGGCGGGAATTGCGCATCGCCGTCGTATCCGACATCCACGGCAACCGAACCGCGTTTGAGGCGGTGCTGGCGGATCTCCGGCAAACCTCTCCCGACTTGATTCTCCATGGCGGCGATCTGGCCGACAGTGGAGCAAGTCCCGTGGAGATTGTGGATCGCATTCGCGATCTCGGCTGGCAGGGCGTGGTTGGCAATACCGATGAAATGCTTTCGACACCCGAGACGCTGGAGGAGTTTGCGAATCAATCGCCCAAGCTAAAATCTCTGTTCAACGCGATCCGGGAGATGGCGGCCGCCACCCGTGAAGCGCTGGGAGAAGAGAGGCTCGCATGGCTGCGCGGTCTGCCGCGCGTTCAGATTCATGGCCCGATGGCGCTCGTACACGCCAGCCCCGGGAGCCCCTGGCGCGCACCTGCGCCCGAAGCGAGCGATGCCGAGCTGGAGTCGGTTTACTCGCCACTCGCCCAGCCGGTTTCCGTCTATGCACATATCCATCGCTCATACGTGCGCAGCGTTTCCGGAATGATCGTCGCCAACACAGGCAGCGTGAGTCTCTCTTACGACGGCGATCGCCGCGCTGCGTACCTCTTGTTGGACGAGTCCAAGCCGGCCGTCCGGCGCGTGGAGTATGACATGGACAGGGAGATCCAGGCCCTCTCCGTCTGCGGTCTCCCCCACGCTGAATGGATTGCGAAGATCCTCGATAGCGCCCGCCCCCAGATGCCGTAAGCAACGCCTCCCCGCTCGGTCGGAGCTCCGGCGAGTTACCCGTTTCGCAAGGCAAGCGCCAAGCGGCCAGCGGATCGGAACGAGGCGTTACAATCAGAGTGCTCGCTACGCTGGGTTGCCGCGGGCAGGAGTCTTCATGAGTTCTCGGTGTGCGGTTCTTACCATCGCATTAGCGTTCGCGGCAATATCTGGAATGGGCGTGCGCCCTGTTCTCGCGGACGATGTCTTTAACGGTCACAAGGTAATCCTGGACGATCAGAACGAAATCATTCCTTGGTCTGTGCCGGTTGAGAACGCGTATGACCACTTCCTTCGCCTGCGCTGGAACTTCATCAAGACCAAAGTTCCCAATTGCCCAGGCCCGGCCCCGCGATCTTCGTATCCGCAATATTACTTCTATTGCGCGTTCAGGGATAAGAATGGAACTCTGGAACCGGATACCTGGATGAATGATGTGGGAGAGAAGATCCCTAACTGGCTGGAATCGGCCCGATTGTATTACGCCTACACCGGCGACAGCAGCGTCATGACCATCGTGAAGAACTTTCTGAATTACACGATTGATCACGGCACCAGCCCTTCGTCATTCGCCTGGCCGAACTTCCCTTACACCACAACCAACGCGGGCGATATGGAATTCCGCGGTTTTACGAACTCCAAAAAACTCGTTCTCCACGAAGTCCAGGTCGATCACGCCGGTGACATGGGTCTGGCATACTACCGCCTGTACCTCTACACCGGAGACAGAAAATTTCTGACGGCTGCCCTGAATGTCGCCAACACCTTGGCCGATAAGGTAAGGACCGGCACCCGGACCCAATCCATCTGGCCCTATCGAGTCGTCATGGACACCGGAAAGGTGACGGCGGAATACGGAGCAAACTGGACCGGCTGTTACTTGCTCTTTGATCACCTGATCAAGGCCAATCTCGGCAACGTGAAGGCCTATGAGAACGCGCGCGCGAAGGCCCGTGATTTCATGCTGCAATATCCTCTGAAGACCGGCTACTGGACCGACGGGCACACCGACACGGACGTTAACAGTAACACTTACAAGAGCAACATGAGCGCTAGCAACTTCACCTTGGCTATGTTCGATCATCCCGAGTTGAATCCCGAATGGAAGACGGACGTTCCCCAGTTGATCAAGTGGACGGAAGACAATTTTGTTTATCGTTGCGCGCCCGGTGAGCCTGCAACGCAATGGGGAGCGAATATCGTCGGTGAGCAGGACGGGTTTCTTCCAAAAATGGACTATCAAACCGCACGATATGCCGCCGAGTGCGCGCGTTGGTATGCCGTTTCCGGTGATGAATCCTATAAGCAGAGAGCTTACCGTTCGTTGAACTGGGTGACTTACTGTAATAATCCGGTCGGCCAGGCGTTCGAAAGCCCGGTGAGCAGAGATATCTCCAACTGGTGGTCCGACTGCTACGGCGAGTGCCCCCGCATGTTCTACCCTGCGTTTGCGGGAGTCCCCGAATGGGCGCCGCCTCGAGAAAATCACATCCTGTATTCTGAGGCCGTCCTCAAAGAGGTTTCTTATGCCGCGAGGAAGATCCAGTACACTCCCACCGAAGCGCCCGGGACGGAGTATCTTCGGCTGTCATTCCAACCCGCCCGCATCACGGTGAATGGCGCGAAACTGTCTTTGCAGCCCAACCTCAACTCGGAGGGCTACACCGTGAGGAATCTCGGCAAGGGAGACTACGCACTGAATATCAGAAGGATGAAAGCCGGTACGGTAGTGATTCAGTAGGCCAACGGTAGCGGGCCTGCGGGGCGGACGCGTTACAATGTCATTTTATGGCATCCCTTCAGGAATTCAGATGCGAAGTCTGCGGAACAGTATCCAGCAATCCTATTCACTGGTTTGTGATTCAATGCGGCAATTCGGAGCTCACCGTTCTCCAATGGAACGCGGCGAACGCCAATGCGCCCGGAGCGCGCCACTACTGCGGGGAAGGCCACGCCCAGGTGTACATTAGCCGATGGTTTGAATCCCTATGTTCGCCCTCGAAACCAGACTACACGAGGTCCGCGTCGGCGAAGTAGCAGAGCCGCAAGAACGGGGACTGGCTTCACCGTCCCAAGCCAGCGATCACCACGTCAACCCTGAACTTCCGAAGGCGCGTGGACGGTGTTGCCTGTCCCCGTTCTTGCTCCATCCAGCAGATCCACCACCTCTGGTGACGAAAATCGAGCTGAGTATATGTCGTCATCGCCCTCGATCTTCTTGAATTGCAGACCTGGGTGGGCGGGATTGCTCTCGAAAAGATGATAGGCGCGTTTGGCGTCCCGTTGAACGTCGGAGGGCAGATCAGAGAGCAGACGCCGGAACTGCCGGGTGGTCCGCGACCGCATCAAAGCAAATCGGCCAGTGGCAGCGTCTCGCCCTTCTCGTCTTCTTCGAGGGCTTCTCGCGCCATGCGGCGGATCACATCGCGTTTCTCGGCAAAGCGCTTCTTCCACGCTTCTTCGTCGGCCAGAGACGCCAGAATCTCGGATGCAATCGCATCCTGCTCATCCGGAGGTAAGGCGGTTACCTTCTCCAGCGCCTTCTCCAGTAGGGACGACATGCTTCAATCTTACCAGCAGCGGCCTTGCGCTAGAACAAAAACAACAGGGACGAAACAACAGGGACGGACGACACTGTCCCGGTTCCCGCCATCCTCACTCCGCATTCCAAAATTGCAATTGATCGGCGCAGCCATCCGCGATCTGCCTCGTTCGCCGACCTGTGCGAACCTCCAATATCCTGCCGAGCGTTTTTTCTAATCCAGCAATGAACTGCTTCGATCCCAGAGGGCGGCCGGCGTAGGTCGCCTGGCGGATGGCGCAATTCTTCCACTGATTCAGCCCGCTCCAGCAACACTCCTCGCCAATCCTCCGGGGCCCAACGCGCTTGCCACCACTCCATATCCAGCATGGCACCGGCACTTATCCTGCCCAGGTGCGCGCCCGCGCTCGACCATTCGAAATCTTCCGCGCGTTCCACCATGCCAGCCCGCACCGGGTTGTTTCTCCACGTACGCCATCACCCGGCACACGGACAACTCCTCCACCGGGCAGGAGTAATAGCGATTCTGCCACAAATGCCCCGTCCGATTCCGATCCGTGTTCCAGTATTGCGAGAATCGCCCGTGCGCGTGCCGAAAAGTATTCGCCATGGAGGAGTCTGCTTCCGGCACAGCCACGATGTGCACATGATTGGTCATGAGGCAGTAGGCCAGTAACCGCAACCGGTTGCCAGCGGCGTGTTCCGAGAGCAGTTTCAGGTAGGCGCGCCGCAATGCATCCGTTGTAAACACATCCTGACGGGCATTGCCGCGCTGCGTAATATGGTGGGGCAGACCGACGGCCACCACGCGAGGTTCCCGAGGCATACCGACTTAGTACGGTAGGGCGGCCGGCTGTCTCAAAGTTTCGGGACGGTCTCGTCCGTCCCTGGTGCCCCCTGATCGAAGAAGGACTGCCCGCTTGCACCGAGGTAAGTAGGGATCGCTTGATCCAGACACAGTTTTCACCAAAGTCGCCCTCTTCAAGACGCTTCACCTCAACGAAGTCATCCTTTACTTGATCCACTGCTACCAAGCTTACAGACAAGCTCAACAAGGCCCTTACACCGGCCAAAAAAAACCGGCTATCCGGGCTCCATGCGCCAACCCCATAGGCCATGCATCCCCGGTTTCTGAGGATGCGCGTGGAACCATTGGCTAAGCTGGAAACAACCAAGTTTCTGCGGTCGACGAAAGCCACGGCTTCGCCGTCGGGGCAAAGGGATGGGAATCGTCCGAAACCTTGTAGCATTACTTTGTGGGAAGGCAAATCTACCACCAGAAACGACTGTCGGGAACCGACAGCTGTCTGGCGTGATCCCACAGCGAGACGGTTCCCATTCCCTGAGATCTGGAGACGTTCCACCTCCGTCAGGCTAAACCCTCGGATGAGGTCCGTCACGTCATGCTCTATCTCAGCCGTCGCGCGCCTTAGGACGATCAGCCGATTGAGCACCGCATCGCTGGCTACGATGAGCGCAAGGCGTTCCGCACCTGAAGAGATGGACAAACGGCCAGCAAATCTTCCTTGAAATCTAACGCTCCGCATTGAGTGAAGGTTGTCGGAGAAATAGACCACAGGTCGCTCAGTACCTACGGGCCAGGGTTGATCATCGCGAGAGGTCCAGGCGAGCCAAGCACCGTCCGCAGCCACCGAGAGCCAGAAAGGTTTCTTGGGCACTCGCAGGCTTCCTGCATCCTCACCATTGACCGCAACTGCCTCCGGCTCGCCGGCGTGTTGAGACGAGGTGACCGTCACGAGTCCCTGCCGCTCGGCGATAGCCCGGAGGGTTGCCGCCGTGTCAGGGCTTCCTTTAGGCATGCACGCGGACATGCCAGCTGCACCTGCGGACATGCCGTACAACAGCGAGCGACGCGTCATCTCAAGACTCCGTTGCTTTATCCTCATTCGTTGTCACAAAACGCGCGTACGCCTCGGGGGTCTAGCGGAACAAGGAACAAGAGGGACGGACGAGACCGTCCCGGCTTGGGGCTTGGCGGCCGCCATCCTCACTCCGCGTTCCAAAATTGCAATTGATCGGCGCAGCCATCCGCGATCTGCCTCGTTCGCCCACCTGTGCGAACCTCCAATATCCTGCCGAGAGTTTTTTCTAATCCAGCAATGAACTGCTTCGATCCCAGAGGGCGGCCGGCGTAGGCTTTCCCGGTAACCGCCGGTAACCGGCCAGCGAGGCGTGAACGAAAACGGGACAGACGCATTTTCTCACGACAACCACAACCCCCTACAAAGCGCAGCTCCTCTCCACCACCCTCCCGCACTCCCCACAAAATCCCGCCCCCTTCACATCCAGCCGCTCCACTCCGTGTGATGACGCCATCACGCATCGCCAGTCGTCACAGTGTCCCAGCCCGAAAGTGTGCCCCAGCTCATGCACCGCTTCTTTCACGAGCCGCTCGCGCAGCTTCCCTTCGTCCACCGGCAGCCCGTAATGTTCCTCGCTCAGGCGATATAAGGACACCACCGCGCAATGGCCCTCCAACTGCGCCTCGCCGAAAACGAAAGTGAAAATGGGAACGAACAGATCGTGCGCGGTGACGCCCAGCACCCGGACCCCTGGACCCGCCGCCAGCCCGCGCAGGCGATCGAGAATCGCCGTCGAGTGGTACTGATTGCGCGCCGAATCCCGCGCGTAACCCGCGTCCAGCACTCCCTCGCGCACATGGCAGGAAACGCCGAAGGTGTGAGCCAGATCCGCCGCCAGCGCGTCCAGACGGTCCGGATCCACTCCGTCGCCTACCGCCACGACGTGGATCATTACCCGAGTCCGTAGCGCTTCAGTTTCTTGTAGAGCGTGGTGCGGTCAATGCCCAGCACCCGCGCCGCGAGCGAATGATTCCCCGCCGATTCCCGCCAGACGTGCTCGATGTGCGCGCGTTCTACTTCGTCCAGCGATCGCCCGTTCGGCGCTCCGGCGGCCTGCAACTGGAACGAAAAGTCCGCCGGCTTCAGCTCCGGCCCGCGGGCGATCACCAGCGCACGCTCCATGGCGTTCTCCAGCTCGCGCACGTTTCCCGGCCAGTCGTAGCGCACCAGCAGATCCATCGCCTCGGGCGCTACGTGCGGAACTTCCAGCCGGCTCATCGACGCGCAGAACTTGTGCAGAAAGTGATCCGCCAGCAGCGGGATGTCTTCGCGCCGCTCTCGCAGCGCCGGCAGCTTGATGTTCACCACGTTCAGCCGGTAAAAAAGGTCCGGGCGGAAAGTCCGGGCCTCGATCAGCGGCTCCAGATCTTTGTTGGTGGCCGCGATGCACCGGAAGTCCACGTGGACGGGCTGGGTGCTGCCCACGCGCACAATCTCTTTCTCTTGCAGGACGCGCAGCAGGTCCGTCTGCGTCCTCAGGCTGATGTCGCTGATCTCATCCAAAAACACCGTGCCGCCATCCGCCACTTCGAATTTGCCTTTCTTGCGGAACTGCGCGCCGGTGAACGCCCCGCGCTCGTGGCCGAATAGCTCGCTTTCGAGCAACGTCTCCGTCAGCGCGCCGCAATGAATGGTCACCATGGGCATCAGCCGGCGCGGGCTGGCGGCATGAATGGCGCGTGCCACCACTTCCTTGCCGGTGCCGCTCTCGCCCGTAATCAGTACCGTGGCGTCACTCGGAGCCACCGTCTCCACCATCTCCATCACGCGTTTCATGGCGGGACTCTTGCCGATCATCTCGGTCTTGGGGAAGATTTCCTTCAGGTTCTCCTGGAGGCGCACCACCTCGCGCCTGGCGCTCCGGTGCTCCAGCGCCTTCTCCACCAGGTGCGACAGTTCGTCCGGATCCACCGGCTTGGTCAGGTAGTCGTAGGCGCCGCGCTTGAGCGCCTGAATCGCCGTCTCCACCGTGGCGTAGCCCGTCATGATGATGATGATCAGGTCCGGGTCGCTCTCCTTCAGCCGGCGCTGCAGCTCGATGCCGTCCATTCCCGGCATCTTGATATCGAGCAGCGCCAGGTCCCATTCGCGGTCGGCCAGCTCCAGCGCCTCGCGCGCGCTGGCGAGTGCTTTCGTCTCGTAACCCTCGGCCGCGAACCAGCGCGCCAGCGAGTCGCGCACCACCAGCTCATCATCCACGACGAGGATCCTGCCCTTAACTGGACTGCTCATGCATTAGGGCAGCGGGTTCGGCCGCCGGCACGCTCTCTCCGAGCGGCAGCGTGATCACGAACTCCGCGCCTTCTCCTTCCTTGGACTGCACTTCGATGTGCCCGCCGTGCTGATCGAGAATGCTCTTGGCCACCGCCAGGCCAAGTCCTGTGCGCTGCTGGTCTTCTTTGGTCGTGAAGAAGGGCTCAAAGATGTGCGGCATCACATCCCGCGGGATGCCCGGGCCCCAATCGCGCACCCGCAGCCGCACCCCGTCCGCTGCCACGGCCTCGGTCGAAACCCGCAATCGCCCGCCCTGCGGCATCGCCTCGGCGGCATTCACCAGCAGCACCAGAATGATCTGCTGCACCTGCCCGGCGTCGCACTCCACCGCCTCCAGGTCCGGCGCCAAATCGGTTTCGATATCGATCCCCTGGATCTCAAACTGATGGTGCATGAGCCGCACCGCGCGTGCCACCAGTTCGTTGAGTTGGTTCGGTTCCCGTCTGCGCGGCGCCTGGCGCGCGAAGGTGAGCAGGTTGCGCATGATCTCTCCGCACCGCCGGCTCTCGCGCTCAATCACTTCGAGCTGCTCGATGAGCCCCTTGCGCGTTTCTTCATCCAGAGACGATTTCGCGACCTCTTTGTGGCACAGCTTGGCGTAGGTCAGAATGCCGAACAGCGGGTTATTGACTTCGTGCGCCACCGTCGCCGCCAGCTTGCCGAGCGCCGCCATTTTTTCGCTGCCGGCCAGCGCATTCTGCGTCTGCGCAAGCAGCCGCGCTCGCGCTTCGGCCAGTTCCCCCGTCATGCGGTTGAACGATTCCGCCAGATCCGCGATCTCGTCGCGCGACCGGACCGGAAGCCGGTAATCCAGATCGCCGCCGGCCACGCGGTGCGTACCCGCAATCAGCTCCTGGATGGGCTTGTGCACCACCCGCCAGACAAAAACAATGGCCACTAACAGAATGAGCGTCAGCGCCGCCGCGGTAAGACCCATCACTTGTTTCTGCTGCGTAACCAGGCTCGCGTCCACCGCGGCCAGCGAAAGTTGCGAGTCGATGACCCCCAGGATCCGCCGCTCGGCCGGATGCGCGTGGCAATCGGCATTCGAGCAGGCCGGCTGGTTCTCAATCGGCCGGATCACCCCCAGCACGCGCTCGCCGCTGGCTTCCCTGAAAATGCGCGCGCGATCGGGACGGTCGAGACGCACGATGGCCGTACCCTTGCCGTGGCAGCCGTAGCAGGCTTCGGCTTGCTTATCCACCGTGCTGCCGGCTTCCTTGGGGTCGGTCGAAAAACTGATGCGGCCTTCTTTGTTGAAAATGCGGATGCGGCGGATGCCTGGCTCGCTGCCCATGTCGCGGATCGTCTGGTACAGGGCTTCGCGGTCGTTGTGGAGCATCTGGTAGCGCGTGCTGCGCCGGATGATGTCGCTGATGCGGTCGGCGCTCTGCAAAATCAGTTCTTCGGAGTGGCGCTGATGCGCGCCCAGGTTCAGATAACCCAGCACGCTGAAGATCGCGGCTGTGCTCACAACAATCGAAAGGCCCAGCTTGTAGGCCAGGCCCGTGTGTTTCCCGAGCACAACCTTCAACGCCTGCATAAGATTCTCTGTGGGGCAGGCGCTATCGCCTGCCTGTCAAACGGCCACAAGTTCCGCTTCCGGCTCCTCGGCGTGCACCGTCTCCACAAACAACGGCAGGTGCAGCGCCGCCATGCGGAAAACCGCGAACCCGATGCTGATGAGGCTCAACGTGATCATCACCTCAGGCCACCTGGGAATGTAATGCGTGGCCTGGCTCGCTTCCAGGCCGGTGATGCTGACGTTCAAGCGGTTGGCGACGAAGCCGAACAGCACCATCAACGAGCACAGGTACAGGGCCGCCGGATTCGCCCGGTTGCGCGGCCTTAGGAGCAGCAGCATGGGCACGGCCAGCAGCGCGGTCTCCAGGCCGAACAACCACGTCTCCATCCGGTTCACGACCAGCAAACGCTCCGCATCACGCCGGAATAGATCGACGAAGCGTATCGCAAGATAAAACAGCAGCATGACGGTCAGCACACGCGCCACGCCCTCCAGCAGCGCTGCCGGCACCTGCTTGCCCAGGGCGTTGTGGCTCTGCCAGGAAGCAAAGATCACCATCGCCAGGCCGGCGCACACCGCGGAAACAAAAAACAGCACCGGCAGCAGCGGCGTGTACCATAACCCGTACAGCTTTTCCGGCACGATCAGGAAAAGCGTTCCGAGCGAGGACTGGTGCAGGGTCGAGAGCACCACGCCGAAAATCACCACCGGCGCCGAAATCATGCGCACGAATTTCAAAACCGCGCGCCACCTGAACCGTTCGCAAACCGCCGGCGCGAACTCCAGGCTCAGCACCGTCAGGTAGAGCATCACGCACCACGCCACCTCGAACAGCACCGAATGCTCGTTCCACATCACGATGGGATGCCAGATGCGCTGCGGCTGCCCGATATCGATCATCAGCGCCACCGCCATCAGCGAATAGCCCAGAAAGGCGGTCAACAGCGCAATCCGCAGAATGGGCTTGTAACGCTTCAGATTGAAAATGTGAACGGTCGCGGCTATCGTAAACCCGCCGGCTCCCAGGCCAATCCCGGTCAATACGTTGAAACCTTTCCACAATCCCCAGGGAAAACGGTCCGTCAGATTGGTGGAGCCACCCAGCCCGTACATGCCGCGCACATAAAGGCCGCACAGCCCCCCGAACATGATGAGCGCGAAAAGCACACGCCAGAGAGTGAGGCGCCCGAGAGCGGCTTTCATTTCCGCACCCCTTTTGGCTTGTCTTTGCCCTCTTCGGCCGCGACCAGTTCGCGCCGGTGCGTGATCCAGTACACGCCGCCCAACAACACCCCTGCGATCGAAGCGATGTCCGGTGTGCGCGAGAGCACCCGCCAAGTGAGCATGGGTAGCGGCGTCTTGGGAAGATTGGTGGGAATTCCCAGTTGCCCGAACGGTACCGCCGAGAGAAACAGCGTCGACGTGCCTCCCACTTCTTCGACGCCATAAATCCGCGCGTAATACTGGCCCGGCTTCTCGTTGATCCGCCGCCGCGCCTCCTGAATCAACTGGTCCCGGTCGCCCGAGATCGTGGCGCCGGTGGGACAAGCCTCGGCGCACGCAGTGGGTTTGCCATGAGACACGCGCTCGTAGCACATGTCGCACTTGCGCACGATCGGTAAACGGCTCGTCCACTGGTACGTCGGAACCTGAAACGGACAAGCCAGCATGCAGTACCGGCACCCGATGCATTTGGTCTGGTCGTAAACCACCGGACCGAGCGCCGTCTTTGTGAACGCGCCTACCGGGCAAACCGACGCGCATGTCGGGTCGGCGCAGTGCATGCATAGCCGCCGGCTGTAGCGCTCGCCATGGGTTTGAATGGCCGTCAGCTTGTGTGCCGAAATCTGCTCCTCGGCCGCAATTTTGTCGTTATATGGAAGCTTCCACCGCGCCGCGCACGCTTTCTCGCATTCGCGACATCCTATGCACATAGTACTGTCGTACAGTATGGCCAGGCCCATTCTCCGCTATCCCCCTGTTAGTCATGCACTTTCAGTGCCCAATTACGTCAGGAAAAACTCCGCCGTAATGCGATGCCACTCGGCTCCCGGGATACCGGCCAGCAGGTCGTCCACCGGGCGTCCGCCGTCGGCCGCGACTGCCCCTGCAAAAGCCGGTTGGCGGGCGTAGAGGCGGGCAACCGCGTCTTTCATCCAGCTTCGGACCATGCCCGCCGGAAGCAGATTCCGCCATGTCCCTTCTTCATCAGGGACATGCACCGACATGAGCCAGCCTCTGCCGTACGGATCGTGCCGCAGGAGCGAAGGGTCGTTCACCACGTCGGGGTTGACCTCCACCACCTCTCCTTCTATCGGCGAAACCATCGAAGTTCTTTCGCCATTACGATATAGCGTCCAGGCGGTCTGCCCCTGCCGGATCCACTGCCCGGGCTTGGGCAGCTCGATCTTCTGAATTTTGCCGGCCAGTTTGGCGGCGAACTCATCGGCTCCCACACGAGCTAAGTGCTGCCGTTCCCGCACTAACCAGGTGTGCCCCGGGTGATAGCGAACCCCCTCCGCAACCATGAAGCCATCAACATACGACGGCTCGACGGCCGGTGGAACCGGCGCGGCTGCCTTCTTGGCAACCGGCGCCTTGTTGCGATTCAGCACGTAATCTAAGACTGCGAAGCCTACAAAAGTTGCGAGGACAAGTAGGACGGTCATGGCGAAACCTCCGCTTTGTGTAAAGACACGCAGGGTGCCATACCTAACTCGCTTGATTTCAGTTGGTTGCGTGAGGTGTGTGGATTTCCTCTGTGGTGTTTCTCTACACGCAGTTCGACTTCTGTTGATTCTAATGTGGTTAGCTATGTTGCGGTTCTCAACAGCCGCTGTAGAGCATTGCAACAGCTAATTCGTGTCTTCGCGGATAACGAACGCTTGGCCCAGTTTGCCGTCCTGCTCGGCGCGAATGCGTGCGACCAGCGCGCCGGCATCATCCACGGTGGCGGCGCGGCCGACCAGCACGCGCCAGATCTGCGGATCGCCGGGCCGGGGAACAAGCCGGGCGGCTCCGTAGCGGGCTTCCATGTCGGCGCGCAGACGCTCGGCGTTGGAACGAACGGCGAACGCGCCGACCTGCACGGCGTAATAACCTGGCATGATCACGGCTGGGGCCTGCAGGATCTCAAGTCGTACTCTGGCGGTGCCCGGACCCACGAGATCGATGGCGCGCGCCGCGGCGTGCGACAGGTCGATGATGCGATCGTCCACGAACGGACCGCGGTCGTTGATGCGCACGTCCACCGTTTTGCTGTTCTCGAGATTGACGACCCGCACGAACGTGCCGAAGGGCAAGGTGCGATGGGCGGCGGTGAGCTGCTCCATGTCGTAGACCTCGCCCGAGGCCGCGGATCTGCCGTGATAGGGATGACCGTACCAGCTTGCCAGACCGACCTCGGCAACCGCGGCTACACTGGCCGACGGGGGCGGCGGCGGAGCGGCAGCACGCACCGTTCGCTTTTCTCCGCAGGACAAGAGAAAAAGTCCCAGAGAAGCTGTCATCACCAAAGCCTGTCGCATCTCGTGAGATACTACCGTGGCGGTCGATCTTGAGGCAACAAAAATTACGTTTCCGTTTCTAATTGGTGGCCGCGCGCTGCATCAACTCTCACTAAATCAGCAGAATGAAAAATGTAGTGGAAGTTAAACGTCAGATCCTCAGCAGCACACCGTTGCCCGTGTTCTTCGTATTCCGCACGAGCGAGAACACGGCGATGGAGGCGAGGACGGGAGCGGCGCTCGCGCCCATCAAGATTGGCGCGAAGGAGTAGCGGTCAGTGACTGCGCCGATGGTATATGTCGCCGCGATGGTCACGAAGCCGGTCACCATGCCGGCGAGGCCGCTGACGGTGGCGACGGAGCCGCTTTCAAACAGATCCGAGGGGAGCGTCAGGAAGATCGTCGCGCAGGCGGCGTAGCCGAGCGTGGCTAATCCGAATTCCGCGATCAGCAGCCAGAGGCGCGTGGTGTAGACGGCGGGGATCATGAGCAGCATGAAAGGGCCGCAGATGAGAAAGATGACGCGGCGCGCCGAGCCCACGGTCCAGCCGCGATGAATGAAGTAACTGGACAAGCCGCCGCCCACGAAGTTGCCCAGATCCGCGCAGACGAAGGGAATCCAGAAGCCCATGAGCGTGTCCTCGAGCTTGAAGCCACGGCTAACGAGGAAGAGCGCGAACCAATCGGCAACCAGATACCAGTAAGGATCGAGAATGGCTTTCGCGAGCACGCAACCCCAAGTCTGGCGATACCCCACCAGCATGGAGACCGGAGTGCGCGTTTGCAGGTGTCCCTCCCCCGCGCCGGAGCGAGAGGCGAGAATCATGGTGCGCTCGGAATCGGTGATGCGCGGGTGGTCCTCCGGCCTGTGATAGGTGGCGATCCAGGCGAGCAGCCAAAGAAAACCCAGCGTGCCGGTGATGAGAAAGGCCGGGCGCCAGGTGCCGAACGCGTGATAAAGCCAGACGACCAACGAAGGGGCAACCGCGCCGCCGATGGCAGAGCCGCTATCAAACAGCGCCACGGCGATGCCGCGCTCCTTTGCGGGAAACCATTCGGAAACGGCCTTGGTTGCGCCGGGCCAGTTGGCCGCCTCGCCCGCGCCAAGGAGAAACCGGAAACCGCAGAAACTGGCCAAGCCGCGCGAGAGCGACGTCAGCATGGCCATCACGGAGTACCAGGCGACGGTGATGCTCAGGCCGCGCCGCGTGCCCAGCACGTCGATGAGCCGCCCACCCAGAAACTGCACCACGGCGTAAGAGAAGCGGAAGGAGATGACGATCAGTGCGAAGTCGCTATTGGTCCAGTGGTATTCGGCTTTGAGGTAGGGCGCGAGTACGTTCAGCGTCTGGCGATCGATGTAATTGATGACGGTGGAGGCGAACAGGAGCGCGCCGATCCACCAGCGCAGGTTCGGGACGAGGAGACGGGAGACAGGGAGAGACGGGGGGACGGGGGGAGGGGGAGATGGGGTGACGGGGAGATGGGGGGACGGGGAGACGGGGGGATCACCATCGGCCTGCGGCCTCCGGTGGTCCATCAGTGGCTCACGAGCTCGGGCTCAACAACCTTTTTGTATTTGCACTCCTGGTTGGGGCATTGCAGGACGGTGCCGGCCTTCAGCCATTTTTCCAGCAGGTAGGAGCTGCCGCAGTCGGGACATTTTTCGGAAACCGGCTTGGCCCAGGTGACGAAGTTGCACTCGGGATAGCGGCTGCAGCCGTAAAACGTCTTGCCGCGCTTGGAGCGCCGCTCGACCACTTCGCCTTCGGAGCACTCCGGGCACTTCACGCCAATGGTCTTCTGCTTGACGTATTTGCAGGTGGGATAGTTGCTGCACGCGGTGAACTCGCCGTAGCGGCCGTATTTCATGACGAGATTGTTCCCGCACTGCGGGCATTTCTCGTCCAGCGCCACATCGGCCTTTTTCTGCGTGCCGCCGACGGGGCGCGTTGTTTTGCAGTCCGGGTAACCGGTGCAGGCGTAGAACTGCCCGAAGCGGCCCTTCTTGAGCACCATGGTGCGGCCGCAGTTCTGGCAATATTCCTCATCGCCCTGCTCGGTGAGATCCGCGCCCTCCACGTCGGGCAGGTCCACGGTCAGCTCGCGCGTATTCGTACACTCGGGATATCCGGTGCAGGCAATGAAGCTGCCGTGCTTGCCCCACTTGATGACGAGAGGCTTGCCGCACTTTTCGCAGATGAGGTCGGTGGGCTTCTCCATCCGCTTGATGTCGGTCATGTTCTGTTCGGCCGACTTGAGATCCTTCGCAAAGCGGCTGTAGAACTCCGACATGGCTTCGCGCCAGTCGAGCTTGCCCTCTTCGATTTCGTCCAACTCCTCTTCCATGCGGGCGGTGTACTTCACCTCGAAAATATCGCTGAAGCTCTCGAGCAGCAGGTCGGTGACCACCATGCCCAGCTCGGTGGGCGCGAACTTGCCGCCTTCTTTGGTAACGTACTCGCGCTCCTGAATGGTGGAGAGAATGGAAGCATAGGTGGAGGGACGGCCCACGCCATCGGCTTCGAGCTTTTTGACCAGCGTGGCTTCGTTGTAGCGCGGCGGCGGCTCGGTGAAATGCTGCTCGGGCTTGATGCCCTTGAATTTGAGAATTTCGCCTTCGGTCACTAGAGGCAGTTTGTGGCGCAACTCCTCGTCTTCCTCGTCCTTCTCATCTTTGCCCTCCGCGTAAACGCGCAGATAGCCGTCGAACTTGGGAACCGACCCGGTGGCGCGGAAGATGTACTCGGCGCCATCGGAGCCCTTTGCCGTGACATCGATGGTGGTCTGATCGAAGACCGCGGGCGTCATCTGGGAAGCGACGAAGCGCATCCAGATGAGCCGGTACAATTTCAGCTCGTCGTCGGAAAGATGGCGCTCGATTTCATCGGGCGTGAGCATCACCGAGGAAGGCCGGATGGCTTCGTGGGCGTCCTGAGCCTCTTTTTTCGATTTGTAGATGTTCGGTGACGCGGGCAAGTAGTCCTTGCCGTACTTCTCGCCGACGAAGCCGCGCACCTCTTCGATGGCCTCCCCGGCGACGCGCGTCGAATCCGTACGCATGTAGGTGATGAGACCGACCGATCCTTCTTTGCCCAGCTCGATACCTTCATACAGGCGTTGCGCCAGCATCATGGTGCGCTTCACGCTGAACCGCAGCTTGCGTGCCGCTTCCTGCTGCAAAGTGGAGGTGATGAAGGGAGCTACGGGGTTGCGGCGCTTCTCCCGCGTGCCGACGGATTTGACAACGTACTCGGCGCCGGTGAGCGCGCTGACCAGCGAATCGGCCGTCTGCTGGTTGCCGATTTCCGGCGTCTCGGCGTCGCCTCCCGCCACCGCGCGTTTGAACAACCGGGCATCAAACGGCGGCGGCTTCTTGGCGCCGAGGTTGACGTCGATGGTCCAGTATTCTTTTTTCTGGAAAGCGCGGATCTCGCGCTCGCGCTCGACGATGAGGCGCAGGGCGACGGTTTGCACGCGTCCCGCCGAGAGGCCGCGGCGGACCTTGTCCCACAGCAGCGGAGAGATCTTGTAGCCCACCAGGCGGTCGAGCACGCGCCGCGCCTGCTGCGCTTCGACCAGGTGGATATCCACCTGGCCGGGATGCTCGAAGGCTTTCTTAATGCCGCGCGAGGTGATCTCGTTGAACATCACGCGGAAAATCTCGGGACCGGTTTTCTTTTTGCCTTTGCCCTTGGATTCGCCGTCCAGCTCTTCCTGGAGGTGAAAGCAAATGGCCTCGCCCTCACGATCGGGGTCAGCCGCCAGGTAAATCTGCTCGACTTTCTTCGCCGCCTGTTTCAGTTCCTGGATGAGCTTCTTTTTGCCCTCGATAATTTCGT
Organism: Terriglobia bacterium; assembly: GCA_020073305.1. GTDB lineage: Bacteria > Acidobacteriota > Terriglobia > Bryobacterales > Bryobacteraceae > QHXW01. The sequence goes on from JAIQFK010000005.1 coordinate 85,065, forward strand.
AGCGGGGTTCAAAGCCGTTCTCCACGTCCACGGCAAGGTCTTTCTTAGGAAGGTCCTTGATATGGCCGAGCGAGGCTTTGACCAGGTAGTTCCGTCCCAGGTATTTATTGATGGTCTTCGCCTTCGCCGGCGATTCCACGATTACGAGCGCCTTTGCCATCTTTTGTTAACTTCTCTTTTCCGACTCGCTACCACACTTTAACAAAGTTCTTCCCTGGAAGCTGTTTTACCAGACCCGTCAACTCCAACTCAAACAGGGACGCGATAATTTCAGAAGCAGAGAGATCTTCCAGTGATTCTACAAGCACATCCAGGTGTGTGCCGGCATCGGGTTTGAGTTTTTCCAGGAGCCTGCGGGAAATGTTGCCGTTACTAAAGGATGCCTGAACCGGCTCGGAAGTTACAGCGTCCGCGCTAAGTCCTTGAGCCAGCAAGCGCTTTTTGCCATTCTCGATCAACTGGCGCCGCACTTCGGGAGGGAGGTCCACCACCACGTCGTTCCAATCCTGCACCAGTTTAGCGCCCTGCTTGATGAGCAGATTCGGCCCCCAGCTCATTTTCGAGGTGATATTGCCTGGAACGGCAAAGACTTCCCTGCCCTGGTCGAGGGCGAGCCGGGCGGTGATTGCGGAGCCCGAGTACTGTGCGCCTTCGACCACCAGCAGGCCGACGGACATTCCGCTGATGATGCGGTTGCGGATGGGAAAGTTCTGCGGGAACGCGGTGGAGCCCATGGGGAACTCGGAGAGGAGCAGGCCCTTGGACGCGATCTCGATGGACAGATTGCGATTCTCGGAGGGGTAGACGACATCCACGCCGCAGCCGAGCACCGCGACGGTGTCGCTTCCGGCGGCCAACGCGGCCTTGTGCGCCGCGGTATCGATGCCGCGCGCCATGCCGCTCGTAATGGTGAGACCGGCACGCGCCAAATCTCCCGCCAGGCGCTCCGCGGCCGCCATGCCGTAGGGAGTAGGGCGCCGGGTGCCCACCACGCCGAGCATGACGGATGCGAGCAGCTCGGTCCGCCCCCGCGCAAACAGCAGAACCGGCGGATCGAAAATCTCGCGGAGCAGCGCCGGGTAGCGGGGATCGGTGATGGCGACGGCGGCGGTTCCGGTCTCCAGCATTTTTTCCTGCTGCAGGACGGCGTCTTCGAACGAACAGCCGCTCGAAATGCTCTGCGCCAGCGCGCCGCTGACGCCCGCGCCTTCGAGTTCGGTGCGCGAGGCGCGAAACATAGCTTGGGGCGTGCGGAACCGTGCAATGAGTTTTCCGGCGCCGCGGGTGCCAAGACCCGGCACGAGCCGGAGGGCAAGCCAGTGCAGTTCTTCGTCGCGACTGATGGTTGGAACGGGCATGAAGCGGGCGGAGTTCGAGCGGGCGGACCGCGGATCTCCTAAGATGAGTTTGTGGCGACGATCGGCCCGGATTCTCAAACCAAATGAAACGTGACGCCGACTTCTTCGGCGAGGACCGCGCGGAACTCGTCTACATCGCCAAGAGGCTGCGAGATGCGCAGCGCCTCGAATCCATTCTGACGGCCGCGGGCGTGGATTACGGGGTGGAAGCCGACCGCTACCGGGGCGGAGTGGTCTTCCAGACCGAGCGCATCGGGGCTTTCTTCTACGTGCTGCCGGAGGCGATGGAAGCGACGCGACGCGTCATGAGGGAGAACGGGTACCGGGTGTATCAAGGAGAGCGGGGTTAGGGGTGGTACACTGGCCCAACGATCGCGGCGGTAGCCCCATGGGATCAATCTCGGTTGCCTGCTATAGGCCACGTGCCGGTTGCGAGAAGGCTCTACTGGAGCTGCCGGAATTCCAGAAGATGTTTTCGCACTTCGAGCCGATTTAACCGGGAGGGAAGCTTCCAGCCGATGAACTCCGGCTAGACCTTATGCTCACACCGGGACGTATCCTCGAACCACGCCACTTTGCGGGCTTTCGATGCATCGGGGCGGACTGCGAAGATACGTGTTGCGACGGCTGGGCGGTTCCCGTGGATAAGGCGGCTTATGAGAAGTACCGGGAATGTCCCGATCCGAAGTGGCGTGCGTCTTTCGAAAAACTCGTGACGATCCATGCCGCCAACCCCACCGATCACGACTACGCGCGGATCCGGCTGGACAGCACCACCTGCCCGTTTCTGTCGGAGGGCCTCTGCTCCATTCACAAAAACCTGGGTGAAGACTACCTGCCTGTCACGTGCGCCAGTTTCCCGCGCGTCTGGAACATCGTCGACCAGGTGCTGGAGAGATCATTGGACCTTGGCTGCCCCGAAGCCGCGCGCGTGGCGCTGCTCGATCCGGAGGCGATGGGTTTTGAGGAAAAACCGATGGATGGCCGGGATTATGAAGTGCGCGCCGGCGCCGTGGATACGTCGCGGCGGAGCCATGCCGGCAAGCCTTATCAGCATTTCTCGCCGGTGCGGGCGTTTGCGGTAGGGCTTCTGCAAAACCGCGCGCTTCCCCTGTGGAAACGCATACTGATCCTCGGTTTCTTCTGTGACAAGCTGCAGGAAATGGGATCGGGCAACGATGAGCCGGAGATCCCGGACATGATCCAGGCCTACGGCCAGGCCGTCTCCGCCGGATCCTTCGATGCGACCCTCAATCAGTTAAGTGCCAACCTGCCGCTGCGGCTCGAAACCGTGGTCGAGATCATCATCGCGCGCATCACTTCGGATTTCACCAACCGCCGCTTTCTCCAGTCGTACAAGGAATTCATGGATGGCCTCGAGTGGAGTCACGATTCCACGATGGAGTCGCTCGGCTCGCGTTACCTGGCGGTTTACACGCAGCAGTGCGCGCCGTTCCTGGCCGCCCACAGCCACATACTGGAGCATTACCTGGTGAATTATGTGTACCGGGGCCTGTTTCCGTTCGGACCGCAGGAAAGCACGTACACTCTGCGCGTGCAGCATATCCAGCGCTCCATTCATGACGGGTTCATGCTGATGGCGGCGCACTACGCCATCATCGAAACCCTGCTTGCCGGCCTGGCGGGTTTTTACAAGGAAGCCTTCGCCGCCGAACACGTGATCCGCGTAATCTACACGTCCACACGCACGTTCGAACACAGCCTGACCTTCTCCGAGCGTATTCTGCAGGCACTCGAAGGGAAGGGCCTCAACAGCGTGCAGGGCGCCGCCGTTTTGATCAGAGCTTGAAGCGGGTCCGAGCGACGGTCATCCAGCCCAAAATCACGGCAGCCTAGTGTTTCCCGTTCTTCCAGACGAAATATCCGATGATCGTTTTCCCGTCCTGAATTTTGTTCGAGTGGATCATCTGCTCGACCTGTTTGGCCGAGAACCACCGGCATTCAATGCGTTCATCGTCCATGGGCTTGGCTTCGCCGGCGGTCAAGTCCGTCGCCAGGAAGATGGTCATCTTTTCGGAAACGAAGCCAGGGCTGGGGTAGAAAGAAATCAGCTTCTTCCACCGTCGGGCGCGATAGCCGGTCTCTTCCTGGAGTTCGCGCTTGGCCGTCGTCAGGGGTTTCTCGCCGGGATCGAGGCGGCCCGCCGGCAATTCCCACAGACTGGCGCGCGCCGGGAGACGGTACTGGCGGACCATCAGGATGCGCCGCCGGTCATCCACCGGCATCATCACCGACGATCCGCCATGGCGAACGATGGCGCGGTGGATCTCAAATCCGCCCGGATCTTTGGCATGATCCTCGGTCACCCAGAAGATCGGGCCCCGGTACAGCTCGCGCGACGAAAGCAGCTTCATCACTTGGCTTTCTCAACCTGCACGGAGCCGAATTTTTCCAGCGGCTTCTCGATCTTGGAGGCATCGCCGACCACCACGATGGTGGCCTTATCCGGCGCGAAATATTTCTTGGCCGCGGCCTGAATCTGGTCGGGCTCGACCGACCGCACATGCGCGGTGAACATTTCGAGGTAGTCGTTGGGCAGGCCCATGCTCTTCATCAGATCCACCTGGTCGGCAACGCCCGACTGCGTCTCGAGGCTGATCAAAAACACGCCACTCATGTAGTTCTTGGCATCGCTCAGTTCCGCCGCCGTCACGGGCGCGTTGCCCATCGCGGCCAGGTGTCCGAGCACCGCTTCCATGGCCGGCTCGACCACGTCGTTGCGAACCTGCGTGACGGCCAGCGCGACGCCCGCATCTTTACGGCGATCGAGTTCGCTGTGCACGTCGTAAGCGAATCCTTTCTTCTCCCGGACGTCGTTGAACAGACGCGAGCTGGCGCTGCCGCCCAGGATGGAGTTTCCCACGAGCAGGGGAAAATAGTCCGGATCGGTGCGCGTGACGGCGAGCTGTCCAATATGGATGTCGGCCTGGACGGAACCCGGGCGGTCCACCAGCACGAGTTGCCGTTTGCTCTCCGGAAAGTTTCTGGCGGGCGCAGCCGGTGCGGGCTTTTCCTTCCATGATCCGAATTTTTCGCGCACCAGGTTCATGGTTTCATTGCGCGGAGGAAGCTTGCCCAGCAGAATCAGCACGGCGTTGTTCGGAGCCAGATGGCTGTCGCGGAACTCGATCATGGACTTCTGATCCATGCGGTCGATCGATTCCGCGGTGGGGGCGATGTAGTGATACGGGTGATCGCCGAACACCAGTTCGTCGAATTTCTCATTGGCGAGGAAGGCCGGCTGCGAGTGCTGAGCCAGCAGCCCTTGTTTGCGATTCTGCTTTTGCAGTTGGACTTCGTTTTCCGGAAAACTGGCGTTCAGCGCCACGTCGGCCAGCAGATCGAACAGCTTGGGCGTGTTCTCGGCGAGCACGTTGCCGCCGATGGTGAGCACGTCGGGCGACGAATGGCCGTTCAAGCTGCCGCCAATGGACGCCAGCTCTTCGCCGATTTCACGGAAGGAGCGCGTCTTGGTTCCCTGGGTCAGGAGACCCGCGACCATGCCCGAGAGGCCGGGGAGTTCTTTGGGATCGAATTTCGATCCAGCCTGGAAACTCAGGCGCACGGTGACCAGCGGGAAGCGCTGATCTTCGATGAGCACGACCGCGAGGCCGTTGGGCAGCTGGGTCTCGTAGATCGGCGGCATCTTGTAGGTCGGTATCGGCGGAGTCTCGGGCGGCTTGGTGCGATCGATTGTTTGGGCCATCAGCATGCTTCCTGCAAGAAGAAGTGTGAAAACAGATTTGGACATCAGTTGCCGCCTTTCGTTGCGCCGGATGAACCGGGCGGCGGTGCGGCGCCAACGGCAATGTGGAGGACCGAGCGGCGCTCCGGTGTGAGGTACTGTTTGGCGGCTGCCTGAATCTGCGCCGGCGTCACCGCGAGGAACCGGTCAAGTTCCGTATTGATGTATTCCGGCTTGCCGTCCAGCACCTCGTAAAGGCCCAGCAGTTTTGCCCGCTGATGCGAGCTTTGGAGCGCGGTGATGCGGTCGGAGCGGAACAGCGTTCTGGCGCGTTCCAGTTCCTTCGGGTCGACGCCGTCATTCTGAAGCCTGGCGATCTCCTCCTGCACCTGCGCGACGATCTGGTCCCCGGTGAAATTCGGCTTGTAGAGCAGGAACATGGCGTAATCGCCGGGGTCCCTGAAATCCACGCTGCTGCAGAAGGGCCAGCCCAGCTCGGCCTGATACTGAACCACGGACTGTTTGCCCTTTACCAGGTCCAATTGGAAGCGCGAGCTTGGCCCGCCGGTGAGAAGGATGTCGATCATGCCGATCGCATAATAATCCGGCGAATGGCGAGCAGGCCCTGGGTAACCGATCACCACCCCGGGAACCTTGGCATGAGCGTCATGATAGACGCCGCTCCGTGGCTTGGGCGAAGGCTCGGCCAAGTCCGGAGTGCGCGGTTTGGGCTGCGAGGGAATGTCGCCGAAATACGTCTCGATCAGCTTCCTGGCTTCAGGGATCTGGATATCTCCCACCAGCACCAGCACGGCGTTGTTCGGCGCGTAATGCGTCTTGAAGAATTTCGCGACATCCTCCACCGAAGCGGCATTCAGATCTTCGAACGAGCCGATGAGTGAATGGGAATTCTGCCAGTTCTGGAACGCCAGTTCCGGCCAGCGGTCTACGATGCCGGTAGCGTACGGCTGGTTATCGAAGCTCAGCCGCCGTTCCTGCTTGACGGCTTCCTTTTGGTTCGCCAGATTCTCCTGGGTAATGCTCAAGCTGCGCATACGGTCCGACTCGAGCCACAGCCCGATGGCCAGCTTGTTGGCCGGCAGCGTCTCGAAATAATCCGTGTAATCCGGATGCGTCTGGCCGTTCATGGTGCCGCCATTAGCCTGAATCAGCTTGAAGTGCGTGCCCTTGGGCGCGTTGGCCGAGCCCTCGAACATCATGTGCTCGAACAGATGAGCAAACCCGGTGCGGCCTTTTTCCTCGGCGCGCGCGCCGACATCGTAAATCACGTACACGCTGACAACCGGCACGGCATTGTCGCGCGAAAGGATCACCCGCATGCCGTTCTTGAGCGAGAACTTCTCAATGGGGATCTGCGGCTGCGCGGCTTGCAGAACCGCGCAGAACAAAATCAGAATCGCGAATAAGCATTTCATGGTTTTTCTCAGTGTTTGCGAATGGCCGCGTGAAATTTCTCCGCCGGCAGTGTATTGAGAATGTCGTCTGGCCCCAGCCAGCCGCGGCGGGCCGTCAGCACGCCATACCCCATATTATGCAGGTGCTTGGGATGGTGCGCATCGGTGGAGATTGTGAACTTTGCGCCGCGTGACTTCGCGGTGCGCGCCAGGCTGCCGTTCAAATCCAGCCGCTCCGGGCTGGCGTTAATTTCGAAACGGACGCCGCGCTTCACGGCTTCGTCCACGATGCGTTCGAAGTCGAAAGCGAACGGCTCGCGCTGCATGAGCAGACGCCCCGTCGGATGGCCGAGCACCTTGAGTTGCGGGCATTCGAGTGCGCGCAGCAGGCGGTCGGTCATCTCCGCCGCCTCCAGGTTCATGTGGCTGTGCACGCTGCCGATCACCACGTCCAGCTCCGCCAGCGCGTCGCTCGCCAGATCGAGTGTCCCGTCCTTCATAATGTCGCACTCGAGGCCGGAAAACACGCGGATGCCGAGACCGTCCTGACTCAGCTCGCGCACGCGCCGGGCGAATGCCACGGCGCGCTTCTCATCCAACCCGTTGGCCATGGCAATGGCTTTGGAATGGTCGGTGATGGCGACGTACTCGTAGCCCATCTTCTTCGCCGCTTCGGCCATCTCTTCGAGAGACGCACGGCCGTCGGTTTCGGTGGTGTGCATGTGAATGTCGCCGCGGATATCCTTCAGCTCGACCAGGCGGGGAACGCGGCCCTCTTCGGCGGCTTCCACCTCACCGCAGTTCTCGCGCAGCTCCGGCGGAATCCATTCGAGCCCGAGAGCCTTATAAACCTCTTCTTCGGTGCCGCCCGCGACCCGCGATTCATCTTCGGCGCGAAAGAGGCCGTATTCGCTGAGTTTGAACCCCATCTTGACGGCGCGCGTGCGCACGGCGACATTGTGCTCTTTGCTGCCGGTGAAGTACTGCATGGCGGCGCCGTAACTTTCGCGTGGCAGCGCCCGCACATCCACCTGCAGGCCTTCGCGGCCGATTTTGGCGCTGGCTTTGTTGGCGCCGCGGCTTAACACTTCGTGCACGCGAGGATAAGCCACGAAGCGTTCGAGCGCCGCGGTGGCGTTGGGGCCGGTCACCAGGAGATCGAGATCGCCCACCGTCTCTTTGCCGCGACGCAAGCTCCCGGCGGCGGTAATGTTCTCGATGCCGTCCAGCTCGCCCAGATACTGCTTCAGTTCTTCCGCGGCGTCGTGAGCGAAGCTCAGCAGAAAACGGCCCGTGCGCAGCCGGTATTGGGCGATAGACCGCAGCACTTTTTCCTCGAGCTTGGCGCCCATGCGCGGCAGCACGCGCAGCTTCTCTTCTTTGCACAGTTGCTCCAGCTCATCCATGGTGGTGATGCGGTAGTGTTCGAAGATGAGGGCAATGCCCTTCGGTCCCAGGCCCTGGATCTTCAGAAACTCAAGTGCGGCCGGGGGAAATTTCGTGAGCAGCAGGTCGCGCCGCTCGCAGGAGCCGCGTTCGACAATCTCCTGAAGCACGGCTGCCAGACCCTTGCCGATGCCTGGAATCTCGGTGATCTTGCGGTTGGGATCGCGCTGGATGTCGATGACGCGCTCGGGATAGCCTTCGAGTGTCGTGGCGCCGTTGCGATAGCTGCGGATGCGGAAAGAGTCCTCACCCGCGATTTCCATCAGATCGGCGGTCTCCCAGAGCACGCGCGCAATCTCTTTGTTGTCCATGGAGGGGGGCTAGAGAGACAATTTTAGCAGGCGGTGCCCGTATAATGGTCCACGGCCATACGGGGAGCTGAGCCATGAACGATCGAGTGATTCGTCCGAGCATGAAGCAGGTCAAGGCCTGGTATGCTTTCGCCGTACTGTTGATCGTGGTGGCGGTGGTGGTTCAAGCGAAGTACCTGACGCCGAGAGACCAGCCGCCGTGGCTGCCGGCCGTGTCCGTGCTGATCTTGTTCATTCCCATCCGCCGCCACATCCGCCGGCAAACCATCAAGGTCACGATCACCGGCGACAAGCTGCGGTATGAGTCCGGGCTGCTTTCCAAGACCACGCGCAACATTCAACTCTCGAAGGTGCAGGACGTGCGCGTCGACCAGTCCCTGGGCCAGCGCATGATGGGCGTGGGCGACCTTTCGATCGAAACTTCGGGCGAATCGAGCCGGCTCGAGGTCGACAACATTGATGCGCCCCAAGCCGTGGCCGACGAGATCATCGCCGCTTCGCAGGAACACGGCAGCACGCAGTCGGGCGGGGGAAGGCCGTAAAGGCAGGTGCCAGGTGTTAGGTGCTAGGTTTTAGGGAAACTAACACCTAACACCTGGCACCTAACACCTGGTTTTCGAGATCTCTTGGACCTTCCCGCCACTCCCTTTCTTGCGCGATCCTCTACTGGCGCCGCTGGCTGCTATTGCTGCCGGAGTTCTGCTTTCGCGAATGGTTCCGTTTGAAGTTCGCGAAGTGGGGATCCTGATTGCGGCGTACGCGGTCCTCACGTTGATCTGCCTGTGGCGGCAAAAGCGCGCCTTGGCCGGAGCTTCGTGCCTGCTGGCGTTCGTGGGGGCGGGGATACTCGCGGCTGTCGCGCACCCTATGCCGGCCGCACCGCAATTGGACGCTGAGGGCCCGGTCATCCTTTCGGGCTGCGTCGTCGAACCCTCGGCCTTGTCCGCGGATCGCGATCAGTTTCTGCTGGAACTCGAGCCGGGAGCCCGTATGCGGGTGAGCCTGTACATCCCCGAAGGCAAGCCTGCGCCGGTGCTCCGTTACGGCCAGCGGGTGGAGTTTGACGCCCGCGTCCGCCCCACTCACAATTTCAATAACCCCGGCGCATTCGATTATGTGAACTACCTGGCGCGCCAGAATATCTATTGGACCGCGTCGGCACGAGCTACCACTCCGATCCGCATCCTGCCGGGCCGCTGCGGCTCGCGTTTCATGGGCGGGATCTATGCTCTGCGCACGGCGGCACTCGACCGCCTGGAGCGCCTCTATGCCGGCAAACCTTACGAAACCGGAATGATGGAACAGTGCCTGATCGGCGAATCGTCCAAGCTCGACAAGCTCTGGACGGAGCAGTACCGGTCCACCGGCACCTATCACGCCATGGTGATTGCCGGGCTGCACGTGGCGATACTGGCCGCTTTTCTCATGTTCCTGCTGCGCATCTGTTTTGTCCCGCGCGAGCTGGCGAATTTTCTCACGGTGCTCGCCGCATGGCTCTATGCGATCGTGGCCGGTGGACAGGCGCCCGCGATCCGCTCCGCGGCCGGCTTCACCCTGTTCATGATTGGCCGCCTCCTCTACCGCGAAGCTCGCATCCTGAACGTGCTGGCGGCGGTGGCCATTGGGTTCCTGTTGCTCGACCCCGAGCAGATTTTCGACGCCAGTTTTCAGCTCTCCTTCCTGGCGGTGGGGTTTATCGGCGCCTTTGCCGTACCGCTGATTGAGCGGACCTCTGGGCCGCTGGCCCATGGAGTGGCGGATCTCGGGAACCCGGATCGGAGCCTGCACCTGGAGCCCCGGGTCGCGCAATTTCGCCTCGAGATGCAACTGCTGGTCGAGACCGCGCACCTATGGATTCGCCTGCCGCGGAAGCTGTGTCTCGCGGCCATGGCTTTTGCAGCGCGCGTGATTTTTTTCTTCTACGAGCTGACGCTCACGTCGGCCGTGATTCAGATTGGCCTGGCGCTGCCCATGGCGGTCTACTTCCACCGCGTTTCTTTCTCCGGCCTCTCGGCCAACGCGGTGATCGTGCCGCTGCTGGGGATGGTGATCCCGGTGGGATTCATCGCCGTGTTCACGAATTGGAGCGTGCCCGCGTGGATAGCCGGGTGGCTGCTGGCGATGTCGAAAGCGGCTGTCGAGTGGCATGCGCACCTCGAACCGAACTGGCGAGTTCCGCCGCCACCGGTCTGGCTGGCGGCTAGCATATCGGCCGCGCTGATTGCCGCCGGGATGCTCGGCCGGTTATCCGGGAGGAGGCTGTGGCGCGTTCTGAGAGTCGCCGCGGTGGCGGGCCTGGCGATCCTTCTGGTGCTGATGATCTGGCACCCGTTTCCGCCGGACGTCGTCCGCAACGCACTCGAGGTCACGGCTATCGACGTGGGCCAGGGCGACAGCATTTTCGCGGCCCTGCCCGCTGGCAAGCTGATGCTCATGGATGGCGGCGGCATCGCCTCGTTCGGCAAACATGTGAGGACCAATCTGAATATCGGCGAGGATGTGGTGTCGCCTTACCTCTGGAGCCGGTCCATCCGGGGGCTCGATGTTGTGGCCCTTTCCCACGCGCACCAGGACCATATCGGCGGCCTGCCGGCCATCCTCGAAAACTTCCATGTAAAAGAACTTTGGACCGGAGCGACTCCCGACTGCCCGGAATGGGATGCGCTGCGCCGGAAGGCTGGCGAGCTGCACGTGAAGATCGTTGCGCTTCAGCAAGGGCGGCATTTTGACTACGGCGGCGCCCGGATCGACGTGCTGGCGCCCGCCCCGGACTACGCGCCCTCCGCCACGCCTCGCAACAACGATTCGCTCGTCCTGCGCGTGGCCTATGGCCGGCGCTCGGTGATCTTGAGCGGCGACATGGAACGGCAGATCGAATCTGAATTACTGGCCGCCAACCTGGTGCCGCACGCCGATGTGCTCAAAGTGGCACACCACGGGAGCAAGACCTCCACCACGGAGCCGTTTCTGGAAGCGGTACACCCGGCATTCGCCATCATATCGGCGGGTTTTGAAAACCTGTACGGCCACCCGCATACCGATGTTCTGGAGCGGTTGAATCAGGCAAATATTGAGGTATTACGCACGGACCGAATGGGCGCGATCACCATCCGGACCGACGGCTGGCATATGGAAGTGAGTACGGTGGCCGGGCTTTGAATCAGCCGTCCGCTCTTTCACCGGCCTCTTCGGCTTCGGCAGCCGCTGCGGGTCCGGCATCCCGCGCTTCGGCGAGCACGCGCTCCGCTTCTTCCAGGCGCGCCTTCGGCACTTGAACTTGAAATTCGAGTGACGGGATTTGCGGCGTGCCCACCACCATCGATGGAATTCCGCTGGCTTCCATGAGGCCGTGGATGGCGTTCGCTTCCATCTCGGCATCGTGATTATCGGAGCTGAATAGCGTCACCATGTCTAAGTCATGTGACGTATCCACCTCGAAATTTTCAGTATCTTCGGCCATAAGGCTTTCGATATATAGCATAACCTACCGGCTCTTACAGTAAAATGGAAGAGACGCCAAGCAGGCGGGAGGGAAACAGATGGCAGAACGTGAAGAAGGCGGGAAACTCGGCTGGTTTGTAGCCGGCGCAGTCCTGGGCGGCGCGGTGGCGCTGCTGTATGCTCCCAAATCAGGGAAAGAGACCCGCGAGTTCATCAACAAGAAGACCGGGGAAGGCAAAGAGGTCCTGAACCAGACTGGCAAGGAAGTGCTGGACAAAGGCCGCGAGATTTACGACCGCGGCAAGCAGATTGCCGATGACGCGGCGGATCTGTTCGAACGCGGCCGCCGGCTCGTTCGCAGCTGAAGCGCCTCTCCAACTCTCCAATCATGTCCCGCGTGGCGCTGGGTGATTTCGAAATCACCCTGGTGCGCGCGGGTTTTTATTGGTGGGACGGTGGCGCGCTCTTCGGCGTTGTCCCCAAAAACCTCTGGAGCAAGAAGTTTGCGCCCGACGCGCAGAACCGCATTCGCTTGGCCTTTAACTGCTATGTGATCCGGACGGGGGATCATTCCATCCTCATCGAGACGGGCGCGGGGGACAAGCTCGATCCTAAGGCGCGCGAGCGGATGGGTTTGCCCGAAACGGCGCCGGGCCTGCCGGAAATCCTGGCAGCCGGCGGGATGGATCCCGACAGCATCGACATCGTCATTAACACCCATCTGCACTTCGACCATTGCAGCGGCAATACGTTCCTCTCGCATGGCGGCGCGAAACCTGCGTTTCCGCGAGCCCGTTATTACACGCGGCGCGGCGAGTGGGAGCACGCGCACACACGGCACATCCGCGACAGTATCAGCTACATCGACGCCAACTACGATTCGCTGGTCGAGAGCGGCCAAATGCAGTTGCTCGATGAGGATGCCGAAATCGCGCCGGGGATCTCGATGGCGCTCGCCCCTGGCCACAACCGCGACATGGTGGTCGTGACCGCAACCTCCGCGGGCCGGACGTTCTGTTTTTTTTCCGATCTCGTTCCCACCGCCGCGCACGCAACGCCCTCGTGGGTCGCGGCCTTCGACCTGTTTCCGCTCCAGGTGATCGACACCAAGATCCGCTGGCTCGAAGAAGCGGCGCGCGGCAACTGGCTGTGCGGTTTCGCCCACGATCCCGAAGTGGGCTTTGCGCGGATCGAGAAAACAGCTCAGGGATTCTCGGCTGCCGGTTGCTAGGGTCTGCTGCAACTGGAGAATTCCCCTCGCCCGCGCGAGAATAGACTCTGATGGCTTCTCAAACTCAGTCCTTACCCGAATTTCGCAACGAGCCGATGGCCGATTTCTCTGTTCCGGTCAATCGCCGCGCCATGGAGGACGCACTCCAGCACGTTCGCGCGCAGTTCGGCCACGAATACGATTTGCTGGTTGGCGGCCAGCGCATTAAGACCGCGGACAAGCTGAAGTCTGTGAACCCGTCGCATCCTTCTGAGGTCGTCGGCATTCACCAGAAAGCCACGCCCGATCTGGCGGCGCGCGCCGTCGAATCCGCGTACGATTATTTCGCGCAATGGGGATCGACAAGTCCCGCCGACCGCGTCCGAAAAGTTCTGACCGCCGGCCGGCTCCTGCGCGAGCATAAATTCGAGTTCGACGCGTGGCTGGTCCACGAAGCGGGCAAGACCTGGCCCGAAGCCGAAGCCGACGTCTCCGAGGCCATCGACTTTTGCGAATACTACGCGCGCGAAATGCAGCGCTTGAGCAGTCCGCCGCCCGTGTTTCAGTTGCCCGGCGAAAAGGACGAGATGCGCTACTTCCCGCTGGGGGTGGGTGTGGTGATTCCGCCGTGGAATTTCCCGCTGGCGATTCTCGTCGGCATGACCATTGCTTCTTTGGTGACGGGCAACACGGTAGTCATCAAGCCGTCCAGCGAAACGCCGACTGTCGCCGCCAAGTTCGCGGAGCTTCTGCTCGAGGCCGGCTTCCCCGATCGCTCGTTCTGCTTCTTGCCGGGCAGCGGCTCGGCCATCGGCGATCTCCTGGTACAGCATCCGAAAACACGTTTCATCGCTTTCACCGGATCGCGCGACGTGGGGTTGCGGATTAATGAGCTGGCTGCCAAGCCGCAAAAGGGGCAGCGCTGGATCAAGCGTGTCATCGCCGAGATGGGCGGCAAGGACGCGATCATCGTCGACGGCGATGCCGACCTGGAGAAGGCCGTCGACGGCGTCGCAGCCTCGGCTTTCGGCTATCAGGGGCAGAAGTGCTCGGCCTGCTCGCGAGCGATCGTCGATGAACGCGTCTACGATGAGTTCATCGACCGCCTCAAGAAGAAGGCCGAAGCCTTGACCGTGGGTCCAGCCGAAGACCCTGGCAACTTCATGGGGCCGGTAATTAGCGAAGGAGCGCGGCGCACGATTCTCCAATACATCGACGTCGGCTCGAAGGAAGGCAAACCGGTGACCGGAGGCGGTCCCGCGCCCGGCGATGGCTACTTCATCAAGCCCACCATCATCGCCGATGTGAAATCCGGCGCGCGCATTTTCCAGGAAGAGATTTTCGGTCCGGTGCTCGCGGTCACCAAGGCCAAAAACTTCGAGCACGCACTCCAGTTGGCCAACGATTCCGAATATGGGCTCACCGGCGCGGTGTTTTCCAATACCGCCGAGCATCTTCGCCAGGCGCGCGAGCGCTTTTTCGTCGGCAATCTTTACTTGAACCGCAAGTGCACCGGCGCCATGGTGGGCGTTCACCCGTTCGGCGGCTTCAACATGTCGGGAACCGATTCGAAAGGCGGCGGCCCGGATTACCTGCTCCTGTTTCTCCAGGCGAAGTCCATCGCCGAACGCGTCGTTTGATGTGAAATGGGTAAGTGCTGGGCCGGACACATGTCCGGCCCCTACATCACAGCCATCGTAGGGGCGAGGCATGCGTCGCCCGCTGCATCGCCGCGGCAGCTTACTAGCGGGTGAAAACTTCGAATGCTCCCCAGTAATACGGTTTGCGAAACGCGCCGCCTGTGCGCATCAGCTTCAGTTTCGCCTGCCGTAGCGCGGCGGCGGGTTGCGCGCCCGCGCGCCATTCTTTGTAGAACTCCTCCATCAGCAGCGGCGCAGCGGCGTCATCTACGTTCCAGATGCCCGCTACCACATGGTGCGCGCCGGCTTCCAGAAAGGCCCAGGCAAACCCGATCAGACCCTCGCCCGAATAGGCTTTGGAGCCCGCGCTGCGGCAGGCGGAAATCGTCACCAGGTCGGGCTCCAGGCGCAGATCCGCAACCTCGCGGGCGTACAGCTTGTATCCACCGGCATGCGGCGAAAGAATAATCGCTGAATTGAGCGGGCTCTCTTCGTTGGCTGCGGCATGCGCCGCGAAGTGAATCGCCCCAAAGGTGCGCGGGTCGGTTTCGCGAAAACGTTCCGCGTATGCTTGAGCGCCCGTGTAGACCGCCCGGTCGGCTTCAGGAAACCCGGCGGCGATCTCGCGGACCTCCGCCTTCAGATGCGGCAGGGGCGGAAACTCAGGAACCGCGGGCAGTGGATCGCCGAAGATCAGCAGCCGGGGCCGGCGCGCGGTGGCGCCCGTCTCGAATCGCAGGACGGTGAACGACGGAGTCAACGCAATTGTCGCTTCATCGATCCAGTAATGCGGCGTGGCGCCGCCGGCCACCAGCGTTTCGAAATTCAATTCGTGCAGCCGCCCGTCAGGGACGATGACGACCGCTCCCGCAGAATGCACCAGGGACTCCACCGGCCCAATCAACATGCGGTACAGCTCGCGGGCCGGCGTCTTGCCTTCGGCCAGCGGATCTTCGAGGTTCTGGATGGCGCGCTGATGCTGCTCGACCAGCGCGTCAATCTCGCTCTCGCGCGGCAGAAGAAATTGCAGGACGCCCTTCGCAGTCACCGCCCAAACGTAGGAGCGTTCCGGCGCAAGCCAGTAGGACAGCAGCACAGTCTTCGTTTCGCGCGCCAGCCGCACGGCCTGTTCCGCGCGGAAACGTGGCAGCACGAAAGATTCACTTTCGAGTTTTTGGGCCATCAGGCGTGCGCGCGAGGATTCCGCCACCTCCAGCGCTTTTTCTTTCTGGCCCTGCTCCGAAAGAAAGCCGACGTAAGCCCGGTAAACGTCGGCCTGATATCCCCGGAACGTGATCTTCGATTCGTCGCGGCTCAGCGCGAGCCATGCGCGGTCGAGCACGCCCATCGCTGTGGCGTATTCCCTGCCCGCGGCCGCCGTGTTCTTCTCCGAACGGTACAGCGCGGCGAGTTCGGAGTGCGCCTCCCACGAAACATTGGGTTCCTCCTCTCGCTCCGCCAGCGCGATGGCCTGGCGCAGCGCAGTTACCGCCCCGGCGCCTTGCCCGCGAGCCCTGGCGATGATCCCGGAGTTCAGCCTCGAATACGCCTCGACTGTTCCGGTATCCGTCGTGCCCTTGAGCATCCCGAGCGCGAGCCCGCCATACTTCTCGGCGGCGTCCCACTTGGCTTGCTCGATGTATACACGCGCGATGTTGTTCAGGTAGGTGGCGGCATACCAGCGGTTCCCAACCTGCTCCGCGATTTTGCTCGCCCGCTGGTAGTACATGACGGCTTTGTCGTCGTCCCCCTTCACGTAATAGATAGACCCGATGTTCGCAAGCCAGCGGTGGTGGTCGTCCAGTACGCCGGTTTCAGCCGCAAGCGGTTCGGCCGTGGAATACAACTGCAGCGCGCGTTCCAGTTGCCCCAACCGGAAATAACACCACCCCAGATTGCCCAAACATTTTTCGCGGCGCACCTTCGAAGGAATCTTCTGCGCGGCCTGGTCCGCCGCCTCTAGGTAGGGGATGGCTTCGTCGTAACGGGAGCGGATCACCCGGATGTAGCCGAGCCCGTTCTCCGCGCTGGAGATCAGATACTCATCACCCACACTGCGCGCCAGATCGAGCGCGTGATGCAGAGCGGCATCCGACTCCTTGAAGTCTGTCAAATAGACTCCACGGCGCTGCTCGATCCAGGACAGCAGCGCCGAATCGCCGCGCTGAGTAGCGAGATCGCGGGCTTGCGTGATCAGGTCCCGGAACTCGTCCGGCTTTCCAGCCTGCCTCCGCAACTCGGCGAGGTCGGACAGGAGGCGAGCCTTTGACGACGGAAATGGGACAACCACGCTTCGGGCAGCCTCCAGCAACGGCTCCGCCTCCACGGTGTGATTTTGAGTCAGGAGGATTTCTGCCTTCAGGAGTTGAAACTTGATTTGCCAGTCTGAGCCGCGAAGGTTGCCAGAGAGCCGAATCCCTTCTTCCGCCCGTCTGAGAGCCTCGCTAAGTTCGCCTCGGCGGCTCGCCTGGTCAGCGGCGCCGTAGAGTGCTTGAGGGGACTTCCCGCCAAAAAAGGTGCAGCCCGTCGCAAGGCAAACTGCAGCCAGAAGCGCCGCCGCGATTAGGGCGTGCCATTTCCGCCAACGCCGCCGCCACCGCCTCTGCCAGGGTTTTTGACATCCAGGCTGACCAGTTGTATCCACTGCGCCGTCTTTGCCGGAGTATGAATGCAGGGTTCCTGCCACTTCCAGTCTGCGAAGTAAACAATACCAAACTTGGGATTGTTGATTCCACGGCGATCGGCGGAGATCTGAGTCTTTCCGTCCGCCGGCAGGATCTGCGCAGCGGCCGCGGCTATACCCTCGGGTTCTCTGGTTTCGCCCTTTCCTTGAAAATAATCCTCGCGTTGGCGGTTCTTGATCAAGAACGGCTCCGGCAGTTCGAAATCGTGCAGCTCGCCGAAGACCTTCAGGTTGTCGATGACGGGCTCTATCGGAAGAATGCGCGCGTGGTTGGGTTTCTGCGGATCGCCGAGCCACTCTTCGCGGTAAACCGTTTCGATTCCGCACTGGATTCGGTCAGCGCTCATGACATCCTTGACCTTGAAGTTGCTCACACCCGACTTCACGACGGTGACGAACGCGCCGTCTTTCTTACTGCAGTCGATGAACAAAGAGGCGCTGGAGAATGAGACCTCACCCTCTTGGCCATCGAGCGTGGCTTCGTAGTGGAATGGATCGCTGCCCCGGTAGACCACGGAATACTCGCGACCGAAACTGCCGATCCCGTTGACGTAGTCGAAGTGAGCGGCGGTCGCCGCGGCGTCGAATATAAACTTGCCCATACTGGGCAGTTTACCGCCGGATGACAAGCCGCGCTCGCGAAATTTCAACCGGACTGTCTTGCTGGACTCCGCGCAGCACCAGCACATACTCGCCGGGCGCGAGAGAAGAGACCGGCACGGCCAGTTCCAGTTCGGAATCATTGGCCGCCGGGGCCTTCAAGGATTGAGCGTCCCGGGTGGCGCCAGCGGCGTCGAGAATTTGATATTCATAGCGGTCGAAGCGCTGGCCAGGCATCAAATCGAACCGCGCCCCAAAAAACCGGTCGCCGGCGGGAATTTCGAACTTCTTGATCTCGCCACGCGACTCCGCCGGGACGCCGAAGGAGTGGTAAAACTGCGCGCCCAATGGGGCGGCAGCCGGCGGCGCATGATTGCCCAGTCGCCAGCCTTGAAGTCCGATCCCAACCACTAACATCAGGTTGAGCGCCGCCGAGGCCACCAGGCCCCAAGACAGCCGCCACTTCGTCCCTCCACGGGACCGGAGCGCGGCTGCCGCGCGCGCTTCCTCCTCTTCGAGCACCGCCTTGGTGTTGGCCGCCAGAATCGCAGCGGCTTTTACGTCACCCGCGCACTCCGCGCACCCAAAAAAGTGCTCCTCGAAGTCAGCACGCTCCTCTGGCGAAAACTCGTCCAGAACGTACCGCTCGGCAGCCTGTATTTTTACTGCGGTTTCGTGGTTCATCAACCTCAATCCCCACAGATATAGTGAGTTACATGTCGAAACCGTTTCATCCCGCCGCCCCCGCCCCCTTCACGTAGGCCTGTTTGAAGCGGGCCTTGGCGCGAAACACCAGCACCCGGAGGTAATCGGGCTCCACCTGGAACCGCCGGCACACCTCGCTTGAGCCCAGTTCTTCCAGAAACACGGCGCGCAACAAATTGCGGTCGCGGTCGTCGAGTTTGGCCAGGATTTTCCGGACCTGCTTCGAGCGCTCGTCGCTGATCAGACGGCTGTCGGGGTCGCTTTGCGTCGAGTCCATGCGCTCATCAAAATCGCGGTCCGGCGCCTCGTACCGGCCTTCCGACCGGCTCAATTCGACCGTGACGTAGTGGCAGACTCCGCTCACAAACGCTCCGAGCTTTCTGGCGTCTTCCAGGCCGTCCTTGTCTCGAATGGTGCGCAGTACGCGAAAGATGGTCTCTTGCCGGATGTCCTCAATGAGCTGTGGGCTGCGCACGCGGCGGCGCAACTTCAGATGGATCAGCTCGCCGAAATAGCTGGCAAAGTGCTGCTCCACCTGGGAGTCGCCCGTGCGCAATCGCCGAAGATACTCCTCATCAAATGTCTGAAACTGCACCGTCAACCCAAAAAGATTGGTCCAATTATAGCCTTGTGGACCCGGATTTGTAAGCTGTGATAAGTTAGCTAATGCCCCGATGAGAAGGGGACCAAGAAGTCACTAACACAGGGTCAATTCCTTTCGACGCGGCACAGGCTTTCGCGCCTGTCCGAAACGGGGCGCCTCCGGGCGCCCCGGTCCTGTAAAACCCTCCAGTGAAAGCACCTTGTTGTTTGCCGCGTTTCCTGTTACAAGGGAGAGTTAACGTTAATCAGGGGACAAGAACATCTTCAAGTTTTGCGTGCTAGCCAGCGGGAGTTCCGGCAACTCCGCGTTCATCGCCACCGAGAGGACGCGCTTGCTGGTGGATGCGGGCCTCAGTTTTCGCGAACTTTCGAAGCGGCTGGCGGCCATTGGCGAGCAGCCGGACCGCATCGACGCCGTCCTCATCACACACGAGCATTCCGACCACATCTCCGGCCTGGCGCGCTTCGCCCGGCGGGTTCCGGTCCCGATCTATCTCACACGGCTGACCGCACCCGCGATCGAATGGGACGGCATGACGCCTCGGCTGGAACCTTTTCAGGCCGGCGCCCGACTGGCGGTTGGCGACATCGAAATTGACAGCTTCACGATTCCGCACGATGCCGTTGATCCCGTGGGCTTTTCCTTTCGCGCCCAGGGTATCAAGATCGGCTTGGCGACCGACCTCGGATACATTCCGGACTCTATCAAATTCCATCTGCGGGGATCGCAAGTTCTGATGCTCGAATCCAATCACGATCTCGACATGCTGAAAGTGGGGCCCTATCCGTGGGCCGTGAAGCAGCGGGTCATGAGCCGCAACGGCCACCTTTCGAACGATGTGGTCGGCGACTTCGTCAGCCATGAATTCGACCCCTCCACCGCGACTCTGATTCTGGGGCATCTCAGCGAGCACAACAATCATCCTGAAATTGCTAGGATAGTGGCGCGGCAGGCTCTGGACCGCCGCGGCCTGGCAACGCAGCTCGTAGTAGCAAGCCAGAAGGAGCCGACGGAAGTTTTCAGGTTTTAGGTGTCTGAAAAACGGGGACTGGCTTCGCCGTCCCAAGCCGAGCATGTGCGAATCAACATCATCCGGCTCGCTAGCGCGTGGACGGCGCTGCCTGTCCCCATTTTTCAGTCCCTGACACCTAACACCTGACACCTGAAACATGATCTCCCGTTACACCCGTTCCGCGATGGGTCGCATCTGGAGCGACCAGAATAAATTCCAGCAGTGGCTCGAAGTCGAGCTGGCGGCGAGCGAAGCGCTGGCCGAGCGCGGCGTGGTGCCCGCCGAGGCGGCGCGCCTGCTGCGCGCTCATGCCGGTTTCGACGTCGCGCGCATCCTGGAGATTGAGCGCGAGGTCAAGCACGATGTGATCGCGTTCACCACCGCGGTGGCGGAAAAGATGGCCGCTGCCGGATACGCCGAAGCGTCGCGCTGGCTGCACTACGGCCTGACTTCGAACGATGTGGTCGATACCGCGCAGGCGCTGCAGATCCGGCAGGCTTATGAAATTCTGCTGGCCGATCTCGAAAAGTTGCGTCCGGTTCTAAAACGCCGCGCGCGCGAATTCCAACACGCGGTCGAGATCGGCCGGACTCACGGAGTTCATGCCGAGCCCATCACGTTCGGACTGAAGATCGCCATCTGGTATGAAGAGGCCGGCCGCAACATCCGGCGGCTCAAAGCCGCGGCCGAAGACATGCGCGTGGGCAAGATTTCAGGCGCGGTCGGAACCTTCGCGCACATCGGGCCGGAGATCGAAGAGGCGATCTGCGAAAAGCTGGGATTGCGCCCGGCGCCGGTTTCCTCGCAGGTCATCCAGCGGGACCGGCACGCCAACTTCGTCGCCACACTGGCCGTGCTGACGGCCAGCCTGGAGAAGATCGCGCTCGAAGTGCGGCACCTGCAGCGCACCGAGGTTCGCGAAGCGGAAGAATATTTTTCCAAGGGGCAGAAGGGCAGCTCCGCCATGCCGCACAAGCGGAATCCGGTCACCTGCGAGCAGATCTGCGGCCTGGCTCGTGTGGTGCGAGCCAACGCGCAGGCGGCCTTTGAGAATGTCGCGTTGTGGCATGAGCGCGACATTTCGCATTCTTCGGTCGAGCGCGTGATCCTTCCGGATTCCACCATCCTGGCCGACTATCTCCTCGACAAGACCACGCAACTTGTCGATCAGCTTCTGGTCTATCCCGAACGCATGCGCCGCAACCTGGACATGACGCGCGGGCTGGTTTTTTCCGGCCAGCTTTTGCTCGATCTCGCAGCCGCGGGGATGCTGCGCGAGGCCGCCTACCGCACCGTGCAGCGCCACGCCATGGAAGCCTGGGAAAACGAGTCGGATTTCCGCAAGGCCATCGACTCAGACCCCGAGATCGCGCGCGTACTCACGCGGGAACAGATCGCGGAGAGCTTTTCGCTCGAGCGGCAGCTCCGCAATGTCGACAAGATCTTTGCCAGGGTGTTTCATGATCATCAATCCTGAAATCGAACGCTACATGCACGGCCTGCTGCCGCCTCGCGATGCCGTGCTTGCCGAAATGGAAGCCGTGGCGGAGCGCCGCAAGATTCCGATCGTCGGCCCCGCGGTGGCGCGCGTGCTGGCGCAACTGGTGATGATCACGGGCGCCAAGCGTATTTTTGAACTCGGGTCGGCGATCGGCTATTCCACCATCTGGCTGGCGCGCGCCGCCGGACCCGGCGCCGAGGTTCACTACACCGACGGCAGCGCCGAAAACGCCCGCGAAGCCCGCACCTATATCGAGCGCGCCGGCGTGGCCTCGTCGATCCACGTTCACGTGGGGGACGCTTTGACCGTGCTTTCGCAGACTCCGGGTCAGTTCGACTTTGTTTTCAACGACGTGGACAAAGAAGGGTATCCGGCTGTGCTGGAGGCGGTTCCCTCCCGTCTGAAGCGCGGCGGTATCTTCGCGACCGATAACACTCTTTGGTATGAGCGAGTTCTGAACCCAAGCGAGCCCAGCGACCGCGCCGTGGCCGAATTCAATCAGAAACTGTACGAATCGACTCAGTTCTTCACTAGTCTGCTGCCCATCCGCGACGGCCTTTCGGTGGCCGTCCGCCTTTGACGATAACATTCAAGTATCCTGAAATCCGTTAGTTGCGCCCGGTAATGGCAAGCGTTGCTTACGGATCAGATTTTTCTGGCAAGATTTTACACGTACTGATCTCACTAACTTTTGGTAGTGATTAACCGGCTATATTCGGTTAAAGTGGATGTGGAAAGGAAATACATGATGCCAACCGCCGACTCCAGGACGGCGACCTCGCGTGGCCTGGAACTGGCTCGTGTACTCCTGGTCGAGTCGGATGTAGCCTCAAGGTTGACTGTCCAAACCCTGTTGCAGGCATGCGGTTACGTGGTAGATGTGGCGGCGTCGGCCGCCGAAGCCGTGGGCAAGCTGGATGAAGGGGCCTACGAGCTGGTTCTGACGGATTCGCACATGGAATCGCCGGACGGTGGCCGCGGGGTGCTGGCCTACGCACGCCGAAAGGAATACAAGCCGGCCACGGCGGTGATTCGCAAACAGCGCGATGGCAGCGCGCGTGAGGACCGCAAGAACACCAGCCCGCGCATGCTGGTGGAAACCGAAGACGTCACCACTTTGCTGACCCAGGTTGCGGAACTCATCAGTCTCCGCGCCACGCGCCGGTCCGAGCGGGCGCTGCGGCTATCTGTAAACAACTAGTCCCAGGTTCAGCACAATCTCCTCCAATTGGTCCAAAGCGCCGCGGAAGAAGTGATCTTCGGCTTCAATCCAGATCATCTGCTTCGGGCCGGCGACTTGGGCGTAGAGCGTCTCCATCTCGCGGCGCGGGGCGAACTCATCGTGCGTGCTGCTGATGAAAACCTTGGGCACGGTGCAAGAGACGAGGGGTTGAATATCGCTGTCGCGCGCGGGGAAGCCTACCGCGATCAGGCGTGCGGCCTCAGCCAGCTCGCACCCCAGCCTGGCAACCACGCGCGCGCCGAATGAAAATCCGGCCAGGGCATAGGGAAGGTCAGGGTAACGCGACCTCAGCCACGCCAGCGCCGCACGAGCGTCTTCCACTTCGCCAACGCCCTCGGCATGCGAGCCTTCACTGCGGTTGACGCCGCGAAAATTGAACCGCAGCACCACCGAGCCGCGCCGGCGAAGCGCTCGGGCCACGCGGTAGACGACTTTGTTGTGCATCGTGCCGCCGAACAGGGGATGCGGATGACACACCACCGCGGCTTCGTCAGGTGGCCGGTCTTCAGGCTCTTCCAGTAGCGCCTCGAGTATCCCCGCCGGTCCATCGAGCAGGTGCGACTCGATGCGCCGCGCCACTAATTGGTCCTGTAGTTGGTGAACTGCATGTCGATCCCGAAATCGGCGCCGCGCAGGAGTGCGATGACCTGTTGGAGCGCGTCGCGGTCGCGGCCGCTGACGCGCACAAGATCGGCCTGGATGGCGGCCTGCACCTTCAGCTTGCTGTCCTTGATCTTCTTGACGATCTCGCGCGCCTTCTCGATGGGAATGCCTTGTTGCAGCGTGACTTCCTGGCGCACGCTGGAACCGGCAGCCTGAATCACGGGCCCGTAGGTCAGGCCTTTGAGCGGCACTTTGCGCTTGACCAACTTCTGCTGCAGGATCTCGTTGATCGCCTTCAGCTTGAACTCGTCTTTACTGGCAAGGGCGATCTTATGTTCTTTCTCGTTGAGCTCTATCTGAGAATGCGAGTCTTTGAGGTCGTAGCGGGTGGTGATTTCTTTCATGGACTGCTGGATGGCGTTGGACACCTCCGGCAGCTCGATCTTGGAAACAACGTCGAAGGTATTGTCGGGCATGTGTTATGACAGTGTGCGGAAAACGGGAGTCCGGACGCGCACCACGGGCTCGTCAGGCGGCGCCGGCGCCGCGACAGGCTTGGATTCCACGGGACGGGCAAGCGCCGCGACGGGCGTAGCAGGTTGTTGTGCCGGAGCGGTCGCCGCTTTGGCGAGCGTCGGAGCTTCGGGTGTTGTTGCGCGGGCGTCCGCTTCGAGCGCCACGACCACTTTATCCGTGATGTTCTCGATCATGGTGATCATGGACGCTTCGAGGGCCAGAATCACCGCGGCCCGCACTTGTTCCCGGTCGATCGGCCGCGGGGCGGCGGGGGCCGCGGGAGGAAGCGGGGCGGCGGCGGGAACCGGTTTTGGCGCCACAGCGGCCTGAGGGGTCACGGCAGGTTTGGGAGCAGGGGTCACGGCAGCGTTGGAAGCGGGCTGGCCCTCCGGTCTTTCAACCAGCGGCTGGACGGTGTTCAGGAGAGCGCTGGCCTCGAACGGTTTGCGCACAAATCCGTCGCCACCCACTGCCTGGGCACGGGTTTCATCGTAAGCGGTTACGGGGCCGGCCGTAAGGACGACGCGCGTCTGCGGATATTTGCCGCTGGTCTTCACGTACTCGCACACTTCGTAGCCATTCCGGCCGGGCAGCGAGATGTCAGCCAGGATGACATCCGGGGCGAGGTCTTTCAGGCGTAACAGTGCCGTTTCCCCATCGGTGACGGTCGCAACCTCGTATCCTTCATCGCGCAGGATACGCTCTCCCATGCGTTGGGCGTGCGGGCTGTGATCGGCCAGAAGAATGCGGCGGCTCATTGCGGCTTACCCGGGGGCTGCGAATCCGCTGCGGGCGATTTCGATTGCTGGGTCGTGGTCTGCTGCTCGGCGTTCTTTTTCTTGGTTTTCTTTTTCTTCGGCGGCGTATGGTTTGTCGGCGGTGGAAGCTGTTCTTTGGCAGCGGCTGCGGTAGGCTCCGCCGACCGCGCCGCCGAGCCATTCTCCGGTGCAGCCGCCGCCGAGACCGAGGAACTCCCGGCCGCGCCCGCGGACGATGCCGCTCCTGCTGCCGGCGGGCTCATCCGCGCATCCGGCTTGGTATCGAGCGCAGTCGAATCGGTCACCGTTTGAACGGTTACGTCCGACGTTCCGCCGGTTGCCGATCCATTCAGAGCCGCAGGCACGCTCAAGGGAAGATTAGGACGCATGGCCGCCATGGCCGGCGTGCCGGATTTCGCTGCCGTGCGCGTTTCCGGGCTGTGCTTGAACATGCCTAACACGTGGCTCATCATCCCGATCTTCTCGCGATTCTCCAACTCGTATTTCATGCGCGCGTAGGCCACGGGATCGGCTTCCGGCACCGGGCGATTCATCTCCTTGAGCCTGGCGGCGGCCTCCTCCGCGTGATCGCTCAGCGGATAGTCCTTCACGATTCTGGAGTAAGCGGCCGCGGATTTGTCCTCGAAACGGTCTCCCATGCGGGTGTAAGAATCCGCTACCTGCCACAAGGCCTCATCCGCCTCGCTGAACAAAGGATACTGATCGACCAGAGATTGCAGACGGTTCGCCGCCGCGGGATAGCTTCCCTTGGCGTGGTAGAAGAGGCCGGCCTTGTATTCGCCCTCGGCCAGCACTTCCTGGATATTGCGCAGCATTTGTTGCGCCTGCGGAGCGAACTTGCTGTTGGGGTATTCGATCATCAGCTGGCGGCACTCGTCTTCGGCTCGAATGGCCTGCTGGCGGTCGCGGTCCGCCTTCTCCATCTGTTTATAGTGAATCGAACAGACCTTCTCCTGAGACTCGGCCGCTTCGGGCATGGTGGGATAGAACAGCTTGAAGTCTTTGTACTCGGCTTCGGCCTGTGCCCAGGAGTGCGTGCCTCCCTCCCGATACCAACTGTCCGCAATAGCGAGCTTGGCCTTGGCCAAATACTCGCTCGTGTCGTAGGTGTTGATGAGGGTGTTCAGCGTCAGGCGCGCGACTTCATAGCGGCCGTGCTCGACATCGTTGATGGCTTTGTCGAACAGCACCTTGTCGGGCTGCTGCGTGTCCTTGGTGATGGGGTTCTCGTATTTCTTCCGGCGCATTCCGCAGGAAGTGAGCAGCGCGAGAACCACCGCCACAGTGAGGATGAGATGAGTTCGATTTCGATCGAGAAACATGTTGTACTAGACCCTGACTGCCGTGGCTTCCTGTGCCGTTTGCCGCATCTGACTGAAGGCGGCGGCTGGATCGGGAGTGTGAAACAGCGACGACCCTGTCACAATCCAGTCACACCCAGCCCGAACTACGTCCGGCAGATTCTCCAATGTGATACCCCCGTCGATTTCGATCGGAAGCTGTAAGCGCCGCTGCTGCCTTTCACGGTCCAACTGGCGGACTTTTTCCAGCGAACGCGGCAGGAAGTGCTGGCCGCCAAAACCCGGGTTCACGCTCATAATGAGCACGTAGTCCGCCACGTCCAGCACCTCTTCGAGCGCAGCGACCGGCGTGGCGGGGTTTATCACCACTCCGGCTAGCGCGCCCTCGTTTCGAATCATGCGCAAGGTGCGATCCAGATTGCGGCAGACTTCCTGGTGGACGGAGACCTGGTCAGCGCCGGCCTGGATGAAAATGGGTGCGTAATAGTCCGGATCCTCGATCATGAGGTGCACGTCCAGGCGGGCGCGGGTGACTTTGCGAATACTCTCGACCACGGGAGGACCGATGGTGAAATTAGGCACAAAATGGCCGTCCATGACATCGAGGTGCAGCATGGTAGCCCCACCCCGCTCCACGTTCTCGATTTGTTCGGCCAATCGGGCAAAGTCCGCGGCCAGAATCGAGGGAACAATTTGAACCATTTTGGCTTGTGAACTACCTCGATCTTAGCACAGCGGCGAAAAAGCCGTCTCCGGCGTGCGTACCGGGAATCCGGCGCAGAATACGGTCCGGGGTGAGCCCCAAAGAGTCAATAACGCCGTCATTTTCCTCACGCTCCAGCGAGCAGGTGGAATAGACCAGCGCGCCCCCAGGGGCCAGCACCTCGAGGGCGTTTCGCAGCAGCACAAGCTGGCGGCGGTGGAGATCGTGGATGTCCGCGGCATCGAGACGCCACTTGATTTCCGGGTTGCGGGCGAGGGTGCCTGTCCCCGAGCAGGGGGCGTCCAGAAGGATGCGGTCAAATTGCCGGCCGAAGGGAAGCGGGCGCGTACCATCCAGATGCACGACGCCGACGCCGAGCGACCGGAGCATTCCGACCCGCTTGGCGTGGAAATCGCAGGCCACCGCACGGACGCCGGATTCGAGCGCCTGCGCCGTCTTGTTGCCGGGCGCGGCGCAGACATCGAGGAAGGTCTGGCCGGGCGCGAGTTCCAGCAGGGGAACCACGGCCTGTGAGCCGATGTCCTGGATTCGAAACCGGCCCGCCTCACCGGCGACCAGGCGGTAGCACCCGGGTATCTCGGTGGGCTCGACGGAGGTGTCCGGAGGAATTTCGCGGTCCGGGGGAATGCGGATATAGGTTTCGGGTGGCCGCAGGTTAGCGCGCGCGATGAGGGTGGCGGTGGCGGCGCCGAACTCGCGATCCCATCGCTCGAGCAGCCACTCCGGGTGCGACAGTTCGACGGCGCGATCGGGCCATGGGACGGCCTCGCGGCCCACCTTGCGCAGCACCGCGTTGGCAAACCCCGCCGCGGAACGGAACCCGGTGCTCTTGACCATCTCCACGCTTTGGCCGACAGCAGCGTGGGGCGGGATGCGATCGAGATATCGCAGTTGGTAAACGCCCATGCGAAGCGCGAGCACGACTTCGAAGTCGAGCTTTGAGACAGCGCGCCCCGAGTAATGCTGGATGAGAAAGTCCAGTTGGGCCTGGAAACGCAGCACGCCAAACACGATTTCAGAGGCGAGCGCGGCGTCGCGCGGGTCGAGGGGCACCGAAGCGGCCGCCAGCAGGTCGGAGGCATACCCGCCCCGGCCGACCTTGCGGAGGGTGTCAAAGGCCAGCAGTCGCGATGGGGACACGGTAGCGGACACGAATGGGGGGCCTGTCGCCCCCAACTATAATCAATTTGTGGAGCTGGAAAAAACTCTGCTGCGCAAGGTGGGCGAGGCGGTCCACCGGTTCAAGATGATCCGCGATGGCGACCGCGTGGCCGTGGCGCTTTCGGGAGGCAAGGACTCGCTGACCCTGCTCGAGGCGCTGCTCTTGCTGGCCAAGCGAGCGCCGGTCGAGTTTTCGGTGTGCGCCTTCACGGTGGAGCAGGGGAAGTTTCTGCGGCCGGTTGAGCCGCTGGGCGACTATCTGCGGCAGCGCGGGATCGCGTGGACGTATTATCGCGACAAGCCGTCGCTGCGATTGCTGGACGAGCAGCCGGACCACGGTTGCGATCTGTGCAGCCGGTACCGGCGTCGGGCGGTGTACGAAATCGCCCGTGGACTGGGCGCCAACGTGATCGCGTTCGGCCACACGGCGGACGATTTCTGCGAAGCGCTGCTGCGCAACACGATGTTCACCGGCAAGCTGAGCGCGTTACCGGCGGTGACGCATTCGCGCGACCGCGAGTTCCGGTTGATTCGTCCGCTGGTGTTTGTGACGGAAGACATAACGGCGGCCTACGCGGAATCGCTCGGTGCGCCGCTCGTGCCTTGCGGCTGTTCGCAAAAGACGGGGACGGTGCGCCGCTCACTGCGCGAGATTTTTCGCGAGCTGGAGCAGGACTATCCACACCTGAAGGAGAACATCCTGGCAGCCATGGGAAACGTGGATACGCGCCGGCTGCTGGACACGCGATACCTGGATGTGGACGCGGTTGAGGATGCGGTTCCGCAACACTTCCCGATTGTCAGCGAATCGTAATCGATTTGAAGGTTCCTTGACCTGCTTGTAACCAATTGAGAAGATGGTCTGCTCCCTATGCGACTGCTGCCGCGCGAAGAAAAGTTCTACGAGCTGTTCGTCAGCCAAGTGGATCTGATTTCGGAAGCAGCCCGGCTGCTGCTGCAAGGCGTAAAAGCGGGCCAGTCGCGGCTGGATGAAGTGGCCAAAGACATCAAGAGGCTGGAACACCAGGGCGACGATATTATCCACGAGATCTTCACGCGTCTGAACTCTACGTTCATCACGCCGCTCGATCCGGAGGACATCCACTCGCTTTCCAGCCGGCTGGATGACGTGCTTGACGGAATCGAAGACGCCTCGCATCGCATGATGGCATACCGCGTGAACCCCATTCCGCCGGGTATGGTACAGCTTTGCGAGACGATCTACAGTTGCAGCCGCGCCATGAAGAAAGCCTTCGAGGCCCTGGACAAGAAGAAGGAAGTGATGGAGCACTGTATCGAGATCAACCGGCTGGAAAATGAAGCCGATCACATGGTGCGCGGGCTGGTGATCGAGTTGTTCGAAAAAGAAACGGACTGCATCGCTCTCATCAAAATCAAGGAAATCTACGAATTCCTGGAAGCCACGATGGACCACGCCGAAGACGTGGCGGACGTGCTGCAAAACGTTGTTGTGAAGAACAGCTAGCCGTCCATGTCCACGCTGACACTGGTCGTCCTGATCATCAGCATCGCCCTGCTATTCGATTTCATCAACGGTTTTCACGACGCGGCGAATTCCATTGCCACAGTGGTGGCCACCAGGGTGCTGAGCCCGCTGCAGGCGGTCGCCTGGGCGGCGTTTTTCAACTTCGTCGCGGCCTTTACGTTCGGCACCGCGGTGGCGGACACGGTGGGCAAGGGTTTCGTGGACCTGCGCATTGTGACGCCGTACGTGATTCTGGCCGGCGTCATCGGTGCGATCATCTGGGACCTGATTACGTGGTGGCTGGGTTTACCGACCAGCTCCTCGCACGCGCTCATCGGCGGATACGCGGGCGCTACGATGGCGCGGGCGGCGTTTCTCTATGGTTTTGGCGGCAGCTTTCGCGGGCTGATTCTTGGGAAGTGGCCGAATACGCTGGCCTTCATTGTGCTCTCCCCCATGATCGGGCTGATTCTGGCCTACACGCTGATGATTCTGGTTTACTGGCTGTTTCAGAAATCGACGCCCGCCAAGATGGACCAATACTTTCGCAAGCTCCAGTTGGTTTCGGCGGCGGCTTTCAGTTTTGCGCACGGCTCCAATGACGCGCAGAAGACCATGGGGATCATCGCCGCCGTCCTGTACTCAGCCGGGTATCTTGCGACGGTGCACGTGCCGGTTTGGGTCATCTTTTCCGCACACGCAGCGATCGGCATGGGCACGTTGAGCGGAGGATGGCGCATCGTACGCACGATGGGAGGCCGGATCACGAAGCTCAAGCCGCGTGGCGGATTCTGCGCCGAGACGGCGGCGGCGCTTTCCATTCTGTTCCCCACTTTTCTCGGCCTCCCCGTTTCCACGACCCATGCGATTGCGGGCTCTATCGCCGGTGTCGGAGCGTTTCACCGCGTGAAGGCGGTGCGCTGGGGGCTGGCAACCAACATTGTCTGGGCGTGGGTATTGACGATACCCACGGCGGCGTTGATCGCCTGCTGCGCGTACCTGGTGATTCGGTATCTTGTGCCGGGGGCGTGAGACGGATCGCGGCGGTTTGTCATTCATGGGCAAGAGGCCACTCGATTAGTCTGTGATCAATACGAAAGCTGAGTTGTACCAGGCGTTGGAGGACTATCGGAAAGGCCGGATAAGAGTGACCGCGGCGCGGTGAGGAGCGCCGGAACGCGTGCGCTACAATCAAGAAAGATGGCTCAAAAGTTGAGTGAGATCATTTTCCTGGTTGAGGAGCCGCCTGAAGGAGGCTACGCAGCGCGGGCCGTTGGGCACTCCATTTTCACCGTGGCCGACACGCTGGATGAGTTGCACGCGATGGTTCGGGATGCGGTTATTTGCCACTTTGAAGATGATCAACGGCCAGACATGATCTACCTGCGTTTTGTCAGGGAAGAAGTCATTGCCGTAGAAACTCCCCAGAGATCTCTCTGGGAAAGAACTGGCGAAAGCTTTGGCAACTCTGGGATACACTCCGACGCGACAAACGGGCAGTCACTTGAGGTTGAGGACGCCTGAATGCGGCGAGCACCATGCAACCGTTCCGCAGCACAAGGTCTTGCCATTAGGAACGCTCGCCGCGATCCTCAGCGAGGTGGCTGAGCACTTCGGAATCACGCGTGACGAACTGGTCTCCCAGATTTTCAGGTGATTGCCGGCGTCAATTCTGTGGCTGAGGGGCTTCGGCCTCGGCGGAATCAAACAGATAGCCGAAACCGCGGACCGAGCGGATCATGGCGGGGCTGGCCGGATCCGCTTCCACCTTCTGGCGGAGCCGGAGAATGTGAACGTCGACGGTCCGGTCCGTAACCGCGCGATCCACACCCCAGACGTAATCCAGCAATTGCTCGCGGCTGAAGACCACGCCCGGGCGGCTCATCAAAAATTCGAGCAGGCGGAATTCCGTGGCGGTGAGCGTCAGCGCTTTGCCATGCAGCCGGACGCGGCAACTGTCGCGCTCGAGTTCCAGGCCATCACAACGCAGGACGCGCGCGGAGGCGGCGGGCGCCCGCATCTGGTTCCGCACGCGGGCAATCAGTTCCCGGACAGAAAAAGGCTTGACGACGTAATCGTTCGCACCCAGTTCCAGGCCAAGAATGCGGTCGCTTTCCGAGGCACGGGCGGTGAGGAAGATGACAGGTGTGTGCGCCAGGTCGGGGCTGGCGCGCATTTCCCGGCAGATGTCGATGCCGTCGGAATCGGGCAGCATGATATCCAGGATGACCACGTCGGGCCGCTCGCGGCGGCACAATTCGACCGCACCCTTGCCGGTTTGCGATCCCACGGTGCGGAATCCCTCGTTTTCGAGGTTGTATTTGAGCAGGGTGAAAAGGTCGTTATCGTCCTCGATCAGGGCAACCGTTTTCATGTTGGGCCTGATCTGAAGATAACGCGGCGCGTGTTACAAAACAATTACCCCCACGTTACGGATCGGTGAAGAACGACCTTAGGAGCATCATATTCGGACGGGCGCACGCAATGAGAACGTGAGCAGCGTTTCGGCTGGGAATCCGGTGTTTTTCTTGCCGGTTGCGGCGGCCCCAGCGGTTCCTGCTGCTGCGCCTGCGCCCGCGCCGATCAGCGCGCCTGCGCCGCCTCCCGCAACGGCACCGAGCGCGGCGCCCAAGCCGGCGCCGCCGCCGATCAGCAATCCGTTGCGCTTCTTGTGGCCCGCGCTGGCCCGGCTATCGGCTGAGGTTTCGATCCTGTAGGTCTGGCCCTTCAGGTCAAATGAATCGAGCGTAACGCCGAGCACTGCGCGCCCCTTCAACCGGCCGGAAGCGCCGGACGCAGTGACATGCCCGCGGAATTCGGTGCCCTTCGGGACCACGGTCTCGGCGCCGACCACGATGGGCTCGGCGAGCGTAGCCGAAAAAGCTTCGCCCGCGCGGCTGTGCTGGGTGTCCAGGGCTTGATCCAGCCGCACGTGGAGCGCGGTGCCCACCGGTACCGTGACGGCTGGGGCAATCTTGGCGTTATCAAAACCAGCGGGAGCCGATGCCGCCGGCTTCTGTGCATCCGCGGTCGTGGTTGGATTATCCGTCGATTTCGTACCGCACCCGATCAGCAGCGCCAGGGCGCCCAGTGCCATAACTTTGGTCAACATGTAATCTCCTCCGTCGTGTGCGTGGGTGCAAACCCATCGCCAAAAACGTAAGCTGTTGTTTTTGTTTAAGGAGCCGGAAACGCTGGCGGGAAAATTTACACGATGCTAGTAAGTGGCGCGGCCGCCGCTGGCATCGTAGCACTGACCGGTGACGAACGAGCAATCGGGGCTTGCCAGGAAATGGACCACCGCCGCAACTTCTTCGGTGGTGCCTGTACGGTGCATGGGGATGCGCTGCGTCATATAGTCCACCTGCTCGGGAGTCAGTTGATCGAGGATGTGTGTGCGGATGACGGCCGGCGCCACGGCGTTCACGCAAATGCCTTCGGTGGCGACTTCTTTGCCCACTGATTTGGTGAATGCGATGACAGCGGCCTTGGTGGCCGAGTAGGGCGACATGTTGGGATTGCCCTCTTTGCCTGCGATGGAAGCCACGTTGACGATGCGGCCGTACTTGCGGCTGCGCATGTGGGGAAGGACGGCGCGGGTACAATAGACCACGCCGAGAAGATTCACCGCGATCACGGTTTGCCAGTCCTCGTCGGTTTGTTCCCAGAGCGGGGCCGCTTTGCCCGCGATGCCGGCATTATTCACCAGGACATCGATACGGCCGCGGCGCGCGATCACTTCTTCCACCGCGGCGTTGGCTGAGCCAGACCGGGAAATGTCGAGGCGCAGCGGAAATGCGTCACCGCCCATGGAGCGTGCCGCGGCAGATGCGCCGTCGAGGTTCAAGTCGGCGACCGCCACGGCCGCGCCGGCCTTCGCCAGGCGCCGCGCAATCGCTTCGCCAATGCCGGTGGCTGCTCCGGTAACGATGGCGGTCTGCCCGGTAAGCTCAAAAGGCATCGGCGAGCCGCTAATCTTCTTTCACCACGTTGACCGTAACCTCGACGGGAACCTCCCGGTGCAGGCGCACGGTTACCTTGTGTTCGCCGAGTTGCCGGATCGGTTCATCGAGCTGGATCTTGCGGCGGTCCACGGTGAAGTTTTGCTTCTCGAGGGCCTCGGAGATGTCCTTGGCGGTCACCGATCCGAAGAGCTGATCGTTTTCACCCGCCTTTTGCGCGATGGAGACGGTGACGCCGCCCATGATCTTGGCCAGATCCTCCGCCTCGCTTTTCAGTTTGGTTTCGCGGCGGAGATGAGCCTGGCGCTCCTGTTCGACGATCTTCTTGTTGGACTCGGTAGCCGGCACGGCCAGGCGCTTGGGCAGCAGGTAATTGCGGGCGTACCCGCTGGCGACTTTAACCACCTGGCCGCGGGCGCCGAGCTTTTCGACGTCTTCTCTAAGAATGATTTCCATGAATGATCTCCAGATTTCCGCTCCCTTCGGTCGCGGCTCGGTAAACCCCTACATGTGCTTCCGCGCCGCGACCCGAAGGCCGGTTCGTATACCCTATATCGATGCCGCAAACGGCAGCAGCGCGATGTTGCGCGCTTTCTTGATGGCGTCTCCCAGGCGGCGCTGGTGCGGCGCGCAGACGCCTGAAATACGGCGCGGAACGATCTTCCCTCGCTCCGCGATAAAGCTCGAAAGCAGTCGGACGTCTTTGTAGTTGATGTCGTCAATCCTCTCGACGCAGAAACGGCAGACTTTTTTGCGCCGGAAATACTGCTTCTTCTGCGTGGCAACGGCTTTGTCACCGCCGGTCGGCCTCTGGCCGGCGCTGCCCGGTCTTCCCTTAAATTCCGTCATATCGATCTCCTCGCTTACTCCGCCGCCGCCGGTTCGCCCAACATCTGCTGCGCCATGGACGGTTGCGCGGGCGCCGGTCCGGGCGCTGTGGCTTTGCGATGAGCCCGCTTGTCGCGGTCGCGTTTGCGCTTCTCCAGACGCTTCAAAGTCTGATCGATACGCACCGTCAAGAACTTGATTACCATGTCTGAAACGCGAAGGCGCCGTTCAAATTCCTTCACCGTTTCGGGCGCCGCATTGAACTGGAACAGCACGTATGCGCCCTCACGATACTTGTCCACGCGATACGCCAGCCTGCGTTTCCCCCACTTGTCGACTTTGTCTACGGACCCGCCGGAACTGGAGACCACCGATTTCATCTGCTCGATGAACTGGTCGACCTCCTCTTCCGGGGCGTCCGGCTTCACGATAAACAGCTCTTCGTAGATCCTCATTCTTCCTCAGTGTTTGAACCTCGGGCGCGACGATTGAAGATCGTCATGGACTGTTCGACGCCTTCGGCAATTATGGAAGTGACTGCGTCAGCCCCGCGGCCGACCAGTTCTTCCGACTCCTTCCACTGCGTGCGCTTGATGGGCGCCAGCAGATACTCCACGCCGTCGCGGAGTTTGTAGCCCGGATTGATTCCGAGCCGTACCCTGACAAATTCCTTCGTCCCCACTTGGTCGATCACGGATTCGGAACCGTGATGCCCGGCTGCCGATCCGCGCGGCTTGATCCGCATCTCGCCCCACGGCAAGTCCAGCTCGTCGTAAACGAGAATCAAATCTTCCGGCGCGAACGAATGCTTCGCAATCAGCCCGGCAACCGAGACGCCGCTGAGATTCATGTACGTCTGCGGCTTGGCCAGCATCACCGGTTTGCCGGCGATCTCGCCCACTCCGGTGAGCGCCTTGGAGTCCTTCCGGCTGACCCTGATCGCGTGCCTCTCAGCCAGCAGATCCACCACCCGGAAGCCCAGGTTGTGCGGAGTTTTCTCGTATTCCTCTCCGGGATTCCCAAGGCCCACGACCAGAACCATTCCAGGTTACTTCTTCTTGGGCTTGGCTTCGCCTTTGGCCTCCGGCTTGGCCTCGACCGCACCCTCCTCTTCCTTCTTGCCCTTCTTGATGACTTCGGGTTCGGCGGGAGCCCCTTCGGCGACGGGCACGGCCGCAACCTCGGCCGGCGTGGGCTCCGCGACCACTTTGATGGTGATGACGTGGGCGAGCACCGAATCCGGCGAACTCACCAGCTTGATGGACCCGGTCAACGGTATATCGCTAGCGCGTGTGCTCTGGCCAATCAACAACTCGCCTACGTCCAG
The DNA here is from genome assembly GCA_020073305.1 of Terriglobia bacterium. GTDB lineage: Bacteria > Acidobacteriota > Terriglobia > Bryobacterales > Bryobacteraceae > QHXW01. The sequence goes on from JAIQFK010000005.1 coordinate 120,627, forward strand.
CGTGAATTGCTCCGGGATCTCGTCCGGCAGGCACTCGATCTCGATCTCGCGGGTAATCAGTTCGAGCAGGCCGCCCTGCTGTTTCACACCCTTCGGCTCGCCGTGCGTGTTGATGGGGACAGCAACACGGAGGCGCTTGGTGAGATCGATCCGCTTCAGGTCCACGTGCAGCAGGTGGCCTTTTATGGGGTCATGCTGCCCGTCGACCACCATCACGGCGCTGGTTTCCGCGCCCTGGATGCTCAAATTGAAAATGGTGTTGTGGCCGGTCTTGCTGTGCAGAATCTGCGAGATCTGCTGGGGATTAACCGCCACCGGCACGGGGTCCTGGTACGCGCCGTAAAGCACCGCGGGGATCATGCCCGCGCGCCGCGTACGCCTGGCTTCATTTTTTCCGCGGGTAGCGCGAGCCTCCGCGGCCACTGTAATATCCGTTTTCATTGCTTCTCCTCAAACGGGTCTGGGCAAGTCCGAAAAGCAGAGCTTTTGACGTGGGTTGCCAGCCCGGAAATCTCAAACAAACAAAATACTGACCGAAGTCTCCTCATGGATCGATTGCACGGCCCTGGCCAGCAGAGGCGCAATCGACAATACCCGGATCTTGCTGCACTGCCGGGCTTTTTTCGAAAGAGGAATGGAATTGGTCACTATGACTTCTTTAAGATGCGACTTTTCGATGCGCTCGACGGCCGGGCCCGACAGCACGGCGTGCGTGGAGCAAGCCGAAACGCTGGTCGCGCCGTGATCGAGCAGCGCCTTGGCGCCTTTCACCAGCGTTCCCGCGGTATCGATCAGGTCGTCCACCACCAGGCAGTTCCGATCCTTCACTTTGCCGATTACATTCATCACTTCCGCGACATTCGCCTCTTCGCGCCGTTTATCGATGATGGCCAGCGGGGCGTTCAGCCGCTTGGCGAAGGCCCGCGCGCGCTCCACGCCGCCCGCGTCCGGCGAAACCACCGTAAGGTTTCGAATCTCCAGCGGCTTGAAATAATCGATCATGACCGGTGTTCCAAACAGGTGATCCACCGGAATATCGAAGAATCCCTGGATCTGCGCCGCGTGGAGATCCAGCGTCAAAACGCGGTCCGTCCCGGAGGCCTCAATGAGCCGCGCCACTAATTTCGCGGAGATGGGAACGCGGGGTTTGTCCTTGCGGTCCTGCCGGGCGTATCCATAGTAGGGTAACACCGCGGTGATGCGCTCTGCCGACGAGAGCTTCAGAGCATGGACCATGAACAGCAGTTCCATGATGTGGTGATCCACCGGCGTCGAGGTGGGCTGCACCACGAAGACATCCGCGCCGCGCACGTTCTCTTGAATCTGAATATTGTTCTCGCCGTCCGCGAAGCCTTTGACCTGGGCCGCACCCAGCTCGATGCCCAGACACTCGCAGATCTCCGTGGCCAGAGGCTGGTTGGCACTGCCACTGAAAATCTTCACTCGGTCTGGATTCATCGCGCGTACCGGCTTTGGGGCGGCCATGATTTCTCTTTCGTATGTAATCGCAGGCGTTTCCGCCATTCGGCTCGAAACTTGGCGCGGCTCACCAGGGTGATCGGAAACACCCGTTCCTTTCTCAACGATTGAAGGGCACGACGAACCTGATCGCGCTCGGCGAACAGCCCGAAGACGGCAGAACCGCTGCCGCTCATCAACGCTGGTTTCGCACCCAATTTCCGGAGACGCTGCTTGATTGATTTTAGCGCGGGGTGCTGCTCAAAAACGACACTTTCAAAATCATTTTCCCCGGAAGGCAGTTCCCCTTCGCCCGGCCCGCGCGCACTTTCGCCCCAAACCGTAGACTGGAAACTAACTATCTTATTTTGTTGCGGTTTGGATGTCAATTGCACGCTCAGGCGGCGATACGCATCGGTGGTTGAGACGTGCACGGTGGGGGCCACGACAACTCCCGCCTGCGCGGGCCGGTCCGGAAGCGGATAGAGTTCGGTGCCGCGACCCAGGGCTACCGCAGTGCCACCCAGCAGAAAAAAAGGGACATCACTGCCCAGTTCCTCGGCCAGTTTGAGCAGCGTGGGCCAGTCCAGGAAGCGGCCGGCGAGAACCGGCAGAGCCAGCAGCACGGCCGCGGCGTCGGAAGAGCCGCCGCCCAAGCCGGCGCCCATGGGGATTCGCTTGTCGAGTTCGAATTCGATCTGGCCCGTGATGCGCATCGCGTCCAGGCAGGACTGGGCCGCGCGGGCGATTAGATTGTCCGGGATTTGGATGGCGCTATTTACCTGGATGCTGGTTTTTCGCGATGGAGTAAACTCCACGGCAAGGCCGTCAGCCAGCGAAATGGTCTGGAAAATCGTGCGCAGCTCATGGTAATTGTCGGAGCGCCGGTAGAGGACGCGCAGATCGAGATTGATTTTGGCGAACGCGAGAAGGCGCGCGCGGCGCACGCGGGTCATTTGTCGTACTGGAGAAGCGAAAACACGTCGTAGCCGGCGAGTTTCTCGCGCCCGTTCAGAAACGTGAGCTCGACCACGAATCCCGTGCCGGCGATTTTTCCGCCGACCTGCTCGACCAGCTTGGTGACGGCCGCCGCGGTTCCACCGGTGGCCAGCAGATCATCCACGATCAGCACGCTGTGGCCGCGGCTAATGGCATCGGTGTGGATCTCGAGGCTGTCGGTGCCGTACTCCAACTGATAGCTGACGCTGACGCGATCCGAGGGTAGTTTCCTGGGTTTGCGCACGGGCACGAACCCGGCGCCCAGAGCATAGGCCAGGGCGGGGGCAAAGATGAAGCCGCGGGCTTCGATGCCGACTACGGTGTCGACGCCGGAGTCGTGGTAGTGCTCCTTGAGTGCGTCAATCACGTCGTGAAATCCGGGCCCGTTCTTGAGCAGCGTGGTGATGTCGTAGAACAAGATGCCGGGTTTGGGGAAGTCAGGAACTTCGCGGATGAGCTTCTTGAGGTGGTCGCGATCGGTCATTAAGCCTCGATGTGAAAAGTATCGTATTGTTGCATGCTGGCTTCGAGTTCTTCAACGGCGCGGACGTCGGCGAAGCGCGGGCCTTTCCACAAACGGCCCGCGAAATCCGCAAGCTGATTGCGCGTTCCGACAGCATACACTTCGACGCGGCCATCGTCCAGATTGCGCGTATAGCCGTGCACCCCGAGTTGCTCGGCCTCGCGCTGGGCGAAGTAACGGTAACCCACGCCTTGCACGCGGCCGCGGATGAAGTAGCGTTTTGCCATGAGCTTCGAAGCGGTCATGTAGAGCCAGGGCGCCGGCCGAATCAGTAACGGGTGGCGACGTAATTGTCGAGGAGCTCGATGAACTCGGCGACGATGCGGTCACCCTTGAGCGTTTTGAGCAGGCGGCCGTCGACGAAGACAGGCGCCTTGGGTTCCTCGAATGTCCCCGGCAAAGAGATGCCGAGATTAGCGTGCTTGGATTCGCCGGGTCCGTTAACCACGCAGCCCATCACGGCCACGCGCATCTCTTCCACGCCTTTGTGATGCGCCTTCCAGACCGGCATCTGCTCGCGCAAATAGGTCTGGATCTGGTCGGCCATTTCCTGGAAGAACGTGCTGGTGGTCCGGCCGCAGCCTGGGCACGCCGTGACTTGCGGGGTGAAGCTGCGAATGCCGAGCGATTGCAGAATCTGCTGCGAGACGATGACCTCTTCGGTGCGGTCGCCGTTGGGAAGCGGCGTCAGTGAGGTCCGGATGGTATCGCCGATGCCTTCCTGCAGTACCACGGCGAGCGCGGCGGTGGTGGCGACAATGCCTTTCGATCCCATGCCGGCTTCGGTGAGCCCGAGATGAAGCGGGTAATCGCAGCGCGCCGCGAGCGCGCGGTACACGTCGATCAGATCCTGCACGCCGCTGACCTTGGCGCTCAGGATGATTTTGTCGTGCGCCAAGCCATAGCGCTCGGCAGCCTTAGCGGATTCGGTGGCGCTCACCACGATGGCTTCGAGCGTGACCTCGCGGGCGTCCTTGGGTTCGGCGAGCTGGGAGTTCTCGTCCATGAGGCGCGTGAGCAACACCTGATCGAGCGAGCCCCAGTTCACGCCGATGCGAACGGGTTTGTCATATTCGACGGCCACTTCGATCATGGTGCGGAAATTATCGTCGTGTTTCTTGCCGATGTTGACGTTTCCGGGATTGATGCGGTACTTGGCGAGCGCCCGCGCGCATTCCGGATATTTCCTCAGCAGGATGTGGCCGTTGTAATGAAAATCGCCAATGATGGGTACCGGGACACCGAACTTATCCAGGCAGTCGACGATCTTGGGGACCGCGGCGGCGGCCTCCTCGGTGTTCACCGTAACCCGCACCAACTCGGAGCCGGCGCGCGCCAGCGCCATCACCTGGTTGATGGTGGAAGCGGTGTCAGCGGTGTCGGTGTTCGTCATGGACTGGACGACGATGGGATGATTGCCGCCCACCTTCACGCCCGATACATCGACCACAGCCGCCGCGCGGCGGCATTTCACAGCCATCAAAACCTCCGGGAACTATTGATCTTAGCATTCGATTAGCGATAGCATGGGCGTCCGCGCATTCAGGTGAGTGGCACTCACGGAGATCTCCGCATTCAACACTCTTCACGCAAAGGACAGGCGCGTTTCCGGCTCGCCGCGGGTTCTGCGCTCCTTTTATTTGTTTTTCTGCTCGCGGCGGAGCAGGCGCCGCTCGCGCCGCAGATCCAGGCCGCGGTCGATCACGTCTCCGCTAATTCCCTGCGCGGACATCTCGCCTTTATCGCGTCGGATCTGCTGGAAGGCCGCGCCACTCCCTCGCGCGGGCTGGATCTGGCGGCGGAGTATATCGCCGCGCAGTTTCGCCGTGCCGGTCTCGAGCCCGCAGGCGACGACGGATATTACCAGACCGCGGAAATGATCGAGATCGAACCGCCGAAAGACGGATTTGAGATGACGATCGTGGACCATGGCCGTGCGATTTCGGTGAACAGCGAGGAAGTCACTCCGCGATTTCATACAGCGCTCGAGATCCCGGGAAAGAGCCTCTACAAGCTGGACGGGCACGACGAACCGGCGATGAAGGATCTCAAGGCGGAGGATGTCGACGGCAAGGTCGTGGTGACGGAACTGCCGGATTTCTCGGGCGCCGTTGCGGGCGATGCGATCCGTAGGTTCCGCATGCTGTTGAGCGCCATCCGGCGAGCCAGGCCGGCGCTGACGGTGATGCTCACGCGGGACGGCATCGCCGAGTTAAACACCCGGCTGGTCACTCCCGAGGAGGACAAAACGGCTGGGCCTTTGCGCCTGATCGTGCGCAATTCCGAAGCGCTGAAGTGGTACGCTGCGCTCGGGCCCGGCCCAACCCTGGCGGTGCTGAAGTTGCGCCTGCCGGAGCCCAGGGAAACACGGGTGAAACTGCGCAATGTGATCGGGCTGCTGCGCGGATCCGACCCCGCTCTCAAACAGAGCTACGTGCTGGTGACGGCGCACTACGATCACCTGGGCATGCGGCCAGAAGGCGACGGTGACCGAATTTTTAACGGCGCCAACGACGACGGAAGCGGAACGGTCTCGGTCATCGAGCTGGCTTCCGCTCTGGCAACGCTCAACCCGCGGCCCAAGCGAAGCATCGTCTTCATGACCTTCTTTGGCGAGGAGGAAGGCGATCTTGGCTCCCACTATTACGCAGACCACCCGGTCTTTCCGATCGAGAAGACGGTGGCCGATGTGAACCTCGAGCAGGTGGGCCGTACTGATGCGGCCGATGGCCCGAAGCTCTCGCAGGGCACGTTTACCGGCGACGATTACTCCGATCTGCCGCGCGTGTTTCGAGCCGCGGGCAAGCGGACGGGCGTGCGCGTTCTCAGCGACAAACCGTATGGCGACTCCTTTTTTGCGCGCAGCGATAACGTCGCCTTTGCCGAGAAAGGGATTCCCGCTCACACTCTGGCCGTGGCATTTGAGTTTTCCGACTATCACCAGGTCGGCGATAAATGGCAGAAGATCGATTACGATAACATGGCCAAAGTCGACCGGATGCTGGCGTTGGGCTTGATCATGCTGGCTGACAGTCCCCGTGCGCCTCGATGGAACGAATCCATTCCGGAAGCCGAGAAGTATGTGGAGGCGTGGCGGGAGCATCACCGGTAGCGCGCGGGCCGTCAAACTCCTGACAGCCCGACCCGTCCGTCAGAATCCTGACAGGCGATCACCTGACTTCAGCGCAATAGGTCAAGAGCCGCGCTCGGGTAACCCGTTGCCAGTGCAGAGGGTCGCGGTCTCTCCTTTCGATGATCCAATTGGCCCCTCGCTTGCCACGAACTCTACCGGCGCATCTCGTGGCTGGAGCGTTCGTGTTCACTGGAGATAACCATTGTCACCTTCACCGGCATTCATAAGAGGAGTCCCCGAACCTAGATCCGCTTCGTACGCCGGCTCGGTTCGGCCCCGGCGGCTCGATCTAGGGATGCTGGCAGGCGTCGTGATCGCCCTGGTGGCAACCGTGGCCGGTATCGCTTCCACCGGAGTCAGCCTGAAATATTTCCTGCAACCAACCGGCGCGCTCATCGTGCTGGGCGGGACCCTGGGCGTCACCATCATCACCACGCCGCACACCAGCTTGTTCTACGCGGCGCGGCGGGTTAGCCAGCTTTTCCGGAATTCAGTCTTCGACCGTGAAGCCCTGATTGAAGAGATCGTCTCCTATTCGAGGGTTGCCCGGAGCAAAGGCTTGTTTGCCATCGAGCCTTTGATTGAACAAGCCAGCAATAAATTTCTCGCGGACGCATTGCTGCTTGCCATGGATGTGAAGCAGCGGTCGGAATTGCAGTCGGCACTGGAGGACAAAGTCCGGTTGCGTGAGCGCCAAGGCGAAGGGGACGCCCGCATTCTCGAGGTTGCGGGCGGTTTCGCTCCTACGATCGGCGTAGTGGGAACCGTGGTTGGGTTAATCGACGTGTTCCGGCAATTTTCCACGCCCAGCTCGGTGGTGAACGGCGTTGGCACGGCTTTCGTTTCCACGATCTACGGCCTGGTTTTGGCGAACGTGGTGCTGCTGCCGGCGGCACAACGCATCCGCGCCAGGGTGGCCGAGGCATTCGAAACTCAGGAACTCATGATGGAGGGTGTGCTTTGCGTTTTCGACGGCATCCATCCCTCGGTGATGCGCCAGCGGCTGCATTGCTTCCTCCGCGAGACCGAAGAGCCGCATGACGCCTAGCTACCTTCGCCGCGACACGGCCATCCGCGACCGCTGGATGATCAGCTACATGGACGTGCTGACGATTCTGCTGATCTTCTTCGTGGCCATCGCGGCACAGATCCGTCTGCATCCGGATCAGAAACCGGTTACCGCGCCCGCGCCGACGCCCGCGCCGACGCCTGCACCCCCGCCGGTAGCAACTGCACCTTCCGATCCGCGCCAGACCCTGCTCGCGCTCCGGCAGAAGCTTGAGCCATATGGTCTGGAGATGCGAATCGAGCCCCGTGGCCTCGTCATCAGCCTTCCGCAGGCCATTTTGTTTTCGTCCGGAGAAGACCGGGTTAGCCCGCGCGGCTTGCCGATCATTGAGCACATCGCGGACGTGCTGCGTGACGTTCCAAACGAAGTCACCCTCATCGGGCATGCCGACGCGGTCCCCATTCACAACCGTCATTTCCTGAACAACTGGGATCTGGCGGCGGCTCGCAGCCTGAGAATGCTCGAACTGCTGAGCCAGCGCTACGGGATTCCGGAGTCGCGCTTATCGATCTCCAGCTATGGCACTTATCGTCCCGCCAGCCCGAACGACACACCCGACGGCCGCGCGCACAACCGGCGTGTCGAAGTTGTAATCGCACAGTAATCAAAGGTCCGCGGGCGGGGCCCGAACTACCGTTTGATGAGGTGCACGCCAATCAAGTACATCGCGACACCGGCCAGCACGAAGACGGCGATCAGCGCGATCGCCATCCATCCGGGGCGTTCTTTTTGGGGAATGGGCTGATTTTCCTGGTCTGCCATCCGAAGAGCCTCCCGAGTATATCGCGAATCCCGTTTTGGCCGGTTGTTACAATGAATCAAAATGATCCAAACGTTATTCGGCTCGGTGGAGCAAGAGCCATCCCTGCTGGAACGGCTGAAGAGCGGAGTCGAGAAGACACGCGCCGGGCTGGTTTCACGCCTCGAAGATGCGCTCGCGGGCAAGAAAGAGATTGACGCCGATCTGCTGGATGAGCTGGAATACACGCTCATCAGCGCCGATATTGGGGTCCAGACCACAAACGAGATCCTGGAGCGCATCCGGCAGCAGGTGGACCGCAAGCTGGTGGGTGATGCCGCTGAATTGCGCGGTCTAATTCGCCAGCACCTGCTCGAGATTCTGCAGTCGACCGAGCGTCCGGTGACCCATGTGAACGAGCCGCCGGCCGTGGTCATGGTCGTGGGTGTCAACGGGGCGGGAAAAACCACCAGTATCGGCAAACTCGCGCATCGCTACAAAGCCGAGGGCCGCTCGGTGCTGCTGTGCGCCGCCGACACCTTCCGCGCCGCGGCCGTTGAGCAGCTCGAGATCTGGGGTGAGCGCACCGCCACCGACGTGATCCGCCAGCAGCCGGGCGCCGATCCCAGCGCGGTGCTGTTCGATGCCTTGCAGGCGGCGCGCGCGCGAAAAGCGGATTACGTGATCGTCGACACTGCGGGCCGTCTGCAAACCAAGGCGAACCTCATGGCTGAGCTGGAGAAAATGCGGCGGACGGCGGGCCGCGTGATTCCGGGAGCGCCGCATGAAGTGCTCCTCGTGCTCGACGCCACCACGGGGCAGAACGGGCTTGAGCAGGCACGGCGTTTCACCGAAACCTCCGGCGTGACGGGTATCCTTCTGGCCAAGCTCGATGGCACGGCCAAGGGTGGTGTGGTGGTGGCTATCGCCCGCGAACTCAACCTGCCGATCCGTTATGTGGGCATCGGCGAGAAGGCCGATGATCTCCTGCCATTTGATCCGGAGAAATTCATCGCGTCGCTGTTCGAACCATGAACTCCGCGTTTTTGCGCGAGGCGCTGGAACTGGCGCGCCAGGGAAAGGGGCAAACCAGTCCCAATCCAGCAGTGGGCGCGGTGGTGGTGCGGGACGGTGAAGTGGTCGGCCGCGGTTTTCATACCTACGGCGGCACAAAACACGCCGAGATCCGGGCGCTCGACGAAGCGGGCCAACGGGCGCGAGGCGCCACGCTCTACATCAATCTGGAGCCTTGCTCGCACGAGGGACGCACGGGGCCATGTGCGGACGCGCTGATCACGGCGGGAGTCAGCCGCGTGATCGCCGCCATGCAGGATCCCAATCCGCGCGTCGCCGGGGAAGGATTCAGCAAGCTGCGCTCGGCCGGCATCGAGGTCGAGCTGGCGCCGGAGTTCGCCGCCGAAGCGGAGAAGCTGAACGAGGAATTCGTGCATTTCATGCGAACCGGCCGGCCGCTGGTGACGCTGAAGACCGCGCTTACGCTCGATGGGAAGATCGCGGCCCCCGACGACAATCGCGGCTGGATTACGAGTGGCGTGGCCCGCGCTCACGTTCAGCAGTTGCGCCACAACGCAGATGCTATCCTGACCGGCGTGGGAACGGTGCTGGCGGATGACTGCCTCCTGACAGACCGGACGGGCCTGCCGCGCAGCCGGCCGCTCCTCCGGCTGGTGGCTGATTCCCTGCTCCGCATTCCACTCGACTCCAGAATGTTGACAAGCTCTGAAAGCGATCTGGCGATCATGACTACCTCGGCAGCTTCCGCCGAGCGGCGCAAGTCCTTGGAGGATCGGGGTGTGAGGGTGCTGACGTTCGATGGCCCCGGCGGAAGAACCGATCTGCGGCGCCTGGTGGAATGGCTGGGCGAGGCGAAATACCTGTCTCTGCTCATCGAGGCGGGAAGCATGCTGAACTGGTCGGCGCTGGATAGCGGAATCGTCGACAAGATCTTCTTTTACTATGCGCCGAAGATTCTGGGAGGCATGGAATCGTTGCCGATGGCGGGCGGAAAAGGACGCCGGCGGCGCACGGACGCGATCGTGCTCAACGGCATCCAGGTGCACCCTATCGCCGAAGATGAATTTGCAGTGGAAGGGTACGTCCGGAAGGAGCTCTAGGTGTTCACCGGGATCATTGAGGAACTGGGGACGGTCGACTCGCTGGTGAAACAAACGGCGGGCGCGCGTTTGCGCGTTCGATGCGCGCGCGTGCTCGAGGATCTGAAGCAGGGATCGAGCATTGCGGTGAATGGTGTGTGCCTCACCGCGGTCGATCTGGGCCGCGACTCCTTTTCAGCCGATCTCGCGCCCGAAACGCTGCGCCGAAGCAACCTCGGCGATCTGGCAGCGGGATCACGCGTGAATCTGGAGCGGCCGCTTTCGCCAACCGACCGCTTGAGCGGCCACATCGTGCAGGGACACGTGGATGGGACCGGCGAGTTTCTGTCGCTCGAACTGGTGGGTGATGAAAACTGGTGGCTGAAGCTTCGCGTGCCCCCGGAGTTGGACCGCTACCTGGTGTTTAAGGGATCGATTGCCATCGACGGCATCAGTCTCACCATCGCTTCACTCGAACAAAGCGTGCTCGGCGTCACAATTATTCCACACACATATCAGATGACTTCCCTGGGCGCTCACAAGCCGGGAGATCGCGTGAATCTGGAATGCGATGTGCTCGCCAAACACGTGGAGAAGCTATTGCAGAGCCTGGAATATTTCGGGAAGCGGTAATTCGATTTCGGGGTCCTGGGTGCGCAGGATGCCGTCCTTCGATTCGTGACTGCCTTCTTTCGTGTACACCCAGGCGCGATGAGTGCACGGGTTTATAACCCAAACGTAACGCACGCCAAAGTTCAGGTAATCGTCGATCCTCTCCTGCATTTCCGACACGCGGTCGTCTTTGGAGAGGATCTCGATGGCGATGAGGGGTGGCTTTGTGAAGATCTGTTCGGTGGGCCGCGCTCCGTACATGACGCAGATATCCAGCATGCGAAAGCGCGCCGAATCAACTTGCACGCGCTGTTCGATGTACGGGCGGATGTTCAGTTTGCGTTTCAGGGAGCGGAAATAAGCGTATATCTCGCCTTGAAGTTCACTGTGATCTCGTTCTCCCACATTCCTCTCCACGATCGCGCCATCTACGTAATCGCAGTCGGGATCGTAGCTGGTTTGCAGGTATTCATCCACCGAAACGAGCGTTCGGGAGGGCATAGGTCTATTCTAGCGCTTGAGCTCTTCGATGATCTCCGCCGCCACGGCGCGCGCCTTTTCGAGTTCGCCCGGCGGGAAGCTGATAGCGCCAACGCGCGGATGGCCGCCACCGCCGTAGCGCTCACAGATGGTTGCCAGGTTGTGCCTTGGCTCCTGGGGCGCCCAGGGATTCGAACCCACGGAGATCTTGGTGCGGAAGCTGGAAGGACTTACCGAAACCGTGTAAGTGGAATCGGGAAAAAGGTAGTACGGAATGAATTTGCTGTAGCCCTCGAGATCACAACCTGTCAGGTCGAAGTAAACCACGCCGTTATCCTGATGCGCACGGCTTTGGATCAGGTCCACAGAGGCGAGATGCCGCTGATACAGCGTATCAAATAGCTTCTCCACTTCAGGCTCGGCCACGATCTCTTCCAGCGTGCGGTGCTGCATCCAGAGGATGATCTTCTGCACCATTTCCGACCCTTTCGATCCCTCGATGACCAGCGTCAGTTTCATGGCCGGCGCGGCCATTTCAACAGCCGCCTTCGCGTCCGCATATTGAGCGCCATCGATGATGTTGGCCCAGTGGACTAACTGGTCGAGGTCGGAGGCTTCGAAGCCGTACTTGTTCTTGGCCACCGTGCTGATGAAGAGAGTGCACGACTTGAACGAGGGATCGTACAGCTTGCGGCCGCTGGTGTCCTGCCGGTAATGCTCGGCATCTTCGGGAGTCAGGAACGCGCTCTGGTGATGATCGAACCACCAGGTGAGATGAGGATTGCTCGAATACTTGAAATCGACAATCGCGTTCTCATCGCCGTCGAAGAGCTCGGGCTCGAACATTTGCGAAGCCTTGTGCATCATGCCCGTGAAGGCGAATTTCGCGTTGGGGTGAAATACGCCCTGCATGAAGCGGCTGAAGAAAGCCGCCGAAGCCGCGCCGTCAAAGCAGTGATCGTGGTAGAGGATGCGGATGCGCATGGATCGGCGTGAGTAGAAAACCTAATAGATTGCACTAAGCGCGCGACAAATGCAATAGCAATTCTCAGGATTTACGAATTCGCCGCTGTCCCGCAAAGCCGGGCAAAATTCCGGGTGGTAACCTCCGCGGCATGTTCCGGGGACCAGCCGCGCACCTCCGCCAGACGGCGGACGGTTTCCGCGATAAATGCCGGCTCATTCCGTTTGCCGCGGTAAGGAACCGGCGCGAGATAAGGCGCGTCCGTCTCGACCAGCAGGCGATTCTCCGGTGCGAGCGCCGCCGACTTTCGAACATCGTCCGCTTTTGGGAATGTCAGGATGCCGCCGAAGCTGAGATGGAAGCCCAGTTCCAGCGCTCGTTCCGCTTCGCCGGGACCTCCGGTAAAGCAGTGCATAATACCGCCGAACGGCAGACCATGCTCGCGGAGGATCGCCAGGGTGTCGTCCCAGGCCTCGCGCGTGTGGATGACGATGGGCTTCCCGGCTCGCGCAGCCAGCGCGAGCTGCGCGGAGAACATGGTGCGCTGCACGTCACGCGGCGAAAAGTCGTAATGGTAATCCAGGCCGATTTCGCCTACGGCCAGCACCTTGGCAAGGCGCGCGAGTTCGGTCAGGCGGTCCAAAGTCTCTGAAGTGGCTTTGGCGGCGTCGTGGGGATGCACGCCCACCGTCGCGTAAATGAATGCGTGTCGCTCGGCGAGCCGGATGCCGGCCTCAAGGTCCGGCGGACCGTTGCCGGTTCCGATGGCCACGATGCGCTCGATGCCTGCCGCCCGGGCGCGCTCGATGGCGGCATCGCGGTCAGCGTCGAATTGCTCGCTGTCCAGATGACAGTGCGAATCGACCAGCTTCACTTCAGCCGCGCACCCACGGGGATATCTTCGAGGAAGCCGGCGAGCACAGGCTTGCCGCCCTCGACCGATGCGGCCACGATCATTCCATTCGACGTGAGCCCGCGCAGTTTCCGCGGCGCGAGATTCGCTACGATGACGACCTTGCGGCCCATCAACTGTTCGGGTGCGTACACTTCGGCGATACCGGCGACGATCGAGCGCGGCTCGGCTTCGGCGAGATCGACTTGCAGGTGGAGGAGCTTGTCGGCGCCTTTCACGCGCTCGGCGGAAATCACCTGGCCCACGCGCAATTCGACCTTGGCGAAATCGTCGATGGTGATTTGGGGGCCGGCGGGCGCCGCGGGTTCAGCGCTGGGGGCTGGAGCCTTGCCCAGTAGCACGGCCTGCTCGGCGGAGACCTTGGCTTCGAGTTCGCGCATCTGCTCGATGGCCGGTTTGGCGTCTCTGCGGGGGAAGACGGCTTCGATGGGGCCGATCTTCTGGCCGGCGCGCAGTTGGCCCCAGGCAAGGGAGTCGAGACGGACCGATTCCAGCGGCTCCGGCATCCCGAGCTGCGTCCAGATCTTGGCGCAGGATTCGGGCAGGATTGGTGAGAGCAGCGCGGTGGCTACACGCAAAGCCTCGGCTGATGTGTAGAGCGCGCGGTCTAGTTTGGCTTGCGACTCCGAATCCTGTTTTTTGGCCAGGGTCCAAGGCGCCTGCTCCACAATGAACTTATCCACGGCGGAGAGCAGCGACCAGATCGATTCCAGGCCTTTTGAGAAATCGAAGTTGTAAAATGCCTCCGCAGACGCGCGAATGGTGCCGCATGCGGCTTTCTCAATCGCTTCGTCAGTGCCCGAGGGGATGGCGCCACCGCGATACTGATTAATCATCGTCAGCGTACGGCTCGCAAGATTCCCCAGGCCGTTAGCCAATTCCGAGTTGTATCGTCCAATCAGCGCGTCGTAGCTGAAGCTGCCGTCTTGCCCGAACACGATCTCGCGCAGCAGGAAATAACGTAGCGCGTCGGCGCCCATCACCTTGCGGATCGGCTCGGCGCGCACAATGTTGCCGCGCGATTTGCTCATTTTGTCGTGCTCGAATAACAGCCACCCGTGCGCGTAGATGCGTTTGGGCAGCGGCAGGTCTGCCGCCATCAGGAACGCCGGCCAGAAGATGGCGTGAAAGCGCACGATCTCTTTGCCGATCAGATGCAGGTCCGCCGGCCAAAAATCGTGCCCCTCCGTGTCTTTGAGGCCGCGGACCGCCGTCATGTAAGCGACCAACGCGTCAAACCAGACGTAGAAAACGTGGTGGCCTTCGACGGGAACGGGGATGCCCCATTTAATGGTGGTGCGGCTGATGGAAAGATCGTTGAGCCCCTGCCTGACGAAGGAAAGAACCTCGTTGCGCCGCGATTCCGGCAGGATGAAATCCGGCTGTTTGGCGTACAGCTCGAGCAGCCGCTCGGTGAACGCCGACAGCTTGAAAAAGTAATTCTCCTCCGTGACCGTCTCCGTGGTCCGGCCGCAATCCGGACACGCATCGCCGGGCTTGGCCTCGTTCACGTACAACTCGTCGAAAACGCAGTATTGGCCGGTGTAACTGCCTTTGTACACGTAGCCGTTCTTCATCCAGCGATCGAACAGCCACTGCACGGTTTCACGATGCTTCGGGTCATCGGACGTGCGCACGAAGTGGTCGATCCCCAAGCCGAAGTCGCTCCACTGCCGCTTGAACTCGTCGGAGATGGCTCTCGTGAACTCCTGTGGCGATTTCCCCGCCGCCGTGGCGGCGCGCTCCACTTTCTGACCGTGCTCGTCGGTCCCGGTGGTCAACACGGCTTCGAAGCCCTGCATGCGCTTGAAGCGCTTGATCACGTCGGCCGCGATAGTGGTGTAGGTGTGGCCTATGTGCGGGGCCGCGTTGACGTAGTAAATGGGTGTGGTCAGGTAGTATTTCATCTGGGGTTCTTCAGATACGCAAAATTCGCTTCGGCGATAATGTCTTTCAACGCAACGCCCGTCGCGCGGGCCAGAGCACGGCAGTCTTCGTATTCCGGCGCGAAAGAATGATCCGAGACTTTCATCCGCACCTTCCCGTGCGGCGTCTCCACCTCCACCCAGCGGCGCATCTCGACCAGGCGCTCGGCGGTGTAGAGGCGCACGCCGAGCGTGGTGGTTTCGTGGAAGACGATTTTCGCAAGCTCCGTGCGCTGCTCGGGGGTTGAGATGACGCGCAGCAGTGTGCCGGGCCGGCCCTTCTTCATTTGGATCGGCTCGAGGGTGGTATCGAGCGCGCCGGCTTCGAGTAGCCGCTCCATGGCATATCCCAATACTTGCGGGCTCGAGTCGTCGATGTTCGCTTCGATCACCACCACGCTGGCAGCTTCCACCGCGCCCGACGGCTCGCCTACGAAGACGCGCAACACGTTGGCCTGCTCGGTGAAATCGCGATCTCCCGCGCCATATCCGATGCTCGAAATCCTCATGGGCGGCAAGGGGCCGAACTCACGGGCAAGCGTGACCGCAACCGCGGCACCGGTCGGCGTGGTCAATTCCACAGCCGGGCCGCGCGAATAAACGGGTTTGCCCGCCACCAAAGCCGCGGTGGCCGGCGCCGGCACCGGCATCACGCCGTGTTCGCCTTTCACGGTTCCGCTGCCGAGGTTAAGAGGGGAGCTATAGATCGCATCGACGCCCAGCAGTTCGAAGCCGAGACACGCGCCAACGATGTCGGCAATCGAATCGAGCGCCCCCACCTCGTGAAAATGGACCTTCTCTATCGGCGTCTGGTGAACGGCCGCTTCCGCTTCCCCCAGCCTTTGAAACACCGCTGAGGCATTTTGTTTCACGCGATCCGGCAGGGATGCGCCCTCGATCATCTTCAAAACGCCCGAGAGATGGCGGTGCTTGGGCGCTTCTTCGGCGGCCACATGAAACTTGGACGCCGCGATGCCGCAGCGTTTGACCTTTTCGAAAGACACAGCCGCGCCACCCGCGAGCGAGCGCAGAGCATCGATGATGGCGGACGAGTCCGCGCCGGCATCGACCAGCGCGCCGACCAGCATGTCTCCGCTGATGCCCGAAAAGGCGTCCAGATAGCAAATGCGCATGGCGTGTCTTGCTTTGCTGGCCCGAGAGCCAAAAGAAATTTCATTATCCTACACGCGGTTGCGCCCGCCCCAATTATTCCTTATCTTGGGTAATCCACCTCTATGGCAGCGAAAGTTCCTATTACGGTCGCGCATGGCGACGGCATCGGGCCGGAAATCATGGATGCCACGCTTCGCATCATCCTGGCCGCCGGCGCACCGCTCGACATTGAGACCATCGAAATCGGCGAGAAGGTTTATTTGCGCGGCAACTCGGCGGGGATCGAGCCCAGCGCGTGGGAGTCCCTGCGGCGCACCAAGGTTTTTTTGAAAGCTCCCATCACCACCCCTCAGGGCGGCGGATTCAAAAGCCTCAACGTGACCACACGCAAGACACTCGGCCTCTACGCCAACGTGCGGCCGTGCGTGTCCTACCATCCGTTCGTCGAAACCAAGCACCACAACATGAACGTTGTGATTGTGCGCGAAAACGAAGAGGATCTCTATGCGGGCATCGAATACCGGCTCACGGATGGCGAAATGGAGTGCCTGAAGCTGATCTCACGGCCGGGTTCGGAAAAAATTGTGCGCTACGCCTTCGAGTATGCGCGGCAGCACAATCGGAAGAAGGTCACCTGCTTCACCAAAGATAACATCATGAAGATGACCGACGGTCTCTTCCACAAGGTCTTTGACGAGATCGCCGCGGAATATCCGGAAGTGCAGAATGAGCACTGGATCGTGGACATCGGCGCGGCCAAGCTGGCTGACACTCCCGAAGCTTTCGACGTGATCGTGATGCCGAATCTGTACGGCGACATCCTCTCGGACGTTGCGGCGCAGATTGCCGGCTCGGTCGGTCTCGCGGGATCGGCAAACATCGGGGACCACTGCGCGATGTTCGAGGCCATTCACGGGTCGGCGCCCCGGCGCGCCGGACAGAATCTGGCCAATCCGTCGGGCCTGCTGCTGGGCGCAGTGCTTATGCTGGTGCATATCGATCAGCCGGAAGCTGCCGAGCGCGTGCACAACGCCTGGCTGCGCACGCTGGAAGAAGGCGTGCACACCTACGACATCTACGCCGAGAACGTCAGCAAACAAAAAGTCGGAACCAGGGAGTTCGCCGATGCTGTCATCGCGCGGCTTGGAAAGAAGCCGGAGACCTTCCGCCCCGTAAGCTATGCGCACAGGCGTCCGGCCGCCGCCGCAAAGGACAGACGCGCGCAGGCTCGTTCAAAAACCGAGCTTGTGGGTGTGGACATTTTCCTGGAGTGGCCCAGCCGGAATCCCGATGAGCTGGCCAAGACGATCAAGCGCGTCGATGGCGACGGGCTGAAGTTATTGGTTATCTCGAACCGCGGTTTGAAAGTCTGGCCCGACGGGGTTCCGGAGACATTCTGCACCGACAGCTTTCGCTGCCGCTATACCGCGGCCGAGCCCGGCACGCCGGTCACCCAGCGCCAGGTCCTCGCGCTGCTGGAGCGCGTGGACGCCGCCGGCCTCGCGGTCGTCAAGACCGAGAGCCTGCGGAATTTCGACGGCAAGCCGGGTTACACGCTCTCTCAAGGAGAATAATTCCCACACATGGCTGAGCAAGTGAAACCCTTGGTCGCAGTGATCATGGGCAGCAAATCCGACTGGGAGGTCATGCGTGCGGCGAGCGACACCCTGCAGGACTTCGGCGTACCACACGAAAGCCGCGTGCTCTCCGCGCATCGCACGCCGGACCTTGCCGCCGAATTCGCATCCGGGGCAGAGGCGCGCGGTCTGGAAGTGATCATCGCCGGCGCAGGCGGCGCGGCGCACCTGGCGGGAGTCACCGCTGCTTACACCACTCTGCCGGTGCTAGGCGTGCCGATGGAGAGCCCGTCGCTCAAGGGCCTTGACTCGCTGCTGTCCACGGTGCAAATGCCGGGAGGTGTGCCGGTCGGCACTCTGGCTATCGGTAAGGCCGGTGCCAAGAACGCTGCGCTGTTGGCCATCGCGATCCTGGCAAACCACCGCCCGGACCTTCGGCAAAAGCTGCATCAATTCCGTGAGGAACAAAAGAAGAAAGTGATGAACGAAACGCTGCCGTAGCCTTCTAGTGCACCGATCGGGTCAGCGGATTCGGGAAATGCAGGCCGATGAGAAACTTCGATCCTTTAATCGTGCAGTGCCGCACCGTGGCCTCGCCCATCAGACCCAGCTCCGGGGCCTTGATATAAATGGCGCTACCGACGGCGAGCGGCTGGGGCGCCTCAACCAGCGCACCGGCTTTACTCATGTTGATCCCACGCGCCGCCATGGACCGCTGCTTTGCCTCGGGATGGTTGCCATAGATGGAAAACCGGTACTTCACGGGCAGCCGCGGTTGAGAGCGCTGGTTTTGAACGGGTGGCAGCGCGGATTTCGCAGCGGCGACCACCGGTGCGGGGATTTCTGGTTTCCACTTGATAACAAGTTTCACGGTCATGGCCATGCACAGCTTACAATTTCCGGGCCAACTTTTGAACACTGATCTGAAATGAGTTACAGGTTCCGCGCGAACTCGGTAAACGAAAGTTAGCGGTCGACCGGCGCACAATCTGTCACAGCCCCTGCCAAAATGTCACTCAATGCGCGCCCGGGTCCAGGGCCGCAAATAGTTCCGCCTGCAGGCTGCGAAACGTCGCAACATCGCGAATGTAGCCAGTGACCTCGGGGATTGCTTTGCGGGCAAGCTGCCGGGCCTTGTCCGGATTCCTGGCGGCGAGTGTCTGCAGCAGTTCGTAGTCCTCGATACCATCGCGCATGGTCTCGAGCCGGATCGAGCTGTGAATGCTGTTCTTCTCGCGCCATGGGTAGGTGATGAACGCGTCGCCCGCGGGCAGCACTTCCTTGCCGTCTTCGATGGCCGGCTCGGCGTTTCCAAACGGATCGGACGCCCAGTAGTTCCCTCCCCAATGCAGGAAACCGGTGAAATCGTACCGGAAATTGAACCAGTGGAGCAGCCGGGTTTTTAGCAACGGGTAATCGATGAAGCGGTTGAGGTGACGGCCCTGCGGGTACAGGCACGTGTAAAACCATGCCTGGCCGCCTTTCTTTACATGCGCCCGAATGGCCTCGAAGCCGTCATCGAATTTTCCGAGCTGCGGCACCCAGATATCGCAGGCGTCGCCAAGGAGCCCGGCAGTCTGGTCGATGGCATCAATTGTCGGCACGCCCGGCAGCGCTTTGCGAATCAGGTTGACGTACCGCAAGTAGACTGGCGGCTCGGGGCCGTGCGCTTCATCCAGAACGTGTTGGACATAAGTATCGAGCCAGCCCTTCTCCTTCAAGTGCGCGTAGAGTGCCGGCAGGAACGAGTTGAGGTGCGCCTCGGCGCGCGGGTCTTCGGGATCCAGTGACGCACGACGGACAGCGCCATTTTCAACCACGAACGCCGGGATCTTCAGCGGCGAATCGTAACCCGAAGCACGGTCGATGAGGTGGCCACCCTCGATGATCTCGGCTGTTCCCGCTTTGCGGAAAGTCTCAACCCAACGGTCGAGCTTCGAGAAATCGTACCGGAGATCCGGAGAATTCAACTTCGGCTCGGTCAGCGACAGGACCGGCGTGAGGATGACGTTCTGCTTGTGATCCGCCAGCACTCGCGCAATGTTGCCGAGCACTTGCCAATAGCGCTCGGAGTTGCCGGCCAGGTCGTAATAATGACCGAGTTCCGTTTCATCGAGATTGAACCAGTTGGTGACTTTGAGGGTCTGTTTCACCGGCACGGTGGCGCGGACAACGCGGATTTGAAACGGTGCCGTGGCCAGGCGTTCTTTTCCCGACCGGAAGACGGCTTCGCCCTTGTACAGACCAGATCTTGTTCCGGCCGGCGCGTAGACCGTAATCCACAAGGAGGCCGTTTGATCTGCCGCCAAAGCGATCGGCGACTCTTCAAATAGCGGGTCGGGAAACTTTCCGGGTGCCGGACGAACGACCTCATCGGCAGGCGAACCTGGAGGGTTCGATCGCACGGGAACGTAGCCCACCCGGCGAACCTCGGTCCGGAGGCCACCGCCGAGCTTCACGTCCACCTCAACTTCGGGTAACGGCGCGTTGGCACGAACGGCGATCTGGAGGCTGGCATGGCCGTTGCGCGCGATGAGCCATGCCCCGTCGGGCGCACGGTCTTTTCCCGGCGGATCGTCCTGGAACACCTTGATCAGCGAGTCGACCGGCCACACAGAGACCGTTGTGGATGCAACCGCGGGGGAAATAATCAGGAGCGTAGCGACAAGCGAGTGGGCAAGTCTCATCGGCCTCGATTATAGGACAAACTGGTCCGCAAAGCTTGATGTTACGCTCGAATCATGTTCGGTCGCGTCATCTGGATCGTGCTGGACAGCGTCGGCATCGGCGCCATGCCGGATGCCGCAGACTACGGCGATGTCGGCAGCGACACGCTGGGCAACATCGCGCGCATCCGCGGACTTCGACTGCCTAATCTTTGCCGTCTGGGGCTGGCCAATATCAAACCGCTTGCGGGTCTGGATCCTGTGCCGACTCCGGCAGGAGCATTCGGTCGGTGTGCGCTGGCTTCCCCCGGCAAAGACACGACTACGGGCCATTGGGAGATGGCCGGCATCCATCTCGAAAAGCCGTTTCCTCTCTATCCGCACGGTTTCCCTCGGGAAATCATGGATGAATTCGAGCGGCGCATCGGCCGGCGCGCTCTTGGCAACAAGGCAGCATCCGGCACCGAGATCATCAAGGAACTTGGCACGGAGCATCTGCGCACGGGCTCGCCGATCGTCTACACTTCCGCTGACAGTGTGTTCCAGATCGCCGCGCATGAGGAAGTAATTCCTCTTCGGGAGCTCTACAAAATCTGCGAAACGGCTCGCGAAATCCTCCGCGGGCCGCACGAGGTGGGACGGGTAATTGCGCGTCCATTCGCCGGCGCGCCCGGCGCCTTCACGCGGACCCCCAACCGCAAGGACTACGCCGTGCCGCCTCCCAAGGGCATGCTGCTCGACTGTCTCGAGAGCCGCAATGTCGAGGTCTATAGCATCGGGAAAATCTTCGATGTGTTCCTAGGGCGCGGGATTCGCGATCACGTCAAAACCAAAAACAATGATGACGGCATGGCGAAGACGATCGAGGCGATGGGCTTGGTTCCGAGCGGCCTCATTTTCGTCAACCTTGTCGACTTCGACCAGCAATACGGTCACCGCAACGATGTGGCGGGCTATGCCGCGGCGCTCGAGCAGTTCGATGCCTGGCTGCCCGACTTACTTCGCCGGCTAGACGAAACGGATCTCGCCATTATCACGGCCGACCACGGATGTGATCCCACCACGCCATCGACGGACCACAGCCGTGAATATGTGCCGCTGATTGTTTATGGGCCAAACGCGCGAGCAGGGGTGGCTTTGGGATTGCGGCAAACGCTATCGGATATCGGTCAAACGGTCGCTGAGAATTTCGGGACGTCCATCGGCAACGGAGCCAGTTTCCTCCGCTCCGTTTCCTGAGAGGCTGCTACCAGCGCGGCTCGCGCCGCTGCCGGGGCGGACCACCGCCGCCAGGGCCATTCCGGCGGGCCGGCTTCGGCCGGGCCTCATTCACGTTCAGAGCGCGGCCGGCGAGGTTCGTGCCGTTAACCGCCTTGATGGCTTCGTCTGCTTCGTTCCCGTTGGTCATTTCGACGAATGCGAATCCGCGCGACCGGCCTGTATCACGATCGGTCATGATGGTGACGCGTTCCACCGCTCCATGTGCTTCGAACAGTGGCCGGAGCATGTCTTCGGTCACGCCAAAATCCAGGTTCCCTACGAAAATACTCTTCACAGTGAATCTCCTCGGCGATTTGAGAGCGGGCAATCGAGGCGGACAGAAAAGCGTTAGAAGCCCTTCTCGGCCGTGAGCTGCTGGACAGTCAAATCTCTGTGACGGAGTTTACCAGAGTCAAAAAGGATTTGCACGCACACCTCGCCTCAGATCCTCCGCGGCGCTCTATCTGCTACCCTCGAAAAGAGCGCGGTCGCGTAATCTACGCGACCAAGCCTCTACCTTATGAGAAAACCCGTGATGGCGGGCAATTGGAAAATGTACAAAACCCCCGCCGAAACTCGCGCCTTCTTCGAGGCGTTCCGGCCACTCGTCGCAGCGGCCGGCCATTGTGAGATTGTGATTTGCCCGCCGTTTCCCGACCTCGCGGTGGCCGTGGACTCCGCCCGCGGAACCAGCATCCAGGTGGGAGCACAGAACCTCTATTGGGCGAAGGAGGGCGCATTCACCGGCGAAGTCTCCGGGCCCATGATTCGGGCGGCGGGCGCTACCCATGTGATTGTCGGACATAGCGAGCGCCGCCAGTATTTCGGCGAGACCGACGAGACTGTGCTGAAACGAACGGTGGCGGCGCTCGACGCCGGCCTAACGCCCATCGTCTGCGTGGGCGAGCTGCTGGAACACCGCGAGGCGGGCCGGACCGAAGCCGTGCTGTGCCAGCAATGCCTCCATGGCATCCACGGCCTCGACGAGCGGCAGTTTGCGCAAATCGTCATCGCGTACGAACCGGTGTGGGCCATCGGCACCGGCAAAACGGCAACGCCCGAAATCGCCGCCGACGCGCATGCCGTCATCCGCCGTGAGATGGGAAACCGTTACGGCACTGGCGCGGCCGCGGACATCCGCATTCTCTATGGCGGCAGCGTGAAGCCCGATAACGTGAAGAGCCTCATGGCGCAGGACGATATTGACGGCGTCCTGGTGGGCGGCGCCAGCTTGGATGCGAAATCGTTCGCCACCATCGTGAATTTCCCGTCGTGAAGGCCCTGAACGCAGAAGAGGTCGCATCGCGGGGCCGGTCGCCGCTGCTGCCGATTTTTCTGATCGTCATGGTGGATGTGCTGGGCCTGACGATCATTCTGCCACTGCTTCCTTTCTATGCCGAGCGCTTGGGCGCAAGCCCTACGGTGGTTGGCCTGCTCGTCTCCACCTACGCGGCGTGCCAGCTGGTTGCCGGCCCGGTGCTCGGCCAGATCTCCGATCGCATGGGCCGGCGGCCCCTGTTGCTGGTCAGCCAAATGGGCACGTTTATCGGTTTCCTCATTCTGGCGTGGGCCGGTTCGCTGTGGATGGTGTTTCTGGCGAGGGTCATCGACGGCCTGACCGCGGGCAACCTCTCTCTGGCGCAAGCCTACATCTCCGACGTCACGCGGCCGGAGGAGCGCGCCAAGTCATTCGGCGTCATCGGCGTCGCGTTCGGCATCGGATTCTTGATCGGCCCGGCGATCTCCGGTTTCTTATCGACGTTCGGTTACCAATATCCAATCTTCATGGCTGCGGCTCTCTCCGCCACCAGCATTCTCTCCACTTATTTCCTCTTGCCTACAGCGCCCGTGATCCCGGAATCCGAAAGGCGCGAGGGTCCGCCGCTCCCCGCGGGCCGGCGGCTGCGCGTGCTCGACTGGGGTAACTACGCCACCTATTTCAAGCGGCCCGTGCTGGCGCAACTGCTGTGGCAGTTCTTCTCCTTCGCATTTGCTTTCGCCATCTTCATGTCGGGTTTCGCGCTCTTCTCTGAACGGCGCTTCACCTGGAACGGCCATCCTTTCGGAGTCAAGGAAGTCGGCTACATTTTTGCGTACGTGGGATTCCTCGGGATCATCCTGCAAGGTGGTTTGATAGGCCGGTTGGTACGCATCTTCGGTGAAGAGAAGCTGGTCACCTCGGGATTCATCAGCGCCACCGCCGGCTTCGCCCTGATCGGTTTCGTGTATCGCCTGCCGGGCCTCTTGTTGGCCAGCAGCATCGCGTCTTTCGGAACCGGCGTGCTGCGACCGGCTCTAACCAGCCTGATCACGCAACGTGCGGGCCGCGAGGAGCAGGGCGTCGTGCTCGGACTTACGCAGTCGCTGATGTCGATTGCCCAAATCATTGGGCCGGTGATTGCCGGGTTTTTGATCGACCGCGGACTCTTGACAACCTGGGCCCTGGTCGGCGCGGCCGCCAGTTTCATGGGCGTAGCCATCGAGAGGTTCAGGACAGCCGGCGCGAGCTGATCCAGAGCCAGCCTAGGTATCCCGCCACAGGAAACAATCCCGCAATCAAGAACGCGGCCTCGTAGCGATGCTGGTCAAACAGCCGGCCGAACAGCGGCATAGTGATGGCTACGGCTGCGCTCCACGACCCGGCTCCCACACCCGCGATGAGTCCCGAATGCGCCGGTGAAAAAACGTGCGTGGCATGCGCCACCGACAGGATGATGAATCCCGATGCAACAAACATCGCGAGAAACAACGCTGGCATAACCATCCACATGGCCGGAAGGTAGGGGACCACAGTGAGCGGCAGGCTGAGAATCGCGCAGACGGCCATCCCGCGCCTTGCTGCCGTGGTCACCGGGGTTCCGGAGCGGACCGCGGAATCTGAGAACCAGCCCCAGAAAAAGTAGCCCACTTCCCATCCGAGTGGTGGAATCCACAGCACCATTCCAATGAATCCCTGGCTCTCGCCGCGCGCCTGGCCCAGATAATTCGCGGCTTCATACAGCACGAATCCGATTGGAAGCGAGCCCAGTGCATAAGCGGAGATCAGACTCCACAAGCGGGAATCGGTGAAACGCGGAAGCGGCGTCACTGCCAGAGGCGCCTTCTGGTGCGCGGGACCGAATCTGCGTGAGACAGTCCACCACACCACGAGCCACGCCGCCCCGATCATTCCGGTGAACAGAAACGCCGCGCGCCAGCCCCACCGCAGCGCAATCGGTGTGACCACGATCGGCGTAATGATTGCGCCCAGCGATCCGCCCGAGTAAGCCACCGCGACCCCGCGCCCTCGTTCCGCCGGCGAGAGGGTTTGAGTCACCGTGCGCAATCCGCCCGGAAACGTGGCGCCCTCGCCGCAGCCCAGCGCGATACGTGCGGCCGCGAAACTGGCGAATCCCGACGAAAGGGAATGAGCGGCCGACGCCAGCGTCCACCAGGCCACCGACAGCGTCATGCCGGTGCGCAATCCGATGCGATCCAGAACCCGCCCCCAGATCGGATTGCTGAGCATGTACGCGACGGAAAATCCCGAAATGATGAATCCGTACTGCTCGCCCGAGAGGTGCGTTTCGCGGAGAATCGTCGGCGAGAGCAGCGCCAGCGTCTGCCGGTCGATATAGCTGATCACCGAGACCAGCAACATCGAGGCCGCCGGCGCCCAACGCGGCCAGGAGGGTTTTGGGTCGCGCAAGTGCGATCCTACCTGATCGGGGTCTCTTTTAGCCAGCGCTCAAAGAACTCCTGCCAGGCGGGATCGATCGCCGGCCCGGCGGCCTTGTGCCCATTGTTGGTAGACACGTACTGGATGCGCTCGGGCACACCAAGCAGTTGATAAACTTCACGCGCGCGGTTGACGTAACCCCAGCTTTCGAGGTCATCTGAATCGCCGCCACGATCCTCGGACTGGCTGCCGCCAATCAGCAGAAACGCACGCGGCGCGGTCAGCGCCATCACTTCGTGATGATCGTGCTCGAATCCGGGCCGCGCCGGATTGGGGTTCAGAAGGCTCAGCACGGTGTGTTGCGGCGTAGGAATGTCCGGAAAGGGCCGAAGCCAGTCCAGGTACCACGGTTCGTACCAATTCGAGCTGCCGTTCACCGCAATGTGCGGGTCGAGCGCGACCGTGGCTTTGAACTCCGTCGCAAATGCCGCTACATAGACGGCGGCTTTCGCTCCTAGCGAGAAGCCGATGAACCCCAGACGGCCGGCATCTACTTGCTTGAGCGAGCGCAGATATTCGGCTTCGCGGCGCGCGTCGTCGACCATTTTCCCGAGTCCCAGCCAGTGTCCGAAGCGCTCGTAGACTTTCTCGGCCGCGCCACTGGCGTAGTTCGTGTCGTCGCGGTAATGGCGGATGAAAGACCAACTCGTCAGCACCACGTAGCCGTGCGCGGCCAGCCAACCTCCCCACCACTGTTCGGGCGCCGTGTAGTCCGGCGTCGTCGAGGTCCAGCAAACCACGGCCGGAAACGGGCCGCTTCCCTGGTTCTTAGGCAAGAGCAGAAGGTGGTGCTGGTAGAAATCCTTTTCGATGGGGAGGTCGACTTCGAGTCGTGTGTACTTCTCCAGTTCGCGCCGGTCGCGGATGACGGCTTTGCGAATGTCGCCAAACCAGTGGCGGTCACGCGCATCCGGCTCCAGTTTGCCCAGGATTTGCGTCCAGAGTTTCACCAGTTCCGGGCGTTTCTTGCCGTACCAGTCTTCGGGCGAATCGAGGCCATCCACCAAGGACGGAATCAGCTCGTTCTCCGCGCCGGGCTCGGGGGCGGGGCTATGTTTTGCGGTGACCTTGTGCTGGTGCAGGCGGGCGAGATGATCCTCTTCGGCGGAACCTGCGCAGCAGATAAGAAGGAACACCGAGAATGTCCGCCGCACGGGCAAGGCCAATCTCAAAGATACTTCAAGCTTGCGTCGATCAGCTTCTGCGTGCCTTCGTAGGGTCCGCCCTCGCCCTCCCACTCCATGGAGAAATAACCGCGATAGCCAGTCTTCTTGGCGATGGCGAAGGTCTTGCCCACGTCCACACGAAAGACTTTGCCGTTGTCGACCTCGGAATCCTTCACGTGCGAGATGTTGTAGGCATGCTTGAACATGGCGGTGACCGAATCGTAGTTATACTTTTCGTCGCCTTTGAGCATGGAGTTGCAGAAGTCGGGAAGGCCGTGCAGCCAAGGGCTGTTCACCTGCTCGATGACCTTCACCAGGTAGAAGGCATCTTCGGTCTCCGGGTCATCATTTTCCAGGTTGATGACGATGTTCTTCTCCGCGCCGTAATCGGCCACGGCACGCAGGCTCTCTGCGGCGCGGCCCACATCCGGTGTGATTCCCTGGACGCCAGAAATATGAACGCGGAGGCTGGGAGAGCCCAGCGCAACGGCTGCATCCACCCACTTCTTGGCGTTGCCCACGCCGGTTTTGCGCTTGGCTGCGCCGGGGTCGTAGAGACTCTCGCCGACACCGACAGGGATATTGATCACGCGGCAGCCGGCCTTCTCCACGGCATTCCGCAGCTCGCCCAGGTACGCCGCTTCGAGCGATACGAAATGCGAATCCAGGGGCTCGATATTGCGCACGTGGAATTTCTCGCGCACCATGGCCGGAAACTGCAGCAGCGTCATGCCGGGCTTCCCGCGCTCGCGGTCCCGATTGCGCGGTCCGTCGATGAAGGCGCGAAATGGATACGATGCCACACCCAGCCGCGCACGCGGCTCGGTTACGAATGAAATGTTGGGCTCGGCCGCGCCCGAGAGACCTCGGGGCACAGCCGCAACCAGGGCGGCTTCTAGAAACTGTCGTCGATTCATTCCTGAATTGTACAGGCAGGACAGGCATCGCTGCCTGCCCTGTAGCCGGTTGAATTTGTCAGAAGATGAACTTCAGCGCGAACTGAATTTGGCGAGAAGGCCATGCAGCGGAGTACTGCCCGGCACTGGCCTGATAATACCTGACGTTTAGGCTATCGCTCTTGAAGTTGGGATGATTCAGCATGTTGAAGAACTCCGAACGAAACTGCAGCTTCTTGCCTTCCGTGACACGGAAATCCTTGAACAGCGACGTATCGATATTGACTTGAGTCGCCGTGGTGATGATATTCCGGCCCGAGTCGCCAAACGTGCCAAACGCCGGGTCTGTAAAGGCGGCCGTGTTGAACCAGTTGCTGGCGCTCTGGTTCGAGGGATAAAGCGATGCCCCCGCGATAACGTCCGGACGCCCCTCGCCATCGCAGTTACATAGGCTGCGACCGCGTACGGTTCGAGGAGTGCCGCTGTTCACCGACTGGATGCCCTGCAATTCCCATCCGCCGAGCAGCGCTTCACCGACGCCGTGCAAGCCGCTGGCAAAACGTTTGCCTTTGCCGATCGGCAACTCGTAGGAGAGGCTGTTCACGAATCTGTGCGTGATATCAAAATCGGCTCGCGCTTTTTCCCACTGGGGATTATCGGGTGAACGGAACCCTCCACCGCTGGCGAATCCAAGAGATGCCTGCGAACTCTCGTCAATCACCTTGCCGTAGGTATATGCCGTCAGAAAGCTCAGGCCGCTGGAAAACCGCTTCTCCAACTTTGTTTGCAACGAATCATAGTGGGAGCTGTTGCAGGCGCACCAGTAAGTCAGGCTACCCAGGTACGGGCGCAGTCGTCGGCTGGCTGAGTCGGCGTTGGGATCGGAAGACGGCTCTACCGGATTGGCTTCGCGGAACTCGTACAGTTTGGTCCCCTTAGACCCGGCGTACGCGATCTCCCATACGGTATTCCAACCCAACTCCTGCTGCACGCTGAGGTTCCAATGCTGCACGTACGGGTTGTGGAACCTGGGGTCCAAAGCGAACAATGAGGGCGCGTCCGGGTTGGACAGCGTGTTCGCCGGAAAACCCTGGGACAGGTTGTTCACCTTCGGATTGGGCTGCAGGAAACTGATCGGCAGGAAGGTGGTCTGCTCGAAAAAGGGCGGGTTGTTGCCGGGGTTCGGAATGCTCAACGGCCCGGCTTCGTAGGACGAATAGAACATCCCATAACCGCCTCGAATCACCGTGTTCTTAAACAGGTTATACGCAAACCCGACTCTGGGACCGAAGTCGTGTTTCTCGTTCGGCACCAGGCTGCGCGGCGCGTTCCGGTTCACGGCAATCTGTGGATACCAGTTGGGCGGCAGCGCATCCTGCCGGCCGTGCGCGATATCCAGCGTATTGGTTGCAATATTGAAACTCGCCTCGGCGTTGTATTTCTCCATCGCAAAGGTTACAAACTCATAGCGCAAACCCAGATTGAGGGTGAGCTTCTTGGTCACCTTGAAATCGTCCTGGACGTAATAAAACTGGCCCGGCTGTTGGAAGGTGTCATTGATGAACGACGAGAGGATCGAAGTGTCCAGGGCTCCCAGTAGAAAGTCAGCCGCACCCATGCCGGTGTTGGCGATATTGTTCGGATCGCGCGTGAAATTTCCAGAGAAATTGAGTTCACCGCGGGGATACGGCGGCTGCAAAATCGTGAAGTTCACGCGCGGCTTGATCTCCGCGCCGATCTTGATGGTATGCCGGCCCCGAATCAGGGTCAGGCTGTCGACAATGTGATAAATGTTCTGAACTTCAACCGTCGGCTGATACTCCGCGCTGCCGAAGGTGGTGAGGCCATCCACATTGAATTGCGGCAATCCGCCATTGGTCGGGCCAAATGGGACTCCTTGAATGCCGTACTGCGCCGAAAGATTCTTGGTGGAGTTGAACTGAAGGCGCTCCGAGCGGTTGCGCGAGTACCCCAGGCGCAGTTCATTGACCGTACGCGGCGTAAAAATATGTGTTTCGGTAATGACCAAATTGCGCGCGTTGTTCAAGAAATCGCCCGACGCGAAATCAGCGGAATCAATGGGAGGGGGGATCTCGCCCGGCGGCGACAGGTGGTTGTTCGAGAAGCTGAACCTGCCAAAGATGGAATCGGACTCCGAGATCTTGTGGTCGATGCGGACGTCGAACTGGTTCGTGGTATCCGGCTCCACAGGATTGATGAGGTAGTTGTTGCCAACGCCGGTAACATCCACAGACCCCGGGATATTCGGCGCGGGGAACAGCCCCAGCATGGTTTGGGCCACCGGATTGAATCGACTCTGCGGGATTTGATTGTTGGCGAAAGGCTGGCGCGTTGCGTTCCCGTTCGCGTCGATGACCGTGGTAGCGGGGTCGAAAATCGGCTGGAATCCGCTGAAGTCTCCGTTGCGCCAGGCATCAGGCGGTAGCGTAGCAAACGACGTGTGGCCAGTGCGCTGGCGCGTCCCTTGATAATCGAAAAAGAAGAACGTCCGGTTCTTTACGATCGGCGCGCCCACCGAACCACCGAACTGGTTCAGCTTGAACGGCGGGATGGGGTTATCCGGCGAGTCGAAGTAGTTCTTCGCATCCAGGTCGCTGTTCCGCAGAAATTCATACAAGGTCCCGTGCAGTTGGTTGGTGCCCGATTTGATGGTTACGTTGAGAACCGCGCCGCCTGACCGGCCGAACTCGGCGCTCATCGAGTTCGTTTGCACCTTGAACTCCGCAATGGCGTCGGGAGGAGGGCCCACCACGTAGGCCGCCTGACTCACCATGTCCTCGGACATGCTGTTGTTGTCCACCCCGTCCAGCAGGTAGTTGTTCTGATACGGTCGCACGCCGTTCGAGCTGAACCCGCCCGTCTTTTCGTCGCGCGCGCCCGCCGGCGTCGGAGCCGTGCCCGCGGTCAGGATGGCAAGCCGGCTGAAGTAACGCCCGTTCAGTGGCAGGTCGACGATGCTCTGGCTGTCCACCACCTGGCCCAGGTAGGAAGTGTCCGTCTGAAGCAACGGCGCGGCTGCTTGCACTTCTACCGTGTCCGTGACGGCGCCGACTTCGAGCGTGGCGTCGACGCGAACGCGATCCTGCACGTTCACCGTAATGTCGGAACGAACCGATTTCTTGAAACCCGCGGCCTCAACCGTGACCGAATACCGCCCCACTTGGAGGGGTGTAATCACGTAACTGCCTGAGGCATCACTGGTTGTCTTCACCGCGATGGCTGTATCCATGTTGGTCACGGTGACGGTCGCGCCTCCAATGACGGCGTTGCTTGGATCCATCACGGTCCCAACAATCGATCCGGTCGTGGTTTGGGCGCTGAGCGAAACCCCGATGAAGCAAAGCAGCAGCCCGAGAACGAGAAACTTACGCATGTACCTCCTCCAGTTCCGTGGATTATAACCTGAAGACACTAGGCTTGTGTGGAATTTTTTTCAAATTTTTAGGGGTTGACAGCGACCTGACCGTCACGCTTGTAACAGCCCTAAATCCGGTGAAACGCCTTCAAGATTTCCCTCATGGAATACTCAAGCGCAATCGGCCGGCCGTGCGGGCAACTCATCGGACAGTCGGTCGCGGCCAGCGAGCGCAACAGCCACTCCATTTTGCTCTGGTCCAGCCGCATGTTGATCTTAATAGCGGCGCGGCACGCAATGGATGCGGCAATCCCGCGGCGAATGTCATCGAGCGAAACGCGCCGCAACTCCCCCTCGGCGATTTCCAGCACCTCATACAGCACCTTCTCGAGATCCGGGGGAGCGATGGCGGCCGGCGACGCCTTCACCGCGATGGTGCGATTGCCGAATGGCTCGGTTTCGAAGCCCATCGATTCCAGCTCACCGGCGATGCGCGCATACTCAATCTGCTGCTCCGCGGTCAGTTGCAACACGAGCGGCATGAGCAAGCGCTGCACTTCCACATTGCCGGCGGCACGCTGTTTGAGAACCTTCTCGAAAAGGATGCGCTCGTGCGCCACGTGCTGATCGATGATCCACAGGCCATCGCGCCCGGCGGCAATGATGAAGCTGTCGTGAATCTGCCCGAGCGGCCGTAGATCGGAGAGCGCGGACAAAGAACCGGATGCCGGCAGCGCCTCCGCGGGAAAACTGCCGTGCGTATCGGGCACACGGAGGCGAATGCCCGATGGCGGCTCAGGACCGAGTGCGATCGCGGCGTCGCCGAAGTCGAATCGCGGCTCGGGCGCTCGTGAGGGACGCAGATGGTACTCGGGCGCGGAGGAATGGGTCTGGTCGTCGTCCGGCAGCTCGAACGCCGGCTGAGACTCGAGACCGGGCGGCTGTGACGGCGCGTCGGCGGCGGCCTCGTTTTCGAGCATCTGCGAGAACTCGGAATACGGCATCCCAGCCGCGGGTTGGGCAGGCGACACCGGCTGTGCGTGCACGGCTTGGGGGGTTGGGCTCACGGCAAAGGCGGGTGCGGGCCGCGATTCAATCAACCGGTCGCGAATCGCGTCGCGCACAAAATCGTGCACGAAGGACTGATGCCGGAATCGAACCTCGGTTTTCGAAGGGTGCACATTGACGTCCACTTCCTCATAGTCGCATTCCAGAAACAGCAGCGCGAACGGGAAGCAGGCCGCGGGCATCAGATTGTGATACGCGGAGGAGAGCGCATGCAAGAGGGACCGGTCGCGAATCAGCCGCCCATTGACGAAAATGAAAATCGAATTGCGGTTGGCCTTCTGCACCTGCGGCCGGGAGACGAAGCCTCGCAACCGGAACAGCCGCGTGGAAGGTTCTTCCGGCTCGCGGCGGAACTCCGCAATGGCTTCCGAAGGCGGGACCGATGGCGGCGGCAAGAGGATCTGTTTCTCACAGGCGCCCAGGTCCACCAGTTCGTCTAATGCCCCCGTGCCAAATACCTGGAAGACGCGCTCGCGCAACGTGGCCACTGGGGTGACGTGAAGCAGTTCGCCTCCGCCGCTCGAAAGCCAAAACGTTTTGTCGGGGTGCGCGAGGCTGTAGTGCGTCACGAGAGAAGCGATGTGCGCCAGTTCGGTCTGGTCCGAGCGCAGAAATTTCTTGCGCGCCGGGACATTGAAAAACAGATCGCGCACCGCGATGGATGTACCCGCCGCGAGCGCCGTTTCTTCCGAGCGCAGCATTTTCCCGCCAGCGATCTCCACGCACGAGCCGGTGGATTCCTCCGCCGAGCGCGTTTCCAGAAGCAGCCGCGACACCGAACCGATGGAAGGCAGCGCTTCCCCGCGAAAACCCAGCGTGGTGATGGAGAGCAGGTCCTTGACGTCGCGCAGCTTGCTGGTTGCGTGGCGCTCAAACGCCAGCATGGCATCATCGCGCAACATGCCGCATCCGTTGTCCACGACGCGAATCAGGCGCCGCCCGCCATTTTCAATTTCGATGCGAAACGACGTTGCGCCGGCGTCCAGCGAGTTTTCCAGAAGTTCTTTGACCACCGATGCAGGCCGTTCCACCACCTCACCGGCCGCGATCTTGTTGGCGACCTGATCGGGAAGAACGCGAATGCGGCCCATAAGAAGGTGTTAGGTGCCAGGTCTTAGGTGTTGGTGTTGCCTTTCCCTGACACCTAGCACCTGGAACCTAATACCTATTGATGCTATCGTAGTCCTCAGTGTCGTCGTCTCTCAATTTTCATCTGGAGCACTACGAAGGCCCGCTGGACCTGCTTCTCGATTTAATTCGCAAGCAGCAGATCGATATTCGCGACATCCCCATCGCTAAAATCACCGCCCAGTATTTCGAGTACATGGAAAAGGCGCGCCAAATGGACATTGACCTCAGCGCCGAGTTCGTCTACATGGCGGCAACGCTGATTTACATCAAGTCCAAGATGCTGCTGCCGGAGGACCCCATACTCGCCAAGGATGGCGCCGAAGAGGATCCCCGCCAGGAACTGGTCGATCGCCTGCTCGAGCACGAGCAGTATAAGAATGCCGCCGAGATGCTCCAGCAGAAGCGTTTGATCGAGGAAAATGTCTGGTCTAATCCGCAGGTGAAAGCCTTCATTTCGGAGGACGAAGATCCGGGCATCAGCACCACGCTGTTCGACCTGGTGAAGGCGTTCGGCGAGGTCTTAGAGCGCGCGAAGAACCGTCCCATCTACGAGGTCGCGGGAGAGGACGTCAGCGTGGCCGACATGATGCTCTACTTGAAATCAATCTTTCTTTCCGTTGGAGACGATGAGCCGGTCTTCATCGTGCGCATTTTCGAGCGGCAGCGCAGCCGCCGCGCCATGATCGCTCTGTTTCTCGCGGTCCTCGAGATGGTGAAATTGCAGGCCGTTGAGGTCTGCCAGCAGGATCTGTTTGGAGAGATTGCGCTGCGGCGCCAGAAGTCGTTCGATACGGTCTTCGCCGGTGGCGATCCCGTTTCGGCAATCGAGAAGGATTACAGATAACCAGGCATGGAAGACACATTTGCAAGCGCATCGACCCCGCCAGAAGCCGTTTCCGCCGATGAGCTTTTGACCTCGTCTGCCGGTCAGGCTGTGGCCCTTTCGTCCACCGACGCCCAGTTGAAGGCCGTACTCGAGGCCATCGTCTACGTGACGGAGGAGCCGCTCTCGGCCATCCAGATCGCCGATGCGCTGGGCGAGCCGCGCGAGCGCGTGGAGAAGCTGCTGGAGCTTCTGGTCGGTCAATTTGACCTGCCCGAGCACGGCGTGACCATTCGCGAAGTGGCTGGCGGCTACAAGATGGCCACCAAGGCGGAGCACCACGAGCGCGTGCGCGCTTTCGTCAAGAGCTTGCGTCCGCAGCTGAAACTCTCGCTGCCCGCGCTCGAGACTCTCGCCGTCATCGCGTACAAACAGCCCGTCACGGCGCCCGAGATTCTCGAAATCCGGGGTGTTCAGGGCGCGGGCGTCCTCAAGACCCTTCTCGACCGCAAACTCATCGCTACCGCGGGCCGGAAGGACGTCATCGGCAAGCCTATCCTCTATAAGACGACCAAAGAGTTTATGGTCCAGTTCGGCTTGAAGGACTTGAGCGAGCTGCCCACGCTCAAGGAGTTCGAAGAGATCCGGCGCCTGGCCTTGTCGGACGAGCCCGCGGCGTCCGAAGCGGATCAAGGCGCCGCATCGTAAGAGACCCGAGATGGCGGAAGAGCGGCTGCAGAAGATTCTGTCCCGCGCGGGAGCTGCGTCCCGCCGCAAAGCCGAACAGATGATTCTCGAGGGCCGTGTCGCCGTCAATGGCGCCGTCGTCACCGAGATGGGCAGCAAAGCCGATCTCGAGCGAGATCACGTGCGCGTCGATGGCAAGCTGCTGCACGCTCCCAAGCGCCTCGTGTATATCGCGCTCCACAAGCCCAACAACTGCGTCACGACTGTCGCGGATCCCCAGGGCCGTGGCACGGTCATGGACCTGCTGCACGGCGTCAAAGAGCGTGTGTACCCGGTGGGCCGGCTGGATTACCACAGCGAGGGCTTGTTGCTGCTTACCAACGATGGCGATCTGGCGAATGGCGTCACTTCCGCCGCCAGCCATCTTCCCAAGACCTATCTCGTGAAAGTCAATGGCGCGCTGACGGCCGAGCAGGAGCAGGCTTTTCGCGGCGGAGTGCCCGTCGAGGGCCGCCGCACCGCGCCCGCGGGCCTGAAATTGGTGCGCAGCGCCGAAAACCCCTGGTATGAAGTGCGCCTGTTCGAAGGGCGCAAGAACCAGATCCGGATGATGTTCAAACATTTCGGACGGCTGGTGGAGAAGCTCAAGCGCGTCAAGATAGGTCCGCTGGACCTGGGACCATTAAGGCCAGGCGAATTTCGGCACTTGACGCCGTCTGAAGTAGTCCAGTTGCGGAAAGCCATCCAGCGGCGAAAGGAAGTGGTCCTCGGCGCCTCGGCGTCTCGGCGGTAAATCCATGGCGAACCCTGCCGGCATCCTGCGCTCTTGCCACACCATCGCCGTGGTCGGTCTCTCCAGCAAGCGCTACCGCCCCAGTTTCGGGGTTGCGGAATACATGAAGGACGCGGGCTTCCGCATCATTCCGGTCAATCCATTCGAGAGCGAAGTTCTCGGTGAAAAATCCTATAAGACGCTCGACAGCATCCCGGAGCCTATCGACGTCGTCGACATTTTCCGCAGATCGGAGTTTGTACCGGAGATTGTCGAGGCTGCGATTCGCATCGGCGCGCGCGTCATCTGGATGCAAGAGGGCGTGATCCATGAAGAGGCCGCGGCGAAAGCCCGCGCCGCCGGGCTCCAGGTGGTAATGGACCGGTGCATCCTCAAAGAACACCGCCGCATGATGGTCAGCTCAAATTCTTGATTTCCAGTTGATCGCCGCGTTCGGTCCCCGTGCGCGCGATGGTGCCCGCCGGCAACTCGAGAACCGAGTGCGCCGTCAGACACGCGGAAACACGCCACGGCGCCATCTCCGGACGGATTTTCTTGACGCGGTGCTTGCGGTCGAGATAGATCACATCGATCGTGAATTTCATGAAGAAGCAGTGCACGGATTCGCACGGCACGATCCACAGCCCCTCACCGGGTTCCAGACGCGTGTGCTTCAGCAGGCCCGTGCGCCGCTTGGCGCTGGTATCGGCAACTTCGGCGTTATCCGCCAGCACCACTTCGCGCGTCACATTGCGTACGTGAATTTTCAAACCTCTGGTTATAGCAAAACCGGATGGCTTGGCGTGGCGAGCGCGTCGGGGACTGGCTCCACCGTCCCTAATCGAGCCGCCCACAAAACCACCATCCGGCTTGTCGTGGACGGTGGTGCCTGTCCCCTCTGGACGGGAACCCGGACGGGAACCCGGGACGGGAACCCGGGGAACCCGGGGAACCCGGGGAACCCGGGACAGTACACTCAATTCACTAGCAACCGCTCTCAGAAATCCGATTTGAGTGTACTGTCCCCCGTTTCTCTTCCTGCTCCGGTGAGTCGCGGGGGGCGTACCAATCAGTGAGGAGCAAAACGAATCAGCCTGCCCTGGCACCCTGTCAATGACGGGTACGCTATTGAGCGCCTACCGCACCACAACCTTCTCCGCCGCCAGATTCTCGAACTCATCCTGCACTCGCACGGCAATCGTGTGTTCGCCCGCCGCGACATCCGGCAGTGTGAGAGCGTAGTCAAGCTCGCGGGAATCGGACAGCTTGGTGACCGGGTCGACCACCATCCACTCGCCTCCGTCCACCGAGTACTCGGCTTTGGTGATGACGCTGCGGGCGTCGGCTGCGTGCCAGCGCACTTCGATCCGATTCGCGTTGCGCGTGCCCGCAAGGCCGGTGACCCGCGGCGGCGTGTTGTCGATGTCAAACACTTCGCTTTCGAGCTGGCCGGTGAGCGCGTCTTCTTTTGTGTTGCCGGGCAGGTCGGATGCGGTTACGCGCAGCCGGTACTCGCCGTCGGGAAAAGCCGTCGAATCCCAACTGGTGTGCTTTTCGCGGACTTTATCCTTGAGCAGCTTCCACTCGGTTTCGCCGGCGCCGCGAATTTCCACCGTATAGATCAGGCTATCTCCGTTGTCGTCCACGGCGACCCACCGGGCACCAATGGCACCCTTTGCATACTGCAGAGCCGGCGTCGAGGTGGTATCGGTTGCGGGTGTCGTGACGGTGTGGCTGGCGGATTTTCCAAGCGGCGGCAAGTTTAGTGTCTGCGGGCTGCCCGCAGAAGACCCGGGCGCGGGGAACTTGTAATTGGGCGGCGTGATTTCGATCTCCGCAACGCGCGGTGCGACGTTTCTCGGCAGATAGGCGACTTCGACCGAGTCGAGCTGCGGCGACTTCCCCGATTTATCGGCGGGATCCATGGCCAGTGTGGCTCTCCATTGGATAAACCGCGCGGGTGGCGAGGTTACGCGCGCACCTTCCTCGGAAGTGATAGCGCCCGACCATGCGCTCCAGTTCCGCTGCGGCCGGTCGAGATTTCCGCTGCGCGTTTCGATGGCGATCCGCCCCGCCGACGCGGAGCCTTTGAAGCTCAGCCGGCCCCAGTGCGAAAACATCCCCGCATCGAAGACATCGGATTCGACCGATCCCTCGCGTTCCAGCCCCGGCCCGATCTCGTACACCTTTCCCACGTTTCCCGTGGCTGCGTACAGTTTCCCGTTTTCTCCGCCCACCAGCGCAGTCACCTGCGTAGGGGCGGCGTTCACCAGTTCGGTATAGAGCGCGTCCGTGTCCACGCGATAAATGCAGCCCTTGTTGCCAGTGCCAATGAGGGGCTTGCCCGTCGCATCGAAGGCGATGCTGTAGATGATGTCGTGCGCATGGCTCCAGACCTTCTCCGGATAGCTATCCGGGTGGATGCGATAAAGATCCGAACCACCGGAAACGGTGATCGCGCCAGGTCCCGATGCCATGGACGGCGGCGCCGCCGGCGGCAGATGCGGCGAGCTTGGCCCTGCCGGCTGCCCACTGGGGGACGGAAGAGGCGCTGGAGGCGGCGCGGGCGCTGCCTGCGTGGCAGCCTGTTTGGTGCCGCTGCCGGCCGCGTATACCGATCCGTCTTTCGCCACGGCCACCGAAGTAATCTCCCGCTTCCCCATTTCATACAGCACGAAACCTTCGCCGGCGGGCGAAATTCTCAGAACCAGCCCATTCGGCTCCGTGCC
Source organism: Terriglobia bacterium (assembly GCA_020073305.1). Lineage (GTDB taxonomy): Bacteria > Acidobacteriota > Terriglobia > Bryobacterales > Bryobacteraceae > QHXW01. The sequence continues at coordinate 158,538 of JAIQFK010000005.1, forward strand.
CGCGATCAGATTGCCGTGGCTGTCGAAAATCATCGACCGCACATGCGTCTCTTCGCTCTTGAAGAAGACCGACCCCTTGCCATCGGGCGTTACGCGGTGAATCTCGCCCGGATCGCCGGTTCCCACGAACAGATCGCCCTTCGTGTCGAATGCCATCGCCCAGATGTATTTGGCCTTGGGATCGTAGAAAACATCGGCCTTGCCGTCGTTTGAAACTCGATACACTTTGCCGTCCGGCGCCGTAGCCACGAACACACGATCATTTTTGTCGATCACGATCGCGTGGATCTCGATCGCCTGAAACTCCGCCAGCGTCTTCTTTTCCCCGCCGGGCGAAACGCGGTAAAGCTTGGCTCCCGGACCGCCGCCCGTGTACAGGTTCCCCTTGGAATCCCGCGCCAGCGTCCAAAGATAGGCGGACGGGGAGTCGTACAATTCCTCGAAACGTGGCGCCAGCGTCAGCCGACCATCGCTGCGCAAGGATATATTTTTGATGATTCCTTTTTCGAAATCCGAGAAGTCGGTCTCGACCCAGGTGCGCGTCTGACCGGCCCACGCCCAGACGACAAGCGTGCCCAGACAGGCCAAACCGATAATTGATTTTTTCATGATGGGGTGGCGTTGCTCTTGCCTACTTCACCGTGATCTTGAGCGAATAGCTGCCGCTGATCACGCAATCGAAGGGTACCGAAGCCTGTTCGAAAGCGCTTTCCGCGGTCATGACCATGGGGCGATTCGACGTGCGCCCCGCCTGCATCACGTTCAGCACGGAAGCCGGCAGACTGGGCATGGTCTTGTCGTCGTAATAGGCCGTCGGCGTGGATTCCAGCAACGAGATGTACAGCTTGTTGTTGCTGCGCTCCTGGTTGATGAGCGAGACCGTCTCGGAAAGGTCCATGTAACGGCTCAGGTAGCCGGCCATGTTCTGCATGTGGTTGAGGGTTTCGGCATCGCTCAGCAGGATACGGTGTTCGCCTTTGCTGAGCCCTTCGGGAATGTGCACCTTGAAGTTGCGCTCCATGCGGTCACCGCGATAAGGCCGCAGGAACACCTTCACCGCCGCGTCGTTCCCGGGACGCACGTCGCTGTCCGCGATCCAGGCGTTTTCGATGCTTGCCACGCGCCGTTCCGGCAGCAGGTCCACCGTCACGCTGACCCGTTTCAGCCGCGGCGTCTTCACGGCGTTCAAATACAGCCGGTTGAACTTGTCGCCCCACCAGCCCGCCAGCAGCATGGGCGCGGGCATCGGCATCTCGCCCGATGCCTGCATGGTGTTCAGCGAGAGACTGCCGCCGCCGTCCAGGTCCACTTCGCCGGACAGACGGTAGGTCGCTTCCTCCATGAACTCGTTCAGCGCCGAAACGGAATTGAACAGCGTCAGCATCATCAGATTGGGCGTCCACTTCTGCTGCTCGAAGACGTTGAAGTGGAAATCTTTCTCGCTCCTGACCGCGTTGTTCTCGCCGAATGACCGTACGCTGACGGTCACCGGAATCATCTCCGTCTCCGCGCCCAGCACGCCCATGATGCCGCTGTGCCGGTCCTGGTGCAGCGCCCCTACGATTTCCGTCGCGTTGGCGAATTTATTGGGCTGAAACGCCGAAGCGAGCACCATGAGCACTTCGCCTTTGCTCATCGGCATGTCCACCGGCCCGAGATTGAAGAACGGATGGCCGAACGCCAGCACGCGTTTGCCGTCGTTGTAGGTGACCGTGCCGAGGCCCGTGATGCTCATGTCACCGGAAACCAGCACGCCCGCGACTGCTTCACCGGGCTTGAGCGAGTCTTTCCAGTCGGGCGCTGGCTTGGTCGTGTAAATCGCGCCACTGGCGCCACCCTGCACGGCGCTGATGCCCAGTTGCTGGAACACCGGTCCAAACTCCTGCAACACACTCTCATGGAAACCGGAAAACACAAGCGGCGTCTCGATCGGCGTCATCAACGGCGCCTGGCGCCGCAGGTTGGGTGAGGCGCCCGCCGCTACGGCCTGCGCCAGCAGTTCACTCGGTACGCTGACTTCGCGCCGTCCCGCTGCCTTATCCGGAGTGCGTGCATCCATGGGGCGCGACTGATCGAGGTCGTTGATCTCCAACATCAGCTCGATGGGTGTGATGCCGCAGATGGCATCTGGCGAAAACATGCTCAGCCGGAGCGCGATGGCGCCCACCAGCTTCCCGTCGATATAAACCGGGCTCCCGCTCATCCCGCCCGCGACGTTGGTTCGCTGCGCCTTGCCACCCAATTTTGCCAGGATGGTGTCCTGTTTCGGCCCCCAGGCGTTTTTCCACAGGCCAATGATCTCTACTGGAATGGCTTCCGGTTGAGTGCCCTGAAATACCGTCCAGGCTACGCCTTGCATGCCAGGGCGCAATTCGGAGGCCTTGAAGATCTCCACTTTGCCTGATTTTGGAGCTTGTAAGGTCAATTCCTCGGGGAATGCGGGAAGAAGCGCGGCCGCCGCCAGTACCACTACCGCGGCGATGTGTTTTTTCATTTAAAGCGGCTCCGTTAGATCCATTCTACTATGGGCCGCCGGATTTGACGGTCTAATAGTACTGGTTGTCTATAATGGAAATATAGAATGCACCAGAAGAAAACGGAACGAATTGACCTGGACCCGCAGGAGACTTCAGAGTGGCTACAGGCCCTGGACCAGGTGGTGGAGGAGGTGGGTCCCGATCGCGCGTCCTTCCTTTTGGAGCGCCTCGCCCAGCGCGCCCGGACCATTGGCGTCGAGCTGCCAATCCAGCACAACACCCCTTACATCAACACCATCAGCCCGCAAGATGAGGTGCCCTACCCGGGCGACCGCTCGCTCGAGCGCCGCATCAAAAGCCTCACTCGCTGGAACGCCATGGCCATGGTGTCGCGCCAGAACAAGTTCGACCACGGAATTGGCGGCCACATTGCCACTTATGCTTCGGTGGCCACGCTGTTCGAGGTCGGGTTCAACCATTTCTTCCACGGCAGCTATGGCGATCAGCCCGGTGACTGCGTCTATTTTCAGGGCCACGCCTCACCCGGCGTTTATGCGCGAGCTTTTCTCGAAGGCCGGCTGAAACCCGAGCACCTGGAAAACTTCCGCCACGAGCTGCGGGATCATCCGGGTCTGTCGTCCTATCCGCATCCCTGGCTGATGCCGGGATTCTGGAACTTCCCTACGGTCTCAATGGGCATTGCGCCCATCAATGCCATCTACCAGGCGCGGTTCATGCGCTATCTGGAAAACCGCGGGCTGATTGAGAAAACGCCCCGCCACATCTGGGCGTTTCTCGGCGACGGTGAGATGGATGAGCCGGAATCCATGGGCTCACTCACGCTGGCCTCGCGCGAGCGGCTCGACAACCTGATCTTCATCATCAATTGCAATCTGCAGCGGCTGGACGGTCCTGTTCGCGGCAACGGCAAAATCATCCAGGAACTCGAAGCCGCCTTTCATGGCGCCGGCTGGAACGTCATCAAAGTCATCTGGGGGACGGACTGGGACGATCTATTGGCTCGCGATAAGACCGGTCTGCTGTTGAAGCGCATGGAAGAGTGCGTAGACGGCGAATATCAGTCCTTCAAAGCCAAAGGCGGCGCTTTCGTCCGCAAGGAGTTCTTCGGCAAGTATCCGGAGCTTCTCAAACTGGTGGAGCATCTGAGCGACGAACAGGTAATCCGGCTGCGCCGCGGCGGGCACGATCCGCAAAAAGTGTTCAATGCTTACCGCGCGGCGGTGGAACACCAGGGCCAGCCGACGGTGATCCTGGCCAAGACGGTAAAGGGCTACGGTGTGGCGGAGATCGAGGCCCGCAACCCGACTCATCAGCAGAAGGAGCTGAACGACCGTGCCGTGCAGCTCTTCCGGCAACGCTTCGATATTCAGCTTCCCGAGGATGTGGCTGCGAATGTCCAGTTCTATCGCCCGCCGGATGGCAGCCCGGAAATGGCCTATCTGCACGAGCGGCGCCGGCAACTCGGCGGCTACGTTCCCCAGCGCAGGCTGATGGCGAGCCGGATCCAGGCTCCGCCCCTCGATGCCTTCCCCGATCTGCTGGCCGCCACCAAGGCACCGCATCCCTCCACCACCATGGCGGCCGTGCGTATGCTGACGCTGCTCATGAAAAACCCGCAGATCGGCAAACGCGTCGTTCCCATCATTCCCGACGAAGCGCGAACTTTCGGCATGGAAGGGCTCTTCCGCGTCTTCGGCATCTACGCGTCGGCGGGCCAACTCTATAAGCCGCATGACGCCGACATGTTCCTGTATTACAAGGAACAGCAGGACGGTCAGATCCTGGAAGAAGGCATTACCGAGGCGGGCTCCATGGCCTCGTTCACGGCGGCGGGCACGGCCTACGCGACGTACCGGACGGAGATGATTCCGTTCTTCATCTATTACTCCATGTTCGGATTCCAGCGCGTAGGGGATCTGATCTGGGCATTCGCCGACGCGCGCGGGAAAGGCTTTCTGATGGGCGGCACTGCCGGACGCACGACGTTGGCGGGCGAAGGCCTGCAGCATCAGGACGGCCACAGCCTGGTGCTGGCGAGCACCGTGCCCACCTGCGCGGCTTACGATCCGGCCTACGCGTACGAAATCGCGGTGATCGTGCAGGACGGCATCCGGCGCATGTACCAGGAGCAGGAAGACCGCTTCTACTACCTGACGCTCTACAACGAGAACTACGCGATGCCGCCCATGCCCGAAGGCGTCACGGAAGGAATTCTCAAGGGCATCTACCGATTCAAAGCCGGCGAGAATGGCAAAGCGTCGCTGCAACTATTCGGCAGCGGCCCCATCTTGAACGAGGCCGTACGCGCACAGACCATACTGGCCGAGCGTTATGGAGTTGCCGCGGACGTGTGGAGCGTCACCAGCTACAACGAACTGCGGCGCGACGCGCTGCGCACGGAACGCTGGAACCGCCTGCACCCCGATCAGCCAGTGCGGCAGCCCTACCTTCTTTCGGCGCTCGGCGGCGCCGAAGGCCCGGTTGTTGCAGCAACCGACTACATGAAAGTGGTGGCGGATCAGGTTGCCCCCTGGCTTCCCGGTCGCATGGTCACGCTCGGCACCGATGGCTTCGGCCGCAGCGACAACCGCGAATATCTGCGCAAGCATTTCGAAGTGAACGCGGAGTCGATTGTCACCGCGGCATTGTCACGCCTCGCGCGCGATGGAAAGTTCGACGCTGCAAAGGCGAAGAAAGCGTTCGTCGATCTGAGTATCGACCCCGAAAAGATCGATCCGTCGATCGCGTAGGGGGCATCGAACCTCCCAACTGCCGGGTTCGTAGGAGCCAGGTGAGCGCTACGCAAATGTTGTCGCTGGCACTGTGGCGTAGGTCTTTGCCGTAAAAAAAATTCTAATTCAAGTTAATTAGGACTGTTTATCTCATAATTACTTGCAAAGGCCTTGAAAAAAACGTGCAGTCGTGTTACACTCTCGCCGCAGCGTTGAGAAACATACCTAATTCTTCCGCTAGAATGCGGAATTGAGTCTTGCTTTTCGGCGTTGACCTTTCGTGCGGCGCTTTGTGCTACGCCGCTGTAATACCCACGAAACCAAGCGCCTAACCGGGCGCAAAAAGGAGAGTGTACTCGTGTCTACAGCAACCCTCGTGGAGCGACCGCAACCGCTTTATCAGGCGCTGTTACAGCAACAGGGCCGAGCGGCAGGGCGAGCCATTCCCACTCCAATTCCCATTCCCATTCCTCATCCGCTTCCCGTTGTGGGATCTCGATTCCTCATCTGGAAGCAAGATCCATCGGTTGATCCTCCCGGTCTTCGCTTGTCCTATGTTCCGAGCCTGGTGCTGGATGGACCGAGGGACAGCCGCATTGCGACCGAACTGCCCAACGTCACGCCGGTCCATGCCAACACCAACCGTGACTTCATCTTCGCGCCGGGCACTCCCGAAGCGGACTGCGCCCACACGTTCGCCGTCGTGCGCGAAACCCTCGCCATGTACCAGCGAATTCGCGGCGGCGCCGCCATACCTTGGGCATGGAACATCGGCGGGAATGCCGATCCCATCACCGCATTTCCCCGCGCCGGTGTGACCGCCAACGCCTTCTACAGTCGCGGTCTGAAGGCGCTGAAGTTTTTCTATTTCACTCCGGCGAACGCCACCCAGCCGGTCTACACTTGTCACTCACTCGATATCGTCTCTCACGAGTGCGGCCATGCAGTTCTCGATGGACTGAAGCCCGGCTGGCTGGGAGCGACCAATCCGCCACAGACCGGCGGACTCCACGAATCCTTCGGTGACCTCACCGCCATCTTCCTGGCGTGCTCGCAGCTCGATCAGGTGGACGCCGCGGTGGCCATGACCAAAGCGAACCTGCATGACCGGAACTTCCTCGCCGCCCTGGCCGAGCAGTTCGGCGCCGCCCTCGGGTCCCCCCAGGGGCTCCGCAATGCCGACAACGATCTCAAGCTCAGCCAGGTGGGCAACGAAGTCCATGCCATTTCCCAGGTATTTACCGGCGCCATGTATCACGTGCTGGCCGATATTTTTGCCTTCGAGAAGAACCGTCAAGCAGCGGTCAAGGATCCCACACGGGTGCTCCTTGAGGTGGCATCGTGCCTCTGCAAACTGCTCGTGGAGGCGATCGTGAAGGCGCCGCCCGTGGGCGCAACCTATGCCGATGTGGTCAACCAGATGCTCGCGATCTCCAAAGCACAGGGCGATCCCGCCATATACCGCACATTCCTGCGCAACCGTTTCACCGAGCGCGAAGTGGTCGTCTCACCGGTCCCACTGACGGCCATGGCCGAAGGCCGAATGAACCTCGCCGACCCCAATTATACGGAAGGCCAGGATCTCGTTAAGATGGAGGCGCGCAAGCACGCCGCCGACCAGGCTCCACAGGACCGTTCGGCTTGCTGCGGAACCATGCAGCTTCCCGAATACATGTTAGGCGATCAGAAGAAGCTCGAGAAGGGTGTGGTCATCGTAGAGGAGGACATGATTGCAGCCGAGGTCGCCGAGCTCAAAAAGATGTTCGCTCGCTAGAGTTGTGCTGGCGCCGGCTCTCGGGTCGGCGCCAGAATTAATATGACCATTCTGATCAAGCGATCCGGGGGCTTCGCTGGCCGCGAGGAGCGCTTGGCCGCAATAGACACCAGCGAACTGCCAACGACAATCGCCGATCGGGTCCGCGAGCGAATTGCTCGCTTGACGGCATTGAGTGCACAAGAGCCATCAGCCGGCGCGGACCGCCTCCAGTACGAGATCGAAATCACCGAGCCCGGTACCGGAGGACGGAAACTAACGGTGGTCGATGAGGGGGATCCGGATGATCCCGCCATGAAGGAGGTCATAGCCATCCTCGAGTCGGCCGGCGGAAAGCCGTGGTGATCTCGCCGCTGGGCGAAGCTCAAGTCGGGCTATTACACATGACGAGCAGAGTCGTGAAGACCGTAATCTTCACGATCCGTGTGCCCGGCACCGTGGCGGTGGTCATCCCGCGCGCCATCGCTGACGACGCCGTCAGACCCACACTTTTCTCCTCGATCGGATTCCTGCCGGTCGCTATGGGAGCCGCGGTCTATTTCTAGTGCGCCTGGGATTTTGCAACCGCGGGGCAGGGAACTCCAGCGGCCGATCGACGCTCCCAAACGTCTGGTGGTGCGAGACCTCTACCGTTTCGTGCGCAATCCTATGTATCTGGGCGTTCTGCTGGTTCTGACCGGCGAGAGCCTGGCGTTCCAATCCGCGCGGATTCTCACTTACGCGGCCATTGTCTTCGTGTTCTTCAACCTGTTCGTGGTGTTCTAGGAAGAGCCGGCGCTCAAGCGCAAGTTCGGCGCCACGTACGAGGAGTATTTGAGAACGGTGTCCCGGTGGATACCGCGCGGGGGTATGTAATCCGGGTGGCGCCGCTCCGTTACCGTCGCGGCTCGGAAGCAGGCCCAAGTGCGATCAAGCACTTACGGAGCCGCAAATGTGAACGAGCGGTCGTGCAAGCGGTTTTTTCACACTTTCCTGTGGAATCGCTCCCGGCGCCCGCGAGCTCTCCGCATACTCACCTAGAGTAGAATCGTTCGACGCCCCATGACCCTCGCTGCTGGAACTCGCCTTGGTCCGTATGAGATCGTCGGCCCCATTGGTGAGGGCGGCATGGGCGTGGTGTACCGTGCGCGCGACCCACGGCTGGATCGTCAGGTCGCCATCAAGCTGCTGCCGGCCGGCAGGGCTGCTGACCAACACGCGCGGGAACGTCTCCGCCTCGAGGCGATGGCGGCCGCCGCGCTCGATCACCCCTACATTTGCAAAATCTTCGAAATCGGCGAAGACGCGGATGCCCTGTTTCTGGTGATGGAATACATCACCGGAGAAACCCTGGATCACCGGTTGCGAGCCGGCCGGATGCCTCTGCCCGACACCCTTCACGTGATTGGGGAGATCGCCGAGGCGCTCCAGGAAGCCCATGCCGGCGGGATTCTGCACCGCGACCTGAAGCCCGCCAATATCATGTTGACCCAACAGGGTCACGTAAAGATCATGGACTTCGGTCTCGCCAAGCGGCTGGCGGATCTGGCTCCGGCCGGCGATGCGACGGTCGAGATGCCCGCGCAACTTACCACGCCAGGAACCATCATCGGCACGCCCGACTACATGTCTCCGGAACAAGTGAAGGGTCTGTCGCTCGACGTGCGCTCCGATTTGTTTTCCTTCGGCGTGATTCTGGCCGAGATGGTCAGCGGAAAGCATCCGTTCCACAAACCATCGATGGCGGAAACCCTGTCCGCCGTGCTCCGCGAACCGCCCGAGTTCAGCGGTGACGTCCCTCCTCGGTTGGTAGTCATGCTACGGCGTCTGCTGGCCAAAGCTGTCGAGGATCGCTACGCGGCCATCGCGGACGTGCGTGCCGAGCTAGCGCGGCTGGCGGCTTCGTCCAACACAGTCGCCGAGGAGAAGGCCAAGGCCGGCGGTGCGCCCGCACTGTGGAGATGGCCGGCATTGGCCGCTCTCGCAATCCTCCTGGGATTGGGAGTGGTGTATCTGGTGGGGCGTTCCGGAGTCTTGCACCCGGCATCTCGCGCGTCAGAGGCTGCGATCAGTCCCCATGTCATTCGATCGATTGCCGTGCTTCCGCTCGACAATTACTCGGGCGACCCCAACCAGGAGTATTTCGCCGAAGGGATGACCGATGAATTGACGGCTGACCTGGCGACCATCAGCCAGCTTCGAGTGATCTCGCGCGGCTCCACGATGCAGTTCAAAGGCGAGCATCGGCCGCCCACTCCTGAAATCGCCAAAACGCTCAACGTGGATGCGGTGGTGGAGGGTTCGGTGCTTCGCGTCGGCGACAAAGTGCGGATCACGGCCCAATTGATCGACGCGCCGGCGGACAAGCATCTGTGGGCCAAGAGTTTCGAGCGCAACTCGCGCGATGTGCTTGCGCTCCAGGATGAATTGGCGTCGGCAATTGCGCGTGAGATCCAAGTTCAATTGACTCCGAGCGAGCAGTCACGGCTGACCAGCGCGCCCCGCGTGAATCCCGAGGCGCACGACGCCTACCTGAAGGGCCGGTACTTTTTCAACCGCCCGAGTGACGAAAACCTGACGAAAGCGATCGCGCAATTCGAAGAGGCGGTCAAGTTGGACCCGAACTTTGCGCCTGCGTTCTCGGGACTGTCGGACGCCTACCTGTGGGCCGGTTACAACGAAGGAGTCCTTACCGCCGCGGAAGCGAAGCCCAAGGCCAAAGCGGCGGCTGAGAAGGCTATCCAACTGGACGATAGTTCCGCCGAAGCTCACACCTCTCTTGCCGTATTCAAACTTTTCTACGAATACGATTGGACAGGCTGCGAGATCGAATTTCGGCGGGCATTCGCACTCAATCCAAATTATGCGTTCGCGCATGATCAGTTTGGTCTGGGGCTTGCCTTCCAGGGAAGGCTCGACGAATCGATAGCTGAGGGCAAGCGCGCGTCCGAATTAGACCCGCTGTCCCCGCAAATACCGATTGACGCTCTCTCCGCGTTCGCCTGGCAAGGCAAGTACCAAGCGGCCAAGGAGCAAGTAAAGAGGGCTGCGGATCTCGATCCGACGTACTTCTTTCCTCCCTGGGCATACGGGTGGATCGATATTCAAGCAGGCAAAATCAGCGACGCTATCCCGGAAATGCGGAAGGCCGAAACGATGGAGTCGCCCGGGTTCGTTGCCGCGTGGCTCGGGTACGCCTATGGGGCTTCAGGCGATCGAACCCATGCGATGGCAAAGATTGAGGAAGTGAAAAGAAGGTCGTTGCGTGGTTATGTTCCGCCGTTCAACCTGGCAATTGTGTACCTCGGTCTGGGCGATCGCGAGCACGCGTTGGATTACCTGGAACGGGCCTACGCCTCCAATTCACAATGGCTGGGGTGGCTTAAGGCGGACCGGATCTTCGATCCGCTCCGCGCAGAGCCGCGCTTCGTTGCGCTGATGAAGAAGCTGAGATTCGAAAAGTGAAGGTTGGACTCTCGGACGGCGGCCCTCAAATTCTAGAATTGATACTCGGCCGGCGTAATCCCCTTGGCCCGCAGGTACATCTCGGCTGAAGCCCGATGGTGCGTGGTGTGATCGAGGAGGCCCATCAGCATCTCCAGACCCGTCATGGTCCCCTCGTCGCTCTTGTACGATTTCGAAATCTGCTCCGGCGTCAGTTTCGACACTTTCTCGATCGAGGCGTCAAACGACATCTTTACAAAGGCGATCACGTCCGCTTTTTTCATCGATGCCGGCTTCGCCGGATTCGGCTTCTCGCCAAAGATCGGCGAAAGAAAATACTCGCCTCCTTGTGAGAGATGGACCAACTGTTCCGCAAAACTCATCTGCGGCGGAGTGAGCTTGAAATTGTAGTCCGACTCCGGCATTTGTTCGGCAACTTTCAGCGTAAAGTCGCGTGACGTCTTCAGGTGCTTCAGGACCGTCGCCTTGACATCGCTCTGCGCGAACGCCGGCGCCCCAAGCGCCGCAATCAGTGTCATCAAACAAGAGAATCTGTGCATAATCGCTTCAGATTGTACCCTAGTGGGGCGTTAGCCGCTTGCTTCGCGCGCGGCTCGGTTTTAATGCCCCCAAATGCCTTTCGTTACGTGTATAATGGAAGCTACCTGGAAGTTTATCCGCCACCCCTCTCCCTTGATTGGTCGTCGGCTCGCTGATTCTCCTCCTCAAAAACCTAAAAAAGACTAAATGAAAAATTTCTCTGAATTCTCACTCTCTGCTCACGTAAAGAGCAATCTTGTAAAGCACCGCTTTACCGAACCAACCCCGGTCCAGGCATTAGCCATCGGGCCGGCGCTCGCGGGACACGACGTTGTCGCCACGGCGCAAACGGGCACGGGCAAAACGCTAGCGTTTGTCCTGCCCATCCTCGAACGGATCGGGAAGCACCCATCACATTCCGGCATTCGCGCCGTCATCCTGAGCCCCACCCGCGAACTCGCCATCCAAATCGACGAGACGTTCGCCAAAATGGCGGCGGGCACCGGTATTCGCGCCACCGTCGTAGTCGGCGGGCTCAACGAGCGATCGCAGTTGCAGTCCATTCGCAAGGGTGCACAAGTGCTGATCGCCACACCGGGGAGACTGTACGATTTCCTCAGCCGGCAGCTCGTGGATCTAGGCGGCGTCCGCATGCTGGTTCTGGATGAGGCCGACCGGATGTTGGACATGGGATTCCTGCCCACGATCAAAAGGATTATGGCGGCGATACCCGCCGATCGCCAGACTCTGTTCTTCTCGGCAACCATTGAAAGTTCGGTCAAGCACCTGGTGGAGAAGCACGTCCGCAACGCAGTGCGCGTTGAAGTCGGTTCCACCACCAAGCCCATCGAAAAGGTAGAACTGCATCTCTACGAAGTCGAGCAGGATCGAAAGCTGAGCCTCCTCGAACAGATGCTGCGCCAGGAGGAGGGCTCCTTCCTGGTATTCGCCCGCACCAAGCGCGGCGCCGACCGGCTGTCGAAAAAGCTCTCGCGCGAAGGCGTGAAGACCGCGGCCATCCACGGCGATCGCAGCCAGAACCAGCGCAACCAGGCGCTGCGAGGGTTCCAGGATGGATACTACCGGGTCCTGGTGGCGACCGATGTCGCAGCGCGCGGGATTCACGTGGAGGGAATCGCCCACGTGGTGAATTATGATCTTCCCCAAGTCCCGGAGGACTTCATTCACCGGGTGGGCCGCACGGGACGCGCAGGCGCGCGCGGAACCGCTTCCACCTTCGCCACACGCTCCGAGCGCGCGGACATTGCCCATATCGAGCGGACACTAGATACCAGGCTGGTACGGCGCCAGGTGTCGCCCGATGTTACTGCGGAGCAAAAGCACAGCGCTCCGGTCATCGTCATGCCCGCCACGTCGTCCCGTCCGCAGCGGCATGTGAGATCGTTCGGGCCCAGGCGCAAAGCCGGCAGGCGCCTCGTCGGGTCCGCGGTTTAGACGCGGCACACGCGCGCTACAGTTTGCTCACCGCGCGGACGGAGTGCGCATCGCGGCTTCGCTTAAATGCCCGGTGACGAACTGATCGAGCACATCCAGCGGCAGCACGCCGTTGCGCAAGATCAGATCGTGGAATTCCCGGATGTCGAATTGCGGGCCGAGAGTCTCTTCGACCCTGGTGCGCAGTTGCCGGATCTTCAATTGGCCGATCTTGTACGCCAGCGCCTGCCCCGGCATGGCGATGTAGCGGTCGATTTCGGCCATGGACTCCGACGGGGCGTGCTCGCGAAAATACTGCCGCGCCTGCTCGCGGCTCCAGCCCTTCGCGTGCAGCCCCGTATCCACCACCAGCCGGACGGCGCGAAAACGCTCGCTGGCCAGCCGTCCGAAGCGGTTGTATGGATCGCTATAAATTCCGATCTCTTCGCCCAACGACTCCGCATAGAGCGCCCAACCCTCGATGTAAGCCGAATTTGCGAACGCGAACAGCTTCCGAAATTCGGGAAGATCGGACATCTCCTTCGTCAATGAGACTTGCAGGTGATGGCCCGGGACCGCTTCATGCAGCACCAGCGCCGTTTTGTCGTACCGCACCTGCTTCTCGGGCCGGTAGGTGTTGAGATTGAAGTAGCCCGCACGCGTCACATCGGGTGTCCCCGCGGTGTAATGCGAGGCGGTTGCGGCCTCCCGGTCGGGCGGAATGGCCCGGACACCGACGGGGGTTCGGGGCAGCAGCTTGAAGAGGCGCGGCAGTTCCGGCTCCGCCAGCGTGAGGATGTTCCGCGAGTAGACCAGCATCTCCTCCTTGCTGGCGAAATGCTGCGCGGGATCGGCATCCAGTTTCTTCTCGAATTCGGCGAGAGTGCCCGTAAACCCCGCCTGTTGGGCCGCGGTCTCCATCTCCGCTTCGAGGCGCGCCACCTCCTTCAGTCCGAGTTCATGGATCTCCTCCGGCGTCATGTGCGTGGTGGTCATCACGCGCACGCGGAAGGCATAGATCGCGTCGCCGCCAGGCACCGCGTTCAACCCGGTCGACGCTCGCGCTTTGGGCGCGTAGGTGTCGGTCATGTATCGCAGCAGCCTGCGCCACGCGGGCAAGAAACTCTTTTCGAAGGCGGCAACCGCGTGCTGTTCCAGGCGGTCCTTTTCGTCTTTCGGCAGTGCCGGCGGAAAACGGCGGAACGCAGCCAGAAGCGGCGTAGCATCCGGTTGCTGCCGCACTTGGGCCGCCAGTTGCTGAATCATGAGATCGGCCACCACGCGCGGCTGCACCAGGCCCTTGGCGGCCGCGGATTCGAATAGAGCGATCGTCTGGTCCACATAGGCGGGAACCGCATCGATACGAGCGATGATGTTTTCGTAGTCTTTGACCGTCCGCGCGGGCATCAAGTCGATGGTTTGATACACGTGCGTGTGAGCGCCGAACATCTGCGACACTCTCAACATGCCGTCCAGGTTGAGCCGCAGCGTCTCGAGGTCTCTGTCCAGGCCGTACCGTAAGACCTCGGCGTTGATCCGTTCCTTTTCACTCAGGCGGTCGAGCGGAATTTCTTTGAGCCGCAGCAGGTATTTTTCGGCGAGGCGGGCCCGCTGGGTCAATCCGGCAGAGGACCAGTTGGTCCAGTGGTCGTTGTAGTCGTTGCGCCCGAAATCGGTGGCGGCTTCCGGGTTCTGCCGCAAGAACTCTTCGAAGAATTCACTAAAAAGCTTCCGCGCGCGCAAATCGGCGGTCTGGGCGCAAAGCAGCGTGGGAAGGAGCAGGGCGAGAACAATCCGGTTCATATTCTTCTGCAACAACCTGGCCCGGCACGCGATGGATGCCGCACTCGAACCAGGCGAGCCATGATCTACCGCTGCAGTTGTTCCCACAACCCGCAGACGTTCCCCTGCGGATCGATGATGGCCGCGACCGCGCCGACGCCCGGCACCGGCATCTTGGGCAGCGCCACCTTCGCGCCAAGTCGCGTTGCCTTCTCGATCGCCTCGTCGATGCTCGGCACGTCAACATAATTCATCCAGGGCTGTTGCGGGTGCTGGCGCTGCGTCACCGCTCCGTTAATGCCCGGCCCGTCCGATCCGGTGTCGCAGAGCCAGTATTCGGTCCCGGGGACTGGAGCCTTCTGAAACGTCCAGCCGAACAGATCGCTGTAGAACTTGGTCAGCGCCTCCGGCTGATTGGCGGGAATCTCAAAATGGACGACGCGGTTGTTGGCCATAATGTTCTGAGCTTATCGTAACGAACGAACATGGGTCAGCCTATCTCGCCGTCCAGTTTGTGATAACCGCTACTGAAGTAAACCAGCGGCCGGCCGCCGCCGTATTCAGCGTCGAGTACCTCGGTGATCAGGATGGTGTGGTCGCCGGCGTCCACCATGCGATGGATGCTGCACTCGAACCAGGCGAGCGCGCCGGGAAGGAGCGGCACCCCGCCGTGTCCCGCCCGCCACTCGACTCCGTCGAACCGGTCGTGCCCCCGGCGCGCAAAGTGGGCGGAAAGATCCTGCTGGCTCTCGCTCAAAATGTTGATGCCGATATGTTGCGCGCGGCGTAGATGCGCCAGCACGCTGGCGCCATGATCCACGCACACCAGAACGAGCGGCGGATCGAGCGAAACCGAGGTGAAAGAACTCGCCGTCATGCCGTGCGGACTGCCTTCGGCATCGAGGACGGTGACGATGGTGACCCCGGTCGGAAACTTCGCGCACGCGCGGCAGAACTCGGTTTTGCTGAGGCTTTTAGGTTGCGTGCGGCGGGGCATTGCTTGACATGTGGATAAGCCTAATCTTATCATGATGTTTCCGCGTAGGGGAGGCTGCTTTGATCAAGTTGGACATCATCAACGAAGTGGTAAACAGGACCGGCATCACCAAGACCAAAGCGGAAATGGCGGTCGAAACCGTTTTTGAAACCATGAAGAAGGCGCTGGAGCATGGCGATCGCATTGAGTTGCGCGGCTTCGGCGTTTTCAATGTGAAGCCCCGGAAGACGGGGATCGGCCGGAATCCTCGGACGGGCGCCGAGGTATCCATCCCTCCCGGCAAGGCGGTCCGCTTCAAACCCGGCAAGGAGTTGCAGACGCTGCAGTAAAAACGCCCGTAACGGACTATCGTGTCCCCGCAGGATCTTTCGCCGGCATACTACCCTTCCGCCGCTAACGGCTCTCACGCCCGAGTCATGGCTCCGGCCCGGCCCGGGGAGCGCTACTGGCTGCACGCGCTGATGTTTGTGTTGACGCTGGCCAGCACCACCATCGTGGGCGCGCGCATGCAGGACAACTTCGATCGCAATCTGGCGTTCTTTGATTTTGACCGCGACCTGGCGGCCTTCATCACGTGGTGGCATCATCCGGCTCTCTTGTTGCAGGGGCTGCCGTTCTCTCTGACTTTGCTGGCGATCCTGCTGGCTCACGAGTTCGGCCACTACATCGCCTGTCTCCATTACCACGTGGATGCCAGCCTGCCCTACTTTCTGCCGGCGCCCACGTTCACCGGCACTCTGGGCGCGTTTATCCGCATCCGGGCGCCCATCTACAGCAAGCGGGTGTTGTTCGACGTGGGCGTTGCGGGACCGATCGCCGGATTCGTATTCTTGCTGCCGGCGTTGGCCATCGGGCTGGCGTTCTCGAAAGTGATTCCCGGCATCGCGTATCAAGGCACGCTGAAATTCGGCACGCCGGCGTTACTCTGGCTGATCGAGCGCGCCGTCTTCCCCGGCACGCCTCTCGCCGATATCTACCTGCATCCGGTGGCTCGCGCCGCATGGATTGGAATTCTGGCCACGGCTCTGAATCTTCTTCCCATCGGCCAGCTCGATGGGGGCCACATTCTTTACTCGATCGCCGGCGACCGTCACAAACTCCTGTCCCGAGTCTTCACCGCGTTGCTGGTGCCCATTGGAATTCTCTTCTGGCCGGGCTGGCTGGTGTGGGCGGTGCTGCTGCTCTTTTTCGGCATGCGGCACCCGGCCATCTACGATCCCACGGAACTTAGCCCAGGACGCAAAAAGCTCGCCCTACTTTCGCTCGCCATTTTCCTGCTCTCCTTCACCCTGGCTCCCATCGCTTATAGCGGCGGGTTTTGATCCGCGCGCATGAAGATCACGGCTACGATCATCACGCTCAACGAAGAGCGCAACATTGCGCGCTCCATCGAGAGCCTTCGCTGCTGTGACGAAATCCTGGTGGTGGATTCGGGCTCGATCGACCGGACTGTGGAGCTGGCCGCGAAGCTCGGCGCGCGCGTGATTGAAAGCCCCTGGCATGGGTACGCCACGCAGAAAAATTACGCCGCGGAACACGCGTGCAACGATTGGATTTTGTCCCTGGATGCCGACGAGGCGCTGAGCGAATCGCTCGAAGGTGAGATCTGGACGCTCAAGAAAAAAGGGCCGGCTTACGACGCCTACACCATGCCCCGGCTGGCACAGTATCTGGGCCGCTGGATCCTGCACTGCGGCTGGTATCCGGACCGGAAAGTGCGGCTGTATCATCGCGCCAAGGCGCAATGGGTCGGAGATTTCGTACACGAAAGCGTCGAAGTGAACGGCCGCGTGGGACACTTGGAATCCAACCTGCTCCATTTCACCTGCGACTCGCTGTCCGAGCATTTGAAGACCATGGATCGCTACACCACGCTGGCGGCTGAAGAACTGGTCTCGCGCCAGGAGAAGATCCACCTGCGCAACATGATTCTCGATCCGGCATGGACCTTCACCAAGACTTATTTTTTTCAGCGCGGGTTTCAGGATGGCCTCGAAGGCCTGACCATCGCCTACATGGCGGCGCTCTACACCTTTCTCAAGTACGCGAAAGCGCGCAACATGAGTTGAGAGTTTTTACCGCAGAGACGCGGAGAACCGGTTCCAGTTCGCTCTCTGCGCCTTTGCGCCTCTGCGGTGAAGCAATGTCCTTTTCATGCGGATTCTCCATCTCGATTCCGGAGCTGAAATGCGCGGCGGCCAGTGGCAGGTCTTGCGTCTGATCGAGGGTCTTCGCGACCGCGGCCATGCGAACCTGTTGCTTTCGCGCAAAGGATCGCCGCTCGCCGTTGAGGCGCAGCGCCGCGGCTTCGAGACGCATGAACTGACGTTGCTGTCCGTGGCCCGGAGTCGTGCCGATATCACGCATGCTCACGATGCGCGATCGCACACCACCGCCGCGCTCGCCGGGCCCGCGAGGCTGGTAGTGTCGCGCCGCGTGGGTTTTCCCGTTCAGGTGAATCCGCTCTCCCGTTGGAAATACCGGCGCGCCGCTCACTATATCGCGGTGTCGCATTTCGTCGAACGCAGGTTGCTCGACTCGGGAATCGCGGCCTCGAAAATTACGGTAGTCTATGACGGTGTGCCCATGCTGCCACCATCGAAAGGCGCGGAGATTGTGGTGCCGCAGAGCCAGGACCCGGCCAAGGGTATGGAACTGGCGTTAAAGGGCGTCCGGCTTGCCGGTTTCCAGGCGCGCGTCTCCGGTAATCTGGAGAAGGACTTGACGCAAGCCGGACTGTTTCTCTACATCACGTATGCCGAAGGACTCGGCTCGGCGGCGCTGCTCGCCATGGCCGCGGGTGTGCCCGTGATTGCCAGCAATGTGGGCGGCCTTCCGGAGATCGTGGAGCACGAGCGCACGGGTCTGTTAACCGAGAATACGTCCGAAGCCATATCTGCCGCGGTACGGCACCTCACTGGGGACCGTGAGTTCGCCGGGTCGCTGGCCGCTCAGGCCCGCCTGGCGGTCGAGCAGAAGTTTTCAGTGGATCGCATGGTGGCGGACACACTCGGCCTTTACGAGGCGCTCCTGTGATGCTCGAATCCGTCCTCGCCACAATCGCCGGACTGCTGATCGGCAGCTTTCTCAACGTATGCATCTACCGGTTGCCGCGCGACCTCTCGGTGGTCCGCCCGCGCTCCTTCTGCCCGGCCTGCGAACACGGCATCGCCTGGTACGACAACATTCCGGTGGTCAGTTATTTCCTGCTGCGCCGGCGATGCCGCCACTGCGGGGCGCAGATTCCTGTCCGCTATGTGATGGTCGAGATCCTGACGGCGGCTCTGTTTTGCTTGATCGTAACTGCGCTCGGTGTGACGGCAGTCGCCCTAAAGCTCTGCCTGTTGACAGCGCTCCTGGTTGGGCTCTCATTCGCCGATCTTGAAGAGCGCATTCTTCCCGATGAGTTCACGCTCGGCGGCACAGCCATCGGCTTGGTCCTTTCCTATTTTGTACCGGTGGATGACGTGATCGCGCACGTTTTTCTCCCGGCCCTCGGATATCACCTCGGTCCACAGTGGTTGTCGGTGGCGGAATCGGTGCTGGGGTCGGCGTTGCCGGCGGGTTTTCTATGGCTCGGAGGATTTCTCTTTGAGAAACTCCGTCATAAAGAGGGCCTGGGCCTGGGCGACGTAAAGATGATGGCTATGTTCGGCGCGTTTTTGGGACTGCGTGCCACTCTGCTCACGCTCATCCTGGGATCGGTCGCGGGTTCGATCCTCGGCCTCATTTACATTCGCGTTACCAAGAAGGACGCCGCCAGCTACCAGTTGCCGTTCGGCACGTTTCTGGGGTTCGCCGGAATTTTCGTAGCGCTGGTGGGTGAACAGGTCATTCGCTGGTACGTGGGAATGCTGTAAGGCCTGAAAAGCGGATTTACAATTTGGTCCGCCGCTACGCGCGATCCGGGCGGCACTCTGCAGCCAGGTCCCAAACCCAGCTTTACTGGTTTCCGCCTTCGGTCTTCGGAGGTTGCGCCTGACCGCCGGCCTGATCGAGCAGTTCGCGGACCCGCCGCACCAGAGCCAGAGGCGTGAAAGGCTTCTGCAGGAACCGTGCACCGGCAGTCAGATCGCCGCTGCGTGCCACCGTGGTTTCCGTATACCCTGAGACGTAAAGCACCTGAAGGCCGGGGCGCAGAGCCCTGAGCTTCTCGGCCGCTTCCCGTCCGCTCATCTGCGGCATAACGACATCGGTAATCAAGAGGTGAATGGGACCACCGTGATGTTCAGCTAGACTGACGGCGTCAGCGCCGCCGGCCGCCACCAGCAAGTGGTATCCCTGCCTTTCCAATGTCCGGCGCACCAGCTTGCGGACTGCTTCCTCGTCCTCCACCAGCAAAATCGTCTCCGAGCCTGTCTGTGTGTTCTCTGCCGCTTCCTCGGCCGGATCTTCCATCGCGGGCTCGTTCACCGAGGGGAAGTAGATCTTCACGCAGGTCCCGTGGCCGGGTTCGCTGTAAACCACCACCTCGCCGCCGCTCTGCTTCACAATGCTGTAAACGGTGGAAAGCCCCAGCCCCGTGCCCTGACCCTGGGCCTTGGTGGTGAAAAAAGGCTCGAACAGATGCGATCGTGTTTGCGCATCCATTCCGATGCCGGTGTCGGTCACCGCCAGCATGGCGTAACGGCCAGGCTTCAACGTGGTATGGGGGCCGGAATACGGTTCCTCGAAATCCACATTCTGCGTTTCGAGAATCAGCGTGCCGCCGATGGGCATGGCATCGCGCGAATTCACCGCCAGATTCAGAATGACTTGTTCGAGCTGCCCTGAGTCGGCGTGCACCTTGGCCAGGTCCGGGCCTTCCACGATCCGCAGCTCAATGTGCTCACCGATCAGCCTGCGCAACATGACTGCCGTGGACGCGACCTCGGTGTTGAGGTCGAGAACCTTGGGCCGCACTACCTGCCGTCTGCTGAAGGTCAGCAATTGGCGCGTCAGCGCGGCCGCTCGCTCGCCCGCTTTCATGATCTGCTCGACCGAGCTGCGGTTCTCGTCGTTTTCCGGGAGGCCGCCCAGCAGCATCTGGCTATAGCCGTTGATGATGGTCAACAGGTTATTGAAGTCGTGCGCGATGCCGCCGGCCAACATGCCGACGGCTTCCATCTTCTGCGCCTGCTGCAGCTGGTCTTCGAGCTGCTTGCGCCGCGTATCATCCTGCGGCACCACCAGCGCAGCGGGTTCGCCCGCATAGCGGACGCGGTACACGCGCATATCGATGTCTACGGATTGCCCGTTCTTCAACAGGTAGCGGACTTGGCAAGGTTCGGAAAGTCCCAACGGGTCTTTCCGGACAGCATCTGTCACACGGGTCTGGTTCTCGGAGGGAACAAGATCGATAAGCCGCATGCGCCGGAACTCATCACGGCTGTACCCGTACTTGTTGATAGCCGCGGCGTTGACTTCCCGGAGCTGGAGCGTGCGCTGATCGACAACCAGCATCGGCTGAGGACTCTCCTCAAACCCAAGCAGGATTTCCGGCTCGTGCTTGCGCTGTCGTTTTCGGCCGGCTTCCATCACCCCACTCTCTCGAATGGCACGTGGTCCCTTGCGGGAGGCATTTGGTCCCAAAGGTACCATGAAAACTTGATCAGCTCAGCCTTCCCTGGCGATTCAACTGTACGAAATAATCCAGAGTTTTCCGAATGCCGGTTTCGAAGGGCGTCTGCGGAATTCCAGTCACGAGCGCTCGGAGCTGCGCTCCGTCCATTCGGTATGCCACCGGTACTTGAGGACCCTGCGCGGTGATGAGCGCCGCCGCGCCCGGCCAGGCACGCTCCAGCTCGGCAATAAAATCAGCCATGGTGATCACCGTGCCTTCCAGGTTAAACACGTGCGCTCCTTCAAGAGGCGAGAGCAGGCATTGCACGAACGCTGCCGCGACATCTTCCACGTATTGCAGATCCATGTGGCCCGTCAGACGAATCTGAAATGGCTTGCCCATCGCCAGAGCTTTCATTGCGAGCGTGGGATCCGCGGTCAGCCCCGCATCGCGCCCCACGCCGAAAACTGTCCACGGCCTCAGACCAATGCTCGAGATGCCGTTCAGGGAATAAAAAACGCGCGCGTTTCCTTCATTAGCCTGCTTGAACACACCGTAGTTCGTGGAAGGCTTGAGCGGATCCGCTTCGGTGAGTTTGCCGGCCCCATAAGCTTCTTCCGGACCCCACACCGCTGACGAACTGGCATAGACCACGCGAACGGGCCTGCCCGCATCGCGCGCTGCTTCGAAAATGTTCAACGTGCCGATCACGTTCACCATGGCGCCGGCGACGGGATTCGCCTGGCACGCCGGCATAAGTTGCGCTGCCAGATGTACGATGTGCGTGATCCCCTCATCTTTGACCAGCGCCTTGACCTTGGCTGTGTCCCCGATGTTCCCGGTGTGAATCGCGACGCGCGACACTTGCTCAGGAGGCGCGATCAGCGCCAGCCTGCGCGAATGCGGATCGAGATCGTAAACGACTACGTCGAGGCCTCGATCGAGTAGCGCCTTCACGGTCCAGGCCCCGATACAGCCGTGGGCGCCGGTCACCAAAATCTTCATTCGTCTTCTCCTGGGCGATGTCGCAGGTGTTTTCTCTCTAAGCTGGCTGAATTCATGGTGTTATCGGATGCCTCCGATGCCCAAAACTGCCGTTCAACAGCCGACTGGCCCCACACAAATAACAAAACAAGCAGCTTAATTCATAAATGTAGTCCCCTAGATCCAGGTGGACTATACTTGGGAACACACCACGGGTAAAAGTAGCATGTCCGCTCGCGCTTAGGTGCTGCGGATGCTCGTATCTTTAGTAAAAGAGAGAGGATATGCACAAACCGATCAAGTTCGCCGAAAAAGCACTTACGGTTGCCGCAGGCGCTGCCTGGACCGTATTCGACAAGCTGAACCAGATCCATCAGAACCCGTCTTTTACGCCGAAGTGGTCGGAAAAGCCGTTGCTGAAGTCTTATCAGAAGACCAAGCCTCCGCTGGGCTGGCCGCGCGAGACGGATTCGCTGTGCCCCCGCTGCATTCCCGAGATCCGCAAAGAGATTCTCGACGGCAAGCGCGACTACACGATTCTCCTGAAGGAAAAGGTCGGCGAGATCAAGGCCAAGATCATCGAGCGCGATGGCAAAATCCTCATGGTGAAGGATTGCCCGGTTCACGGCCATTTTGAAGACGTGATGGCCATCGACACGGCTTTCTTCCGGCATTTGGAACAGGTTTTCCCGGGCCGTGACATCCGCGCTCACAACGACGAGAAACTGCACAACCACGGTTCGAGCACCATCCAGCACGGGCGCGGCTCGGTCCTGACCGTTGATCTCACGAACCGCTGCAACATGATGTGCGATCCGTGTTTCATGGACGCCAACCAGGTGGGGTTCGTACACGAGCTGAGCTGGGAAGAGATCCAGACCCTGCTCGACAACGCCATTTCGATCAAACCCAAGCGGCAGATGTCGGTGCAGTTTTCCGGCGGCGAGCCCACGCTTTCGCCGTACTTTCTGGACGCGGTCCGCTACTCGCGCAAGGTGGGCTACAACAGCGTGCAGGCGGCCACCAACGGCATCGAATTCGCCAAGAGCGCTGAGTTCGCCAAGCAGGCTGCGGAAGCAGGGCTGCGTTACGTCTACCTGCAATTCGACGGCATCGGCAACGCAGCCAATTCGCACCGCAAGGTGGGCAATCTCTTCGATGTCAAGCTGCAAGCCATCGAGAACCTGCACAATGCCGGAGTGGAGATCGTCCTGGTCATCACCATTCTGAACGGCATCAACAACGAGCAGGTGGGGCGCATCGTCGAGTTCGCGCTCGACAATCCCAAGAAGATTTCGTTCTGCTCCTTCCAGCCGGTGTCTTTCACCGGGCGCGACGAAGCCATTACGGACGACCGCCGGCATGCGCAGCGCTACACCCTCTCGCACCTGGCCCACGATGTCAAGAACCAGACCGGCATTGGCGAGCCCGTGCGCGACTGGTTCCCCATCTCCTTCATGGGCACGTTCTCGGACTGGGCGGACCTGGTGCATGGCCCGCAGCATGATTGGGGCCAGTTGAATTGCGGCTGCCATCCCAATTGCGGCGTCGGGCTGGCGATCATGGTTGACAAGGAAACCAAGGAGCGGGCGCCGGTCACCTCCTTCCTGAACGCTGAGCAGCTGGCCAAGGATGTGGCGCGCGTGAACGACGCGGCGCGCGGCAGGTTCCTGTCGGTTTTCGGCGTGGCGCTGTCGCTGCTGCGCAACTACGATCCCTTCCAATCACCCACGCACTTCAAGCTGACCGATCTGTTGACGAAGTTCGACAAGTGCTTCGGCGCGACCGGCCGCAATTATGGCAAAGTCTCGGGCGACCGCACCATGGGCGACATCCAGAAAAGACGCAACGACCGCTGGAACTTCCTGTTCATCGCCGGCATGTGGTTCCAGGACCTGTTCAATTACGATTTCCGGCGCACCGAGCAGTGCATCATTCCTTACGCCACGCAGGAAGGCGAGATTTCCTTCTGCGCGTATAACACGGGCGTCGGCTGGCGCAACATTATCGAGAAGATGCACATGACCGCCACGCTCACCAAGTGGTATGACGAGCATGGGCGCCACGAGATCTTCGCCGGCAATCACTCCGTGCCGCTGCCTGCCGTCGATCACCACCTGGTGCTGAATAAGGCCGCGGTGGAAGCCGGCGCGCAGACGGATCTCGATAAACTGGGCATCGCCAAGAACGCGCGCGAGGAGAAGATTCGCGAGCGCAACGAAAAGCTCCGGCAGGAAGCGCAGAACAACGAACAGATGATGAAGTTGTATCGACAGGTCGTGTTGAAAGAGAAAACTGACGACGCCGGGTTTGTGCCACTCAACAGCATCGCCGGTTCGAAGCCCGCCGCACCCTCCAAGCCGGCCGAAGATCGTGAAGCGGTCGGTTCGTTCGGCGACTAGCGCCATCACAACAACAACCCTTGGGACGCCGCCGGATGCGAGTCCGGCGGCTTTTTTTTGATGCGGCTTACCGCACTGCGGGCGTTTCTGGCACAGGGGCCGGAACAACTAAGTCCGCCCTCCGGCTATCATGAAACAGAGTGGCCGGCGTCTACATCTCCTATCCGTTCTGCGCCCAGAAATGTACCTACTGTAATTTCGCCTCCGGCGTGTTTCCGCGCGAGCTGGAACCGCGATACCTCGCTGGGCTGCGCCGCGAAATCGAGCGGCACGCTTGGGACTGGCAGCCACAAACGATTTACCTCGGCGGCGGCACGCCAAGCCTCATCGATCCGGATGCTTTGTGCGCGTTGCTTGAAGCCGTTCCCGGAAAGCCGTGGAGCGAAGCCACCCTTGAGGCCGCGCCGGGAACCCTGGCGCCGGAGCGCATCGCAGCCTGGTGCGCGAGTGGGATCAACCGCGTCAGCCTGGGCGTCCAAAGCTTCGTCCCGCGCGAAATCGCGCGTACCGGGCGCAAGCACTCGGCCCAGATCGTAGAGCAAGAACTGACGCTGCTGCGCGCGCGAGGCATCGAGAACATCAACATCGACCTGATCGCCGGACTCTCCGGCCAGACGGCTTCGTCCTGGAGCGAATCACTCGACTGGATCGAGCGCCTCGCGCCTCCGCATGTCTCCGTTTATATGTTCGAGATCGACGAGGACAGCCGGCTGGGCCACGAAGTGCTGCTCAACGGCAAACGATACGGCGCGCCCGAGATTCCGCCGGAAGATATGACGGCTGAACTGTATGAAATGGCCGTTGCGCGCCTGGCGTCGCTTGGAATTCAGCGCTACGAAGTATCGAATTTCGCGCGGCCGGGCTGGGAGTCAAAACACAACTTGAAGTACTGGCGCCTCAAGCCGTATGTCGGGTTCGGCGCCGACGCGCATTCGTTCGACGGCATGCGCCGCTGGTGGAATGTGGAGACGCCGGCCGAGTATGTGGAGCGTGAAACGCCGCGCGTGGATTCCGCGGCGGCGAACCTGGACGAAGAGAAATTTTTCGTTGGCTTGCGGCTCTCGGAGGGCATCCGCCCGAGTCCCGACGAGTGGCGCCGCTACCGCCTGCCCATCACCCAGTTCCTCAGCGATGGCCTGCTCGAGCGGCAGGGCGACACGCTGCGTTTAACGGATCGCGGCGTTCTTCTTTCCAACGAAGTGTTTCAGGAGTTTCTGGCCACATGACCATCGATCTGCGCAGCGACACCGTCACCAAACCGACGCCAGCCATGCGGCGGGCCATGTTCGAAGCCGAAGTGGGCGATGACGTGTACGGCGAAGACCCCACCGTCAACCGCCTGGAGCAGCGCGCCGCCGAGATCACCGGCAAAGAGGCCGCGCTTTTTGTCCCCACCGGCACCATGGGCAACACCATCGGCATCAAGGTGCATACCGAGCACGGGCAAGAGGTGATCTGCGAAGCACGGTCGCACGTCTTGAACTATGAGCTGGCCATGATGGCGTGGTTTTCGGGATGCGTGGCGCGGCCGGTTTTCGCCGACGGCGGCATCTTGAGTTGGGCGCAGATTGAGCGCGAGATCCGCCCGCTGGGCCCTCACTGGGCGCCGACTGGCTTGATCGAGATCGAGAACACACACAATATGGGCGGCGGCACAGTGTATCCGATGGACACGGTCCGCGAGATCTCGGACGGCGCCCACGCGCTAGGACTCAAAGTTCACATGGACGGCGCGCGTGTCTTCAACGCCGCGGAAGCGCTGGGCGTTCCGGTGCGAGAGATCGTGGCCCCCGTGGATACGGTGATGTTCTGTTTGTCGAAAGCGCTGGGCGCGCCCGTGGGGTCCATGCTGGCTGGCACCCGCGACGACATGGCACGCGCGCGTCTCTATCGCAAACGGCTGGGCGGTGGCATGCGGCAGGCCGGCGTGCTGGCGGCCGCCGGGTTGATTGCGCTCGAAGAACACCCGCAACTGCTCGCCCGCGATCACGCCAACGCGCGCTTCCTGGCCGAGGCGCTGGCCAAAATCCCGGGAATCACCATCGACCCGGGAAAGGTGCAGACCAACATCCTGATCTTCGACGTCTCGAGCACGGGCCTCTCCGCCGCGGAATTCAGCGCGCGCCTCAAATCGCGCGGCGTGCTGATCAACGGAATCAACGCGCGCGAGATGCGCATCGTGACGCACTACGACGTCGACCGCGCCGGTTGCGAGCAGGCACTGGAAGCGATCGAGCAAGTGGCTGCGGGAGCGGTGACGGGGGCGAGAGCGTAGAAACCGGGCTGCTTCTAAATCTGCTTTGCTGCGCTACGGGTAAATCGCCCGGATCAATATCCGACCCACCAGGAAGAACATTATGGCTGCTAGGACTCGATATGCAGCCTGAATCCAACGCCTATCGATCAGTTTAGGAAGCGGCCTTCCAAATGCCAACAAATAGAAGAACTTTCGCGGGTCAAAGAAAAGGGCAATGCATGCGATCATAAAAAAAACGCAACATCCTACCAAAACGTATCCAGCGCTCGTCGGTAGGTGCGGCATCCCACCAAGTACTCATACCAAATTGACTCTTGGATGAAAATGGGCAAGCTGGTTAGTAAATTATTGCGACGACACGATGTACGTATGAGTGCTCTTGATATAATACGTACGTGCCGAAGCTCACGCTCAGCATCGAAGGGGCTGTGATCGAACGCGCGAAGCGCTATGCCAAGGCCCGGCGCACCTCGGTTTCAGAGCTGGTTGAGACGTACCTCGATATTTTATCCAAGCCGATCAAACCGGTTGATGCCCCCGTGCTTCGTTCGCTTCGAGGGACGCTCAAAAGAGCGGATCTCAAAGACTATCGGAAGTACTTGGCTCGCAAGTATCGATGAGGAAAATCCTTCTCGACATCAATGTCATTCTCGACATACTTCTCGACCGCACTCCCCACGTCACCGCCAGTGCCGTTGTATGGACGGCCATTGAAAACGGGAACGCCAGAGGATGGGTTCCGGCGCACGGCCTGACGACCATCCACTACCTGGTTCGGAATGTCCGGGGCGCTGCCGCGGCGCGCCGCACCGTGAATGCGATCGTGGACGTGCTCGAAGTGGCCCGCGTCGATAGCGCGGTGATCCGCCGAGCCCTTAGACTGGGGTGGCCTGACTTCGAAGATGCCGTCACGGCTGCCGCCGCAGAGGGCGCGCACTGCGACGTGATCGTGAGCCGCGACCCGAAAGGATTTCCGGACTCGCCTGTGCGCGTCATGACACCTGAGGCAGCCTTTCCACTGTTTACGAAAACATAGGCTCTTGCCGCGCCAAACCTATTCGCGTTGATTCGCGTTCATTCGCCAAACGCGTCTTAGTGCAGCTTCTTCACATCCGGATTCAGCAGCTTTTGAACCTCCGGCTTATCCAAGTCCGCTTTGGTGATTACCCGCGCGCTCAGGTCGATGCGCTTGGGCGGGGTCTTGCCGTTTAGCTTGTCGACCAGCGTCTGCACGGCCTGGTAACCGATGCGGTAGGGGTCCTGGGCCACCAGCGCGTCGATGGTGCCACCTTTTAAGTCTTCGATCATCCCCTCGGCGGCATCGAAGGCGACGAATTTGATTTTGCCCGACAGGCCTCGCGATTTGAGGGCCAGCGCAGTGCCGATCGAGCTGGGCTCGGTGGAGCCGAAGATTCCGTCGAGATTGGGATGCGCCGTCAGGATATTTTCCGCCGCGGCCATGGCTTTGGAGCGGTCCGACATGCCGTATTGCTTCTGCACAATCTGAATCTTCGGGAACTCCTTGGCCATGGCATCTTCGAAACCGCGCTCGCGTTCCATGGTGGAAAAACTGCCCGGAACGTGCAGCACCATGGCAATCGATCCCTTGCCGTGAACGAGCTCGGCCAGCTTGCGCGCGGCCATCTGCCCGGCTTCGTAGTTGTTGGTAGCGACGAAACTCATGTAGTTCGTCGAATCGACGCCCGAGTCGAACACGGTCACGGGAATGCCTTCCCTCGCGGCGCGATCGAGCGAGCCATCGAGTGCCGTGCGGTCCTGGGCCGCCAGCGCCAGGCCGTCCACGTGGCGCGCGATCATGGAATCGACAATCTCGATTTGGCGGCTGAAATCGATCTCGGTGGCGGGTCCGTTCCAAAGGACCTCCACGCCGAGATCGCGCCCCGCGGCCATGGCGCCCGCCTCGATGGAAACCCAGAACAGGTGCGAAGTCGCTTTTGGCACCACGCCGATTACCTTCCTTCGGCTGGCGTTGCAGCCTAGGAGAGTGAGAAGGAGAAGACAGACAAGGAGACGGGGAGATGGGGGGACGGGGAGACAGGGAGACGACCGAATATTATGGAATCGTCCAGTCATTGGGAGTTGACCGCATGCGGACAATCTTACCGACGATATTGTTGTACTGGGCATCCAGATCTTCGACCTCAGGTTTCTTAAGGTAGCCACAGCGGTCCGCGAATTCGAGCCAGACTCGCGTTTCTTCGGCTTCACTTTCTGCATCGCTCAATTTGCTGATGAAATGCGCTCTGTAACGCCGTTTTCGCCAAGCTTCGGCAATGTTGGCGCAGACGGATCGAGAGGAACGTCGAATCTGATCTACCATGGAGTACCTCTCTTCGACGGGAAACGTCTTCGTCAGCTCAAAGATCCGCATCGCCGACTCCATAGCGATCTGACAAACCTGCAGCTCTTTGTAGGTGCTGATCTTCGGCATCCAGCCGTTGTCTCCCCGTCCCCTTGTCTCCCCATCCCCCCATCCGCGATGCGCCAGCATCACCGGGTGCGCAGCGCCCGCTCACTGCGCCGTCCAGCCGCCGTCGATCACCACGTCGGTTCCGGTGATGAAGCCGGCTTCCTCGGAGCACAGGTAGAGCGCGAGCTTCCCGATCTCCTCCACGCGGCCCCAGCGGCCCAGCGGAATCCTGGAAATGAACTGCTGGTTGACCTCCGGATTCTGCATCAGCACGGTATTCATCTCGGTAGCGAAAGGGCCGGGACTGATGGCGTTCACGGTGATGGCATCGCCGGCCAGTTCGAGCGCCAGAGCCCGCGTGACGCCCAGCAGCGCCGTCTTGCTCGCCGAATAGGCCGCTCGCCCGGGCAGCGAGACCCAGCTCATGATAGAGGTCATGTTGATAATGCGGCCGTAGCTAGCGCCTTTCATGTGCGGGATAAAGGAGCGGCACATGAGAAAAACGCTCGTCAGGTTGGTGTTGAGCACCCGCTGCCATTCTTCGAGCGTGAACTCGACCAGCGGCTTGCGGACGTTGATGCCGGCGTTGTTGATCAGAATATGCACTTTGCCGCACGATGCGAGAACGTCCCGTTCGAGCTTGCGCACCTGCTCTTCTTCGGAGACATCGGCCTGAAAAACGTGTGCGGCGCCGCCCACATCCTCAACCGCCCGGGCCGTTGCGTTCAACTGCTCGACATTGCGCGACACCAGGGCGATGTGGGCGCCTGCCGCACCTAGGGCCATCGCCATGGCTTTTCCCAGCCCTTTGCTGGCCCCGGTGATCAACGCCACTTTTCCATCCAGCTTTTTGTCGCTCATGTATTATCCAAAGGCTGATTGTCGGATCGGCCCAAGTATCTTACGATAACTGAGTCAGGAGGAATCATGGTACGAAGATCTGCCCTAATTCTGGTTGCGGCGTGTCTGCCGGCACTCGCGGACTTTAGCTACGACGAGACATCTAAAGTTACCGGCGGCATGATGGCCGGCGCGATGAAATTCGCCGGAGCATTCTCGAAGCAGGCGCGCGAGCCCATCGTGAACACAGTGGCCGTAAAAGGGAATCGCATGCTGCATGCCAGCCAGCACCACGCCTCGATCATCGATCTCGACAAGGAAACCATCACCGACATCAACTTCGATAAGAAGCAGTACTCCGTGATGACCTTCGCCCAGATGAAACAGATGATGGAAGAAATGTCACAGAGGATGAAATCCTCACCCGAGGCGCAGAAGGCGGACGTCCAGTTCAAAGTGTCCGCTAAGGATACCGGTGAAAAGAAGACGATCGCGGGTTACGACACCCGCGAGATGATCCTGACCGTAGAGATGGAGGGCACCGACCAGCAAACCGGAAACAAGGGCGGAATGCTGATGACCAGCGATATGTGGATTGCGCCCAAGGCGGCTGGCTACAACGAAATTGCCGATTTCCACAAGCGCATGGCGCAGAAGCTCGACTGGACCCCCAGCAGCATGGGCATGATGGGCGCACGGCCGGACATGGCAAAGGGATCGGCGGAACTGGCTAAGGAAGTCTCCAAGCTCAACGGCATGCCGGTGTTTCAAACGGTGAAGATGGGCGTGCATGCCGAGGGACAACCGCAGGGCGGACAGCCCGCCGCGCAGCAGCAACAGCAACAGGATCAACAGGCGGACAAGCCCTCGCTCGGCGGCCTTCTGGGCGGCAAACTGGGAGGCTTCGGACGGAAAAAGAAGAGCCAGGATGAACAGGCTTCCGAGGGCGGCGCGCCGCCGCAGAATTCCGGTGACGCTTCGGGCTCACTCATGGAGATGACCACGGAAATGAGTGGGTTCTCCGCGGCTCCGGTCGATGGCTCGAAATTCGAGATTCCAGCGGGGTTCAAGCAGGTGGAGCCGGAGGCCGCGCAGCATCGGCGCCGGTGAGTTTCGCCTGTAGGCGGGAATCCCCCGAAACGCCGTTCACACGGCAAAACAGCCTTTTCGCCAACGTCCGGTGTGGTACCGCTTGTCACGCCGCGCATTTGACTGCGGTAAACTAGCAGCGTAATGGCCCCCGCCCGCGCGCGCGAACTCAGGATCCACGGTCCAGACGGCCAGGCCAAAATCGTTCCCCTCGATGGCGATCATCTCACCCTGGGGCGTTCCAGCACTGCCGAGTTGTGTTTCGCCGATGATGCCGGCCTCTCACGGCAACACCTTGCGTTTGAACGAGATGGCGATGAATGGAACATCCGGGACCTGGGCAGTAAAAACGGGACTCTGCTGAACAATGTGCGCCTGAACGGGGCCATGCGCCTGCGATCTGGTGATCGCATCGCCGCCGGGCACCTGATGATCGTGTACGACGATCCAGGCCGCGCTGCCGTGGCCGCCGGTGTCACCTTCGTGCAAGGCGCGGGTGAAGGAGACAGCCCCACCTCCTCAACTGTGGTGTTCGATCCCCGCGGTTTGCTGGGGAGCAAGGGCGCTGGCAAGAGCACGATGGAAACCAGCGCATTGGCGATGAGTGCGCTGATCAAGGCGGGCAATGAACTGGGGCCGCACACCAAGAAGTCGCTGCCGGAGTTGTTCGAGCTGATTTTGAGTCTCTCGATTGAAGCCGTGGGCGCCGAGCGCGGCGTTCTGATGACCGTCGAAAGCGGCGGTGAACTGATGGTGCGGGCGGCCAAGGGCACCGCCTTCCGCATCAGCACGGCGGTGCGTGATCGAGTGCTGAACGAGCAGGTTTCGGTTCTGGTGCGCGACACGCAACTGGACGACGCGTTCAAAATGCGCCAGAGCATTGTGGGCCAGCGCGTGCGAACGCTCATCGCCGTGCCGCTTCAGACTAAAGACCGCATCATCGGTCTGATCTACGTGGATTCGCCTTCGCTCACGCGCGTCTTCACCAAAGACGATCTCAACCTGCTGACCGTCATGGCCAATACCGCGGCCACGCGCATCGAGCACGAACGCCTGGCCGAGATCGAGCATCAGGAGCGGTTGCTGGCGCGCGACCTGGAACAGGCCGCGGATATTCAGCGGCGCTTTCTGCCCGCCACGGCGCCCGCCGTACCAGCACTGGACCTGGCGGGACACAACGCCCCTTGCCGAACCGTCGGCGGTGATTACTACGACTTCTTTCCGTATTCCAGCGGGCGCGTGGCCATGGTGCTGGGCGACGTCTCCGGCAAGGGCATGCCCGCTTCGCTGCTGATGATGAGCCTGCAGGCGTATGTGCAAATGCTTCTCGACGAGCCGGACAACCTGGGCGCGGTGATGACGAGATTAAACCGCATGACCGCCACCAACTGCCCCAGCAACCGCTTCATTACCTTTTTCATGTGCCTGCTGGACGGCGGCACGGGCGACCTGATTTACTCCAACGCCGGCCACAATCCGCCCCTGGTGATGCGCGCAGACGGAGAAGCGGAATGGCTGGAGGCAGGCGGGTGTCCGCTCGGGATCATGGGAGCGATGCAGTACGACGCGGCCCAAAGCCACCTCGGCCCAGGCGACGTGCTGGTCATATTCAGTGACGGCGTGACGGACGCGAACGATCCCAACGAGAAGGAGTTCGGCGAGGAGCGGCTGGCCGCCGCGGTTCGCGACCATCGCACAGAGAGCTCGGGCGCGATCCTGGATGCTGTGAACCGGGCCATCGCGGACTGGACGGCGGGCACACCCCTGCCGGACGACCTCACGCTGCTCATCGCGCGGCGGGCGGGATAACTCGCCTCCGGGCTGGGGCTCGTTTTCTTATGCGCCAGCGCATCTCACCCACCGGCCGGTTGATGACCGGCCTTGCCGTCACGCTCGTCGCGGTGAGTTTTTTCTCCTGGTACGCTCTCCATCAGATCGCCGGCCTCCGCGATTTGCAGGGGCAGTTGGTCGACCGCAACCGCAAGGACTCCCTGCAACTGTTGCGCATCCAGAACAACTTGAACGAATTGGGCCTGGGGCTGCTCGACATGGTGAACGGCGATGAGCCGTATGGCCTGCAGGCGTATCGAGCGCAGTTCACCCGTATCCGCGCCGACCTGGAAGACGCCCTGCGGCTTGAAAAAGGCTTCGCTCCGTCCGAGCGCAGCCCCGAGCGGCAGGCCTATTTCGCACAACGGCTGGCGCAGTTCTGGACCTCGGTCGACCAGATGTTTTCTCTCGCCGCCAGCGGCAACGACGCGCAGGCGCGTAATCTGATCCGCACCTCGCTCGAGTCGCAGCAGGCCGCCATCACGACCACGGTGGCGCGGTTGCTCGTCGAGAACAATCAATCCGAAGAACGGGCGGCGGAGCGCATCCAGGCAATCTATGCGGGCGTCGAGCGCAACGTTTATTATTTTCTGGGAGCGGCGTTGATCATCATCGCGCTCACCAGCGGTTACCTGATCCGGACCAACCGCCGCCTCTTCGACGAACTGGCGAGTCTTTCGACACAACGGAGCGAACTGGCGCGCAAGCTCATCGGCATGCAGGAGGATGTGTTACGGTCCATCTCGCGCGAGCTGCACGATGAGTTCGGCCAGATCCTCACGGCCATTGGCGCCATGCTGACCCGTGCCGCCAAGCAGGAACTGCCGCCCGTGTTCCGCGAGAGCTTGCAGGAAGTTCGGGAGATTACTCAATCCACGCTGGAGAAGACGCGCAGCCTGTACCAGTCGCTTCACCCGGCCATCCTGGATGATGGCGGTCTCGAGCAGGCGTTTGCCTGGTACCTGCCGGTTTTCGAAAGGCAGACGGGCATCCGGGTGCAATATCAGAAAACCGGACGGAGTCCGGTGATTTCCGACGGCGTCGCCATCCATGTTTATCGCGTCCTGCAAGAGTCGTTGAACAATCTGGCGAAGCACTCGAAGTCTTCGCTGGCATGGGTGCGTCTGGAGTTCTCGCCGGATCGCCTGCACCTGGAGGTGGAAGATCGCGGCGTCGGCCTGCCGGCCGGGAAGAACTCGGGCGGGCCCCACGGCATTGGCATGGTGGCCATGCGCGAGCGCGCCGAACTGCTTCGCGGTAAGATCGAATTTCTACGCCCGGCCGAAGGCGGTACACTGGTGCGTCTGGATGTCCCGTTAACGGCGGCAGGTCCTTATGAACAATGAAAAGATCTCGGTTCTGCTGGTAGATGACCACAGCCTGGTCCGCAAGGGATTCCGGCGCATTCTGGAGGACGACCCGGAAATTCAAGTGGTCGGAGAGGCCGCGGATGGCACCGAAGCCGTGAAGCTGGCGCTGGAACTGGAGCCACGGGTCATTGTCATGGACATGGCTATGCCGGGCCTGAACGGCATGCAGGCCAGCATCGAAATTTTGAAGTCTCGGCCCAAGATGGCGATCCTCATGCTGAGCATGTACTCGGAAGAGAACTACGTCCGCAATGCCCTGGACGCCGGCGCCAAAGGCTACATTCTGAAGGACGCGATGGACATCGATCTTGCCACGGCGATCAAGCAGGTGGCAGCGGGACAGAGAGTGGTCGCGCCGGGACTGCTCACGTCGACCCCTGAGTCCGATGCCGATCACGGCAAGCTCACGAACCGCGAAAAGCAGATCCTGCAGTTGATCGCCGAGGGGAAATCGAACAAGGAGATCGCAGCTCTGCTGGATCTGAGCGTGAATACCGTTTCGGTCCACCGGGCGAACTTGATGGAGGCCCTCGGCATTCATCGCACGGCGGAACTGGTCCTTTACGCGGTGCGCAAGGGCCTGGTCCATATTCCGTGACGCGCAGGGAACTCATCCTCGGAAGTCCCCTCCTTTTCAGCACGGCCCGAACCGAGACCAAATCTGCGCTGCCCTTCCGCCTGGTCGAGGTCACTGCGCAAGCCGGGATCGATTTCGAGCACAATAGCGGCGCGTTCGGCGGCAAGTATCTCCCCGAAACGCTCGGATCCGGCTGCGCTTTTCTGGATTACGATAACGACGGCTGGCAGGACATTATTCTGATCAATGGAATGGACTGGCCCGGCCACAAACGCCGGCGGACCACACTCCGCCTCTACCACAACAATCGCAACGGCACCTTCACCGATGTTACCCGGCGTGCCGGTCTGGACGTTGAGCTGTACGGCATGGGGGTCGCGGTCGGCGATTTCGACAACGACGGATTTCCCGACCTGTTCATCTCATGCGTGGGCCAGAGCCGCCTGTTCCACAATACCGGGAAAGGCGGGTTCGTCGACGTGACTGAGCGGAGCGGACTGGGCGGCCACAAC
This sequence comes from Terriglobia bacterium, assembly GCA_020073305.1. GTDB lineage: Bacteria > Acidobacteriota > Terriglobia > Bryobacterales > Bryobacteraceae > QHXW01. The sequence goes on from JAIQFK010000005.1 coordinate 193,552, forward strand.
GCCTTCAGCACGTCGGCGCTATGGTTCGATTACGACCGCGACGGCCACTTGGATCTTTTTGTTTGCAATTACGTGAAATGGTCGCCCGAGCAGGATGTCTTCTGCAGCCTGGATGGAAAACAGAAGTCTTACTGCACTCCAGAAGCGTACCGCGGCGCCACGTCGTGGCTGTTCCGCAACCGCGGCGACGGAACATTCGAAGACGTGACCGCGAAGAGCGGGATTTTCGACAGCAGCTCGAAGTCGCTGGGTGTGGCTATGCTGGACCACGATCGGGATGGATGGATCGACCTGTTCGCGGCCAACGACACGCAACCCAACAAGCTCTACCAGAACATGCACGATGGCACGTTCCAGGACGTCGCGCTCAAAGCGGGCGTGGCCTTCAGCGAAGACGGCAAGGCGCGCGCGGGCATGGGCGTGGACGTGGCGGATTACGACAACTCCGGCATTCCGGGCCTGGTGGTGACCAATTTCGATAACGAAATGCTGGGATTCTATCGGGGCACTAAGGGCGGTATTTACATCGATCAGGCGCCACGCTCGAACATCGGGCGGCTCTCGCAGCGCAGCCTGGGCTTCGGCTGTTTCTTTTTCGACGCCGATCTCGATGGTCTGCTCGATCTGCTGGTGGTGAACGGCCACATCGACGAGACCGTCCGTAACCTTCGGACCGATACCAGCTACGATCAGCCGCCCCATCTGTTCCTGAACCGTGCCAAGGACGGATTCCACGACGTCGCGGCGGAGGCCGGCGCGGATTTCGCGCGCCCCAAAGTCGGCCGGGGCGCGGCATTCGGCGACTTCGATAACGACGGCGATCTCGACGTTCTCATCACCACCAATCACGGTCCCGCGCACCTATACCGCAACGACCAGCTCGCGGGTAACCGCTCGATCCGTGTGCGGCTCATCGGCACGAAATCGAACCGCGACGCCATCGGCGCGGTCGTGCGGCTCTATAGCGGCGGTCAGTCCATCTCGCGCATGGTGAAGAGCGGCTCGAGCTATCTTTCACAGTCCGAGCTTCCGCTGACGTTCGGGATGGGAAAGCGGGACGCCGCCGAGCGGCTGGAGATCCACTGGCCCAGCGGCCGCACCGAAGAGTTCAAGAACCTGCGCGCCGGACGGCGCTACGAGTGCGTGGAAGGCAAAGGGATCAGCGAAGCGAAAGCGTAGGCTGGTTGGCGCGTCCGCGTGTGTCAAGAGAACCCAACGCGCTTCCGCCACGGGCAGGAAACTCAGTGTCTTAGTGTTGGATATCGGCGTGCACGCATCCTGGTATGCGATTGCCATCCAGCGTACTTGCCGCTCTTGCGGCTGTGCTGGCCTGTGCTGGCGCAGCCGCCGACAACGGATTCCTGCTAGGTCTGGACTACTCTAAGCCAGTGGGCTACGGGTTGCCGTATTCTTCATCTCCATCTCCATCGCTCGGAGCCATCGTGGCGACAGCTACCGACCCTTCAGGAGCACTCTACGTTCTGGCTGCCGGCGATCCGAGCTTAGGTCTTCCTGCCACCACCTGGCTGGGGCCTCCGCTAACCTTCAGTTCCGGCTCACCGACGTTCTACGTGACGAAGTTAACGCCGCAAGGAGACCAGATCTACCTCACGGTGTTGAGTTTCGCGGCCCATGCTCTTGCGGTGGACGCGAGCGGAAACGCGTACGTCGCCGGCGGTAATTCGGTGGCGAAGCTGAATGTAGGCGGAACCGCGTACTTATACAGCATTTACTTAGGCCAGGGAGTTAATCCTTCGGCAATCGCCGTGGATCCATCGGGCAAGGCTTATGTAACAGGCCTCGCCGACGGGTCCCTTAAGACCACGGCCAATGCATTTGAGCCAGCTTCCCCGAATGGAGGGGCCTTTGTTGCTCAGTTGAACCCCGACGGTTCGGTCGGCTATGCAACTTATGTTGCGTCGCCGAACGTTGGGGTAAAGGCGATCGCTGTGGAGGCAACCGGGTCGGCAGTCCTTCTGGGCACCACGGACGGCTTTGGATTTCCCATTACTCCCGGAGCTTACCTGAGCACCGGCGGTCCGGCTTTCCTCGCGAAGCTCAAACCGGATGGTTCAGGCCTGGTCTATGCGACGTACACAGGAAATGGTGACCAACCCACCGGCCTCGCCCTGGACGCGGCCGGCGATGCCGTCGTCTCGGTTGTCGGTAGCTATCCAAATCCCCTGAACATTTTAAAGGCCTTCAACTCTACAGGGACCGCACTCCTGTGGACGACGACGCTGCCGACTACGCTGTCTTTCCCCACGTTCTCCAATGCGATGGCCGTGGATGGAGGCGGAAACACTTACGTCGTCGGAGCCGCTAACGTCGCGAACCTTCCCGTGAAGAACCCCGTATTCTCCTGTGGTTCGGCATTTTTGGCCGTGTACGGGCCGAGCGGCGAACTCCTGCAATCGACTTTTCTGCCCAGTGAAGACCCCGGTTTGTACCTGCGGGATGAGGCACAGGTTGGGCTGACTATTGCTCCGGACGGTACGGTCTATGTTGTCGGCAATCCAGCTCAGTTCCAGGCGCCCAGTGGAAGATGGCTCTTCCTCCACCTTTCGCAGCACCCCAATGCCACGCCCCTGCAACTCGCTTGCGTGGGCAACGCCGCTAGCTATGACCCGGGACCAGTGGCGCCGGGGGAACTGGTCAGCTTGTTTGGTCAGGGGCTGGGGCCGGCCGAGGGCGTGCAGCCCAAAGTGAATCTGAAGACCGGCTTTCCAAACCAATTAGCGAATGTGCAGGTGACGTTTGACAATAAGCCCGCACCGTTATTTTACGTGCAAGACAATCAGATCAATACCATAGTGCCGTGGTCGTTGACCGTCGGTGCAACAACCAAAATCTGTGTCGTCTACAAGGGGGCAACAACCAATTGTCTTGAGCGCTCCGTCGCCAGCGTAGCCCCTGCCGTTTTCATGACGGATGACGGAATTCACGCGGCGGCCCTGAATCAGGACTGCTCCGTCAACTCGAGCACGAATCCCGCGAAACCAGGTTCCATTGTGTCCATCTTCTCAAACGGATTAGGCCCAATTACCCCGGCGCAGCCCGACGGGTCGATTGTGGGGATGCCGCTGCCCGTCAACACGGTGCAGTGGAGCGTGGGGTACCTTTTTGCAACCATTCAGACCGGGGCCTACTTCTATGGGATGGATATCACATATGAAGGTCCGGCGCCATTTCAGGCCGCGGGCGTGAGTCAAATCAACTTTACACCCAGCTTCGAATCAGGCATCGATTTGTACGGAAGCTTGCAATTGCTCAATGGAGATCCATATACGGGCACATTTAGCCCGCAGTTCGTCATCTGGACCGCCGGGCAGTGACCGGCAGATTCTAATCCGGCAGCACAAACAAGTACGCCACGATATTCTTCATCTCCGAGGGTGTGAACTTATAGGGCGGCATGATGCTGCCGGGCGAAAGCGCTTGTGGGTTTTGGAAATGCTGCTCCACCCATTGTTCGGTCCGGCGCCGCCTCAAGCCGTTGAGCGGCGGACCCAGCTTCACTCCCACCCCGTTGACCATGTGGCAGGAGCCGCACTGGCTCTTCTGATAAAGCAGCGCACCCTCGGCCGCGAATTCGGGAGCAGATTGCAGCGCGACCGCGTTCCGCGCGTTGAGCTTCAGCAAGAACGCGGCCAGGGTATTGAGTTGCGCATCGCTCAATTGAATCGGCGGCATGGCGCTGCCCGGCACCATGGCGGCCGGGCGTTTGAAATGCTGGATCATCCACGCCGCGGTTTTGTGGATCGTGGTGCTCGCCAGATCCGGCCCGATCTTGGGCTTGCCGTCACCCACCGTGTGGCAACTCACGCAGTTCTCCTGACGGAAGTAACCGATTCCCGCCAATTCTATCGGTGAAAGCTGCAACCAGTCGGTGGGCTGTGAGAAATCGATCTGTTCGGCAACCGCGGGTTTGGGCGTGGTCACCACAGCGGCCACGGTCAGACCGGCCCAGCCGATCGCCGCCAGGCAGAGGACGGCCCCCGCGAACGCCCGCTCGGTCACTTTGCGCATTTGGCCGCGGTCGACAAATGGCACGAGCACCAGCGCGAGAATCGCCAGCGTGGGCAGCACCACGGTGCCCACCATCTCGAGCGGGCCGGTGAAGAGCTTGAGCGTCTGGAAGAGAAACAGAAAATACCATTCGGGCCGCGGGATGTAAGTCGTGTCCGTGGGATCGGCAAGCTGTTCGAGCGGCACCCGCACCACCACCGCCATGACGAACAGGACGGCAAACGCGATGAAGATCGCCACCGTATCGCGGAACACCTGCTCCGGGAAGAACTTTTTCCGCGGCCGCACCTCATCGCCCGGCGCCGGCGCCACGCCGTGCTTGCGCACAAGATAAACGTGCAGCACGATCAACAGGCCGGTGGCCGGCGGGAGAAGCAGCACGTGGAGTCCGTAGAAACGCGCGAAGGTCACTACGCCGACGTCGCCCTGGCTGCCCAAAAGGCGCAACAGATACGGCCCGACAACGGGCGCCTGCGCCGCGATCTGCGTCGTCACCACGGTGCCCCAATAAGCGCGATTGTCCCAAGGCAACAGATATCCGGTGAGGCCATAGGCCAGCGTGAGGAGCAACAGGAGGACGCCCGCAATCCAAGTCGCTTCGCGCGGCTTTTTGTATGAGCCGTAGAGAAAGACCTGAGTCATGTGAAGCACCACCACCACGACCATCATGCTGGCGCCCCAGTGATGCAGGCCGCGCATCAGGCGCCCGCCCGTAACTTCGGTCATGATGTAGCGCAGGCTGTTGTAGGCGTCACCGGGAGTCGGAGCATAATTGAAGGCCAGCAGGGCGCCTGTGAACGCCTGCACGAGAAACAGGAAAAGCGCTACGCTGCCGAACACCTGATGCCAGCCGCTGGACGCAGGAATCTGCTCGTACAGGAAATTGCGGACCCCGGTCTCGATCCCGGTGCGATGATCGAGCCAGCCATGCATTCGCTCCTTCCAGGTCATGACTTCTGGCTCCCCGGTTCCCGCAAAGCGCCCAGCAACAATTTTCCGTTCTCGATTTTCGTATCGTAACGATCAAGCGGGCGTGGCGCCGGTCCGGAAACCACCTTTCCATCAACGGAAAACACCGACGAATGGCACGGGCAAAGAAAGTCCGACGAGCGCTCTTCCCAGTGGTACGCACAGCCCAGGTGCGTACACTGCGGGCCGAACGCCACAACCTGCTGGTCGGAGAGCTTCACCACCCAGGCAGTCTGTTTCTCGCTCGAAACCTTCCAACCGTCGACGCGGTTCTTGCGGAACACCACTTCGACCGGAGTCTTTGGCTGCAGCCTGGTGATGTCGCCGGCTTCGACCCAATCGGACTCGCGCCGCACTCTAGGCGGCAGGAAGAGATAAATGAGCGCGGGGGCCGCTAGCGCGGCGCTGATCACTCCCCAGAGTCCATAAATGAAGGTGAGGTAAAAACGGCGGCGCGTTGTCTGCGGGGCAGCTTCTGCAACCTGCTCCATGTCTCCATTTTAGGAAGGAGCACGCTTTAGATTTGCAAATTCTCGGCGACTACGCCTTGCGAAACGCCAGCACAGCGTTCAAGCCGCCGAACGCAAAGGAGTTGGACAGGGCATACTCGAAATCCGCATTGCGCGATACATTGGGAACCACGTCCAGGTCGCACTGCGGGTCGGGCTCATTGAAATTCGCGGTGGGCGGCAGAAAGCCGTCGCGCAACGCCAGAATGGCCGCCGCAGCTTCGAGCGCGCCGGCTGCTCCGAGGGCGTGCCCGTGCATGGACTTGGTCGAGCTGACCGCGAGCCGTTCCGCGTACGGGCCGAAGACTGCGCGAATCGCCGCTGTCTCGCTCGAATCGTTGGCCTGCGTTCCGGTACCGTGAGCGTTGATGTAAGCGACCGCTTCGGGAGTGATACGCGCGTCACACAGTGTGGCGCGCATGGCGCGCGCCGCCCCGTCGGCCGAAGGTTGCGTGATGTGGCTTGCGTCCGAGGACATGCCGAACCCCACGATCTCGGCATGAATGCGTGCGCCGCGGGCCTGTGCAGCTTCCAGTGGCTCGAGAACCAGCATGGCCGCGCCTTCACCCAGCACCATCCCGCTTCGATCCTTGGAAAACGGCCGGCAGGTGTCCGGAGAAACCACGCGCAGCGCCTCCCAGGCTTTCAGGATTCCGAAGCTGAACGGCGCTTCGCTCCCGCCGGCGATGGCCAGCGGCGCCATGCCGTTCCGCACCATCCAGAACGCCTGTCCGATGGCGTGCGAGGCCGATGAACACGCCGTGGATATCGTGTAGCTGGGACCGGTGATGCCGAACTCCATCGAAATGTGGCTCGCTCCGGCGTTGGCCATAGTCTTGGGGATGGTCAAGGGATGAACCCGGTTGAGCCCCAGCTTGTACACGTTGTGGAAACCGGCATCCTCGGTGGACTGTCCCCCCACGCACGAGCCCGTCACGATCCCCGCGTTCTCCCGCAATTCCGGCGTCCATTCGATTCCGGCATCCAGTGTGGCTTCGCGCGCCGCAATCACCGCAAATTGCGCAAACCGGTCGATGAAATCGGCGTGCTTGTCATCGAAATAAGGACGATGATCGTACGCCGGCACCTCAGCGCCATTGCGAAAACGCACGTTCGAGCAGTCCGCGGATTGAATGGGCCCGATCCCGGAGCGCCCTTCGCGGAGAGCTCGGCCGAACTCCCCGGTGGTGCGGCCCAGCGCGCAGATCACGCCGATGCCGGTAACAGCGACGCGCTGCATGCTTTACGATGTGACGGCTGCGGTATCCGCCGCACCGCCCGCAATCAGCCTTTCCACGCCTTCCATCATCTGGCGTACGTTGCGGATCTGCTTGGCTGCCTCATCGGGGATGGTGATGTTGAATTCGTTTTCCAGAGCGAACAGAATGTTGACGCCGTCCATGGAGTCGATCCCGAGTTCCGCAAACGAACTGTCGATGGTGATCTTCTCCACAGGAATGCGTTGCGTGTTGGCAATGATGTTTCGGACTCTCTGGATCAGTTCCTCGGACATAGTAGTTGGCTTACGCTTTCGAAACGATATCCTTCCCCTTTGAGAATCGGGATGAGGCGGCGCACGGCGTCGATGGTGGGCCCGACATCTGGCCGGATACTCAAGTCTCGCCCGTCGTGCAGGCAAACGATGGCGCCATTCTCGATTGTTGGCAGCACGCGCCGGACGATTCCCTCCGCGGCCAGCACCCAGTCGCGGCCGATCACGGTCCACATAACGCCCAGAAGGTTCAGGCTCTGCTGCGCGCCGCGCAATCCCGGCCACCTCACACCGAATGGAGCGCGGAAAAGAACTGGGGAAACCTGCGTGGCGTTCTCGATGGCGTCCTGGGCGCGGGCCAGCTCATCGCGCATGAATCCCGGCCCCCGGAAATAGAACTTCGGGTGTGTGTGGCTGTGATTGCCGATCTCGTGACCTTGCCGCGCCACCTCACGCGCGATCTCCGGCAGCCGTTCCACGTTGGCTCCGCATTGAAAGAAAGTGGCGGGAACATCGTGATCGGCGAGGACCCGCAACAGGCCGGGCGTCGACTCGCTCGGCCCGTCATCAAAGGTGAAGGCGATGGCGCGCCGCGAAGCCGGGCCCCGGTACACGGATGGTGCAAATAATGTGGAAGAGCGACCGCGTACGCCATAGGCCATCAACGCACCCGCCCCGCAGACGGCCCCGCAAGCCGTTGCCCCAATCACTCCCGGCATGCTCCGCATGTTAACACAGACGATGTTTTCTGTTCTCCGCCGCCTGGCATTACTGAAAGGCGGACGGTCCGCCGGAAAACTCCTTTGCCCTGAAGTGCGTCTATAATATCACCGGCTTGACCATAGAACTCATCCAGCGGCTAGCCCACGAATGCGGTTTCGAGCTGGCCGGCGCTGCTCCGGCGGTTCCGCTCGGGGAGGCTGGCTACTACAGGCACTGGGTCGCCGCCGGCTTCGCGGGCGAGATGAAGTACCTGACCGATCATCGCGCCGAGGTCCGCGACGATCCCGGCAAGCTGCTGCCGTCCGCCAGATCCGTGATCTGCGTTGGCAAACTCTATAACGGTCCGGAGCCCTATTCGACCCAACTCCACGATCGCGAGCTGGCTTGGATCTCGCGATACGCCTGGGGCGAGGACTATCACGACGTGCTGCGCTGCGGGCTCGCACGCCTGGTCGAGAAGATCCGCGAGCACAGTGCGGGGCCATTTGATTGGAAAATCTGTGTGGACACCGCTCCTTTGCTCGAACGCGCCTACGCGCGCCGCGCGGGTCTGGGCTGGATCGGGAAGAACACCTGCCTGATCAACCAGGATATGGGCTCATGGTTCTTCCTTGGCGAGTTGATGGTGTCGCTCGCGATCGAGCCCGGCGCGCCGCCACCCGACCGCTGCGGCACCTGCACACAGTGCATCGATGCCTGCCCCACCGCGGCCATTGTGCCCGCCGGCGTTCCGGGAGGCCCCGAATGGGCGATCGATTCACGCCTGTGCATCGCGTATTTTACGATCGAATTGCACGGTTCTGTTCCCGCCGAAGCTCGCGCACAGATGGGGAACCATGTTTTCGGCTGCGATATCTGCCAGGATGTGTGCCCATGGAATCACAGCGCTCCGGTCACCAGCGAGTTGGCGTTCTCGCCGCAACATTTCGCGCCCGACCTCGCGAGGCTGGCACAGATTTCCGAAGAAGAATTCCGCGCTATTTTCCGCTCCAGTCCCGTCAAGCGCGCCCGGTACGCCGGGTTTCTCAGGAATGTCGCCGTGGCCATGGGCAACCAGCGCTCCGGGCGTTTTCGCCAGCCACTCGAGAGCCTGGCGCGTTCGCCCTATGCGCTGGTGGCGGAGCACGCGCGCTGGGCGCTCGCGCAATTGGCGCCCAGATGAGGGCCGCGGTCAGAATTCTCGCCGCCGCCGGATGCTTGATCATCCTGTTTGGGTTCCTTGCCCTGGATTTCATCCCCGAACGCATTCTGGCCTCGCTGCCAGCCGATCAACGGGCTCGAACGGATCGAAGCATTGTAGAGATGGAGTGGATCACTCGGGGGCTCTATAGCATGACAGCGGGCGCTGTCACGCTATTGGCTGCATTGTTGCTCCGCATCATGGGAGGGCGCAGAGGTCGCGCCGGAAACGGAGCCCAGTTAGAATCGAAGTAGGAATGTCGCGTTTCTGGATTGCGTTACCGGCTGCTCTGCTGGCTCTCCCTCTCCTTGCTCAGGATTCGCCCGACGCCCGCGGCCTGAATCACTTTTACAGCCTCGAATACGATCAGGCGCTGGCGGAATTTGAAAAAGCCGAGCAGCAGAATCCGCAAGCCATCGGGCCGCACAATCACGTCGCGCAGACGCTGCTCTACCGGGAGATGTACCGCAACGGCGCGCTCGAGACGGAGTTGGTGTCCGGCAACAACCCGTTTCTGCGGCGGGCGAAAATGAATCCCAGTCCCGCGATTGAGAAACGGTTCAGTGACGAGATTCAGAGGGCTCTCGACCTGGCGAACGCCCGGCTCGCCCGGAATCCCAATGACACTGGGGCGCTGTACGGCCGGGGCGCTGCTTATGCTTTGCGCGCCAATTACGAGTTTCTGGTGAGGAAAGCCTGGCGGGATGCGTTGCACGACGCTACCTCAGCGCGCAAGGATCACAATCGTATTACCGAACTGGAGCCTTCGAATTACGATGCGCGCTTCATTCAAGGCCTGCACGATTACGTGGTGGGCAGTCTGCCGTGGCACTGGAGGCTGCTGGGGTTCCTGGTCGGCTTCCATGGCGACAAAGACAGAGGCATTCACACGGTGGAGGAAGTCGCGCGCAAGGGTAGCAACAACAAGGTGGATGCCGAAATGCTGCTCTGCGCTCTCTACCGGCGCGAGGAGAAACCGAAGCAGGCCATTCCTCTGCTGGAAGATCTGCTGCGCCGCTTCCCGCACAACAACCTGCTGCTGTTTGAAGAAGCACAAATGTACAGCTCTCTCGGCAACAAGGACAAGGCCATCGGGGCAATTGAACGCATCGCGGCAATGAAGCAGGGCGGGCTGCCGGGCTTCGCCGATGTACCTTGGGAGAAGATTTATTTCCAGCTCGGGAACATCGAGTTCTGGTACAACGATCTCGATCGCGCGATCGAGAATCTTAGGAAAGTCACCGCCTCCCGGAACGAAGTGGACCTCAACACCGGCGTGCTGGCGTGGATGCGCCTGGGCCAGATCTACGATATGAAGAACCGCCGCGCCGAGGCTCTCGATGCCTATAAACACGCCATCGCCTTTGCACCCGAGGCCGACGCCGCCAGGGAATCGCGCGGCTACATGTCGTCACCGTACCGCCGGGAAAAGCAATCGTAGGAAGCAAGAATGGAGCAGCGGCTACCGTGTAAACTCAAGGAAGCCGCATGCCCCGTTTCTTCGTCCAGAATTTCGGCTGCCGTGCGACGCAAGCGGATGGCGCCGCGCTTGAGGCGCAACTGCGAGCGCGCGGTCTTGAGTGCGCTCCCGACCGCCCCGCCGCCGACTTCGTCATCCTGAACACGTGCACCGTCACCTCTTCGGCCGACGACGACGTGCGCCAGACCGTGCGGCGCGTGCATCGCGAGAATCCCGAAAGCCGCATTCTGGTGACGGGCTGCTATGCGCAGCGCGCGCCCGAAGAGCTGGCCGCGCTACCCGGCGTCGCATGGGTTGTGGGCAACTCGCATAAAACCGGCATTGCGGATCTGCTGGCGGGCGCCCCCTACCATGGCCAGATTCTGGTAGGCGACATCTTCGCCTCGCAGGATTTTCTCACCGCTCCGGTGATGGAAGCCACAGTTGATCGCGCGCGGCCCAATCTTAAAATTCAGGACGGCTGCAACAACCGTTGCTCGTTTTGTATTATTCCGTTCGTGCGCGGACGATCGCGCAGCTCGTCGTCCGATTTCGTCGTCGAGCAGGTCCGGAACCTCGCCGGCCGCTATCGCGAGGTCGTGCTCAGCGGCATCAATCTGGGTCGCTGGGGCCGGGAACCGGGGAGCAACCTGCGCCTTGCCGGCCTGATCCGCCGCCTGCTGGCCGAGACCGAAATCGACCGGCTGCGCTTAAGCTCGGTCGAGCCAATGGATTTCTCCGACGAGCTGCTGAACCTGATGGCTGCATCGCCACGCATCGCCAAGCACGTGCACGCCCCGTTGCAGTCAGGTTCCGATCGCGTGTTACGCCGCATGCGCCGCAAGTACCGGCCGCGTCATTATGCCGACCGCATCATCAGAGCCCGCCGCTTGATGCCAGACGCGGCCATCGGCGCCGACGTGATGGTGGGTTTCCCCGGAGAGACCGACTCCGAATTTGAGGAGAACCGCGCGTTCATCGATTCCCTTCCCTTCACCTACCTCCACGTGTTCACCTATTCCGAGCGTCCTGGCACACCGGCCGCCGCGATGCCGGACCCTGTGCCCATGCACGTTCGGAGACATCGCAGTCGCATCTTGCGCGAGCTGGCAGCGGAGAAGAATCTCCAGTTCCGCCGCCGGATGATTGGCCGCAAGCTTTCGGTCGTTACGCTCGAAGAACCGCGCGTTGCGCTGAGCGATAACTTTCTAAAGGTGGAGTTGCCAGCGGCGCGGCCGGCGAATGAATTGATCGACGTGGAAATCGGCGGGCTGACCGCGGCGGGACTCCGCCAAGCCGCCGCCCTGCCGGTCGTCATTTGAACTATGACCCCTGACCCCAAACGCGAACTTCTCCGTCATACCGTCGGCACGCTGGCTTACCGGGGAGGCAAAGCGGTGCGCGGCGCGCCGGCTGGATTCGCCGAATTCCGCGCAGGCACGAAAACTCGCACGCCAGGACAGATCCTGGCCCACGTCGGAGATCTCCTCGACTGGGCTCTCGCCATGGCGCGAGGAAAGCACGAGTGGCACACTTCTGCGCCGCTTCCATGGAACGAAGAAGTCAGCCGGTTCTTTGCGGCTCTCGAAGCGTTCGATGCATACCTGGGTTCGGACTCGCCGCTCGGTTTTTCATCGGAAAAGCTCTTTCAAGGGCCCGTCGCCGATGCTCTGACGCACATTGGCCAGATCTCGATGCTCCGCCGCCTCGCGGGCGCCCCGGTGAAGGGCGAGAATTATTTCCGCGCCGCGATCACGGCCGGCCGCGTCGGGCCCGATCAGGCCGCGCCCGTGCAGGAGTTTGAATGACTCCCGCTCCCATCAAGCCGCCCATATCCATGGATGTTCTCAACCAGGTCGACATTCGCACCGGCACCATCGAGTCCGTCACCGACGTCGCCGGTTCAGACAAGCTGGTCGCGCTGCGCGTGAATTTCGGCGATCACACGAGGACCATTGTAGCGGGCCTCAAGCAGGAACGCGCCAATCCTCGCGAGATCGAAGGCCGCCAGGCGCTGTTCGTCGTCAACCTGGAGCCGCGGAAGATGCGCGGTGTGCTCTCCGAAGGCATGCTCTTCGATATCGGCTACGCCGATGGAGTGCGGCCCGTGCTTGCGGTCACCGAATCACCCGTTCCCGACGGCTCGCGCGCCGGGTAGAATTTTGAGACCTCAGACCGATTTCCGGCATCTATATAAGCATGAAGATCGGCATCATTGGAGCGGGCAATATCGGCGCGACCGCTGCTCGCCTTTTTATCCATGCGGGCCACGAGGTCGCAATCAGTAATTCCCGCGGACCGGATTCACTGCGTGAGCTCGTAGTACTGCTTGGTCCGCGCGCGCACGCCATGACGGTGGATGACGCCGCGGGATTCGGCGATGTGATTGTGCTCGCTGTTCCGTGGCGGTCGCCGGAAGCGCTGCCCAAACCCGAGACGGTCGACGGGAAGATCGTCATCGACGCGATGAATCCGTATAAACCCGATTTCACTTTCTACGATCTGGGCGATTCGACCTCCAGCGAAGAAACCGCCAAGCGGCTTCCGGGAGCACGCCTGGCGAAGGCATTCAATACCATCTACTATCAGCACCTGTCGGACCGCGGCCGCACGGACTTGCCGGTGGATGAGCGGCACGCGATCTTCGTCGCCGGCGATGACCTGGAGGCTAAGCGCGCAGTCATGCAATTGATCGAAGAGATCGGTTTCGCGCCGGTCGACACTGGTTCGCTTCGCGATGGCGGCCGGAAGCAGCAGCCCGGTAGTGCGATTTACAATAAGCCCATGACCGGGCTGGAAGCCAAAGCGGCCCTTACCCGGCTCGCGCAGGCGTATGCTGGCTGAATAAGGATATTGAAGATGATCAGATACACTGGCTCGTCACTGCTGTTTTTGTCTCTGTCTCTCACTGCCTTCGCGGCGCAGGACGTGGTGAGCGCCGTTTCAGGCACCGTGAAGAAAGTGGATGCGACTACCAAAACCATCGTCGTCAAGACCGCTGACGGCGCCGAGCACACGTTTCACTTTGTCGGAAAGACCACGGTGCACGGCGCGGAGGCAACCGGCGAGGCCGCGCAAGATGCGTTCCACGGTTTAAGGGAAGGCAGCGAAGTGGCGGTGCATTACGCCACCAAGGGCTCCGAAGAGACGGCCGAGGAGGTCGACAACGTTGGAAAGAGTGGGCTGAAGGCGACCGAGGGTACTGTCTCGCGCATTGGCAGCGGAGGTAAGACCATCGTCGTAAAGACCGCCGACGGCACGGAAGAAACCTATCAATTCGCCAGCCACGCGGCCAGTGCAGCCGGCAAGGACATCGCCGCGGGAAGCGAAAAGTCAGCCAAGGTGACGGTTTACTACACGGAGAAGGCCGGGCACAAAATCGCCCATTTCTTCAAGAGGGCCAAGGACGCGATGTAGGCCGTAGCGATTCGAAGTTCACCTACCGGACAGCGCCGAGTCGCCAGTTCTTGGACAGCAGCATTCCGGGGTGGAGTGTCCAACTTCCGGCTGGCGACGGCTCACCCGGAGACTCTTTTTGATGTTTCGGGACCAGTCTCCGATAACGCCGTCGTACCGCGACAATCAGATTCGCGGGAGGCTGCTCTTTAGACTCGTTTGGAGAAAATGGGCCTAATCGTGGACATCTAAGGCCGTCCGATCTTCCGGTCTGGCCTGCTGAACTGGATGGCACTCGGTCGTGGCACTTTCAACCTGCCACTCAACCCTAGGATCGTCACTGAGGCGAATTCCCTCGCGCATGAATGCATCAGGGTCAAGCGCACGGTTGCCCTCCTCTGTCGGTTTTGTGATCGCCTCCGTCAGCGGCACATTGACATAGGCATCCTCGATTGTTATGCGCCGCAGTCGCAGCGAGATGCAGTAGATACTGCCGTCGGGGCTCATTGCCTCCATTCTACGTGTGCGGAACCCTGGACTGCGGATCAGGTCCGTCTGTGCGCACCGCCAACAGTGTGCCTTGTAAGCATTGCCTGACGAAAAGTGCGTTATCGGAAAGTCCGCTGATTCGACTGAAGTAACGACCTAATCCGGCAGGCGGTTGCGCACTTGCATCTACGCCACTTCACATCTCCCGCCGGCCCTCCATGGCTTTCCAGATCGTCACTTCGTCGGCGAATTCGATATCGCTGCCTACTGGAATGCCCATGGCGATGCGCGTCACGCGGATGCCCAGCGGCTTGATCAGCTTGGAAAGGTAGACGGCCGTCGCTTCGCCCTCGGCGGTGGGGTTGGTGGCCAGGATCACCTCTGCGATCTGTCCTGCGCCGATCCGCTCGATGAGGTTCTTGATCTTGAGCTGCTCCGGACCGATGCCGCGCAAGGGCGATAGTGCGCCGTGCAGCACGTGGTACACGCCAGCGAACTGCCGCGTGGTTTCGATGCCGATGATGTTGTGCGGCTCTTCCACCACGCACAGCACTTTCTGATCGCGCGTCGTGTCCCGGCAAAACAGGCAGAGTTCACCTTCGCTGATGTTGTTGCACACCGGGCAAAGGCCCAGCTTGTCCTTCACGTCGAGGATGGCTTGTGCCAGCCGCTCTGCATCCTCGCGGGTGCCGCGCATCAGGTGAAAGGCAAGGCGCTGCGCGGATTTTTGTCCGACGCCCGGCAGATGCTTGAGTTCGGTGATGAGCCGCGCGAGAGGCTCGGCGAAATCCGGCATGTAAGGTTAAAACATTCCGGGCGGAAGCCCGAGCCCGCCCAGCAGCCCGCCCATTTTCTGCTTGGCCTCTTCTTCCACCTTCTTCACGGCCTCATTGCACGCCGCCAGCACCATGTCCTGTAGCATCTCGACATCGCCCGCCACCTCCGGGTCGATCTTCACGCTGAGCAGGTTCTTGTTGCCATCCATCTTGACGCTCACCATGCCGCCGCCGGACGTGGCTTCCACGCGGATCTGCGCAATCTCTTGCGCCATTTTTTCCTGCATTTGCTGCGCCTGCTTCATCATGGCGCCCATGTTTCCCGGAAGCTTCATTTCGTCAGACTCCTTTGCGGCAGAATCATAGCCTACTCTACCTTTTTTAGATCGCGCACGGCGCGCACTTCGCCGCCAAAAACCTCGCGAAAACGCTGCACTTCGGGGTTGGCCAGCGCGCGCTGCGACGCGTCATCCTTTTTCCGATCAGCCACCGCGCCCGTCTCGGCCGGCGCCACTTCTCGGGCCGCTACCTTGATCTTGAACGGCTGCGAGCTGATGCGCTGCACGGCTTTAGATATATCTTCAGCACGCATGGCCAGCATAAACTCTTTCGGCGTCACAAACTCCAGCACATTGCCCGCCTCGGTCACACGGGAATGCTCCAACGCGTCGGCCGTAAACGGCATCTCGAGTTCCATCAAAGCCGCATGCAGCTTTTCGCGCCACTCGATGGCGCCGGCCGGTGCTGCCGCCGGCTCCGGAGCGAGCGCCGTTGCGCCAATGGATTGTGGCTCCGGGCGGGTGGCTTTCTTCGCCCGGTCCAACTCGAAAGGCGACGGCCGCGAGGGACTTGGGTTTTGGGACGTCGTTGGCCTTGGCGCCGTGTCGCCGCCGGAGACCCGTGCTTCACCCGGGCGCCCCCGCGTCGCGGCCGAAGGCCCGTGCTCCATCCGGGCGTCAGCTTTTGTCTCCCCGTCTCCGCGTCTCCCCGTCTCCCCATCAGCTTTCAGCCCCGCCAGCGCTTCCTCAATAGACGTCAACCTCCCCGCTTGCACCAGCTTCACCAACCCGATCTCCAGGTGAAAACGCGGCTGCAGTGAGAATTGCAAATCCTTGAACAAATCGAGCGAAAGCTGCAAGTACCGCGTCAGATCCTCTTCCGAGAACGACGCCGACATCTCCACAAAGCGCGCCCGCTCGTTTGCGGACGCCGCAATCAACCGCGTATCCGATCCCGCGATCCGGGACACCAGCAGGTTGCGGAAGTACCGCGCCAGCTCGCGGCTGAAGTGCTGCAGGTTATGTCCGTTGCGCTCGAGTTCGTCCACCAGCGTGAGCATGCGCCGCGAGTCCGACGATGCGAGCGCTTGCGTTACGGCTTCGAGCGCCTCCATCGAAAAGGCGCCGAGCAGCGCCCGCACTTCCTTGGCATCCAGCTTGATTCCGCAGCAGGCAATGGCCTGGTCGAGCGCGGAAAGCGAGTCGCGGATGCTTCCCTCCCCCGCCTGCGCCAGAACCGACAGGACTTCGGCATCGGCTTCGATGCCCTCCTGCCGGCAGATCCACTCCATGCGCGTCACCACCTCGTCGAAATCCACCGACCGGAAGCTGAAATGCTGGCAGCGGGAGGCGATCGTCGCGGGAATTTTGTGCGCCTCCGTCGTGCACAGGATGAAAATCACCCAGGACGGAGGTTCCTCAATGGTTTTGAGCAGCGCGTTGAAGGCTTCGCTCGTGATCTGGTGCGCCTCGTCGATGATGAAGACCTTGTAGCGGTCGCGGACGGGACGATAGCGCACGTTCTCGCGCAGCTCGCGCATTTCGTTGATGCCGCGATTCGAAGCCGCGTCGATCTCAATCACATCCGGAGCATTGCCCTGCGCGATCTCGATGCAGCTTGCGCAGGTGCCGTCCGGCGTTGCGGTGGGACCTTGCACGCAGTTCACGCAGCGCGCCAGAATCCGGGCTATTGTGGTTTTCCCTGTCCCGCGCTGGCCGGAAAAAATGTAGCCGTGGGCGATGCGTTGCTGGGCGATGGCGTTTTCGAGCGTCGTCTTGACGTGCTCCTGGCTCACCACGTCGGCAAACGTTTGGGGCCGGTATTTACGCGCGATAACCTGATACATGCGGAGGGAAAAGCCAAGCCCCGGGTGATCCGCGGCACACGGGTTAAACCGCTACCGTTGCTTCTTTCCAGACCTGGCGGGGTTTGCAGCCGCCCGTTGCACGGAGCCCGGAACCTGGCAATCATCCATCCTAACACGATGGACTTTGCGCCGCGGCACGGGAGATCTGTAAGATGGACCCCATGTCCGAACTCGTCCACTATGAAATTCGCGATCAGGTGGCTGTCATTACCGTCGACAATCCGCCGGTGAATGCGCTCAGCCCCGGCGTGCCCGAAGCGATCGAAGCGGCCGTGTCGCGGGCCGCGAAGGATCCGCAAGCCCGCGCCGCCGTGCTCATCGGCGCTGGCAGCACGTTCATCGCAGGAGCCGATATCCGTTTCTTTGAGACCATCGCCAGCCGCGAGTCCTCGATTGAGCGCTCGCACGCGATTCACGCCCGGCTGGCGCATATCGAGAATTGTTCCAAGCCGCTCATCGCTGCGATTCACGGCACCGCGCTGGGCGGCGGGCTGGAGTTCGCCATGGCCTGTCATTACCGCGTCGCGGTGCCTGCCGCCAAGGTGGGCCAGCCCGAAGTGCTGTTGGGCATTATCCCCGGCGCCGGCGGCACGCAGCGGCTTCCCCGGCTCGCCGGCGCGGCCATGGCTCTTGAAATGTGTACGCACGGACAGCACATTCCTGCCGAGCGCGCCTTAGCTGAGGGGATCATCGATCGGATCATTGCCGGCGACCTGTTATCCGGCGCCATCGCGTTCGCGCTCGAGAAGGCGCAATCCGGAGGGGTTCGGAAGTCCCGGGAGATCGAGGAGAAAATCCAACCTCGCGCGGCTGCGCTGGCCGCTTGCACCAAGACGCGGGAGGCCCTCGGCAAAACGGCTCGCGGCGCACGCGCTCCGTACGCAGCGGTTGAGGCGATGGAGGCAGCCATCGAACTCGGCTTCGATGCGGGAAGCGCCCGCGAGATTGAAATTTTCGCCGATTGTGTGCTCTCCACCGAATCCCATGCTATGGTCAAGCTCTTCTTCGCCGAGCGGGAGGTTGCGAAAATTCCCGACGTTCCCAAGGACACCCCCACGCTGGAGATCCGCTCTGCCGCCGTGGTGGGAGCGGGCACCATGGGCGGCGGCATCGCCATGAATTATGCCAACGCAGGCATCCCGGTGCTGCTCAAAGAAGTCACTCAGGAGGCGCTCGACCGCGGCTTGGCGATCATTCGGAAAAACTATCAGTCGTCCGCCTCCAAAGGCCGCATCTCACAGCAGCAGATGGACCGTGCCTTGAGCCTGATCACCCCGACCCTCACGTTCGACGGTTTCGACTCGGTCGATATCGTCACCGAAGCTGTCTTCGAGAATATGGATCTCAAGAAGACCACCTTCGCGGATTTAGGCCGCGTAACCAAACCCGATTGCATCCTGGCCAGCAATACGTCGACGCTCGACATCGACGAGTTTGCGCGCGCCAGCGGCCGGCCGGCGAAAGTGATCGGCACGCACTATTTCAGCCCTGCGAATGTCATGAAGCTCCTCGAACTGGTGCGCGGGAGTGAAACCTCGAAAGAGACCATCGCCACCGGCATGAAGATCGCGAAAAAGCTGAACAAAATCGGTGTGCTGGTGGGCAACTGCTTCGGCTTCGTCGCCAATCGCATGGTCGCCTACTACATGCGTGAGGCGTACCTGCTGCTGGAAGAGGGCGCGAGCGTGCAGCAGATCGATCAGGCGCTGGTCCATTTCGGCATGCCCGTGGGGCCATTCGGCATGCAGGACATCGCCGGCATCGATGTGGGCGCACGCATTCGCCAGTACCTGCGGTCCATCGGCAAAGAGCGCTCCGAAGGGCCGCAATCGGTGGTGCCCGATTGGTTGTTCGATATGGGGCGCTACGGCCAGAAAACCGGCGCTGGGTGGTATCACTACGAAGCCGGCAGTCGCACGCCCATTCCCGATCCGCTCATCGATGATCTGGCCCGTAAGGCAGCAGCCGAACGTTGCGTCACCCGGCGCGCCATGACCGATGAAGAGATTGTCGCCCGCATCACGACCGCTCTGGCCAACGAAGGGGCGAATATTCTGGACGAGGGTTTCGCCCTGCGCCCCGGCGATATCGATGTGATGTATGTCCACGGCTTCGGGTTTCCGCGCCATCGCGGCGGACCCATGTACTACGCCGATACCGTGGGCCTCAAGACGGTCCTCGATCGCGTTCACAGGTACCGCGCCGAGTTCGGCGATTACTGGCACCCCGCCCCGCTGCTCGAGCAGCTCGCCACTGCCGGCGGCACGTTTTACGGTCGGAGTCGGGAAAGCCGCCCGCGGGAGCTTGCTCAAAGAAGTCACTGAACGGTGCGTCGTCCCGTTCACAGCAGGCGGAAATTCACTTCGATGGTCGCGGCCGCGCGAACCGGACGCCCGTTGCGCGACGCGGGCCTGAATCTCCAGCGCGATACCGCTTCCATCGCCTTCTCATCCAGGCCCAGCCCAAGACCGCGTAGCACCTGGAGTCTGTGCGGTTTCCCGTCTTCGCCGACTTCGATGGTCAGAAGCACCGTGCCCTGGTATTTTGCCTTGCGCGCTTCCTCGGAAAACTCCGGCTCCACCTTGTAGAGGACTCTCGGGGCGGTCAGGCTGCCGGCAACATCGATCCCCTCAACACCGCCGCCGTCATGCGATCCAAAGCCCGGGCCCCGTCTGCTGCCGACTCCGCCATCCTGGCCGTCTCCGATCCCGCCGCCGCTTCCCGGACCGCTGGATGCAGGCCCTTCGCGCCCAAAAGGATCTCCGAGCTGCGGCAAAGTGATATCCGGCAGATGCACGTCCGCCGCCGCGATCAAAGTCGGCTCCATTACCAGGACGGGATGTGTCGCAGGGGGCGTCGCCGAAGGCGGCGTAAACTGTTGCCGGGCGAGTTTCGGAAGGCGTCCCCGGCTGGCTGGAATCGGCGACCGCTCACCGCCGCCCCCGCCGCCGTGGTATGTAGACGGAAACACCAACCGCGCGAGATGCGAACTCACCAGAGGCGCTAGAGACCTTCGGACAGGCAGCGATGCGGTCGAGAGGAGCAACGCGATCACGCCTGCGTGCATCAACAGCGACAGGATCCTTCCCTTCATGCCAGCGACTTCGCAAATCAGTCGCCAGACGCGCGCGGTCCGTAACCCGTTGCTGGCGCGACGGAATCTCCAAAGGCGAGCGCGCATAATGTTGGCCGCGTGCCTACACTGTGGAATCCCGGCGTCAACCAATTATGTCAAGCGACCGCCGCCGATTGCCGTCGTCTAAGGGATGAACGGGAGGAACCATGCGAAATTGCACTCGACTGACGTTTCTGATGATGAGCTGCCTGCCGGCGCTGATACTGGCGCAGGATCGGGAACGCGAAATGACTTGTGACGACCACTGGCAGAGCGACCAGGTTTCCCATTGCGAGATCAACGAAATGACCATTCCAGCCACGCCAAAGCTCAGTGTCGACGGCGGCATGAATGGCGGCATGACGGTAAAGGGCTGGCAGAAAAATGAGGTTCTGGTGCGAGCCCGCGTCCAGACCGCGGCTGAAACAGATGCCGAGGCAAAAGCGCTTGCACGCCAGGTCATCATCCACACGGGCGGCGGCCGGATCGTCGCGGACGGCCCGTCTCAGGCGCGGAACGAAAGCTGGTCCGTCAGTTACGAGATCTTCGTCCCACAGAAGATGGATCTGAACCTCAAAGCGCACAACGGCGGGATCCACATCGCCGATGTTCGAGGCCAGATCGAGTTCGAAACCACGAACGGCGGCGTTTCTCTCAACCGCCTCGGCGGTGCAGTCCACGGGTACACGACCAACGGCGGCCTGTCGGTTGAACTGGCTGGAGATCGCTGGGAGGGCAGCCAGCTTGATGCCCGAACCACCAATGGCGGCGTTTCGGTGTCAGTGCCCGACAACTATTCCGCGCATCTCGAGACCGGAACCGTGAACGGCCACATCAACGTCGAGTTCCCGGTTACGGTTCACGGGGAGATTAACCGGCAGCTCTCCATCGATCTGGGTTCCGGCGGACCGCTCGTCCGCGCCGTAACAACCAACGGCGGCGTATCCATCAAGCGCAAGGCTGCTTAGAAGGGGATGTGAACGCCGGATGCATGTGCCCGCGCAAGGCTCGTACCGGAGAAAATATCAGCCACAAGGACGACGCGAAGATTCCCAGCGCGGCGAGCGTGAGCGTGAAGCGCACGCCGAAACGCTGCGCGAGGAGACCACCCGCCACCGAGCCTAGGGGTACTACGCCTTTGAACAGCATCTGCATGCACGCATTCACGCGGCCCAGCACCTCGGGCGGTGTGACCGACTGGCGCAGTGTCAGTTCGTGAATGTCATAGATCGGATAGGCCATGTCGCCGAACAATTGCGAGGCACCCAGGAACGCCGCGGCCACATACCATGGACCGTGCGCCAGGGGGATCAGCAGCCACATCAATCCCGCAACCACGTGAGTTCCAATCATCACCTTGCCTAATGGGAACCGCTCGACGATCCGTTCCGAAATCCACGCTCCGAAGAAATTGCCGAAGCCGCCGAGCGTGATCAGGACACCGAGCACTGCGGGACCAAGCCCCAGATACTCGATCCCGAACAACGTGTAGAGAGTCGCAAGAAAACCGCTGAAAAACGCAGCCGTCACCGTACGTAGCCCCATGGGCCGAAGCAGCGGATGAGCGGCAATCGTGCGAAATCCCGCCGTGAGTTCGTGCCAGCCGCGCTCTTGCCGCTTGTACTCGACGGCAGGTTCCCGCCGCTGGATCGCCAGAATGGAAAGCGCGGAGACCACGAACGACGCCGCATCCAGCAGGATCGCAATAGGTCCGGTCATCACCTTCACCAGGAACCCGGTCATGCCGGGTCCCAGGACTTCAGCCGTGGAGTTGCTGAGCGCCAGCTTGCGATTGCCTTCCAGCAGTTGGTCCCCGCGAACGAGCACTGGCAAGTACGCTTGATACCCCGAGTCGAAGACAATCGTGAGCGCTCCCGCGAGCGCCGCCACGATGTAAAGCTGCCACATCTGCATCCGCTGCGACAATGCCGCCAGGGGAATCAAGCTCAGCACGGCGGCGCGGCCCAGGTCGGCCCAGATCAGCGTGGGCCGCCGGCGATAACGATCCGCCAGGACTCCCGCCAGCGGTCCGGCGGCGAGCGCCGCAGTTCCTCCCAGCGCAACCAGCAGCCCCATCTGCAAAGGGCTCGCATGCAACATCAGCACTGCAGTGTAAGGCAAGCCGTCCCGCGTGATACGCGAGCCGATCTGCGAAATGGTCTGCCCGCTCCACAGCTTCAGAAACTCGCGATCGCGCCAGAGGGCGCCGGCGCTCGGCATGGCTCGTGCCAGTATCGCATGCGTGATGAAGCGCACCCATGGCGGGCGGTCCGCTAGATGAACGCAGCCCGCCGCAAATAAAGAGCGGTCGTTCGCGGCTCTAGTATTTTTTTGCTATTTCATTCTTCCGCGCAATTCAGCTACAATCCGACCCCATGAGGCTGGGGGTCTTAACGTTACTCGTGTTACTTTCGTGCGCTTCGCTGTTGGCGCAGGGCAATTTCGCCACGCTCAGTGGAACGGTCGAGGATGCGCAAGGCGGTCCGGTAACCTCCGCTGCGCTGTCTCTGAAATCCACGGCCACTGGCGAATCCCGCAGCGCGACCGTGAATGCGTCCGGGTTTTTCGAAATCGCCGGGCTGAAGCCCGGGGACTACCAACTGGAAGCCGGCGCGTCCGGTTTCGCGGTGCTGCAGCGCACCGTATACCTCGAAGTCGGGCAGCAGATGCGCCTCGACTTAACGCTGAGCGTTGGAGAACGGCGCGAGACCGTGGACATTGTCGAGCGCGCCGAAGTTCTCAAAACATCAGATGCCAGCTTGGGCGAAGTGGTGGAGACCAAATCGGTTGAAGAGCTTCCGCTGAATGGACGCATGCTGCTGGATCTGGCCCTGACGGTGCCAGGTGCGCATCACAGTCATGGAGCGCAGGCGGGTGACATGAATCCTCTGTACTGGCGTCCGGGACAAGCCTCCGCGATCAGCATCAGCGGGGGCCGGCCGAATGCAAATTATTTCCTTGTCGATGGCGTGACCAACACCGACCCGACATTCAACACCCAGAACATCAGTTTGTCGCCGGACATGGTGCAGGAGTTCAAGGTGCAGACCGGAAGCTACGCGGCAGAGCTGGGCGGCGCCGGTGGCGGCCAGATCAACATCGTAACGCGCACGGGCACCAGCCAACTCCACGGCACGGTATACGAGTTTCTGCGTAATAACGCGATGGACGCGCGCACGTTCAACGAGATGACCGGTGACAATCACCTGGTGCGCAACAACTACGGAGGTTCCCTGGGAGGACCGCTAGTGGGCAAGAAGACGTTCTTTTTTGCCAATTTCGAAGGCTTGCGCTTGCGTCAGGCCATGACCATGACGGACACGGTGCCGAGCATGGACGAAGCCGGCGGCGATTTCACCATGAGTGGCACCACGGTATACGACCCGGCGTCGGCTCACCCCAATCCGAGCTTCGATCCCTCGAAGCCCGCCGGACCCAAGAACCCGCAGCTTCTGCGCGATCCGTTTCCGAACAACGTCATTCCGGCGGCGCGGTTAAGCCCGGTGGCCGCGACATTTCTCACCCAATACGTTCCCATGCCAAACATGATGGGCGACATGGCCAACATGGGCTCAAACATGGGTTCCAACATGGGTTTGGGAATCGGTGGCGCCATGGGGACACCTTCGGTCTTCGGCGCGGGGACGGATTCCAACAACTACCTCGACGTGCGCAATGAGCAGCACCAGCAGGACCAGGGCTCGCTGCGCGTCGACCGCATTTTTGGCAACGGCGACAGCGTGTTCGCGCGCTATTCCATCAGCAGCGAGGCCGGATTCATGCCGCAGAATCTGCCCGGATTCGGGGCGTTCCATGACAACATGGCGCAAAACTCGAACATCACCTGGAATCGCGTGATCACACCGAGTCTCTTGAACACGGCCAGCATTGCCTATTCGCGGCTGGCCATGCACCGCTACTCCGAGAATAACGATAGCAACGACATTGTCACGCAGTTGGGCATTCAGGGTGTCGGCTTCGGCGGCAAGGGAGCCTACGGCGCGCCGTTCTTTAATGTGCAAGGATATTCGGGCCTCGGTGACAGCTTCCTGGCCACACCGATGCATGCTTGGGACACGATCCTCGAAGGGCGCGACGTGCTGAGCTGGCAGCACGGGCGGCACAGCCTGAAATTCGGCGCCAGTTACCGCTGGTACATCTGGCCCATGTGGGGCTTCTTCCAGAATCGCGGCTACTATCAGTTCACCTCCGGCTTTACGACGCAGACGGCGACCAACGATACCACCGGTTCGGCGCTAGCGAGTTTCCTGCTCGGACTGCCGGCAGTTCGCCAGCGGCAAGCCGGAATTCCAAGCATGGATCTGCGGCAGTGGTACGCCGACGCCTTCGCGCAAGACACCTGGCGCATCACGCCCCGAACCACCCTCGATTTCGGTCTGCGCTATGAATTCATGAGTCCCCTGACCGACGTGAAGCGGCAGTGGTCGAATATGCTGACCGATAACGGCCATCTCAATGTGTATATCGGCGGGCAGAACGGCATGCCGCGCGGGCTTCTCTACCCGAACAAATTGCGTTTCGCACCGCGCCTGGGCCTCGCTCATCAGTTCGGCAATTCGGGCTTCGTGTGGCGCATGGCCTACGGCATTTTCTATACGCCGGTGGACATGAACACGTGGTGCAACCAGTTACACAACCCCCCGCTTGTGTTCGCGGAGACGAACCAGAGCGATAACTTCATCCCCTCGCTGAACGGTTTTAACTTCAACCCCGCCATACTGGGCAAGACCGTGGTCAGCTACTCAACCTTCGACCCCCACGCACCGGCTCAATACGTCCAGCAATGGAGCGCTTCGCTCGAAAAGAGCCTGGGGCACGCCACGGTTGTGGAGGTCGGTTATCTGGGAGACCGCGGGCTTCATTTGCAGAGGGCCCATCTGATCAACAACGCGCTTCCCGGCCCGGGTCCCATTCAGCCGCGCCGGCCGTACAAAACGGCCAGTTTTGTCGATGGCACCGTATTTCCTCCGAACATCACCATATTCAACACGACGTTTCCCGTCAGCACAGTCAACCTGCTGGAGAACACGGCGCGAAGCTGGTATGACGCAGGGTATGTCAACATTCGCCGCCGATACTCAAACGGCCTGAGTCTGCTGGCTAACTACACCTACGCCAAGAATCTGACCAACGCGCCGGACTTCCGGTCACCTATGTTCGAATCGAGTGTGCCGCAGAACAACACCGATCTGGACGCCGAAAAGGGGCCGGGCTGCGACATCCGCCACCGGTTTTCCCTGAGCGCGGTCTATGCGATTCCCGCATCCCGGCGGTCGGACTGGATCCGTCTCGCGAGCCAGAACTGGCAACTCTCCACCATCTACCAGGTTCAGAGCGGCTTTCCGTTCACCGTCTCTGTGTTCGGAGATACCGCCAACGCAGGCACAGTACTGGGCGAGAATCCCATTCGGGCCAACTACGACGGCCTGCCGCTCTACGGGCCCGGTACGCAGACCGCCGGCAGATGGTTCAATACCGCGGCATTTCTTGCGCCGCCGGCCTATACTTTCGGAAATGTCGGCCGCAACACGGTCTACGGTCCCGGCATGCAGACGATGGACGCGGCCCTGGTCCGCCAGTTTGTGTTGTCGGAGAAGTGGCGTTTTCAGATCCGCGGAGAGTTCTTCAACGCCCTTAACCACACCAACCTCGGCACGCCCAACCGTTTCGTGAACACACCGCAATTTGGAACGATCACCGACGCTGCGACGCCCGGCCGGGAGGTCCAGTTGAGCGCGCGCCTGAGCTTCTAGAAACATCACGTGTATTCGCCTTCCTCGCAGCTTATATTGGAAGATTGAGACTCTTCGTCGCGGTCGTCCTCGTCCCGCTGGTCATGGTCCTTCCGATCGTGCATGGCGCGGAACGAAATCAGCGCCACGTTCCTCCCGCCGGCTACCGGGAGTGGAAGGTCTATGGCGGCGGTCCGGAAAGCATTCGCTACTCCAACCTCGACCAGATCAATCGCGGGAATGTGCAGAAGCTCCAGGTCGCCTGGACGTTCGACACGGGCGATGCCTTCGGCGGGTCGGAGATGCAGTCGAATCCCATCATTGTCAATGGGGTGCTCTTCGCTACCACTCCGAAACTGCGCGTCATCGCACTCGACGCCGCCACGGGCCGGCTCCGCTGGGCCTTTGATCCAAACGAAGGCGCGAAGATCACGCATTCGGTGCGGAATCGCGGTGTCACCTATTGGGAGAACGGAAACGATCAGCGGATCCTCTTCGTCTCGCGACATTACCTGTACGCGCTGGATGCCCGAACCGGCACGCTCATCACCCGCTTCGGGAATTCGGGCCGCGTCGATCTTCGCGAAGGGCTGGGGCGCGATCCCCGCGAGGTTTCGATCTCGGCCACCACGCCGGGCATCATCTTTCGCGACCTGCTGATTATCGGCGGTCTGATGAGCGAGGACCTGCCTTGCCCGCCAGGCGATATCCGGGCCTACGACGTCCGCACGGGAAAACTCCGCTGGAGTTTTCACACCATCCCCCACCCCGGTGAATTCGGTTACGACACCTGGCCGAAAGAGGCCTGGAAGTACATTGGCGCGGCAAACAATTGGTCCGGCATGAGCCTGGATGAAAAGCGCGGCCTGGTCTTTGTGCCCACCGGCTCGGCGGCATTCGATTTCTACGGCGCGAACCGGCTCGGCGACAACCTGTTCGCGAACTCTCTCATCGCGCTGAAGGCCGCAACCGGCGAGCGTGTGTGGCATTTTCAGGCGGTGAAGCACGATCTTTGGGACCGCGATTTCCCCGCGCCCCCGAATTTGGTGACGGTCGTGCGAGACGGCAAGCTGGTGGATGCCGTCGCACAAACCACCAAAGCCGGCGTGGTTTTTGTCTTCGAGCGGGAGACCGGCAAGCCCCTGTTCCCCATGGAGTACCGGGAAGTCCCGCGCACGGATGTGGACGGCGAAGTCACCGCGCCGAAGCAGGCATTCCCGCTTAAGCCGCCGCCATTCGCCCGTCAAATTTTGACCGAGAACATGCTTACCCAAAGAACGCCCGAGGCGCACCAGGCGGTCCTCGATCAGTTTCGGAAGATTCGCAGCGCGGGCCAGTTTGTTCCGCCCAGCCTTGCAGGCACCGTCGTCTTCCCGGGTTTCGATGGCGCGGCAGAGTGGGGTGGCGCGGCTTTCGATCCGGCGACGGGACTGCTGTACGTGAACTCCAACGAGATGCCCTGGATTCTACGCCTGGTCGAGCGGCCCAAGATCGAAGGGCACACCAGCGGCCGTGAAATTTATCTCGCCAATTGCGCCAACTGCCACCGGCCGGATCTGCGCGGCAGCCCGCCTGATTTTCCTTCGCTCGTGGACATTGGCAAGAAATTATCGGAGGAGGAAGTGAGCGACGTCGTCCGCGAAGGCCGCGGGCGCATGCCGGCTTTCGCGCAGCTCTCCAGGGACACCATGCGGGCGCTGGTTCAATTTCTGCTCTCGGGCAAGGACACCGCCGTGGAATTGCAGGCGACGTCGAGTCCCTGGCCCTTCGGGTTGAAATACACCAGTGACGGATACAACAAGTTTCTCGATCCCGACGGCTACCCTGCCGTCGAACCGCCTTGGGGCACGCTCAACGCCATCAACCTGGATACCGGTGAGATCGACTGGAAAATCCCGTTCGGCGAATTCCCGGAGCTCGTAGCTCAAGGCGTCCGCAACACCGGCAGCGAAAATTACGGCGGCCCGGTAGTTACTGCGGGCGGCCTGTTGTTCATCGGCGCCACCGACCACGACCGGAAGTTCCACGCTTACGACAAAGCTACGGGAAAGCTTCTCTGGGAAACCACGTTGCCTGCAGGCGGCAACGCCACGCCCGCCACATACGAGGTGCATGGCCGCCAGTTTGTGGTGATCGCCGCCGGCGGCGGAAAATCGGGCGAGCCGTCAGGTGGGAGCTACGTAGCGTTCGTTTTGCCCTAGCCGTCACCTGTTCGACGCCTCGCCCGCTGCCAGCGCTCCCACCTGATTCACCTCGAGCAGAATGTCACCTTCCGGGTCGATGGTAAATGCCGGAGCGAAACGCGCGCCCCAGACGATCTCATCGTATCGATACGAATACCGGGAATGGACCGTCTGGCTGAAAGTGTCGTCGAATCCCTTGATGAGAATCAGAATCTCGGCCTGCAGCCGCTCGAGATCCTCCGGCGTCTTCCCATAAAGTGGACTCTGCGCATCGATGGGGTGCACGAGCGTCCACGTCAAGGGGAGAAAGTAAACCATGCGGCGCTCGAGCTTGAGCGGCGTGAATTCCCTGCGGAGCTGCCCCGGCGGGCCGACCGCCGTCATCAGCATCACCGAGGCTTCCAACTCCATCAGCGTGTTCGCGCGCTGGTTCACCACGCGGAATTGCAGGCTCGTCGCGTCCTGATAAGGCGCAACCAGCATGTTCCCGCTATACCCGAGTCTGGCCGACGGCCTCGACACGCGGCCGAACAGGAGTCCGGTGGCGAGCGCGAAACCCATCAGCCCGACCATGGCCTCGATCGCCGCCACCACGTTGGCCGCCGTGCCCTTGGGAGAAATGCTGCCGTATCCGACCGTGGTCAGCGTGTGAGCGCTGAAGAAGAATGCGTTGAGAAAGTGATCGAATTCCGTGGGCGCATCGGCGCCCTGCAGTTGATTGGGCCCGAGCGAGTAATACACCAGCGCAAACAGCGTGTTCATCACCACGTACCCCAAGAACATGAGGGCGGAGAAACTCCACCAGCGCGTGTTGATCAGGTAGAGGTACGGATGCACGTCGCGCCACGTCGTTCCCCGGCGATGTACGTTGAAGCTGCCGTCTTTGTTGATGGCTCGCCGCAGAGTGGCGGTGAATTTCTGAGTCAGGCCTGGATCGAAGGTCGGCTGTTCCATAACAGATGATTGTTTCACTTGATAATAAGGAAAAGATGCCGGCTGAGCCCGATTCGGTGCGAATCATCCGGAAGCTCCTGCCCTATGTCTCGGCTGGAGTGGCGCTGGCCGCTCTTTACGTGGCTCTTGTGTTCGGCTCACGCTGGCGGGACAACCAGCGCCTCGAGTCGGCCGCTGCTGAGGCTGCGCGGGTCAAACGACAGAGGGAGATCAGCGGCATCTACGGAGACGGACGGCTCCGGATTCTCAACTTTTACGTCACGCCCGGTATCATCAGCCGGGGTCAAACGGCGCTGGTATGCTACGGCGTCGTAAACGCGAAGTCGGTCCGGCTGGAGCCTGCCGTGGAGCGCATGTACCCCGCTATCAGCCGCTGCTTCGAAGTCGCGCCGCTACACGAGACCCGTTACACGCTGATCGCCGAAGACGCTGGAGGGCACACGGCAACGGAGTCCTTCGTTTTGCAAGTCAGGTAGTGCCGGGCATGCCCGGCCATTGATTCACTTTTTCGCCACCAGAACGCGAATGGGCTCGACGATTCCCACCTTGGCCGCGAAAGCCTTGAGGCGGTCCAGAACCGAGGGTGTAACTTCCTGACCTTTTGCCAGCAGCAGCAGGCCGTTCTTGGAGCGAACGTCCTGATCGACGATCATGAATCTGCGCAGCTCAGCGGATTTGAGAACGCGCAGTTCCATGCCAGCTTCGTGAGGCACAAACGTCGCCAGCGCTCTCAGGCACGCGGGGTCGTAATCGTATTCTCGCTGCCGCATATGCGCGAGCGCCTCCTCTTTCGAGCGATCCCGCGTGATCAGCCGGTCGAAGTCGATGGCGGCGCACAACAAGTGCACTCCCGTAGAGACCACTTCTTGTAGTTGAGCCCGGGGAGGCGATGGGGGCTGAGCAAGGTTCTGACCGGCGATCATATGCGCCACCGCCTCGAGCCGGGGAATGTGGAGGAGCAGGTCGCGGCCGGCCGCCGGATGGGCCGCGAACATCTTCTTCTCTTCCGCGGAGAGCTCTTCGCCCGTATAGACGCGATCCAGCGTGCACGGGTCCATGGTGATGCAGCCAATCTGCGAAAGCAGGGCCGCCACTTCGAACTGCCAGGCATTACCCAGCTTGAGTTCCGCCGCCATGTGCCGCACATAGCGGTGAATGCGGCTGGCGCGGCTGAAAGCCGCCGGGTGCACCAGGCTGAGCACCTCGGTGAGGACCTTGACGCTCGCGCGCAACGTGTTCTCAAGCAGATTCCGTTCCGCCGTCACCAGCCTGTATTGCTCCAGGGCCGCTTCAAGCGTCGCCGCCAGTTCCTCCGCCGAACAGGGTTTCGTCAGGAACCGGTAGATGCTGTTCTGATTCACGGCCGCGATGGCCGTGTGCAAATCGGCCTGGCCGGTCAGCATCACCCGCACCGTATCCGGCGAGAACTCCCTGGCTTTGCCCAATAGCTCGAGCCCGTTCATCCCGGGCATTTGCAGGTCCGATACAATCACCGCGAACGGGCCATCCCGTTCTATCGCGGCCAAGGCCTTTTCCGCGCCCATCGCGCCTTCGACATGAAACTGCTTTCGCAATTGCCGCTGCAGCGCCAGCAGGATGTTCAGGTCGTCATCCACGCAGAGGATCTTTTCATCCATCTGGCGGCCCCTCAGTAGCCATCTGCTGCGCCAGTTCGCGCCATTCGGAGAGACGGCTGCCCGCGCCCACACCGGCTAAGTACTCGAAGTCGGGTTCAGGATTGTGCCAAGCCGACTCGCTGGCGTCCATCTCGGATGCAAGAACGTCGGCCACGTGTAATGCGGTCAGCATGGCGGAGCCTGGACGAGGACACTGAGCGGGTGTGTGGTGGTAGGCGACGGCTTCGACGATCGCCTCCGGCAGACCCCAAAGGCCGAACAGATAGGCGCCTACCTCGGCGTGCGTCGTGCCGAACACTTCACGCTCGGCCTGCCACTCCAAAATGCGCTTCTCTGCGGCGAGGTGCGGTATCCGTTCGAAACTTTCCGGCAGATTGGCTGCAAGCACCAGGCGCCCGGTGTCGTGCAGCAACCCCATCACGCGCATGTCGATGGTGCCTTCAGTGCCCGCGGCCGGCAACGACTGCATGATGCGCTCGGCAAGAGCGCCGGTCGCGAGGCTGTGCCGCCACAACGACGCCATGGAGAAATTGACCGGGCCACCTGGCTGAAACTCCGAAAATGCATGTAAGGTCAGCAACAGCGTGCGGATCGTGTCCAGCCCCAGGTAGGTGACCGCATCCGCCACGCTGCTGATGCGTCCCGAGGCGCCGAACAGTCCGGAATTGGCCAGTTGCAGCACCTTGGCGCTCATCCCCATGTCTTTTTGGATAATGGCGCTGGCCTTTTCGAGCGACCCGCCTTTCGATTTCAGGCAGTTCGTGAGCTCCACGTAGAGCGGCGGCACACTGGGAATCGATCTCATGCGCAATACCACCTGCTTGACGGAAGCATTGGCGAGCAGTTGGCGCAGCGAAACCGCGCGGTTGACGGCCTCTCTTAAGGCTTCGATGGAGCAGGGTTTCGAAAGGTACTGGTGGGTGACGCCGGCGGACTTGATGACCGACTCGAGATCGGATTGGCCCGAGAGCACCATCCGCACAATGTCCGGGTAGCGCCGCGTCACCTGCTCGAGTAACGCAGCTCCATCCATGCCGGGCATCCGCATGTCGGTCACGATGACGTCGAAGGGCTCACCCTCCAGCAGCGCCAGCGCCTCTTCTCCGCCCGTGGCGTATACCGCCTGCCACTCCTTGCGCAAGGGTCGGAGAGAGCGCTCCAGCCCCTGGAGAATCAGCGGCTCGTCATCCACGAAAAGAATCCGCGTGCTCATGGCCTTCCCGGCGGGCAGCCCTCGATAGGCAACCGGATGATGAAGGTGGTCCCCTGGCCTTCTTCGGTCTCGAAGTCGAGCGTGCCGCCGTGTTTGGTCACCACCACGGCGTGCGCGATCGCCAGTCCCTGCCCGGTTCCGCGCCCCATTTCCTTGGTGGTGAAGAAAGGCGTGAAGATGCGGGAGCGCACGGCGTGGGGAATTCCCGTGCCGGTGTCGCGAACGCGAATCTCGGCCCATTCGCCGTCCCGCCGGGTGCTGATCGTGATCTGGCCCTTGCCGGTGCCCCGGCCGGACACATCGGCGATGGCGTGCGCGGCGTTTACCACCAGGTTTAGGATGACCTGATTGAATTCAGCCGGCAGGCAGCGGACCACCGGCAGGTTCGGATCGAATTCCGTGACCGCCTCCGCGACATACTTCCACTCGTTGCGCGAGACCGTCAGCGTGCTCTCAATGGCGTGATTGAGGTCGATGGCCTTCATCTCGGCCGACCCCGGATGTGAAAATTCCTTCATGGCGCGCACAATGGTCGCGACCCGCTCTACGCCTTCTCCGGACTGCTGGATGGCCCGCGGAATCTCACCGTGTAGGTACTCGAGATCTGCTTCCTCCGCCGCCGCGCGCGCTTGTTTGACCTCCTCCGCGAGCAGACCCGACGTTTCCGCCGCGCCGGCCAGCGTTTCATAGCTGCGCAGCACGCGGTCCAGGTTGCGGAACGACTCGTCGAGGAACCGCGTGTTATCTCCCAAATACTGGATGGGTGTGTTGATCTCGTGCGCTACCCCCGCCGTCAGGTGGCCGATGGATTCGAGTTTCTGCGCCTGCGCCAGCTGGGCCTCCAGCATGCGGCGCGCGCTGGTATCGCGCAGGAAGCTGGTGTAAAACGTGCCCTTTTTCGTGCGCCACTTCGCGATCGTCAGCTCCAGGGGAAACTCCGTATCGTCCGGCCGCAACCCCGCCACCTCGACGAGTTTGCCGGCCGACGCCTCGCCGCCACGATGCAGGCAACTCAGTTCCTTCTCATAGACGGCGCGAGACGCCTGGGTGAAAAATGACGCCAGCGCCTTGCCGCGAACCTCACCTTCCGCGCAGCCGAAGATGTGCTCGGCGCCCTGATTCCAGGAGGCGATAGCTCCTTCGCTGGTGACCGTAATGATGGCGTCGTGAGCGGAGTCGTAAATGGACCTCAGCTCGGCCGCGTGCTCTCCCAGTTGCGACAACATTTCGTTGAACGAATCCACCAGCCGTCCCAATTCGTCCTCGCCGGACTTTTCGGCCCGAAGAGAATAGTCCCGGCCGGCGGCCACCTCGCGGGCCGTCCGCGCCAGGCGCGTCAACGGAGCCGTGATCACGCGCTGCAATCGGGTGGAAAGCAGTACGGCGATGATGAAGCAAACCGACATCGCCAGGCTGACCATCGACAGGTCGTGACGCAGCGTTTCAAAAGACACTCGGCCGTCGAAGCGGATCCATAGGGAACCGAGGGGCTGCCCGTGAGCCAGAATGGGTCTCTGGAGCAGCAAGTCGCCGTTGTGGGAGGAGGCGGTGAGGGAGCCGGCCGCCGCTTGCGAGACTCCTTCCGCGCCCGGCTCGCGCGCATAGCACGCGCGCATCCCTCCCTGGGCGTCGTAGAGGCACGCGGCCAGAATGCGCGGTTCGGCGGCGAGGGCTCGCAGCACCTCTTCGGCGCCGGCCCGGTCGTGGTCCGCCAGCGCGGCGCGCGCGCTCGTACCGATCACGTCCGCCACCGTGCTCAGTTGCCGGGTGACATCGTCCTGGAATCGGAACCGTTCATGGGTGATGAATGCCGTGGAAACCAGCACCAGAGCGGTGCTGGTGGTGAGCACGTTGATGAACAGCAACTTGCGACGGATGGAGATGTCTCGGAAGTGCACCATGCACACTGTCTATCGGACGGATTTCCGCTCTTCTTGAGTCGGACCGGACTACGCAACCGGCTCCCGCGGCGCCGCCAGCAAGTGGTCGATGGTTCGGAAAAGCTCGTCCGGCCGGATCGGCTTGGTGACGTAACCGTCCATCCCGGCTTCGAGACACTGTTCCTGGTCGCCTTTCATGGCGTGCGCCGTCATGGCGATGATCGGCAGGTGGCCCCCGGTCGTCCGTTCCCGGGTGCGGATCACGCCGGTCGCTTCCATGCCATCCATCTCCGGCATTTGCACATCCATCAGGATCAAATCGAATTCCTGGCGTTCGAGCAACAGCAACGCTTCGCGGCCGTTGCCCGCCGTCGTCACCGCGTGACTCCGCTTGGCAAGCAGGCGCCGGGCCAGCACCTGATTCACCGGGTTGTCTTCCACTACCAGGATGCGTCGCCCCGTCGCCGGATCCTCACACCCGGCTCCATCGCTGCCTGGCTCAGCCGCGACGGTGGGAACCGGCGGATGGTTCAAAGCGGTGAGGATGGCTGCCAGCAGTTCCTTTCGCCGGATCGGCTTCATGAGATGAACCGCAACCCCCAGTTCACGGCACCGGGCCGCATCGCGCCGGTGGTCACCCGAGCTCAGCATCAGGATCACGGTGGTGCGCGCCAGCTCCGGGTCCTCGCGAACTTTTTCCACCAGTGTGAACCCATCCATCTGGGGCATGTGGGCGTCAGTCAGCAGCAGGCGAAACGCCTCGTTGCGCCGGTGCGCTCCGTGTAACGCCGCCAAAGCGTCTCGACCGTTCTCGGCCAGGCTCACTTGCATCCTCCACCCCGCAAGCAGGTTCGCGAGCACACGGCGATTGGTGGCGTTGTCATCCACTGCCAGGACCGGAATGTTCTCCAGCTCCGGATGGTGCGGCGCCGAAGCGCGCATTTGATCTTCCGCGAGACGCAGACGCGCGGTGAACAGGAAGCGGCTTCCTTGGCCGGCTTCGCTTTCCACCCAGATCCGCCCACCCATCAGGGAAACTAAGCGCGACGAAACCGTCAGGCCAAGTCCCGTGCCTCCATACTTGCGCGTGGTCGAGCTGTCGCCTTGCGAAAACGCCTCGAAGATGCTCGCCTGCTTCTCCTTCGCAATGCCGATTCCCGTGTCGCGGACGGTGAAACGCAGCACGACCGCCTCCGGCCCCTGTTCCAGGTTCGCAACTTCCAGCGCCACTTCCCCGCGCTCGGTGAACTTGATCGCATTGCCCACCAGGTTGGTCAGAATCTGACGGAGCCGCGCGGGATCGCCGTGCACCGTTTCCGGCACCGTGGACGGAATGTCGCATGCCAGATCCAGGCCTTTTCGGCCGGCCGGCAACGCGAAGCTTCTGAGAATGGCCTCCAGGGTGTCGCGGAGATGAAACTCCACCTCGTCCAGTTCCAGCTTGTGCGCTTCGATCTTGGAGAAATCGAGAATGTCGTTGATGATGGTGAGCAGCGCCTCGCCGGAACTCTTCACCAGGCTGAGGCTGTCCCGCTGCTCGCCCGTGAGCGCGGTGTCGAGCACGAGTTCCGTGAGCCCGAGAACCCCATTCATCGGCGTGCGGATCTCGTGGCTCATGTTGGCCAGGAATTCGCCCTTGGTCTGGTTGGCCGCTTCGGCGGCCAGTTTGGCCTCGTGCAGTTCCGCTTCCACGCGGTTCCGCTCCACCGCGGATTCCAAAACATGGGCGATGGCCTCTAGGAAATGAAGGTCGTCGGCGCTGAACGACCGGCGCCTGGCGGCGTAGACACCCAGAACACCCCAGGGGACGCCGTGACCTCGCAACGCGATCAGAGCTCCGCTGACCACGCCGTGATCGAGCAGCAGGGCGGAGGGCTGGAAGCGCGGTTCCGTCGGCAGATGGTGGATGATCACCGGTTCGGCTTGTTCCAGGGCATACCCTGCCTCAGATCCTTTCCTCTCCAAAGAAGCGGCGCCCGCGATGCCGTTTTTCCACCCGGTTCCGTGGCAGAGCACCAGCCTTTCGTGCCCGGGCAGGAACTCCACGACGCTGGCGTACTCTACCCCCAAAGTTTGCGCCGCCAGCTCGAGCGCTGCGCTCATGACGGCATCGCGCCGGGTCTCGGCCAGGGCCAGTTGCCCCAGCTTCGCGACCACTGCCTGCTGGAGCGTGCGCGCCTGCAGGGCCTGCTGCGCCCGCCTGTGGTCGGTGATATCCCGGTACCCGCTGACCCTGCCCACCAACTTGCCCCCAAGGCGCTGCGGCTCACAGTGGCGCTCCACAATCCTGCCGTCGGCCAGTTCCATCTCATCGTCGCTCTTGGTATCGGGATCCATGTTGAATCGGCGAACCACGTCTAAGAATGCGCCGGGGTTCTTCAACTGGGCGGCTTGATGTTCCAACAGCCGTTGGCCGGCCCGCGACCGTGTGATCCCCGCCGGAACTCGCCACATCGCGATGAACTTGCGATTGCAAGTCACAATCCGTTCTCGCTCGTCCAGAACCACGATGCCGTCGGCGGTGGATTCGAGCGTGGTTCGAAGCACTTCGGTCTGGGCCTGCACGCGACGCCGCAGGATGGCCACCCAGGCCAGAATGCCCAGCGTGGCCAAGGTCAGAAATCCCGCCACCGACAGCGCCCGCTCTCGCGTCCACCAGGAAGGGGTCTCCAGCAAGACGACGTCCCGCGCGGACCGCAAGCGAATCTTGAAAGACGAGTCGACCAGAGACTCGTAACTTCCCAGCTCTCTTTCCACGACACAGATTCCCGTCACGCGCAGCCGGCTCCCCTCCCGAAAAGTGAAGCTCTTCGCCGCGGATTGCCCTTCAAGAAACGCGCTAAACACGGTCTTTCCCTGGTTCAGAATCAGCAATTTTTCGTGCGGGAGCGTGGACTGAGCCGTCACGCGGGCTTCCACGGTGACCAGCGCCGAGTCGTATTTGCCTTCGAGCACCTGATTCGGCTGAATGACCAGCGCGTGGGGCGGCGGCCCGGTTGCTTTGAACCGATAGATCGCGTCCTGCAACGCCGGACGGTAGTTGGAGTATCCGGCGAAACCTACCACCTCCACCCAATCGCCGGGTTGGAGGGATGACGCCTCGCTGGTTTCGACGTACAAATTGCCGCTGCGGTCGGAGACATATAGGTTTCTTCCCCGGAACTGGGCCAGGACCACGCCCTCGATCTTCACGCGATGTGGACGCAGCCCCTTGAAGGTGAACCTCTGCAGTCCCGCAATCGGGCTGACCGGCAGCGCGAACGGGTCCGGCGGCCCCGGTTCCACGACCTTCACCTCGTCGAGCGAGGGCACGAACAACGACACCCCGACAAGCTGATTCTCCTGATTGAAGATGGCTCCGCAGGCACCGTGCATGCGAACCCGGGAATCCACGAGCCCCATCGTCGCCCCACCGTGTTTGGCAATGTGCACCATCACCCGTCCCCCGGGTACCTCAAGCGCCAGATGCAGGCGGCTGTCTCCGGGGACCTGCTGCGCCGTCCGCACAATCCCTTCCACCTCCAGCCACTGGCTGTCCACACGCGCGGAGGCCATTTCTTCCATCGATGCCCGCCGGGCCTTAGGCGTGGGGGCCCGCCCTAACACCCGCCACACCGGATGTGTGATGTCCGGAGCGAAGTCCGGTTGCGTCGTGACCCCTTGCAAATCAAGAATTTGCCCGGGCTCCGGTTGTTGCCCGTCGCGCGGCCAATCCACCCACAGCGCCCCTGTCGCGTCCTGGACGAACAGGTTGGGAGCATCGCGATCGAAATAGGTGACAACAACTTGCAGATGAACGGGATAGCCCCGGCGTGCCTCTTCCGGGGTCAGGCTTCGGACCTGGTCCACGCGGTAGAGGACGGGAAGACGCGCGTCGGCTAGAGCGCTGGCCGCAGTGAGCAGTAGGAAGCTGTATATGAGGCTGCGCGCAGACACGTGCACTCTGTTTAATCGCCCAAAACGCCCTGCGTCTTTAGGCTTGACTTCCCTGTCGAAACTATACATAGTCTAGACAAGGGAAGACGGTGCGCGAACCCACGATTCCGGAGTTTTTACCCGGCACGCTCTACATGCTGATCCTGCGAACGCTCGCGCGGGGGCCGCTCCACGGTTACGCGATTTCACGGCGCATCAAGGAATCCTCCGAGGAAGCGCTGGCCATCGAGGAGGGCTCGCTCTATCCCGCGCTGAACCGCATGCTGGTAAAAGGCTGGCTGACGGCCGAGTGGGGCATCTCGGAAAACAACCGCAAGGCTCGTTTTTACAAGCTGACCGCGGAGGGAAGAAAGCGGCTGGTGCGCGAATACGGCCAGTTCGACCGGCTGATCCGCGCCATCCAGTTAGTCATGAGGTCGGCGTAGCATGAACTGGCTGCAGGAACTCGCGCGGCGGCTGTTCTACCTGGGGCGACAGACCAGCTTCAACCACGAACTCGAGGACGAGATCGAGTTCCATATCGACGCGCGGGCCGAGGAACTGGAAGAGACCGGTATGTCTCGCCAGGATGCGCGCCAACAGGCGCGGCGCGAGTTCGGTTCGAGCGTGCGCATGAAGGAGCAAACGCGCGCTGCCTGGCAGGTGCATTGGCTGGAAGACCTGCAGTCCGACCTCCGTTACGGTCTTCGAGCTCTGGCGCGCAATCCGGGATTTGCGGCAGCAGCGATTTTCTCGCTGGCGCTGGGCATCGGCGCGAACACGACGATTTTCAGCTTGACGACGGAGTTTCTGTTCAGCCAACCCTCGTGCCGCAATGCGGAGACGCTAGCCTCGATGATTATCGGCGGAAACAGCCATGCCTACATGCCGCATTACCGCTTCCTGCGCGACGCACACATTTTCGAAGGGCTGGCAGGCAGCAATGAGGAATCAGAGTCAAACTGGCGGTTCGGGAACGACACCTACCGGCTGAATGTGATGCGCGTGACGGACAATTTCTTCCGCGTGGTAGGCGCGCCGGTGGCCATGGGTCGGCCGATCGAGCCAGGCGAACGTGATGTCGTCGTGCTGAGTGACCGATTCTGGAGGGTGCGGCTGGCGGCCGATCCTAACGTGGTAGGAAGGGCGCTGATCATCGACGGCCGGCCTTACACCGTTTCTGGCGTCTTGCCGCGCAATCATCGCACGGTGCTGGGGTTCGGCTTCGCGCCGGAAATGTACGTGCCCGTTTCGAGAGAAAGCGACATCGTGGCATTAATCGCGCGGCTGCCGGAGGGGATGTCTTTGCCGGCTGCTTACGCGCGGCTGGTGGCAACGTGTAAGCAACTGGACAAGGTCTACCCGCCGGATTCGGGTCCCGGCTCATCCTGGACAAATAATGTTGAAGTCGTTCCCGTCGCCGGGATGGAACGGCTGAAATCGCTGAACATCATTCCGTTCGCCGCGTTCTTTGGGATGTTGATGATCGTGGTGGGGCTGGTGCTGCTGATTGCGTGCGCGAATGTTTCGAGCCTGTTGCTGGCGCGCGCGTCGGCGCGGCGGCAGGAACTTGCGATTCGGCTGGCAATTGGCGCGGGGCGGGGGCGTATTGTGCGCCAATTGCTGGCGGAGAGTCTGCTGCTGGCTCTGCTGGGTACGTGCGCGGGGCTCATCCTGAACCTCTGGCTGTCGGGTGTGATGAACCGCGTCCAACTGCCGTTGCCGCTACCCATGCAACTCCTCATCCAGCCGGACTGGCGTCTGCTGCTCTATTCGATTGCAGTCGCGGGGACGAGTGCCTTGGTTGCGGGGTTGATGCCCGCTCTAAAGGCGACCCGCGAGGGCGTCAGCGCGGCACTGAAACTTACGGAGCGCCAAGTGGGTGGCCGCTGGACGCTGCGCAATGCGCTGGTTGTGGGGCAGCTTGCCGTGTCGGTGGTCTTACTGACGACAGGTTTTCTTTTTGTCAGGAACATGACCAAGTCCATGACGATGAGCCCAGGCTTTGACGTTGAACAGACGGTGTGGGCGTACATGCGGCTGGTTCCGGAAAAATACACAACCACGGAGCAGTTCGAGCGCCTGGTCCGTAACGCGCTGGCCGACCTGCGTGCGCTGCCCGGCGTCGAAGCGGCAAGCATTGCACGCGTTGTCCCGTTCAATAACAATTCCATTCGCGGCGGCGAGATCCGAACGGACTTGAGCCATCAGCCGGTGCCGGTACGGTTTCACAACAACGATGTCTCGCCCAATTATTTCCGCACCATGGGTATTTCTCTTCTCGAGGGGCGCGATTTTTCGTCGTCCGATCGGAGAGGCTCATCCGAGGTGGCGATCGTCAACGAGAGCCTGGCCCGCCATTTGTTTGGCGACCGAGATCCTGTCGGCCACACGTTTTGGTATCCCGGTCCGCCGTTGAGCCCTCCGGTGACTATCGTCGGTGTGGTGAAGAACAGTAAATACTTCACTCTCGGGGAAGACAATCCGCAGGCGATGTATACGCCGTACTTGCAGGGCGGTGACAAGTACGACGACGGACACTTCATGGTCCGGAGTTTGCGGCCGCGCGATGTAGTGAAGGAGGTTGCGCAAACCCTGGGCCGGCTGGACGCGTCGGCGGCGATTGAAGTGAAGCCGATGCGCGATGCGATGGGGTTTGCGTTTCTGCCAAGCCGGATTGGCGCCGCGCTGCTGGGGAGCATGGGACTGCTGGGGCTGGCACTGGCGTCGATCGGGCTCTACGGCGTGCTGGCATATTCCGTCAGCCGGCGTATTCGTGAGATCGGGCTGCGCATCGCGCTGGGCGCCGACCGCGGCGCGATCGTCGGCATGGTGGTGCGGCAGAGCATGGCGCTGGTGATCGTCGGAATCACGATCGGACTGGGAATCGCGGCGTTCGCCACCAGGCCGCTTGCCATGTTCCTGGTTCCGGAGGTGAGTTCCACGGACCCGGCGACGTTCCTCGGAGTGGTGGCTGTGTTGCTCGCCGTAGCATTCGCCGCGACGCTCGGACCGGCGTTACGCGCGGTGCGCGTAGATCCGATGACGGCGCTAAGGTATGAGTGAGCCATGGTCCTGCGGATCATAACGAGTCATGAAAACCGCTTGCTGCGCGCGCGGCTCAGAATGTGCCTGACGGCGCCCTGACCACCGGGGGAGTGGGTCCGGTTGTTTTTGTAGGAATGATGCTCTACGCTGTCCGTCGAGCCTTGTAGCGCAGGTGTACGGCGGGGTTTGCCGGAGACCTGCGGCTTTTCGT
The DNA here is from genome assembly GCA_020073305.1 of Terriglobia bacterium. GTDB lineage: Bacteria > Acidobacteriota > Terriglobia > Bryobacterales > Bryobacteraceae > QHXW01. Next base: position 234,629 of record JAIQFK010000005.1, read on the forward strand.
ACCTGAACGGCAAAAGGCCGCAGGTCCCCGCCAGAATCGGGCGTGGGCCTGCGCTACAAGTTCACACGCACGGGCGTCCGTTGCGCCGCAGATTCCGATTCCGCCAAAAAGCACCAGCAATTCGGCGACCGCACGCGCAAGTTATCCTGGTACGAGATGATTCAGGATCTGGTGCAGATCCGGCTGCTGGGCGAAAAGAAGCGGCCGGAGAACGAGCGCTTTCGGCGTTATCTGAAGGCGCACGATCACTCCGAACGCCGGATGCGGCGCATCGCCGAAGAAATCGAAGAAGAGATCGATTGCACGGTTTGCGCCAACTGCTGCCGCGTGGCCACGGTGAGGGTGAGCGATCGCGATATCGACCGGCTCACTCGGCATCTCGGCATTACGCGCGCGGAGTTTCTGGCCCAGTACATCACCTTGAGCGACGAAGAAGGCCGCATTTTACACCGCAAAGAGAGTGGATGCGTCTTTCTGGACGGCAACACCTGCACGGTCTACGAGAACCGGCCGGATACCTGCGAGCGCTTCCCGCACTTGGTGCGCGGCAACGGTTCGATTGCGAGCCGCATGTGGCAGTTCATCGACCGTGCCTGCTACTGCCCCATTGTGTACAACGCGCTCGAGGCGTTCAAAGCGGAATCGAAATTTACGAGATAGGTGGAAAACGCCCCGGGTTTTCCTCCAAGATGATCTGGTGGACAACCCGGGACAGACCGCCCTTTACTACTCCGTCATCGCGAAGTCGAATGACGGTTGGCATCGGAATCGAAAACCACGCGCCGCGAATTTCCGCGCTGCGTCACATGATGCGCCGCAGCTTCGGCAATCACGGGCGCCATCCTGGCCATAGAATGAGATAGTCGATGGGAAAGAGGATTGTCTCGCAAAACGGGCGGTCTATCCCTAGCAGGCCGGAAACCCCGGAAACCCCGGAAACCCGGAAACCCCGGAAACCCCCGGAAACCCGCGGAAACCCGGAAACCCGGAGGAAACCCGCGGAAACCCGGGGAAACCCGGGGGAAACCCGGGGGGGAAACCCGGGGGGGGGAAACCCGGGGGGGGGAAACCCGGGGGGGGGAAACCCGGGACAGTACACTCAAATCGGATTTCTGAAAGCGGATGATGGTGTATTGAGTGTACTGTCCCGCGTTTCCCCCGCGTTTCCCCCGCGCGTTTCCCCCGCGTTTCCCCTCGGCGTCGTGATGCCCGGCCGGGCCATCGTGGGGGGAGTGGAGTGGCCGGTGGGGTGGAAATGAGGGAGTCTGTAGCGCTGTGCAACCGCTTCCTTTGGTTGCGGCTCAATTTCGGCAGGCTTTGTCTGTCCATCCCGGCCTTGCGCCGTTCCGAAGCATTCAGTTAGCATAGCCGCGAGATGAAAAATTGCGCTGTGCTCTTCTTCCTGGCCCTCCTCCCGCTGTTCGCGGCTGACGAAGGCTTTACCTCTCTGTTCAACGGCAAGGATCTCACCGGCTGGAAAGTCAACGAGAATGTCGACACCTTTTCCGTCAAAGACGGTGCCATTGTCTCGCACGGACCGCGCAGCCATTGCTTTTACGTGGGCGATTTCCACGACCACACGTTCAAGGACTTCGAACTGAAGGTCGACGTCATGACGCTCCCCGGCGCCAACGGCGGCGTCTACATCCAAACCGCATTTCAGGACCGAGGTTGGCCCGGCAAGGGATTTGAGGTGCAGGTGAATAACACCTTTGTGGGCGATCCACGGAGAACCGCCAGCCTGTATGAAGTGCAAGACAACGCGGGCGAGGTCGCCAAAGACAACCAGTGGTTCACCGAGGATATCATCGCCAAAGGCGACACCATCATCGTTAAAGTAGATGGCAAGCAGGTGGTGAATTGGACGCAGCCCGCGAACTGGCAAGGCACCCAAGACTTCTCGAACCGCCGCATTGGCGCGGGCACCATCGCGCTTCAGGGCCATGATCGCGGCAGCACGGTGTATTACAAGAACATTCGCATCAAGCTGCTTGACTAGCTACGCGGCGATGAAGAGGGGCCTCATCTGCTTCGTGCTCGGCGCGAGCATCTGTTTGCTCAACGCCTCCGAACTGTATACAGAACCTTTCCGTCCTCAATTCCATTTCAGCCCAGCCAGGAATTGGACGAATGATCCTAACGGCCTGGTTTTTTATCAGGGTGAGTACCACCTCTTCTACCAATACAACCCTCTCGGCGACACCTGGGGGCACATGAGCTGGGGCCATGCCGTGAGCACGGACATGGTGCACTGGAAGCATCTGCCGGTGGCGCTCGCCGAAGAGAACGGCGAGATGATCTTTTCGGGCAGCGCTGTAGTGGATTGGCACAACTCAAGCGGGCTCTGCCGGAATCGAGATCCGCGGGATCATTCCTGCCTGATCGCCATCTATACGGGCCACAGCGACCACCAGAGCCAGAGCATCGCCTTCAGCAACGATCGTGGACGGACATGGACGAAATACAAAGGCAATCCCGTCATCGATCTGGGCCTGCGCGACTTCCGCGATCCCAAGGTCTTCTGGCATGAGAAAACTCACGAATGGATCATGGTGACCGCGCTGGCCGCCGCCCACAAAGTTCGTTTCTTCGGCTCCTCCGACCTGAAGCGATGGACCGCCCTGAGCGATTTCGGTCCCGCCGGCGCTACGTCCGGCGCCTGGGAATGCCCCGACCTTTTTCGTCTTCCCGTGGATGCCGGCCAAACGCGCTGGGTTCTTTCGGTGAACATCAACCCGGGCGCCATCGCCGGAGGATCGGGCAACCAGTATTTCGTCGGCCAGTTTGATGGGACCCGATTCACGAACGACAACCCGGCTTCACAAACGTTGTGGGCGGATTACGGAAAGGATTTTTACGCCAGCCAATCTTACTCCGATATTCCACCGCTAGATGGCCGGCGAATCTGGATGGGTTGGTTCAGCAACTGGCTGTACGCCAATAAAGAACCTACCGATCCCTGGCGCTGCGGGCAGTCCATACCTCGCGTGCTTAAGTTGAAAAAAATCGGGAACTCGATCCGGCTGGCGCAGGAACCCATCGCCGAACTCGCGTCACTTCGCGGCGAGCATTTGCATATCGGCCCCGCCGGTGTCGTAGAAGCAAACCTGCGGCTGCGCGGATTTCACTCCGATACTTACGAACTGAGTGCGGAGATCGACACGGCGAGCGAAGCCGGCTTCAAACTGCGCAAGGGTGCGCCCGAGGAAACACTCGCCGGATATAACGCGAATTCGGCAGAGGTTTTCATCGACCGCACCCGGTCCGGCATCGTGGATTTCAGCGGCGACTTCCCCGGCCGTCATGCAGGCCCCGTGGTCGCAGCCAACCATCGCATCAGGCTGTGCATCTTCGTCGACCGGAGTTCTGTAGAGCTCTTTGCCAATGACGGCGGGACGGTCATCTCCGACCGCATTTTTCCGTCACCAACCAGCAACGGGCTCGAGATTTATGCGCTGGGCGGCAGCGCCCGAGTGATATCCCTCGACGTCTGGAAGCTGAAATCCACTTGGTAGTTGCCGTCGCATTTAGTGGCGGTTAGCCAGCCGATGCACATCGAACACCTTAACCGCTGGCAGCACGCGCTCGTCCGGTAGCGGCTCGCCCAGCGTCGTTCGCACGGGAACCACCCCCGCCCACACCGGCAGCGAGTAGTCCTCCTCATCATCGAGAGGCGAACCTGTGCGAATTTTCGCCGAGACTTCGTGGAGTTCCAGCGCTAACACGCTGGTGGCCTTCAGCTCCTGTTCTGTCGGCTGCCGGACTTCTTCCCAGCGCCCGGGCACCATGTGGTTGGTGAAGCGATGCATGGCTTCCATTTTCTCGGCGGAATCGGTTACCAGCCGCGCTTTGCCCAGCACGACTACCGACCGGTAGTTCATGGAATGATGGAACGCCGAGCGCGCCAGGACAAATCCATCCACCAGCGTCACCGTCAGGCAAACGTCCACACCCTCATCGAGCGTGCGCAACATCCGGCTGGCCGCGGAACCGTGAATGTAGATCCGGTCTCCTCCGCGCGCGTAGAGCGTGGGAATCACGTACGGCTGCCCGTCAGCCACGAACCCGACATGGCAGAGAAAGCCTTCGTCCAAAATCGAGTGTACTTTCTGTTTGTCGTATGCGGCGCGCTTCGGCAGACGCCTCACCCGAGTCCGATCCGTTGGATTATAGTTTTCCATCGTGTCTTCCGAATTGTAGCGAAGAAATTTCGCCGGCTGTGCCTTACGGGATGACCACAAGCCTCCGGCCCTGCAGATGTTGTCGTTCCCAGGCCGCCTCGATGCCGGCGAGTGAAACCCGCTCGGTATCGACGCGGAGTTCGCCGCTGGCAGCGTAGGACATCATCTGATGGTACGAGTCGACGATCGTGTCGAGTGGAGGGACAGCGCCACTGCCGCTCCCCAGGATCTCGAGTTTCGTGCTGCGCAGCACGGCCGCCGGCAGCGAGATGGCGGGTCCCGCGCTTTCGCCGACTTCGACCAGACGGACGCGGGAGCGCGCCGCAGCAAAGTCTGCGCGGCCCAAAGTAGCGAGCAAGACCTCCGTAGGGTGGCCCCACAAGAAGTCGATCACCACGTCGAAACCGATTGCGCCCGCTTCACGGACGAAAACCGCGGTGAGATCCTGATCCGGCGTGTCGAGCCGGATGGTGGCATCGGCGCCGAGCGAGCCAAGAGTGCTCAGCACCGGCTCATTCCGCCCGGCCGCGACCACACGACCTGCGCCGTGCAGCTTGGCGATCTGCACCGCGAGCTTGCCGGTAACGCCAGTCGCGCCCAGGATGAGAACCGTCTCGCCTTTGGCGAGCTGTGCACGCCAGGTAAGCGCAAACCAAGCTGACATGCCGGGGTTCAACAGGGCCGCGGCGCTGTCGTCATCGACGCCATCCGGGATCGGAAAGCAACGGGCGCGCGCCACCGCCGTGCGTTGCGCCATCGCGCCATGCGGCCGTCGGGGCCCGGCGAACACCACGCGGCTGCCATCCTCCAGACGCCCGGCGCCATCCAAGCCGCATACCACCGGCAGTTCGCGGAAGCTCGCATAGTGCTCGCCTCGCGCCATCGCCTTGTCCACGGGCTTTAGTGCCGCCGCCCGCACGTTCACGATCACCTCACCCTCGCCCGCGGAGGGCTCAGGGAATGACTCGAAGCGCGGCGGCTTCCCGAGGGCATGCAGTACGGCGGCGTTCATGTTCGGATTGGCTTGCGAACCTCTCGATTCTATTACGCTCCAGCTTCACTTGAGGGAAACTGACAGAGAGAACTGCGCGATGTCCTCAAACACTCAGTCCGACCAGCCTCACGATCGCACCCTCGGCATGCAGGAGCCCATCTCCCGCCGCGACTATCTGAACGCCACTCTCCTCGCCTCCGGCAGCGTGCTGCTCGGTTCGGTGTGCCCTCTGGATCTCGTCGCACAAAACGATTGGGATGGTTACGGCGGCGTCGGCGATTACAGCAGTTCCAACGGCAATACCTTTGAGGTGATCACCGAAGCCCACAAGATTCGCGACCGCATCTTCGAGCCGCTTCCCGCCGGCGTAGCCGACACTGGCGAACTCTACGACTGCGTGGTGGTGGGCGGCGGAATCAGCGGGCTCGCCGCGGCCCTCTTCTTCAAACGCCAATACCCCAGCCGCACTTGCCTCGTGCTCGAAAATCACGCCATCTTCGGCGGCGAAGCCCGGCGCAACGAATTCCGCGTGGATGGACAGCGTCTCATCGCGCACCAAGGCTCCGCCATGATCTTTCCGCCGCTCCCCGGTACTTTTCTTGAGAATTTCTACAACTCCATCGGCGTTGATCAGTGGCCGTTTCCCTATCAGGCCTGGCGCAGCAACGATCCCGAGATTCCTCTGGGACGAACTCCCTACCCCGACGGCGCCAGGACGTCCGGATTCTTTTTCGGCCCGAAATTCGGCCAATCACGTGGCAGGTGGGTGACCGATCCCTGGGGAACGAAGCTCGATGGCGCGCCAATTTCCGAGAGCGCTCGCCGCGAGCTGCTGAGCATGCGCGAAGCCGAAGCCACGCGGCCTCGCAAGCTGCCCGCGCATCACGGTGACCCGATCTCGCGCCACCTCGACAGCATCACGCTGGAGCAGGACCTGATGGACACCTACGGCCTCAGCCGTGAGACCGTGCGCACCTTCCTGTCTCCGGTGTCCGGCGGAGGTTCGGGATTGGGCGCCGACGCCCTTTCGGCCTACGCGGAATACGCTGCAGACGTCCTCCTGCCTTGGGACTATGGCAAAGGCGCGCAGATGTTCCCCGGCGGCAACGCGGGTGTCGCGCGGCACATCGTCAAGGAACTGATCCCCGATGCACTTCCCGGACCGCGGACGCTCGAGGGGGTGTGCAAATCGTCGATCGACTTCTCCGCACTCGACCGCACAGGCCGGCCTTCCCGCATCCGCATTCGTGCCACGGCCATCTCGGTCCAGCATGAAGGCGAGCCGGGAAAATCGAAATTTGTCAGGGTCGTTTACGCGCGCAGCGGAAACCTCGCGAGCGTCCGGGCCCGCACCGTCATCATGGCCGGGGGAAGCTGGACCACCAAACACATCGTCAAGGATCTGCCCGCCGCGCATCGCGACGCCTACGCCCAGTTCTACCGCGCGCCCTGTATGATGGCCAACGTCGCGGTCAGGAACTGGCGGTTTCTGTACAAGCTGGGCATCAGCGAGTGCCAGTGGTTCGAGGGCATTGGAAATTACACGGCCGTCCGGAAAATGGCCACCTTCGGCGCGCTTTCTCCCACCGTATCGCCGGACTCTCCAGTGGTCCTCACGCTCAAGATCCTGTTCTCGTCCCCGGGTCTTCCCATCGGCGAGCAAGTGACTCGCGGCCGCGCCGAGCTCATTTCCACACCCTTCCACGAATACGAGCGCCGTATCCGCGAACAATTCACCATGCTGTTCTCCAGCGTGGGATTCGATTCCCGCCGCGACATCGCCGGTATCATCCTGAACCGCTGGGGACACGCCTATCTTAGTGCGCAAGCGGGGTTCTTCTTTGGCCAGGACGGTAAGCCGGCGCCAGGCGAAGTCCTGCGAAATCACCCGCACGAACGTATCGTTTTCGCCAATTCTGATCTGACCGGTATCATGGACCACCGCGCCTCCATTCTCGAAGCGCACCGCGCGGTGGGGCAGTTGGCCGGACGCATCGAAGCATAGTGGATCAGCTCTGTTAGCCGAGCGCGCCAGACCCGGTCATTGGCCAAGGATCAGTGGGTGCACATCCTTGATCCGCGCCAGACCGCGGTCAAAAGACACGAGCCTCATTCCTCGCACCGAGGCTAGAGCCGCGAGATAGGCATCGGTCCACACGTTGGTGCCTGTGAACCGGCCTTGTGTGTAATCCTTCCACGCCGGTTCGATGTCCGGGGGTTCGGACACGAATGTCACCCGCGTGTCACGCGCCAGATCTTCGTATAGCGGCCAAGCATTTCGCTGGCTCACCACGTCACCGCCCATCACCCTGGCGTTAGTCGTCAGGCGCAGAAAGCCCATTTGGGTGATCCGGCAAAAAGCGGCTTCACCCGGTTCTAAACCGGCAAACCAGGTCTTAGCGATTTCGTGATGGACGTGACCCTCCCAAGCGAGGGCGATCCACACGTTGACATCAGGCAAGCAGATCTTCGATTTCGGCATTCGTCAGCACACGCTTGCCAGGCTGCTTCGACCGGATGAGCGGCAACCGAACGGTGTGGTCCTTTGCGGACCGCTTGCTCTCCATCTCATGCTCGACGGCGCGCAGCAAGAACTCTTTCAAACTCAAGCCTCGTAGCGCGGCCGTGGCTTTCATCTTGCGGAAGACAGGATCGGGCACATCGACCGTCGTTCTCATAAAAACATATTAGCATATAAGCAGGTAGAGCTGGACACCGCATAGAACCGGGTATGTCAGGGTGCTAAGTATCTATTCTTCACACCTCCCGCGAGAGTAACCCTTCCCCGTCCTCACTTCTTATTCATAAAAACGACAGTGAATTGGGAACCGGCGCAAGGGCCGGCCGGTGCTCATTTTTATAAAGGAGAGGCATTTTGAAACATCCACTGACTGTTCATGCATTGACCGAAGTGACCTACCGCAGCCATGTGAGGGGTCCAGCGGCAAAAGGCGACTACCCTGGCACGCTGGCGCATTTTCTTATCAAGCATCCCGGGGCCACGCACGGCGTGTTTGACGCCGAGGCGCGCCTGATCTACATCGGCAAGGAATCCGACCTCAGAGCAGCACACCGGAAACGTTAATCATCAGTAATCAAGGAGAAATCATCGCATGACGATCTTATCCCCGTCGGCGGAGGCAGGTCCGTTGACGGTTTCAGGGGCGCCTGTGCCCATCGCAGCAAGTTCCAAGCTGGTTAACAAACTCTCGGTCAAGCCGCGGCTCGGCCAGTGGTCGAAGGTCCTGATCGGCGGTTCCAACCTGGGCGCCGATGAGAGCAACGCCATGGCGGTTCTCTATCCCGTGCCCAACGGCGGACAGGCAGACTCGTTCGTGGTGCAGGATGAAGGCGGCCAGAACACCATCGACCTCAGCCAGATCTATGTCTATGCAACCATCCCGGGCGATACGCCCATGGTGGAAGCGTTTGAGTACAAAACGGTATGAACAGGCGCGAACTCTTTCAAAAAGTACTGGGCGCGGGAGCGGCCGTCGTCGCCGCCAGCGTGCTGCGCGGACAGAATAGTTCGTTCAGCGGTCCCGCGGGCGGATCGCGCGGATCGCAACTGGTGACGATCCTGACGGGACCGTTCGACACTTCGAGCTATCCCAACGGAGTGCGGCCGCTGACCGACACGCCTCAATTTGCGACGTACGTGCGCATCCAGGCGCATCCGGGACAGCAGGGAAAAATCGCGATCGGCAACTCGGGCATGGCGAGCGCGACGGGCAACATCGCGGACTCGGCCTTCATCGAGCTTTGGCCCAACTGGGACGGCAGCGTGGATAACGGCCGTTCAGATACATGGGTCCTCAGCGATCCGGACTGGAACAACACCATCAATCTTGCCGACCTGTATGTGTGGCCCGAGATTGCAGGTGAGACGCCGGTGATCACGGCGTTTCAGTTGGCGTAGGCGATCAGAAAATTTCGCCCAACAGTTCGATCACGCGGTCGCGGTAGGTGCGACTCAAGTTCAGGCGGGTTCCCTCCTGGAGAATGACCACATAATCGCCGTGGAACCAGGGCTGTAATTCTTTGATCCTGTCGATATTTACCACAGTCGAACGATGGATCCGCATGAACCGGCTGGCATCGAGGCGCGACTCAAGCGAACCCATGGTCTCGCGAAGCAGGTGCGACTCGGCGCCCACGTGCAGGCGCACGTAGTTGTCGGCGGCCTCGATCCAGTCGATCTCATCGGTTCGCAGAAACATGATCCGGCCGGCGGATTTGATGACGACCCGATCCATGTTCCGCGGCTTGTTCCCCAGGCTATCGAGCAGAGAGGTCAGGCGATGGTCGAGGTCCGCGCCGGAGTCGTGCCGGATTTGGGCGCGCGCACGGTCCAGCGCCTTCTTGAAGCGAGCGCGGTCGAAGGGTTTCAGCAGGTAATCGAGGGCGTGTACTTCGAAGGCGCGCAACGCATATTGGTCAAATGCGGTGACGAAGATAACCGCGGGACTGGTTTTGGGCGGCAGGGATTCAAGTACCCCGAAGCCATCGATGCCGGGCATTTGAATGTCCAGAAAGACCAGGTCCGGATTCCGCTCCTGAATGAAGCTGACGGCCTTCTGCGGATCACCGCACTCGCCAACCACCTCCACATCGCTTTCGGTTGCCAGAAGCCTGCGGATGCGCCGGCGAGCCAGCGTTTCATCATCCACGATAAGAGTCTTAATTTTTGCAATTCCTGTCATGGCTAGTAGGTTGTGTTTGCGGTTTGAATGGAATAAGAATCGCCGCCTCTACGCCACCATTAGACGCGCTACGCACCACAAAGTCATGCTCCTTACCGTAAATTGTCTCCAGCCTCGCGCGCGTGTTAGCCAGGCCCAAACCCGTTCCGGATGGGCTTGAGGGGTTTTCATCGTTAAGTCCCGGGCCATCATCTAAGACTTGTAAAATCAACTTACCCTCGCTATAACGCGAACGGATTTCGATTCGGCCTCCCGAGCCACCACCAATGCCGTGGTGTATCGCGTTCTCCACCAACGGCTGCAGAATCAGGTTGGGAACCTCCGCGTCGAGCGTCTCCGGATCAATGTCAAACTTCACCGTCATACGATCCTCGAACCGGATTTGTTCGATTCCGAGATACGACTCGATGAATTCCAGCTCCTTGCTGAGCGGGACCTTCTGGACTCCGTTATTTTCGAGTGACAGGCGCAGTAACTCACTCAAGCGCGCAATCATAGTTTCGGCGGCTTCCGGGTCTTCCGGCACCAGGGTGGCGATGCTGTGGAGCGTATTAAACAGAAAGTGAGGTTGCAGTTGCATTTTGAGCGCCTGGAGCTGCGCCTGGGCCAGCCGTGTCTCGAGTTGCGAAGACTTGACGCGGCCCTCCTGATAGCGGGCGTAATACTTCAGTGCGTAATGGACGAGCAGCACGATGCCGTAGAGCATGACACCGTAGTCCAGGGAGACGATAATGATGCGGACAAGGCTGGCAAAATCATGTACGCGCCACTCCTTACTCATAGGGGGATGCAGCAGCACGAGGGCGCTTCTCTGGATAGAGGTCAGGGCCAGACAGCTGACCACGTGCACGGGCGCCATTCGATACCACCCGTGCTGATCCACGGGAAAGCGATCCGCCAGCCACAGAATGAGCGGCGTCAGTAGAGCCCACAGATAGGCATAGATGAATTCCGCGCGGATGGTATACGACCACGTCATGGGCTTGCCCACGATCAGGGCCGTGTAGTGCTCCTGCAGCGCCATATACACCGCAAACAGCGACCACAGCAGGAACGTGACGGCTTGACGGGTTAGCCAGCGCCGGAGCATGGGAGTTGCTCGCAGTATAGCGGGGAATTGGGCAATCCTCATAAGCGGTGGGGCAGAAGGGTATTGGGGAGGGACGAATGCTCGTTTCTAAACTAAGACCGCTTCGGTTTCTTCGCTCGCCGTGAAGTAGGCGCAGTCGGGATGGTGGAACACCAGCGCGCTGACGCTCGCCTCGGGCTCCATCATCATGCCTTCGGTGAGGTGCACGCCGATTTCATCCGGGCGGAGCAGTTTCCAGATACCCTGCTGGTCGTCGAGGTTGGGACAGGCCGGATAACCGAAGCTGTAGCGCTTGCCGCGGTAGCGCGAGGTGAAACGCTCCTGCATGGTCATGGAAGGCGGATCGGGGAAGCCCCAGTCCTCGCGAATGCGGCGGTGCAACCATTCGGCGCAGCCTTCCGCGCTCTCGATGGCCAGCGCCTGCAGGGCGTGTGCCTTGAAGTAAAGACCGGCTTGCTTTAGCTCCTCGCTCTTTTCGCGAATTCCCGCGCCCGCCGTGACCACGAAGATCGCCAGATGATCGCGGACGCCGTCCGCGGGATCAAGAATGTAATCGCTCAGACAGAGTCCGTCGTCGCGGCGCTGGCGTCCGAAGCGAAACGTGTGGTTCGGGGTTTGCCCGCCACGGGCGAACAGCTGGATGGCGTTGCCTTCGCGCTCAGCTTCGAAGAACTGCCACACGGCTTTGACTTTCATGAACGGAGCGGCCTCGTGCTTCAAATCTTCCACCATGTGGTAAAGCTCGAGCGCCTTCTCATTGTGCTGCGCCAGCTCTTTTTCAAAATGGCCTTTGTAGCCCAGATGCCGGCCGTAGAGCATGTGCGGGTTTATGTAGCTCCAGATCTCGGTGAGGTGCGGGACGTCGCGCACCTTGCGATCGAGAGACGGCGCTGCGGGCAGAGGCAGATCCGTCCGGACTTTCCGGCTGCGATTTTCGGTGACGGGGACGGCGGGCTGCGCGGGCTGCACGGCCTCGATGAGCGGAACCACGTGGGTGTGGACGCGCACCAGGGCATCGCGCTGCGCGGGATCCATCAGCTCGTTCATGAGCCGCAGACCGGTCATGGCGTCCTTGGCATAGCAAACCGCCTCACCGTACGCCGGCCCGATCTTGTTGACGGTGAATTTTTCGGACAGCGCCGCACCGCCCACCAGCAGCGGCACGTGAATATCGTGTTCTTTCAGGTCGCCGGCCGTGATGACCATCTGCTGCGCGCTCTTCACCAGCAGGCCGGACAAGCCGATGGCATCCGGCGAGTGCTCGCGGTACGCCTCGATCAGCTTTTCAGGAGGCACCTTGATCCCCAGATTGATGACCCGGTAACCGTTGTTGCTCAGAATGATTTCGACCAGGTTCTTGCCAATGTCGTGCACGTCGCCCTTGACGGTGGCGAGAATGATCTTGCCGCGCGTGGAGCTTTCGGCCTTTTCCATGAAGCTTTCCAGGTAACTCACCGCGGCTTTCATGGCCTCCGCGGATTGCAGCACCTCGGCGACGATCAGCTCGTTGTTATTGAACAGGCGCCCGACTTCCGCCATGCCGACCATGAGCGGACCGTTGATGATGTCGAGCGGCGCGGTTCCCTCGGCGAGCTTGCGATCGAGGTCTTCGACCAGGCCTTCTTTAGTGCCTTCGATGATGTAGTTCCCCAGACGCTCATCGAGCGGCAGGTCCGCGGCCTTGGCCTTGTCCTTCTTGACGGCATGGCGGAAGAATTCGGTGATGGCGGCGATGTGGAACTGGTTGATGGCGGCCTTCTGCTCGAGGGTCTGTTGCCGCCAGTCATCCGCAGCGAGCCGGAGTTCCTCGTCGGGTGAATCCGCCGGCGGAGTATTGAAGAGCAGACCTTCGGCCAGGCGCCGCTCCTCTTCGGGGAGGGAGGCAAAGCGTTCGAGCTTTTCCGCGTTCACAATCGCGAGGTCCAGGCCGGCCTTGGTGCAGTAGTAGAGGAAGACGGAGTTGACCACCTCGCGCGCCGCCGGGGGCAGGCCGAACGAGATATTGGAGATGCCCAGCACCGTCTTGACGTACGGGACTTTCTCCTTGATCCATTGCACGGCCTCGATGGTCTCGACCGCGCCGCCGATATAGTTGACGTCGCCCGTCGCGCAGGGAAAAACCAGCGGATCGATGATGATGTCCTCGGCCGGAATGCCATATTTCCCGGTGAGCAATTGGACGGAGCGCTCGGCCACGGCCAGCTTGCGTTCCCGCGTGAATGCCTGGGCCTGCTGCTTGTCTTCGTCAATCGTGCCCACGATCAGCGCCGCCCCGTAAGCGCGCGCGACGGGACAGACGCGCTCGAATTTTTCCTCACCATCTTCCAGATTGATGGAGTTGATGAGGCTCTTGCCCTGGCAGTAAGTGAGGGCCAGTTCGATGGCGCCCGCATCGGTGGTGTCGATCATGATGGGCGCCTTCACCAGCCGGATCAACCGCTCATAGAAGAGCGGGATGTCGTTCAATTCGTCGCGATCGGTGGATTGCAGGCACACGTCGATAATGTGCGCGCCGTTTTTCACCTGCTGGCGGGCGATCTCCGCCGCCTGCTCCCACTTCTCTTCGGCAATCAGCTTCTTGAATGCCCGCGAGCCGATCACGTTGGTGCGCTCGCCCACAATCAACGGGCGGTTGCTGTCTTCGGCCTCCACCAGTTCGATACCCGAATACCAGGCGCGATGCGCGGCGGCTTGCGGTACGCGCGGCTTCTTTCCCTCGGCCATCTGGGCGATGGCCTTTATGTGGGCCGCCGTTGTGCCGCAGCAACCGCCCACCAGATTCAGCCAGCCGTGGTTAGCGAAGCGCTCGAGCTGTTCGGCGAGCGTTTGCGGCGTCTCCAGGTAATTGCCCTCCTCGTTAGGCAGCCCTGCGTTCGGATAGCAGGAAATGCGCGTCGTAGCCAGCTCACTGAGCGTGCGGATGTGATCCGTCATGAACTCAGGACCCGTCGCGCAATTGAGTCCGACCGAGAGAAGGTCGACGTGCGAAATCGAACTCAGAAAGGCGTCGGCGGACTGGCCGGCGAGCATCGTGCCCATCGGCTCGATGGTTCCGGAGACCATGACCGGAATCTTGCGGTTCAGCTCGCGCATCAGGCGCTGGATCCCGAGCAGCCCGGCTTTCACGTTGCGCGTGTCCTGGCAGGTTTCGAGCACCAGAACATCGGCGCCCCCGTCAACCAGCGCCCTGGCCTGCGCGTAATAGCCTTCTTCCAACTGGCGGAAAGTGATGCCGCCGGTGACGGTGATGGCCTTGGTGGTGGGGCCCATGGAGCCAAGAACCCACCGCGGCCTCGCGGAGGTTGAGATTTCGTCAGCAGCCTGGCGCGCCAGTTTCGCCGCCGTGTAATTCAGCTCGTAAGCGTGGTCCTGCAGGTGATATTCGGCGAGCACCACGCCGGCCCCGCCAAAAGTGTCGGTTTCAATAAGGTCTGCGCCGGATTTCAGGTACTCGCGATGAATATCCAGCACGACATCCGGGCGCGTCTTGACCAGATTTTCGTTGCACCCCTCAAGCGCAGGTCCGCCGAAATCCGCGGCGGTGAGATTGCGTTGCTGCAGCATGGTGCCCATGGCGCCATCGAGCACCAGGATGCGAGTAGCGAGGGCGTCTTCGAGAGCGGCGAGCCGGTCCCCGGGGTTCGTCATAGCGAGTGGTAAATCTTTCTATTTTAGCAGGTTGTGGAGTTTTGGCCACGCCGTTTACCGTTACCTGAATCATAAACTCGAGATGCGTGTGTCTCGACGAGATGCATATGACGAACAAGCGCGCAAAGGATGCGATTGGACGTATACTGCCTCATGGCCGGGACGGCAAATTGGAAATCCCGGTTTATCACGGAACGCGTTATGCCCTGGCCCTTGGCGCCCGCGCCGTTGGAATCGGACGGCCTTACCTCTGGGGCCTGGGCGCATTCGGACAACCGGGCGTCGAGCGCGTCCTTGACATTCTTCGCCACGAGTTGGAACTCGTCATGGCGCAATGCGGCGCACGTTCGCTCGGCGAGATCCAACCCGCCCACGTGCTTCGCGCGTGAGGGAACGGTCCTGTTGGACCAGCCCCAGAGTCCCGGAAATGGCGCCATCCGGATAGGTCGCGAAATTCGCGGGATTGTTTCTACGGTTAAGCCATGGCGGAAAGTGTAACGTTTTCTTCGACTACCAGCCGGTTGCGGCCGTCGAGTTTAGCTTTAGAAAGGGCGCGTTCGGCGGCGGCGACCAAGTCTTCGGGCGACGGGTCAACCAACGGTCTGGCCGTGGCAGCGCCAAGGCTGATGGTGATCTGCTGCCAACCGGGCGAGCCGGCGTGAGGAATGGCCAGTTCCAGCACTCGTGTACGCAAACGTTCGGCGACAACGCCGGCTCCAGGCTGATCGGTTGCCGGAAGCAGGACGACAAACTCGCCTCCCGCGCGGCAGGCCACCAGGTCGTCTGGCCGGAAGACGGCTGCAAGCAGCGCAGCCCCAATGCGACGTAAGCACTCGTCTCCTGCAGAGCGGCCCCAGTGGCGGTTGTAGGCGGCGAGGTGGTCTACATTGACGACCAGCAGCGAAACCGGCAGTCCAGAGCGGCGCTCCCGGCGCCAGGCACGGTCGAGGCACTCAGAAAACGATTGTTCCCCCGCCAGTTGGAGAGACTGTGAGGCTTCGCTGGATTCGGTTTCTTCGTGGCGGCGCCGGTTGGCGGCGGAGCGCAGCCGCGCGCAGAACTCCAGAGGATTGATAGGCTTCGAGATGCAGTCGGTGGCTCCAGCACTGAGCGCGGCTTCCAGATGCTCCGCGGACTCCTCGTCAAACAAGACAATCAGCGGAACCCGGGGATTTAGAGCGCGAACCCTGCGGCAGGCCCGGAGACCAGGATCTTCACCTAAGTCCAGAATGACCGCCGACGCCCCCGCTAGCTCGCCGATCAGTTCTTCGATCGACCCGGCGGCGTACACGGGCCCGAGATCTTGCGATTTGAGCGACACGTAGACACAGTCGCGAACTGCGCCGCTGGCATCCAGCAGCAGAACAGACATGCAGGCTCCGAATATTTCTATCGGCGGGAGTGTGGCTGCGCTTTAGAGGGTGGCGGAACATAATGTTCCGTTCTTTCCGGGGACAGATTCTCGCTAAAGGGCAAATGCACGGCGCACCGGACAACTCACATGCTAACGACAGCGAAGTCGAATGACTCTTGGGGTCCGCAGGGTTTTGGTATAGTGTTGCGGGCGATAGGGGCGCCTTCAAAAACATGTTGGGTGAGCAAATTGGAGAAGAGTCCGGAAAAGTGACGGGTTTCCGAGTGGTCGATGCTGCCGGACCCAAAGTGGAAGTTTCGATTCACACCAAAGGCAAGATCTTGGGAAACGACTACCAAGGCCGCGCGACGTACACGTCCGAGATGCAGCCGGGCGGGTTTCTCTTCGGAGAAGGCCAGGGCATCTACATGGCCGGGGATGGCGTGGCGGTGTGGAAAGGCCAAGGAACGGGAAGACTCATTCCGGGCGGCGGCGTCAGCTATCGCGGAACGGTTCATTTCGTAAGCGCCAATGGAAAACTGGCGAAGCTGGCCGGCATGGTAGGCGCGTTCGAGCACAACAGTGACGCCAACGACAACGTGGCGTCGAAGATGTGGGAATGGAAGTGAGCTTCGCCCTAGCGCCGGAGCTCAAACCGTTGCGCTAATCGGCGTGGGCCGGCACGGGCGCGGGTGACGCCAGCACTTCTCGAACTTTCTCGGTGAGCTGGTCGGGGGTAAACGGCTTCTTGAGCAGCGCAAAGCCCTTATCGACAACGAACCGTCGAACCACGTTGGTGCGATCGTAGCCGGACATGAACATCACCCGCAAGCCGGGTTGCAGTTCGGCGATGCGGTCGGCGACCATGGGCCCGCTCAGGCCCGGAGACACCACGTCAAGCAGCAGGAGGTCGACCGGTTGTTTGTGTTTCTGGAACGCTTTGATGGCGTTCTCACCGGTATCGGCGGTGAGGACCGTGTAGCCGTGGCTGGTCAATACGGTGAGGACAAGCGCGCGAACGCCCGGTTCGTCGTCGAGAACCAGAACGGTGGCACCCGCTGGTGGTTGAGTAGCTGGACTGGTGGACATTCTCTCCCCGGCTCTTAGGTTTATCGTAGCCAAGCCTGCGCCCGGCGCGATGGGCGCAGGCCCTGTAAATGTGATGAATCGTACGACTGGAACCAGGAAGCTGCTCGGTTACAATCGTACGGTGTCCCCAGGGTTTGCCACACCAGAAGGAGCCGCCCGCCTGGTAGCGCGATTCGCCGCGTTCCGCGATCGTGGATTCTATCGCAAGGTTGATCAGCTCGATGTTTCGAGCGTGGGACTGGGAACTTACCTGGGTAACGCGGACGACCGGACGGATTCCGCGTATTGCGACGCGGTAATCGCGGCGGTGCGCGGTGGCATCAATTTCCTGGACACGGCGATCAACTATCGTCACCAACGCTCGGAGCGGTCGATCGGCGCCGCACTGGCCGAGCTTTTTCGGACCGGCGACGCGCGCCGTGACGAAGTGGCGGTAGCCACCAAGGCGGGATTTCTGACTCCGGGGGCGGTTCCGGCTTTCCTGAAAGCCGGGGACGTGGCGGGTGACATGCACTCGATGGAGGCCGATTTCCTGGCCGACCAGATCGAACGCAGCCGGGCCAACCTGGGGCTCGAGACCATCGACATCTTCTACCTGCACAATCCCGAAACGCAGTTGGGCTTCGTCAGCCGGGAAGAGTTCGACCACCGGATCCGGCTGGCCTTTCTGAAGCTGGAACAAATGGCGGCGGATGGAAAGATCCGCCACTACGGCACGGCCACCTGGGATGGTTACCGCAAGCCGGCGGGCGCGCGTGAGGCTCTGAACCTGGCGCGGCTGCTCGAACTCGCCGTCGAAGCCGGGGGCAGCGCGCATCATTTCCGCTTCATCCAGCTGCCGTTCAACCTGGCGATGCCCGAAGCCTTCACGAATGGGGTTCTCGAACTGGCTGCGAAATCGGGGATCACGGCCGTGGCCAGCGCTTCCCTGCTCCAGGCGCGTCTTGCCCGCGATTTGCCGCAAGCGCTAGCGGAAAAACTGCCCGGGCTTTCGACAGACGCGCAGCGCGCAATTCAGTTCACTCGCTCAGCGCCGGGAATCGCCGTCGCACTGGTCGGGATGAGCAAGGCGGCGCACGTGGCGGAGAACCTTGCCGTGGCCAGCGTGCCTCCATTGGCGGCGGACGCATACCTCGACCTGTTCCAGCGCGCGTAGCTGCCATGCCTGAAATTGCGGTCGAGGAAGCACTGCCGGCGCTGGACGCGGCGCTCGAACAGGCGCCTAACCGGCCCGCGGTGTTTCTGCTCTGGCCCAAACAAGGCGCGCCGCATCTCGGCAAGACCACGCTTCTGCGCCGCCGCCTGTTGCGCCTGCTGCGTGAGCGGGAGGCGCCGTCGCGGATGCTGAATCTGCGCCACACACTGGCGCGCGTCGAGTACTGGCTGACGGGCTCGAAGCTGGAATCCTCGGTCCGGATGTACGAACTGGCGCGCCAGCATTTCCCCGGGAACTACCTGGAGGTGCTGCGGCTGCGCATGCCGCCCTATTTGAAGATCATCCTGACGAACGAATTTCCGCGCAGCCAGATCACCACGCACCTGGGGCGCAGGCCGGCGGTTTATTTCGGGCCCTTCCGGACGCGCGCCTCCGCCGAGGAGTTCGAATCCCAGTTCCTCGACCTGTTTCAGATGCGCCGGTGCCAGGAAGATCTTGTGCCGTCGCCCGCGCATCCGGGCTGCATCTATGGAGAGATGGGCATGTGTCTGCGGCCCTGCCAGCAGGTGGTGAGCGCGGAAGAGCATCGCCACGAGGTCGACCGCGTGATCGACTTTCTGCGGACCGATGGCCGGTCGCTGGTCGACTCCGCCACCAACGCGCGTGACGGCTTCAGCGCAGGTCTTGATTTCGAGCAGGCCGCAAGGCAGCACAAACGCATCGAGAAGATACAGGGGGTGCTCGGCCTTCGCGATGAACTGGCGCGCGACATCAGCCTTCTGAATGGCGTGGCGGTCACGGCGTCGGTCGAACCGCAGGCGGTGGAGCTGTGGTTTGTGCTGGAGGGAGCGTGGCTTCCACCGCGCCGCATCACGTTCGAGGTGGTGGAAGGCAAGCCGGTGTCGCTCGATCAGAAGCTGCGTGAAGCGGTAAGCACGCTGGCGCCCCCGGCGCAGAGCATGCGGGAGCGCCAGGAATATCTGGCGCTGGTGGCGCGCTGGTATTACTCGAGCTGGCGCGACGGCGAATGGTTCGCCTTCGACAGCCTGGAGAGTCTGCCTTACCGCAAGCTGGTGCACGCCATCTCGCGGGTGGCGCAGAAGACGGAATAGCGGTTTACTCAGCCCGGCGTCCGCTCCCTTTGGCCGCGAATCGTGCGCGCAATCTTAGAATGACAGCTTCAGCGCAAGCTGGAGAATGCGCGGAGCGGCGGCGCTGAAGATCTGCCCGAACGTCTGGTCGGCCTGATACCGGTCCAGTCCGGTATTCCCGTTAAACGTGTAGAGCTCGAAGTTCACGTTGTTGAAGACGTTGAACGCCTCGGCGCGAAACTGGACACCAAAACGCTCGGTGATCTTAGTGTTCTTCACGAGGGCCATATTGTTGTTGAACAGACGCGGGCCACGGAGAGCGTTCTTGCCCAAGTTTCCAAAGGTTCCGATGGCGTTGGGCTGAAACAGCGAAGTATTGATCCACTGTTGCTGCATCTGCGCGTGGGACCGGCCCGAACCAAGCTGTGCCTGGTGAATGCTGGTACCGGTGAAATCGGCGCGGTCCTCGAATTCTCCCGTGAGCGAATTATCCTGACCGCTATAAATAGTGAATGGCGATCCTCCCTGCCACGTGACAATGCTGCTGAGCTGCCATCCATTAACCAGTTTGTCCCCAACCCCACTGACGGCAACGTGCGGTACTTGATAGGTGCCGGAAAACTTGAATACATGGCGGATGTCATCATCCGACGGACCGTAGTCGAAGTGCCGGTTGAAAGGGTTGGTGGGGCCGAAATAGGAACCGATGGGAGCAAAGTCGTTCATATCTCGAGACCAAGTGTAATTTGCCAGCAGGGAAAGGCCGTAGCTCAAGTGCTTTTCCACGGTGAGCTGCAGACCGTTGTAGTGGGAGTTGATGGCGGAGTCGACCACGCTCACGTTACTGTAGCCCTGATGCAAGCGCCGTGATTGCTCGTTGTCCGGCGTCGATATCGGCGTGCCGTCGGGGTTGTTGCCGGGAATGTAAATCGCAGGGTTGGCCTGGAACAATCCGGACTCCTGGTCGGCCGTGCCGTATAGATGGGTACCTTTGTTTCCGACATAGGCAGCACGCACCAGCCAGTTCGCGCCGAGTTGGCGCTCCAGCGTCAGATTCCACAGGGCGATCACCGGCAGCCGGAAATCCTGGGCGAAGATCTGAGTAAAGAAAAAAGGCCCTTGAGGGAATGTAGTGCTGGAGGGGTAGCTCTTGCTGATCGCGCCGAACGACCCCGGGAACGGGTCGGTCACTCCCGCGCTGCCATACGGGTCTTTAAAATTCACGTCGGTCAAGAAGATGATGGGGGCAAACGGCGGAATCCCCACCACATCCTGGAAGGCGACGGTATTGGGGATGGCGTAATACATGCCGGCGCCGCCGCGGATACTGGTCTTACCGTCGTCGGTGATCCGGTAGGCGAACCCGAGGCGCGGGGCAAAGTTCCAGGGCCTATTGACCATGGAGGCCGATGGACAGCCGGGATCGTGATTGCTGCCGCCAAAGAGCAGGCCCACGGGCGCGTTGGGGAATCGTTGCGATTGCTGACCGGGCTGGAAGCATCCGACGCGCCCATCACTGTCCTTGTAGGGAAACCAGGGGTCCCAGCGCAGCCCCAGATTGAGGGTGAGGCGCGAATTCACCCGCCAGTTATCCTGCACGAAGGCGCTCCATTTGATGCCTGTAAAATTGAGATAGAGTCCTCCGGCCTGTGTGAACTGGGACACCTGGCCTAGCATGAAATCGGCCATATTGTTTCCCGAAAGGTTGTTCGTAAAGTTGAACACGCCGTTCTGCTCAAAGGTATTGGCCATGGGCGCCCGGATGCGCAGGGCTTCTCCGCCAAAATGAAGTTCGTGGGAGCCTTTGATGTAAGTGACGTCCTCGCGGTACGTCTGGTCGCCACGGTTAAACGCTCCGTAGTGATTGCTGCCGATACTGAATCCGCCGCCCACGCCAACACTCAACTCGCAAGGCTTCGTGCCGACGACGTTTATGCCCGCATCCGCAGGACAGAAGGGTGCGCCGGACAACGAACCGCCATTCTGCTGGTTCCAGCCGAACCAGGTGTTGAACAACAGGTGGGGGGTGGCGTTGTAGGTGTGCGTCACCGCGATGTTCTGCACACGCACTTGGTTGCCACTTCCGTCAACCTGTAGCAGATTTGCCTTGGCGTTGAAGGGTTGTTGGTTGAAATTCGTGAAGAAGTAGCGGACGGAGAGTTGATGCTTGCCCTGAACGTAATCCCCCTTGAGCATGAACTGATCATCCGCCCAGTGCTGGCTAGGGCCAAGATAATTGATCTCCTGGCCCGGTCCGTTGGGAAGCGGAATCGATTGCAGGAAATATTGAGACACCGAACTGAGACGGTTGGCGGGGATTTGGTTGCCGGCGAACGGGGCGTTGTTGTTCAGGGGGTCGGTAAGTTGCACCCCGGACAAATCTGAAAAGTTGCCCGTGCGTTCCTGCGCGGTGGGTACAAATTCAATGTTCCCCTGCGGCGCGTTTGCGTAACGCGTGCCCTGGTAAGTCCCAAAGTAGAACAGGCGGTCCTTCAAAATGGGGCCGCCCACGCTGCCGCCGAACTGGTTGCGCTTGATCTGGTCCTGGGCCGGCGCGAAGAAATTGCGCGCGTTCATATCGCCGTTGCGCAGGAACTCAAAAACGTCGCCGTGGATCTGGTTCGTGCCGGACTTGCTTACCACGTTGACCACACCGCCCACGGCGTTCCCGTACTCGGAACTCATGTTGGTTCCCTGGACGCTGAATTCCTGGATGGCGTCCGGGTTGGGGAAGGGCAGGTTCGTATTGACGTAAGTGTCGTTGTACGCCACGCCGTCCATCTGGTAATTAATGCTTTCGGAGAATGTCCCGCTGGCTTTGGCGTACTGCTCTCCCGGATAGGTTCCTCCTTCGCAGTTGGATCCGCAATAGTGCGATGTGGCGTCGGTCATCCCCGCAGAGAGGAACACGAGCTGTTGTACCTGGCGGCCGTCGAGCGGCAAATCGACAATCTGGCGCTGATTCACCACCTGGCTGATGGAGGCCGACTGCGTGGTCACTAGCGAGGCATCGCCACTGACCGTGACTTGCTGTGAGACGGCGCCGACGCTCATTACGACCTTCTGCGTGGCCGTCTGGCTCACGGTGAGTTCGATGCCGGATTGCACGTAGGTTTGCAGGCCTTCCTTCTCTACCGACAGCTTGTACCTGCCCACCGGCAGACGAGGAAACAGGTAGTCGCCCGCCGAGCCCGTGCTGACAGTCTGAGTGAAACCGGTATCCGTGTTTTGAATGGTGACCTTGGCTTCCGGCACGGAGGCGCCGGATTGATCGGTCACATTTCCGCTCAGACTGGCGGTGGTGAACTGCGCGGCCAGACGGTCCGTGAACAGCGATGACACCGCCAGAACAATGGCAAGAACCAGAAACTGACGACGAGCTCGATTCCACATTCTTTTCATTCTGAAACCCTCAAGCGTGACGTTAGGTGGTTCTAGATAATAGTAGGAGCGAGCACTGTAACGCAACTGTAAAATGTTGATCCGCCCCAACTGGATCGGCCTGCCGGCCTGCTTAATTTCGGTCATCAGCCTGGCAGCAGCCGCCACCGCACCGGAACTGAAGAGGAAAGGCCTGGAACTGATGGACCAAGGGCGGGTGAAAGACGCGGTCGCCGTCTTCCGGGAGGCCCTCCGATCGGACCCGCGCGATATCGAAATTCTAAACGACCTCGGCGTCGCGTTGCGGCAGGACGGGGACCTGGAAGGTTCGCTCCACTCCCTGGAGTCCGCGGTGGCGCTGCGGCCGGACGACGCCCGCATCCACAGCAATCTGGCGGTGACGCTGCGCGCCATGGGCCGCCTCAACCGCGCCGCCGAAGCGATGCAAAGTGCTTGCGACCTGGTTCCTGGCGATTTCGTCCTGCGCCGCAACCTGGGCGTGCTCTTGTCCGAAACAGGCGAACGCGAGCGGGCCGAGCGAGAGCTGCGGAAGGCGGTCGAGCTTGCGCCTTCTGACGCCGAGAGCCACCACTCGCTGGCCCGGGTGCTCGCCAGCCAACAACGCGGAGCCGAGGCGGTGGGCGAGTACACAGCCGCCGCCCAATTGGCGCCCGGCGCAGCCGATCTGCATCTCGAGTTGGGCCTGCTTTATATCGCGATGAGCGATCCGGCGTTTGCGGAGCAGGAGTATCGCGCGTGCATCAATCTGGACGCAGGCAACGCCCGATGCCACCAGGGGCAGGGATCGCTTTTGCTGGCCAACGGCGATCTGGCCGCGGCGGAAGCCGAACTGCGCCTGGCGATCCGGTCTGACAAGAACTCCGCCGAGGCGCATCGCGACCTCGGAGCCGTGTTTCGCAAACAAGGCAAATTGCCGGAGGCCGCCGCCGAGCTCAAAACAGCGGCTCGCCTGCTGCCGGATGACAGCTCCATCCGGTACATGCTGGCTCAGGTGCTGCAAAAGGCGGGACAGTCTACCGAAGCTGCGGCGCAATTGCAGGCGGCAGAACAGGAGCAGCGGCGCAAGCAAAATGCCGGCCTCGCAGCGGCGGATGTCAGCCTCGGCACGTCGCTGCTGCAGAAAGGCGAGCTGGCGGCGGCGGAAGCCAAGTTTGAAGAAGCCGTGACCTTGAACCCGGAGGACGCGCTGGCGCAATACCACTACGGCCTGGCGCTGCTCGTCGAGAAGAAGCTCGATGCCGCTATCGCGCGGTTTCGCGCCGCGCTCCAGTTACTTCCGCACGATGCTGACACGCTTTATTACCTGGGGTGCGCGCTGCTGAAAAATCACGCGCCGCGAGATGCCGCGGATTCCATGCGCCAGTCGCTCGCAGTGAATCCGAAGGACTCCCACGCGCGGAATGCCTTGGCTGTGGCCCTGGCCGAAATGAAGGATCTTGCAGCCGCCAAGGTTCAACTCCAGCAGGCCCGTGCTCTAGAACCGGACAATTCCATGTATCAACAAAACCTGAACTGCCTGGAGCGCGAAATGCGGGACTGCGCGCTCGATTTCTGAGGCGGCTTTACTTGTGAATCCCCACCTGGCTGAGCAGCCAGGCGTATTCGAAAGCATTGTCGTGCAGGCGGTCGTAACGGCCCGAAGCCCCGCCGTGACCCGCGGGCTCCATCTTGATCTTTAGCAGCAGGGGAGTGCTGTCAGCCTTCAGCGTGCGCAGGCGGGCCACATACTTCGCGGGCTCCCAGTACATGACCTGGCTGTCGTTGAAGCTGGTGGTCACCAGCATCGCCGGATACGCGCGTTTCTCGAGGTTGTCATAGGGGCTGTACGTCTTCATATAGTCGTACGCCTCCTTCTCGTTGGGATTGCCCCACTCCAGATACTCGCCCACGGTCAAGGGCAGCGAAGCGTCCAGCATGGTGTTCATCACGTCCACGAAGGGAACGGCCGCATGCACCGCATGAAACAGATCGGGGCGCATGTTGACCACTGCTCCCATGAGCAAGCCGCCGGCGCTGCCGCCCTCGATGACCAGCCGGTCCTTCGAGGTCCATTTCTCGTTCACCAGGTACTCGGCGCTATCGATGAAGTCCCCGAAGGTGTTCTTCTTCTTCATGAGCATGCCGTCCTGGCGCCACCTCTCGCCCATCTCGTCGCCGCCGCGGATGTGGGTGATCGCATA
The DNA here is from genome assembly GCA_020073305.1 of Terriglobia bacterium. Lineage (GTDB taxonomy): Bacteria > Acidobacteriota > Terriglobia > Bryobacterales > Bryobacteraceae > QHXW01. Next base: position 259,517 of record JAIQFK010000005.1, read on the forward strand.
AGCCATGCCGCGGTCGAGCAGGCTGAGCCGCGAGCTGTTGAATGTCGCCGGCGTGCCGATCCCATACGAGCCATAGCCATAGAGGAACAGCGGCGCCTGGCCGTCACGCCTGAGACCCTTCCTGTAAACGATGGACAGCGGCACCTTCACGCCGTCGCGCGCCGTGGCCCACAGGCGTTCGGAGACATATTGAGCGGGGTCGTATCCGCCGAGAACTTCCTGGCGTTTCAGCAGCGTGGATTTGCCGGTCTCGGTGTCGTAGTCAAAGACGCTGGGCGGGGTGATGAAACTCTGATAGTTGTAGCGGTACGTCTTCGACTCATAGTCGGGCGTCTCGCCGGAGAAAACGGAATAGACCGGCTCCGGGAACGCAATGGCCGTCCACGTCCCGGTGCTGAAATTGTGGATGCGGATGTGATCCAGTGCCTGCGATGTCTCCACCGCGACCGCGAAATCCTTGAACAGGCTGATCCCCTGAATGCGCACACCTTCACGGTGCGGGATAAAGGGCTTCCAGTTGCCGGGACTTGGATCATTTTCTGGTGCCACCACTACTTGGAAGTCCTTGGCGTTTTTGTCGGTGCGGATGTAGAAGAGACCCGCGCGGTGATCCACGTAATAGCGGTGTTTCTTCTCGCGCGGCAGGAAGACGGCGAAGTTGTCCCGCGGGCGGCCGGCTTTCAGGTATCGAAACTCAGTGGTATCTTTGGCGTGGATCCCGAGGAACAGGTATTTCTTGTCGCGCGACTTTCCGAGACCGATGTCGTAGAGCTCGTCCTTCTCGTCGTACAGAGGTTCGAACGTAGCGGAGCCCAGAACGTGCCGCCAAAGCTTATCGGAGCGCTTGGTGACCGCGTCTTCGGTAGTCAGGAAGAGCGTCTGGTTGTCGGCGGCCCATTCCACGGAAGTGACGCGCTCGGTCGTGTCCGGAAGCGTCTGGCCTGTACGAAGATCCTTGGCTTGCAGGCTGTACTGCCGGAAACCCGAATAATCCAGCGTGTAGGCCAGCAGGTTGTTGTCATCGCTGACCTCAAAGGCGCCGAGCCCGACGAACTTGTGTCCCTTGGCGAGTTCGTTCAAATCGAGCAGAACCTGTTCGGGAGCGTCCACGCTGCCCAGCTTGCGGCACTGAATCGGGTATTGCTTCCCTTCCTCGGTGCGCGAATAGTAAAGATAATTTCCCCGGCGGACAGGAACGCTCAAATCCGTCTGCTTGATGCGGCCCAGCATCTCTTTGTAGAGCGCATCTTCAAAGGGCTTTAGACCCTTGGTCATGGCCGCGGTGTAAGCATTCTCGGCCTCGAGGTACTTGATCAGTTCCGGATTCGACTTCTCACGGAGCCAGTAGTAGTTGTCGATGACCGTGGCGCCGTGGCGAACCTCGCGGTGTTCAATTTTTGGCGCTACGGGTGGTTCCGGCGCTTTCTCTGCTTGTGCCAGCAAACCGTCTCCTGCCATCAGTCCCGACATGATGAGTCCTATTATGCAGAACCTGCTCTGCGACATGCGCCTGTCCTCTCTTGAATTGGAATATTAGAACACAGCTCTCTCGTGTTCGGCGAGGCGGGAAATCGGGAGTCTCAGCTCAGGCGAGCTACGTCAGGATGCGCCGGACGAGATCTGTGTTCTCTTTCACCTGATCGGTGAACCGGGGATACATGCCCATAATGATGGGGTCCGTGGGTTTGATGTTGGCGAAGGCGAAACGGACGGCTTTCTCGATCTCTTCGGGCGATCCGATGCTGCGCCCCGCGCCTAGAACTTTGAATACCAGGCAGGGCTTCCGGGTGGCGCGGATCATCTTGCACATCCGCTCGGGGTCCTTCTCCATATAGGTTTCGCCGATGGGCGCCTCGCCCAACTCCGCGCGCGCCTCTTCCGCCGTGCGTGAAACGCGATACAGGCAGGTCTGGAAGTAATCGACGTCCCAATCCTCGCTCTCGATGACGTCGAAGACGGCCGGATTGTGCGCCGATACCCCCACCATCACGCCGGTGTCGCGAACCATCTTGCAGAATTCCTTGACCTTCCCTTTTTCTCCGGCGCGAAACCGGTTGTCCGTCCAGTTGCCATGGTGGCCGATCCCGAGCGGCTTCATCTTCGCCACCACGTCGGGCATGATCTTAGGGTTCTTCATCAGTTCGAAGTCGGCCAACAGGACGATGTTCATCTTGCCGCCCTCTTCACGGTAGCGGAGGTAGTCGGCCAGGGGCTGGTCGTTGTAATGCAGTTGCCAGGTATGGATACCGTTCCGCTCCGCGCTCTTCAGAACCTCCATCTTCTTGTCCTGTGTATAGAACTCACGCATGTGCTCGTCGAAGATGCGATTGAAGTGCGAGTAGCCGTAGAACGGGTTCGACCCGATAATCAGCCGGGTAATGTCCGCTTTGCCGAACTTGACAACCGGCAGCCGCGGGAGGGGCGTGTCATCCGCCCGAGCGCTCGCCTGGAGCGCGACCGCCCCGCTTAAACCCGCGGCCGATTGCAAGAACCTGCGCCGTGAACCCTCTCCCGAGTCGTTGTGCATGGCAGTCTCCATTTCAAGATATTCAAGCCTGATTCTATGATGGTGCCCTCGCGGAGTCAACCCCCCGGTATTGGACGGCGCTTGGCACGCCGAGCTTTTCAAGTGATATGTTGAGCAGACTGTGAGTACTCCTGCCGCCAGCGAGGCGTCGATTGAGAAGGGCCCGGCTGTCTCGCGCCGCTGGCTCATCATCGGCCTGCTGACTGTGGGAACGGTCATTGCGTACGTGGACCGGTCGAATATATCGGTGGCGCTGGCCGTTCCGGATTTCAAGCAGTTCTTCCACCTGACCGATCCGCAGCGCGGGACTCTGAACTCTGCCTTCTTCTGGTCGTACGCCTTTCTGCAGATCCCCGCCGGCTGGATGGTAGATCGGTATGGCGTGAAGTTGCCGTACGCGATTGCGTTTCTGGTCTGGAGCTTGATCTCAGCCGCCACCGGCCTGGCCGGGTCAATGTCGCAGCTTCTGACGCTTCGCGTGATGTTGGGGGTGGGCGAATCGGTGGCCGTTCCGGCCAGCATGCGGTGGATTCGTTTTCACTTTACCGAGAAGGAGCGCGGGTTAGCCGTCGGCGTGTTCATGTCGGGCACCAAATTCGGTCCGGCGATCGGAGCTCCAGTTGCGGCCTGGCTCATTGCCGCGTACGGCTGGCGCGCGATGTTCGTGGTGCTCGGTCTCGGATGCCTGGTGTGGCTGGTCCCCTGGTTACTGCTGGCCGGCAACGACGATCGCCAGATGGAACGGAACGAAGCAGCGCGGAAGGTCCAAACAACGCGACTGCCCTTCGCGCGCGTCATGGCGAGTCCGGTGATTTGGGGCACCGTCATTGGCACGTTCTGCTACATGTACTTCGTGTATTTCTGCATGACCTGGATGCCGGCCTACTTTGTAGAGCGGCGCCACCTTTCTTTAGCGTCGATGGGGTGGTACACGTTTTTCAGTTTTAGCGGAATGGCTGCCATGGCGGCGCTGGCGGGATGGGCCGCGGATCGCCTGATTGCGCGCGGCGGCGATCCCGTGCGTGTGCGGAAGGCGTTCACGATCGCTGGCTTCCTGATGGCATCCACCGAAGTGATCGGCGGGCTCTCGAATTCGGCCGGCGTCGCGCTGTTCTTTGCCGTATTCTCGCTGACAGGACTTGGCTTGGCGACGGCCAACTATTGGGCTCTGACGCAGACGCTCATTCCGGGCGGCGCGATCGGCCGGATCGTCGGCATTCAGAATTGCGCGGCCAATCTGCCCGGCATCGTGGCTCCCATCCTCACGGGCTGGCTCAAACAGACCACCGGCAGCTATGACGCTCCCATGCAGGCGATCTGGTTCTTTTTGATTCTCGGGATTGTGGCGTATGTGTTTCTGGTGCGAGAAAAGTATGCACCCAGGGAGGTGTCTCTATGAAGAAGTGGCTGTGTCTGACGGCGGTGTTCTCATCCGCCCTGACGCTGGTGGCTGTGTGGACGTTCGGCTTTGCGACCGTACCCTCAACCGTAAAGCTGGAGAACGCCAAAGTGCGGATTTCGGAAGTGGTCTATGCTCCGGGAGTGGCGCGTGAGCGCTACATCCGGCCGACCGACCAAGTGATCGTGTTCCTGGATGATTGCCGCTACGAGCGCACGGACTCGGAGACGAAGGAGAAGACCATCCGGGAACGGAAATCGGGCGACGTGATCTTTCACCATAAGGGCGAAGATGCTCCCGTGCTCATCAATCAGGGTTCGAAGCCGTACCGAACGCTCGTCATCGAGCTGAAATAGCCGGCCCATGCCGCACATCGTAATTCCGGACGATGCGCCTCCCGTAATGGCTGCGAGTACGGCGTACCGCAGGCTGCTCGAGCGCATACTGGTGGATTACCACGGCACGCTGCCGGCGAACGAGGATCAATTGATCGAGCGTATCGCACAAGCGGACGTCGTAATCAACATTCGGTCCTCGACGCGTTTCGGAGAGAGCGTCTTCGGGCGCAGTCCCCATCTTCGGCTGTTGTCGCTGTGGGGCACAGGCACCGACAACGTGGATCTTCGAGCGGCGGCCCGCCACGGAGTTACTGTCACCAACACGCCGGGTGTCTCCGCCTTCTCCATTGCCGAACACGCGCTGGCGCTCTTGTTGGCCGTCGCGCGCCGCATTCCGCGCGTAGACACGGAAGTGCGCGGGGGACGCTGGCCCCGCGGGCAGGCCGTCCAGATGCACGGCAAGACGCTGGGCATCATCGGGCTGGGCGCGGTGGGCCGCCAGCTCGCGCGGCTCGGCGCCGGCATCGGCATGCGAGTTATCGCCTGGACCCTGCACCCGAACCCGGCGCTCGGCTTCGAACTGGTGCCCCTGGACGATCTGCTGCGTTCGAGCGACGCGGTCAGCCTGCACCTGCGGCTGTCGCCGGAGACCCGGGGATTCATCGGCAAACGTGAAATCGAAAAAATGAAGTCTGCCGCCATCTTGATCAACACTGCGCGCGGCGCCATTGTGGACGAACCCGCGCTGCTCGATGCGCTCGCCGCCGGCCGCATCGCCGGCGCGGGCCTGGATGTTTTTGAAACCGAGCCGCTGTCCGACGGGCATCCGCTCACGCGCCTGGAAAACGTGGTGCTCACTCCGCATTCAGCCGGCGTTACTCCGGAGGCGCTGGAAGCGGGCCTCGAACTTTCCATCGAAAACGTCTGGAACTTCCTCGAGGGCCGCCCCACGAATATCGTCGTGAGCGGAGATGGGGCTCGATAAGGTCATGCAGAACGGCGCCGAGTTGTTCGTCAGGACCCTCACACAGTTAGGAATCCGGCACATCTTTACGCTGGTCGGGGATCATCTGAACGAGGTGCTGGCGGTGGCCGCGCGCGAAGGAGTTCGCATTATCGACATGCGCCACGAATCCGGCGTAACCCACGCCGCCGACGCCTGGGCCCGGCTGACAAGGCGGCCCGCTGTTTCGCTGGTCACCGGCGGACCGGGTCACACGAATTCGCTGACCGGGATCGCTACCGCCAACCTGGCCGGCAGCCCGCTCATTGCCGTGAGCGGAAGCCGGGCCTCAACCCTCGGTGATCGCGGCGGCTTTCAAGATATCGATCAGGTCTCGATCGCCAGGCCAGTGGTGAAGTGGGCCGCCCAGCCGCCCAATGCCGCACAGATCCCGTTTTATCTCACGCGCGCTTATGCCGAAGCGAATAACGGCCGGAGAGGCGCGGTGCATCTGACGATCCCGGTGGATCTGTTCACGGCAAAAACGGACGACGTACCGGCGGTGCACCTGCCGCCGGAAAGGCCCGCGCCTGGCCCAGGCGCGGCCGAGGTCGACAGGGCCGTTGCGATGTTGCGCGCTGCCGAGCGGCCCGTGGTGATTGCCGGCAGTGGAATCTGGTGGTCCGGCGCTGAAGCCGATCTGCAGAATTTCATTGAAAAGAGTTCTCTTCCCCTTTACACCATCACCATGGCGCGCGGCGTGGTGCCGGACAGCCATCCCCTGTGCATGGGATACGCGGACCCGGCGCTCAATCGCGCGGCGCTCGAAGCGTACCGCGAAGCCGATGTGCTTCTGGTGATCGGCAAGCGCCTGGACTACCGTCTCGCCCTGGGTGGCCCCCGCGTCTTTCCCGCCAGTGCCCGTTTCATTCAGGTCGACATCCATGCGCAGGAACTAGGGATGAACCGCAAGCTGGACGTGGCGGTCTGCGCGGATGCCGGCTCAGCCTTGCGCGCACTCACCGAAGCCTGGCCGGACCGCGGAGATCGATCGGAGTGGGTTGAACATCTGCGGGCGCTGCGCGAACAGCGGGAACAGGACCTGGAGCATGTAGCCAGGGATGGCTCTCGGCCTTTGCACCCCGCGGCTTTCTTTCGTGAGCTGCGTCACGCGCTGCCCCCGGAGATTCTCTATGCATGGGACGGCGGCGATTTTGCGCATTGGGGCCGCGTGTCGCTGCCCGCTCTCAAACCTGGCGGCTGGTTGAGACTGGGACCGCTGGGTACCATCGGGTCCTCCTTGCCGAACGGGATCGCGCTGCAGTTGGCCCATCCTGACAAGCCCGTCGCCGTGATCACCGGAGATGGCGCGCTCGGTTTCTATCTCGCCGAGATGGACACCGCGGTTCGGCACAAGCTCCCGATCGTGGTCATCGTCGGTAACGACGCCGGCTGGGGTCTGGAGCGGGAATTGCAGAAGGAGACGACCTCTGCGCGTACGCCGGTTGCAACTGAATTAAGCGCGGCACGATACGACGCCGTTATGGAAGCTTTCGGCGGGGCCGGAGAAACGATCGACCGGCTGGATCAAGTCCGCCCCGCCGTAAAACGCGCGTTCACATCGGGTAAGCCGTACTGTCTGAATGTCAGTATCCGCGGCGCGCGCTCACCGTTCACCGATTGGCAAATCAGCGGCAAAAAGAAGTAGCAACGGCGGTAAGCGTGCGCCGGCTAACTTCGGTTTATGCACCTTTGGCATTATTGCCTTCACTGGGTTGATGCCTAACAATTGAACGTGACCGCTCCAACGGCTGTGCGGATGCCGCAAACCTGTTGAGTCCAAATGCCTCGACTATGCAAACCCTCCTGACCGCGAGAGAGCGAGCTGACCGTTATCAATGTTTCGGCTTAACCTGCCATCAGTCTGAGTAAACGAGGACGACCGATGATTTTCAGAACGAAAGAAATCCGTACTATGAACGATTGCGATGGGAGTGGAACACGGCCCGTCGTTCAGCGTGGCTCACTGCACTCGGCCACACGTCGTGTCTTGACATTAGCTGCGGTGGTTTCGGGCTTCATCGGAGTCGCAAGCGCGGGTACGTTCGGCACGGTCGTGCCCATTCGAGGCCACGTTTCGGATATCGCGTTAGACCAGGCGCGTGGACTCGTTTACGCAGCCAATTTCACCGCGAGCCGAATCGAACTTATCTCCACGGCCGACCTTTCGCTCCAGACGCCCCTGTTCGTCGCAAACCAGCCTTCCAGCCTGGCGCTCTCACCTGACGGCCGATATCTCGTAGTGGGTCATTACGCCAACCCGGCCGCACCGACGCCGGCTTTGACCATCATCGACCGGAACGCCAACACGGTTCAGACATCCCCGCTGGATGGCTCATCGGTCCTGGCAGTGGCGTTCGGTAACAGTCCTCAGGCTCTGGTGGTCACGAACAACGGTGTACTGCTTGTCGATCCGGCTACGGGAACGTCGCAGGTCCTGCAACTAAATCCATTCGATACCAAGGGGCTTCCCGTACCATGGGCCACATTTCCTCCCCAGATCGTCCTCGCCTCCGCGGGAGTTTCCGGAGACGGTCAAATGATTTACGTGTTGTGGGATTCCAACTCTTCGTCGCAGACGTCCGCCGTGGTGCAATATAGCGTCGCCACAGGCGCGTTGACCCTCATCGGCATCACGTCAACGCCGTCGCTGGGACCTACGACCGTGAGCGTCGATACGACCGGCGCCAACTTCCTGACTGGCTGGATCCTGTTTAACACTCAATTCGTGAGTCTTGCCGAGTTCCCGTATCCCACCGGAAAGTTCAACGTGGGCAGCCATGCGATCGATTCGCCGCGCGGCCTGGTCTACGCGGACGTTCCCACCGGAGTCGCTGGGGAAACGCCGGTGCTGCACATTATGGATGCGGACAACCTGACTGTGCGCGAGCGTCTGCAGTTGCGGGAGAACCTCGCCGGGAAGTCCCTGTTGAGCAGTGACGATCAAGTCATGTACTCAATCTCCGACAGCGGCGTAATGATGCTCCCGGTTGGCTCGCTCTCCAAGGCCCACCGCGTTATGGGCGGGGTGGAAGATATCGTATTCACGGGCAGCGGCTGTGACAACAGGGCGATGACAAACGGCCTCAGTATCGTGGATCCGGGTGGCAATGCAACGGACTTTACGTTAACCACGGTTCCGGCAGATGTTCCCGGCGTCACCATCTCTTCCACCAAGGGCACCACTCCGGCACGCGTTCAGATCCACGTGGATCCCACCGCCTTCCAGTCCCAGAAAGGCACAACGGTGGTGCAGGTGCAGATCGCCTCCAAATCCGCCGTGAACCTTCCGCCGCCCGTGCGGCTTCTGATCAACACCCGTGATCCCGATCAAAAGGGCAAGCTGCTGGACATCCCCGGCAAAATCGTGGACGTCCTGGCCGACCCGGCCCGCGACCGGTTTTACGTCATCCGCCAGGACAAGAATCTCGTGCAGGCCTTTGACGGCACCAGTCTCAAGCGGATCGCCTCCATGAGAACCGGGAACACGCCCGTTCAGATGGCGATGACGCGTGATTCGCGCTACCTGATCGTCGGAAATGACAATTCGCAGATCGCCAGCGTATTCGATCTGGATACACTGCAACCTTCGCAGTTCATCGTGCTGCCGCCGGGCTACTATCCGCGCACGATCGCCGTGTCTAACGCTGCGATTCTCGCCACCTGCCGGGTTTCCGGACCTTTGCAACAAGTGGTTCGTATCGATTTCGCCAACCGTGTGGCCACCGCGCCCACGGCCCTGGGCATTTACAAAAACAGCATCGACAACAATGCGGTTCTGATGACATCGCCCTCGGGCTCAGTGGTTGCCATGGCCATGCCGGATGGAACCGTAGCGCTTTATGAAGCGGCCTCAGACACATTCGTGGCGTCACGCAAAGACCTGAGCGCACTGGGCGGCGCTTACGCGGCTCTGTCGGATAGCGAGTTCGTCGTGGATACCAATGTATTGGACGGCGAACTGGTCCCCGTCGGCCAGCTTGACGCTACGGTGGGATCCTCCTCTGGTCTGGCCCCGATCAATGGCTCGGGCCTGCGCAGCACGACGCCATCGGGAGCCATTAACGGAACGATCCAACGTTTCCGAATGGACACCCTCGCGCCAATGCGCCCGGTCCGGACCACCGAATCGCCGGCGCTGACGCTGAGTCTGCAGACTCCCCCGGTGGGTCAGATCGGCGAAACCATTCTTCCGTTCACGCGCACGCTGGCGCCGCTTGCAAACCAGCAATCGATCGTCCAGACTTCGACGTCGGGCGTGATGGTTCTGCCGTGGAATTTCGATGCGCTCGCCGGAGTTCCCTCCATCTCGGCCGTCACCAACGCCGCCGACCAAACATCCGGGGTTGCGCCGGGGGGAGTGATCTCCATCACGGGTAAGAACCTCAGCGCTTCGAACGAGTCCACTAGCAAGGCGCCGGTGGCCACGGCACTTGGTGATGTCTGTCTTTACGTGAACTCGGAGGCATTGCCGCTGTTCATGGTCTCCCCCACGCAAATCAACGCGCAGTTGCCTTTCGACGTAGCAGCCAGCGCCAATATGGTTCTCACCACTTCTGGCGGAATGACTGCGCCGTTGAGCTTAACGCCGCAAGCGACCGCGCCGGCCATCTTCCGGACAAGCGGTGCACCGATGATCATTCGCAAAGTGGACGGCAAGACGATCAGCGATTCGGCGCCGATTCATCTGAATGCCAAATTGACCATCTACCTGACGGGCATGGGTGCGACCAATCCGGCGGTCGACACCGGTGACGCTGGCCCATCCAATCCGCTTGCGGCGGTTACGGCCACCCCGACGATCACCATCGGCGGCGCAAGCATTTTCGTTCTTTCCGCCGGAATGGCGCCCAATCAAGTCGGCGTGTACCAGATCGACGCGCAAGTGCCGTTCCATCACATTCCGACCGGCCACAATATTCCCTTCACGATCACGCAGGGCGACTCCTCGACAACCGTGCGCGTGCGCGTGGTGGAGTAGCACGGGTTTTAGCTCCTTCGATTCAATAAGGGCGGCTTCGCCGTAACGCGACGCCGCCTGTCCCTGCCCACGCACCGATTCGGTGTATACTGCTGCTCAAATGCTGACACGAATCGCTGCGATCCTCGCTTTGGCTGCCATGCCCGGGCTTTGCGGAGACTGGAGCGCGCGGCTGGCGGCGCAGTACCTGGATTCACGCCAGAAGGACTGGTTCGCCTGGCCTGCCGCCAACGCCTCTGGAGTGGCCTGCGTTTCGTGCCACACCGGTGTGCCCTACCTGCTTGCCCGGCCCGCATTACGACGGGCGCTGGGTGAGGCCGCGCCTACGCTCTATGAAGCCGTGCTTCTGGACGGCCTCAGAGCTACTGTCGTCAAAACGGATGCGAAGGATTTGTTCCGCGACGTAAAAGGCCCGCTCGCGGATCAGGTTTTCGGGGCGCAAGCCGTGTTGACGGCGCTACTGCTGGCGATGGATGACGCGCAGCGCGGCGGCAGTCTGACTCCGGAAGGGGAAAAAGCATTCGAGCGCATGTGGTCGCTGCAGATCCGGGACGGAAAGGCCAAGGGCGCCTGGCACTGGTCGGACTTCGACCTCGATCCCTGGGAGACTGCGGAGTCCGCTTATTACGGAGCAGCGCTGGCGGCGCTCGCCACCGGCGTCGCCCCGGCGCATTATCAGTCCCGGCCGGAGATTCGGGAGAATGTCGCCGCACTCACCGCTTATCTCGAGAACGCCCGGAGCACGCAACCCCTCCACAATCAGTTGATCCTGCTCTGGGCGTCGCTCAAGTTGAGCGGTTTGCTGCCGGCGCCAGATCGGAACAGCGTGCTGGACGAGGTGTGGCGGAAGCAGCAGGCGGACGGTGGCTGGGCCCTGGAATCGCTCGGCCCATGGCGGAAGCATCCGGAGGCTCCGCCGGCCATGGGTTCAAACAGCTATGCCACAGGCCTGGTGGCGTTCACGCTGCAGCAGGCAGGTGTCCGCCGCTCCGATTCGCGCCTGTCCCGCGCATTAGCCTGGCTCCAAGCGCACCAGGACGCTCAATCCGGCTACTGGACGGCCGACTCTCTGAACAAGCGCTACGATGCCGGTTCGATGCCGGCGCTGTTTATGCGCGACGCAGCCACCGGTTTTGCAAGCCTCGCCCTTGTCGACGGCGAGCAGCGCGCGAAAAAGTAACCGCTCGGTTTGTTCAGGCTGTCTCGATCGTGTGGCAGCCAACTAACACCCAGCTCCGGCGCACGTCCAAGATTCAGGAGTAACTTGTGTTTCAGAACAAGTCCGCGCGCTTTCACTTGACATGCCACATCGTTGCATTTGCCGTGATCTTTGCGTTGCCTGTCGCAGGCCAGGAGGCTGCGTCGCAGATTAAGGCTGAGATCCAACGTCTGCAGCAGTCTCTCAAGGACAGGCCCATCTCAGATCCGGACTTCCCCGACGTCAATTCCATGATTGAAGGCGAACTCAAAGCAGCCGCCGAAGCACTCAACGCCGCATGGCTGTACTTGAGTCTGGAAAAGCTGGGCGGGGCCGCCGACCTTCTCCACGGCGCAAGGGTGGTCGCAGACAAGAAAGCGGAGACGGTGAAGGGCGGGTTGCCCGCGTATGAGGCTGAATGGAAGAAAGTGAGCGTGAGCCTCAACGCGCGTGATCAGGAGGCCCGCGGGATAGACTGGAGCCATGCACCGGCGGCCATCCGGGCGTTGTCCGAGACAGCGCAGGGTAAGAGCCAACCGCTGCTCGAAGGGGGCCGGGGCTTTGCCACTTCGACCCAGCCGAAGGACGGGCTCTTCTATCTCGGCCAGGCGCAGGGAGAAGCCGAATTCGCTCAGTTCTGCACTTCCTTGCATCTCCCTCGAAAAGCGAGACCGTTGCCGCGGCGCTCGCTAGTGCCGGAACTGCAAGGTCTCCAAGACAAGACCAACGCCGCCTTTGTGCCGCCGCGTTCCATTGAACTCCATCCCCGATTCATCGCACTCAATTCGACGCTCAAGCTGGCGCAGGAACTCGATGCGGCAAGGTTCTATTCCGGGGCTCTGTACCAGTACCTGGAGGCGGTGCGGCACTATGGGATGCTTGACGCCACCGCGCCCGATAGCACCAGACAATCTGCTTTGAAAGATGCCGTCGCGGGCATGCGAAAGAAGCTGGATGTCTCCGCGAGCGACGACTCCATCGCCCAGATCTTCGTGGAACGCGCGGCGTCGCAGGTGGCGCACGCGGACGGCTCCGCTCCCGGCACAGACGAATGGAAAAGCGCTCAGGTCATCATCGATCAGGTCCTGCCCGCCTATTTCAACGCGCAGAAACCAGCCTCTCCTCTGCAGCGGGCATCGGGCAAGACTGTCGATATCACGCTGGTGCGCTGGCCCTACACCTGAAACATCTCCGACCCGGCAAGTTTGCTGGTACAAGAAGTGGCAGCCAGGTATTCGGGAAGAGTGACCTTTGTCAGCGAGAACTTCGGAGCGTCCAAGCTAGCCGACCAGTTTGGCGTGAAAGGATATCCGGCGGTTTTCGTGGACGACGTGCTGGTTGCCGCCCCCAGGGACTTCGGCTATTTCGGAGAAGTAGAAGGCACGGGCCGCTATGCTCCGTGGCGCAATGCCGACAGCCAGACAAAGTTCAAGACGGATCTCACCCGCATGATTGACCTGATCCTGGCGGGCAAGAAAGACGTGGTGAGCCGCAAACACGCGGGCGCCAGCAGCGGGTTCACCGAAATTGCGACTCTCCCCAGGTTCACTCTGTCCGATCTTTCCGGGCACCCCATCACGGCAGACCAGCTTTCCGGGCGCGTGGTGATGGTTGAGTTTTGGGCCACATGGTGCCCGCCCTGCCGCTCCACGCTCGACTGGCTGGGAGAACTGAAGCAGAAGTACGGCGACAACCTCGCCATTCTGGCCCTGGCCGTGGAATCGCCCGAAGACCAGATACGATCCACCGCAGCCTCGCTGAGCCCCGATCTGCACTGGGCCATCACCGATGCCCCGACCGCGCGGGCTTTCGGTGACATCACCGCCGTACCCACCCTGTTTCTGTTTGAACGCTCGGGAAAGACCGCGCGTGTGCTGTACGGCGCGCCGCCCGACCTGCACGAGCAGGTCACAAAGATTCTGGACGCGTTGATCCAGTAGGGCCAGCTCCCAATCAATGCTACGCTCTAGCCTGAGAATGTTTCGGGCGATTGGCGTCGTGCTTCTCCTCGCGGCGGGAACCGGGGCGCGGCAAATGGATGTCGGGGCCGTGGTGCTGGTGAACTCGCTGGCGCCGGACTACTCGGACTTTTCGGGAATCCTTGAACCGTACCTCGTTCATTTTGGAATCCCGTACTCGGTCCGCGATGTCTCTCAGCCGAACGCGTTCGTTGGCCTTGACGACTGCTCACTTGTGATCGTGGGTCACCGCGGGCTGGATGCGCCGCGCCGATTCATTACCTCCGAGCATGAGGCGTCGCTCGTTGCTGCCATCAAGCATGGCACGGGACTGGTCAGTTTCGACGGCCTCCTTGCCAAGTGGGAGGGAAAGGACGCTGAGCCGATTTACTCCTACCCACGGGACATCTTAGGGCTGCTCTACGGAAAGGCCGGCGAGGCATCAGAGATTGCGATCGGCCTGGACGGCGCACATTACATCGCGAATCAACGGGCAGTGCCGCGGACCGTGAAGCTCAAGGCCCCGATGCACGTTCCCGGCCTGAGACCGGGTGAGGGTGTGCGGGTGGTGGCGCGCGCGGGAGACGCACCGCTTGTCCTCGCAACACAGCTCGGCGAGGGCCGCGCGGTATTGTTCGCCTCGTATGACTGGGTGCGGCCGGAGATCAAGGGCAGGTTCTACGGCCTGGATGATCTGGTATGGCGAGCACTTGTTTGGGCGGCGCGGAAACCATTCGTCATTCGCGGAATGCCCAAATTTCTTGCGCTTCGCGTGGACGACGTCTCGGGATTTGGTATCGGCGCAAATCAGCACCTCGGTTGGATCGAGACCGCCAACCGGTACGGGCTGAAGCCGTGGGTGGGTGTGTTCATCGATGACCTGCGCGAGGATCCTGTGGCTGTGCGCCGTCTGGCGAACCTGACGCAGCATGGCCTGGCCACGGCTTCCGTACACGCACGCCGCTGGAGGAAGTTTTTCTACCTCGACGAACCGCTCGCAACCGACGACTTGAACAGAAACATCGCTGCCACGCCGTGGTCCGCGGAGAAGATGGCGGCGAACTGGGCCGAGGCCGAGAGGTTCTTCAAGGAAAATGGCATCGTCAAGTCCAGGCTGATCTTGCCGCACTTCTACGAATTCGCGCCAAATAACTTCGATGGCCTCAACCATTGGGGAGCGGATCTGGTGGGCACCGTCCTCGAACCGGGGCAAGGTTACGGAACACGGATGCCGAACGCGGGACCGTATCTGACGAACGAGACGCGGTCCTCAAATGGCGCCGACCCCATTTTCATCGCCGACTGGCTCAAAGTGCCGGGCCACCCGGAGTTCAATCACCAGTTCTTCAACTTCATCGCCGAAGTACGGGATGTCACCGGATATGAATGGGCGCCCAGCGGCGTGCCCGTCGAAGAGGCCATCCGCCGTGGAGTCGAAGAGTCACGCCGGGAGTTCGACAGTCAGCTTCCTGCCGTGCTGTTCACGCATGAGTCCGACCATATCCAGCACCTTACGCCCGAAGCCTGGGAGCGCATTCTTGCGGGCGTCATGCGTGAGCTGAAAGAAGACGCCCCCATTCCTGTGACCCTGGATTTCGTTGGCCAGTATCTGCGCGCGCTGCATACGTCGCATATCCGGAGCGCACGCTATGACCCTGCCACCCGCGAAGGCGTCGTTGAAATCACGGGCACCAGCGACATCGCAACCGAGTTGTTCGTCTTCGAGGACGACACTAAATCGCCACGTGTACTCGAGGCGCCAGCCACGGGTCGTGTTAGCGAGGTCCGATGGGCTGCCGCTACTCTACCGGGTGCTCGCTGATCACACGGACCGGGGAACTAAGCGCGGTAAGGCGGTCCACGTCGGTCTCGTGCAAGAGGTCCAGGCAGAACAAGTCCGGCGCCGCATCATGCTCGACGGGTTTCTGTAACAGGTAGGCGAGACTGCGCATCCCACTGCGATTCACCACTTCTGAAAACAGGTCAGGCTGAAGAGATGCGGCGATCAACGAGACCACCTGGCTGCGAATTCCGTTGCTCTCGATGCGGACCTTCTGTACATGCGCGCGCTCCTTCATCCAACGCGCCATTTCGCTGAGTACCGCTGTTTCCTCGGCGATGGGCCGCGCGCCCGTGCCGGAAACCAGTTGCAGCAAGTCCGGGGTGTCGTCCCCTTTCCAAGCGGGGCCGAAAAAGGGCAGATCGATGGCCAGCACCTGCTCGCCGCGATTGAGGCGATCGGCGATGATTTCGGCGGAAGCGCTCTTCCCCTTGTCGTCGAGGATCATCGTGACTGGCACGTTGCCGGACGCCACGATCGGTTTGAGCCACACCGCGGTGGCACTCAAGCCGTTCTCCATGCTGACCAGGTGCGACTTGGATTCGATCCCGAGGTGTTTGCTGTTGGCGGTGGTCCAGACTCGCTCGATGTTGATAGGCCGGAATCGAATGAGGTTTTTCAGCTTCGCCCGCTCGGCGTCGCGCGCAGTGGAATCCGGAGCGAGCGGAGCGCGGCCGATCTGTCCGGCAAGTTGTCGCGCCAGATCAAGAATCGTCAGATTGTTTTCGGGCAGACCGACGCGCAGTTCCTCGTAAGTCTTGATCTCCGATGCGACGTCGGCGTCTTCTTCAAAACCCGGCAGCTTGAACTGGCTGCTGAAGAATCGATATACATGCGTCCGATTGTCCAGTTGATAATTGTGCGTGCCGGGGTCGCGGTTTTCGTGCCAGCTCAGTAGATCCTGTTTGCCGTAAAGGGCGAATATCGGCTGGATGGCATCGAAGACGAACGGTTTGGTCATGGCCGCTCGAAAGCAGCAGTTATCCTCCGCGTTATAGGTCAGATGGGTTGGCCGCGGCGCCATCATAGCCGTGAGGTGCGTGAAATCCACGCCATCAAACATGTCGGTGGCAGACTGCTCGACGTCGCCAAGATCCCCATATTCTTTGGCCTCCACACGGCTGGCGATCGACGAGTAACCCGCGACCGGCGCGGCAGCTTTCACCCTCTCATCGAGAGAACTCAGGACGATCGTCTGCCATCCGCCGCCGGACAGGCCCGTCATGCCGATCCTGGCCCGGTCCGTGTTCGGGTGCTCGTAGAGATAATCCAGGCCCTTGCGCATGGCCAGGTAGAACAGGCCGACGCCATTGACGCCCACGACATCCAGGTGATGCGCGAACGAGTGCTGGTTTTCTTTGCGGTTCAGCTCGCCATAGAATAACCACTCCAGATTCAGAGCCAGAATCCCGTGCCGCGCGAACGTGATGCAACGTTTCTGTTTGTATTCGACCGACTTTCCCGGCGGACCGACGTGTCCGTTCACGTTCAAAATCGCGGGCACCTTGCCGCTCAGAGTCTCGGGTTCATATAACAGGGCAACCGACTGGAATCCCGGCACGATTTCATATCGAAGTTTTCGAATGCGGTATCCCTTGCCCTCGATGACTCCAACCTCTTCGAATTTCGGCGGCGCTTTGACCCACTCGCGCGGCCATCCGTGAAAGACAACGTCGTCGACCAGATGCTGGCGCAGACGCGCGGACGCGGCCGTCCACTGCTCCGCACTCGAAGGAGACGGCGGCTTGGCAACACGATGAAGAATATACTGGCGAAGCTGGAAAACCGCGACCTGGGGCGCCACGATTTCGTCTTCGAGTATCGGCCGCAGGTAGCCCGCCTCGGTTTGGGCCCAAACGGGTGAGGTCAAAACGGTAAGTGTAAGGAGCGCTCGGCAGTTCATCATGAGAAGATGATTCTCTCACTGTTGGGGGCCCTGGTGATCCTGTGATGCCGGCGCGTCAAGCCTTCGCGATTTTCTGTCTCTTGTTTCTCCTGGGCCTCGGCACCATGGCGGCCTGGCAAGCCACTCACGACACGCCGGGAAATTTCACCGACATCACGGCGGCCAGCGGCGTCCGTTTCCAGCACGTGGCGTCGCACACATCCCGGAAGTACCTGCCTGAGACGATGGGGTCGGGCGTGGCGCTGGTCGACTATGACAACGACGGCCGCCTCGACACCTTCCTGGTGAATGGAGCGCCTCTCGCCGATCCCACACCCAAAGGGACGATCCCGGAGAAAACGGGGCCGAAGCACTGGAACCGCCTCTTTCACCAGAAAAGCGACGGGACCTTCGAGGACGTGACGGAGAAGGCGGGGCTGCAGGGGACCGGCTACGGAATGGGCGTTGCGGTGGGCGACTATGACAACGATGGTTTTGAAGACCTCTACGTGACTGCCTATGGCGGCAACAAGCTCTATCACAACAATGGCGATGGCACGTTCGCGGACGTGACGGCGCAGGCGGGCGCGGGCGGCAGCGGCTGGTCAACCGGCGCGGCCTGGGTGGATCTGGATAACGACGGGCTGCTGGATCTGGTGGTGCTGCGCTATCTGCAATGGGACTTCGACGACATCTGGTGTGGAGAACACAAGGAAGGCTTTCGTGCCTATTGCCACCCCGATACGTTCCGGGGCATTGCGCCTCTGGTCTATCACAACAATGGCGACGGCCGGTTCACCGAAGTCGGGCAGAAGACCGGTCTGGCCATTCCGGGCAAGGGCCTGGGCATTGCCCTCGCGGATTACGATGGCGATGGCCACATCGACCTCTTCGTTGCCAACGATTCGATGCCCGAATTCCTGTTCCACAACAAAGGGGATGGCACGTTCGAAGAAAGAGGTCTGCTCGCGCAAGTTGCCGTGGACGAAGATGGCCGCACCTACGCCGGCATGGGCGTGGACTTTGAAGACTTCAACAACGACGGACTTCCGGACCTGGTGGTGGATAACCTGGCCAACCAGATGTACGCGATTTATCAAAACGCCGGCGACGGCACGTTTACTTACACCACCCGGGGGTCCGGCATCGGCCGCATGACGATGCTGCACTCCGGGTGGGGGCTCCGGCTGATCGACTACGACAATGACGGCTGGAAGGATCTGCTGATCGCGCAAGGGCACGACCTGGACACCATCGATCTGACGAATCCTCAACTGCACTACCGCGAGCCGATGTTGCTGGCGCGGAATACCGGACATGGTTTCGTGGATGTCTCGGCGGCGTCGGGCAGCATCTTTCATGAAGCGTGGGCGGGCCGCGGGCTGGCCACTGGAGACATCGACAACGACGGACGCATTGACGCGGTGGTGTCCACCAATGACGGGCCGGCGCACGTGATTCGCAACGAAACGAAGACGGACAACCACTGGCTGACTCTCAAACTGGTGGGCCACAAGAGCAACCGCGATGCGATCGGCTCTGCCGTGAAGATTGTTACAGCGAAGGGCGCGCAATACGCGACGGTCACGACGGCGAGCAGCTACCTTTCCTCGAGCGACAAGCGAGTCCACTTCGGCCTTGGAGACGAGGCCGCCGTCCGGACGCTTGAAATCCGCTGGCCGAGCGGTATTCATCAGGTGCTGAAGGACGTCCGCGCCGACCAGTTTCTGCAGGTGGATGAACCGGCGACGACGCAGAGGAGTGCCGCGTGTGCCGTCAGCGCTTCGATGGCATGTATGGCACGAAACCTCGCGCCTTCGTCCTCAGTTGGTAAACCGAGGTCGTCGCCGTGATGTAGAGCGTGCGGAAGTCGGAATCACCCCAGGCGAGATTGGCCGGCTGCTCCGGCACGACAATCGTGCCCAGGTGATTTCCGCTTGCATCCCAAACCCAGATTCCGAGCGGACCGGTCACAAAGAGGTTGCCTTTGCGATCCACCTTCATGCCGTCGGGAACGCCCGATCGCGGCGGCCCTTCTTCCTTCCCGAATAGCCGCCCGTTCGTCAGCTCTCCGCTGGAACCGACGTCGTAGATGCGAATCTCACGCGTCTTGCTGTCGTCGATATACAGGCGCAGTCCATCCGGGGAGAATGCCAGACCGTTCGGCTGAACGAGATCCTGGGTCAGCAGCCGCACCGATCCATCCGCGCCAAGCCGGTAGACGCCTTGAAACGGGATCTCCTGCTGCTGGCCCTTTGGCAAGTCGAGCGTGGGATCGGTGAAATAAAGGGCGCCATCCGGCCCGAGCACGACATCGTTGGGACTGTTGAATCGTTTGCCTTCGTACTTATCGGCAAGGACGCGGTAGGAGCCATCGGGTTGAACTTCCACGATTGCCCGCAGCACGCTGGCCGTGGTGATTAACCGGTGGTTGCGGTCCAGAGTGCTGCCGTCCGGGTCCCCGGTTTCGAACACGGCTGCCTGTCTTCCATCCGGGAAAACGCGAAAAATCTTGTTCTGCTCTTCATCGCTGACAAACAAGTATCCGTTGGGATCCCACACCGGGCCCTCGGTAAACCCGAATCCGCCGGCGACTTTTCGAAGCTTGGCACGCCGGTCGATCAATTTCCAGAACTGCGGCGATTCCGCTTTCAATTCGAACTGGCGTTTGGGTCGTGATTGAGCTGCCAATCGAGCGCCGGGCTGGAAAGCCAGACATGCAGCGGCAAGGGTCACAAAGATCCGTTTCCGATGGTTGAGCATTGTGGTCCCTTGGAGTTTATCAGGTGGTTTGGATACATCTTCAGAACTTTTGCGAACTTTTGCCATTGCCGAGCGTATCATTCCGTAGATCGCCATAAGCTTGGCCATCGGAGAGTGGACCATGGGATCTTTCCGCATGCAAACGAGGCACGTGGTACGCAGGCTGATGCGATCGCCGATGTTCACGGCGATCACGCTGCTCACCCTGGCGATCGGCATCGGCGCCAACACCGCGATATTCAGTGTCCTGGAGGGGGTCCTTCTCCAACCGCTCCCCTACCCCAATCCCGACCAGCTCATCGGCGTGTGGGAAACGGCTCCAGGCGTAGGTATGCCGGAAGTGAACGCGTCGCCCGCAACCTACTTCACTTTCCGCGAGGAGAACCGGACCTTCCAGGACACAGGCCTTTGGCGCAGCGATTCGGTGAGCGTTACGGGCCTGGCTGAGCCCGAACAGGTGGATGCGCTGGAAGTGACCGGCGGCACCCTGCCGATCCTGGGCGTGCAGCCCATCCGCGGACGCTGGTTCACGCGCAAGGACGATTCACCTGGCAGTCCGCAGACGATGATGCTGGCGTACGGATACTGGCAGCGCAGATTCGGCGGCGACCCGTCGGTGATCGGCCGAAGAATTACGATCGATGGAAGCGCCCGGGAACTCATCGGCATCATGCCGCAGAGTTTCCGCTTCATGAATCGCAACCCGGCGGTCATCCTGCCGTTCCAGCTCAACCGCAACGATGCCTTTATCGGTAATTTCAGCTACCAGAGCATCGCACGGCTCAAGCCCGGAGTGACGCTCGCGCAGGCCAACGCGGATGTCGCGCGGATGATCCCGCTGATGTCCCAGAAGTTCCGCCCAGCTCCCGGGATGAGTCTCGAGATGTTCTCGCAGGCGCGGTTTGGTCCAAATCTGCGGCCGTTGATGCAGGACGTAGTCGGAGACATTGGAAAAGTGTTGTGGGTGCTGATGGGGACGGTCGGCATTGTGCTATTCATCGCCTGCGCCAACGTAGCCAACTTGCTCCTGGTCAGAGCTGAGGGGCGCCAGCAGGAACTCGCCATCCGCGGGGCCCTTGGAGCGAGCCGGCCGCAGATCGCCGGTGAACTCCTGCTGGAGAGCGTGACTCTCGGGCTGGTGGGCGGCACGCTCGGGGTGGGACTCGCCTACGCCGCGCTCCGATTGCTGGTGGCCATTGGGCCATCGAATCTCCCACGGCTCGATGAAATTTCGATCGACCAGCCGGTCCTGCTTTTCGCGCTGGCCGTCTCCGTGGTGGCCGGACTCCTGTTCGGCCTGATTCCGGTGTTTAAGTATGCGGGAGCGCAACTGGGCGCCGCCCTCCGGCAGGGAGGCCGTACGTTGAGTGAGGGCCGGGAACGTCACCGCGCGCGCAGCGTCCTGGTCGTCGTGCAGGTTGCCCTGGCTCTGGTTCTGCTGGTCAGTTCGGGGCTCATGATTCGTACCGTGCGGGCGCTCAGGCAGGTCCAGCCCGGGTTTACGCAGCCGGAACAGATCCTGACGCTGCACGTCTCCATTCCGGATGCGCAGGCGCCGAAACCCGAACAGGTCGTCCGCATTTACAACGACATGATCGAGCGTATCTTGGCGATTCCGGGAGTTACCTCGGCAGGCCTCTCCAACTCCATCACCATGGATGGATACAACGATAATGATCCCATTTTTGCGGAAGACCATGTTTACTCCGAAAGGACGATACCGCCCTTGCGCCGGTTCAAGTTCGTTTCTCCCGGCTTGTTCAAAACCATGGGCAATCCCCTGCTGGCGGGCCGCGATCTGACATGGACGGACGTCTATGAGAAGCGCCCGGTCATTCTGATTTCCGAGAACCTGGCGCGCGAACTATGGCCGGCTCCCGCAGCCGCGCTCGGCAAGCGGGTCCGCGAAAACCCGAAGGCGTCATGGCGCGAAATCGTCGGCGTGGTGGGGAACGAGCGCGACGACGGCGTTCATCAGAAAGCTCCAACCATCGCGTACTGGCCAATGATGGTGAAGGACTTTTGGGGTGAACCCGTCATGGCACAAAGAGGTCTGGCTTTCGCCGTCCGCAGCAGTCGAGCCGGCTCCGCCAGCTTCCTCAAGGAAATCCAGCGAGCGGTTTGGTCAGTGAATCCGGATCTTCCGATTGCGGACGTTCACACGGTGAAAGAAATCTACGACCGTTCCATGGTACGAACATCGTTCACGCTGGTGATGCTCACTATCGCGGCTGGGATGGCGCTGCTGCTCGGTGTGGTCGGCATCTACGGGGTCATTTCGTATTCCGTGTCGCAGAGGACCCGGGAGATTGGGATACGCATCGCCCTTGGTGCACCGCAGCAAACGGTGCGGCAGATGTTCGTTCGCCACGGACTCCTGCTTGCGGGGATCGGCCTCATGTGCGGACTCGGCGCGGCGTTGGCGCTCACTCGCTTGATGTCCGCACTCCTGTTCAACGTCAGCCCGCTCGATCCGATGACGTACGGCGCCGTGTCCCTCGTCCTGTTCGCGGCGGCTTTTCTGGCGAGTTACATTCCCGCTCATCGGGCGACGGCGATCTCGCCGCTGGATGCGCTACGAGCAGAGTAACGCCAAGGACTCGTGTAGCAGGCGTCCTGGACGCGACATATCTTTGACTGGCCATAAGATAGCCAACAAGGGACCTTGCCTGCGTGTTAACATTCTTTAAATGTCAGACGACGTAAGTCCCGCGATTTCAATCGTAATCGCGGTTCATAATGCGGCGCCGATGCTGGATGAGTGTCTGGATTCGCTCTCGAAGTCGTCGCTGAAGCCGCTCGAATGCCTGGTGGTGGATGATGGATCCACCGACGACGCCGCCGCGGTTGCCGAGCGGCATGGCGTACGCGTCATCGTTCTCCCCCGGCGTCGCGGCCCGGCGGGTGCTCGTAATGCCGGCGCGCGCCAGGCAAAAGGCTCAGTGGTTTTGTTCCTGGATGCGGATGTCCGCGTCCACGCGGACGCCATCGCGCGCATCGCGGAGCACTTTCGCCGGGAACCGTCGCTCGATGCCGTAATCGGCGCTTACGACGACTCGCCGGCGGCCCGGCCGTTCGTCTCGCAATATCGAAACCTGCTGCATTGCTCCACGCACCGGCAGGGGCACCCGGAGGCGTCCACGTTCTGGTCGGCCTGCGGCGCGCTACGCAGGGAAACATTCCTTCGCCACGCCGGCTTCGATGAGCGTTTTGACCGCCCGGCCATCGAAGACATTGAGCTCGGTTCGCGTCTCAAAGCCGGAGGCGCGCGCATTCTTCTCGATCCCGCCGTCCAGGTACAGCACCTCAAGTGCTGGACGTTCCTGAACATGATCGAGACCGATATCTTCCACCGCGGCATTCCCTGGACCCGCCTGATCCTGAGTTCGGGATCTATGCCCAACGATTTGAACGTGCGCTGGAGCCAGCGGGTGAGCACCGTGCTGGCATTCGTGCTGGGAGGAGCGCTGGTACTGGGGGCACGCTACACAGCCCTCGCGAGCGTGCTTGCACTCATCCGCTTGAACTGGCCGTTTTACAGCCTCGTTTCAAGAAGACAAGGCCCTTGGTTTGCCTTGCGCGCCGCGCCGCTTCACTTCCTGTTCCACTTCTATTGCGGCCTCGCGTTCCTGCTGGGCGGGACGATGCATCTGTTCAGCAGAACTCCTTCAGCCGCGTCCGAGATTCCTGACCAGCAGATTTCCTGACCGGCGAAGGGACGTCACGAGCGGCTAACGCGCATGGCTGTCAAGGCCGTCGCCGCTTGGGGGGATTTGAATCGCGTCAGCCTCAGCCCGGCGTTTCAGAAACTGGGCCGCGGCCCGGAGGCGCAGCTCAATCCGATCGGCCGGAATTTGCAACTCATCGGCCAGTTGGCGAATCGATTCGCCATTCAGAAAACGTTCATAAAGTTCCACGGCAAATGGATGGTTCATGATGGCACTCGATGGATATGGATAAGGAAATTGGACCCGCCAGCAGTATCCTGCATTGCAGTATAAAAATCAAGGGGGACCACAGTGGGTCCCCCGCAGGAAGGAAACCGGGGCGAGCCGTTTAATCGTTGGCGTCTGCGCCGCCAGGGATAGCAGCGCCGTTACCCGACCGGAGCGCCCCAGCCAGGGAGAATTGTTCGGTTTCGGTTGATCCTTCAAGAGCCGTAGTGGACGCGTTCCCACCGGAAATCGTCTGCTGTAACTCGTCGAAATAGCCGGTGCCGACAAACCGCTGGTGGCGTACGGCGCCGTAGCCGTGCTCGTGCGCCAGCTGGAACTCGTTTTCCTGCAGGTTGGCGTACGCGGTCATGCCGGTGTTGGCGTATTCGTGGGCCAGCTCGAACATACTCATGTTCAGCGCATGGAATCCCGCCAGGGTGACGAACTGGAATTTGTAGCCCATCGCGCCCAGTTCGCTCTGGAAGCGGGCGATCGTCGGATCATCCAGCTTCTTCTTCCAGTGGAACGACGGCGAGCAGTTGTAGGCCAGCAGCTTGCCGGGGTACCGGTCATGGATGGCCTCGGCGAAGCGCCTGGCCTCCTTCAGGTTGGGCTCAGAGGTCTCACACCAAAGCAGGTCCGCGTACGGTGCGTACGCCAAACCCCTGGCAATGGCCGATTCGATGCCGCCCCGGAAATGGAAGAATCCTTCCTGGGTGCGCCGCCTGCCAACCAGGAAAGGCTCGTCCAGTGGATCGGAATCGCTCAGCAGCAAGCTCGCGCTGTTGGCATCGGTCCGGGCGATGAGCACAGTGGGGACGCCGAGAATGTCGGCCGCCAGGCGCGCGGCAACCAGCTTGTCCACGAACTCGCTGGTGGGGACCACCACTTTTCCGCCCATGTGGCCGCACTTTTTGGCCGAGGACAGCTGGTCTTCGAAATGCACCGCGGCGGCGCCCGCTTCGATCATCGCCTTCATGAGTTCGAAAGCGTTGAGCGGACCGCCAAAACCCGCTTCCGCGTCGGCCACGATGGGAGCAAACCAGTAGGTGTGATTCGCGCCGCTCGAATGATGGATCTGATCCGCTCGCAAAAACGCGTTATTGATAGCCTTCACCACGGCCGGGACGCTGTTGGCCGGATAGAGACTTTGGTCGGGGTACATCTGGCCTGCCAGATTGGCATCTCCGGCCACCTGCCACCCGCTGAGGTAGATGGCTTTCAAGCCGGCCTGCACCTGTTGCACGGCCTGGTTGCCCGTAAGGGCGCCCAGCGCGGCCAGGTAGGGCTCTGTTTCCAGAAGCCGCCAGAATCTCTCGGCCCCCGCCCGGGCCAGTGTGTACTCGATGGGGAGTGTGCCGCGCAGCCGTACGACTTCGTCGGCACTGTACCGGCGGACAATCCCTTTCCAGCGCGGGTCGCTATGCCAATTCCGTGAGATCTCAGAGGCGTCTTTGAACATGGTTCGGTGGTGAACTCCTGCAACTGCATTACAACGCGGTACGGCCTCCCGGCTCAACTGAAGTGGGCCGATTCGGACGAGTGGTCCGGTTTGGACGACAGGACGGGCGATATTTGTTGCAGTGCGTTAGGATGCGCGGAGAGCTACCAGAGCCATGTTCGCCACCCAAGAGCAGCAGATTCCACACCCCGCCTGCGAGTCCGAGAGTTCTATACTCACGGCGGAGGCCGCGCGTTTTCTCACCAAACTGTCCAAGGCCTTCGAGCCTCGCCGTCAACAACTTCTGGAAGCGCGGCGAGAGCGCCAGCGGGAAATTGACCGCGGCAACATGCCGGATTTTCTGGCGGAAACCGCGCACATCCGTCAATCAGAGTGGAAAGTTGCTCCCCTGCCGCCAGCTCTGCTCGACCGGCGTGTCGAGATCACCGGGCCGGTGGAACGCAAGATGATGATCAACGCCATGAATTCCGGCGCGAATGTGTTCATGGCGGACCTCGAGGATTCCACCTCTCCCATGTGGGAGAACGTCATTGAGGGCCAGGTCAACCTGCGCGATGCGGTGAATGGAACCATCGAATACACCAGCCCGGAGGGCAAGCGATACCAGCTTTGCCAGAACCCCGCGGTGCTTATGGTCCGGCCGCGGGGCTGGCACCTCGACGAAAAGCATTTCCTGGTGGACGGGCAGCCGGTCTCGGCGTCGCTCTTTGATTTCGGCCTGTTTTGGTTCCACAACGCCCGCACGCTCGTCAAGAACTGGCAACGCCCGTATTTCTACCTGCCCAAGCTGGAGAGCCATCTTGAAGCGCGCTTGTGGAACGACGTTTTTGTCTTCGCCCAGCAGGAATCCGGCATCGCGCACGGAACCATTCGGGCAACGGTTCTGGTGGAGACCATCCTGGCCGCATTTGAGATGGACGAGATTCTTTGGGAACTGAAGGATCACTGCGCCGGCTTGAACTGCGGGCGCTGGGATTACATTTTCAGCTTTATCAAGAAGTTCCGGAACCACCCTGGCTTTGTGCTGCCCGATCGCGCCCAGGTCACTATGGACCGGCACTTCCTGAGTTCGTATGTGGATCTGCTGATCCACACCTGCCATCGGCGCGGCGCTCACGCCATGGGCGGAATGGCCGCTCAGATCCCCATCAAAAACGATGCGGCGGCCAACACAGCGGCTATGAAACGCGTGCGCCAAGACAAGTTGCGCGAGGTCTGGGCCGGGCATGATGGCACCTGGGTAGCTCATCCGGGGCTGGTTCCGCTGGCAAGAGAGGTATTCGACACCTACATGCGCCTGCCCAACCAGATCGGCCGCAGGCCGGAAGTTCACATCACGGCAGCAGACCTTCTCACCGTGCCGCAAGGCGAGATCACCGAGGACGGTCTGACGCGGAATATCGACGTCGGGCTGCAATACCTGGCGGCCTGGGTGCGCGGCAATGGCTGCGTGCCGATCTACAACCTGATGGAAGACGCGGCAACCGCCGAAATCTGCCGGGCGCAGCTCTGGCAGTGGGTCAAGCACGCCGCGCGCTTATCCGACGGGCGAGCCATCACGGCTACGCTGGTGGAGGACATGATCCAGCGCCAGGGCGACAAGCTCCGCGAGTCCATTCCGGGGCAGGCCGTCGAGCAGGCGTGCCGCACCTACCAGGAGATGATTTTCAGCCCTGATTTTCCGGATTTTCTGACGCTCCGCGCTTACGCCTTCCTGGATTAGCTGCACTGCAGCAAGATGGGGCTGGACAACGCCTTCAGACCGCCGCATACTTCAGGTAGGGAGGGCCTTGGTATGTTGACTGCCCTGGTCACCCAGCTCCAGGAAGATCTCGCTTTCCGCCGGATTGATAGCGGCATGAGGGCGCTCGAAGCCAACCGGCCCGCTTTGGCCGGGCTCGATCCCGCGCAGCCTGGCGCCGCCATCCTAGTCGGTTGCGTGGCCCAGTGGGTGGATATCGGTTTCGACGGTCCCGAATTGCTGCGCGATCTGCTGGGCCGCTTCGCGACCCAATGCAGGGCCCGGCTGCCGCTGCTCGATTACCTGCATTTACGAATGGCGGAAGGCCTCCTCGCCATGGTGGAAGAGGAGATCGAGCAAGCCACTCGCCATTTCCAATTCGTGCAATCGGTGGAAGAAGAGATCCGGGATACGCAACTGCTTGCCATCTCGAATTTCTGGATCGGCCGCTGCCTGCGCAAGGAAGGGCGGTACGATGATGCCCTCAGTTACACGATCAAGGGAAAGACCCTCGCGCTCGAGCGCGGTTACGCCAAGATGGCCGCGATCATGCAGGTCCTGGAAAGCTGGTTGCTGTTTCAAAAGGGAAAGCTGAGCGAAGCGACCACCATTCTGCATGAGGCGGAAGCGGCCTTGAGCGAGACCGACGATTTTATCAGCCGGGGCAACATTCGATCCGCGTACGGACGCGTGGCTCGCCGCCAGGGACGGTACGACCGCGCGCTCGAACACTTCGAAAGCTCACTTGCCGAATACAAGCAACGCGACCCACAGCATCTCAACCTGGCACGCGCGCTGGTCAACACGGCGTTCGTCAAACGCCTGATCGCACTGGAACTCCAGAATTCGATCGACGAGGAACTCGCCCGGCGGCGGTCCGGCTCGTTGCCGGAGAAGGCCGTTGAAACCTCACGCGCGCGAAGATCTCAAATCGAACGCCTGCGGAGCGAGGCCGTGGCGCAGCTCTCCGAAGCGCTCGGCATCTACGTCCGGCACCACAATCATCGGGGCATCGGCAGCGTTCATATCAACTACGGTTACCTGTACCTGGACGAAGGCGACCTCGACCACGCGTCCGCCGAAGGGGCCGAAGCCTTCCGGCATGGCGAGGAAAAACGAGACTACATCCTGATGGCGCGGGCGCGCACGCTCCAATGCATGGCTGAAAATGCCCGGCTGGAGGAGCAGATCGACGAAGACACGGGGCCTCACGCACACCTTGCCCATGATTTTGCGCGCGACGCGGTGGAATATGCGCAACAGACCCAGAACCGGCGCTTGCTGGCCCGAACGCTCGTCTGGCAGGGGCTGACTTACAGCAACGATAGCCGCGGGGACCATGACGCCGCGCGGCGATGCTGCGATGCAGCTCTCGCTCTACTGCGGCCGGGAGGACAGTCCTTCTGGCAAGACCTCGAGACGCTCAAGGCCAAGGTCCGGCACTCGGGACAGATCGATGCCTCCTTACAGGAGTGGTCCGAGGGCCAGACCGGAGACAAGACGTTCCAGCAGATCACGGAGGAGTTTGCCAGTATCATCATCCCGCGGGTTTGGGAACGCGAGGAGCGGAAAATCTCACGGGTAGCCCAAAAACTATCCATCTCGCCCAAGAAGGTTCGCCGGGTTCTGGATGCCGCCGGCCTCACCGGCGAGAAGCGCCAGCGCGTTCCCGTGCACTCCCGCTAGTTGTGCGTTGCAGCAAACATTCCCCTACACGGCGGGATGCCATCACGGGCGGCGTGCAGTTCGGCGGCGACGCTTGCGCTTTTGCGGGGAGGGCTCGGCAAGGGTCCGCTCCAGTTCCTCGATGCGGCGGCGGAGTTCGTTCACGTCCGATGCTTCGCGCGGCAGATCAGCAGCCCCCACCGGGCCGGGGGGCCGTGCACCCGGAGACATCATCATCTGCATCCAGTCGAAGGGCGGCAGGGAGTGCGAGAACCCGCGATAGGCATTCTGGTACATGTCGAGGATCGCCCGCATGTACTTCAGGAAGCCCTCCTGGCTGGCCTTGCCGGTGGCAATCACTATCTGGCGCAGAATGTCGAGGGGTAAGGCGGAATCACGGTTCTTCGCGCCTTCGACGATAATCTGAGTCAGCACCAGGCGCGTAATGTCCTCTCCGGTTGTGGCGTCCATGGCTTGCACCTCGATTCCCTCGCGCAACATCCCGGCGACGTCGTCCAGATTCACATAACGGCTGTTCGTCGTGTCATAGAGACGGCGGTTCTCGTATTTTCTGATGATGACCTTGTCGGCTTTCATCCAAATTGAGCCTTGACACTCCCGGCAGCCAGCGCCACAATGGAGTTGCTGCATTGCAGCATTTGCGCCGCCCCCCCCGAAACGCTAGTAAGTAGCTAATCATGAACACGAAGGCGAAGTCAACCGAGCACTCGGTCCCCGATCCTGTGTCCGCATCTGTACTGTTCTTCACGGACATGGCCCTACAGGGAGTTCAGAAGTTCGTGGATGCCCAAAAGCACCTGCTGGACCTGACGGTCGAGCAGAGCGCCCTGATCACGAACGCAACAAAAGATTACACGGATGCAACGTGCAGATTTGCGGCTATCCTGACCGGCGTGGTGCGGCAATCCACGGAGCGGGCCGTGGCTGCGGGCAAGTCGGTGCTAGAGTCTGCTGCAAAGCAAAACGCATTCACTCGATCCGCCTCGGGCGCAGACTAACCTTCTCGGCTCAGGCCGGCCGGCGCTCCGTTACCCCGGCTGACGCGTCGGGGTCCCATTCCCCCTGCGTAGCGCCGGCTTGGCCTGTTAGATGTAACCTGTGGGGAGGGCAACACCATGAAGGAAAAAGATAGCGGCTCCGCGCAGAGCAATCCTTCCGAGAGCAGCAGGCCTTTCGATCCCCTGGAAGCGTGGAAGAGCATGCGTGATGCGAGCCTCGAAGTGTGGGCTAAAGGGTTGACGGAGGCGGTCAACACCGATGCCTATACCCAGGCGACGGGCGCCATGCTGGACGCGTATTTGTCCGCGTCGGCGCCTTTTCGCGAGGTCATGCAGAAATCGATGGCACAGGCCCTCGAACAGCTTGGTCTGCCGACGCGCGCCGACTTCGAAAGCCTGGCCGAACGCATGACCCACCTGGAAATGCGCTTGGATGATATGGACGCCAAACTGGATCAGCTTGCCCGGCCCCGCCCGGCGAGATCGAAATCCAAGAAGCTAAAATAAGCATGACGAGTGTTATGGCACCTGAAGTAATCGCCCAGGCGGAGGAAAGGCTTCGCAGGCTTACGCAGGTTTTGACCACACGCGCCGCCATTGCCCAGACACCCAAGCAGGTGATCTGGACCCTGAATAAAGCCAAGCTCTACCGATATGTGCCCGTGGTTTCCGCCGAGCAGCGGCATCGCTTGCCGCTACTGCTGGTTTTCGCCTTGATGAACCGGCCCGATATTCTCGATCTCCGTCCGGGACACAGCTTTGTCGAGTTCATGGTCCACAAGGGATATGACGTCTACCTCCTCGACTGGGGCACTCCCGGGCTCGAGGACAGGCACCTAAAATTCGATGACTACACACTCGAATACATGCCCCGCGCCATCCGGAAGCTCAAGGCGGTTTCCGGCTGTGAAGAATTCGGCGTGTTGGGATGGTGTATCGGCGCGATCCTGACTACATCGTATGCGGCTCTGCGGCCTGATGATGGATTGCGGAATCTGATCCTGCTGACCGCTCCGCTGGACTTTTCCAACAAGGACGCCATCACCTTCGCCAAGTGGACGGACCAGCGCTATTTCGATGTGGAGAAAATCCTGGCGGCATTCGGAAACATGCCGTCCGAGATGATCGAGTACGGGGCCAAGGCGCTTAGGCCTGTGGAAAACTACATCGGCAACTATATTCGGCTGTGGGATAACCTCGACGACCCTCGCGTGGTTGAAGCATGGCACGCCATGCATACCTGGGTTACCGACAACATCCCCATGGCCGGCGCCACCTTCCGCCAGTTGATTGTGGACCTATATCAGAATAATCGGCTGATGCAGGGATCCTGGATGCTGCGCGGGGAACGCGTCGACGTACGCCGCATCCGCGCTAACCTGATGACCGTGATTGCGGAGGGCGATCACATCACGCCGTGCTGCCAGTCCGAATCGATTCATCAGAAAGCAGGCACTCGTGACAAGGAGCTGTACCGCATCCCTGGCGGTCACATCGGCGTCATGGCGGGGAGCGGCGCGAGCAAGCACACCTGGCCGCACATTGACGCGTGGTTGGGAAAACGCTCCGCTTAATTCCTGCGCTGACCTTCGCGCGAACCGGTTCGCACCCTCCTACCGTTTTGCAGGATAAGTTGAGTCCAGCGCCAGATTGAGCTTCAGCACATTGACACGAGGTTCCCCGAGGAAACCAAGCTGACGGGCCTGTGTAGAGCGCTCCACGAGCTCCTGGACTTGAGCCGGCGCGATGCCGCGGGCTTTGGCCACTCGTGGAACCTGCGCAGCCGCGGAGGCCGGGCTGAGGTCGGGATCGAGACCGCTAGCGGAAGCGGTCAGCAGATCGGCGGGAATGGGACCGCTGAAGTCGGGATTTTCTTTGCGGAATTTTTCTGAGTCGGCCTTAATGCGGTCCACCAGCTTCTGATTCGTGGGGCCGAAGTTCGACGCGCCGGAATTGGCGGCGTCGTAACCATCGCCAGCCGCCGAGGGCCTCCCCTGGAAATACTCGGGCTTG
Organism: Terriglobia bacterium; assembly: GCA_020073305.1. Classification (GTDB taxonomy): domain Bacteria; phylum Acidobacteriota; class Terriglobia; order Bryobacterales; family Bryobacteraceae; genus QHXW01. The sequence goes on from JAIQFK010000005.1 coordinate 291,244, forward strand.
GAAAACTTCTGGCCAATCAGCTCCGAGCCGACAACCTTTCCGTTGACTTCGATCAGGCTGCCGTTGGCTTGCTGGTGAAAGATCGCCTGCGCTATGCCCGTTACCAGAGCGGGGTAGAGCATCCCGGTAAGCACGGTGAGCACCAGAGTGATCCGCACGGCAGGCCAAAATTGTTGCAACATTCTCTTTCTCCTTTACGCCAGGTGAAGCCATCCCAAGAGCACGTCGATGATCCAGATCCCAGGAAACGGCGCGATGATGCCGCCAACTCCATAAACCAGGATGTTGCGCCGCAGAAGGGCCGCCGCGCTCATAGGCTTGTACGCTACGCCGCGCAGCGCCAGAGGAATCAGCGCTATGATGATGAGCGCGTTGAAAATCACCGCGGCCAGCACCGCACTCTCCGGGCTGTGCAATCGCATCACGTTCATCGCCGCGATCGCCGGGTACGTCACCGAAAACATGGCTGGCAGAATCGCGAAGTATTTCGCGACGTCGTTGGCGATGGAGAAGGTGGTGAGCGCTCCGCGAGTCATGAGCAGTTGTTTGCCGATGGCGACGACCTCGATGAGCTTGGTGGGATTGCTGTCGAGATCCACCATGTTGCCGGCTTCCTTAGCCGCCATGGTGCCCGTGTTCATGGCCACGCCCACATCGGCCTGCGCCAGAGCCGGCGCGTCATTGGTGCCGTCTCCGGTCATGGCCACCAGCCGTCCACCGGCCTGTTCCCTCTTGATCAAATCCATCTTTTGTTTGGGTGTGGCCTGCGCCAGGAAGTCATCCACACCGGCTTCAGCAGCAATGGCCGCCGCCGTGAGCGGATTGTCACCCGTGATCATGACGGTCCGTATGCCGATGGCACGCAGTTGATCGAAGCGCTCGTGCATGCCGCCTTTGACCACGTCCTTCAGATGGATCACGCCCAGAACCTTCGGGCCATCGGCTACGACCAGGGGCGTGCCTCCTGACCGGGCGATGTGGTCGGTGACCTCGGTCAGTCTGGGAGGAATGGCGCCGCCCAGTTCCTTGACGAACTCGATGACGGCATCGGTGGCGCCTTTGCGAACGCTGCGGTGATCCAAATCCACGCCGCTCATGCGTGTCTGCGCGGAGAATGCGATGAACTTCGCCTCGTGCTCAGCAACCTCCCGGCCGCGCAGCTGATACTTCTCTTTCGCCAGGACGACGATGGAGCGGCCTTCGGGCGTCTCATCGGCCAGGCTCGAGAGCTGGGCTGCATCCGCAAGATCGGCCGGAGAGACGCCTTCGACCGGAATGAACTCGACGGCCTGGCGATTGCCCAAGGTGATGGTGCCGGTCTTATCCAGCAGCAGTGTGTTGACATCTCCCGCAGCTTCTACTGCCTTGCCGCTCATGGCCAGCACGTTGTGCTGCATCACGCGGTCCATGCCGGCAATGCCGATCGCGGAGAGCAGGCCGCCGATGGTGGTGGGAATCAGGCACACCAGCAGCGAGATAAGCACCGCAATGCCGGGCACTTTGCCTGCGCCGGTTGCGCTTACGCTGTATTGCGCAAATGGCGGCAGTGTGACCACCGCCAGCAAGAACACCAGGGTCAGCCCGGCGATGACAATATTGAGTGCGATTTCATTGGGTGTCTTCTGCCGCTGCGCGCCTTCCACTAACGCGATCATGCGATCCAGGAAAGTTTCACCAGGATTCGACGTGATGCGGATCTTGATCTGATCGGATAGAACCTTGGTTCCGCCAGTCACTGCGCTGCGATCGCCGCCGGATTCGCGGATCACCGGCGCACTTTCGCCCGTAATGGCGGATTCGTCGACGCTGGCGATGCCTTCGATCACCTCGCCATCGCCGGGGATGATGTCGTTGGGATCGCACACTACAATATCGCCCTGGCGGAGCTGGCTGGCCGCTACGTTTTCGACCTTGCTGCCGTTTTTCAGGCGGTGGGCAATGGTTTCGGTCTTGGTCTTGCGAAGGGTATCCGCTTGCGCCTTCCCCCGGCCTTCAGCCATGGCTTCCGCGAAATTCGCGAACAGCACCGTAAACCAAAGCCACAGGGTGATCTGAAAGGTGAAGCCGAGATCGGCTGCGCCCACCCTCCAGTCGCGCAACACCAGTGCGGTGGTCAGCGCAGCTCCCACTTCGACCACGAACATGACGGGGTTCTTCATCATGGTGATCGGGTTGAGCTTGACGAACGAGTCCCACACGGCCCGCTTCACAATGGGCGGGTCGAACAGCGGACGGGCGCGCCGCCGCTTGGTCGGCAAGATATTGACCGTCGGGCTTTGACTCTCTACGAGCATGTTTTAACTCCAAACCGGAAACACCAGCAAGGAAAAAAGCTGGTGCCGCAACATCAGAAAATGCTCAACGATAGGGCCGAGCGTGAGCGCCGGGAAAAAGGTAAGCGCGCCCACGATGACCACCACGCCAACCAGCAGCCCAACGAACAGAGGGCCGTTGGTAGGCAGCGTGCCGGCCGATGCGGGCACCACTTTCTTCTGCGCCAGGCTGCCCGCAACGGCGAGTAGCGGAATAATCATGAGGAACCGGCCGATTAGCATGGCCATCCCGATGGTGAGGTTGTACCACGGAGTGTTGGGGCTGATGCCGCCGAACGCGCTGCCGTTGTTCCCGGTTCCGCTGGTGTAGGCGTACAAGATCTCAGACAGACCGTGGGGTCCGCTATTCCCCAGATTCGCGGTAGCCGGACCGGGTGGATTCAGCCAGCTATTCTTGGCGAACTGGACCACCGCGCCTGTGCCGGAGAACAGCAGAATGCTGGCGGCCAACACCAGCACGGCCAGCATCACCATCTTGACTTCCTTCTGCTCGATTTTTTTGCCCAGGTATTCGGGTGTGCGTCCCACCATCAACCCGGCAATGAATACGGTCAGAATGGCGAACATCAGCATTCCGTAAATCCCGGCGCCCACGCCGCCGAACACCACCTCACCCAGTTCGATGTTGACCAACGGCACGAGGCCCCCGAGCGGCGTGAAGCTATCATGCATGCTGTTGACCGCGCCGCAGCTTGCGTCGGTAGTCACGGTAGCGAACAAGGCCGAATTTGTGATGCCGAAACGAACTTCCTTACCTTCCATGTTTCCGCCGGGCTGGGTCGCCGTTGCGTGGTTCTCGATCCCCAGCGAAGAGAGAATCGGGTTCCCGGATTGCTCCGAAGGATACGCCACGAACACGCCCGCAAGAAACAGCGTGCTCATGGCTGCAAATATTGCCCAACCCTGGCGCGTGTCCTTCACCATCTTTCCGAACGTATAGGTGAGACCGGCCGGGATCACGAAAATCGAAAGGATCTGGATGAAATTCGAGAGCGGCGTCGGATTTTCGAACGGATGGGCGGAGTTGGCGTTGAAAAACCCGCCGCCGTTGGTGCCCAACATCTTGATGGCTTCCTGCGAGGCTGTGGGACCCTGCGCGATGATCTGGGTTCCGCCTTCAAGGGTGGCCGCTTTCGTGTAGGGGCTGAGATTCTGGATCACGCCCTGTGAGACCAGCAGCAGGGCGATGAGCAGCGACATCGGCAACAGAACATAAACTGTTGCGCGCGTCATGTCCACCCAGAAGTTGCCGATCTTCTCGCTCGAGTGCCGCGCGAAACCGCGGATCAAAGCGACTGCAATCGCCATGCCGGCGGCCGCCGAGAAAAAGTTATGCGTGGCAAGCCCGGCCATTTGTGTCAGGTAGCTCATGGTGGTTTCGGGCGTATAGGCTTGCCAGTTTGTGTTGGTGGTGAAGCTGACGGCGGTGTTGAACGCCAGGTCGGGCGTCATCGCCGTGGCGCCCTGCGCGGCGTGCGCGGTTCCGAATCCCTGTGGATTGAACGGCAGAAAACCTTGCAGGCGCTGGATCAAATAGGTAAGCAAAAGGCTCGCGAGGCTGAACATCAGTAACGACGCGGCATAGCCGGTCCAACGCTGTTCCTGGTCCTCGCGGATGCCGCAAAGCCGGTAAATCAACCGCTCCAAGGGTCGAAGCGCCGGGTGAAGCCATGTGCGCTCACCTTCGAACACGCGGGCCATGAACGCGCCCATCGGCTTGGTCAAAGCCAGCAGAACCAGGAAAAACACGCCAATTTGTAGAAGTCCATTAGGAGTCATGAAACCCTCCGGTCAGAAGCGCTCGGGGCGCAAGAGCGCGTACACAAGGTACACCGCCAGCCCGAGCGAAATTATGCCTGCAATCAAATAGTCCATCGAACACCCCTAGAGACGGTCACAACCGCGGACGTAGGCCCAGCTCACCATGAAGAAGAGCACGGCAATTGAGACGAACATCAAGTCCAGCATCATCGGATTATTTCAGACCTCCAGCAATGCCACGCTGTGCCCGGCCCGCGCCAGCCAGCGTGCGAGTTTCTTTTGTGGCGTCGGCCACCAGCGCCTTTTTGTAGCAAAGACCACCAAAGAGCCCGGTGAAATGACTCGCTCGATTCCCACCTCGGGGTCCCGAGCCATTACAACGTGCACTTCCACTGGCAGCTCGATGCCGCGGGCGACAGCCTTCAGTTCTTGCTCCAAGAAGCTGGAGGGGACGGCGGGCCGATCGAGGGGCAGCGGAAAAGGCACGATCTGCACCGCGACGAGCGCCACGCGGGCGCTGAGGTTCTGCGTGAGCGCTGCCACCGCACCGAGAGCCGATCGCGTCAGTTCGGCGGAACTGTAGATCACAAACACCCGTAGATCCCCAGAGCCAGAGTCCCACTCCCCGGGTCCGTGGGATGCGAGTGTGCCAAGCCGGAGAACCGGCTGACTCGGCCGCGAGGTCGCTTTTTGTATCAGGGCCATCCAGGTTCAGCATAGGCGGGGAGCCATTAAGAAGTTGTTAAGAAAGGGTTGAAAGTTCCTTATGGCTCGCAGTTTAACCCTCCAGCTTGAACCTTGTGTTGGCCAGTGCGTATAAAGGCCGCCAAAGGAGCCGGTTAACGGTAACGACGATCACCGCCATGACCACAGTGGCCCCGAGCAGGACCCGGAAGTTGCCGCTGTCGGTGGCATGGCTGATCACCGCCCCTAAACCGGTTGTGGAAAAAGTCTGATTCTGAAAACGGAAATACTCCGCAACGATGCTGGCATTCCACGCTCCTCCTGACGCGGTAACGAAGCCTGTAATCAGGTACGGAAAGATCCCCGGCAGGAGTAACCGGCGCCAGCGCTCGACCCGGCCCAAACCGAACACATCACAAACTTCTTTGAGGTCGGTGGGGATGGCGGTGGCGCCGGCAATCACGTTGAACAGGATGTACCATTGCGTGCCGAGCAGGAGCAAAACAATTGAGCCGATCCCCAGACCCCCGCCCAAGCGAATCAGGAACAGCAAAACAATCGGGAACAGCGCGGTCGCGGGCACGGAAGCCGCGACTTGCGCAATCGGCTGGGCGATAGCGGCCAGCCTCGGCCGCAGACCGATGTAAACTCCCACCGGGATGGTCCAGAGGCCAGCCAGCAGGAGGGTGAATTCGACGCGGAGAAAAGTCGCCCCCGCGCCGACAAAGATGCTGCGCAACTCCGGCCGTGAAAGCATAGCGAGCATGCCAGTCATCTTGGCAATCGCGTACAAGACGCCCAGCAATGCCGCAACGGACAGCAGGCGGGCGATCCATTTCGTCCAGCCGCGCCCGCCGCGCGATGATGCATGTTGTCTTCCGAAATACAGAGTCAGCGTTTCGCGCGCGGGCGCCACCGTAGCCCGTACGGTGCGGGACAAGATTCTCGAGCGGCGCAGCAGATCGAGGACAGGGGAGTGCGGGGTCTGGGAGGCTTCCACCTGCTCGAACTTGAATTTCTCACTCCAGGCGATGATGGGCCGCCAGACGACTTGGTCCATCAAGACAATCACCGCAACCATGACCACCACTCCCCAGAGGATCGCTCTGGTGTCGCCGGCGTTGGCCGCGGTCTGCAGGTAGGAACCGAGGCCCGGCAGGCGAAGGTCGTGGTTCTCCAGCACGAACATCTCGCACGCCATCAGGAAGAACCATCCTCCGGCCACCGACATCATGGAGTTCCAGACGAGTCCGATGGCCGAATACGGCAATTCGAGCTGGATAAATCGTTGCCACCAGCTCAAACGGTAAGTCTGGGCCGCCTCGGCCATCTCGCGCGGAATGCTTTTCATGGAGGCGTAAACGCTGAAGGTCATGTTCCAAACCTGGCCGGTCAGGATGAGCAGGATGCATCCAAGTTCCACCCCCAATTGCCGGGTAGGAAAAAGCGCCACCATGGAAACCATCACGGGGGGAAGAAAACTAAGAACGGGGATGGATTGCAGGGTGTCCAGCAGCGGAATCAGGAATCGCTCGGCTCTGGCGTTGTGCGCGGCCACATATGCATAGACCAGGGTGAGCATCAGGCTGAAAGCGTAAGCGATGATGATGCGCGCCAAAGAAAACAGAGCATATCTCGGCAACGCGCCTGGGTTGAGCTGAATGGGTGCCTGCGCGGTGACGGGGCTCGCCCAGTAGCGAGCTAGCGACAAGAAGCTGAACAAGAGGGCAAGGGCGGCGAAGACAATGGGCAGATCTCTCAAGAGCGATGAGAGGGACGACGATGGGCTCCAGGCTAGTGATTTCGGTTCGACCGGCGGCGCCATCAGTGTAGCCGTGCGCTTCCGGCATCCGCGGAGCTTACGGGTTGGTCGAGGAGGAGCCTGTCAGTTTCCGGATCGTACGTGAAGATATCGCCATACCGGCCCCAATGCAGAGCAGTCTCAATTTGCCGCTGGACTTCCAGTGCGGCAAAGTGCTCGTCCAGAATGTCACGGAAAAACTCGACCGGCATGGCATGGTCCGACTTACTTGTCAGCGCCCGATGCATCTGCTGAAGAAGGGTAACATTGGCGAGCACGGCGTCGCGGAACTGGGTTCGTCGCGCCAAAATGTCCGCCTCGGCAAAGGTCTTGCCACTGGGGGTGATCTCGAGATCGCCCTTATCCGATTTGGCGAAACCAAGCAGCGCGGTGGCTTCCACGATCGGCAACAGATCGTCCACTTCGAGGCGAAGTTCCTCCGCCACGTGATAAAGGTCTTCCCTGCCACCGTGATCGTTGAGCAGCTCAAGCAGTCCGGCGATGCCGCCGGGCCTGGCGTGCGGCAGCATCTGGTACGGAATCTTCGCCGGCCGTTCTGAAGGCGGGCCAGGCTGCAGTTCCGGCTGCGTGATCAGTTTATAGATGTAATCCACGTACAACAGAAACTCGGCGGAATGGCGGTCCCTCGGCTGCGGCAGGGGAACGCGGAAATCCGCTCGGATCCTGGCGGGATTTCTCCCCAGGACGATGATGCGGTCGCCAAGCAGGACCGCTTCTTCGATATTGTGCGTGACCAGGAAAATGCTCTTGGTGGGAATTTTCTTCCCCGTCCACAGCTCCATCAGCTCGCCGCGAAGGTTCTCCGCGGTCAGCACATCCAGCGCCGAGAACGGTTCATCCATGAAAAGAATTTCGGGTTCGACCGCCAGCGCGCGCGCAAATCCCACGCGTTGCTTCATGCCTCCGGACAGATCCTTCGGATACGCCGTTTCAAAGCCTTCCAGTCCGACTGACGCGAGAGTCCCCAGCGCCCGGCGGTGACGTTCCTCGTGCTTCATGCCGCGCGCCAGGAGCGGAACTTCGACATTCTCCAGCACCGTAAGCCAGGGAAACAAGGCGAAACTCTGGAACACAATAGCCACGTTTGGAATCGACTCCGCGAGCGGCTTGCCGTGCCACAGAACGTCACCTGCCGAGGGTGGAGTGAGCCCCGAGAGAATTCGTAACAACGTTGATTTGCCGGAACCTGAGGGGCCAAGCAGCGCGACGATTTCTCCTGCCTCCACGGACAGGTCGGTCGGCGCGATCACCTGCATTTGACCGCCATCCGGCCGCTCGAAACTCTTTTCGATATGTCGCGCCTCAATAATCGGTTCGGCCGGGGCCGCCCGGCTCACAGCGGGAAGCTCCTCGAGCGCGGCGCCACCTTCGCGCGCGGCCCCCGCAGGCGGCTTCTCTGCCAGCTCATCCATCAGGCGCTGCCAGGCTTCTTCCGGCAGCTCATCGAAAAACTGCAGGCGTTCGCCGGGGTTCATCCGATCGACAATGGCGCTCATTTCGTCGACCGGCCGCGCGTGCAGCAGCACGTACGCGTGGTAGTAGGGGAGCGCGGCGACCAGAGCAGCAGCCAGGTCCGGTGTCATTCTGCGGAACAGGAGCTGCTGCTGTTCAAACGGGAGGCTCATCAGCAAGTCCGCCGCGGCGTCGGGATCGAGCCGCTGGAGGACGGCCACCGCCTGATCCCACTTCCCCTGGGAAAGACTGGCTCGAAGCTTCTCAGTCACGGGCGGATTCATTCGGTCGTCGAATCTTCTGAAATGGCAAAGCGGTATCCGACCCAAGGCTCGGTCAGGACGTACTTGGGGTGCGCTGGATCCGCTTCGATCTTCTTTCGAAGATGATTGATGAAGACCCGAAGGTAATCGGTTTCGTCACCGTAGTCGGGTCCCCAGACCGCTTGCAACAGCTCGCGGTGCGGAACTGGATTCCCCCCGCGCATAACCAGGTGGCGCAGCAACTCAAATTCCTTGGGCGTCAGCCGGATGTTCTTGTCCCTCGCGCGCACTCTGCGGCTGGCGAAATCGATTTCCAGATCTTCCGAGAGGAATCGCTGCGGCCCGCTCTCCGGCGAACCCGGTGCCCGGCGCAACGCGGCCCGGATGCGGGCCAGCAGTTCCTGCATGCCAAAGGGCTTACACACATAGTCATCGGCGCCGGCATCCAGCGCCTCGACCTTTTCCTTCTCGGCATTGCGCACGGTCAGAATGATGATGGGCACGTCCGATCCGCTGCGCAGAGCCCGGCAGGCTTCGAGGCCCCCCATACCCGGCATGTTCAAATCGAGAAGCACCAGATCGGGGAGGAACTCGCGAAACTTTTCCAGCCCCTCTTCTCCCGTACGAGCCTCATCCACCTGGTGTCCGCTGCTGGTCAGCGTAGCGCGCATCATGCGGCGAATCTGCGGTTCATCGTCCACAACCAGGATTTTTGCGCCGCTCATTTCACCAGTTCCTCTTCACTGATAGGCAGCGCGAAGCTGAAGATCGACCCTTTGCCGGGCTGGCTGGTCACCCAGATCCTGCCTCCGTGCGCTTCGATGATTCCTTTGGCAATGGAAAGGCCCAGTCCGGTTCCCAGCACCTGTCCGCGCGACGCCCGGCCCCGGTAGAACTTCTCGAAGATTCGGGCTTGTTCGTCTTCCGCTATGCCTTTGCCGCGATCGGTGATGCTGATCACGATTCTTTCGCCTGCAACACTGGCGGAGATGGTGACTGGAGAACCTACGGGCGAATATTTCACCGCGTTGTCCAACAACTGCTTGAGCACCTGCTGGATGAATTCGAAATCGATATCCGCCGCGGGCAGCGGCTCGTCGATGTGCAGCTCGACACGCCGGCCCTTGAGAGACTCCTCCTGCGCCTGGACCGCCGCTGAGATGATCTCGCTGACCGCGTGCGGTGACCGGTCTGGATGGAATCTGGCGGCTTCGATTCGCGCCATCTCAAGAACTTCGACCACCAACTGATTCAGACGATCGGCCTCTTCGTTGGCGATGGTGAGCAGTTCTTTCTCGTCGGCGTCGCGCGGCTTCGCCAGCAGATGGCTGACCGCGCCTTTAATCGAGGTGAGCGGCGTTTTCAGGTCATGGGCCAGCGCATCCAGCAGGGCCGCCTTGAGAGCCTCGCTTTGGCGGAGCGCTTCGGTTTTGCTGCCTTCTTCGAGCGACCGGGCGCGCTCGATGCCAATCGCAACCAGGTACGTCACCGCATTGAGCGCGGCCGTGGAGAGTGTGCCGCCGATGAATCCGAGACTGCCCAGCGCTTGCCCTCCCAGCCGGATGGGCACGATGGCGATCTGCCTCTGCTGATCGATGAGCGGCTCTTCGCTGCCGGCGATCCACCGGAGTTGTTCGTCGGATATCGCCAGGGTCTGCGGGTCGGAGCGAAAGAACTCGTCTTCCATTTTGCTGAAAAGAACGGCCCCGGGAATTTCGAAAGTGCGCATGATGCTATTCACCGTGTCGCGGGCGGTTGTGCGGACGCTGCCACTCATCAGCATGGTCTGGCCCAGCGCGTACAGTCTTTCCACCTCGCGGCGCCGTGCATCAGCCTCCGCCGTACGCCGGCGGGCCCGGATGGAGAGCTGGCTGGCTGTAGACGCCGTGATGAGAAAGGCGATGAGCGCCACCCAGTTCTGCGAATCCGCAATATTGAAACTGCCCACGGGTGGCAGAAAGAAATAGTTAAAGCCGAGCATCGCCACAAGAGAAGCGATAATGGACTCCGCCAGGCCCCACCGCGCCGCGATCCCCAGAATGGCCAGCAACAGCGTCAAGGCCACCGTTGTAGGATTCACGGTCACAAATTTGCAATACGCCAGGATGATGAGGCCGACAAACGTCAGGGAGGCCAGTATCCGGATTGTCGAACGCAGCAGCGGTCTCACGGGGAATTTCTAATGTACAGCATCGTTTCACCCGTCTTCACGCCGGTGGTGTTTTGGGCTGGAACCTCTAGTCCGCCGGCGATTCACTGAAGAGCGTCGCCGGATTGTATCCTGAAAGACTGGAGTGATCATTTTTGGGACGCATCTGGCTCGCCATTCGCAGTTTTTTTTCGATCCTGTTCCACGGCTCTCTTCCCGAGGATGCCGTATTGCAGCTCGGGCTCGTACGCCGCGGCACGCCCAAGCGCCCGGCCGCGTCTGCGCCCGCGGCCCCACGTGTTTCTGACGGAGCTCTCCAAATGCTCTCCATCATGCAGCGGGATTCGCGGCTGATCGATTTCATCATGGAAGATGTCGCCACGTATTCCGACGAGCAGGTGGGAGCGGCCGTGCGCGGGCTGCACGACCAGGCTCGGGAGTCGCTGTCGCGCTACGTGAAGCTCGAGCCGGTCATCGATGGCGTAGAGGGAACGTTCACCAAGCCCGCGGTCTCGGATCCGGCCGCCGTCAAGTTCGTCGGCAACGTTCCCGCCGGAAAACCGGCGGGCGGGCTGCTGCGCCATAAAGGCTGGCGCGCCGGCAAAATCGATCTTCCCCCACTGAACCCCAAGCAGGATTCCAGCATCATCGCTCCAGCAGAAATCGAAATTGAATGAAGTACGTTATAGGAATCGACCTGGGCACCACCAACTCCGCCCTGGCTTACACTGAACTCAGATCGGACGCCGACTCCTTCGACACACCCGAAGTGCGGCTGATGGACGTCCCCCAGCTTGTTAATCCTGGCGAGGTGCGTGACGAGCCTTTGCTGCCCTCCTCGCTGTACGTTCCGGGTCCGACGGATTTTCCCGCGGGCTCGCTCGCGCTGCCATGGAACCCGGAGCCTGAGCGGGTGGTCGGTAAGCTCGCGCAAAAACGCGGCGTCGAGAACGCGGGCCGCCTGGTGGGATCGGCAAAGTCATGGCTCTCGCACTCGGGTGTCGACCGCACCGCCGCCATTCTTCCCTGGAGTGCGCCTGAGGGCGTGAAAAAGCTCTCGCCCGTTGACGCCTCGTCCTGCTATCTGGAGCACCTGCGCCGCGCGTGGGATTCCAAGATGCCCGACGCGCCGTTCGTCGAGCAGCAGATCCTGGTCACGGTGCCCGCATCGTTCGACGCCGTGGCGCGCGAACTGACTTTGCAGGCCGCCGAACGCGCCGGCTTCCGCGACGTCACGCTGCTTGAGGAGCCGCAAGCGGCGTTCTACGCCTGGATTGAGCGCCACAAGGACTGGCGCGAGCGCGTGAAGCTTGGGGATCTGATTCTGGTCGTCGACATCGGCGGCGGCACCACCGATTTTACGCTTATTGCCGTGACCGAGCAGGCGGGTGAACTGACACTCGATCGCATGGCCGTCGGCGAGCACATCCTGTTGGGCGGCGACAACATGGATCTCGCGCTGGCCCGCTTGATCGCAGACCAGCTCGCGCAGAAAGGCACGCGCATCGATACCCTGCAGCTTCACCAGCTCTGGCAGAACTGCCGCGTGGCCAAGGAGAAGTTGCTCGAGCCGGGAGCGCGGGCCAAGGAGCAGCCCGTCACCATTCTGGGCAAAGGCACCGGCCTGGTGGGCGGCACAATCAAAGCCGCGCTGCGGCGCGAAGACATCGACCGCGTGTTGGGTGAGGGCTTTTTTCCGAATGTGCCCAGCTCCGACATGCCGATGCGCCAGCGCCGTTTCGGCCTGCAGGAGATCGGCCTTCCATACGCCGCCGATGCCGCGGTCACCAGGCACATGGCGCAGTTCTTGCGCCAGCAGGCCTCCTCGGCCGAGCACGAGCGAGTTCGCCGCGGCCCGTCGGGCCTGGCTGCGCCCACCCATGTTCTATTCAACGGCGGCGTGCTGCATGCGCGCCTGATTCGCGACCGCCTGATCGAAGTTCTCGATGCGTGGCTTGCGGCCGAAGGATTCGGCCCCGTCCAGCCGCTCACCGGCGAAGATCTGATGCATGCGGTATCGCGTGGCGCCGCTTACTATGGATTGGCGCGCCATGGCCGTGGCGTGCGTATTCGCGGCGGCGTGCCGCGCACTTACTATGTCGGAATCGAGACCGCCATGCCCGCGGTCCCAGGTATGCCGGCGCCGCTAAAAGCACTGACCGTGGCGCCCTTCGGCATGGAAGAGGGCACCTCGATCCAGATTCCGAATCGCGAGTTCGGCCTGGTGGTGGGTGAGCCCGCCGAGTTTCGCTTCTTTTCCTCCACGGTCCGCAAAAATGATTCGCCCGGCACGTTTGTTGAAGATTTCGGCGACGAACTCCAGGAACTCTCTCCGATGGAGGTGAACCTGACATCCGCCGACGGAACAGGCACCGTGCCGGTCTCGTTTGAAACCGTGGTGACCGAGACCGGTGTTCTTCAGTTGTGGTGCGTGGCGCGCGACGGCCGCCGCTGGAAACTCGAATTCAACGTCCGCGAGCGCGTCGCGCAATGAAGATCGGCATCGACCTCGGCACCACCAACTCGGCGCTCGCCTGGATCGATCCGCGAGAAGCCGAGGATCGGAATTTCCCGCCCATTCACATCTTCGAGGTCCCGCAACTGGTCGCCCCCGGGAAAACCGAGCCCCGCCGTGCCCTGCCCTCCTTCATGTTTCTCGAAGACGGCCGCCCGGTTGGCTTGTATGCGCGTGAACAGGGAGCGCTGGTTCCCACTCGATTGGTCCATTCCGCGAAATCGTGGCTGTCGAATCCCGATGTGGACCGCACGGCGAAAATCCTGCCCTGGGATTCACAGGAAACCGGCCGCGTTCTTTCCCCGGTCGAGGTGTCCGCAGAATTTTTGCGGCGCTTCCGCGAGGCTTGGGACGCACAACATGGGACCCCGCTCGCCGACGAAGACATCGTCCTCACCGTTCCCGCCTCGTTCGACGAAGAGGCCCGGGAACTGACCGTAATGGCCGCGGGGGATGCTGGACTCGCCAGGCTGACCCTGCTCGAAGAGCCGGCCGCGGCGTTCTATTCGTGGATCGCCAACAATTTCGAACGATCGCGCAAGCTGCTCTACGACGGCCAGATCGTTTTAGTATGCGATGTGGGCGGAGGCACCAGCGACTTCAGCCTGATCCGCGTCGGCCGGGAAGGCGACCGCGTCGATTTCACGCGCACCGCTGTCGGAAAACACCTGCTGCTCGGCGGAGACAATCTCGATCTGACGCTGGCCTGGCTGGTCGAAACCAAGCTCGGTGTGCCGCTCTCGATTCGCCAGCGCAGCGGCCTGCGGCGCCAGTGTACGGCAGCTAAAGAGCGGCTGCTTGGTGATGCGCATCTGAAGAGCGTTGAAGTTACGGTGCTGGGAGCGGGCGCGTCTTTGGTGGGCGGATCGCTCAAAACCGAGATTCTTCGAGAAGAAGCGCTAGAGCTTGCGCTCGAAGGCTTTCTGCCCATCACCGCGCGCGGTGAGATGCCCAAAGAGGAGAAGCGCAGCCTGTTCCGCGAACTGGGCTTGCCCTACGTTACCGACCCCGCAATCACCAAGCACCTCAACGTATTTCTCGAAAGCGCGGGCCAGCAGCCTGATGCCATCTTGTTTAATGGCGGCTTTTTCATCCCCGAGATTTGCCGCGAGCGCGTGGCCGACGCCGTCGGGCATTGGTACGGCAAGCGGCCCGAGATTCTGGAGAACCGCGATCTCGACCTGGCGGTGGCCGCGGGTGCGGCGTACTACTCCTATGTGCGATCGACGGGCAGCGGCGTGCTGGTGCGCGGCGGTCTGCCACGCACCTACTACCTCGGCGTGGGGCAGCCGGCGGAAGACAAGATTGCAGCCGTTTGTCTGGTGCCGCGCGGCGCGGAAGAGGGCGACACACTCGAGATCGACCGCGAGGATTTGCAGCTCGTGGCCAACCGGCCCGTCTCGTTCCGGCTTTACAGCTCGCTCACTCGCACCGAGGATCAGCCTGGCCAGGTTCTGGAGTTTTCGGCCGGCGACGAGAGTCTGCATACGCACGCGCCCCTGAACGCCGTCATTCGTTTTGGCAAAACCGGCGAAAAACTGATCCCCGTCAAGGTGGGTGCGCGGCTCACCGAAATCGGAACACTCGAGACCTGGTGCGAATCGAAGATCAGCGATCATCGCTGGCGATTGCAGTTCGAACTGCGCAAGCGCGCTGCCGAACCCGGGAAGGCGAAGCCCGCCGCGGTGGTTAGCGAAGAAGCGCTGCGACTGGCGGCCGATCTGGTCCGCAATGTTTTTTCGACGAGCGCGAAAGCGCAGATCACGCCCGAAGAGCTGCCCGCCAAGCTGGAACAAACCATGGCGCTGGGCCGCACCTCATGGCCGCTCGGAGCCATCCGCCAGCTCGCCGACATCTTTCTCGAATGCGCGGATGGGCGGAAAAAAAGTCCCGCCTTCGAAGTACGCTGGCTGAACCTGTGCGGATTCTGCCTGCGGCCCGGGCTCGGATTTCCCGGCGACGATTTCCGCATCGAACAGACACGCCGCATCTACGCCGCCGGCTTGCAGTACGCCAACCAGGTGCAATGCGAGATCGACTGGTGGATCTTCTGGGGCCGCATCGCCGGCGGGCTCAATCGCAATCAGCAGGTGGATCTGTTCCAACGCATCGCGCCCTTCCTGCTTCCCCGCGGCGGCAAAAAACAGCCACGCCTGAATAGCAGCCTACTGCGCGAGATGTGGCGTACCGCGGCCAGTCTCGAACTGCTGCCGATTCAAACCAAAACTGAGCTGGGAGACGCATTGGTCAAGACGGTCAAAGCGGGAACGGCGCGCGAATCCGAGTTGTGGTGCATTTCCCGGCTGGGCGCGCGCGAGCTGTTCTACGGGCCGATCAACCAGGTGGTTCCGCCCGCCACGGTCACGCGGTGGGCCGAGGCTCTGTTGCCTCAGCCGGCCGCAGCGGAGGCTTTGGCGTCCGTGGCCCGCCGCACCGACGATCCCACGCGCGACCTCTCGCCTGCCACGCGCGAAGCCGTTCGTCAAAAACTGGCAGCCCTGCCTCGTTCCGCGCAACTCCTGGCTATCTTCGAGGGGGAAGAAGAACGTGACGAGCGCGCGCTGGGACGCATCTTCGGTGAAGAACTTACGTCAGGATTGATTTTGGTTTCGTAATGGACGGGCATGCCCGGCCACTACACTATGCGGTTTCCCAGCAGCGCAAAGCTAAACCACGGCGCCCGTCGACAGCCGCCCGTAGAGCTTCACGACGTTCTCGATCATCCGCAGCCCGCAGTCTCCTTCCAGGGTCAGAATCGACTCCGGATGGAACTGTACGGCCTCCACCGGCAGTTCCCGGTGACGGACGCCCATGATAACGCCATCCTCCGACTCCGCCGTCACTTCGAGACAATTTGGAAACGTCTCCCGCTTTGCGAACAGCGAGTGATAGCGCCCCACCTGAAACCGTTCCGGCAAGCCCTCGAACACGCCCTTACCGCGATGCGTGACCCACGATGGTTTTCCGTGCATGGGGTAATCCAGCACGCCCAGTTCGCCGCCGAACGCCTCGACGGCTCCCTGCAGCCCCAGGCACACGCCGAAGACCGGCACACCCAAACGCACAGCCGTCTTCACCAGATCGGGAACACCGAAATCCGCGGGGCGCCCGGGGCCAGGTGAAATCAGAATGACGCTGGGCGCAATCTGGCGGATCATTTCCGGCGGAAAACCCGCGCGATAGGTGACCACTTCGGCTCCCGTCTGACGCGCGTAGTTGGCCAGCGTGTGGATGAAGCAGTCGTCATTATCCACCAGCAGCAGCCGCACGCCGGTTCCATTCATCTCTCGGACCGTGACAGGCGGTTTTTCCTTTTGGGGCCCCAGGATTCTAAAAAAACCGGCCGCTTTGAGCCGCGTCTCGCGCTCTTCCATCTCCGGCACGGAATCGTAGAGCAGCGTCGCTCCGGCCGGATAGGTCGCCATGCCGTTCCGCAGGTACGTCGTACGAATCAGGATGCCGGTGTTGATGTCGCCGTTAAGCGAGAGCATCCCGATCGCTCCGCCATACCAGCCGCGCGGTTGCTTCTCCAGGCTCTCGATGGCCTGCGCCGCCGCTTTCTTCGGGGCGCCAACGACCGTTACTGCCCACATGTGGCTCAAGAATGCATCCAGCGAATCGAACCCTTCTTTGAGAAACCCTTCCACGTGATCCACGGTGTGGAACAGCGCCGCGTACGATTCAATAACGCGCCGCCCGATCACCTTGACCGTGCCCGGTTCGCACACGCGCGATTTATCATTGCGGTCTACATCCGTGCACATCGTCAATTCCGACTCTTCCTTGGTCGAGTTCAGCAGCTCGCGGATGCTCACTTCATCGCGGATCGGGTCACCGGTGCGCCGCGCCGTCCCCGCAATGGGGCAGGTCTCCACGCGCTGGCCTTCCACGCGCACGAACATCTCAGGGGATGCGCCCACAAGCTGCTCCTCCCCGAATTGCAGCAGAAATTCGTAAGGGCTTGGATTGGCGCGCTGCATTTGCTCGAACAACTTCGAGGCCTTCCCGGAGTATGGCGTGCGAAAGGTCTGCTGCAGGACCACTTCGTAATAGTCGCCGCGCCGCATGCCTTCCCGAACTTTCTCCACGCTCGCCATGTACTCTTCCGGCGTGTGATCGGATTCGATGGGACCGGGTGGAGGCTCTGGCGGGGTGGGAATCTCCTCGGCGGTGCGCGGGAGTGCCAGAGTCGAGAGACCTTGGAAATCGAAATCGTACTGGTAGCGCTCGATCTGCTCCTTCTTGCGATCCATGAAATAAATGTCGTCGCACAGGAAGAGGTGCAGATCCTTCTGGCCGCTGCGCGGCAGTCGCTTCTTGATGGGATCAAATTGAAACAGCAGATCGTAACCAAACGCGCCGACCAGCCCGAGGCGCATGTCCTCGTCGTTGCGAAACTCGTGAATCAAAGCTCGCAGGATCGAGAAAACCGAAGGCTGCTTGCTGCGCTCCTCCTCCGGAAAGAGTTTCGGGAGCGGCTTGAGAAGCCCGGCCAGCACACCGCCGCTCTCGAGTCCGAACGAATCCCAGTGCGGATGATCGCGCAGCACCGCCATGAGCATCTGGTTCAAGACTTCGCCGCGCGTGTTGAGCGAACGGAACTCGATGCGCCGGTCAAACGCCAGGATCTCGAGCGGCGGCCGCGTGGAGGCAAAGTCCCAGCGCGAATACCGGCCCGGAAACTCGTAACCCGAAGACAAGTAAATGCCGCGGTACATGTCCAGCTCCCGCAGCAAGTGCCGCAGGCCCTTGCGATAACTGGTCTTAGCTACCGTACGGGTAACTGTAATTCCATGGGGAGTCGAATACCGTAGTGTGCGCATCGAGAGACCCTGCCGGCTGGAACCGATTTCCATAGGATAGCAAAGGAATTAGCCCCAAATTGGCCGGAATCACGGCCGTTCCTGGGTTACACTAGCTGTATGCGACTTCGTCACTCGCTTGCTGCTCTCGTCCTCGCGGTTTTCGCTACGGCTTCGTTGGGTCAACAGGTGCCGCGGCCCGCGGGCGAGTTCGCGATTAACATGGACAATGGAAGCCAGACGCTGCTCAGCCAGTACTCCGGCAAAGTCGTTCTGCTCATGTGCATGTTCACCACTTGCCCGCACTGCCAGCGCACGACTCAGCTTCTGAGTCCCATGGCGAAGGAGTATGCTCCGCGGGGCGTCCAGTTCGTCGCTGCGGCGTTCAACGACGGGGCGGCGGGGTTGATTTCCGGATTCATCGCCCAGTACCAGCCGGCGTTTCCCGTGGGCTACACGACGCGCGACCAGGTGAACGAGTATCTGCAGCACCCGCCGGGAAAGCCGACCTACGTACCGGAGATCATTTTCATCGACCGGAACCGGGTGATCCGCGCGCAGTTCACCGGCTCGGATGATTTTTTCAAGGATCAGGAAAAGAACATCCGCGCCATGCTGGACACGCTGCTGAAAGAACCGGTAGCGGCAAAAAAGACCAGCGCCCACAAAAAGCGGTCGTAGCGGATCTCCGTCGCCGCGATCCGCAAAGCGGTTTACTATATAAGCCATGCGGCGACGAGAACTCTTAACCACTGGAGCGGCGTTGCTCAGTGGCGGCGCGGCTGCGCTACCCCAACAATCAATTCCATCTGAGCCTCGGGTGACCCGTTCGGTGATGCTCTGGACTCTCAAGGGCTCGTTCGAGGAGAAACTGGAGGCGGCCTCCCAGGCGGGCGTGCAGTCGGTCGAGATAGTGGGCGAATACGCCGATTGGACCGATGCCGACGTTGCGCGCATCCAGAAGCTCGCCCGCTCCCTGCACCTGCGCATGGATGTCCTGATCGCCACTCCCGATTGGGGCAAGCGTCCGGTGTCGATGGTCGACCCCGCGCAGCGCGACAACTTTCTAGGCGATGTCCGCAATGCCATCCGCTATGCCCAGAAGCTCGATGTTCCGCAGATTCTGCTCATGAGTGGCAATACCATTCCCGGGCGTGCGCATGAAGAGCAGTATGCGAGCCTGCTCGAAGGCGCGAAGCGTGCCGGCGATCTGGTGGCCGCGGCGAATCTGACGGCCATCGTCGAGCCGCTGAATTCGCTCGTCAATCACAAGGGCTTCTTCCTCACCACCTGCGTGGAAGGCGCGAAGCTCATCCGCCAGGTCGACAATCCGCATGTGCGCCTGTTGTTTGATATCTATCACGAGCAGGTGCAGATCGGGAACGTGATCCGCACCCTCACCGACGCCGCCGACATCGTCGCCGTGTTCCACGTGGCCGACAACCCGGGCCGCAACGATCCGGGCTCCGGCGAAATCAATTACCAGAACGTGTACAAAGCCATCCAAAAAACAGGCTACACCGGCTACGTGGCTATGGAGTATCTGCCGCTCGGCGATCAGGTTCAGAGCCTGACCCGGGCATGGAACGATTTCCGTGCGGCGATGGCGTGAGCGCGGTCTGTCGCGCGGGACGAATTCTTGGAGCACATTCTTGCGGCCATGCGTCAACTAAGACAGGTGAACTTTTATTACGACGTGGCCACGGCGGTTGCGCTCGCCGTTGATTCGATCCGCGCGCATAAACTCCGCAGCTTCCTCACGCTTCTCGGTGTGATCATCGGCGTTGCCAGCGTGATTCTGGTAGGTGCGGCCATCGACGGACTTGGTGTTTACGCGGAGAACCTCACCGCCAAGGCCTTTGGCTCCGACAGCTATCTGGTGGCGCAGATCGCTTCTGTGGGCCGCCTCACGCGCCGGCAGCTTGCCGATAAGCAGCGCCGGAACAAGCGCATTCGTCCCGATGACATCGC
Source organism: Terriglobia bacterium (assembly GCA_020073305.1). GTDB lineage: Bacteria > Acidobacteriota > Terriglobia > Bryobacterales > Bryobacteraceae > QHXW01. The sequence continues at coordinate 310,996 of JAIQFK010000005.1, forward strand.
CTACCTCCGCGCGGTCACGGGCGACGGCATCATGTACAGCGCCTATGCCCAGCGTTTCGATGACGTGAAGGGTGAAAACCAGGTCTACGAAGGCGCAGTGATCCTGGGAGCGTCGAGCACACTTCCCGACATGCGCGATATTCCCATAGCCGAGGGCCGCTTTTTCACGGAAACCGAGGAGCGCATGCGAAAACCCGTCGCGGTGATCGGAGTTGATATTCGCGACACACTGTTCGCCGGGTCCTCGCCGGTCGGACGCACGATCCGTGTTTCGGGCGTGGAGTTCACAGTTACCGGACTGCTCGAGCGTCAGGGTTCTTCATTTGGCCGCAGCCTGGATAATCCGATCTACATGCCCATGACGCTGTACTACCAGTTGTACGGCAGCCAAAAAGGCGCAGCCGTGTTTGGAAAAGCGCGGCCGGATTCGCGCCTTACCATGGACGCGGCGCTCGACACTACGCGGGCCGCGCTGCGCAGCCGGTTCCACACGCCAACGGGGCAGGACGATAACTTCGACACATTGACCCCTGATTCGGTCCGTTCCTTTGTAGATCAGATCCTGGGAGTGATAGCGGCCGTGGTCGTGCCGGTGACGAGCATCTCGTTGGTGGTGGGCGGCATCGTGATCATGAACATCATGCTGGTGAGCGTCACCGAGCGCACGCGCGAGATCGGGATTCGCAAGAGCCTGGGCGCGCGCAGAAGTGACATCATGCTCCAGTTCCTCACCGAGTCTGTAATTCTTTCGCTAACCGGCGGCATCATCGGCCTGGCGGCGGGCGCACTGGTTTCCACCGGCCTGTCGGCGCTCTTCGGCGCGACGCTCAAAGTCACCGTGCCTTATGTGCTGCTCTCCATCTTCGTCTCGAGTGCGGTCGGAATCATTTCTGGCTGGTATCCGGCAAGGAGGGCGGCGCGCATGGACCCCGTGGTGGCGCTCAGGGCCGAATGACCTCGCCGTTACAGATCAGTCCGAGAGAAACGCTCGTCATGGCGCTGCACGCCGTCTGGGCGCACAGGTTTCGCTCGGGGCTCACCATCCTCGGCATCGTGATCGGAATTACCACGGTGGTCACGGTGGCCTCGCTGTTGACCGGGCTGCGGCAAGGTATCGTGGATTTCTTCCAGGAGTTCGGCCCGGACAATATCTTCGTAGCGCGCGTCAGCGGGGATCCAAGCGGCCAGAACGCCCGTCCTAAGGAACTCAAGCGCAAACCCATCCGCCCGGAATATGCCAGCTATCTCAAATCGGTGGTGCGGTCGATCGATGATGTGGGAATCAGCTTGTTCATACTTCCGCTTCCAGGCAGTGTTCCGATTGCCAAGGTTCCGGGCTACGAGTCCGATAACTTCTTCATCGCCGGAGCCACGCCGAATCTGTACGACATCTCGCCGCGCGAATTGCAGGCGGGCCGCATTTTTTCAAGCGACGAGGCGGGGCGTGCGCAGCGTGTCGCTCTTCTGGGATCTGGCATCGCCGAAGCGCTGTTCCCCGCGGGTGACGGCCTAGGCCGGTCCCTCTTCGTCGACGGGGCCGAATACACCGTCGTCGGCATTTTCGCACCGGCGAAAGGCGGCTTCTTCGGCGAAAACGGGCTCGACCGCCAAATCGTCATTCCTTTCCAAACCGCGCGTCTGCGCTACCCGCAATCGGAAAACTTCTTTCTCACCGCAAAAGCGCGGCCCGGTCTCCGGGCGGATGCGCTCGAAGAAATCCGGGGAGCCTTGCGTAAGCTCCGTCACACGCCGCGCAACGAGGAGGACGACTTTACCCTATCCACGGCCGACTCCATCATCGAGAATTTCGACAGGATCACCGGCATGATTGTGCTCATCTCGATTGCCATCTCGGGACTGGGGCTGCTGGTCGGCGGCATCGGCGTGATGAACATCATGCTGGTCAGCGTCACCGAACGGACCCGGGAAATCGGCGTGCGCAAGGCAGTCGGCGCAAGGCGGCGGGACATCGTCCTTCAGTTCCTGAGCGAAGCGGTAACTCTTACGGGAGCGGGAGGCCTGGTTGGAATTATTTTCTCCATCCTGGCCACGCTGCTGCTGAGCGTGCTGTTCCCGAGCCTTCGCTCGCGAGTCCCTGCCTGGGCGGTGATAACCGGGTTCAGCGTTTCTGTTGCGGTGGGTGTTTTCTTCGGAGTATGGCCAGCCGTCACCGCATCTCGCTTAGATCCAGTAGATGCCCTGAGATACGAATAAACGGCGATGGGGAATGGCCCTTAGGGAGTTGCCCTGAATGGACATACGTTTCCCGAAGCCGGGAAACGTATGTTTTTCCACGTTGGATAAAATTTGCAGGAAAAAATTGCTCGTTGAAGGCTAGGGCGGGTTATCCACCCGCCCTGAATTTAGCGCGTTGCCTGGGTCGGTGCGGCCGGGGAGTTTGCCGCCTGCGTACCCGCAAGGTCCGCTGTGAACATGCGAATTTCTACCCTGCGGTTCTTGGCTCTTGCTTCCCGATTCCGTCCTTCATCGGCCGGCTTTTCCTTGCCCAAACCCACATCCTGGATGCGAAACACCGGAATGTTGTGCTGGGTAACCATGTAAGCCATCACGCGCTCAGCGCGGCGGCGGCTCAAGGCGTCGTTGTAGGCAGAGGAGCCGGTTTTGTCCGTAAAGCCTTCGATGGTAATAAAGAAACGCTTCGAGTTGGAATGTTCCTGGACGAATTGATCCAACTGCTGTTTCGCCTCCGGCGATAGTGTGTCCTTATTAAAACCGAACGGAACTACGGTTTCGGCAGCCATCTTGTAGTCGTCCAGATTCCCGAGGGTCTGCTGAATCGAGCTGATTTGCTGCGTGTTCTGATTCGCCAGACTCTTGGCCTCGTTGGCCGTGGAATCCGCTGTTTTGGCGGCATTCATTGCATCGCTTGCCGCCTTCTCGGCCGACATGGCCCGCTCTTTGGCAGCGTTGATGCCGGTTTCGTGGCGCTCGATATCTTTTCGGGCTTCCTCGATGGAAGTGCCCTGCTTATTGCTTTGATCGGATACCTGATCAACCTTGGTTTGAATAGGGGACGTAGTCTGCTGAACATACTTCTTGGTGGCGCAACCACCGGAAAGCAGCCCCCCGATCAGGATGACCGATAAGCCTAGAGTTTTTTTCATTTAGAGTGACCTCCCTGACCAACAACGTAGCAATTTCGTGGCCTTTCCTAGGACGGCAGGAAAGGGTAGAATCTTTCTTAACGTTTCTTCACCTCAAAAGAGCACACCCCTCACAAAAAGGGCGGTTGGCACCTCGGGTAGATTCCCGGAGAAAGGCATCAAAATGGCTGAAAACGATTCAGTGAATCGCAGGGACTTCATGAAGAAGGCTGCTGGCGTCGGCGCGGCGATGGGAGCAGCCACGAACGCATTCGCCGCGCGCCCGGCGGCCAAAGCGTCCAGCGGAAGGGTGATCGGCGCGAACGACAAGATCAATATCGGAGTCATCGGAGTGGGCGGCCGCGGGTCGTATCTGGCGCACACTTTCGCCGGGATCGCCGAGCGCACCAACGACTGCAAAGTCGTCGCCGTCTGCGACGTCTACGAAAAACGCAAGCGCAAGAATGCGGAGAAGCTCAAGTGCGAGGGCTTCCTGGATTACCGGGAAGTGATCAGCCGCCCGGATATCGACGCCATCGTGGTTGCCACGCCCGATCACTGGCACGCGCGGATCGCGCTCGAGGCCATGGACCAGGGCAAGGACGTGTATCTGGAGAAGCCCATGTGCCACACGATCGAAGAGGCCAAGCAACTGGCCTCGACCGTGCGTGAGACCAAGCGCGTGCTGCAGGTCGGTTCGCAAACCACGTCCGCCGAGCAGTGGTGGAAAGCGAAGAAAGCCATTGCCGACGGCATGATCGGCCAGATGCTCATGAGCCAGGGCTCGTATCACCGCAACTCGGTGGAAGGCGAGTGGAACTGGACCATCGATCCGGATGCCGGGCCCAACGGCAAAGACGAGAATTACATCGATTGGAAAATGTGGCTGGGCTCCGCGCCCAAGCGGCCCTTTGATGCCGACCGCTTCTTCCGGTTTCGCAAGTACTGGGATTACTCGGGCGGCATTGCCACCGATCTGTTCTTCCATGTTGTCGCCCCGTTGAATATCTGCTGGCCCGAGCCGCAGTTCCCTTATCGCGTGATGGCGTCGGGTGGCATCTATGTTTTCAAAGACAGCCGCGAGGTGCCCGACACTTTCAATTTGATGGCGGACTTCGAAAAGAAGCACTCGCTTATTTTGAGTTCGTCGATGGCGAACTCGCAGCACATTCCCGGCCTGATTCGTGGTCACGAAGGCACCATCATCATGGTGGATCATGGCCAGTTCGAAGGCGAGACCGATCACATCACGGTCAAACCCGAAAAGCGCGTCATCAACGACGAGTACAAAGCCAAGTGGGGCGACAGCGACATCACCATTCCGGTCACCGAAAAGCCGGAGTGGGCGCACATGCAGAATTTCCTGGATTGCGTGCGCAGCCGCCAGAAGCCGGTGCTGGACGTCGAGACGGCATTCCGCGCGCAGGTCACCATTTCGATGTCGGTGCAATCCTACCGCGAAGGCCGCGTCCTCTATTGGGACGACAAGGCCATGAAGGTAGTGCCCAAGCCGCCGAAAGGGCAGGCATAAGCACTGGATCGTCGATCTAAGCGAAAACGTCCACAAACATCAGGGCTGGCTTGGCGCGCCGCGGCTTTACTTCACGCGGATCGAGCAGATGCTCCGGTGTGAACTTCGCCTTCGACCATTTTGAGTCCGCATCGAAGGCGATGCCGACGAAGTAACCATCATCGCGCCAGTAGCAGAAGCGCACGGAACCACGGAACTCGCTGCTGCCGCATACCAGGCGCACTCTCGTATTCTCAGGCACGGAGATTTCGCACTGCACGCAGGCGCCGGAAGTTGAGATGTTCTCGAGGACCACGGCTTCACGGCGCTCGCCGTGAGCGCCCTGCGACCAACAGAGGGTCACCAGGTCGGCACAGAGAAACCGCGGCTCGGCACGCTGCTCGGCCATGAATCCTTAAACCGATGAGCGCGGCCCGACGGGCATCAGTAGGGAGGTCCCAGGCGCGAAAACTCGAAGCGCGCTGGATCGTGACCGCGCGCCGTCAACTGCCGCGCGCACTCTTCAACGGAGTCCCCGATGGCTTCGATACGGCGCAGGGGCAGCGCCTCCGGGGTATAGATTTCGAGCGCGATGAACTTGCCGACGAGCGCAAGACGCTCTTCCAGACTCAATCGTTCGGGCGCCCGCCCGATGGCCTGCTTGGGATCACTGGTTGCGGAGACCGGCATGGTGCAAAGGATCGTATTGTACCAAACGGGATGCCTCGGAAAAACGTCGCACAGCGCATCGAGCCTGGAGAAGCGCCGGCGCTACCTTACACTTTCAGATCGTGCAAGTAGGGGTAGCTCGCATTCATCAAGTCCAGATCCATTTCGACGAAGTAGTTCTTCAGCCCGCCCGTCTTAGCGGCAGTGAACAACTTACGCCAGTCGACCACACCCTTGCCCACCGGCACCTGCTTCTTATCGGCGGGCGACCAGTCCGCGAGATGCGCGGAAATGAAGCGGCCCGGATACTTCGTGAAGAACGCAGCAGCATCGTACCCGAGGCTGATCACAGCAACTTGGAATTGCATCTTGATTACTTTTGGATCGAACCGGCGCATCAATTCGTCGTAAACCAGCACACCGTCGAATTGTTTGAATTCAAAGTCGTGATTGTGGTAGCCGGCCTGGAGGCCCGCCTTCTGGATCTCTCCGCCGATCTTGTTCCACTCATCGGCAGCCCGCTTCCAGTCATCCATGGTGGCGTCACGCCGCAGGCCGAACGTCGAGAGGATCATCTGCTTCAGGCCGAGTTCCTTAGCGAACGCGATTCTCTCGTCCAGATGCTGCTTGAGTTCGCCGAATTGGTAATGGCAGCTTTCACAATGCACGCCCGCGTCTTGGATGATCCGGCGCATCTCCGAAGCATTCATGTCCACCAGAGGCGCAAAGCCGTAATCCTTATAACTGGGCGGAGAGCACATTTCGACGCTGCGATATCCGACCGCAGCTAACTGCCGCAGAGTGCCTGGGAAATCTTTCCCAAGCATTTCTCTGACCGGAAAAACCTGAAAGCCGATCGGTAACCCGAGCGGATCGGCGCTCAGTTCCCGCGCTCCCTGAGACAGATACCCGGCCCCGGCGATCCCTATTGCGCTACCACCAAGAAACTGCCTTCTTGTTTGCATCTCCGTTTCTCCTTGCGATTATGGCCGCTCCAAAGAAGCGCCCTGGTTTCAGACTTCAGTATCCTATTTATCATATGCGAAGCCGCGGCGCCCTGGAGAAGCCGGGCCGCTCCTCAAACCTCACGGCGTGATTCTGTCCGATACAATGCAGACTGCAAGGGAACGCAATCATGCGCAATCATTCCAACAGCATCTTTGTGACGGGCGGAGGCGCGGGCATCGGTCGAGGCTTGGCGGAAGCCTTCCACAAACTCGGCAACCAGGTGATCATCGGGGGGCGGCGGGAGGCCGTGTTAAGCGCGACCTGTGCCGCAAATCCCGGAATGAGCTATGTGCTCGTAGATGTTGCGAATGGGGACAGTATCCGCACGGCCGCGCACTCCGTACTGTCCAGGTTCCCGCCACTGAACTGCGTGATCAACAATGCCGGCATCCAGAGGATGCACGACTTTTCGACGGCTGGCGGTGTGGATGAAACCGGCATGGTTGCGGAGATTGAGACCAACCTGCTGGGCCTCATGCGGATGTGCGCCGCGTTTATTCCGCACCTGAGCCGCCAGCCCGAAGCAACCCTGATCAACATTTCGTCGGGGCTCGGTTTTGTTCCTCTGGCGCGGGTTCCGGTTTACTGCGCGACCAAGGCGGCCACCCACTCGTTCTGCGTTTCCCTGCGGCATCAACTGAAACACACCCCTGTAAGAGTTGTCGAACTGATCCCGCCGTGGGTCGATACGAACCTGGACAAAGGCAGACCCAGGCCGGCGGGCCGGGCGCCGATGGCGTTGCCTCAGTTCATCGCCGAGGCGATGGAGGGCCTGTCCGGAGATGCCGATGAAGTGCCCGTCGGTGATGCGAAGTTTCTTTACGCGAGTGCCGGGACGGGTGATTCGTTCGCGAAGACCTTTACGCGAATGAACCCTTAGGTCGAATGCGGGGCCGCGCGGTGGCTACCTTGTCAGGCTTCGAAAAGCTCGCCCCATGGCGGAGACCGTTTCATCCGCGTCCTGCCTGGAGTGGGCCGTGGAAACGTACAGCCGCCCATCGGGAAGGATGTTGATTCCCTGTTCTAGCGCCGCCAGCAGGCAACGGTCCAATAGCTCCCGGTCGTCGTCCAAAGTATCCCGGTAGCTGCGCAGCGAACCGCGCGCGTTGAAGTGCAGGGCAAAAGCTGTGCCGAAGCCAGTAACGACCAAAGGTAACCCGAGCTCTCGCGCTGTTGCTTCGAGGCCCCGCATGATGGATTCGCCGATGCACTTTGCGTCTTCCAGCGGCCTCCCGTTGTCCTCGGAGAGCACCTGGATCGTCGCCGCAGCCGCCGCCAATGCGATCGGGTTGCCGTTGAAGGTGCCCCCGAAAGCAACACCGCCACCGGACATCATGTCCAGAATCTCGCGGCGTCCGGCAAGGACGCTGAGCGGCAAACCACCACCAATCGCCTTGCCGAAGGTTGCCAGGTCTGGAGTGATGTCGTAAAACGCCTGCGCGCCGCCCAGTGCCAGCCGAAACCCCGTGATCACTTCATCCAGGATCAGCAATGCGCCATGCCTTTTCGCCACTGAGGCCAGACCTTGCAGATACCCTGGTTCGGGCAACAGGCATCCACTGTTGCAGGCGACTGGCTCGGTGATGATAGCCGCGATCTCAGCACCTCGATCGGCAAACAGGCGCTCGACCGCGGGCAGATCGTTCCACGGTGCGATGAGAACATTGTCGGCTGCGTTCGCTACCTGGCCCAGCGAACCTGGAATGCCGCGGGTGTCTTCGACCGAATCCAACTGGCGGGCATCTGGTTTGTAGCTCAGCAGCACGGAATCCATCCAGCCGTGGTAATGGCCTTCAAACTTCACGATGAGCGGCCGGCGAGTGAAAGCGCGAGCGAGCCGCAGCGCGATCTGAACCGCTTCGCTGCCGCTGGAGGTGAATGCCAACCGCTCCGCACACGGGATGTGCTGCTGGAGCGTCTCGGCCAACTGAAACTCCAGTTCGTGCTGGGCACCGTAGATGTGCGGCCGCTCGGCCTGCGCCCGTAGAGTTTCCACCAACCTCGGATGGCGATGGCCCAGAATCAAAGGCCCCCAAGCTAAGGAGTAGTCGATGTATTCATTTCCGTCGACATCCCGAATCCGGCTGCCACTAGCATCCGTCAGATACAGCGGGACGGGAGCCTTCGCCCTGAACGGGCTACTGACGCCGCCCGCCAGCGATTCGCGGGCCCGTTGCATCAACTCGCGAGACCTGCTCCATTTGTCACTCATATTCTTGTGGTCTGCTGTGGCCTGACCATATCATCCCGACACAGAGCCGTATGTTCTCACCATGGCGTCAATTCATCCTTGCCAACAAGTTCCTTATGTTGCAATACTTGTGTGTGATTCGTGAGCGGGAGTAATTCAGTGGTAGAATGCCAGCTTCCCAAGCTGGACGTCGCGGGTTCGACCCCCGTCTCCCGCTCCATGTTTCAATCACTGGCTCTACGGCCACAGGCTCTACGGCTCTACGCCAACAACGGGGGCAAATCCCGATCCCAAACTGATTTCTAAGAACATAACACCTTCACGCGAAGTCTATAATTTTGGAAATTACGAAAGCCGTAGGCCTGGCGGTTGATGAGCTCCATTTTGTTGTGAAAACCTTCGGTGATGCCGTTGTTGCGAGTGAAGCGCCACATGCCCACGATTTCCTCCGACCAGGCGGAGAGAGTCTGGCCGAGCTGTACC
>JAIQFK010000043.1 GCA_020073305.1 Terriglobia bacterium
AATCCACGTGGGCGTAGTGCCGGTTGGCGGTTTCGTACTCGATGTGCGCCACCGCGATGGTGATGCCGCGGGCCTTCTCTTCCGGCGCGTTGTCGATGGAATCGAAACTGCGGAACTTGACTTTGGGGTTGTTCTTCCCCAGCACCTTGGTGATGGCCGCCGTCAGCGTGGTCTTGCCGTGATCGATGTGCCCGATGGTCCCGATGTTGACGTGCGGCTTGGTCCGATCGAATTTTTCCTTTGCCATTTCTTTTCCTCAGAATCCTTCAACGCCGAGTTGCCGAGAGCGCAGAGCACGCCGAGAAATCCCATGGGTCGTTCTCAGCGTCTCCGCGTCTCGGCGTTTCAGAATCATTTAGTAATTCCCTGTACTCTGCTCACGATTTCTTCCGCCAGCGCCGATGGCACCTCTTCGTACTTGCCGAAGTGCATGGTGAAACTGCCACGGCCTTGGGTGCGCGAGCGCAAATCCGTCGCATACCCGAACATTTCCGAGAGCGGGACGAACGATTTGATGATCTGCGACGTGCCGCGCAGCTCCATGCCTTCGATCCGGCCGCGGCGCGAATTCAAATCGCCGATGACGTCGCCCATGTACTCTTCCGGCACCACCACTTCTACCGCCATGATGGGTTCGAGCAATACCGGCTTCGCCCGGCGCACCGCTTCTTTCACGCCTACCGATGCCGCCAGCTTGAACGCCATCTCGGAGGAGTCCACGTCGTGGTAGCTGCCGTCGAACAGCGTGACCTTCACATCCGACATCGGAAAGCCCGCGAGAATGCCGCCTTCTAGAGCTTCGGTTACACCCTGCTCGACCGGTTTGATGTATTCCTTGGGCACCGCGCCGCCGAAAATCTCGTTCACGAACTCAAGTCCGGAACCAGAGGGCAGCGGCTCCACGCGCAGATTCACCACGCCGTACTGGCCTTTGCCGCCGGTTTGGCGCACCCAGCGCCCCTCGGCCTCGGCATGCTTGCGAATCGTCTCGCGATAAGCCACCTGTGGCTTGCCGACGTTGGCGGCTACGCCGAACTCGCGCATCATGCGGTCGACAATGATCTCGAGATGCAGCTCGCCCATGCCGGAGAGGATGGTCTGTCCGGTCTCGGTGTCGGTGGCGACGCGGAAAGTCGGATCTTCCTGGGCGAGCTTCTGGATGGCCATCCCCAGCTTTTCCTGGTCGGCCTTGGTGCGCGGCTCGACGGCGAGCTGAATCACCGGGGTCGGGAAGTCGATGGATTCGAGCACGATGGGGTGGTCGTCGTCGCAGATGGTGTCGCCGGTAGAGACGGTTTTCAATCCCACGGCGGCGGCGATATCGCCCGCGTAGATCTCGTGAATTTCCTCGCGTTTGTTGGCGTGCATGCGAAGAAGCCGCCCGATGCGCTCCGTGCGCGACTTGGCTACGTTATACACGGACTCGCCTGCCGCGAGTTTGCCGGAATACACGCGGAAGAATGCGAGCTGGCCGACGTAGGGGTCGGTCATAATCTTGAATACCAGGGCGGCGAACGGCTCGTCATCCGACGCTTTGCGCGTCAGGGCCTTGTCGGGATCATCGATCGATACGCCTTGGATGGGTGGAATGTCGAGCGGGGAAGGGAGGTAGTCAACGACCGCGTCCAGCATCGACTGCACACCTTTGTTCTTGAACGCCGAACCGCAGATGACCGGGAAGATTTTGAGGGCGATGGTGGCTTTGCGGATGCCCGCGCGAATCTCGTCGTTGCTGAGTGGCTTGCCTTCGACGAATTTCTCGAACAGCTTGTCGTCAAATTCGGAGACCGCTTCAATCATGTGGTCGCGGTATTCGCGCGCCTTAGCTTCGAGGTCGGCCGGGATGTCGACGGTATCGTACTCCGCGCCCAGAGTCTCATCGCGCCAGATAAGGGCCTTCATCTCGACCAGGTCGACCACGCCCTTGAACTGCTCTTCGGCTCCCACCGGAATCTGGATGGGCACGGGCCGGCAACGCAGGCGGTTCACGATGGTTTCGACCGAGTGATAGAAATCGGCGCCGACGCGGTCCATTTTGTTGATGAAGCAGATGCGCGGGACTTCGTACTTATCAGCCTGGCGCCAAACGGTTTCCGATTGCGGTTGCACGCCGGCCACGGCGTCAAAAACGGCCACCGCGCCATCCAGCACGCGCAGGCTACGCTCGACTTCAGCGGTGAAGTCGACGTGGCCGGGCGTGTCGATGATGTTGATTTGAATGTCGCGCCACGCGCACGTGGTGGCGGCGGAAGTGATGGTGATGCCGCGCTCCTGTTCCTGCTCCATCCAGTCCATGACCGCGGTGCCTTCATGCACCTCGCCGATCTTGTGCGTGCGGCCGGTGTAATAGAGGATGCGCTCGGTCGTAGTGGTCTTGCCCGCATCGATATGCGCCGCAATCCCGATATTTCTCATCCGCTCGAGCGGAACGTTACGTGGCATGTTAAAGCCTGAAATCTACCACCGGTAATGCGCGAATGCCTTGTTGGCCTCAGCCATCCGGTGCACGTCGTCCTTCTTCTTAATGGCCCCGCCGCGCAGGTTGGCGGCGTCATTCAACTCGTTGGCCAGCTTTTCCGGCATCCCCTTTTCGGCCCGGCCGCGGGCGTTGAGAATAATCCAGCGGATGGCCAGGCTGGTCCTCCGCGTCTGCGGCACTTCGATGGGTACCTGGTAGTTGGCCCCGCCCACGCGCCGCGTCTTCACTTCCAGCAGCGGCTTGCAGTTCTCGACCGCCTTCTTGAAGAGCTTCAGGGGGTCGTCGCCGGTGCGCTCGCGGATCTTTTCCATCGAGCCGTAAAAGATGCCTTGCGCGGTGTTCTTCTTCCCATCCCACATCATCGAGCAGATGAATTTCTCGACCAGGGTGGAGTTATAGACCGGGTCCGGCAGCACTTCGCGGTTTTCTGCGCTTCTCCTTCTAGGCATAATTCGTTACGCTTTCGGCCTCTTGGCTCCGTATTTGGAGCGTCCTTGCTTACGGTTGGCGACGCCGGCGGTGTCCAGCGCGCCGCGGATTACGTGATAGCGCACGCCCGGCAGGTCCTTCACGCGGCCCCCACGAATCAGCACGATGGAGTGCTCTTGCAGGTTATGGCCGACGCCGGGAATGTAAGTCGTGACCTCGATGCCGTTGGTGAGCCGTACGCGCGCGACTTTGCGCAGCGCCGAGTTGGGCTTCTTGGGCGTGGAGGTGTACACGCGAGTGCAGACGCCACGCTTTTGCGGACAAGCCTGGAGCGCGGGGCTGGCGGTCTTCCACCGCGGCGGTCTCCGGCCGCTACGCACGAGTTGATTAAAGGTCGGCACGAACTCCTCTTCGTGAAGTAATGGCTACGATTGACGCAACTTGCCTACACAACTGCCCCGTCTGGCTGCGCGACGCGAAGTGGTGTAAGCGGTCAGAACCAAAAAGCCACACCGGAACCGATGCACATGACCATTCCGGAGGCTCTCAACGCAAGAACTTCGGACAAGCCCATGCTCCAGACGGCCTTACTTTCTCAGCCATTTTGGAACCTCGGGGCCGACCCCTGGCCGGCCCGTATCACAATACGGGGGTAGCACAGGAGCAGAAGAACTTCCACTTGTGAAACTTTTCAATGATATCGAAGGCTTTGGCGTGTGTCAACAGCGGGAGGGGCGGCTCAACTTGAGCCGGCTTTCGATTTCTGCGTCCGAATGACGAGAAACCGCCGGGCGCTGCTCATCGTCATTGATATATGATTCAAAGGTAAGGACGGGTGTCTATGAGGATTTGGCACAGAATCTGCTTCGTGTGGCTGGCGGCGCTAGTGGTGCTGGCGGAAGTCTCGGTGGCGCAGGACCAGGGGCCCCAAAAAGATGTCGGGGAAACCGTCGCCAAGCCGCGAAAGAAGGACTCCGGCGATACCGGCGACGCTGACCAGCCGAAGATTCCCTCCAAGCTGAGTAACAAGAACAAAGCCGAACTGCCAGAGGGCTCCCCCAGCTTCAAGGTGGAAACCAACGTAGTGAATGTGGATGTGGCCGTGCTCGACAACAAAGGCCATTTCATTCCCGGCATTCCCAAGGGCAATTTCCGCGTTTTCGAGGACACTGTCCCGCAACAGATCGCGAACTTTTCCATGGGTGAAGCGCCCATGACGGTCTGCATGGTCATCGAGTTCAGCAACAAGTTCCAGCAATACTGGACTTCGTCGTGGTACCAGACATTGACGGCTTCGTACGGTTTTCTGCAAACGCTCAAGCCGGAGGACTACGTGGCGGTCATCGCCTACGACATGCGGCCCGAAATCCTGTCCGACTTCTCGACCGACAAGCGCAAGGCCTATGAAGCCATGCAACGGCTGCGGATTGCCGGCTTCTCGGAAGCCAACCTCTACGACGCGCTGGTGGACGCGGCGGACCGCATGCAGGCTATCGAAGGCCGCAAAGCCATTGTGCTCATCTCCTCCGGAATCGACACGTTCAGCAAGCTGACGTTCGACAAGACGCGGAAAGCGTTGCAGGAAGCCGGCGTACCGATATACGCCATCGGCCTGATGCAGGCATTGCGGGAATATTACGATGCGCACGGCATGATGGGCTCCATGGCACGCATGGATTTCTTGCAGGCTGACAATCAGATGCGCACGTTCGCGAAGGAAACGGGCGGCCAGTCATTCTTCCCACGGTTCTACGGCGAGTTCCCGAGCATCTACCAGTCGATCTCGCAATCTCTTCGCAATCAGTACTCGATCGCTTATTCGCCCACCAATGCGTTGCGCGACGGGAAGTTCCGCAAGATCAAAGTGGAGCTGGTGAATCCCGCCGGCGAGCCGCTTCGCATCACCGACGAGAAGGGCAAGCCCATCAAATACACGATCTTTGCCAAGGCCGGCTATAACGCTCCGCGAGAAGTGGAATAAAGTCAAGCTTTCAAAATTCCCTGGTTACAATTTGATGCAAGATCGTTGACACTTTCGTGACAACTCTGCTACCCTCGCTCGGTCTCATGAAAACTCTGCCCGCGCCTGTGCGCCAAGGTGCGACCCTACTGCTCGTTGATGACAATCCGCATGGTCTGGTGGCGCGGCGGACAGTTCTGGAAGAGCTTGGGTACGTGGTTCATACCGGGGCCAGTGGCGACGAAGCCCTCAAATTGCTCGCCGCTCACCAAGTCGACCTGGTGATAACAGATTTCCGTATGCCCAATATGGACGGCGTCGAGCTGATCGCGCGCATACGCGAGTTGCGCGGCGATCTGCCGATCATCTTGCTGTCCGGGTTTGTCGAGCCGCTGGGCTTGACGGAGAAGTCGACCGGCGCCGACCTGGTGCTTGCGAAGAGTGCTGGCGAGGTGGGCTTGCTGGTCCGATCGGTACGCCGGCTGTTGAACCGGCAGCCGTCCCGCAAACCCCTGGAATCGGAACGCGCTCCGGCTTCGAAGAGAGCTCGCAACATTGGATAAATTGAGGTAGCCTGTCCGCGAAATTGCTTTCCCTCGTCTTATCCCTTGCCCTGCTGGCGCCTGCCGCCACGACGGATCGAGCCGCTCAGAGGACCGTAAATCGCTGGATGAAATCGCTCAGCCTGCGCGACAAAGCCGCGCAACTGGTGATGATTCCGTTCAGCGGGCACGCGATCAGCACGCGCACGCGTGAATACCGCAAATTCGTGCACCTGATTCGCGACGTGCATGTAGGCGGCCTGATTCTGGTGAACGTGGCGCAAGGCCGCCTGGTGCAGCGCCCGGAGCCTCACGAGCTGGCTTCGTTTGTGAATCGGTTACAGCGCATGAGCCGGATGCCGCTCATGGTCTCCGGCGATTTCGAACGCGGCGCCTCCATGCGGGTGAACGGTACTACCGTATTTCCCCACGCCATGGCATTCGCCGCGGCGGGCGATCCGGCGTTCACGCGCTACGAAGGCGAAGTCACGGCGAAAGAATCGCGGGCCATCGGTTTCCAGTGGGTCTTCTATCCGGATGCCGATGTGAACAATAACCCCGACAACCCCATCATCAACATCCGATCGTTCGGAGAAAATCCGCAGGTGGTGGCGCGCCACGTGGAGGCCTTTATCGAAGGCGCGGAATCCGACCGGAGGGCGCCGGTGCTGACCACCGCCAAACATTTTCCCGGGCACGGCGACACCGCCGTCGACACGCACCTCGGGCTCGCTACCATCACCGGTGACCGTAAGCGTCTCGATGAAGTGGAGTTGGTTCCGTTTCGCGCGGCCATTGCCAAGGGTGTCGATTCGGTGATGACGGCGCACATCTCGGTTCCGGCGCTCGATACCGGCGAAGCGCCGGCGACGCTTTCCGCGGAGATTCTCACCAAACTGCTGCGGGCCGAGCTTCACTTTCAAGGCCTGATTGTTACCGACGCGCTGGACATGGGCGCGATCGTCAAGGGTTTTGGCCCGGCGGATGCCTCCGTCAAAGCGCTGGAAGCGGGCGCGGATGTGCTGCTGATGCCGCCCGACCCGGAGGTTGCCGTTAACGCCATCGTCGCGGCGGTGCGGCACGGGCGGATTTCGCAGAAGCGGCTGGATCAGAGCGTAGCGCGGGTCCTCGCCGCCAAAATCAAGGTGGGACTCGATCGCAACCGCCTGGTGGATCTCGAAGCCATCGACGACGTGGTCAACTCGCCTGAAGCCAACGACCGCGCGCAGGAGGTGGCGGATCGCGCCGTCACGCTGCTGCGCAACGACGGACAGATTCCGCTGCGCGAGCCGGCGAAGAGCTGCTTTCTGGTGCTCGCCGAGAGTCACTATTCGAACGAAGGTCTGGCGTTCGCGCAGGAGATTCACAAGCGCAGCCCCGATGCCCTGGCCCTGACGCTCGATCCCTCTCTTCCCGACGCCGCGCTGGATGTGGCCGCCACGCGAGCGGGCTTCTGTGATTCGACCGTGGTGGCGGCGTTCGTCTCGGTGGCTGCGGCGCGCGGAACGACAGCGCTGGCGGCCGGACTCGAGAAATTGCTGGACACGTTGATTGCGTCCGGCAAACCGGTCACGCTGATCGCGCTCGGCAACCCGTACCTGCTGCGCAATTTTCCCAAGGTCGCGGCCTATATGACGACTTACAGTACCGTGGCGCCCTCGGAAATCGCCGCGGTCAAGGCGCTCTACGGCGAAATGCCCATCCGCGGGCGGTTGCCGGTCACCATTCCGGAGCTGGCGAAATATGGCGACGGGATTCAGTTGCCGGCGACGGCCGCGTCAACAACGCCGCCAAAGTGATTTAGCCGCGAATAAACGCGAATGAAGAAAGATTGTTTTATTCGCGTGCATTCGCGGCCGATCATAGAATGGTGATGTATGAAGATCACCTGGCTTGGACACGGCACATTCCAGTTCCAGTTGCCTTCGGGCGAAGTTATTCTGATGGATCCGTGGGTCGACGGCAATCCAAAATCTCCCGCCGGCCACCAGTTCTCGCGGATTGACGCCATTTTGATCACCCACGGCCATTTCGATCACATCCACGACGCAGTTCCGCTGGCTCGAAAGTTTTCGCCGCCCGTGGTGGCCATCTACGAAATCTGCCAGTGGCTGGAAGGCAAGGGCGTCAAGAACACGCAACCCATGAATAAGGGCGGCTCGCAGAAGGTCGGACAAGTGATGGTGACCATGACGCACGCCATTCACAGTTGCGGAATTCTGGATGACGGCAAGATCATTTATGGCGGCGAAGCTGCGGGCTTCGTCTTGCGATTCGCCGATGGCCGCACGCTCTACTTCGCAGGCGATACCAACGTGTTCACCGATATGCAGCTTATCGAGCGGCTCTATCAACCGGAGCTGGCGTTTCTGCCCATCGGCGATCTGTTCACCATGAGCCCGCGTGAAGCCGCGGCCGCCTGCCGCATGCTGAAGGTGAAGAAGGTAATCCCCATGCACTTCGGCACATTCCCGCCGCTCACCGGCACGCCGCAGCAGTTAGCCGAATTAATCAAGGATCTTCCGGGCACTCAGGTGTGGCCGCTCGAGCCGGGCAAAACGGTCGAGTGGTAACGGCGGGCGCGCCGCATTAACCTTTGGCGTACCACCTTCGGTGGATTGAATCCGCCCGCGGCAGGGTTCAACCTTATAGGTATGAAGTATGCTGCCGTGTTTGTGTCCCTGGTCCTGTTCTCCGTTCTGGCGTCGGTTCCCCATCCTCCCGCGGTCTACGTGAACGGATCCGCGGCCGTCCCCAATGGCACTGTCGGATCTTTGAATCTGGGAGATGACAAAGAATTTTGCTTCGATTATGCCGATGATACGTTCAAGCTGCTCTATAAGCGCATCCTCGGCATCGAATTGGACAGCAAGCCCGGTGCGAAAGGGCACCTCGCTTCGAGCGTGAGCTGGGTTCCGAAGGTCGGCAAGAAGCAGGCCAAGCTGCTGACCATCCTCTATAAAGGCGAAAACGATACGGATGAAGCCGCCGTCTTCGAGATTCGAAAGGAGGAGTTCGAGAGCATCGCTTCCATCCTGGAGGCCCGAACGGGCAAGCGCGTGAGCTACGACCATGAGGAGACGCTCGGTACGCGACTGCCTCCGCCGCCACCCCAGGAATCCGCCCTGCTGGTGCCAGTGACCTTCACGTCGACGCCGCGCGGGGCAATGGTTACGCTGTGGGGGCAGACCGCCGGCAGAACGCCTCTGACCACCAAGCTTGGCCCCGGGACTTACACGATACAGATGACCTCGAGCGGTCTGCCGCCCTGGACTCGCGACATCGAAGTCGAACCCGGCAAGCCGCTGACGGTTGCCGCGGATCTCGGCCACATTCAGCCGAACACGGTTGTGATCACGCAAGTACCGTAAGGACCAGCCAAGCGGCCCTAGCCGGCCCAGATTTCCGGCGGCGCCATCCATTTCAGAATGCCGCGCGGATCGGAGGCGGAGGGGTCAAGATCGATGCGAACGAGCGTTGCCTTGCGCATGTCGATTTCGAGGACCGGAGATTTGAGGAGATAGGCGGCCAATTGGCTCAGGAGTGGCTCATGCCCAGCGAGGAGAACTTGCGTTTCGTCCGGCCGGCTGCGGATCTCGTTCCAAACCTTCCGCGGAGGAGCCGACGGCACCAGAGAGTCGGTTCGAACAATGTTGCCGGTGTACGCGAGTGCTTCGGCCGCGATTTGAGCGGTTTCAACGGCGCGCAGGTACGGACTGCACAGAATGAGCGTGGGCGCGATTTTCGTCCGGCGCGCACTCTCGATGACGCGGCGCACTTCTTCGCGGCCCTCTGCCGTCAGTTTCCGCTCAGCATCGGAGCCACCGGGCGGGATACCCTCTGCTGTCCCATGCCGCAAGAGATAAACCTACATGCGATTCTTCGTAAAATATTATGCAGGATGACTCAGCGGCTCGCTAGCGTGGTCTTGAGCACATTGGCCGTCATGGCGACGGCGCAAGCGCAGCCTCGCATCAACGGCTGCAGCGTCTTTCCTGCGAATAACGTCTGGAACGCGCCGGTCGACCAGCTTCCCGTGGATGCCAATTCGGCCCAGTACGTCGCGACCATCGGTGCAAGCCGGTCCGCGCACCCGGACTTCGGTTCAGGCCTTTGGGATGGCGGCCCGATGGGGATTCCTTACATCGCCGTTCCAGGCACGCAGAAGAAGGTCAACGTCACCTTCGACTACGATTCGGAAAGCGATCATGGCGGGTATCCGGTTCCTCCCAACGCACCCATCGAGGGCGGATCGTCCAGTTCAGGCGATCGCCACGTGCTGGTGATCGACCAGGACCACTGCATTCTGTACGAACTCTACAGTGCCTATCCGCAATCCGACGGAAGCTGGCATGCTGGATCGGGCGCGATTTTCGATCTGAAATCGAATGCGATGCGGCCGGCCGGCTGGACATCGGCCGATGCTGCCGGCTTGCCGATTTTTCCGGGACTGATGCGTTATGACGAGGTCGCGGCGGGCGAGATTCTTCACGCCATCCGCTTTACCGCGTCGCAAACACGGAACACGTATGTCTGGCCGGGCCGGCATGAAGCTTCCAGCGCAAGTGGCCAGAATTATCCGCCCATGGGGCAGCGCTTCCGGCTGAAGGCGGCGTTTGATATTTCGTCGTACCCGGCGCCGGTCCAGGTCATTCTGCGCGCGCTGAAGAAATACGGCATGATTCTCGCGGACAATGGATCGTCCTGGTACCTTTCGGGCGCGCCCGACGATCGCTGGGACAACGACGCGCTGCACACGCTGGGGCAGCTTCAAGGCTCGGATTTTGAGGCGGTGGATGAGTCCTCGCTCATGGTTCAACCCGATTCGGCCCAGGTGCGCGGGGCGGCCGCGGCGCCGGTTGTGAACAGCGTGGAGAACGCCGGGAGCTATCAAACGGGCGCGGTCTCGCCGGGCGAGATTCTGTCGATCTTTGGTTCCGGTTTCAATGCCGATGCCACGGTCTCTTTCGACGGGCATGCGGCGCCGATTTTGTATGCCGGAGCGAGCCAGATCAACCTGGTGGCGCCCTATGAGATCGACGGCAAAACGTCCACGAATATGAGCGTGAATGTAGATGGCGTGACCAGCGCTCCGCAGGCATTGGCGGTGGCCGCTGCCGCGCCGGGCATCTTCATCATCCTCAACCAGAATTACAGCATCAACTCGGCGGCTAATCCCGCCGCGCAGAATTCCGTTCTCGTTCTGTACGCCACCGGGGAAGGGCAGACCAACCCGGCGGGCGTGGACGGAAAGATTGCAACCGACGTGCTGCCCAAGCCGCTGCTGCCGGTTTCGGTGTCGGTGGGCGGCAAGAATGCCATCATGCAATATGCAGGAGCGGCGCCGCGCTTCATTGCAGGCGCAATGCAGATCAACGCCCAACTGCCACCCGGAGTTGCGCCGGGTGCCGCAGTGCCGCTGATTCTGCACATCGGCGCGTTCAGCACCACGGTGAACGTGGCCATCCGGTAAACACAGCCGTTACGGCGCCTTGTACACCATGTAACTTGCGTTCGCGAATGCCGGCGTCATCTCCGGGATTCGGTGCTCTCCAAGCAGCACCACGTAATCGATGCCAAGGTTACGGTACGACGTCATCAAGCCCGGGTTGAACGGCGCCGCCATCGTCTTCTGCCAGCGCGACCACCACTCTTCGCCGAGGTCTCTGAAAAAGTTGACCTGGCCGCCCGTCTTCCAGTCCGCGTAGACCGCGCGCAACGCCTCGACGCGAAAAACGCCGGGGTACAAGGCCTCTTTGGCATCCGGGAATAGAAACACGGAGTCCTTCGGGGTTGAGGTGCGGGCCCATTGCGCGAGCTGGTCGACCTCGGTGGTGTGCAACGCCGGATAGTTTTCCATGCCTCCCCATGCCGGAATCAGAAAGAATGGCGCGGCCATGGCTGCGGTGGCGGCGAGCCTGGACCATTGGGAAGCCGATTGGACGGTCCAGATCGCCGCCGTTCCGAGCAACGATAGTGTCAGGATTACGCCCACGCGGTTCCAGGAAGGCCACTCGACCAGGCGGTTTGCCGGCGGAAGATAAGCCAGCGCGAGCCACACGATGGCTTCGGCGTAGTGTTTGCCGGCCACGGCTTTCGCAGCCGCCACGGGGCCAAGGATCATGGCGAAGGCAGTGACGAACAGCAATGCGCGTCCGGGCTGAAATTCCGGCACAACCGCCCACTGCATCTTTTCCAGCAACACATACGAAAGTGGCAGGCTGATCACTCCGATGAGGGGAAGCCCGATCAGGAAGAAGCGCAGAGCCTGCGGCACATCCTTGCGAACCCGCCAGTACGCGAGAATCGTGACGCCATAGAGAATCAGATAATGCGCGATGCGGTCTTTCCACCAAGTCGAGATCCAGTTGTAGGACGCGCGCATGCGCTGCAGCTCCGCCTGATGCGGATCGAGCCGTGAGAAAAACGCCTTGCTCCCGTCCTGGTAAAGCGAAGCGATCAAGAGAATCATCGCGGCTCCGGCCAGGACCCATAAGGGAGTCAATCTCTGTCTCATTCCCACGGCCTTCGAAGGCCGGATCGCCAGGCAGAAGTACACCGCCCAGAAGGGAACCACGCTCGGCGGATGCATCAGAAAACCTACTGCGGCGGCCAGGGCCGCGCCCAGGAATCGCTGGTGCGCCAGGAGTCCGATGGCCAGGAAAACCATCGGGATGGCGAAGCCGCGCGGGACCGGCTCATATTCGTAGACCACTACCGCCGGCCCCGTGATGAAGGCGCCCAGCGAAAAGACCGCGGCCACCAGCAGCGCGAGAAGATCCGAAAGGCCCATCGCGGTAGCGATGAGGTACACGCCCCAGATGCCCAGCGCGCGAAACACAAACTGCTCGCCTTCGAGTACGAGGCGAAACTCGAGACCGGTCACCTTGCGCAGCGCAATCGCGGTCTCGTCATAGAGCGTGAAGGCCACGTGCGGATGCTGAACGATCAAATCTTTTCCCAGTACCGACGGATCCCAGAGATGCTCCAGGATGGGGGCATAGATCTGGGTGTCGGATTGCAGCCAGGTGTGCCCGGGAAACTGGAAAAAGTGGACCACGGAGATCGCCAGGATCGCGCAGCCCAACCAAATGCGTTTCATTGCGCGGGCGTCTTTTCGAATTGCTGCTTGGTCCAGACTCGCCTCGGATTGAGTTCCAGCGACTTCGTGAATGCGTCGCGCGCTTCCGAGTTGTGATGCATCTTGCGCAGCGCGAGGCCGAGCCAGAGATAAGCTTCCGCGGACTTCGCGTCCAGCTCGATGGCGTGCCGGATATCGTGAATGGCGGGTTCCGGGCCGCCGCCAAACAATTCCGGCTTGTAATAATTGCCGATGCCGCGCGCCAGGTAGGCTTGAGCCGACTTGGGATCGAGTGCGATCGCTTTCGTGATGGCGTCCTCGGATTTCTTCCCGTAACTCATCCCCAGCAGCACGTTGGCGGGGATCACCTGGCCGTACAACGTTCCGAGCACGCGGAAGTACTCAGCGTTGGCCGGCTGCAGCGTCACGGCCCGCTCGGCAGCCGCGATACCGGTCTTGGCCGCGCGCTCGGCGCCGGATTTGTCGCGAAGCTCGAGCGAAATCTCCGCCATATAGGCCGAAGCCAGGGCCAACTGGTACTGCGTCTCGGCGTCGCTCGAGGCTTTCTGGGCCGCTACCGAGAGGTCGGCTACAGCGTGTTCCAGCGCCGGCCGGTCTTCCAGATCGCGCAATTTCTCGAGATCAGCCGGCGCTCCCGTCAGAGCGGCGCTCAATAAGAAGCACGTCCACATCGTCATCACAGCGATGCCACGCGCCGCCGAGCCGTCAGGAAATACGCGCCCAGCAGGATCAGCAGCAGTCCGTTCGCCGAGATCACCAGCGGTGCGGAAAATATGGGGATCAACCATCCCGAGGCCAGGTTGCCGAACGGCATCCCGCCCCGGAACGCTACATTGTAAACGCTCATGACGCGGCCGCGCATCTCGTTGGATGTAATCAACTGCACCAGCGAGTTGATCATGGTGAATCCGCACATCAGCGCTACGCCCGCGAGAAACAGCAGGACACAGCTCACGATGAAATTGTTGGACAGCGCGAATGCCGCCATAGTGCCGCCCATGGCGATCAGCATGAGGAGCGCGATCCGGCCCTTGTTCCGCACGTTGCCCAGGGCTGCCACGATCAAGGCGCCCGCAATGGATCCCAAGCCCGAGCATACCAGCAGAGTGGTAAACGTGCCCGGCCCGCTGTGGAAGACATCCTTGGCGAAGACGGGGAGGAACGTGATCATTGGAATCGCGAACGCTGTCATGCAAAACGCCAGCAGGATCAGCGCCTCCATCGCGCCTTGCTTGCGTATGAAACCGAATCCCTGTTTCATGCTGCTCATCACCGTTTCGCCCGTGGGCTGGGGTTTAAATGTCATGTGCAGCATCATGAGCGATATGATCACCGCGACGAACGACACTCCGTTCAGCCCAAAGCACCAGGCTGCGCCAAGTTTTGTCAACGCGATGCCACCAAGGACCGGTCCGATTACGCGCGCCAGGTTGAACTGAATCGTCTGCAGCGCGATGGCATTGGGCAGATCGTCCTTCTCGACTAACATCGGCACCAGAGAGAGATAGGCGGGCCCGCCGAAGGACTGCGCCGTGCCCACAATGAACGATAGGGTCAGAATGTGCCAGACCTGCACCACATGCAGGGCAAACAATGCCGCCAGCGTGAATGCGCACGTGAGCTGTACCCACTGGGATCCCAGCAGCAGCTTGCGCCGGCTGACGCGGTCCGCCACAACTCCTCCGATTAACGAAAACAAAAAGATCGGAATATTGCCCAGAAACGCATCCAGGCCCAGCATGCGCGCCGATTTGGAAATGTCGAGCACTAACCAACTTTGCGCGACGATCTGCATCCACGTGCCGATGCTGGACGTGCATGCGCCGAACCACAGCAGGCGGTAATCGCGGTATTGGAATGCTTTAAAAACTCGGCGGATCACAAGGTAGCGGGCTTATGGAAGGGGCTTTTCCCGCTGGATCAGGTGAAGGATGTTGCCATCGCTATCGGTAAAGAACACCAGCCGGTTTCCCTGGTTGTTGTAGGGTTCGGTCAGGAACTTGACGCCCAACTCCTTGAGCCGCGCATGTGCGCCGTCGAAATCATCCACTTGAATCGCGAGATGGCGAATACCCGGATCCTTCATCTTTTGCGGCACCGGCGCCCCCTCGGAAGGGACGATCTCGAGCATCGTTCCGTTAGCGGCCTTCACGAAATAATTCCCGTCATACGTGTAATTAATGATGAAGCCGAGATGATCGACGTACCAGCGGGCAAGCTTCTCTGGCTGCGGCGAGGCGATCGCCGTGTGTTCCAATCCCTTGAACATATACGAGGATTGTAACAGGGTTGATCGGGCCGCACTGAGACTGAGTCAGCCGCTTATCGCAGTGAATATTGGTGGCTTGGCGCGCGGCTCAGTATTGGACTGCTGCTGAGCCGTGCGGCACGACCCTATCGGCCGATGCTGATCCCTGCAAAAACATCCAGGATGATGGACGTGTGCAGGTTGTACACGATCACATGTCCGCCATAGTAGCCGCGCGCGCAACCCTCAGGCACCGGCGGCAGGCGCCGGCAGACTACTTCGGGCACGGGATACATCTTTTTCTCCAGGCCCGGCGGCAGATGACCGTTGCGCTCCAGTTGTCTCTCGATACCCGGTGGCATACCTTCGCCCCGCCCATGATGTTTGTGCTCGTACCGCTCGTCGTCGCGATCGTCGTCACCGCGGTAGTGGCCCCGATACTGGCGATCGTGGCGGCACTCATCGCCGTCACCGTGCTTGGCCTGGAGTCCTCCCAGCGCCAGCGCCGTGCACGCAACTGCAATCAGGATCTTCCGCATTTTGATCTCCCTCACCCCTCAAGGACTGTTGGTATGGCTCTCCTCAAATCCTAACCGTCCGCGCGCAGAAAAACTGCGCTGGCTTTGGTGAGCAATCAAATGTTTACTGCAAGCGTTATCCCTGGCGGGCGGCCGCTTTGATCGAAACCGTCTTGATGTTGACGAACTCGCGAATTCCGTAGATGCTCAACTCGCGCCCGTAGCCGGAGCGTTTCACTCCGCCGAAAGGCAGGCGCGGATCGGAGGCTGTCATACCGTTGACGAACACCAGTCCAGCCTCAATTTCATCAATCAACCGTTCGCGCTCACGCTCATCGTTGGTCCATACGCTGGCGCCCAAGCCGAAGGGTGTGTCGTTGGCGAGGTGGATGGCGCCTTCGAGTCCCGGCACGCGAAACAGCGAGGCCACCGGCCCGAACATCTCCTCGCGGTAGGCGGGCGCCTTCTCAGGAATCGCGGTCAGGATGGTCGGCGCGTAGTAGTTGCCTGGACGGTCCAGCCGCTGGCCTCCCGTCAGCACACGCGCTCCAGCCGCGACCGACCGGCGCACCTGGTCATCGAGATCCTCGAGAATCTGTCTGGTGGCGAGCGGGCCGACGTCGGTGCTCTCCTCCATCGGATCGCCGACTTTGAGAGCTTGCATGGCCTTGACGAACCGGCGCTCGAAATCATCGGCCACGGCATCGGCCACGATGAACCGTTTGGCCGCGATGCAGGACTGCCCGTTGTTCACAGTGCGCGCCTTCACCGCGGTTTCGGCGGCAACCTGGAGATCGGCGCTAGGCATGATGATGAACGGGTCGCTGCCGCCCAGTTCCAGCACGGTTTTCTTCAGACGCTTACCCGCCTGAGCGGCCACCTGCATGCCCGCGGGCTCGCTGCCGGTGAGCGTGACGGCCGCGACGCGTGGGTCGTCAATGAGGCGCGCTACTTCTCCCGAACCGATGAGCAGCGTTTGAAACACGCCTTCTGGAAATCCGGCGCGCTGCAGAATGTCCTGAATGGCGAGCGCACACTGCGGAACGTTGGACGCGTGTTTGAGCAGCCCGACATTCCCCGTCATGAGGGCGGGCGCCGCGAACCGGAACACCTGCCAGAACGGAAAATTCCAGGGCATGATCGCGAGCACCGCGCCAATCGGCTGGTAGCGAATGTAATTCGTGCCCGCTTCGGTGGGTACCGCCTCCTCGCGCAAGAAGGCTTCGGCGTTCTCCGCGTAGTAACGGCAACCCCAGGCGCTTTTGACCGCTTCTTCCATGGCGGCCTTGAAGGGTTTGCCCATCTCGGCCGTCATGAGCCGTCCGAATTGCGCCTTTTCTTTTTCCAGGATGTCCGCGGCTGCCAGCATACTGCTCGCACGTTCTCGGAACGGCGTGTGGCGGTAAGCGCGAAACGCGGCAGCCGCGCGCGCGAGTTTGTCTTCAATTTGCGAATCGGCGAGCGGCTCGAAGGTACGCAGCGTTTCGCCGGTGGCTGGATTCACAGATGCGATAGGGATGGCTGATTTTCCTCTCCGCTATTATCCAGCACACCGGCGAGCGAAGGCCAATTAACCGGCTCGGCGCGCGGCCGACGCAGCCGCGGCGGTTTGAGATTGAGCTTCCTTACGTTCCCCCGTAGTGCTAATCGGAATCTGGCGCGTCTTCTGCTCCGGAACCGGAATGCTCACGCGCAGTTCACCGTTGTGGAATTCGGCGTGAGCCTGGTCGACGTTTGCGCCTTCCGGAAGCGGGATCAGCCGATAGAACTGTCCGTAGCTGCGTTCGGAACGGTAGTATCCTTCGCGCTTCTCCTCGTGCTCGCGCTTGCGTTCGCCCTGAATGACGAGGCCTTCGCCGGTGACTTCAACCTTTACATCGCTTTCTTTAAGGCCCGGCAGTTCGGCCAGCACTTCCAGCTTGCCGTCCCGCTCGTTCACCTCGATGGCGGGAGACCACTGCGTGACTTTGGTGCCGCCGCGCCAGCCGCCGAAGCCCTCGAACATCCTGTCCATCTCTTCTGTGAATCGGCGCATCAGCGAGAACGGGCTAGCGCTGAAAAATTCGGCCGGATTGAGGGAAAACGGCGACGGATAAACTCCGCGCCGTTCGAGTGAACCGCCGTGCCGGGACCGCTCCAGCGACTGGTTACGTTGCTCTGACGATTGTTTCCTGACATCAACTTCCATTTCGACACACTCCTTCTTCCTTGATTTTTTCAATCCTTATTGAAGCGGCGCCGCGGAAAGAATCGATTCTCAGTTCTATTCTTTGACTTCGCACGCCCGGAGGCAAGCCCTAAAATCTGAGTGTGTGTGATGGAGAGAACCGAACTCAGCCAAGCGCCTCGGAAGCGTGATAGGAGCTGCGCACCAGCGGACCGGCTTCGACGTGGCCGAAGCCCATCTGGTATCCCGCGCGGCGCAAATCGTCGAACTCGGCCGGAGGCACGTACCGCACAATCGGCA
Source organism: Terriglobia bacterium (assembly GCA_020073305.1). Classification (GTDB taxonomy): domain Bacteria; phylum Acidobacteriota; class Terriglobia; order Bryobacterales; family Bryobacteraceae; genus QHXW01. The sequence continues at coordinate 17,746 of JAIQFK010000043.1, forward strand.
AATGCCGCGATGAGGGACGCAGGTATTGTCCCAGCGTGAGGATATCGACCTGGTGCGCGCGCAGAGCGCGCATCACGCCGAGCACTTCCTCGGTCGTTTCGCCCAACCCCAGCATCAAACCCGACTTGGTCGGCGTCTGCGGAGAAATCTGCTTCGCATACGCCAGCATGTCCAGCGAGCGGTCGTATCGCGCACCCAGGCGAACCTGGCGGTAAAGCCTGGGCACGGTTTCGGTGTTGTGGTTGAGCACGTCGGGACGGGCGTCTATGACGATCTCCATGGCGTTGCGACTGCCTTGAAAATCGGGAACCAGCACCTCCACCCGGCAGCCCGGGATGCGCCGGCGAATGGCGTCAATCGTGAGGGCGAACAGTTCGGCGCCGCCATCCTTGCGGTCGTCGCGGTTGACGCTGGTGACCACGGCGTAGCGCAGCCCCATGGCCGCCGCCGCTTCAGCAACGCGGCGCGGTTCATCGTAATCCACTTCGAGCGGAGCGCCCTTCTGCACGGCGCAGAAACCACAGCGGCGCGTGCAGACATTGCCTAGAATCATGAACGTGGCCGTGCGCCGGTTCCAGCAATCGCCGATATTCGGGCAGGCGGCGCTCTCGCAAACGGTGTGCAGCCCCATGCCGTCGATCAGAGATTTCAGCGCCCGGTAGTTGGCGCCCACCGGAGCCGGGGCGCGCAGCCAATGCGGGCGCGGAGATTTCGACGACTCACCGATCGTGACCAGCACAGCTTTCATCGTAGCGCAGGGCGCTGTAGGGGCCGAGCACGTCGGCCCGCTGGCTATCCCAACATCTTTTCCAACTGATTTTCCAGGATGAGCTGCGGTCCGAAATTCCCGAATACCAAACCGCAGCCCGCCGCCGATTCCAGCGCCTTGCGCGGAACGAGGCCAATGAGTTCCACGCCCGAGATGCGGACGCCGCAACGTCCGGCTTCCGCGCGGATCGCATCAAACACGGCGCCAAGCGGCGTGATTTCGAAATCCGTCAGGTTCACGGAGACTTGCGCGTAGCCCCTCGATTCCAGAAACAGGCCAAGAGCTTTCACTGCCTCGAGGCCGCCGGACGAAAACCGGATCTTTCTGGCGATGCTTCGCGCGATTTTGAGATCTGCAGTTGCCAGGTTTACATTGAAGGCGATCAGTAGTTTTCGAGCGCCGATCACGCACGCCCCCGCCGTGGGATGCAACGCGGCGTTTCCAAAATCTGGCAATCGCTCGGCGTTGAAATGTACCTCGTCGCGCAATCCTTCGAAACGCCCGCGGCGGATGTTCGCCAGGTTGGCGCGATCCGGACGCCGCGCGGCCGCTTCGTACAGGTAGACGGGAACATGCAGTTCGCGCCAAACGCGCTCTGCCAGTTGTTCTGCCAGGCGCACGCAATCGCCCATGGTGACGCCCGAAATCGGAACCAGTGGAACCACATCGGCGGCGCCGATGCGTGGATGAATCCCTTCATGCCGGTTCAAGTCGATCCACGCTACGGCACGCTCGATGCCGCGGAACGCGCCTTCCGCCACCGCTCCGGGCTCGCCGGCAAAAGTGATGACGGAGCGATTGTGATCGGCGTCTGAAGTCTGGCCCAGCACGGCTGCTCCCGGCGCACTTGAGATTGCCTCCGCGATGGCCGCGATCACCGAAGCATCACGCCCTTCCGAGAAGTTCGGAACGCAGTCGACTACTTGCCGTCCCAATGCGTGACCTCGCCCTCCTGGTAGATGACCTCCCCGTTCTTCAAGACCATGTGAACATGATTGATGCCGAAGAGATGGGAGAGGTCGCGATAATCCTCGACGTTCAACATGATCACGTCGGCTCGCTTGCCCGGCTCGAGCGAACCAAGTTCCTCGCCGTACGCCAGCGCATGAGCGGCGTTAATCGTGGCGGCGGACACGGCTTCCGCTGGAGATAACCCCATTTCCGAGCAAGCCAGCGAAATGACCATCTGCATATTGTAGGTGGGGCCGTCCTCGAAACCGAAGCCCGAGGCCAGCGCGATAGCCGCCCCGGATTCGATCAGCGTGCGCGCGGCACTGCGACGGTCCAAACCCGGCGGCCCGCCGGAGGCCGGCTGCAACAGCGCGATCGTGCGCGACTTGGCCAGGCCGCTGATTTCCTCCTCAATTCCATCCAAGGCTACGCTTGCGGCCTCCATTTCGAGCGCCAGCGAAACACAGGACAGGCCCGCCCGGGCCCATACGCGTAACCGAAAGCCGAGATGCCGGGCGCACGCCAGAAAGCGGCGTATGTCAGGCGGTTCGAACGCGCCGCAGTCAGCTACGGCAAAGCGCGCTAACTTGCGGCGCGCGATGACGGGCATCACTTCCGTGCACAGCGACTCAATCTGGGCCGCCCGATCGCTACGAGGCTCGGATTGGACGGAGGAAGAACCCACGTAGGCGCCGGACACGCCCAAGGGCCTGCCATCAAGGCGGGCGAGGACCCGCAACATTTTGAGTTCGGCCGCATGGTCTGACGCGGCACTCGTGACTGCGCACACCGTCGTCGTGCCGTGCCGCGCCATACCGGCCAGCACATTGCGTGCGCGCGCCGCAAGAAGCCGCCCGGGCAGGGCACTGAGTTCCGCCGGACCGCGCCCCGACCCCTGGCGAGCCTTCATGGGCCACAGTTGCGCCCGAGCGTCCACAAATCCGGGCATGACCACACGACCAGCGGCGTTGATCTCGCGTGCATTTCGCGCCGCTCTCAGATTCTCCACCCGGCGCGTTGGACCCGCTTGGTCAATACACCCGTCGCGGATCAGGATTGCGCCGTCAGGAATAATGGCCAGGTCGTTCAAGGCCGCGCCGCGCCGCGGCCCCGCCAGGCCGCACAATGTGACCAGTTGACGCGCCCCCCGGATTAAAATCGGTTCCTTCATCGGAGTTCTCTAGCCCGTTACATTCCTGTAAATTTGAGACATGCCGGCACACTCGGCTTCGCGTGGCGCGAAGCGGCCACTCAAGACCCTCGAACGCGTGATTTCAAAGGCGGGCTTGGGCTCGCGCACCGAGGCCCGGCAATGGATCGCAACCGGGCGGGTGCGTGTGAATGGGAAAACGATCCAAACCCCGGATTATTGGGTGGATTTCGCGTGCGACCGCGTTACGCTCGACGGCAAACCCGTTCACGCAGGGAAGAAACTTTATTTGCTCCTCTACAAGCCCAAAGGCTACCTCACGGCCTACAAAGATCCCGAAAGCCGTCCCACCGTTTATGATCTCACGACCGGGGTAGATGCCTGGGTGTTTCCGGTGGGCCGGCTCGACCTGGACACCAGCGGACTACTGATTCTCACCAACGATTCACAGTTCGCAGAACGCCTCACCAATCCGGAATACAAGGTGCCCAAGACGTATCAGGTGAAAGCGTCCACCCTGCTGACGGATGAACAGATCGATCATCTCAGGCGCGGCGTGACCTTGAACGACGGCCCCACGCGGCCGGCCATCGTGAAACGGCTGCGCGATACCGCCAAATACACGTTCCTCGAGGTGACCCTCACGGAGGGGCGGAACCGCCAGGTGCGCCGCATGCTCGAAGCCGTGGGAAGCAAGGTGCTCAAGCTGGTGCGCACGGCCATCGGCCCGGTGAAAATCGGCGAGCTGCCCATCGGCACGCATCGCCCGCTTACCGGGGAAGAAGTCCGGCAGTTGAGTCTCCGTAAATAGTACTTTACATATCAAAGTACTTCATGATATGCTTCGGGCGTTGGAGGCATCATGAGATGTTCCCTCGCCGCTCTACTCGCCGCGTTATGGCTCACCGCTTGCAACCCGCAGCCGGATAGCCCCCTCATCGGCGCCGCGCGCTCGGGCGACAGGCAGGCCATCCAAACGCTGCTCGATGCCGGCGCCGATCCCAACCAGCGCTGGGGCTTGAACCACTGGACTCCGCTGATGCACGCCATCCACAAGAATCAGAAGGCGTCCGTGGAAGCGCTCATCGCCGGTGGCGCGGATTTGAACGCGCGCGGCGGCAACGGTGTCACCGCGCTCATGATGGCCGCGGGGTACGGCTACGCCGATATCGTCCAGTTGCTGCTCGATCATGGCGCCGACGCCCACGCTGAGACCAACGACGGAGATAACGCCCTCACCATGGCCGTCGGCGGCGTGCCCGATATCGATAAGTTCACCGTCGGAAAGTGCCAGACCGGTACCGTCGCCGCGCTCCTGAAGAAAGCCCCCGATCTGAAATTGAAGGACAGCTCGTATGGCCGCGCCGCCCGCTTCGCCGCGCGTGCCGCCGGCTGTACCGACGTGCTCTCGCTCATTGCGCGGACGCATGGCACCGTCTAATACCTTAGGTGAACAACAACACCGCCCTGGAGCTTTTTCCGCACTGTAGCGCGCTTTCGCGCAGTGCGCCCAGGGGCCGGCCCAGCCAGGATGCCCCCAAGCCTTTCGAACCGCTCTTCTGGACAGTGGTGCTTGTCCCCAGCCTTTAATTAAGACCGAATGGTCCTGAAATTGCCGTTCTCCATTACGGAGGACGTGTGATCATCCTACTCTTCGGGCCCCCTGGCTGCGGCAAAGGCACGCAAGCCGAGTTCATATCGAGCCGCTTTGGCATTTCCGCCATTTCCACCGGTGAAGTGTTCCGGGCGGAATGCAAGGCCGGTACCGAGCTGGGCAAGATGGCGTGCTCGATTTTCTCCAAAGGCGGACTCGTAGGCGACGACATTGTGAATGCCATCATCGCCAAACGAATCAGCCGGTCCGATTGTGCTGCGGGCTTCCTGCTGGATGGCTATCCGCGCACGCTGGGGCAGGCCACGTTTCTGGATCGGCTCCTCAGTCAGGATGTGATTTCGATTCACCTCGACGTTCCGTTTTCCATGATCGTCGAGCGCATCACGGCGAGGCGGCAGTGCCCCAGGTGTTCGCACATTTACAACCTCCTGTTTCAGCCCCCGAAAGCCAGCGGCGTTTGCGATTTCGACGGCGCGGCGCTCACCACGCGCGAAGATGACCGGGAAGAAGTGATCCGGCAGCGTCTGAAAGCCTACGAGGAAATGACCGGCCCGGTGATCGCCCACTACGCGACGTCCAACCACTACAAAATCGACGGCACCGCAACGCCGGCCAAGGTTTCCTCGCAGATCGAGCGCGTGCTGGAAAGCTGCGTCGTCCCCGTGCTGCGCTGACAGTTTGGGACTGGCTCCACTGTCCCCAACCCAGACACTCCCAAGCTATTCGATCCGCTCTTCGTGGACAGTGGTGCCTGTCCCCAACAGAGTGCCATAGTATTGAGTAACCTGTCCCCGAAACTACCCCTCGGTGTTTAACGCATCGCAATGTCCTCTATCATGCGTTAAAGAAACAGGGAAGGACGATGTGAACAACTGAGGCGGTAAGGCAACAGCGCTGGCATTAAAACCATTCGTCGATCTCATAGCAATTGACTGTTCGCGGCGAGGCGTTCTCAGCAACGACGGAATCCTGTTAGCATCAAAACATTTGCAATTGCCAGATGTTGGTGCATGGATCTCTCAATGCCAGCGGACATTGATCTCTTTAAGGACGAGTTCTCGCGCTTCGGTGATCCGGAGCTTTTCGATGCTGTCGAGGCATTCACGCGCGTCACGTCGCCTGCCAACGACCGGACACAGGAAGGCTACCTGGTGGACTTTAAGGCGACCTGGAGTTCTTCGGCGCTGCAGACGGTCGCGGCCTTCGCGAATACGTTCGGCGGGCTGTTGTTGGTAGGCGTAAGTGAGGATCACGGACGTGCCGATCAGATTGTCGGCATCCAATCTCAGCGCCAAGAGCTCAAGACGAGCATCGCGAGCAGCATCGCCTCGAATATTTCACCCACGCCGCCATATGAAATCCGCGACGTGGCCTTCCCGAGCGACCCGGCGCGGCACCTGTGTATTGTGCGTGTCCGCAAGGGCAATAGCCTATATCTGCTGACCAAGAAAGGCGAGCAGCCGGTCTATATACGTAATGAAGACGAGAGCCGCCCCGCCGATGCGACTCGCCTTCAGGCATTGCTTTCGATGCGCGCGATTGCCGGTCACCCGATTGTCTCTGATCCGCTCCCGTATAAGCAGCCATCAATCGGCACCAACCAGCTTTATGTGACGAGAGCGCAGACCCAAAACGGACAACCACAGCGCTTCCGGTCGGAGACCTTCCTCCAGATCGCCCTGATGCCCGAGGAACCGATTGCCGTCCGGCTGGATCTCGGTGTGGAGCGAAAGGCCTTGTCGATTGTCCGGGAAACCTATCCGGAGATTGCCCGCAACGTGGACGACACCGCGCCCAGGATCGGGGCATCCTTTGCCGATTCGCGGCTGAGAGACTGGTATCTGATCACGTATTTCGAGGAGTTCCGGGACTACGAGATGAAATGGGCCATCGACGCACACGGCGGGTTCCACTTCGTTACCCAGGTAGCCTGCAAGTTCCCGACGGAAGCGAACCAGCCGGAGACCTGGAGCCTCTGCGACCTCATGACTAATCTAGATTGCAGCATTCAGGCCGCGCATGAATTCTGGGATTATCTGGACTATCCCGGCGAGGCGCAGATCACAGTTCAATTGCACGTCGAAACCCTGCCCCTCTTCGTTAGAACCGGGGGCATGCAATCCGCCTATGCTTGGGCTTTCTATGAGCGCGATGGCTCGCGCAAGAGGGCGCGTACATTGCTTACCAGCGCTCTCGTTAAGGCCCCTATGCAGGGCAGCCGCGGTGGAGCATTCGTAAACCTCAATTATGCGTCTCGATTCGGAAGCCACAGCGAGCCTGTGGCGCTCCTCACGAATCAGCTCTTGCGGGATCTCGGCTACGCCGTGAATCTGGCTGATTTGCGAACGCTACTTTAACCCGGAGCGAACATGGTGAACACGGCAATATTTCTCGGGGCCGGAGCATCGAAGGCGGAGGGCGATCCGCTCCAGGGTCAGCACGAGGGACGGACGAGACCGTTCCGAAACGCAACGCCGAGTAAGGATGGCTGCAGCCAAGCCGGGACGGTCTCGTCCGTCCCTCTTGTTCTCTCGTCCCAATTCCTGTTCGTAGCGCAGCAGGCGTGCCGATGAACGGAATCTCCGTCAGCTCCCTCCTGATTCTCGCGATCGGCGGCACCATGGCGATCGCTGCCAACATGCTGACGTTAGTAATGATCGGCCAGATTAATCGGAAGTTGCCCGAAAGCGAGCAGATCTCGTACATCTTTTGGGGTATCGGAAAGGTCTTTCGGCACCATCGCAGATTCTACCCAAGGAGCTGGCTTGTTTACCTGTCGCTGGCCTGCGACATTCTTATGATTGCCTCGTTCGTTACCCTTGCCTGGAGCCTCGGGCTATTGAGGTGGGGACGCTGAGAGGAGCGCGGAAACGCACGACGCGGTAAACTCAGGAACTCCGGTAACCCCGGACGAGGGACAAGCAGAAGGGGAACCCCCGGGGTCTAAAGGGGACAGGAAGCTGTGAAGTAATGGCGTTTTTCAAAACGCCGGATCCGTTGTGTGGTGCGGCATCCGATTTTACTCCCGACGGTGCCAAGCGTTCCGATTACTGCGGCGGTTACACCGCCAGCGCGGGCTGGATTTTCAGTAACCTTTGGATATTGAATGTCAGGGCATGCAGGAGCGCCTCGGCACGCGCCTTGATGCGACCCCGCACCGAGAATCTCCGGAACTTCAGCTTCTCTTTCAGCCA
>JAIQFK010000044.1 GCA_020073305.1 Terriglobia bacterium
GGTACAGCTCGGCCAGACTCTCTCCGCCTGGTCGGAGGAAATCGTGGGCATGTGGCGCTTCACTCGCAACAACGGCATCACCGAAGGTTTTCACAACAAAATGGAGCTCATCAACCGCCAGGCCTACGGCTTTCGTAATTTCCAAAATTATAGACTTCGCGTGAAGGTGTTATGTTCTTAGAAATCAGTTTGGGATCGGGATTTGCCCCCGTTGTTGGCGTAGAGCCGTGGGATTGGCGTTGTTGGCCTAGAGCCGAAAAATTTGGTGGACCTGGTGAGATTCGAACTCACGACCTCTTCCATGCCATGGAAGCGCGCTCCCAACTGCGCCACAGGCCCACGATCGAGGACCGTCACCAGTATAGCCCAGCTCGGGCCGTTCGACTAGACTTGCCGCGCTGAGAGTTGGGCCGATTCATAGAGCGAAGCTTGGCCGGGGGGCCTTGTCTTCCAGCGGCGATGGATCCAAAGCCACTGGTCGGGGTACTGGCGGACAACGCTCTCAAGCACGGCATGCAGGCGCGCCGTATCTTCGTGGAGGTCGCCGGTCATGGCGACCGGCGGAAGGAAGCGCAATACGTATTTGCGTTCCGCTTCGGACCAAAGTGCAAAACCCGAGATGACGGCCGCGCCGGTGTGAGCGGCCAGTTTGACGAAGCCGGTTCCGGCGCAGGCCGGGATACCAAAAAAATCCACGAACACGCCGCTGTCGAGCGAAGCGTTCTGATCAATCAGGATGCCTACGGCCTCATTGGCGGCGAGTGCTTTCAGGATTCCGCGCGCAAAATCCTTCTTTTCGATGAGCCGGTTGCCGGAAAACGTCCGGCGTTGTTCCACCAGCCGGTCGATGAGGGGATTGTCGAGTGGCCGCACCACAACGTTCATCGGCGCGGTGAGCAGCGCATGGGCAAAGGCGCTCAGCTCCCAATTCCCCAAGTGCGCGGTAGCGAAGAGCACTCCCTTACCATGCCGGCGAGCCTCCTCGAAGTGCTCGTAGCCTTCGTATCGAATCCACTGCCCGATGTTGGCGCGGTTGAGCCGCGGAAACCGGGCCAGAGTGACGAGCAAGCGCGCGATGGAGCGAAATACACCGTCGGTGATGCGATCGCGTTCGCGCGCATCGACGTCCGGCAATGCCATGGCCAGGTTGGCCAGAGCCACACGGCGCAGCCGGGGCAGGGCGAGGTCGAGCAAGCGCGCGTAGCCTCGGGCCAGACCGTTGGCAACCGGAAGCGGAGTATAGGCGAGCGAGTTCAGAGCCAGGGCGGCTAGCCCGTATTCGATCCTGTCGCGCAGCCCAGAGCGTTGGCGCATGAATTCGTCATTCTATCCATCCGCCGCCGAGAACCAAATCGTCCTGGTAGAAGACCGCGCCCTGTCCAGGCGTGACGGCGCGCTGCGGCTCATCAAAGCGCACTTCGATCCGGCCGGGCTCCGAAGTTGGGTGGAGCGTGGCTGCGGCGGCTTCGTGCCTGTTGCGGATCTTGACTTGCGCCCGGGCGGGGGCAGGGAGGCCGGGCCACGAAATCCAGTTGACGTCGGTGGCGATCAGGTTCGCACGAAAGAGCTGGCCGTTTCCGCCGACCGTGACGCGCTGCGTAGCCACGTCGGTCGCAATTACGTACAGAGGCTCTCCGGTCGCAATGCCCAGCCCGCGCCTTTGGCCGACTGTGAAATGATGCACGCCGGTGTGTTCGCCGATCCTGCGGCCGTCCGTGGACACGATTTCACCACGCTTCTCATCCAGCTCCATGCCCTTGGAATGGAGATAGGCATCCATGAACGCGGCGTAGTCGCCGTTGGGAACGAAGCAGATTTCATAGCTTTCGTCCTTGCCGGCGACGGCCAGTCCCATCTGATGCGCGAGCGCGCGGACTTCCGTCTTGCTCATCTCGCCCAAGGGAAACAGGGTGCGTGCGAGCTGCTGCTGCGTCAGGCCGAAAAGGAAATAAGTCTGGTCCTTGCCGGTGTCGACTGCTCTGCGCAACTGATAGCGCCCTGTCTCGGGGTCGCGCGTCACGCGGGCGTAATGGCCGGTTGCGATCTGCTGCGCGCCTACGCCGTCCGCCAGGTCGAGAAACCGGTCGAACTTGATGAAGTTGTTGCACAGGGTGCAGGGAATGGGAGTACGGCCCGCCAAGTATTCGGACACGAAGGGTTCCACGACCTGGCGCTCGAACTGGTCTTCGAAGTTGACGACGTAGTAGGGGATGCCCAACTGCTCGGCTACGCGCCGCGCGTCGTAGACATCATCCAGCGAGCAGCACCGTCCCGTGCCACCGTCGTTTGAAAGCTCGGGCAGCCGCCGCTGATTCCAGAGCTGCATGGTGAGGCCGACGACGGAGTGGCCGCGCGAGACCAGCAGGCCGGCCACGGTGGAGCTGTCCACGCCGCCGCTCATGGCTACCGCAATCGGGCGTGCATCAGGCATGGGCTTGTGTAACCGGTGAAATCTTTCGCAGGTGGCGCACGGAATCTTCCACCGCGTCGATCAAAGCGTCCACCTGCTCGACCGTGTTGGAGCGGCCGAGCGAAAATCGAACACTCGAGCGCGCGCGCTCTGCCGGAAGTCCGATAGCGGTCAGGACGTGCGAAGGCTCGACGGCGCCACTCGAGCACGCGGCGCCGGTGGAAACAGCAAATCCTCGCAAATCGAGTGCGATCACCAGTGCCTCACCCTCGATTCCGTCAAAGTAGACATTGGTCGTGTTAGGCGTCCGGCGATCCGGCGCGCCATTGACGCCGGTTGCAGAAACGCGCCCGAGAATGCCCGCTTCCAGCCGGTCCCGGAGCGTGGCCAGTTCCGGCGCCTCTTGCTCGATACGCCGTGCCGCAGACTCCGCGGCGCAGCCCAGGGCAACCGCGCCGGGCACATTCTCCGTTCCGGCTCTCCGTTCGCGTTCGTGATGGCCACCGTAATTGATGGAAGTGATGCGCGCGCCCTTGCGCACGAACAGCACGCCCACACCCTTCGGTGCGTAGATTTTGTGCCCGCTCATGGAGTACAGATCCACGCCCAGCGCGCTGACATCGACCGGTATTTTGGCCAGCGCCTGCACTCCGTCGGAATGCAAGTACAGGTTCGCCTCCCGTACTATGCGGGAGATTTCCGCAATCGGCTGCAGGGTGCCGATCTCGTTATTGGCGTGCATCACCGAAACCAGAATCGTGGACGCTCGCAGCGCGCGGCGGATGTCGTCCGGATCGACCACGCCACTCGAGCCGACGCGCACGTAGGTCACGGCGACTCCCTCCCGCTCCAGTTGTGCGCACGCGTTCAACACCGCGGGGTGCTCGATGGTGGTGGTCACGACGTGCATCTGCGGCCGGTTTGCGTAGCGCAGGACGCCGAACAGCGCCAGATTGTCGGCCTCGGTGCCGCCGCTGACGAATACGATCTCCTGCGGCTGGCAGCCGATGAGCGCCGCCGTTTGCCGCCGCGCCATTTCCAGGCGCTGCTTGGCCATTTGCCCGAAATGATGGATACTGGACGCGTTGCCGTACACTTCGGCGAGACACGACACCGAAGCCTGGACCACCTCCGGGGAGACCGGCGTTGTCGCGTTATGGTCGAAGTAGAAACGATCCACTTTTCCTTAGTTTAACAATGCGGCGGCCCATTATTACGCTGATAACTGATTTTGGCCTGTCGGATCACTATGCCGGCGTCCTAAGAGGCGTCATTCTCGGCATCTGCCCACAGGCCGAGATCGTCGATATCAGCCACTCGATAGGCGCTTATGAGGTGGTGGAGGGCGCTTTTTTACTGGCACAGACGTACCCCTATTTTCCGCGCGGCACTGTGCACGTGGTGGTGATCGATCCGGGAGTGGGGACGGCGCGCCGGCCCGTCGTGGCGGAGGCCGCGGGGCAGCGATTCGTCGCGCCGGATAACGGCGTGCTCTCTATGATGTACGCGCGCGAGAAGCCCAAGGTCCGCTGGATCACCGCGGAGAAGTATTTTCTCAAGCCGGTTAGCCAGACTTTTCACGGTCGCGACATCTTTGCGCCCGTGGGCGCGCATCTGGCCCGCGGTGTCGGGCCCGCGAAGATGGGCAAGCTCATCACCGATTACCTGCGACTCCATTTCGAGCGGCCTGTTCGGACGGCGCGCCGCGGCTGGACCGGCGCCGTACTCAAGATCGACCGATTCGGCAACCTGATCACGAATTTTCCAGCCGGGGAGTTCCCGGAGCTTCAAAAACGGCCTTTCGAAATGTCGATAGGGCTCGAAACGGTTAACCGGCTGGCGCGGAATTACGCGGAATCGGGACCGGGCGAACTGTTCGTCATTGTCGGCAGTTCGGGATATCTGGAGGTTTCCGCCAGCCAGGCTTCCGCCGCGAAGATGCTGGGGTGCGGTGTGGGGGCGCCGGTGGAGTTGCGGATCTTGTGAACGCAGAATCAGGCGATCGGATAAGCTGAATATATGCCAGTCAGAACGGTGTCCCGTGAGGTTGGGTCGGCGTCACTCAGTCGCATCGGTCAGCGGCGTCAAGTGGTCTTCCCAAAACGTATATTCTAAGAGCTCGGGCTTCAGGAAGGCGACTTCATGGAGATTACTGCGGATCGCGGGCATGTGTTCATGAAGCCCAAGAAGCTGATTGACGCCGATGAACTTCTTACGCCTGCCGAGGAGCGCAAGATTAGACGCGGCTAAGCACAGATCAAACGCGGTGAATCGAGGTCGTGGCACTCGGTGAAGCGTGACCTGGGGTATTGAGCTTTCCTCGGAAGCCGAAAGAGATCTTAGGCGTCTGCCGAAAGACACGCGCGAGCGGATCGTGCACGCCATCGAGGACATGCGGACTGACCCGCATCGCGGCGATGTGAAACCTCTCAACGGCTCGAAATGGCATGGCCGCTTTCGAAAAGCGGGTAGGCCCCTATCGAATCATCTTCAGGATAAATAGCGAGAGTCGCAGTCTGGCGATTTCCGCCGTGCTTATTCGCTCCGGGAAGACATATCGGTGAGGACCTACGACGCCCGGTAGAAACTCAGCGCGTTATCGCCCTGCTTCACCACACGCCTCCGTTCCATCGCACCGTACTTCTCCGCCAGCGCGAGGCGCACCGAATGCTGCACCACCACCAGCTCCGGCGGGTTCTCGCCCAGGATCTTGAGCACCTGCGCGTACTCGCTCTCTCGACGGTATGGCGGATCGAGAAACACAATGCCGGCGGGGTAGCGCGCGATCAGAGATGCGGCCGCACCGAGTACAACCAGCGCGCGATCTTCGATTCCCAGGGTCGTCAGGTTTTCCCGCAGTACTCTCTCCGCTACGTTGCCGCGTTCGATGAACACGGCGCGAGCGGCGCCGCGGCTGAGGGCCTCAATGCCCACGGCTCCCGTTCCCGCGTAGGCATCCAGAAAAACGGCGCCTTCGACCCGCGATCCGAGAATGTCGAATAGCGTCTCACGCAGCCTGTCCGGCGTGGGCCGCGTTGCCAGCCCGGGAATCGACTTCAACCGGCGCGAGCGGAACTCCCCGGCGATCACGCGCATCTAACCAACCTGCACCAGCCCGTAACGGCGTTCCCAGTGGCCGTGTACGTATTCCAAGGCGCGGTGAAGTTCGGCGGGCGACGGCGGCCGCTCGATAAATTCCTGCGCGTGAGCGCGCGCCACCTCGAGAATTTCCTGGTCGCGCAGAATGTTGGCGATGCGCAGCGAGGGCAGACCGGATTGGCGCGTTCCAAAGAACTCGCCGGGGCCGCGCAGTTTCAAGTCCATCTCCGCAATCCGGAATCCATCGTTGGTATCCACCAGGGTGCGGATGCGCTCGCGTGCGGCGTCGTTCATGCGCTCGGTCATGAGAATGCAGTGACTCTGGTCCGCACCGCGGCCTACCCGCCCGCGAAGCTGGTGCAATTGCGCCAGGCCGAATCGCTCCGCCTGCTCGATGACCATCACCGTGGCGTTGGGCACGTCGACCCCGACCTCGATCACCGTCGTCGAGACCAGAATTTGGATTCGCCCGCGCTTGAAATCTTCCATGGCGGCTTCCTTTTCGCGCGCTGGAAGACGCCCGTGCAGCAGGCCGACGGAGACATCGGGAAAAACCTCGCGTGAAAGGTGCGCGTGCATTTTCTCGGCGGCCTTCATGGCCTGTGTTTCCGACTCCTCAATCACCGGATATACCACGTAGGCCTGCCTGCCCTCATCAATCTGCTTCTTCAAGAAGCTGTAAACGGCCTCGGCGCGGTCTGCGGTGACGTGCCTGGTTTTGATGGGCTTTCGCCCCGGCGGCAGCTCATCGATGATAGAAACATCCAACTCGCCATAGACCGTGAGCGCGAGCGTGCGCGGAATCGGCGTCGCCGTCATCACCAGCACGTCGGGGTGCATGCCCTTGTGCGCGAGCCCCAGCCTTTGCATCACGCCAAAGCGGTGCTGCTCGTCAATCACAGCCAGTCCCAGGTTGCGGAACTCCACATCCTTTTCGAGCAGCGCGTGCGTGCCGGCGGCCACGTGTACCAGGCCCTCCGACAGCAGCTTCTTGAGCTTGGATTTCTCCCGATCGCTGAAGGACCCGGTGAGCAGCGCCACCACGTAGCCCAGCTTCGAGAGCAGTGGCTTCAGGTAGAGGTAGTGCTGCGCCGCCAGGATTTCCGTCGGCGCCAGCATCGCAACCTGATAACCGTTTTCAATGGCGATGATCGCGGCTTCCGCCGCCACAATCGTTTTGCCGCTGCCCACGTCGCCTTGCAGCAAGCGGTGCATGGGCCGGGGCGCAGACATGTCGCGCGCGATTTCCGCCAGCACCCGCTTCTGCGCGGCCGTGGGTTTGAACGGCAGCATGGTCTTGATGCGCTCCCGCACGCGGTCGTTCAGTTCAAAGGCAATGCCGAGCTGTTCCCGCGCTTTGCCGCGGCGCACCAGCAGGCCGCACTCCAGCCAGAAGAACTCTTCGAAGATCAGGCGGAACTGCGCGGGAGACCGGAATGCATTGAGCAGGCGCAAGTCGGATTCGGGCGGCGGAAAGTGCATCTGCCGGATCGCGGTCCCGCGGTCCATCAGCTTCAGACGATCACGAATGCTCGTGGGCAAATGATCTTGGATGGGCGCGATCTGGCTCAACACGCGATGAATGATGGTGCGGAGCGCGCGCGTGTTGACCTTGGAAATGGCCTCATACACGGGCACCACGCGGCCGACGTGCAGCGCCGCTTCGGCGTCTTCGTCGTCATCAGTCAGCAGCTCGAACTCCGGATGCAGCATGGCGAGTTCGCCCGTGTAGCTGTCGAACTCGACCTTTCCGAAGAGGGCGACGCGCTTGCCGGGCTCGAGCGTCTTCGCCAGATACTCGCCGTGAAACCATTTGGCGCGTAAGACCGCGTGCGAGGAATCTCTGAATGACGCTTCGAACAGCCCGAGATTGCGGCGCCGGAAGCCTGCGAGCCGTGCGCTGCTCACTTCTGCCACGACCGTTGCCATCTCGCCCGGAGCCAGTTGCGCGATAGTCTTGGTGTTGCTCCGGTCCTCGTAGCGGAAGGGAACGTAGGCGAGCAGGTCCTCCACCGTGAGCAGCGCTTTGGTTTCGAGCATGGCGGCGCGCGCGGGACCCACGCCTTTGACATAGGTGAGGGGAGTTGAAAGATCCACCGAAAATTCAGTGTACAATGCCCACAATGAAATCCAGCTTCGTTCTTTTATTGATTGGTTGTGCGTGCGCGCGAGCGGACCTGCGCTTGGGCATCATCGGCACCGATACATCGCATGTTATTGCGTTCACGAAGATTCTGAATGATCCAGCCTCGCCCGACTACGTTCCCGGCGCTCGCGTGGTCGCCGCGTACAAGGGCGGAAGCCCGGATGTGGAGTCCAGTTACAAGCGTGTCGACAAGTTCGCCGAAGAACTGCGGACCAAGTGGAAAATCGAATTGGTGTCCGACATTTCCGCGTTGTGCCGCAAAGTGGATGGCGTGCTGCTCGAAAGTGTGGATGGGCGCGTTCATCTCGAACAGGTGAAACCCGTGATTGCGGCGGGCAAGCCGGTGTTTATCGACAAGCCCCTGGCCGCGAGCCTGGAAGATGCCCGTGAAATCGCGCGCCTGGCGAAACAGGCGGGCGTGCCGTGGTTCAGCGCCTCCGATCTTCGGTTTACCGAACTAGCCGCCAGCCTGAAGTTTCCCGATATTACCGGCGTGCTCACCTGGGGTCCCGGGCCGCTCGAGCCGCATCATTACCTCGATCTCTCGTGGTACGCCGTCCACGAAGTGGAACTGCTCTACACGCTGATGGGTCGCGGCTGTGCAGAGGTCAGCCGCATCTATACGCCGGATGCGGATGTCATCGTTGGCAAGTGGAAAGACGGGCGGCTGGGTACGGTGCGGGCTCTGCGGCCGTACGGCAAATTCGGCGCGGTCGTGTTCCGGCCCGATGAAAAGGTGAATCAGAGCGATCCGAAACTCACCGACAGTTACCGCCCGCTGGTGGTGGAGATCGTCAAGTTCTTCGAAACCAGGCAGCCGCCGTTTCCCAATGAAGACACGCTAGAGATGTTCGCCTTCATGGATGCCGCGCAGCGCAGCAAGGAAGCGGGTGGCGCACCCGTAAAGCTGAGGTAACTCGATGGCCGGATTGCTCGAAGGCAAGCTCGGCATCGTGCTCGGCATTGCCAACCGCTGGAGCCTGGCGTACGCCATCGCCCAGGCCTTTTCACGCGAGGGCGCGGGGCTGGTGCTGACCTATCTCGGCGAGCACCAAAAGGACGCCGTGGAATCACTGGCCAAAGACTTGACCGTGGAGCGCATCGTGCCTTGCGACGTTACCCGGGAGGACGATCTCGCGGCGCTTAGCGAGACGCTGCGCTCCTTCGGCCGCCCGGTCAATGCCGTCGTTCACAGCCTCGCATACGCCAACCGCGAAGATTTGTCGCGGTCATTCCTTGAAACCGGGCGGGACGGTTTTCTTACCGCCCAGGAAGTGAGCGCTTATTCGCTGGTGGCCGTGGCACGCGCGGCAGCGCCCGCCATGACCGAGGGCGGCTCCATCACGACCCTGACGTACGTGGGCTCAACGCGTGTGGTGCCGCACTACAACGTGATGGGAGTAGCGAAGGCGGCGCTCGAAGCTTCGGTGCGCTACCTGGCAAGCGATCTCGGCCCTCAAAAAATTCGCGTGAATGCGATCTCCGCCGGGCCCGTAAAGACGGCCTCGGCCCGTGCGATCAAGGATTTTTCATCCATTCTGGACGTGGTGGTCCAACGCGCCCCGCTGCGCCGCAATACGGATCCCGCTGAAGTCGGCGACGCCGCCGTGTTCCTGGCCAGCGATCTCGGCCGCGGCGTCACCGCCAACGTGCTCTATGTCGATTCCGGAATGCAGATTATGGGGCTGTGACTACTCCGTCTTCTCGGCCGGCACCAGGGGCGCTGCCTTCGCGGGCGCGGGCGTGGCAGCGGCTTTGGCGGGCTTTGCCGCGGGTTGTGCCGGCGCCTCCACTGCCCGCTTGATCATGTACATCACGTAAAGCGCGAAGGCGGCTGCCACGGTCAGGCAGGTCAGCAAAAGAAACAATCCGTCCACAGTAGCGGCTTGGCCGGTCGCAATCAGCCAGACTGCAGCTCCCAAGGATGCCAAAATTACGGCGCAACTGAACAAAAAACAGAAACCACGATCGGACATATCCATCAAAGATTTTATGCGCTTACGGGCGTGGCGGCAAGTTGACGGAGGACATAAGGCAGAATGCCGCCGTTCCGGAAATACTCGGCTTCCTGCGGCGTGTCGACCCTCACCTGCACTTCGAAACGCTTCTCCGTGCCTGCGTCATCCACTGCGCGAACCGTCGCGCGGACGCCGTCGGAGAGCGCCTTGGATATGCCTGCCACATGATACGACTCCTTGCCCGTCAGCTTCAGCGACTGCGCGTTTTGGCCTTCAGGGAATTGCAGAGGCAGCACGCCCATGCCGACCAGATTCGTGCGGTGGATGCGCTCGAAGGTCTCGGCGAGCACCGCTTTCACGCCGAGCAGCAGCACGCCTTTCGCCGCCCAGTCGCGCGAGGATCCGGAACCGTACTCTTTCCCGGCGATAATCATGAGCGGCACGCCTTGCTGCTGGTAGCGCACGGAAGCTTCGTAGATCGACATCTGTTCACCATCCGGAAGGTGTACCGTCCAGCCGCCCTCGGTACCCGGAGCGAGCTGGTTGCGCAGCCGGATATTTGCCAGCGTGCCACGCACCATCACTTCGTGATTACCGCGCCGCGCCCCGTACGAGTTGAAGTCGGCGGGCTTGACTCCCTGCGCGATGAGATACCGCCCGGCAGGGCTCTCGGCGGGAATAGAGCCAGCGGGCGAGATGTGATCGGTGGTTACCGAATCCCCGAGCAGCGCCAGCACGCGCATCCCGGCCAGATCCTCAATCGGCCTTCCCGGATCCACCATTTTTTCGAAGTACGGCGGATTTTTGATGTAGGTCGAGTGCTCATCCCACGTGAAGGTGCCGGTGCCCGCGGGTGTGGGCAGCGATTTCCAGGTGGCGTCACCCTCAAAAGCTTTCTCGTACTCGTGGCGGAACATGTCGGGGCGAACCGACCGCCGGATTGTTTCTTCGATTTCCGCCGTCGTCGGCCAGATCTCGCGCAGATAGACGGGAGCGTCTTTGTCATCCTGGCCCAGTGGCTCGTTTTGGAGATCGATATCCACTCGCCCGGCAAGCGCGTAAGCCACCACCAGCGGCGGCGAAGCCAGATAGTTGGCCTTCACCAGCGAATTGATCCGGCCCTCGAAGTTGCGGTTCCCGCTCAGCACCGCGGCAACCACCATGTTCTCCTTCTGCACCGCCTGCGCGACCGGTTCGGGCAGTGGGCCGCTGTTGCCGATGCAGGTGGTGCAGCCGTAGCCCACCAGGTGAAAATTCAACTGCTCGAGATAGGGCATCAGCCCCGCTTCCACCAGGTAATCCGAAACCACCTTCGATCCGGGCGCAAGACTCGTCTTCACCCACGGCTTGGATCTCAGGCCGCGCTCGACGGCTTTCTTCGCCAGCAGTCCCGCGGCAACCATGACCGAGGGATTGGACGTGTTGGTGCAGCTCGTGATGGCGGCAATTACGACCGCGCCGCTGTCCAGCTCCGTCTTCGTGCCATTCATCTGGATGGCGACTTTCTTGTTCGGCGCCGACGCGAACGCCGCTTTGAAATTGTTCTTCACATCGGGCAGGTTCACGCGGTCCTGCGGCCGCTTGGGACCGGCCATCGAGGGAACCACCGTGCGGAGATCCAGCTCGATGGTTTCGGAGAACATCGGGTCCGCCATCGTATCGGTTCGGAACAGTCCCTGCTCTTTTGCGTAGGCCTCCACCAGCGCGATCAGATCCGGCGGCCGGTTGCTGAAGCGTAGATAGTTCAGAGTCTCGGAGTCCACGGGGAAGAAGCCCATCGTCGCGCCGTATTCGGGTGACATGTTGGCCACGGTGGCGCGGTCTGCCAGGCTCAGAGCGCTCAATCCGCTGCCGTAGAATTCGACGAACTTGCCTACGACCCCCTTCTTGCGCAGCATCTCGGTGACCGTCAGCACGAGATCGGTGGCGGTGCAACCCTCGCGCAGGCGGCCGTGCAGCTTGAACCCGACAACGGAGGGCAGCAGCATCGAAATCGGCTGTCCCAGCATGCAGGCCTCGGCTTCAATGCCGCCCACGCCCCAGCCGAGCACGCCCAGGCCGTTCACCATGGTGGTGTGAGAGTCGGTTCCAACCACGGTGTCCGGATACGCCGACCAGCCATGATCGTTTTGCTTGCGGAACACCACCGAAGCCAAATATTCCAGGTTCACCTGATGCACGATTCCGGTGTCCGGCGGCACTACGCGAAAATTCTTGAACGCCGTCTGGCCCCAGCGGAGCAGCATGTAGCGTTCGCGATTGCGCTGGGATTCGAGCAGTGCGTTCACCGAAAACGCGTCTTTGCTGCCGAATTGGTCCACCTGCACGGAGTGGTCAATCACCAGGTCCGCGGGCAGGAGCGGGTTGGCAAGCGCCGGATCAGCGCCCGCGGCCGCCAGCGCATCCCGCATGGCTGCCAGGTCAACGACAGCGGGCACGCCGGTGAAATCCTGCAGCAGCACGCGCGCCGGCATGAAACTGATCTCTTTCGCGCCGGCCCCCAAGCCGCGCGCCACGTAGTCCACGTCCGCGGCGAGAACCTTGCGCCCGTCCTCCTGCCGCAGCAGGTTTTCAAGCAGGATCTTGATGGAAAGGGGCAGGCGGGAAATGTTCCCGACTCCGGTTTCCGCCAGCCTGGACAGCCGGAAGATCTGGTATGTAGTCTCACCGACGCGCAACGACGCCGCTGCGCCAAAAGAATTTTTGCTGGGCATATGTTTAATCTCATTCTACAGGTGGAACAGGCTTGCTGCCGCCAGACTTGCGCGCTTTTCGAAGGCGCAACTCACGTGGTCACTGCAGCTTCGCCGCTGGCCGGCCAAACATGTGCTTGCGGTATTCGGGAAGTGAAAACGGAACGCTGGGAATTTCGCGGCCATCGGCGAGCAGAAGCCCAACCAGGTCCAGATCCTTCTGAACATCCAGATATGCCTTATCCATCGCGATGGCGCCGTGGCCAGGCAGCAGCAGATCCCACTGCACCTTCGCCGCGTTGAGCGTGAAATTGTTCAGCTTCTGCAGCGAGAACAGGTACTGCCGGTTGTCAGCGTAAGGGTTGCCTTGCCACCCGAGTCTTCCGTCATAAAGCACCGTGTCGCCGGAGAACAGCACGTTCTTTCCGTCCGACCGGAGCAGAAAACATGCGGACCCGGGCGTGTGTCCCGGCGTGTGAATCACTTCGAAAACCTTATTGCCAAGCCGCAGCTCTTCGCCGTCCGACAGTCGGAGATCGATGGGGCAATGCGGAAACGACGCTACTTTCCCGGTGTCCTCTTGGACGAGGAAATACGCCGTCACGCGGGTTCCTTTTTCGATCGCCGCTGCATCTGCCTCGTGCACCGCGATCTTGGCGCCAAGGTCCCGGAACTTTTTATCGGCCATGGCATGGTCCACATGGCAGTGTGTATTCACCACCCAGTGAATTTCCTTGCGACTTCTGCCACACTTCTCCACGTTGGCAAGCGTTCGTTCAAACTCCGATTCGTACGTTGGATCGATGATCGCAACGCCCTCCGGCCCACAGTCAATCATGTAGGTTAAGTTGCTGACGTGGTCCTGCCCGACGAGGTAGATGTCGCTTGTTATGCGCGCCGGCACCGGTATGGCTTCCGGCGGCGCTCCCTCGGCGAGGCCATATCGTTTGAGGGCGCCTCGCATGGCCTCGCCGCCTGGCCATGGCTCCGAGACATCCAGCTTCTTGGCGAGTTCACGAGACTGCCAGGTGAAGCGGTCGAAGGCGACCTGCTGGCCCTCTTCCGTCGTCAGAACCGGGTGAATGGGAGGCAAGGTGCTTTCAAACGCCCAGCCGAGGGCGCCGATAAACACCGGAGCCATCATCCACCGCGGGCTCGCAGACACTCGCATAAGCACTCCTTCAGTTGCGACGCTACATATACGGCGGCGCTTCAATCCCCAGCACGCCGAGCGTGCGCTCGAGTTGCGCGCGGAAGAAGTCCGTCATCCATAACAGAAATACTTTCTTCTCGCGATCCTGCTCGTGGATGATGGGGTACAGATGATAGAAATTATTGAACTCCTGGGCGATCTGAAACGCGTACTTGGCTACGTGCGCCGGTTCGCCCGCGGTAACGGCGCGTTCGAGCGCCGCATCGGCTTTCGATGCCGCCAACAGCACCTGCCAGAAATCTTCTGAGTGCAACTGCCGGCCCAAAGCGCCCGAGCTCAGCTCGGCGCGAAAATCGGGCACCCGCTCACCCTTCTCTTCGAGTTTCCGCAGGATGCTTCGCGCGCGCACCACGGCGTATTGCACGTACGGTCCGGTCTCACCCTCGAAGCTCAGCGCTTCCTGGAAGTCGAAAGCAATCACCGACGTTCGCGTGAACTTGAGCAGAAAGTAGCGCAGTGCGCCGATGGCGATCTGCGAGGCCACCGCGCGCTGCTCTTCCGCGGAAGCTTCCGGATGCCGTGAAGCCACCTCTTCGAGCGCCTTCTCGATGAGCTTGTCCATCAAGTCGTCGGCCTTCACGCCGAGGCCTTTGCGCCCGGATACCTCGACGTACGGCCGCCGGCGGTCTTCCTCGGAGAGCGGAATGTCCAGCTCGGCGCAGCACCGCGGCGAGAGCGCCACCATCTCGTAGGAAAAGTGGATGGACTGTCCGGCCTGATCGTCGAAACCGAGCGCCCGAAGCCCCGCGACCACCACGTCCTGCAAATAGGATTGGCGCGCGTCGATCACGTTGTAGACACGGCTGGCGCGGCCGAAGGCCGGGATTCGGGATTCGGAAGTCGGGGGTTGGTCGGTAGTCACCCAGAGCACGCGGCCGTCGGCGTAAACATGCAGGGGGCGATAGTAAAAATCCTTTCCCAGCAGCCCAAATTTCCAAAGCTGGTAGGCGATGTCCTTGCCGACGTACGTAACGGTGCCGTTTGATCGCACGATCACCTTGCTGTCTTCGGAATCTTCGGAAAATGCGGCGGCCGGCATGACCCAGCAGCCTTTGTTCTTTCCCTCGGTTTCCAGATAGATCGCTTTGCGCTCTTTCAAAAGCTCGAACGCCGCGGACCAGAACTTCAGGTGAAGGATCTCGCTTTCGCGCGGCAGTACATCGTACTCGACGCCGAGACGCAGCATGGTCTTCAGGTGTGCGCCCACGATGGCATCGGCGACGATGGCGCCGATTTCCGCTTGCTCGCCGGAACCCGCTTCAATGGCGTGCAGCGTCTGGCTACGCCACTCGATCGAGTCGGGCTGCTCTTTGTAATGCGCCGAGGTGCGCGCGTAGAGATCCCAGCAGTAGTAATCGAAGCGCACGGCCGGATCGGCGATGAGCCGCTTCACGTCGTCTGGGGATTTGTGTTCCAGGTAGTGAAATCCCACCACCACATCCGCCACCTGCACGCCAGTGTTGTCGATGTAGTTCTGTACCTCGACCCGTTTTCCTCGGGCGCGCAGCATGCGCACGAACGTGTCACCCAGCGCGGCGTTGCGCAGGTGGCCGATGTGCGCTGCCTTGTTGGGGTTGATGTTGGTGTGCTCGACGATGATTTTCTCAGCGGTGGCAGTGGGCACTTCTTCCACGGCCTCAAGCAGCGCGGCTCCATACTGAGCGCGATCGAAGCGGACGTTGATATAGCCGTTGCCGGCGATTTCGAGCGCGCTGATGCCCTCTATTGCGCCGATGTCCGCCACCAGCTCGGCCGCAATCTTCTTGGGCGCCTGCTTCCGTTGCTTGGCAAGCTGAAACGCCACCGGGATCGCCAGCTCGCCGAATTCAGCTTGCTTGGGCTGCTCGATAGCAATCGCCAGATCGATTCCGTATCGCGCCTGGATGTGATGGTGAAAGGCTCTCTGAACCCGCTTTTCCAGTAAATGAAACACGAACTTCCGAGTATAACAACGGGGATGGAGACGCCTTTAGATTTCGTATTCGGGGCGCTTCGGCCGTCCGTAAGGAATGTAGTTCCAGATGCGCTCGTGGAGGAAATAGAGCGCAATCTTTACCAGCATGTCCAGCGCGCCGGCGCCCAGCGAGATCTTGAGGTTGCCGCTGAGCAGCAGCACCACCAGAGCCGTCCCGGTGGAGCCCAGCAACCGGTAGCTGAAGGCCTTGGCAAGGCTGCGTGAGTTGGATTCCATGGCCGGGACTTGTTCCTTTCGAATTGTACTACACAATCTAGATAGGGATTGGGGGTATTTGGTCGCAAGGTACTATTGCCGCTATAATTAAGAGGTGCCAAAGGTTACGTTCCTACCGCTGGGCCAGACAGTCGAATTCGAGTCGGGCAAGCTCCCTTACAAGGGCCACGGGAAGCCGGAATCGCTGCTCGATATCGCGTTGAATTTCGGCCTCCACCTGGAGCATGCCTGCGGCGGAAACTGCGCCTGCACGACCTGCCACGTGGTGGTCAAAGAGGGTACCGACAGCCATCTCACCGAGGCCGATGACGACGAGCTGGACCGCGTGGACATGGCCGCCGACTTGACGCCACACTCGCGTCTGGGTTGCCAAGCCATCGTGACCGGCGACGTTGTGGTAGAGATCCCGGCGTGGAACCGCAATTACATCAGCGAGGGTGGCGGGTCGATTCTGGGCGATGCGATTCCGGCCCCGAAGAAGCAGCAACCGGCGGGTTCCCACGTAGGCTAACTGGCAGCCGCTGAAGCGGTTGCTTTCCCAGAAGATCGACCAGCTTGTCGATGAGGTCCTGAGGAATCGCCAGGGTGATTTTGACGGTTCGCTGTTGCTGGTCCACCTTGATTCCGTCCCAAAGCCGCAACAGTTCGGGCTGATTTTCGGGTACGCTGAGGCGGCCCAGGCCGACCAGGCCGCGCGCTGCGTCGCCCAGGTTCTTGGCGTCCTGATCGGTCCGGCACAAGCCGTTGATGTAACCGTTGACGCCGGTGCGGAGGTCCGCGGCGAAAGTGGTGTTCTCCAGCGAGCGAAGAATCCTGCCGGCGTTTGCGGCATTGCCCTCTTGGGGAATGTTGCGGGTGATCAGACTCTCGAAGCCGTTCGACACCGACCAGATTTGATTCTCGTTCGGGATCTGGCGGGCGCGAGCCAGCAGCTCTGCCGGTCCGGAGCGATCACCGGCTTTATAGCGATCGAGGGCGGCGCGCACCGCCGCGAGAGGCCCGGCGACCGCGGTCGAACTATCGATCAACCCCACCGCGCCGTTTTCGCGCGCGTACAACGTGTAGCCTTTATAAGAACTCCTGGTGGCGCCCTCGAAACCGTTCAGGTTGAAGGTTCCCCGGGCGGCCGCCAGAGATTCGGCTCCGTTCGATGCAATTAATAGCTCCCGCACGTCGCGGCGGGGATCGAAGCCGGTCTGGCGCGCAAAATCGTCAAGCTGCGGCAGGGCCTTGCTGGCGATCATTTTTCGATAGAGCGGCGTCGTGCGCACGGCCTCCATGCGGATGCCGGACAGCACGGTGGCATCGGGAGGAACGAGTGCGGCGAGCGTGGAATCAATGCCCGTGCGTCCCGTTTCGGCGGAATTGCAGGCAGTCAATGCAACCAGCAGAATGAAATAGTTCCGCATCAATAATTCCTCCGCGAAAATATATAAAGCCCGGCGCTCAGAATCACCACACCGAACAGCGCCGAGCTCCAGATAGGCATCCAGCCACCCATGGGATCCCCGAGAACCAGTGAGCGCGCGATCCTGCCCACGTCAAAAACCTTGGGGAGCGCGTAATACATCACCCGCATCACGTTGCGCGACCATTCCGAGGTCAAGAGCCGCTCGAGAATGGTCTGCTGCGCCAGAATAGGGCTCATGATCATGATGCCGAACGCCACCATGGTGGCCACCACTGCACTTTCCCACAGCACGCCCATCAGTACGACCACGGTGAGCAACACCGCGAAGATGAAGACGATCAGCACACTCGACCAAAGAAAACCGGGGGTCCAGACACCTGTCTTGATTCCAAAGACCGTCCAGACGGCAAAGACGAGATAGAAAATGTTCGCAGCGATCACCAGCACATTTCCGATATAGCGGCCGATCAGGATGTGATAGCGTTCCACCGGTTTCGAGAGCAGCAGTTCGATGCGGCCCGGTTCGAACACGGCCGGGATCAGGCCGGCTGAGGCAAAAACGGCAAGAAACATGCCGGCGGTAAACAGGAACGCCGCAATCGCCCCGTGCACCTGCCGTACCAACTTCTGCACATCCTGGCCGCGCGACGTGTTGCCGAACAGCGAGATGGTGGCGATCGCGCCCTGGACCACGTCGATCTTCATGATAAAGATGAAGAACAGGATCAGCGCGGTGGAGCAACCAAAGAATGCCCAAAAGATCTTCCGTGCGAAGGCTTCGCGGAACGTGTCCAGGACCAGCGCGACGGTGACGCGCAGTGACCTAGTGCTCATTGACGGTCCTCGACAGTCCTCACGAAAACATCTTCGAGGGTACTCGTGGTTCGCGTCAGCGCCTCAATCTCGCAGTACTGGGCTCGCAGCAGGTCGACCGCCTGGTTGGCTTCCTCGCGGCTGCCGAAAAGAAACTCGAGGCTGCCGTTGCGCTGGGCCACGGCCGTGGCCCGGGCGCGAAGCTCCTGTTCGAGGCGCTCCGGCACGTAATCGACCGCGAGCCGGTAGCCGGCTCCGGCGGTGAGGTCTTTGACTTTCCCCTCAAGCGCGACCTTGCCCCGGTGGATGATGGCCACATCCCGGCAAAACAGCTCCACTTCTCCCAGGAGGTGCGAGTTGACGAAAATGGTGACGCCCTGTTGTTCAAGCGCATGCAGGATGTCGCGAATCTGGCGGCGGCCGATGGGATCGACGCCGTCAGTCGGCTCATCCAGGATCAACAGCGTGGGGGAGTGCATTAGCGCCTGCGCGAGGCCCACACGCTGCAGCATGCCCTTTGAATACTTGCCCAGCCGTACATTGCCCCAATCCGCGAGACCGACGGTGGCGAGCAATTCGGGAATGCGCGTGCGGCGAGCCGCGCCATCCATGCCGGAGAGCGCTGCGTAGAAATCCAGCATGCTGCGGCCGGTCAGATACGTGGGGAAGCGGTGGTTCTCCGGGAGGTAGCCGATGGGTCTGCGGGCCTCCGCTTCGCGTGCATCGCGCCCGAAGATAGTGGCGCGCCCCTGGGTAGCGTGCGCGCAGGAAAGCAGCAGCTTGACGAAAGTAGTCTTCCCCGCGCCGTTGGGGCCGAGCAGCCCGAACGTCGTACCCTGCTCGACAGAGAGCGTGATGCCGTCCACCGCCCGCACTTCTTTGCCCGACCAGCGGCTGCGGAAGATTTTGACTAAACCCTCGGTTTCAATGGCGAAGGACATCCGTTTGAAAGGAACGCGATACTGGCGGCGTCAGTTCCTTTTATTATGGCCGAACGCAGATCGACACGCACGAACATTTCCGGGATGTTAACCGTTTGCAGTATCCGTGGAAGCGCTGTGCCGCGCGCCTTGCCGATCTCTTGAGGCGCTTGAATTGGCTAGAGTAATGGGGTGACTCGATATGCTGCACTGCTGCTGCTCTCGACCAGTGGGTTCGCCCAGACCGATTGGCCTTCGTATGGGAATGATCCCGGTGCGATGCGGTACTCCACCTTGGGGCAAATTCATTCGGGCAACGTCGAACGACTGCAGCTCGCGTGGACGTTCCGCACGGGAAAGCCGGGATCGGAGGCCGTGCCTATCGTTCTGGACGGAGTGATGTATGTGACGGCTCCGGACGGCGTGTATGCGCTGGTGCCGGAGACGGGCGAGTTGTTGTGGAAGTACGGCGCGACGCCGGTGGCGCTCCGCGGGCTGGCGTATTGGCTAGGCGCAGGCGGCTTGCATCCCCGAGTATTCGCAGGCAATGGGCATCTCCTGCTGGCGCTCGACGTGACCACGGGGAAACCCGCGCCGGGATTTGGAAACGAGGGCCGGGTGGATCTGAAAGAAGGCGTGCTGGGGGATTTGAAGGACGGCCGGTACGCCTTGGAGTCGCCGCCGGCGGTGTTTGGCGATGTTGTCATTACCGGATGCAGCAATGGCGAGGGTTCGCCCAGTGCGGGTGCATATGGGGACATTCGCGGCTGGGATGCGAAGACGGGCAAGCTGCTGTGGACCTTTCACACGGTGCCACGGCCAGGAGAGCCGGGCTCGGAGACATGGCCTCCCGGTGGCTGGAAGAATCGATCGGGCACCAATGTGTGGGGGTTCTTCACGATAGATGTGGAGCGCGGCATTGTGTACGCGCCGCTCGGCGCGCCGACCTCCGACTTTTATGGCGCCGATCGGATCGGGGACGGCCTGTATGGGAACTCGCTGGTGGCGCTCGATGCACGAACGGGCGAAAAGAAATGGCACCGGCAGTTGGTGCATCACGACCTTTGGGACTACGACCTGGCGGCGCCGCCGGCGTTGTTTGATATCCACCGCGCGGGACGCGTCATTCCGGCTGTCGCGCAGATCACCAAGATGGGTTTGTTGTTCGTGTTTGATCGCGTGACAGGGGAGCCGGTTTACGGGATGGAAGAGCGACCCGTGCCCCAAACCGCGGTGCCGGGGGACGTGACGGCGAAGACGCAGCCGTTTCCGGTGAAGCCTCCACCGTTGGCGAAGAACACGTTTCGTATGGAGGAGATGTATGACCGGTCGCCGGAGCATGCACGCTTTTGCAGGGAATTGTTTGAAACAAATCACATGAAGATCGGCGTGCCCTACACGCCTCTGCCGCTCGAAGGGAATGCGCTGTTTTTTCCGAGCACGTTGGGTGGGGGGAATTGGGGCGGGGTGTCGGTGGATCCATCCCTCGGTTTGCTGTTTGTGAACGTGATGAACGTGGCGCAGTGGGGGCACATGGAGAAGCGGGGTTCGGAGTATGTGCGGACGTCTGCATATGGACCCTATGCGAGGTTTTGGAATCGGGAAACGCGGATACCGTGTCAGAACCCGCCGTTTGGAGAGCTGATCGCGGTCGATCTGGCGTCAGGGGAGATTGCCTGGCGATCGGTGCTGGGGCGGATCGAGGCGCTGGAAGCGATCGGGGTGCGCGATACGGGGTCGCTGAACCTGGGAGGGAGCATCGCGACGGCGGGCGGCCTCGTGTTTATCGGGGCGACGAATGATTCGCGATTCCGCGCGTTTGATTCGAAAACCGGAAGGCTGCTCTGGGAATCGAAGTTGGAGGCCAGCGGGCACACCAGCCCGGTTACGTACATGGGACGCGATGGACGGCAATATGTAGTGCTGATGGCTGCCGGGGGTGGAGCGTTTCTGAGCGGAGGGCTGAGCAATAGCCTGGTCGCATTTGCGCTGCCGGATATTCGCCGGACGCCGCTGCCGGCTTCCGTTGCGAAGGCAGTGGCCGCGGACGCCGCGGGAAGGCGCGGGCAGCCGAAGGTCGGTGCGTTTGCGCCGGTGGTGCTGCCGGCGGGTGGCGCCAAGGCGTTAGTCGAGAAGACGTGCGGGACGGGCTGTCATTCGGTGGAGGTGGTGACGAGCCAGCGGATGAATGCAGCGGAATGGAATGCGGTGGTGCAAAATATGGTGGCACGGGGAGCGCAGGCGTCGGACGCGGAGGTGAAAGTGATCGTCGAGTATTTAACGAAGACCTTGGGGCGGTGAAGGGAGCTATTATTTGGCAATGGATAGCGTTGAAAGACGGCGACAGAATCGAGCTGCGTTCATTTCCGCCCGCGAGATCGCTCACATCCTCGATCGGGCGCTGCCCGGGAGTGTGCTGAGGTCCTTTGAACTGCTAAGCGGCGGCGCGAACTTGAACTACATGCTTCGCCTTGAGGAGACGGACGCTTCCTTTGTGCTCCGAGTCTATACGCGCGATCCATCGGTGTGCCAGAAGGAGGATCGAGCGCGGCGATGACAAGGTCGCAGAGTTCGGGAACAAAGCGCTCCCGGAGGTCCGGATGGCTCAGACTCTCCCCTCTTAAGGTCATGCGACGCTGGCGTAAAAACCTGCATCGAATCGGGAACAAAACACAAATCCTGTCGTCTTACTTCTTGTGAACTCCATCTGGCAGGACTTGCGTTACGGCTTGCGCGGGCTTCGCCGGCAGCCCGGCTTCACCGTCTTGGCGATTGTGGCCCTAGGGCTCGGCATCGGCTCCGTCACCACGATTTTCAGCGTCATCGACAACGTGCTGCTCGATCCGTTTCCTTATACGGATGCAAACAGGATCGTCACTTTCTACATCCACGATCTGGAGCGGGGCGATCGCGGAGGGCGCGGCTTCTTTTCTGTCCCGGAATTTCTGGATTACCAGGAGCAGAATCATGTTTTCGACCGCGTGGTCGGGGATAACGGCGAAGACGTCCTCTACACCAGCGGCGAAGGTACCGAGCGTTTCCAGGGAACAAATGTAACGTCAAACGTGTTCGCGTTCCTGGGAATGCCGGCGCTGCTGGGCCGGGGCGTCACGCCGGACGACGGCAAGCCGGGCGCTGCGCCGGTCTTCGTCATGAGTTACAAGTTGTGGGTCAAGGAGTTTAACCTCGATCCGAAGGTGCTGGGCCGGATCTTTGTGCTGAACGGCAAGCCGCGCACTCTGGTGGGCGTCATGCCGCCGCGGTTCACCTGGTGGGGATCGGATCTCTGGATACCGGCGCCCGTCGACCGCAGCGATCCGGAAGCCAGGCAGCGCGGCTTTGTGATGCACGCGCATCTGAAGCCGGGTGTGACGATCCGGCAGGCGGAGGCGGATCTGGATGTCGTCGCACACCGGCTCGCGCGCGTTTATCCCAAGGAGTACCCAAAGAAGTACAACATCGAGGTCCAGACTCTGGCCGACTCCGTAGTCGGGCGTTTTAAAACCGTCCTGTACACCCTGTTGGCCGCGGTCGGGCTGTTGCTCCTGATTGCCTGCGCAAACGTTGCCAACATGCTGCTGGCGCGGGCCTCGGCGCGCGAGAAGGAGATGGCCGTTCGGGCATCGCTCGGCGCAAGCCGGTGGCGATTGATCCGGCAATTGCTGGTGGAGAGTGTTCTGCTGGCGCTGGGCGGCGCGGCAGCCGGTTGCCTGGTGGCGTATGGAGGCATCAAGGCGCTGGTGACGGCCATTCCCGCAAACACGATCCCGGATGAAGCGGTTATCGGTCTGAACGTGCCGGTCCTGTTGTTCAGTCTCTCGGTCGCCGTGTTCACCGCGCTGCTTTTTGGCCTGGCGCCGGCGCTGCACATGGCCAAGCCCGATATTGTCGAGCCGCTGAAGGACTCCGGCAAAGGCGTGAGCGGTGGATTCCGCCACGGCAAGCTCAGAAGCACGCTGGTGGTGGTCGAAGTGGCTTTGTCGCTGGTGCTGCTGGTGGGGGCGGGTTTGCTGATGCGCAGCTTTGTGGCGTTGCAGCAAGTCGAATTAGGCCTGAACCCGGACAATATCCTGGTGGTGCGCCTGCCGCTGCCGAAGGAACAATACAAAACCGCCGCTGCGAAACAGCATTTCTTTCGCGAACTGCTCGCGCGGTTGTACGCTTTGCCGGGCGTAGTGGCGGCCGCTGAAACCAGCACGCTGCCGCCCTACGGCGGCATCCCCAGCGAGGTGGACATCCCCGGCAAAACGCATTCCGAGAAATGGAATGCCATCTTCCAGTTGTGCAGCGAAGGCTATTTCTCCACCATCAGAATCCGCATGCTGCGCGGACGCCTGCTGTCCGAGGCGGACGTAAACGATGCGCGCAAAGTGGCGGTAGTGAATCAAACACTGGTGAAAAAGTACTTCGGGCAGGAAGATCCTCTGGGACGGCAAATCAAGCTCAGCATGCTGGAAACCGTGCCCCAACCGCCGGTGAAGGACCCCGTATTCGAGATCATCGGCGTGGTTGCCGACGCAAAAAATCAAGGCATTCAGGAGGCGCCAAGTCCCGAAGCATGGGTGCCATACACCGTTACCGGCGCTTTCGAGCGCGGGATCCTGGTGCGAACCGCCAGAGACCCGCTCCCCATGCTGAACACCGTGCGGCGCGAGATCTGGGCGGTAGACCGCAATGTCGCACTCACGCTGACCGGAACCCTGAAGGACTTTCTGAAGTCGTTTTCCTACGCCGAGCCCCGCTTCAGTCTCATCCTCCTCGGCGTGTTTGCCAGCGTGGGACTGGTGCTTGTGGCCATCGGCGTCTTTAGCGTCATCGCCTACACGGTTTCGCGCCAGACGCACGAGATCGGGATTCGCATGGCGCTGGGCGCGGGCCACGCGGATGTTCTCCGCATGGTGATGCGCATGGGCCTGCGCCTGATTGGCCTCGGCACCGTCGCCGGTCTCGCCGCCAGCTTCGGTGTGAGCCGTTTGTTGGCCAGCCAGCTCTGGGGCGTTTCAACTCACGATCCGGCTACGCTATGCGGTGTGGTCGCGGTGGTGGCGCTTTCCGGACTGGCCGCCTGCTACTTTCCGGCCCGCCGCGCCACGCGCGTGGACCCGATGGTGGCGTTGAGATATGAGTGAGTAGCGGGCTGCCCAGCAGTCGATTGCTAAGCGCACATCGGATTCGTCTGTGTCCCAGCCGGGAACCGTCTCTCGTTTGGGAGCTCTTCCCAGCGCACTCCCGGCACCGGACATGTGAGGCGCTTGGCTGGTGATAAGGGGATTTGAACGAAGCCGCCCGCGCGGCGGACGCTTCGCGTGCGGATAGGTCAGCAGCCAAGTGATAGTGGGATAGTGTCGGGTCACAAGGAGGTGTCCCTGTGACCCATTTACGCAAAACGATGCTCGAGGAACTCGAGCGTCGTAACTTTTCCCAGAATACAACACGCACTTACGTTCGCATCGTCGAGGACTTTGCCAGGTACTTCCATCGGCAGCCCGACCAGTTAGGCCCTGAGCACATCCGCCAGTACCAGGCGCA
>JAIQFK010000006.1 GCA_020073305.1 Terriglobia bacterium
CCAATCTCTGGCTGAAAGAGAAGCTGAAGTTCCGGAGATTCTCGGTGCGGGGTCGCATCAAGGCGCGTGCCGAGGCGCTCCTGCATGCCCTGACATTCAATATCCAAAGGTTACTGAAAATCCAGCCCGCGCTGGCGGTGTAACCGCCGCAGTAATCGGAACGCTTGGCACCGTCGGGAGTAAAATCGGATGCCGCACCACACAACGGATCCGGCGTTTTGAAAAACGCCATTACTTCACAGCTTCCAGACGCATTTTCTGTGATCTGCCCGCACCCGTCACTCCCTAATCACCTTCGCCAGCTCCACCGCCCGCTCATACAACATCCCCGTATCATTACTACATCCCAGAAAAATCATCCCGCGCTCTTTCCAGAACCTCGCCAGCGACGCAGTCCGTGTCTGCGTGCCGGGTGCAATCCCGCGCCGCACGCAACTGTCGCGAACCGCTTCCATGGCTTCTACCATCTTGGGATCTTGAAAATTGCCGGGCACGCCCAGCGAGATGGAAAGGTCGGCGGGCCCAATCATGACGGCATCGATTCCCGGCACGGCCAGCAGTTCTTCCCGGGCTTCCACCGCGCGCCGCGTTTCAATCTGCAGCACCACCATCGTATTGGCATTCACGTGCTCCATGATCTGAGTGAAGCTGAGCGGCTCGTAATCGATCTGCACGGCCGTCAGCCCGTAGCCGCGCACGCCAAGCGGAGGAAACTTGGTCCAGCTCACGGCGCGCTCCAGAAGCTCCGGCGATTCCACGCGCGGAAACATGATGCCTTGCGCGCCGCAATCGAGCGCGCGCGTCACCAGCGAATATTGCAGTTCCGCCACGCGCAAGATGGGACAAAAGTTCACCATCGCGGAAACGCGGCAGATGTCCTGCACGGTTTCCAGGTCGAAGCCGCCGTGCTCGGTATCCACGAAGGCCCACTGGAACCCGGCGGCGGCCAGCATTCTCGGAATTTCCGGTGAGCGGAGCTGCCCGAAGCCCGTGCCAAGCTGCAGCTTGCCTGCACGGAGGTTTTGCTTAACGAGATTTGTGCGCATGAAAACTTAGGCTACCAGCAGTTGATGGTCGGGACAATCGAGATTGATGTTGTCCGCGAGTTCATTGATCAATGCGAATCCGTGTTTGGCGAGGAAGGGAATCATGGAATACAGGCGCTCTTGCAGGTGCTTCCGCGGATAGATGAGGCCCGAGAGATAACTGGCATCGTGCGACGCTCTTTCATCACGCGCCATCATTTCGCGCCCCACCTTGCGCTCGATTTTGGAAAGCTGGTACTCGATCTTGCCGTAGCTCTTGCGCACGGCGGCATCGAGCGTCGGGTCGAAGGCGGCCAGCTCGGTTTCCAGCCTCTCCACCGCCTGGCTTAAGGCGCCGCGCGTCTCCTCCACCACACCGCGAAGCCCCTGCGGAACCAGCGCCGCGGCAATCCTCTCGCGCAGGGCGTCTTCGCCGTGAAAGAAATCATTGAGGCAGAGCTGGTAACGGTTCATGAGCTTGCGGCCGCGCTGATCCACAATGGTAAAGCCGCTGCGATGCACGGGCACGGGCATTCGGCCCAGGAGCGTGCGGTACAGGACGGCCGATTGCGCCAGATATGCCAGCTCCGCCGGTCCGCCGATATAGGCGACCGTGGGCAGAATCGAATCCTGCACCACGGGCCGCAGCAGAGCGTTGGGCGAAATGTGGTCGGCGCGTTCGATCAGCTCTTCGGACGAGAAACGCCCGTC
Organism: Terriglobia bacterium; assembly: GCA_020073305.1. Lineage (GTDB taxonomy): Bacteria > Acidobacteriota > Terriglobia > Bryobacterales > Bryobacteraceae > QHXW01. The sequence goes on from JAIQFK010000006.1 coordinate 1,737, forward strand.
GGGAGAAAGATAGTTTCCGTTGCGCCTGCGCAGAGCGAGCCGGCGTCCGTTCTCCAGCAGGAAGAAGAAGGATGTCTCTTCCTCCACGTGGACCTGGGCGTGATACCCAGCGGCGTTCAGTTCGCGATTGCGCGCCAGCACCAGCTTTTTCAGCTCCTGCGCATGCTCCAGCGCCGCGCGAATGGTGGGCGCGGCCAGCGCCCGCACGGCCGGCGCCATCGGATCGATCTGCAGAATTCCGAAGCCCCTCAGTAAATCGCGCAGCAGTTCGCTGAATGCCTGGCCCAGCGTCCGGCCGGGAAGGTAGGCCATCGCCACGCGGTCGGCCACTTCCGGGCCAAACGGAAATTCACGCAGCGCCTCGCGCAAGCTGTCGATCGGAACCGAAGTGAGCCTCACTTCTCCCACCGGCTGGCCCGCACCTGAGGAGCCGTTGATCTCGAGCTGCACCGGCTGATGGTCCCCGTCGAAAACCCAGACGTGGTTGACTTCGGCGAAGTCGTGATCTTCGGTGGCCAGCCAGAACACCGGCACCGCGGGGATGCCGCGGCCGGTCAGTTCCTTTGCCAGGCGCGCCGCCGTGAGCGCTTTGTAGATGGTGTAGGCCGGTCCGGAGAAAAGCCCCACCTGCTGCCCTGTGACCACGGCCACGGTGCCCGGCTGAGCCAGCAAGTCGAGAGAGTCGCTGGGCCCGTTCTGCTCGCGCAACGCGGAAACCAGAGCCGCCCGGCGATCCGGGCTGAGATCGATCTGCTTGGCCGCCGCAGCGTAAGAGTCAGGATCTTGGGAGATGTGAGGATAAAAACTGCGGACCCGGTCGGGATGATATACCAGATCCGCGAACAGCTTGGTGGTGTGCGGCAACTCCGTCTGGCGGACGCAGGTACATTCCATGCAAAACTCAGGTTATCAGATGTTAGACGAGGCTTGGAGGATTCAGTGATCCCGCCCCTGTGAACTTTCTAGCCTGCCGGTAGAATCTTGGAAATGTCGTTGTAAATCACGAAGGCGACCACAACCATGAGGAAGACAAACCCCACCTTGAACACGGTTTCCTTCACCTGAAGGCTCAGGTCGCGCCGCATCAGCATCTCGATCACCAGCAGCAGGATGACGCCGCCGTCGAGAATCGGAATCGGTAACAAGTTAAAAATGGCCAGGTTCAGGCTCACCATGGACATGAGCATGATGAAGGCGGACGGGCCTATACGGGCGGCTTCACCCGAAAGCTGCGCGATGCGGATGGGGCCTTGGATCGACTTCGGCGACATGCGCCGCTCGATAATCCCGCGCAGGAATTTGAAGATCAGCGTCGCACCCTTCATGTTCTGGTCGATGGATTCATTCAGAGCTTCGGCGAAGGACAACCGGGTGGTCACTATTTTCAGGTGAGGCTCGGGCCTGAATCCCACCACCCAGCGGATGGGGCCGGTGTCGATCTTCCGGTACACGGGGGTGAGCATGACGGTCTGGCGCTTCCCGCTGCGCTCAAAGACAAGCTCCACCGGCTTGCCCTGCGAGGTTTGAATAATCTCCTGAAATGTGAACATCGACTGGATGGGAAGGCCGTTGGCGCTCAACAGGAGGTCGCCTTTCTGCAGCCCTGCCTTCTCCGCGGGCATTCCGGCCGAGAGATCGCCAACCTGTACCTCGGCTCGCGACGCCCACCCCACCGTGCCCATTTCGCTGCGGTCGTCCAGCATCGGAGTCACGGTCGTTTGTATCGTCTTGCCGCTCCGCTCCACCGTGACGTCCAGCGGGCGCCCGGCCGCGGCAACTTCTTTCAGGCTGATGTCCTCCCAGGTGGGCTTGTTCTTGCCATCGAAGCGGACAATCAGGTCGCCCTCCTGGAGGCCCGCCTTGGCCGCCGGCGAGTCTTTGGCTACGTGGGCGATGATCGCCGGTTGATCCGAACCGGCCACTCTTTCGTACTTCACCATGAACAGGCCGGTGAGCAGGCCCACGGCAAGAATGACGTTCATGAACGGGCCCGCGAACCCGATGATCAATCGCTGCCAGCGCGGCTTCGCTAAAAAGCTGCGGGGGTCGTCGGCATCCTCATCCCCCGGCTGCTCGCCCGTCATCTTGACGTAACCGCCGAAAAGGATGGCAGAGAACCGGTAATCCGTGTCGCCTTTGCGGAATCCGAACAGCCGTGGCCCGAAGCCAAAGCTGAACACCTCCACGCGGACATCGAACCACCGGGCGGCCCAGAAGTGGCCCGCTTCATGGATGATGATCATCACTCCGATGAGCACCAGCAGCCAGAGAACGTTTTGCACAACAAACATATCGTTAAGCTCTCACCGGCGGCGCGGTCTTCGAAGCGGCGAGTCCCAAAGCGGATACTGCTCCCACTTTGGCGTCTCGCGCAATCAGCTCACGAGCCAGAGCGCGTGACTCCTTGTCCAATTCGAGAATATCATCGATCGTGGCCGGTTGCCGGTTCGCCACTTTCGATACGGTGTGTTCGACAACTTTATAGATCGACGGAAAACTGATCTTGCGTGCCAGAAAAGCTTCCACCGCTACTTCATCGGCGGCGTTCAGCGTACAGGTCGCCGAACCGCCCGCCCGCTGGCACTCGTACGCCAGTTTCAGCAGCGGGAATTTTTCCAGATCCGGCGGGCCGAATTCCCAGCGCCGCGCCTGGCTCCAGTCGATCTTCGGCACCGGCGCCTGCGACCGTTCCGGGTACGTCAACGCGTACTGAATCGGCATGCGCATGTCCGTGGCGGAAATCTGCGCCATCACGCTGCCATCGCTGTACTCGATCATGGCGTGCACAGAGGATTGCGGATGAATGACTACATCGACCTGCGCAGGTGTGAAACCGAACAGCCAGCAGGCTTCGATCACTTCGAAACCTTTGTTCATCAACGTCGCGGAATCGATCGTGATTCGATTTCCCATCTTCCATGTGGGATGCTTCAGCGCGTCCTCAGGGGTCACCAATGCGAGCTGCGAGATGGGTGTGGTGCGAAAAGGCCCGCCCGACGCGGTCAGGATCAGCTTGGTCACCTCCGCGCGGTTTCCGGCCCGCAGACATTGGTGGGCGCCGTTGTGCTCGCTGTCGATGGGGATCAGGTCCGCTCCGCTCTCGCGGACCGCGTCCATCACCAGTCTGCCGCCCGAAACCAGCACTTCCTTGTTTGCCAAGCCGACGCGTTTGCCCGCGCGCACCGCTTCGTAGGTGGCGCGGAGTCCGGTAACGCCCACGATCGCCGAGATGACCACGTCCACTTCCGGGGCCGTCGCCATCGCGACCAGTGCCTGCGGCCCGGTTGTCAGCTCCGGCCATTGGGACTTGGGAAGTGCAGCGAGCTTTCCCGCGAGTTGGTCTTTGCCTTCCCTTTCGGGCAAAGCTACCACGCTTGGATGGAATTCAAGAATCTGCTCGGCGAGGAGGTCGATATTGCGGCCCGCCGCGAGCCCATACACTTGGTATCGGTGGCTGTTCTGCCGGATGACGTCCAGCGTGTTGGTCCCAATCGAGCCGGTGGAGCCTAGAACCGTAAGGCGGGACATGGAGAGAGGAGTAACTGCAACGATCATATCATGACGGTCGCAGCGTCTCGCCTTCACGAATGTAAACCGTCTTCCGCAGATTAGAATCGAGTGGCTGTTGAATTCTTTTTTTGGAAACCTCTAAACCCTTTCGGGCGCCGGGGAGGATTGCTTCAGGGGTCTTTATTTAGAGGTTAGTCTCGCTTTGGTGGGAGTTGCCTCCCCGGCTTGATTCCAATATTAGGATATCTTGAAAACATTTGCAACCAAAATTTGTATTCCTAAGAGCGAGGCCGTACCTCGATTCCTACAATTGACTCTAAAACTTTGATTGTAGAGCAGATATCCTCTTCAGCATGCCCTTGGGCGATGGCGGCTTGAAACATCTGCCGGGTAAGACCTGTCAGAGGGAGCGGCACATTCAGCTCTTGGCCCGATTCCAGCATCAGTCCGATGTCCTTGTCCATCCATTTCACGGAGAACTGGGGGCTGAAGTCACGGTTGAAAACATAGGGCGCTTTGAACTCGATTAAGCCCGACTTGGCGGCGCTGTTGGAGAGGATTTCGAGCATCAGCTTGGGGTCCACGCCTCCCTTGGTGGCCAGGATCATGCCCTCGTTGAACGCCTGTAGAATGTTGGAAAGAATCAAGTTCTGCGACAGCTTGGCCTGCAGCCCCATCCCCGCGCTGCCGCAATAATAGATGCGCTTCCCCATAGGCTCCATCCAGGGCCGGATCTTGTCTAAAAGCGCTTGGTCTCCACCCGCCATGAAGGTAAGGGTGCCGGCGTTCGCTCCCGGGGTTGAGCCGGTGCAGGGAATGTCGAGATAGTGGACCCCTTTTTTCGCCAGCGCAGCACCGATTTTGCGGCTTCCGCTGGGCGAGATGGTACTGGCGTCGGCGACGATGGCGCCGGGCCGGGCGCCGGCCATCACGCCATCTTCACCCAGGATGACTTGCTGGGCCATGGCCGGCGTGCCCACGCACAGGAAGATGCACTCGGCGTCCTGTGCCACTTCTTTAGGTGTACTGGCGAACTTCCCCTTTTCGGCGGCGGCCAGTTCTTTGGCCTTGCTCGACGTATGCGACCACAACGCCACTTCGTGGCCTGCGCGCAGCAGATTGCGCGCCATCGGATAGCCCATGATTCCGAGTCCCAGAAATCCCAGCTTCGCCATGTATCGATTCTCCTGTCGGTAAGAACCGCAATTGTACGATGCAGCGGGCATGTGCGACAATTGCCGTCCGATGAAACCTCATGTTTTGGTGACGAAACGCATCTATCCTGAAGCCATTGCCTATCTGAAACAGCACGCCGAGGTTGATTATGCCGAATCCGACGATGGGCTGAGCGCCGATGAGCTTCTGGTGCGCGCGCGCGACAAGCAAGGGCTGGTCAGCCAGCTTACCGACAAGTTCAGCGCGGCGGTGATCGACCAGCTCGATGGGGTGCGTGTCATTGCCAATGTCGCGGTGGGCTTCGACAACATTGACGTGCCGGCAGCGACGCGCCGGAAGATTCTCGTCACCAACACGCCGGAAGTCCTGACCGATACGACGGCGGACTTCGCGTTCGCGCTCTTGATGGCGGCGGCACGGCGGGTTGTCGAAGGGCATCAATTCGTACATTCGGGCAAGTGGACCAAGTGGCGCATCGATCTGCTGGTGGGCCAGGACATCCATCACCGCACGCTGGGGATTTTCGGTATGGGGCGCATCGGGCAGGCGGTGGCGCGCCGCGGCCGCGGTTTTTCGATGCGCATTCTCTATCACGATGCGGTGTGCGCGCCCGAGAGCGTCGAGCGCGAGTTGGGCCTGGAGTTCGTGACGGCTGAGCGGCTGTTGCGCGAGTCCGATTTCGTAAGCCTGCACGTGCCCCTGATGCCGGAGACGCGGCACATGATGAGCGCCGAACAGTTCCGCATGATGAAGCCCACGGCGATTCTGGTGAACACCTCGCGCGGCCCGGTGGTGGATGAAGCCGCGCTGGCAGAGGCGCTGGAGAAGCGAGTGATTGCAGGTGCGGGCATCGATGTGTTTGAGAACGAGCCGCGGGTCGATCCGAAACTGTTGACGCTGGAGAACGTGGTGCTCGCGCCGCACATTGCCAGCGCTTCGGTGGACACGCGAAAGAAAATGTCCATGATGGCTGCGGAGAACGCGGTGGAGGCGCTCGAAGGACGGCGGCCGGCGAATTTGCTGAATCCGGAGGCGGCGCCTCAATAGGTAATGGATGCGAACCGCGAGGCTCCCGGCAAAACAACCGGCATGGCGAGTTCGTTGGCACGGTTTTCCGTAAGGCCTCGAGTAACTTGAACCGCTGCGCGGGAAACCGTAGACTTACAGGATTCACCCATTCCGATGCCGCTAACTCCTGCAACCCGGCTCGGCCCCTACGAAATCATTTCCGCGATCGGCGCCGGCGGCATGGGCGAGGTCTACCGGGCGCGGGATACGCGGCTGGACCGGACTGTCGCCATCAAGGTTGTAAAGGACAAATTCAGCGAGCGGTTCGAGCGGGAGGCGCGGGCGATCTCTGCGCTGAACCATCCGCACATCTGCCAGCTTTACGACGTGGGTCCGAATTATTTCGTGATGGAGCTGGTGGAAGGGACTCCGCTCAAGGGTCCGTTACCCGTGGACAAGGCGGTGGAATACGCGGGCCAGATTCTGGATGCGCTCGACGCCGCGCACCGCAAGGGGATCACGCATCGCGATCTGAAGCCGGCGAATATCCTGGTGACCAGGCAGGGCATCAAGCTGCTGGATTTCGGTCTGGCGAAGCAAGCGGCGCCGCTCAAGGATACGGATGTAACCAGTGCGCTGACGGAGCAGGGGCAGATCATCGGGACGCTGCAATACATGTCGCCGGAGCAGTTGCAGGGCAAGGAGGCGGATGCCCGCAGCGATCTGTTCGCCTTCGGCTGCGTGCTGGACAAGATGCTGACGGGGAAGCGCGCCTTCGGTGGAGAGAACGCGGCGAGTGTGATCGCGGCGATTCTGGAGCGGGAGCCGGCGCCGCTGGACACGAGCCCGCCGCTGGAACGCGTGATCAAGGCTTGCCTCGCGAAAGATCCGGATCAGCGGTTTCAGAACGCGCTCGATGTGAAGCGCAATCTGGTGTGGGCGGTGGAGCCAGTAACGAGCGCAGCCAAGCCGAGCCGGCGCTGGTGGATCGCATTCGCCGCGGCGGTTGCGCTGGCGGCCATTGGAGGCTGGGCCGTGTCGCACTTGCGCCAACCGCCCTCCGACGAACGAGTGCTCCGCCTGCAGATCAATCCGCCGGAGGGCGGGCAATTCATTTTCGGCGTCCGCAGCGGAGGAGTCGCTCTGTCGCCGGACGGCAAGACTGCGGCGTTTGTCGCGTGGGGAAACGGAAAGAGCGGGCTGTGGGTTCGGCCGCTCGATGGCACAAGCGCGAGAAAGCCGAACACGCCGGGATCTATGCCTCCTCGTTCGCCAAACCCGGCGAGCGTGTGCGCTTGTTGACCGCGGACACCAACGCACTGTAGGCACCAGGAGGCGATGGAAAGAATTATCTGTTCTGGCTACACGGCGGGATATTGTTGGCGCAGGAGTTTGATGCCAAGACGCTCAAGCTCACTGGCGAACCTCATCCGGTGGCTGATCCGGTGTCCCAGCTTGGAATCGCTGGAGGCGTGATGAATCTTGCCGTGTCAGCCAGCGGCCAGCTTCTATACAGTGCTGCCAACACATCCGGCCAATTCACGTGGCTGGATCGCGGCGGGAAGCGGCTGGGGGTGTTGGGCGAACCGGGCGAGTATGCCGCATTCCGGTTGTCTCCCGACGGACGCCGCGTAGTAGCGGCTCGTGCTCGGCCTGGTGGCTCCGATCTGTGGCTTTTGGATGTGGAACGCGGCGCCGCCAGCCGGTTTACGGATGCGGGCAGCTAACGGTTACCCTGTATGGTCACCCGACGGCGGGACGATCGTGTTCTATACCGGGTTCAGTCGTAGTCTGTTTTTCAAGGACGCCGGCGCAAGCGGTAGCGAACAACGCAGCTTTGATTCACCCAACAACCTGCTGCCCTATGACTGGTCCCGCGACGGACGCTTCATCTTGTACACTGAGGTCGCTCCGGGGACCGGGACCGACATTTGGATTCTGCCAGTGGCACCAGGAGGAAGGCCTGCGATAGATGCCAAACCCAGACCCTACCTGCACACGCCCTTCTATGAGTCGCAGGGTCGCTTTTCGCCTGAGACGAACCCGCGCTGGATAGCCTATGTATCGGACGAATCCGGGAGGTACGAAGTCTATGTCGACACGTTTCCCGAGCAGCGGCGCAAGACGCCGATATCGACCGGTGGGGGCCAATATCCCCAGTGGGGTGCTGGCGGGCGCGAGCTGTACTATGTGTCGCCGGACTTCAAGCTGATGGCTGTGAGCTTAAAGCCGGGAGCAGACTCCGTAGAGCCCTCCGCTCCGCGCGAGCTGTTTTCGTTGCCTGCGGTGGACACCGGTTATAGTCCCTACGAGGTCGCGCCAGATGGCCAGCACTTGCTGGTGCGCGCCACGCCGCAGCACCAAGCCGCAGAGCCGCTGACGGTGATCGTCAACTGGCCGGCGCTAATGAAGAGAGGACCGGCGGCGCCATGACGGGTCTCAGTACGTAATCGACATCAAGCCCGAAGTCCGCGGCACGACCGGCATCTCGAGCTCGGGCATGGGCTTTGCGGCGAATAGCCGGCGGCACGGCACGGCCAGCCAGCGCGCCATCCTGGTCGCCTTCTGCCTCCGGGCGCTATCGGTCGAAATGCCCGTGTTCGCGTACATCTGCCGATACAACTTGGAGATGAACAGAAACGCAATGCGGTCGCGTAACCGGGGCACGCACTTCGACCGTGCCCAAATCTCCCCCAGGCTATAGAAGGCGTCCCAGACGCCCTGAGTCCGCTCGCGGATCTCGTCCATCGTCATGGTGCCGTGCGGGCTGAACATCTTCGGCCGTACCTCGGCCGGTATCAGCCAGTGGCGGGTGATGGGAACTCCGTTCACGTGCGGAACGTTGCCGTTGAAGTTCTTCTCCCATCGATCGAAATCCACGGTCCCGGGAAAGGGAGTCAGCATCACGAACTGCGCAAAGGACAATTCTGCCTCTTTTGCCAGAGCGGCCGTCGCCGCGAAGGTATCCGCGCGATCCGTCGGAAGTCCAAAGATGAAGGACCCGAGCACGTGCACGCCGTGCTCCTTGAACGTTTTGAGCCGGGTGGCCAGATTGTCGCCGGCCGAATTGAAAGTCTTGAAGATGGCTTTCAGCCCTTCTTCGGTAATGGATTCCACCCCGACGAGCGCGCCACGGATGCGGGCCTTGCACATGGCGTCGAGAAAATCGGTGTCCTCGCCGGCTTCCATGGTGATCTGAGTGAAGAACGCCATGTCTTCGGGAAGCTTCGCCATCTGCTCCATCAACTCGAAGCGCTCCGCGCGCAGGGCCTTCAGTTCCGCGACGCGATCCAGGTTGCCCTGCTTTTCGGCGAGCTCAATGTCGGTCAGCGTGACGGGATAGAAGTTATCGTCCGCCAGCGCGACGAAACGAAATCCGAGACGCCGCAACTGCACGATCTCCGCGATCAATACATCCGTCGCACGCTGGCGGGGCTGCTGGCCATCGGTGCGCCACACCGAGCAGAACGAACAATGCTTGGGGCAGCCGCGCACGGTTTGCACCGAGGCCCACATATAACTGTCGCGCGGGGCGAGATCCCAGCGCGCGGGCAAGAACTGATCGCCTGAAATTTTCCCACCGTCATAAGTCTGCTGAGCGGTGCCGCTTACCAGATCGGCGATCACTTTTGCCCAGACGACATCTCCGTCGCCTTTCACCACGACGTGGGCGCCGCCGAGTTTGAGGGCCTCTTCCGGATACAAAGTTGCGTGAATGCCGCCATACACGACCCAGGCTCCGCGCTCTCGGGCCATGCGTCCGACGTGCATGCCGCGCAGAGCATTGCCGGTATGGATGCCGATGCCCACGATGTCGCCGGCTTGTATGCGATCGGGCTGAATCTGTTCGAGTGTCTCGTCGGTGATGACGGGATCCCCGTATTGTGAGGGCGTGGCCGCGGCAAGCACATACAACCACCGCGGCGTGATGACGCCGATTCCGAACGAAGTATCACTGGGATTAATGAGATGGACGCGCATGGCAGAGGTCGCGCCCCTTGTGACGCAACGCACAACGAGCATACCAGAACAGAAAGGGGATGTCTGCAAAAGACGCAACTTTGTCGCCCAGCCCCAAAAGTGTCGGCGGCGGCGAAGAGGAGGCAGAGCCTGGAAGGAAAAGCAGACAAGCGGCTCTTAAATCTTCGAAATTGGATGTATAATTAGTGGCGGCCAGAACAATCGGGGGCGTGGTGGCCGGCGCAGGGTAACAATCTGCGCCAGAGAGGACATGCGTTGCCGATTGCACACCCGTCTATTCATTTCGGTAGCTCCCTACGGTTGTGCGGTTAATACCGCTTCAGAGAACGCGGGACTCACTTTGTGGAAAGGAGAACCACATGGAAAGCCGCATTTTCAAAACGATTCAGGCATCGAGCGTGGGCGCGCTTATCGTCGCGGTAGTCGCGTTGGCTTGCCCTCTCGTCAACTGGGCTGCCACGGCCCCGGGCCAAAGGCTGACCTGCGCTGAAATGGAAGAATTCCTGCGCTTCGGACAGGTCGGAGCACAGAAGAATATCCCGAAGGGAGTCACCCTTCCAAAGCGGGCGACTTTGGAGTACAAGGGCGTCACGCACGATGCCGCCATCCAGACCGTCGATATCTCCAAAACCGAGTTCAAAAGTGCGATGACCACGGAGCACAATTTTCGCGACTCCTGGAAATACAATGTGGCCGGCTACGAATTGGCCAAGATACTGGAACTGAACATGGTGCCGCCCTACGTTGAGCGGCCAGTCGGCGGGCAGAGGGCTTCCGCGTCCTGGTGGGTCGACGACTGCATGATGGAATTCGACCGCCGCCGCCAAAAGCTTGTAGCGCCGGACCTGGACAGTTGGAATAAACAGATGTATGCAGTCCGGGTGTGGCACGAGCTCATCTACGACGCAGATCCCAACCTCACCAATCTGCTGATCACCAAGGATTGGCAGTTCTGGATCATCGACTTTAGCCGGGCGTTTCGCTTGTACAAGGAGATCGGCGAGCCCAAGAACCTGGTCCAGTGCGATCGCAGATTGCTGGCGAAGCTTCGCACCCTCGACAAGAATGTGCTGAGCGAGAAACTGTCGCGCTGGCTAACGAAGTCCGAGATCGATGGCGTGGTTGCCCGCGCCGCCAAGATCGTGGAATTTTTCGACAAAAGGGTCGCGGCTAGTGGCGAAGGCGTCCTCTACGACTTCCCGAGGACCCAGGAAGGCTGCGGTACAGGGCTATAGTAGGTGCATCGTGCGTTTGTGTGAAGTACGGACGAGCCAAAAATTTAAGGAGGCAGTATGAGACGCAGTATCTTGATACCCATGACACTGTGCTTGGGTTTTCTAGTGTGCATGGCAATTAACCCGGCCGGCGCGGCAGACAAGAAGGCCAAGCAAGGCCAACTCACCGGGACGGTTCAGATGATGAACAAGGACACGTCCACGCTTACGGTCAGGAAGGGCACCGTAGATCGGCAGATTGTCTACAACTCCGACACCAAGTGGATGTACGGCATGCAAAGCAGCGCCAAGCCCGGTTCGCTCGACCAGTTGAAAGAGGGCTGGTACATCAACTGCAAGGGCACGTTTGACGGCACCAAACTCGTCGCAAGTGCCTGCCGCTTCAGAGAAGCGAAGTAGGCGCAAGCCAAGACCTCACTTCAACGTCAGGAGCCAGACATCCGATTCGGTCACGCGCCGGGAGAAGTACGCCGTCTTCCCGTCGCGCGTAAGCCCAGGCGGGCCGATGACGTCGCGCGTGACGGAGAAGATCTTCCGGACCTGCTTGGACTTCGTGTCCACGATGAAGCAGGATTTTCCGCCCGCGACGAACAGCACGCGGCGGCTGTCGGGCAGCCACACCGGCCACTGGCCGAAGTCGGTCAGCCGCTCGTATTTGTGGGACCGCAGCGAATACATCATGATCCCTTGTGTCGCGGAACCCATTTGACCGGCCAGGCGCTCGCCATCGGGCGACCACGAATTCACCAGGAAGCGGACGGACGGAGGGTCTAGCGGCGGCAGAATCTCAGGAGTCTGCTGTTTCCACGGGCGGTTCGGGTCGACGATCCAACCCCTCCATTTAACGGGCGGCTCTTCGACTGCGCCGACCGTCGCGATCTTTGAGCCGTCCGGAGACCAGGCAACGTACCCTGCTCCGCCTTCGGTGAGCTGCTGCAGGTCGCTGCCGTCGGGTCTTATCTTCCATAGCTCCAGGTGGCCGCTACGATTCGAGAAACACGCGATCCACTTGCCATCGGGCGACCAGCGAGGCATACGATCGGTTGCAGAATCGCTCGTCAACTGCCTCATCGCCGTGCCGTCCGGGTGCGCGACGTAGAGATGTCCCCCGGGTTGCACCAGCGAATAGAACGTGACCCATTCGCCGTCCGGCGAAGGATCGGGATCCGACCAGCGCCGTGAGCCGGTAGTCACCCAGGTTGGTTCCCCCTTTGGGGAGCCGGACGGATCTAGCGCGAGCTGCTGAATGTTCTGCGTGACCAGCGCCGATGTATACACGATGCGCCTCCCGTCGGCGGAGAGGCTCGGGTGCGCGAGATAAGGTGCGGGCGTGGTAATCGGTTCAGGCTCTCCCCTTATCTTGCCTGACATTTCGTTGATCGCGACGCGCCAGAGATTCGTGCTCCCGCCCCTGTCGCTTGCGAAATAAAGATACTTCCCGTCCGGAGACCATACGGGATTCCAGTTGGTGGCCCTGTCGCTGATCACCGGCGCGGGAGTTCCGCCTGCGACCGGGATTGTCCATACCTCTGCCTGGGCCGGATTGCCCAGCCGGTGGGTGTAAGCGATACGGTGGTTGTGCGGCGACCAGCTCGCCAAGATGGCATCTCCCTCGCTGAGCCGCCTCGCTTCTCCGGTATTCACTTGGACGGTCCACAGCTCGCTGCGTCCCTCCGAGTTTTGTGGATCCAGCTCGACGTTCTCGGTGGAGAAGGCGAGCCGGGTGCCGTCAGGCGACCACGAAGGCTTGAATCCCATGCGCGTCACGCGCCTGGCTGCCTCGCCCGTGCGGCCCATCACGAAGATGCCGCCGCCCTCGCGGCTGGAACGAAACGCGATCCGCTCACCGTCCGGCGAAAACGCCGGTTGATCGTCGTTCACTGTTGCATCTCTGCTGAGGTCGAGGGGACTCTGCCCGCTGACGCTCTGCAGATAAATCTGCCGGCCTCCGGCGCCCGTAGCGGAATAGACCAGCCACTTCCCATCCGGCGAGAGACTCGGGAACCACTCGACGCCGGGTTGGGATGTGAGCTGCGAGAACTCCGCATGAAGCGGCCCAGACCGCACGCTCTCCGCCCGACGCGTGAGCCACAGGATTGCGTACCCGGCGATGGCGATCAGCACGCTCGCTGCAATCATCGCGAACCGCCGTGGCAGCCTACGCCTGGCGCTGGGGCGTGCGACCTCGAATGCCTCACCTGATGCGACCTGCTGTTGCAGTTCGTCAAGATCGTTGTGAAGATCCACCGCGCTCTGGTATCGCCGTGCGGGGTCTTTTGCGAGGCAGCGCCTGATGATGCGGTCGAGATCGTGTGGGACTGCCGGGTTGACTTCCGCGGGCGCAGGGGGTGAATCCTTGAGGATCGAGGAAAGGACGGACATGGCGCTGTCGCCCCCAAACGGACGCGCGCCGGTAGCCATCTGATAGAACACCACGCCAAGCGAAAAGATGTCGGACCGCGCGTCGACCGGCTTCCCCTCCACCTGCTCCGGCGACATGTAGGGGGCGGTGCCCATGACATGGTGCGGCGCCGTCAGCTCGGGCTCGGTTACGGTTATCGCTTCCGACCCGATGGCCTCGTCGTGCTTCAGCTTAGCCAAGCCGAAGTCCAGCACCTTGAGGCGGCCGTCCTCCCCCACCATTACATTGGCCGGCTTAAGATCGCGATGGACGATGCCCCGCTGGTGCGCCGCACTGATGGCATCGGCCAGCGGCACGGCGATCTTGAGGAACTGCGGCAGCGCGAACCCCCGCGGCGGGATCAGTTTGGCGAGTGTCTTTCCGTCGACGAGCTCCATCGTCAGGAAGTGGAGCCCGTCCGCTTGATCGACGCCGTAGAGTGTGACCACGTTGGGATGATTCAGTGCGGCAACAGCCTGGGCTTCACGCTGAAAACGCTGGAGGCGCTCCGGATCAAGCGCCATCTCCTGCGGAAGGATTTTGAGCGCGACGACCCGGTGCAGCTGGATATCCTCGGCTGCGTAGACCTGGCCCATGCCGCCCTCGCCGAGCATTTCCAGGATGCGATAGTGGGAGATAGTTTTCCCGATCATGGCTAATCCTGGCAATCGGGTAACAAACTCTGAATCAATTCTACCGCGGAAATGGGATCTAGAGAACGATCACGCCCCGGTGCACGGTGCTACCTTCCTCTGCACCTGGCGACGATCAGGGTGATGTCGTCGTGTTGTTCGCGGGGGCTGAACTGACGGACTTCGTCGACGATCGATCGAAGCAAGGCCTGTGGGGGCAGGTCACGGTGGTGGCGCAGGGCTGCAATCAGGCGCTGTTCGCCGAATTCCTCTTCCGCGTCGTTGAACGATTCGGTAATGCCGTCGGTGTAGAGGGCGAGGGTGTCGCCGGGGGAGAGGCGGCGTTCGCCGATCGCGCAATCCCATTGTTTGAAGAGTCCCAAGACGGTGGCTGTTGAGTCGAGGCGTTCCAGAGTGTCGTCGTTTCGGAGAAGAAGGGCGCAAAGATGCCCGCAATTGGCGTAGCGCAAGCGGCCAGCGTGGTCGTCATATTCGGCAAAAAAGAGCGTGGCGTAAGCGTGATCGGCGGTGTTTTCGTAGAAAAGCTGATTGACAGAACACAGGAAGCGCTCGGGCTGATCGAGGGCGATGGCGCACTGGCTGCGCAGGTTTGCCTGTAGATTGGCCATCAAGAGCGCGGCTGCGATTCCTTTTCCGGCGATATCGCCGATCACTAACCCGAGCCGCTCCCGGCCCAGGTCCAGGAAATCGTAGTAATCGCCGCCGACCTGGCGGGCCTGGATGCAAACACCGGCATACTCGAGCGTGGCGAGCGGCGGCAGCGTTTGCGGGAAGAGCCTGGCCTGCACCTGTTTTGCGATTTCCATTTCCTGGGCGGCGCGGCGTTCGGATTCCAGCTTTTCGGCTACGGCGTGGCGTTGCGCTTCGACGGCCCGGCTTACGACGTCGAAGCTCGCCAGCGTGAAGGAATTCCGATCGAGATCTTCGAAGCGGGTGAATACTCCGCCCCAAACCTCGGTCTGCTCCTGGGGCGGCGTCGATGGGCCATTCGAGTGCCGGCCCAACTGCGGCGATTCATACTTCACGCGCCTCAGGCGAGGCGTATGACGGAAGCGAACGCCGCGCTTGCTCCATTCGCGGTACTTGGCGGTGACATCCTCCGTAACGAAGACAACCTGCGTAGCCCGGCCGATGAGCTTGTACTCGAAAGAGTCGGGAGCGGGTGCGATCAGGGTGAGCACGGTGGTGCCGTCGGGAGGGGCGACGGCAATCCAGCGCTGGCCGGACTGAATCTGGGCATCGAAGGCCAGCTCGAATCCAAGCTGATCCAGGTAGAATCGCAGGCTTCGCTCCTGATCTCGAACGAAGATGTTCACGGCATGAATGCGGAGGTAGGGGGCGCCGCGATCCAGGCGAGGAGCGGACGGGTCCGCTGCATCAAATGAAGGAGAACTGCCCATCGGCGTGATTATAAGTCGGGGGGCGGTTCGGGTGGTTCACCGCGGCAGCCAAGAATGGCTGATCCGACTATTATTCCGGCGGGCTATGCTGGAGCTGATATGGCCGTACTGATCTCTCTGCTCCGCGGCGTCAACGTCGGGGGCCACCACAAGATCAAGATGGACGCGCTCCGAGCGCTCTATGGATCGCTTGGACTACGCGACGCACAGACCTACATAAACAGTGGCAATGTGATTTTCAGAAGTGACGCGCGGGACCTCGATCCGCTACGTAAACGAATCGAGAAGGGGATCGAGAAGAACTTCGGCTTTCACGCCGACGTCATGATTCGCACGTGTTCTGAACTAAGAAAAGTGATCGCAGGAAGCCCGTTTGCGAGGCGGCGCGACATCGATCCAAAGAAACTCGCCGTCCTCTTTCTTGCCGCTGCACCCAGCCCCGAAGCTCGGGAGCAGGCACTGCGCATTGAGGCCGATCCCGAGGAACTGCGGATTGCCCGCCGGGAACTCTATATTTATTTTGCCAACGGCATGGCGCGGCCGAAGCTGTTACCGGCACTTCTCGAGAGAACGCTCAGGACTTCCGGGACGGGCAGAAACTGGAACACGGTGACGAAGTTGCTTGAGCTGGCCGAGAGGATTACTTCGGGCGGCGGGGGCGCTGTTTCGGGGAAATCGATCGGATGACAAGCTGGCCGGGCGCGGCGGGGTCGATGGGCTGGATGGCACGCTGCAGTGCCGCCGCGATGAGCTGTTGAATAGCGGGCTGATCCAGATCCGACGCAGAGTCGAGCACGATGTAGCGCACGACGTTGCCGCGGCCTGCCAGCAGTTTGTTCGGATCAGGCAGTTTCGGCGCGGCCTGGAGGAAAAACAGGCTTACCCATCTCGGGTATAACGCGATGGAGAAAATCGCGTGCGAAGCTTTGTCCGACGGACCAAATCCGATGGCGAGCGCGTTGTAGTTGTCATAGACAAGCTGTGTAGCACCAGGCAGCCGGGCGCGCATTTTCGCCAGGCAGGCCCGCGCCAGCGCCGCGATCTCCGGCGTGTACTTGTCCAGGAAGCGGTCAAGCTGGGTTCCGGGAGAGTCGTCCTTCGTTTTTGTTTTCGGTGCCGGCATGCAACCAGTCTGCATGAAGTTGACGAAGAGTGCCAGGTTCTGAGCCTCGCTTAGCCGACAGTTGCGTTCGCGCTGGTGTTGCCCGCAAACTTGTCAGCCCATCGAATGCGCGCGGTCAGTTGCATCACCACGAAGAGGGTGACGATGCAGCCGATGGTGACGGTGAGAGCGCTGAATCCCTTGATGAAGAACGCA
The DNA here is from genome assembly GCA_020073305.1 of Terriglobia bacterium. GTDB lineage: Bacteria > Acidobacteriota > Terriglobia > Bryobacterales > Bryobacteraceae > QHXW01. The sequence continues at coordinate 18,419 of JAIQFK010000006.1, forward strand.
TACGAGAAAAGCACCAAGTAAATCAATTGGGCCGAACCGGCTTCGACCACGGCGAACCGTAACCCGACCACCAGGCGCAGATAGCTGACTACCAGAAACACCGATACGACGGAGCAGATGAGGAAGGCAAGGTGGATGGAGATGTGGTCGACCAGATACGCGAGCAGCAGGTGGAAAGCAAAGAACGCGGCGGCGAGGAAGAAATAGTTCATGGGATGGAGGTCGATGTTGCGGAGCGTGCTGATGATGAACATCAGGAAGAAGAACAGCAATAAAGACACGGGGGCGAAATAGCTGATCTCGCCGGCCAGCGGACCGGGCTGCAGTTTGTGGGGCATGGTCATGCCGATCTGGAATCCGGAGATGAGATTCTTGTAGCGCCAGGCAAGGTCCCAGCCGGTGGAGGTTTCCTGTTTGCTGCTGGGGGAGAGCGTGTCCGGGGGAAAGTCGATCTGCTTGAAATTGGTTTTCATCGAGAGCTCGAAATCGCGTGACTGCGCGATCTCGTCGCCGAGTTTGTAGCGCCAGCTTTCCAGGCCCTGCGAGCGATAGGCGCTGCGGAGGGTCGCAGTTGCATCCGGAGCGAGGGGCGCTGAAACGAAGACGCCGTGCTTGTCTGCGATGAACGGAAGCGGGCGGCCGTTTACTTCCATGGTGACGCCATCATAGACGGCTTGGTCGGCGGGAAATTTCAAGTGGAAAGTCACGAGCTGCGGCTCGGATGTCGGGTTGTGGAAGGTGTAGACGCCGGCAAAGTCGACCACGTAGGTGCTGTACCAGAGCAATCCTTTCTGGCGGTAGTCGAGAGCGAGGCTTACGTTGACGCGGCTGCTTTCCGGAGCCAGGCAGACCGTCGTGTGGCGTGTTTGGGTGCGTGCGGTTTTCCGGCCATCGGTTTCGGTCTCGCTCCTTTCTTGGTCGACCTTGACATAACTGGCGGCCGGTGGGCGCTGTTCCTGAGCGGCGCCCCAAATGGATGCGACACCGGGCTTTAGTTTGGCGTCCGATTCATTAGTGCGCGAGGTGATGCTGCCGGCGAGAATGAACCAGGCGATGCTGGTGCAGGCGAGGATGAACGTGATGGCAATGATACGTTTCAGCAAGGGAGAGGCCTCCGATCGAGATTCTCATTACACAGAAAAGCACTTTTCGATCCAAAGTTGCGGCCATTCAGAAAAATGGGGACAGGCAGCGCCGTCCACGCGCCGATGAGGCGGACCCTGGTGATTCGGCTTATCAAGCGGCTTGGGACGGCGAAGCCATTTTTCAACCAACCGTGTCTGAGGGGATACGGGCGTGTCGCGCCGTAGACACCGTGAATGGTCCCGAGCAGAGCCTATTCTTCGCGGAGAGCGGATGCGGGTTCGATCAAGGTCGCGCGGCGCGCGGGGAGCCAGGCGGCAGTGAAGGCGATGGCGGCCATCAACAGGGCCGCGAGAGCGAACGTGAGTGGATCGCGGGGACTGACGCCGTAAAGGATGGGTGAGAACTGGCCGCCGATGGCGAGTGCCCCGAGCACGCCCAGAAGTGTCCCGACAGCGAGCAGGACGGAGGTCCGGACGAGAACGAGGCGCATGACCTGGGGGCGGCTGGCGCCGATGGCGATGCGAATGCCGATCTCGCGGCGTCGGCGCGCGACCGCGTACGCCATCACACCGTATACGCCGGTGGCGGCGAGTACGATGGCCAGGCCTCCGAAGGCTCCCAGCATGGATGCGGCCAGGCGCGCGGGAAGCAGCGGGACCCGCAGGTGGTCGTCGAGACTACCGGCCTGATAGAAGGGCAGCGTGGGATCGAGATTGTGGACGGCCTGCTGGATCATGCCGACGACTTGGCTGGCGGGCAAAGAAGATCGCGCCACGACCGTCGTGGTGGCGTTGTAGTGCTGGGAGGCGGGCCAGAAGAGCGCGAGTTTAAGGCCGTCGCTGAGTGACAAATACTTGCCGTCTTCGACAATGCCGACGATTTCCGTCGAGCCGCTGTTTCCTGAGCGGAACCGCTTGCCCAGGGCATTCTCGTTGGGGAACAGACTCGCGGCGAAGGCTTGATTGACGATGGCGACGGGCCGCGTGTTTTTTTGGTCGTGCTGGTCGAAAGCGCGGCCGGCTATGAGGCGGGTCTCCATGGCGCGGAAGTAGCCAGGATCCACCATGTAATAGTGCGCGTCGGGGGTTTCACCGGGGCGCGGTACGGGTTTTCCTTCGGCGAAGACGGAGGTTGTCGACTGGTCGAGGCTCAGGGGGAGGGAATTGGCGAAGGCGGCTGATGTGATGCCGGGGAATGCGGCAACTTTCTCGATCAGCCGATGCTGAAACTCGCTGCCGCGTGTTTCGTCGTAGCCAGCGAGACCGAGATCCACGGCGACCGCAACGGCGTTTCGCGGATTGAAACCGAGGTTGATGGTCAGGGCGCGCTGCAGGCTTCGCACCACGAGCACGGTTCCGATCAGCAACACGACCGAGAGCGCGATCTGCGAGGTCACGAGCACTTCGCGCAGATGCCACCGGCGCAGGCGCGTATGGAACGCCGCATTTTTGAGCGCGGGAATCAGATCGGTTCGGGCTGCCTGGAGCGCTGGAGCGAGGCCGAACAGCAGTGGGGTCAGCAGGCCGGCGGCTGCTGTGAACGCCAGGACGCGGCGGTCGATGGCAAAGTCCATGGTGATGGGAACGTCGATGGGCGGACGCCACGCGGCGAGCGCATCCACCAGCCAGACGGCCAGGAACAAACCACCGGCAGCGCCGGCCAAAGACAGCAGGAAGCTCTCGGCGAGGAGTTGGCGGACGAGCCGCCATCTGCCGGCGCCCAGGGCGAGCCGGAGGGCAATTTCCCGGCGCCGGTCGGAAGCGCGCGCGAGCAACAGGCTCGCCAGATTCGTGCAGGCGATCAGCAGCACGAGCCCGGCGAGGCCCATCAGCACAGCGGCAAAACCGATAACACCGCCGCGGAGCGTGTCGCCCATAAGACCGGGAGGCGTCAGATAAATCCGCAGACCCTGCAGTTCGGGAGTCTCGCGGCCCATCTGGGCGGCAACAGCGTTGAGATCGGATTCTGCCTGGCGTTGGGTAACGCCGCGTTTCAACCTGCCCACGGTCCAGAGATTCCAGTCACCGCGTTCATTGATCCATGGGTTGCCGGGTTCAATCTGCAGTTCCATGGCGATGGGGACCCAGAATTCGGGCCTGAAAATGAGCTCGGTTCCGAAGAAACCACGGGGCGTGACGCCGAGGATGGTGTAACCGAGACCGTTGATCTTCACCGACTTGCCTACGATGGCGGGGTCGGCGGCGAAGCGGCTTAGCCAACTGTTGTAGCTGAGGACGACGACCGGGTGCGCGCCAATTTTCTGGTCGTCCGCCGGAGTTAATGTGCGGCCCAGGAGCGCGCGGACCCCGAGGACGTCAAAGTAATTTCCCGTTACCTCATAGCCCCAGACGTGGGCGTTGTTGCCGTGCTGGCTCATGTTGACGGGAGCGACGCGGATGCCGATCAAACCTGCAAGGCTTTGGTTGCGATCCCGGAGGTCTCTGTAATTGGGGTAGGACTGGTTAGCGCCTGCCCTGTTGCTGTTTAGCGATGCCAGTTCCTCGGGCCGCTCGACGGGCAGGGGCCGCAGCAACAGTTTGTTGATGGCGCTGAACGTGACCGTGTTGGCGCCGATGCCGAGTGCCAAGGTGACAATGGCGGCGAAGGCGAAGCCCGGGCTTTGCCTCAAGCGGCGAAAAGCGAGCCGGAAGTCTTGCAACAGGTAGTCCATACGTGTCTACGCGCAATGTACCGCGAGATCAGTGAGTTTGCGGCCGCGGAATGAGGTTGAAAGCCTGAGCGGTGCCCGTTTTTGGGACGGCGGTGTTTCGGATGCGAGCAGTTTGACCTGTGGATCGTGCGACCAATCGCGCCCGAGCGGAATCACTAACTCCATGCCGAAAATGCGCGCGGTACAGGTCTCACGCCCCGGTGGGCCGTTGGAAATGATAGAGCAAGAAATTCCGGAGCCGGGCTACGGATCGGTACGAATCAAAGTGCAGGCCTGCGGAATCTGCCACAGCGATACGCTGACCAAGGAAGGAGGCCTCCCAGGTCTTCAGTATCCACGCGTGCCGGGACATGAAGTGGTTGGAGTCGTGGATGCTGTGGGATCGGGCGTCGCCCGATGGACGGTTGGCCAACGCGTCGGAGTGGGCTGGCATGGCGGCAACTGCGGGTACTGCGATGCGTGCCGCCGCGGGGACTTCTTTGCCTGCCAGACGGCCAAGCACATCACCGGGATCACTTCTGACGGAGGATACGCTGACTACATGATCGCTCGCGCCGAAGCGCTTGCCGTGGTTCCCGAAGAGTTGTCCGCGGTGGAGGCGGCGCCGTTGATGTGCGCCGGCATCACGACGTTCAACGCCCTTCGAAACAGCGGAGCGCGTCCCGGCGATTTAGTGGCTGTACTTGGGTTGGGCGGGCTGGGGCATCTGGGGGTTCAGTTCGCCGTAAAGATGGGCTTTAAGACCGTCGGCATCGCACGGGGGAAGGACAAGGAAGCGCTGGCCAGAAAGTTGGGCGCGGGGTACTACATCGATAGCCAGGCAGCGGACCCTGCGGCCGAACTTCGCCGAATGGGAGGCGCCCAGGTCGTCCTGGCAACGGTGACCAATGGGGATGCAATGAGCGCTGTTCTGGGAGGCCTGGCCGTCAACGGAACGCTGATGGTCATTGGAGCGGCGGGGTCGCTCGAAGCGTCTCCCTTGCTGCTCCTGTCAGGCCGGCGGAAAATTGCGGGCTGGTATTCCGGCACGTCGATCGATTCGCAAGATACCCTCTTGTTCAGCGTGCTCTCCGGCGTGCGCTCGATGAATGAGGTGTTTCCGCTGGATCGAGTGAACGAGGCTTACGAGCGCATGCTGAGCGGCAAGGCGCGGTTTCGCGTGGTTCTCACGACGGGGAACTAGCCGCGCGGGATTAGCGGGTTGACCACACGCACGCCCGCGAAGCGGGAGAAATCGCGGTCGGCGGACCAGAGTTCACGGACGCCATGGAGCCGGCAGATGGCAAAGATTCTGGCATCGTGCGTGGCGGGGCCGGTGATGCGGCCGGATTCTAATGTGAGCTTCAGTTCATCCCAGTAGCCGGCGGCTTCCCCGATGACGTGACATGAGGGAGTCTCGAACCAGGCCTCGACCGTACGAATGGCTTCGCGAAGTGGAGTTGGAGGACGGAAGACTTTGAGATGGGTCACAATGCCGAGAAACTCATGCACGCAAGGCCAAGGAATCGCCCAAGGCGAACCGCTATCGGCGAGCTCGGTCAGAGATCGGTCGGCCAGTTTGTGCCAAGGTGAGTCCTCCCGATGTGCGTACACGAGAATGTTCGAGTCAATCGCGATCATCCGCCGCGGCCTTCATAGATGAGTGCACGGATCGTCTCCCAATCGTGAATCAACTGGCCGGTCCCCTTGAAGGTGACCTTGCGCAGGCGGAAGGGTTTTTTGAGGCTCCGCTCCTGCTCCAGGGTGCGGCGCAGTGAGCTTTCGATGACTTCGCGAAACGTCAAGCCACGCTGGGATGCGTACTTCCGGGCTTCCTTGAGCAGTGCGTCCGGGATTTCGACCGTGGTCTTCACACCCGCAGTCTACCATACATATGGGTGCATGAATATGGGTGTATGGGTCATCTATTGTACGGGAAGATTCGCCGTGGGCGAGGCGACACCGTTGATCTTGAGCACCACGGGCTGGATGCCGGGCGACACGCCGGACGGAATCGTGACGTTTACCTGGTACAGGCCGGAATAGGACGGCGCGAGACCGCTGAACTGGACGAAGGCTGGTTGTCCGCCGATGGTGACATCAGGCAGCGTGGTGGTGTGGATGAGCGGCGGCGGAAGAGGCGCCGGCTGTCCGGTGGGCAGGGCGGTGTCCACGGGTCCGAGGCCGTTGGCGTAAAGCTCGATGGTCTCGCCGCGCAGGGCCGGGTGGGAGGAAGTGATCACGTTGCCGGATGCATCGCGCGCGGCCAGGAACGTGCCGGCGATGAAAAATGCCGGCGAGTATGGGGCCAGCGGCAGCGCGTAGAGCGGACCCTGGCTGTCCTGGACGGTGACCTTGATCAGTGCCGAGGTCTGGCCCTGCAACTCCCAAGGCACCTGCAGGTTCAACTGCGTGGGACTGACGTAGTACATCCGGCCGGGCAAACTCAGGCCGGCGCCGGGCACGTCGAAACTCACGCTGATGCCGTTGATGCCGAGAGGCAGGAAGGTGGTGACCTCGGCGCCGGTGCTGTCACTGAGACCCGTGCCAAACAGAGAAATGTAGGAACCCGGAGCAACTCCCTGCCCGACTTGAAAGCTGGCGGCATTGACTGCTCCGTTGGGAGAGATGGTGGGCGCGAGGCGAGCGAAGCCATCGAATAAAATCTTCATGCCGCCCGCCGTGGCGGCGAACTCCTGAGTGCCCGGAGTCGGGCCGCACGTGACGGTGGCGAAACCGATGCCGGTGGATTCGGTGGTGGAGTCGGTGTTATTCGCCCCCTGCACGATTTGGCCGCCGCCCTGCGTTACGCTCCACTGGATGGCGCTGTTGGGGATCTGGACGCCGAACTGATCGATCATCTTGAAGCCCACACCTCCTTCAGGAAGCCCCTGGCCCACGGTGCAATCGAAGCCGTTACTCAGTACGGGTGTGATGTTGAAGGGCACCCCATCCCCGACGACGTACAGGTACGGGACATGCAGTGTCTTGGCCCCACCGGTAATCACCACGAATCCATCGTAGGAGCCTGCGGCGGGCATGGAACCGCCCAGCGTTACGGTGATGGTGCTGGTTTGTCCTGGGCCGAGCGAAAGGCTGCTCTTGCTCAGAGTCACGTGGGCGTTGGTATCTTGTACCCGCGGGACGATGCTCAGGGACAGATTCGCCGTCGAGGAACCGGAGTTTTCGATCTCGAGTTGCTGGCCGGCGGGGAAGGAACTGCCCTGGTTCAGGATGCCGAAAGAGAGCGTGGCCGGCCCGGCGGTGATGTTCGTCAAGACCGCGGCGTTGGCATCCAGCAAACCGGCGCCGGCAGAGACCACCGCGGCCCCCCCGTTTTCATCCGTGAGACTCTGGGCGGCCGTATTTACCACGGCGGATTTCAACTGGAGACCGGTAAAGCCCGGGTTCTTTTGCTTTACCAGAGCGGCGGCGCCGGCGACGAGCGGTGTCGAAAAGCTCGTGCCGTCTGCCACCGCATAGCCATTGGGGCTGTACAGATCGCCATTGGGATCCAGACTCTCTGCCGCCATGTAGAGATCGGTCGCCACGGCCGTGACGTCGGGCTTTACGGCACCGGTAATGGAAGGCCCGCGCGAAGAGAAGAACGCGATAAGGTTCGGCGTCTGCGACGCGGGAATCAGATCCTCCAGGGTCACGTGATAATTTGCGTGGGCATCGATGAAGGTCTGGAGCGCGGAACCACCGGTGACGCCGATCAAGATGGCGGGAATGTTGGTGCCGGACAGGCCAACTGGCGAGTCTGAAGTATCGGTATTCGGATCCCAGATAATCACTCCGACGGCGCCGGCGTTCTGCGCGTTGGTCACCTTGTCGACGAAGTTGCATGTGCCGCGCTCGATCAGCGCAATGGCGCCATCCAGCGACCCGGCGGCAAGCGCGCTGCACCCGAGAGGATCGCCAGAAATCTTACCCACATCCCGCAACGGCGCGGTCAAAGGCCCGGATGGCTGGGGGCCATCGCCGAATTGTCCCTGGATCAACTGCAGCACGGAGGGCACGCCGCTGCCGCTGACTTGGACACCGGAAACCCAAGTGTGCGAATTCGTGCTGCCGCCGGCGGCAATGGCTGAAGGCGCATCGCCAGGAGAATCGATGGTGTTCAGCGTGGCCGCATTCTGATTTTGGCCGTCGCCGCCTTCGTTACCCGCGGCAGCTACCACCAGCATGCCAGCTTGCACAGCATTCTCCACTGCGGCGGCTTCGGGGTCACAGGGCGTTGTGCCGGTCAGGCCGCAGGCGGGGCCTTGATCGAGCGGGCCGGAAAACGTCGTGGTGCCGAGGGAAAGCTCGGCGATGTCCATTCCATCGTTCAAAGCATCCTCGACGGCTTTGATGATCACGTCGCCCGTACTGAAATTATTGATTTCGGGCGAGCCGAAGACTTTGTAGTTGCCCAGGAAGGCTTTGGGCGCCATGCCGGTGATGGTGCCGGCGGGACCGGTGTTGGTCTCTCCGCCTGCGCACATGGCCACCGCGGTGCCATGGCCATCCAGATCGCGCGCCGAGTAATCGTCGGGGCGTGAAGTGGCGGCGGGATTCGATCCGGTGCCGGCGGCCAGTTGCGCGACGTAACTGCGCGCCACGATGACCTTGTTGTTGGTGAAGCTGGTGCAATCGGACGGCGTGTTGCATTTCGGAAAACCGGATGGAACTGTGAGCTGGTTGTCCTGGAAAGCGGGGTGGGAATTGTCGATGCCGGTGTCGATGATGGCGATTTTGACGCCTCTTCCGGCTCTCCCCTCACCACCCACCAGCGTCCACGCGGCAGGGCCATTCAGCAAGGGTACGGCGGCGTTCAGACTCTTGCGGAAACGGCGCAAGGGGCGTACGCCGGCGACTCCCGGCATCCTCTGCAACTGCGCGACCTGGTCCGGCGTGGCCAGAACGAAAACGGCGTTCAGCACGGTCTGGACCGATCCGGTCACCGTGAACTTCTGGCGCGCCAACTCGCTGCGCAGCGAGGCTTGTGCCGCCTCGATTTTCTGGCGGCGATTTTCGGCCACGGCCCGGGTCGCGTTCTTGCGAGCTTCGGCGACCGGCGGATCAGGCAAAAGGAGGGCGTAGCGCTGGGGAACGTCAGCCGCGCGGAGCGAGGCTGAGGCGATCAGGATCAGGATGAGCGGAAAATGATTGCGTTGCATTACATATCGCGACGGCATGGAGACGCTTGAGGTTACAGATTTTGCAGTATAGCCCTACCGGCTGGACTTAAAGGAACATTGTACGCCACACAGTAACCACTAAGGCATGGGTCACCATGCTGGCGCGGATGCTGCCGGTCTTCTGATAGGCCATCCCACAAAACCATCCAAGAACAGCGGTCACGGCGGCCATCCGCCAATTGGGGAAGCCGCGAACCGGCAGGTGCGCTGCGCCGTACAGGAGCGAGGCCACTGCGAGAGCAAGATGCGGCCTGCCGGTCCACTGTGCGAGCCATTGCTGCCAAAGGCCCCGAAACACGAATTCTTCCGACAGTGCCGTCACCCAGAGTGCTCCAAAGAAAGTAGCCAGCGTTTTCCCGAACAGGAAGGGAGCGAAATTCAGGTGCACGGCGCCGAGCCACAGAGCTAGCGGAAAGCCAATGGGCAAGAAGTAGAAAAAGTAACGGACGCCGGCAATGCCTTCTTGCTGGCCAGGGATGAAGCCGAACCGAATCCCCTCGACGCGCCGGATCTCGAGCGCGGCCAGCGCACCGGTGTGAATGAGGGCCAGGTGCCCCAGAATATCGACGCGCACCTGCACGGGGGAGGTGTAAATGTGGCTGAACGAGCGGCTGAGCACGATCGCCGCGAGGAGCGCCAGGAACAAGACGTCGGACACCGGCGAGCGTGGAAGAACCACGTACCAGAACGAGACCGCCGCCATGAGGGCAACCAGCGCGGCGCAGGCGGGGAAGCCGAACTGGCCGGTGGGGATGCTGTAAACAAGATAAGGCAGGACGGCGCTGAGTGCGATAGCCAGCGCGAACTGCCAGGTTGCGAGCCTGGCGCGCAAACTCCGGCGCAGCGACTCAAATCCAGGGACCAGATAGAATGAATACTCAAGAAGGAATGCGGCGATGAGGGGAACAGCCGCCCACGCTGGAATGTTTTTCTGGCGGGCGTACAGCAACCCGGAGGCGCTCAACCCGATCCATCCGGCCAGCAGGGCCGCCCGGAAAGCGCCGAGCGTCTGGTGCATCGGCATCATTCTAGCATCGCTGGCGGCGTGGATTGCCGGTGTCGCGCCAGTGCGCGCGGAGGAACCGCCGGCCGATCTGGTCCGCCGCGTGGCGCACGCCGAGACGGAGACGCAGCGGACGCGCGATCACTACACCTACCGGCAGTCGGTCACGCTGGAGGAATTGAGCGATCGCGGATCGAGGGTGGGCGAGTACCGCGAGGTACGCGATGTGATCTTCTCGCCCGCCGAAGAGCGAACCGAGGAAATAATCGGTCAGCCGCTCGTCGCCCTTAAGAATCTCAAAATGACCGATGAAGATTTCGCCGATATGCGCAACATTCAGCCGTTCGTGCTGGTGGAGGATCTGTTGGCGATCTATGAGACGAAGTTTCGCGGCGAAGAAACGATGGACGACGTCGACTGCTATGTGCTGCAGGTGCGGCCGCGCCAGATTCTTTCCGGCCAAAGGCTGTTCGACGGCCTGCTGTGGGTGAAAAAAGATGATTTCGCGATCGTGCGGTCCGAAGGCCAGGCCGTACCGCAGGTGCGAAGCATGAAACAGGAGAATCTCTTTCCGCGGTTCACCACGGTGCGGCGCCCCGTCGACGGCAAACATTGGTTCCCGGTCTATACGCACGCCGACGACACGCTCGCGTTCCGCACGGGCCCGCAGCGAATCCGCCTGATGATTCGTTACAGCGAGTACAAGAGGTTCGGGTCGGAATCAACCATCACGTTCGGAAAAGGGGAGGAGCGTCCGCAGCACTGACCCTCAGACGTCCACTTCCGCCCACTCGACGACGCGCCGCTCGTAAATCGACTTGCGCCCCATCATGGCGGTGAGGGTGGAAATTCTGGCGGACTCCGCGTTATTCAACGGCGTTTTCTTTCCCCGCGCGTTGTCGATAAACGAGGCTAGCGACAGATAGTTTGAATCCTGCTGTGCATCCGGGACCTCGATCGGCTTGGGTTGCGCGCCCTTTTCGCGAGGGATCATCGTGGCGGTGGCCAGATCAATGGCGGCATCCGATCCATACACTCTTTCCTTGATCCCCGAAAAGTGCGGCGGATCGAAGTAAATGTGGCTGAACGAAAAGCGGACGTCGTTGGCAAATTCGTAGATGACGGCGTAGTTGTCCATGGTCGTGCGGCCCGGCGGGTCGTTCTTGTAGAGGTTGATGCCGCCTGACCCGAAAGCGCGCAGAGGGTGGCTTCCAGCGGCCCAGACCATCAGGTCGATGATATGGCATGCCTGCTCGACGATGTTGTCGCCGGAACGGGTGCGGTCGAAATACCAGAGCGTCTGGCGCGGCAGATCGCCGGTATGACGATAGCCCTGCAGGAACAGGACCTTTCCGATTCCGCCATCGTGGATCACTTTCATGGACGCCGCGCGATTGGGATCGTAGCGCAACTGGAAGCCGGCTTGAAAGATTCCCTTGGCGCTCTTGGTGGCATTCACTACCATACGGCACTGCTCGGGCGTAAGGCCCATGGGCTTTTCGCAATACACGTGCTTGCCGACTTCGAGCGCCGCGATGGCCATCTCCTTGTGAAGATCGACGGGTGTGGCGATGACCACGGCATCGATATCTTTCCGGTCGAGCATTTTTCGGAACTCGGTGTAGGGCTCAGGGGTACTGCCGGCCGCCGTAGCGGAATCGATGGCTTTCTTGAGGTTATCGGGATCAATGTCGCAGATGGCGACCACCGTGACGCCGGGGACCTTCAGCATGTGCTTGAGCAGGTAAGAGCCGCGGTTGCCCACGCCGATAAAGGCGACGCGGACGGTATCATTGGGCGATTGCGCCGCGAGGAGCGCCGCGCTGCCGGCGGCCATGGATGTTTTTACAAAAGTACGGCGAGTCGGGTCATTGATCATTGGGTGTCCTTATGAACTAGCGCTCGTTACACTCGCGGCGCAGAGCATTCCGGCCGCGGCGGTGATCCGAGAGTCGCCTTGATTATTTCACAGGCGGCAGCGCCGCGATGGCGCGGCCGACGCCGGTGAGAAGCGCGGTCTCTTCAGGCGTAAAGGCGCGCGGTGCACGGTTGGCGATACCCAGCGCGCCGACGGCTCGATCGCCGCTGAGAACCGGGACCACCAGCGCGCCCTCCATGCCGGTGGCTTTGGCGCCGGGACGCGCATTGCCGCTCGCATCGGTTTGCAGGTTGCAGACGCTCACTGCTTCTTTGCGCTCGACGGCGAGCCCGGCCATGCCTTTGCCGATGGGGACGAGCTTTACGGCTTGCAGAACGGGTTCAGGAATCCCGGAACTCGCGGCTTTCAAGTGCAGCACACCGTCGGATTCGAGCAAATGGATGGTGCCCGTATCCGCGCCGAAGTGTTTCAGGGTGAGATCCAGGACGTCTTGCAGGTGGCCGGCGCTCAGTGCGGGTTTGATTTGCTCCAGAAGACTCATTTGTGCCGCGTGAGGTTCTCGAACAGGAAAAGGCCGCTCTTGCCGGCGACCACAAAATCCAGATCGCCATCGCCATCGAGATCCGCCACCGGGATCTGCATGCCGCCTCCGGTGCGCGATCCGTAGTCGACGACGTGCTTCACCCATTCGATTTTCTTGCCGTCATCCGATTTCAGGTATTCGTACCAGTAGACGCCGAGTGGCTCGCGCTCTCCAGGATCGTGGCCATTGTGCGCCATGAAACGCTTGCCGGTGACGAAATCCATTTTCCCATCGCCGTTCAGGTCCACCATGGTCATGGCGTGCGGTTGCGACCAGCTTTCATCGATCATGTGTTTGGTCCAATGACTGCCATCACCGTGCTCCAGCCAGAAGACGCCGTAGTTGTGAGCGGACGAGGTCACCACGTCGTTACGGCCATCGCCGTTGACATCGAGCACGTACATGAAGCCGGCGGCGTCGAGGTCCCAATCGGGATGGAACTTCCAGTCACCCGAGCGCGGGTTGAGCGGAGCCTCAAACCAGCCCTTGGGTGTGAGGATATCGGTGCGGCCGTCACCGTTCACGTCGCCTGCGCCGATACCGTGGCCGTAGCTCTTCGGACTGACGACATGGCGGACGAATGCACCGTTCGTGAGCTCATACCAGGCAAGGGGCGCTTCGTCCTGGCCGAATTGCGGCAGCAACTCCTGCTTCTTGCCGTCGTTGTCGATGTCGACCAGAAACACGAATTCGACTGAGTAGCCGTTTTCGATGGCGTGCTTCTTCCAGTCACCGATGCCACGGCCGGGATTCTCCATCCAGTAGAGTTCCTGGGTGAAGTAAGAGCAGCTCACGATGTCGGGCGAACCATCGGCGTTCACGTCGATGGGCAGGTCGCTGAAATTATCGATGTAATTGTCGGTGTAGCTGATGGTGCGAAAGTGGTGTCTCGTCCAAGCGGGCGCCTCGTACCAATTCTCGCCGGAGATAATGTCGAGCTTGCCGTCACGGTTGATGTCAGACAGGGCGCAGGTTTCGTTGGCGCCGAGATCGATGGTGTGCTTTTCAAACGGAATTTCGGGTGTGCGCCCGAGGCTCCAGGCCGCAATCGCGGCGGCCAGGCACAGAATCGCTGCGATACAATGCCGCATCATGCGGACGATTTTACCTCTTTTGGTCTGCGCGGCCGCCGCGAATGCGGGCGTGAGCTTTCGCGCGCAAGAGATCCAGCGGGATTTCGGCGTGGTGTACGCGGTGCTGGTGGCCGATATCAACGGCGACGGGAAACCGGACGTGGTGGCCATCAACCCGACGCAGGTGGTCTGGTTCGAAAATCCCACCTGGGAGAAGCACATCATTCTCGATGGCGCCACGAAAAAAGACAACGTCTGCATGGCGGCGGCCGATGTCGATGGCGACGGCAAGCTCGACTTGGCGCTCGGCGCGGACTGGCATCCCAGCAACACGACGAGCGGCGGAACGCTGCAGTGGATTGGGCGCGACGCCGCGTCGCCCAAGGCTCCCTGGAAGCTGACGCCGATTGCGGAAGAGCCCACGCTGCACCGCATTCGCTGGGGCGACGTGGATGGCGACGGCAAGCCGGAGCTGATTGTCGCTCCCCTCCACGGGCGCGGCGCCAAGGGACCGCAGTGGGACGGGCAGGGCGCACGCATCCTGGTGTTTCACCTGCCCAAGGATCCGGCCCATGACGCGTGGCCCATGGAAGTTGCGGATGATTCGCTCCACATCGTGCACAATCTCCTGATCACGGATTTTGATGGCGATGGACAGCAGGACATTCTAACGGCGAGCCGCGAGGGCATTCACGTCCTGACGCGCAACCCGAACGGGCACTGGACCAAGACCAAGATCGGAGAAGGTGCGCCGGGCGAGATCAAGATGGGGCGCATGGGAGGCAAGCGCTATCTGGCGACGGTCGAGCCATGGCATGGGAACTCGATCTTCGTCTATGAGGAGCATTCCGGAATGTGGCCGCGGCAAGTGATTGAGGACAAGCTGGCATCCGCGCACGCTCTCGGATGGGGCGATTTTGACGGCGATGGTAACGATGAGCTGGCTGTGGGCTGGCGCGAGAAGAATTTCGGCGTGGCGGTCTATAAGCGCGCGAGCGACGGGTCGTGGACGAAATCGATGGTGGACGATGGCGGCATGGCGGCGGAAGATTTGGCGGTGGCGGACTTGAATGGCGATGGCCCGCCGGAGATTATCGCGGTGGGGCGCGCGACGGCGAATGTGAAGATCTATTGGAACGAAGGGAAGTAGGGTTCGCTCGCGCCCTACCGTAGGACGTTGTCTCTCTTCGATTCGTTCGTGTCGAACAAACTGCTCCAGGACGCGCCGAAAGCCGTCCAGCGATCGGCCTCGCCGGTTTCAGTTTCGGACAAGCACAGCGCGCCGTGACCCTGGTTGCAGAGGAGTTCGGTTGCGACCGGATCGAATACGCTGGCCCATGACCCGACGGTGACCGGCATGGCGAGCTGTTCGAGACATACGGGGCAGCGCCGCCGCTGGTCGGCGAAAATCCACAGCAACGCGCAACCGAAAGCGACGACGAAAACCAGCGCAAGTCCCAGACCACCGGCGAACACCCGCAACTGCACGTTCGAGATGTGGGCGCGTATCGAAGCGCCGCCTTCAATCCATAGCAGGGGCACGATCGCCATCACGGAGAGAGTTTTGAAAATAAGGAACGACCAGTAGCGCCAACCATAGGGGCGAAGCGACAGACGCCCGATCATTACGAGCACGATACCGGTGGCCAGCGCGAACACGATCGGAAAGCCGTACGCGATCAGCGCGCCCTCCTGCGCACCCGGCGGCATCATCTGCGGCCGGGCATAGTGCAAGTCTCGTGCAATTTGGATTAAGCCGCGTGTGACGGCGAAACCGTGTGTGCAGGCAGCCATGAGCAGCAGGATGGTTGCGGTCGCGACCACGACGAAACCCGGCCCCCGAACCCAGGTGCGCAGGGCAGCTTTGTTAAACCGCAGCCAGAAGGCGTCCGCAAGCGCGCCTCGGCACTGGGCTGCGAGTTGTTCGGAAACGCCGCTGGTCAGTTCACCGCGCTCAACCAGGATCCACCAGTTCCACAGGCCGGCGCTCCATCGCGCGTGCCAGTCGGGTCGCGTGCGCCGTGGCACGATCCAACTTGCCAGGCGGAGAAACCCGCGGCAAGGCATAGGCAGCGGCACCCCACGATCGTTGGACATGGAGCCTCCTCAGTCTAGAAGACGCCGGAACGGGGGCGAATGTTCCGGCTGCCGGGCTTCGACCTGGTTGGAACAGTTTAGTGATACCCGCTGAACATCGTCAGGGCCGTGCGGGCGCGTTTGCGCATCATGGATTCGAAGGAAACGCGCGGCACGTCGATCAGTTTTCGCAGGCCGGCGCTTCGCATCAGGCGCTGAGCGGAGTTGGGCATGCGCGCAACGGCGCGGTCGAAAGCGCCTGATGAGGCGGCACGCATGCCGGCGATCGCGCGGAAGTAGCCCTGCTGCCCCTGCACCTTCTGGCAGCCGGCCACCAGCGCTTCCAGCACCTCGTGGCTCTCTTCGAGTTGCGCCACTATGCCGCCCCACTGGTCCAGGAACGGGCTCAGCGGCAGTAGCGTGGCGGGCGAGCGGCGCAGCGTTTTCACCGGGCGAAGCGGATAGTGCCGGTGGCCCTCAGCCGAAAGCCCGGTGTGTTGATATACGCGAACGGCGAGCGCGAAACGGCCGCGCGCGGAGAGATGCTCCATGAGCGGCGTCGTGCGTGGTGTGTGCTTCCAGAAGCCCATCCCTTGCGTGAGATCGCCGCGGTTGTGCGCGAGCGTCATGGAGAGGCGCAGCAGGTCGAGTTCGGCGTCGCGTTCCGTGGCGACGGCATCAAAGACCGCTTGTTCGCGATCAATCTCAGCTTCAATGGCGGCCTGTGCCTCTTCGGCCGAAGCGGTGTCGCCGAGTTCGAGCAAGCGGCCGAGGCCGCCCGCGATGGCGCTCCACTGTTCGCCGTTGTGGCCGCTGACGCCGCGGATGGCGCGGGTGGAGATACCGTCCTCGGTCCAGGCGCGCGAGGCCAGCGCGATTCGCAGCATGGGCTGCAGGACATCTGGATCGCGCGATTCGCGCCAGAGGATGCCGCGAATTTTGGTATCGACATCAGTAGGCACAAATGTGGCGACGGTAGCGTGGTGGCAGGCCAGGCAGAGGGCGAAGTAGTCCTGCAGTTGCTCCTCGGGACTGAGGCCGGGGCGCTGGATGTTTTCCCAATTGGTGAGAACGCGCAGGAAGCCGTCGGAAGAGCGGCCGAGTTCGACGAGACGGCCCGGTTCCGCGGTTGTCAGTCGCGATTCGAGAAACGGTGCCGTGTTGCGAACCTGCGAAATGAGGGTTTCCGGGCCTATCCAGCGGGCCCAGGCGTCGCGCGGCGGTTTGATGTGAGGCGCGGACAAGCTACCAGTATGACGCGGGTGGCGCAATAGGGAGCGCAAAAGGGGACAGCAGTCCCCCTTTTCGGACAGATGACGTTTTGACGTACGATAAATGCGTCTGTCCCCTTTTCCCCTCTGCACCGTCCGCGACTGCCACATGCCGCTGGTGCGCGAGGAACGGCGGCTCGTGTGTCCGCGCGCGCATTCGTTCGACATTGCCCGCAGCGGATACATCAATCTGCTCCAGCCGCAGGAGCGGCGATCCAAGCAGCCGGGCGATACGGCGGGCGCCATCGCAGCGCGGCGGCGGCTGCACGATCGCGGCGTGACCGCGCCGCTGCTCGACGCAATCGCGGGGGTCTTGGCCGCTTCGCCGACCGACATTGTTCTCGATGCCGGCTGCGGCGAGGGTTTCTACCTCGGCACTCTCGCTCACCGGATCGGCTTCGATGCGCATGGCGTCGACATCTCGATTCGGGCGGTGGATGCCGCGGCGCGGCGCTATCCCGCATGCGCATGGATCGTGGCCAATGCCGATCGCTTCGTGCCGTATGCCGACCGCTCGTTCTCGATTGTGCTGTCCATCACGGCGCGGATGAATCCGGGCGAATTCCGGCGTGTTCTCGGCGACGACGGACGCCTCCTCGTCGCCCTTCCTGCGCCTGACGATCTCATCGAGCTGCGCGGCGCGGGACGCGATCGTGTGACCCGAACCGTCGAGACATTCGCGCACGACTTCACGCTAATCGAGCACCGCCGCGCCGCCACCGTGGCCGATCTCGACGCCGCCGCCGTTCACGACGTCCTGCTTTCGATTTATCGGCCGATGCGATCGCAGCCTGTTGGAGCGATGCGAGTGACGTTCAGCTTGGATCTGCTGCTGTTTCGACCTGCGTAGAGGTCACAGCGCAGGAATGCCGTTCCGGCCCGTCTCTAACTCTTCGAGCAGCAGCGTGAGCCGGGGAGCGGCGTCTAGTTTTCCGCCAAAGCGGAGTTCATTGTAGGCGTGGGTAAACTGGTCCACCAGCATCCCGGTCTCCGCCGGCAAAGACGCCGCGAATTCCTTCGGCGTGAACCACACCGGTTTCTGGAAACCGCGGCGGCGCAGAACGTCCAGCATGCGCGCATAGAGCAGAGTGGCATCGCCGGCCGATGCCCGGCCATCGCGCACGCGCCGCACCCGATGCAGCATCCGCAGAGCGCGCCAGGCACGCGGCCCGCCCAGCACAGCCGCGATGCTCAAGAGCAAGGAGAGGCCCAGCGCGGGCCCCTGGCCGGTGAACCAGGCGCGAAAGCGGGAGCTCCACTCGATGGCCGATGCGCTCCACCTGTCCACCCACTGGATGCCGAGGCGGCGGCTGGAGCTTTGCAGGCGTTCGGCGAGGACCAACTGCCGTCCCAGATCGTAACGCAGCACCCAATCCTGCCAAAACGTGTCGGCCGCATCGGTCCAAAGCGCCAGTCTGGCGAGCAGTCCAGAGGGGCGGCCGCGTGGATCCGGCGGCGTGGGGTCGAAGGCAATCCAGCCCCGCCCTTCAATATAGGCCTCGACCCAACTGTGGGCATCTGAAGCGCGGATCACGTAGAGCTGCGAAATGGGATTGAAGGTGCCGCTCTGAAAGCCGTTGGCGATCCGCGCTGGAATCCCGACGGCGCGCAACATCACGGTCATGGCCGAGGCGAAGTACTCGCAGTGGCCTTTCTTGCGCTCAAACAGGAAATACGCAATGGGGTCGCGCGTCTCGCGTTCGGGGAGATCGAGGGTGTAGCCGTACGAGGTGCGGAGATAGCTCTCGATTGCGCGCGCCCGCTGGTAATTCGAGGCGGATCCCACGATGACGTCGCCGGCCAGCGCACGGAGGCGGGGGTCGAGCGGCGGCAATTGGAGGTAACGGGCACGGCTCCAGGCGCTGAGACCGGTGTGGTCTACGGCGCGTTCAGGATCCTCGACAATGCTGGTAACGGCGTAGCGAAAGTTGTCTGGCGGCACGTAGCCCAGGCGCACACTGTCGTTAGGCCCTCGAATCACCGCGACACTCATATGTTCGGGCCGCCCGGCGACGAACAGCGCATCGGAATCGCCCGCATTCAACGTGACCTGATAGAAGAGGCGCCGGCCGGTTTGCGGCCCGTTGGTCACAAGCGCCCAGCCGGCCGGTCCAAGCGGGATGTGCTGGCCTGCGTCCGACGGATTCGACCAGCGCTTTCCGTCGAACTCGCTGAGAGCGGCGCCGCGCCATTTCAGATCGCTCGGAAAATCCCGCGAGTTCGGGCGAACGTGCATCACGGCGCTCGAATCATTCTTGAATTGGCCGATCTGTCCGAGCGTCACCTCATTGGAAAAGCCGGGCACGTGCAGGCGGCGCGCAGTCAGCCGGCTCAGCGCGGCGTTCGCGGAACGCGGCAGCAGGAAAAAGAGGCCCGCGGTGAGAACCAGGATGCCGGCGGTGACAAATACAGCCAGACCTGCCAGCCGGGGATGGAACAGCCGTAGGCCGGAGCGTGCGATCTGGTGCGGCTTCTGCATGGCGCGGCGAATCTCGGCGCTGGTGAACGCGGCGATGGCCGACAAAAGATAAAGTCCCAGGAACAGCAGGAAATTCAGACTGGCCGAAAGGATGGCCGCCGCCAGGATTTCAAGAAAAGCGATGGTGGCCGTGTACAGGTAGTCGCGATTAGTGCGAGCCGTGAGAATTTTCACCACGGCGAGAAAGAAGACCAGATGGACGGTGGCCACCAGAAACGAACGCGATAGGAAAAAATAGTCGAGTGGGTAAAAACAAATGTAGGCCAGGGTGGCGCTGGTCACGAGCCGGTCGGAAATATTGAACCTCAGGACGCCGGTGACCAGCAGCGTGCGCAGCACCAGGCCCAGACCCGTCAGAAGCACCGTGGGCAGGTCGAGGTAACCGGATCCGGCGACGGCCAGGTAGCCGGTCGTGACCAGGCACAGCACGGAAAGCTGGAAAAAGCGCTCGACCGAAAGTTGGGGATTGATGCCGGCGCGCGGCATGATTCTATTGTAACGGCTCAGGCGGCAGGCCTACCCCACCTGAGGCCGTTTGCGGTGCCAGTCGGTGCGGGTTTGGAATTCCTTGCCCATGGTCAGCAGCACATTTTCCGAGAAGGCCGGTCCGACCAATTGGATGGCGACCGGCATTCCGTCGGCAAAACCGCAGGGCAGGGAAAGCGCCGGAAGTCCGGCAAGATTGCCCGCGGAGACCAGCCCGCTCATGCCGAGGTCCTTGGGCGTGGGTTCGGGCGTGCGGCCGCGATCGGTCGGTTCGCTGACTTTGGATGCAGGGCCGAAGCGGCTGGGCGACAGCAGGATATCCACCTCACCGAACATACTGCGTACCTTCTGCTGCACGATCGTGCGGATGCGCATGGCTTTCAGATAATCTCGGGCCGGAATGTCGAGCGCGGCCCGCAGGCCTGCGATCTGCTTGGGATCGGCGAGTTCGTCGATCTTGGAGCTGGTGATCAGCGGCTCGAACACAGATGCACCTTCAGATAAGATGATGGTGCTCGCCAGCGCGCCGTAGGGGAGGTCGGGCAGTCTGGTTTCGATGAGCTGCGCGCCGGTCTCGCGAATCGCCGCGAGCGCCTCTTCGAAAGCCGGGCGCGCATTGGGTTGCGCCCATTCGTTGAAATCGACCGGCGCATAGCCGATGCGAAGGTCTTTCGGTTTGCGATAAAACTGCGGGGTGTAATAGAAGCTTTTGCGGGCCGAGCCCGGGTCCTTCTGGTCGGCCCCGGCAATCACCTCCAGCACCAGCCCGCAATCTTCCGCCGAACGGCATATGGGGCCGATCTTGTCCATGGTCCAGGAAAGTGGCATGGCGCCGTGGCGGCTCACCAGGCCGTAGGTGGGGCGCAGACCGGTCACTCCGCAGAACGCGGCCGGTGTCAGAATGGAGCCGTTCGTTTCCGAGCCAAGAGCAAACGGCGTCAAGCCGGCGCCCACCGCGCTTCCCGATCCGCTTGAAGATCCGCCGGACCAGCGGGTGCGGTCCCAGGGGTTGAGGCCGGGCCCGAACATGGATGCGGCGGCTGAGCGATAACCGCCGCCCCCGGCCAGCTCCACCATGGCGAGCTTGCCGATCAACACGGACCCGGTCTTGTCGAGTCTCTGCAGAACGGTCGCGGTGTGATCGAAGACCTGGCCGGCGTAGGGCCGCGCGCCCCATGTGGTGGGCTGGCCTGCATAACTCAGCAAATCCTTGGCGCCGAACGGAATGCCTTGCAGCGCGCCGCGGTAGCGCTCGCGCTTCAATTCCTTGTCCACGTCGCGTGCGCGCCGAATCGCAGCTTCGGTGAGCGGCAGGGCGAGCGCATTGTAACGTGGCCCGAACTGCTCGAGCCGTTGGGCGAAGGCGCGCACCAGCTCGTATGCGGAGAACTCACGGGCCTTGAGCCTGGTGTTGAGCTCACTGATGGTCGCGAAGAAGATGTCGTCCGTGAATTCGGCCATTACGCTTTGAATTGAAATGCGGGCTCAGTGGCCATGGACAGCTCGACTTTTGTTAGCGCCTCGGAGTCCTCGCTGAGATGTTCTTTGGCCACGGTGTTGAGATCCTCGGACGGGCCAGCGGTGGGCGTCTGACCGGCGCGGAGAGCCACCGAAGAGCCCAGGGCGGCTGCCGCCAACCGCCTGCGCGTGATTTTCAGGTTCATGTCTTTTGCTCCAACGCTTCGAGCGCGGCCTTTTCCATCACCGAGCGCGGAGCAGACTCGCCGGTCCAGATTTCAAATTGGCGGACCGCCTGCTCAACGAACATCTCGATTCCCGGGACAACGGTCTTATTCTGCTCGCGGGCGCGGCGAATCAACACCGTCTCGAGCGGATTGTAAACCATATCGAACACGATTTCTGCCGGGATGTTCCCATTGAAAAAGCACTCATTCACGTGGGGGAACATGCCCAGCGGTGTGGCGTGCACGAGCGCGTCAAAGTACCGCTGTTCCAGCTGCTCTCGGAGCAGCGGCTCGGCGCCGCAGATGCGGGAAAGCGCGCGCACACGGTCCGGGTTGCGGCCCGCGATGGCCACTTTGGCTCCGGCATCGATCAGGGCGCAAGCAGCACCCCGCGCGGCGCCCCCGTTGCCCACGATGAGCACGGACGCTTTCGACGGCCGCACGTGCCGGCTCAGCGGCACCAGTACAGCCTCGGCATCCGTATTAGCGCCGCGCCATTTTCCAGCCTTGCGCCAGACGGTGTTTACGGCGCCGATGCGGCGCGCCAGCGGGTCCACGGTGTCCAGGTAGCGAATCACTTTTTGTTTGTGTGGAATGGTGACGCTGAAGCCCGAGATAGGCACCTTGTCGGCCAGAAGAAAGAAGTCGCGGAGCTGCAGGGGCGGCACCAGGAACGGGAGGTAGACCGCATCCAGGCGGCGGGCCTGGAAGGCGCGGTTGTGCACAGCGGGCGAAATCGAGTGCCGGATCGGATCGGCAATCACGCCGTACACTTTGACCATCTTCGATATTTTTTCGATCCGGTACAGGTGCCGCAGCAGGCGGCCGCTCACCTGTCCGGCAGCCGTGCCCTGCGTCAGCAGTGGAGAGGCATAGGTGTACATGCCCCCGAATGCCGGGGAAAGGACTCGCGTCGGGAAACCCAGCTCGCCCACGGCCAGGACTACCAGCGGCGTGCGCGCGTAGGCCTTGGCGAGCGCCAGCACGCGGGCGTTATCGGAAGGCTTGCGCGCTGCTGTGACAATCTTGTATCCATCCGCCGGAATTCGCGTCATGCGTTTTACCAGCGCATCCAGTTGCGGTGTGGATTCGAAGTTGTGATAAGAGATGATGATCTGCGCCCGGCCGCGAAACGCGTTCAGCCTCTCGGCCGCGGCTTCGGCCGTTTCAATCTCCACATCGATAGCCTGTGCGCCCGCGGTTACGGCGAGGTCGAGGATGTGGAGCTGCTCCTCCACGCTTCCGTTGAATTTTCCCTGGTTCTGATGGCGGCGGCACGTGACCAGCAGGATGCACTCGGAGTGCTGCTTCAGGAAATCGCGCGTGACTTTGATGCCCTGTTCGGGGTGGTCCAGGTGGTCCAGACGGAATTCAAGGAAAGTTTCTCCGGAGTCGGCCTCCTGCCGGGCGTGGTCCAGCAGCGAGACCGCATCCGGCAAACCGAGCGCGATGCAAATGCGGGGGAATGGCCGTTTCTGCGCCATGGCCGTTGCGAGGTACTTAGAATACCACGAGGCAATCGCTACGACGCCGCCCTGCCAGCGGTCTCATGCAGCCGGGCTTTCCACGCATCCAGAATGCCCGCGGTGGCCGTGGCTCCGAAACGGGAGCAGCCTAACGCGTAGACTTCCAGGGCCTTTTCCAGGGTACGCACACCGCCGGCTGCCTTCACGCCGATGTGCTGCGGCGTATGAGCACGCATCAGCTTGAGATCTTCAACCGTGTAGCCGCTGGCAGCGAATGCGGTCGAGGTCTTGACGAAATCCACTTCGGCGCGTCCGCAGATGCGGCATGCTATGATCTTCAGCTCGTCGGTGAGGTAGGCGTTCTCGAAAATCACCTTCAGCAATGCGCCCTGCTTGTGGCACTCTTCAGCGGCTTGCAACAGCTCCGTCTCGACGTATTGGAACTGGCGCGAAAGGAGCTTGGCGATGTTCAGGACCATGTCCACCTCTTTGGCGCCGCGCCGCAGTACATCGCGGATCTCGTAAAGCTTCACCGCTGTGGTTGTCGACCCGTGAGGAAAACCAGCCACGGTGCCCACGGCCACGCCAGTCCCGCCCAACAGGCGCACGGCCAGATCGACATCGCAGGGCCGCACGCTCACACTGGCCACTTGATAGCGCTTGGCAAGGTCGCAACCCGCGGCTACCTGTTCGTCGGTCAGTTCGGGCCGCACCAGGGAATGGTCGATCATTTTGGCAAGCGCTTCGTAGGTGGTCAGCGGCGGTCGCGTATTCGGGCTGGGATCCATAACTTGATCATTGTCTCACCGGAACGGCGGGACGGTTGTGCCGGTGGGAATGAAACGAAAAGGAAGGAGAGACTAACGGCGCCGCGAAGGGGAGGGGGAGGCCGAAAGGCCCATCTGCTTGAGCTGGGCCCTGGCCTTGGCGGCAGCATCGCTGCCGGGATAACGTTTGATGAGCTCGCGAAACTCGGCGGCGCCGGCGTTGCGCTTGTCGAGCTTCAAGAGCGTTTTGCCTTTCATGAGCAGAGCATCGGGTGTCTTGGGGTTTGCGGAATATCTCTCCAGAACCTGATCAAAAGCCCTGAGCGCGTTGTCGTAGTCGCCCTTGTCAAAGCTGAGATAACCCACCCAAAACTCGGCGGCGGGCGCCAACTGCCCGTCGCCATAATACTTGACGAAGTCTTGGTACTCCTGCAACGCGAGATCTGCCTTGCCGCCCAGCCGGTCGCGATTGGCGTTCTGGTAAAGCACGTCGCCGGAAATGGGAGGCACGTTGGAGGTTGTTGGACCCGGGCCGGCGGTGCCAGGAGTCGAGCCTCCGGGAGGCGCCGCCGGCGAATTCATGGTGCGAACTGCGTTGCTCAGGTCCGTGACCTGTTGTTCGAGCTTGCCCAGGCGCGCAGTCACTTCGGCCATCGAATTCTGCACCTGCTGGAATGCAGTGGCCATTTCGTCGATCTTGGTTCCGACGGTGGCAACCGGGGCCATGACTTCCTTACCCTGCTGTCGCAGTTGCTCCTGGATGGCTCCCTGCAGCGTGGCCAGCGAATTGTTAGCTCTGCCGGCGGAGTCAGTAAGCTGCTGCACCTGCGCGGCCAGCGTGCCCATCTTGGTGTCGAACGAGCTTTGCAGCGTTCGCACCTGATCCTGCAACTGCGCCACGTCACGCTGCAGTTCTACGATTTCTTTGCTGGCTGCCGAACCAATGACGGGGAAAGCGAAAGATGCGGCTAAAATCAGCCCGCGGAATTTCATCGAGCCCTCCTAAATATTGAGGGTAGGACACCCTTCCCAAGCTGTCCATCAGCGAGATGGACCGTCGGTGAGTGCCCTACCCTTCGATGACTACTGCCCCGCGGAGAAGTGCGCGCGGCGGTTGCGCTGCCAGCACTCCTCGTTGGACTCGGTGCAAACCGGCCGCTCCTTGCCGTAGCTGATGGTTTTCAGCCGGTCGGCGGGAACTCCGAGCTGCACCAGGAAGTCCTTGGCGGCGGTGGCGCGCCGGTCTCCCAGCCCGAGGTTGTACTCGGCCGAGCCGCGCTCGTCACAGTGGCCTTCCAGGGTGATGGTCGCCCCTCCAAATTCCTGGAAGATCGCCTTGAGCGCGTCAGCGTCTTTGGTGAGTGCCGCGCGAGCGTCTTCGCGGATTTCACTCTTGTCGTAATCAAAGTACGCATCCTGCAACTGGCCCAGGCGGTCGGATAGAGAAGCTTTGGGCGCCGGCGGCGGCGGCGGTGGCGGCGCACTCACAGTTACCGTGGCCGTCTTGCTCAACGTTCCACCGGCTCCACTCGCAGTGAGCTTGTAGGTGGTGGTGTCGTTGGGGTACACGCCCTTCGAGCCCGTCGCCTGAACCGTGCCGACGCCGTTGTCGATGGTGATTTGATTGGCGTTGGTCACGTTCCAGCTCAACGTGGATGACTGGCCCCGCTCGATCGACGAGGGCTCAGCCGAGAAACTCGCGATATCGGGCGCCGCGGCTGGTGGCGGTGGTGGCGGCGGCGTGACAACCGGCGGTGGTGGCGGCGGTGGCGGCGCCTTTTTCTTACAGCTCGTGCTAAACGCTACCAACGCAACCAGAACAAGGGCTATCCAGATGACATTCCATTTCCGTTTGAACAACATGATCTCTGCCTCCAGAACTTTTCAAAAACCGTTTACTTTCCCCAGACGGGCGTCTTGTTCCTGCCTTGCGTGGTCAGCTGGCGGACCCCAGTTCCATCGGCCACCATGGTGTAGATCTGTTGCGAGCCGCTGCGCGTCGACATAAACACCAGGTGCCGGCCATCCGGCGCCCAACTAGGATTCTCATTGCGGCCCTCGCTGTGGGTCAATTGATCGAACCGCCGCGAGGCCACTTCCATCACAAAAATATTGAAGTTCCCGGTCGCATATCCCCGTGTCCAGGCGAACGCAATCACATCGCCATTGGGGTGCCAGGACGGATTCGAAGCTTCACCTTCCCCGTTGGTGAGCCGCTCTGCGCCGGTCCCGTCGAAATTCATGATGAAAATCTGCTGGGGGCCGGTGCGTCCGGAAACAAAAACAATATCGTTCCCGGTCTTGGGATTCACTTTGGGCTCCACGTCGATGGCGCGCGACGAGGAGATGCGTCTTAAGTTGCTCCCATCCAAATTCGCGACGTAGAGCTGAGCGTAGTCTTTGCTCACCGTGGACGCAAAGACGATCTGCTTACCATCAGGAGTGAAGCTGGCCTGCGCGTTCAGCGATGCAACCTGATTATAGAAGGGCAAACGCCGCCCAGTCTCCGTAGAGAGTATAAATATAGCAGGATTTCCGTGAGCGTAGGTAGTAAAAGCGATCTTCGTACCGTCGGGTGAGACCGAAGGCATGATGGAAATGGATTTGAAAGAACTCACCTGCTTCTGATTGGATCCATCCGGGTCCATCGACCAGATTTCCTGATGTCCGGTGCGGTCGGATACAAAATAGATGTGCGACCCGTAAAGCGAGGTGCCGCCCCAATGCGCCAGAATGTCGGCCGCGAATTCGTGCGCTACTTTGCGGGCGCCGGTTTCATCGACGGAACCAAAGTAACGTTTGCCTAGAATCTGTGCGTTAGCGATATTCGGCTGCGCCACGTCAAACAGGAATCCATAAAGAACGATCTGGCCGTTCTGCTCCGCGGTATAACCGGTTGCCAGAAAGTTGGCATTGGTGGGCGGCGACGACCAGTCCGATAGCGCCAGTCCTCCGGCGGAGGCGCCGGGCCGCGGCGGCTGGCGGAAATCTTCGGGCCGTTGCGGCACCTGCAGCGGGTACATACCCTTCGCCACCATGTCGAACAGTCCCGAATTTTGCAGATCGCTGAAGAGCGTCTCATTGAACGCGCCCATGAAATTCTGCGCCGCGCCCGAGCCGCGAAAATCCGGTACCGCCATCTTCGGCCGCTGCGGGCTTACCAGCTTGATGACGACCGAGCCCTCCTGCGCTACGAGCGCAGCGGTGCCCACGAATAAGATTGCCGAGGTTGCTGCCAGGAATGATTTCTTCTTCATCGCTTTAATTCAAACCAGAATTCGATCGATACGTCATTTCCGGGGTACCCGGCCGGTAGCGGCGGAAATGGCGCGGCATCCGCGATCGCGCGTTGCGCCGAGAGATCCAGCGCAAAATTACCGCTAGTCTGCGCCATGCGAACGCCGGAGACCGAGCCATCCCGCCGGATGGTAAATGTCACAATCGCCGGCGGGAGCGTGCGGATACGCGGATCGACGTCGCTGGCGCGCCATTTCTGAGCCACCTTGTCGCGCAGCAGGTCGACATAGTATCCGTATCGGTCGCCGAACGGTGAACCTCGGCCGACGCCGACGCCTCCCGACCCCGGCTGCCCGTACATCGGGCTGACCAGCTTCTGGCCCTCCGCGCTGTATACCTGGTTCGGGCGGTCGATCTGCTGCGCGCGGTATTTATTGAGGCTTGACTCTCTTAACGACGGCTTCTTGGGAGCCTGGCGGCTCTTCAGAGGGATCGCATCCGGCTCCGGTTCTTTGATCTTGGTCCGCTGTACTGTGTCCGGTTTGGGTTCGGGGGCTTCGGAATGCGTGTCGTTGGCGACGGGATTGATCGCTCCGCTGTTGGCCGGCATGGGGATCTGATGCACGACATTGATCGCCATCGAGCCGCCGCCCGGGGTGTTGGTGCCCCAGTACTCGCGCTTGCCGCCCACCAGCGACAGCAGGACCACGGCCGCCGCCACCGAAACATGCAACGCCACAGAACTCGCCAGTGGCTTCTTGAGCGACTCCGGTTGGTCGAGAATGTCGACGTGAGGCGCCATCACCGCTTTCGTTTGTCCGCTGAGTCCTCCGGCTGGGTCACGGCATTGATCTGAATCCCAGCGTCGGCAAGCGCGCTCATCACCTGCGCAACCATATCCCAGGTGGCGCCCCGGTCGGCGCGCAGGTAGACCGCCTGGCCCGGGAACCGGTTCTTGACGACAGAGGAGATCTGATAAATGTTGATTTCTTTGTCGTTCAGATACAGTTCCCCATCGCGCGTCATGTGGATGACGGGCAACTCCCTGGCGCTATCTTTGACGTACCTGGTTTTGGGGACATCGACCTGGAAACCGACTTCCATGACGTGCGCCGTGATCATGAAGATGATCAGCAAAACCAGCACGACGTCGACAAAGGGGGTGACATTGATTTCCGCAAGCGCCGCGGCCCCGTAAGACCGGCGCCTGCCCGATGACCCGTTACCGTTGTTGATTGAAATCGCCATCGGCTCATTCCCCGTACGTGCGCTCGGTCATGTTCAGGAATTCCAGCGCAAAATCGTCCATGCGCGTCCCGATTTCCTTGATCGCGTGGCCGAAGATGTTGTAGAAAATCGCCGCGGGAATGGCTGCCGCAAGGCCCACGGCGGTCGCGATCAACGCCTCGGAAATGCCCGGGCCTACCGCGCGCAGGCTCGAGCTGCCCGATTGCTGGAGCTGCTCGAAAGATCGGATGATTCCCAGGACTGTGCCAAACAGGCCGATGAACGGGCTCACCGAGGCCGTGGTGGCGAGCCAGCTCATGTTGCGTTCGAGCTTGGCGATTTCCTCGCTCGTGCCCAGTTGCAGGGTGCGTTCGAGTGCGACTTTGTTGTTAATGGTGCCACGCGACTTCACCTGCCGCGTGACCTCTTCATAGCCGAAATCGAAAACCGCCACCAGGGGCGACGGGCGGAACTGCTCGCTCGCCATCATCACTGAATCAAGGCCGGTGGCCTTGCGGAATGCGCGCAAAAAGCGGGCGTCGGTCCTTCGCGCTCTCCGGAATGCGCTCCACTTGGCAAAAATGATGGTCCAGGAGAAGATCGAAAATGCAAATAAGATCAGGAGCACCGCAAAAGTAAGTGGGGTGGCGCGGCCAACCATTTCCCACAAACCCGTCTGCAGCAGAAGCCCGGGAATCGTTGGAACCAAACTGTCTCCTCATTTGCAAATGTAGCATAAGAACTCGGCGGAATCGCACAATTCGCACAAGGAAGCGAAACATTTCAGTCCGGAAATGTTTGTCGGGCAAATTCGGTGGCGGTGGCCAATTTCGCGGACACAGCTCCACGCACCGGAGAGACCGTGGAAAGTTCGTATAATCGGCTCGATGTTGGTGGAGCTGACGGTCGAGAGCTACGCGGTGGTCGACCGCTTGCGCGTACGTTTCCACACAGGATTGAACCTGCTGACGGGCGAAACCGGCAGCGGCAAATCCATCGTGGTGGATGCGCTCGGGCTCTTGCTCGGGGGGCGTGCGTCGGTCGACATGATCCGCTCCGGGGAAGAACGGGCACGCGTCGCCGGCATTTTCGACGTGCGCGATAACGCCGCGGTGCGCGCCGTGCTCGATCCGGCCGGCTTTGAGATCGAAGACGGCGAGTTGCTCGTCGAGCGCGAGGTGCTGGCGGGAGGCAAGTCGCGGGCGTTTGTTTCCAGCCGGCCCGCGACCGTGACGCTGCTCCGCGACCTGGCTCCGCACCTGGGCGATATCCACGGCCAGCACGATCAGCAGCTTCTGTTCTCGTCGGAAACACAGCGCGAGATGCTTGATGCCTTTGCCGGAGCGCAGCCGCTCGTGGCGGAGGTGGCGGAAAGCTACCGCGCGGTGCGCCGCGTCGAATCCGAGCTGGCGGAACTGGAGCGCACCGAGCAGGAAAAGCTTCGCTTGCTCGATCTCTGGCAATTCCAACGCCGGGAGATCGAAAGCCTGCGACTCCAGACCGGCGAGGATGCGGCGCTCGAGAACGAACGGCGCGTGCTGCAGAACTTGGGGCGGATTCTTGAGACCGCGGGCGCTGCGTATGCGGCGCTGTACGATTCGCCGGAATCCGCCTCGTCGCTCGCCAGACTTGCGGCCAAGAAGCTGGAAGAACTGGCTCGCATCGATCCGTCGCTCGGTGAGATTCGCGAGAGCCTCAAGCCCGCGGAAGTTGCGTTGTCCGAGGCCTCGTACGCCCTGCGCGATTATCTGGGCAAGCTTGAAGCCAACCCCGGGCGTCTCGAAGAGATCGAATCCCGGCTTGCTGCCATCGACAAAGCCAAGCGCAAATATGGCGCCACCATCGAAGAGATGCTCGGTTATCTCGAGCAAGTGAAGCGTGACATCGATGCCGTGGAGCATGCGGGCGAACGGATGGAGCGGCTGCGCACTGAACGCAAGAAGCTTACGGGCGAGTACGACGCCCTGGCAGCGACTCTGGGCGCCCGGCGCAAGGAGGCTGCCGCGAAGCTTGCCAGGCGCGTGGAGGCGGAACTCGCCGGCCTGGCCATGGAGCGCGCCCGTTTTCAGATCGCGCTCCGCCCGGCAGACGCATCGGCTTCCGGCAAAGATGCCGTCGAATTTCTGGTCTCGCCGAATCTGGGCGAAGAGCCGAAGCCCATCGAGAAGATTGCTTCGGGCGGCGAAATCTCACGCATTGCCCTGGCGCTGAAAACTTGCGTGGCCGTTCCAGCGCGCGCCGGCGGGCCCGTGCGTACTCTGGTGTTCGACGAAGTCGACGCGGGGATCGGCGGCGGAGTAGCGGAAGGCGTTGGGCGGCGTTTGAAAAGGCTGGCGGCGGCCAGCCAGGTGCTCTGTGTCACGCATCTCGCCCAGATCGCCTGCTTCGCCGACCATCATTACGTGGTGGAGAAGCGCGAGCGGAAAGGTCGCACGGTGGTGGACATTGAGGAACTGGAAGGCGCCGCTCGCACCCGCGAAATCGGCCGCATGCTGTCGGGTGAGAAACTGACCTCAGAAGCCTTGAAGCACGCCGAGCGTCTGATCGAGATGAGCTGCAAGTAGCGTTACACGTTCTCGGGCACCACGAACGGCCGGCGATAATTCCGTGTGATATAGCTGTTGGCCTCCGCGTCGTTGACGAAACGCTCCGCTTTCGGATCGAACTGCAGTTTGCGTCCCGTGCGATAGCTGATGTTGGCCATGTGGCAGAGCGCCGCCGAGAGATAGCCTTCTTCGATATCGCAGGTCAGGTCCTTCTGGTTGCGGCTGCGGACCGCTTTCAGGAAATTCCCGATATGCGGTGTCGTAGCCCACTCCTCCGGCTCGACGTGCTTCATCTCCTGCGCCAACTTACGGTCCTCGCCGAGATAGATCTGAAATCCGTGAAGGTCCACCGACATCCATCCCTCGCTGCCATAGAACAGATTGCCGACGAAGCCGTTGTTGTCCGCCGCATAGTTGACATTGCCCTCACCGCCCGTCAGCAAGCCGCGCACTTCGAACTGCAGTTCGCAATCGGCATACTTGAAAATGGCGAGCTCGGTGTTCGGCGTTTCCTGATCGTCGTCATAAACGAACTTGCCGCCTTCGCACGTCACGGTGTCTGGTAGCGTCGGTTTGTTCAGGCCCCAGCGCGCAATGTCCATCTCATGCACGCCCTGGTTCCCGATGTCGCCGTTGCCGGTGTCCCAAAACCAGTGCCAGTTGTAATGAAAGCGGTTCGGATTGAACGGGCGCATGGGCGCGGGGCCTAGCCAGACGTTGTAATCCACGCCGGCTGGAACCGGCCCGTCCGGTTGATGCCCGATCGACTTGCGCCGCTTGTAGCAGAGGCCTCGCGCCAGGTAGACCTTGCCGATGGCGCCTTCATGCAGAAGCTGCATCGCCCGAATCTTGTGCTCCGTGGTCCGGCTTTGCATGCCCACTTGCACCATGCGGCCGTGCTTGCGCGCTGCCTCCACCATCTTTCGGCCTTCCCAGATCTCGTGGCTGGCGGGCTTCTCGACATACACGTCTTTGCCCGCCTGGCACGCCCAGATGGTGGCCAGCGCGTGCCAGTGGTTGCACGTGGCGATCGAGATCGCGTCGATATCTTTGTTTTCGAGCACCTTTCGAATGTCCTGGTACGTGTTCTGCGGCTTCGCGCCGGTGAGCTTCTCGGTGAATTGCACGGCACGCTCAATCTGCGCCTGGTCGATGTCGCACACGGCTGCAATGCGCGCCTCGGGAAGCTGGGAGTAACTCGTGATGTGGTCGCGCCCCCGCCCGCGCAAGCCCACCACCGCGACGTTGATGCGATCATTCGCGCCGCGCGCGGTCATACCGGAAGCCATGGCGATGGCCGAGGATTGAATAAATGTTCTGCGATTCATAGTCGTTGTCCTTTAGTCTGCCGCGACCGAGCCCGAGCGCTCGCGGAACTCGTGGAAGAATTCGAGGAAGCGCGTCGCGTACCGGTCAAGATTCTCCATCGAGCCGCCGCCCAATAGCGGCGAGCACATCTCGTAGGCCACGCTGCCGCGGAATCCGCCCGCGCGAAGCGCGCTCAGAAACTTGTGATAGTCGATAAAGCCTTCATCGATCGGCACTGCCTGCACGTGCGGCGTGAGGGCTGTGTAGTTCACCACGGCGGGATCGTAATGATAGCGCGGCCGCTTCTGGTACGACGCGATAGTCGTATGCGCGGTGACCGGCGCCAGCTTGCGCGCGGCGGCGTCCAGATCCTCACCATGCAACGCGGGCGACCAGGCATCGAATAACGCTTTACAGTTGGGCTCGCCGACCGCCTGGATCAAATCATATTGGCTTTCGTAACCCACCGCGATATCGTGATGGTTCTGCACGCCGATGGTGACGCCGAACTCGCTCGCACGCTTGGAGCATTCCTTCAGCGCAGCCACAATAAGGTTCCATTGCGCATGGTAGCCGCCCGCGGGATTTTCGTAACCCGTGAAGATGCGGACCAGGCTGCCGCCGAGATCGTGCGTCAGGCGCGCCAGCTCGGTAATGTAGTGAACCTGGATTTCCCGGTGCGGGATGTCGCCATGCTCGAGATCTCCGGTGAAATTGTTGTAACCGGCAATGCAAAGATCGCGCAGTTTGCGCTTCTCCAGATGCTTGCGCACTTGAGCACGCTCGCTCGGACCGTAGTCGAGAACCGAGAGGTGCGGGCGCTTGGCCATCAGCATCACGCCCTCAAAGCCCAAATCGGCGGCCTTGTCGATGAACGAATCGAGTGAGAGCTGCGCCTGTCCCCACAAGCCCGCATAGCTGACCGAATGCAAGAGTGCTGAGAAACTCACGAAGGACTCCCTCAGACACTGTACTCTGTGCTTCGGGCTCGATCAACTCGCGGTGGGCCGCCATGTAGAATGATGGGCGTGATGCGCGTATTTCTTTGGTTCATGACGGCGGCCGTGGCGGGGGCGCAACCTCCCGTCGTCCATCAACTGAGAGCCAGCCCGAAAACGGTGGTGTGGGGCTACTATTCCGCCAGTGCTTCTCCGGCTCTGCGCGTAAACTCCGGCGATACGGTTGAGATGGAGACGCTCATTACCAACAGCCCCGCGCGCCTCGAGGCCGCAGGCGTGGCTCCCGGCCAGATTGAACCCGCGCTGCGCGCCATTTACGGCGAGGTGACCGACAAAGGGCCCGGCGGCCATATTCTCACCGGCCCCGTCTACGTCGAAGGCGCCGAGCCCGGCGACGTTTTGGAAGTGCGGATCAAAGAGATTCGGCTGGCCCTTCCCTACGCTTACAACGGATTTCGTCCCGGCGCAGGGTTTCTGCCCGATGACTTTCCTTACGTGCGGATGAAAATCGTTCCACTGGATCGCGAACGCATGGTCGGGCGATTCTCCGATCGCATCGCGATTCCCCTCCGTCCGTTTTTCGGCAGCATGGGCGTCGCCCCGCCGGAGGCCAACGGCCGCATCAGCAGCGCGCCGCCGTGGATTCATGCGGGCAATCTCGACAACAAGGAACTGGTCGCCGGCACCACACTCTACGTTCCGGTGCATGCGCGCGGCGCCCTTTTCGAAGCCGGCGACGGCCACGCGGCACAGGGGAATGGAGAAGTGGATATTACGGCGCTCGAAACTTCGCTTACGGGCGTGTTTCAGTTCATCGTGCGCAAAGACCTTCACCTCCGCTGGCCGCGCGGTGAAACGCCCACGCACTACATCACCATGGGGTTTCACGAAGACCTGCGGGAAGCTACCCGGATCGCCGTGCTCGAGATGATCGACTTCCTCGTCAACGAGAAGCACCTCACCCGCGACGACGCCTACATGCTGGCGAGCGCCGCCGCCGATTTCTCCATCACGCAACTGGTAGACGGCAACAAAGGCGTGCACGCCATGATTGCGAAGTCCATCTTCCGGTAAGATTGCCCTATGGCCGATGAACCTAGATTGCTGGTAACACATGAAAACGGAATCAAGCGCATTACATTCAATACACCGGATCGCCGCAATGCCGTGGACCGTGCCACGTGCGAACGGCTGCTCGAAGTGGTTCAGGAAACCGCGCGGGACGACAGCAAAGTGGTCGTTCTGACCGGCGCCGGCGACTCATTTTGCGCCGGCGCGGATCTAAGTACCGCTAAGCCGGGCGGCGGAGACGTCACCGAGTTTCTTCGCCGTGTCGCGAGCCCCACGATCATCGCTCTGCGCGAGATGTCGAAACCGGTGATCGCGCGCGTGCATGGCCATGCGGTGGGAATAGGCTGCAACTACGCGCTGGCGGCCGATATCCGCATCGCCTCCACCGATGCGAAGTTCGGCCAGGTGTTCAGCAAGATCGGACTCATTCCCGATGGCGGCAGCACGTATTTTCTGCCGCGCATGATCGGTTACCCCAAAGCGTACGAATGGATGATCACCGGCGCCATCATCGATGCGCAGCAGGCGGCGGAGTGGGCGCTGGTGAACTGCGTGGTGCCGCTGAAAGATCTGGATGGTGTCGTGGACCAGTGGATCGCCCGGCTGCGCTCTGGCGCCCTGCTGGCCTTCGCCGGCATCAAGCGGGCGCTTACCTACGGCGAATCTCACACACTTGCTGAGGCCCTGGAGTTTGAGGCGGTTACGCAGAAGGCGTGTTACGAGTCCGAGGATTTCCGGGAAGGCGTCAAAGCCTTCCAGGAAAAACGCAAGCCGAAATTCCGAGGAAAGTAGGTTACCTTTTCTTTCCCACATCCGGCCGCGCATCCGGCACGAAGCCATCCCGGTTCGGCATTTTAATGCGAGCCAGCGCTTTCGCGTCCAGCACCTCGTGCTCTTCGATGATGCCGTTCATGGAGAGGATGAAGGCCACCACCGAGTAGACTTGGTTATGCGTGAGCGTGCCCGGCCGGTCGAGCGGCATCGCGCGGTTCACGTAATCCCAAACCGTCGGTGCGTACGGCCAGTAGCTGCCTACGGTTTTTAGCGGCTTCGGTGTCTTGAGACTGCCCCGGCCGCCCACGAGCGGCGACTGCTTCGGTTCGTCCCCGCCTTCGCCTTTTGGGCCGTGGCAGCGCGCACATCTCCGCGCATAAACCTCTCGTCCGTCCGCCGCGGTTCCGTGCCCCTCGGGCAGGCCCGTGCCGTCGGGAAGGACCGAGATATCCGTGGCAGCAATCTCTTCCGGCGTGGGTGTCCGGCCCACGCCGTACTTCGGCGATTGCGCGAACAGAGCCGCGCACGTTGCCGCCACAACCGCCGACCTAACCAGCCACATCGGTCACGCTCCCGTCTGCCCGTACCTTCCACGGCCGGATGCCATTGTTGTGATATTCGTAATTCGCGCCGCGCACCGCGACGAGGGCCTCGTGCGAGGGTTGCACATAGCCGGTTTCGTCCGTTGCGCGCGACTGCACGATGGCTTCGCGCCCGTCCCAGCGCCACGGCAGCAGGAAGCGGGTGAGCGCCATAGGCAGTCGCGGTTCGCTGAGGCCGGCAGCCTGCCACGTAGTGCCGCCGTCGGTTGAGACCTCCACGCGATCGATGCGGCCGCGTCCCGACCAGGCGAGGCCCGAAATTTCGTAGAAACCCGGTGCTGCCAGCTTCTGCCCTCCCGACGGGAAGGTCACCACGGATTTCGCTTCCATCACGAACGTGAATTCCCGCGCGGTTCCGTCCGGCATCGAGTCGGTGTATTTCGAGGCTTCGTCACGCGTCCTGTATGGCTGGTCGACCACTTTGAGACGCCGCAGCCATTTCACATTGGCATTTCCCTCCCAGCCCGGAATGACCAGGCGCAGCGGGTATCCCTGTTCGGGCCGCAGCGCTTCGCCGTTCTGGCCATAGGCCACGATTATGTCGTCCATCGCCTTTTCGAGCGGAATGCTTCGCTGCATCTTGGCGGCGTCGGCGCCTTCGGCCAGAATCCATTTCGCGCCCGGATCGACACCGGCCTCCGACAGCAACAGAGAAAGGCTCACGCCCGTCCATTCGCTGCAACTCACCAGACCGTGGCTCAGTTGCACCGTCGGTGCGTCTTTTGCGCCGTAGCCCAGATGGCTGTTGCCCGCGCACTCGATGAAACAGATACGGGAAACCGAGGGCAGCCGCCGCAGATCGTCCATGGTGAAGATCAGTGGCCGCTCCACCATGCCGTGAATCAGCAGCCGGTGCGCGTCGGGATCGATCGTCGGGACGCCCGAATGCAGCCGCTCATAGTGCAGTGCCGAAGGCGTGATGATGCCGTAAATCTCCGCGAGCGGCGTGTAGCTCTGGCCGACCTCGAGGATTTTCGTGGTGGGAAGCGCACGCAGAGATTTTTCGAATTCGGATCGTTCTCCATAAGCGCGCAGAGGTTTTCCGATCCTGCGGGGGCCTTCTTCCTCCGGCGCTGCCGCACGTTTGCAGCTCGTGAGCGCGCCGGTTAGCGCGGCCGTGGCTTCGAGAAAACGCCTGCGACTGGACCTGCCTGCCATGTCTGATTTTTCTCCGCCTTCGATGTTACTGCATCGGCCCAGCGGAGTTTGTGGCTGGCGAGGTAACGCGTGTTTCAGCTTTGCAGCGGCCCTAGGAGATTTCGCCCGCCGTGAGCGCCCTGTGTTCCAGCTTGAGAAACGGCACAGCGGCCTGCATCAGCTCTGCTTCCGCGGCGATGGCGTGATTCCTGCCGCCGTCGCTTCCCGAGAGATTCCACAGTTTGAAGACGGCGTGCTCCGGCACGTTTTCCGCTTCCCGGAAGAACACCAGCGCTCCTTTTTCCGGCACGAACTCGACGCTGATCAGGTCACCGCCGCGCACTTGCCCGCTCGAGATCAGGTTGGAGAGCGCATTTACCAACTCGCGCTCGATGGCCCGCTTCAGATGCCGCGCGCCGTATTTCAGGTCCGTTCCTTCGCGCAGAAGGAAGTCCTTTGCCGCGGCTGTGAGAGCGAAGAAGAAAGGTGGGGTGGACGAGCTGAAAATCCGCTGCTGCAACAGATTCAACTCCAGGTTCAGGATCTGGCGGAGTTCGGCATCCGCCAGCGGCCGGAACACCAGCACCTTATCGAGGCGGTTCATGAACTCCGGCGTGAAGCGCTTGCGCGCAGCTTCTGTTCCTGCCCGCGAGAGCTTGTCCGTTGTGTTTTCGTCCAGCCGGCCCGCCTGATGCTCGCGCTCCTGATCGCCGGCGCTGAAGCCGAGGTTCGGCCGCAGGATGGTGTTCATTTCCGCGGCGCCCAGGTTGCTGGTCATGAAAATCATGGTTTGTGAGAAATCCACGCGCCGCGTGTCGCCCAGCGTCAGGCTGGCCTTGTCCAGAACCCCCAGCAGCAGGTTCCACAGCGAGTCGCTGGCCTTTTCGATTTCGTCGAAAAGCAGGAAGCTGAGCTTTACGGTTTCAGTGTGGTACTGATTCAGGGTTTCCTGGCAGAGGAGCGGATGCGTCTCGCGGTGGCCCAGGTAACCGGGAGGCGAACCCACCAGCTTGGCGATTTCGTGGCTGTGCTGGAACTCCGCGCAGTCGATCTTGACCATGGCCAGCGCGTCGCCCACCAGGCTCTCCGCCATGGCTTCGACCAGACGCGTCTTTCCTGTGCCCGTGGGTCCGAGGAACAGGAAGCTCCCGATCGGGCGTCCCTGGCTGTTCATGCCGGCGACGTACGTTTGATAGACGCTGACGATTTGTTGAATCGCGTGGTCCTGGCCGATGATGCGCTTGTGCAAGCTGACTCGAAGCTTCGAGGCAGCTTCACCGGTTTGACCGATATCCAGGGGTTGTCTCAAACGCGTCACACGTTTCCCGCTCCGAAGGCAGACGTCTTCTCTGGCCCGATCATAAGCCCGCCGAAAACCGATTGGGAATGTTGAAAAAGGTTATCGGCGGGTTAGTCCGCTTGGTTAGGTCAAGTATGTCAGCGCGCCGCTCACGGCTTCACTTGCCGGTTTTCGGACGCACCATGTCGAAGCGGTCGGTGGTGCGTGTAGGTGGGGCCGCCCAGCGGCTTGGCACTCACGTCGACGACTTGCACCAGCCTGCACTCCATGTTGATGCGCGATTCTTTCACGCGCGGCGGCTTCACCAGGTCGCTCGGAATGGGCGTCAGGCCGGACATTTCGAATTCGTCCACCTCAGGCGGGAACTCGGCCGAACAGATATTCATCTTCTCGGCAAACTCCTCCGACACCACATTCACCACGAACTCCTTGACGGCTTCGATGTTGCGCAGCGTGTCTTTGCGCGAGGCATCGGAGGCGCGAATCATGGGGCTGAAACAGATCACCGGAGGATTGGCGCTGATGCCGGTGAAAAAACTGAAGGGAGCCAGATTGCGAACGCCGTCCGCGCTGACGGTGGAGACGAACGCGATGGGCAAGAAGTGGGAGCACCTGAGAGCGGCCCTGGCGCTTCACTTCGCCTATTATAATTTTTGCAAGTGGCACAACACGATCAGGGCTACACCGGCGATGGCGGCAGGGATTGCGGATCGGGTGTGGAACCTCGGTGAACTTCTCTCATGAATCTCCGTTGAATCTTATTTAACGGTAGGAAATCTCTGGGTCAATAACCAAAGAGAACTAGTATGACGCGGCACACTATGTAAAAAATTGAGAGACTTCCGAGCTTGGGAGCACATCCAAGCTGGCGGAGAGCTATTGACTAAGGGTAATATCGTTATATACTCTTTTGATCAGTAGAGTTTGAGCGCCAATGCCTAGCCTAATGGAATCAACAGATTACGACGTGTTTGAGTACAAGCATTTCGATGAGCAGGGGCTCGCGCTTGAGGAGGCGGTCAAGAAAGCTTCCCAACTTCGATCATCGGACGCTACCCATTTCCATAGGATAATTCCTACCGATTCTGATATGACCTCCTTTCGGGTCGAGTCCGTTTCGCGAGACAGTGTTTACTCCGAACTGCTCAATCGATGGGCTGAGTTGCTGAACAGATTCGTGACCAAAGCAGCAAAGCGGTAAACTTTCTAAATGGCTGCCGATTCGAACAGCCCCGACGGAACCCTCGTACCTAAACCGTCCGCGGAGGTGACCGAGCTATCCAAGAGCATTGAAAAGCCACCTGAGATCTCGATCCCTTTACCACGCCCGATTCTAAGCGCTTTAGAGAAAGTCCCTGACCAAGACGCCAAAGCAATTTTGTCTGTGGCGCTCTCTCGGACAACGTTTGGATTTGGTCCAGACCCCGAGACCGCAAAGACACTCGCTCAAGCTGAGATGCATGAGGAAGAATGCAGACTAAAGGCATTCCAGGGCTCATTACTGAACCGTGAAGAACAAAGTAAAAGGGATCACGACTTTCGGAAGAAAAAACTCAATCATCAAACCGGGCTGACTGTCACAGTCTTGGCCGTAACCATTGGTGGCATTGGTGGCGGCCTGGTGCTCTCGGCGACTGGCAATTCTGGCTTGGGAAACCCCGTCTTGGCCGCCAGCTTTACAGTGTTATCCGCGCTAGCAGGAAAACTCTTGTCGAGCCGCGATAAAGATTGACGCACATCCCAGTAAATGAATATTTAACCAACGCATCGGTAGCCACTACCCGCGTTTTGTTGCGGGGCCGGTCGACCCGTGGGTATTTACTGTGCCGGCCGGCTACAAGAAGAAAAAGGCATCCGGCTACCCGTTCTAGCGCGGTGGTTGACCTCCGTTCCACGCGCCGATGGCATCTCCTACGCCTTTACCGCGGTGACTGCCCTCTGCATGGCTGACAGGCATCGCTCGTTATCCTCATCGGTTCCGGTCGAGATGCGAATGCACTGCGGAAGCCCGAACGCTTTGAGCGGCCGCACGATGACGCCTTGCCGACACAGGTCCTCAACGACGCGCGCCGGCTGCGTCCCGTCCGGAAACTCGACCATCACGAAGTTGGCTTCCGAAGGCACCACGGCCAAGCCGATTTCCCGCAAGGAATCAGCGAGCAGCCGCAGCCCGCGCGCATTCAATTCGAGTGAGTGGTGCAGAAACTCTTTGTCGGCGAGCGCCGCAATTCCGGCGGCCTGTGCCAGCGTGCTGGGTTCAAATGGCAGTTTCACTTTGAGCAGGTTGGCAATCAGTTCCTCGTGCGCGAAGCCGTAACCGATGCGCACGCCCGCCAAGCCGTAGATTTTCGAAAATGTCCGCAACGTGATCACGTTGTCGTAGCGGTAGTGCATCGAATCGGGATAACGCGGATTATCTTTGGCGTACTCGAAATAGGCCTCGTCCAGGATGATCAACACGCGCTCGGGCACGTGGCGGTAGAACTCGTCGAATTCGTGCCGCGTAAAGATGGTTCCCGTCGGATTGTTGGGATTCGCCAGATAGATGATCTTGGTGTGCTGGTTGATTTGGGACGCGAGGGCGGCGAGATCGTAGTGCCAGTCCTTGTACGGCACCGTGCGGTATTTTACGCCGCGAGATTTGGCGAGCACCTGGAAGCCGATGAACGCAGCGTCGGTCGTGAGTACCTCGTCCTCATCGCACAGGAACGCGCGGATGATGTTGGACATGATGCCTTCCGACCCACTGCCGGCGATGACGTTCTCCACTTTCACGTCGAATTCGCGGGCCAGAACGTTTCGCAGATCGAGGCCTCCGTTGGGATAGAGATGGAGCCGCGATGAGCAACACGCCAAGGCTTCGAGCGCGCGAGGGGATGGCCCCAGCGGATTCTCGTTCGATGCCAGCTTGACGGCGTGCGCTACTCCGTATGCGCGTTCGATCTCCTCCGCGCTTCGGCCGGCCTCGTACGGCTGCAGGGACGCGATGTAGGGCGGGACCAGGGACACCGTTGGTTACTCCTATTTCCATAGTAAACCGCGACACGAAGTGACTGCGGTGCTGTCACATACAGGCGTTCACGCCGTTTTTACTCTTTATCAGCTAACCGCACGGTCGCCTGGCGCGTCTTATGAGGGTAAGCATGGGACGTTGGTTTCACAATCGAATCCGGCTGGCTACGGTAGTCGCGATGATTTTCCTGGGTGGTATCGTGCAAACTCAGGCGGCTCGCGCCTACTGCCAGTCTGGATTTCGGAAATACTTTCAGGGATTCGAAGCGGCGGGCGCTCGCGTCAACCCGGTGGAGAGGTTTATTTTCAGCCTGCTTCTGACCGAAACCGGGCCTGCGGAGCAGGTGGCGCACCCACCCCGCGCTCAGTCGAAACAGTTGTAAAGATCAGCCCTTTTTGACGGCCTTTTTTGCACCGGTGTGGTGAGGCGCGGGCGCTTCCTTGCCGGGCCAGCCAACGACCTTCTTCTTTTCAACATCAAACGTAACGTTGTACGGATCTTTGGTAAAGGAGCTTGGCACGCCCGAGAACCCGATCATCGCGCCAGGGTCCGCTTTGCCGGCTAACGGGGCATCGAGAACCAGCGTGGCGTCCGCAGTGGTCCCATCGCCAACGGAAAGCACGAGTTCCTTCGGCCGCAGCGCAGGCTTGGTGGAAATCAGCTTGCCCTTGAACGTCTGTACGCCACCCGCCCCGCCGGGAACCTCCGCTCCCTTCATATTGTTCGTGAAATACTGATCGCCATCCGCGGCGGTGAGCGCCTGTTTCAGGGTGTTCCACAGTGCCAGCGACGGATTCTCCTTGCGGGCCTGTTCTTCCTTTTCAGCGTTCGCCGTATTCACGTCCTTGATAATGAAGCCGTCCGGCGGGAAGGCCGTCGTCTTGGCGAGATCCTGGACCTTCTGCAATTCTTGCGCATCCTGGCCGTGATACCGGTTGAAGGCGTTTACGAAGTAAGTGTTGATTTGCTGGCGTGCCGCGGCCGGGAAGCCGCCTTGCGCCTGGTCGAGCGAAGCCGCGCGCGCGAAGTGGAACAAGGCCGCAGGCTGTTTTTCCGGCTTCTTTTGCTGGACGATAGCCGTGCCCAGCCAGTACGAAACCTGCGCATTGTTGGGAGTCAACTGTAGAGACTTGGTGAATTCTTTTTCCGCCGTCTCATTGTCCTTCTTCTGAAGGCCGATCCAGCCGAGGGCCGTGTGCGCCAGTGTTTCGGTTTGATTCTTGGCCTTGGCCCAGTCGGCATCGTTGGTGGTTGGCGGCTTCTTGCCGGCGTCGAAGAAACTATCCAGATTGGAGAGGAGACCGTTGGCGGCCTTCTCGCCCGCGGCGAGGTCGTCGGGACTGGGCTTGGTGAGGCCCAAAACGTTCTGCGCCATCAAGAAGAGAACCGTCAAGTCCTTGGGATCGATTTGCAGCGCCTCTTTACCGGCCTCGAGGACCTTGGCCGGTTGATTCATAGCGGCATAGGTCTGGCAATAGATGTCCTGGCGCTGGAGGGTGTAGTCACTGGTGGGGTATTTCTCTTTCCAACTGTTGAGCAATGCCACACGTTTGCCCGGATCCGACTCCTTAGCGATCGCGTTATAGAGGTCATACTCGGCGCGATCCTTCCAATTCTTCTGCGCGCCCGGCGCCGGTTGACCGGCCTGGCCTGCCTGAGCCTGGCCTTCCTGACTCTGACCATGCAGGGAAACCGCACCAAACCCTGCCACAACGGCCACCGTCAATAACGCTTTCGAAACTCGATCGAGCACTGGGTGCCTCCTGATGATTTCCGCCTGATTTTGATACTGATGGGCCGTAACAGCCGTCCCAAAAGGTTAGACGCTGCCTATGGGTACTTGCGGAGTATAGCCGAACCTCGGTAGTGGCGCAACATCTTGGACCCCGCGGGGGGCGATTTAGTTCCCGCCGCCGTTCCTCCTGCCGAAACGGCCTGCCGCTCAGAAGTCCGCGACCGACTTTCCGTTCGAAGGCGCATGCTAGAATTCCCAATCCGCATGCGTTTCCTCGACCTTGGGGTCATCCTTATCTATCTCGTCGCCATCACCTGGTTTGGAGCGCGATTCCGCACCGCCCAAAAGAGCCTCAAAGACTACTTCCTGGGAGGGCGATCGGCCCCCTGGTGGGCCATCAGCCTCTCCATTATCTCCGCCGAAACCAGCACGCTGACCATCGTGGGGACGCCGGCTCTTTCTTTCGGCGGCAACCTGGGGTTCCTGCAGCTCATTTTCGGCTACCTGCTGGCGCGCATCGTCATTTCGCTGCTGCTATTGCCGCACTACTTCCGCGGCGAGATGTACACGGCCTACGAGCTGATGCGGCGGCGGTTTGGCGAGCGCACGCGAAAAATGGCGGCGCTTATCTTCCTGGTGACGCGCTCGCTGGCCGAAGGAGTGCGCGTATTCGCCATCGCCATTGTGGTTTCCATCGTGCTCGATGTGCCGGAGGTTCCATCCATCCTTCTTATTGTGGCGCTGACCTTGTTTTATACGTTCGAGGGCGGAATGACGGCGGTGATCTGGACCGACGTGATCCAGATGGCGCTGTACGTCGCCGGCGCCATCATCAGCTTTTTCGTCATTCTCCACAATATCCCCGGAGGCTGGACACACGTGGTCGAGGTGGCCGCTCCCCTCGGCAAATTCCGCCTGTTTGATTTCGATTTCGGCTTCACGATGCAATATTTCAGCCGGACTTACACGTTCTGGGCGGGCCTGCTCGGCGGGTGTTTCCTGACCACCGCGAGCCATGGCACGGACCAGTTGATCGTGCAGCGCCTGCTGAGCGCTCGCAATGAAGGGCAAAGCCGGGCTGC
This sequence comes from Terriglobia bacterium, assembly GCA_020073305.1. GTDB lineage: Bacteria > Acidobacteriota > Terriglobia > Bryobacterales > Bryobacteraceae > QHXW01. The sequence continues at coordinate 62,100 of JAIQFK010000006.1, forward strand.
GCTCCTGGCGAGCTGGTTTGTGATTTTATTCCAGTTCAGCCTGTTTCTGCTGATCGGCATCGCCTTGTTTGTTTACTATGGCGAGGCGCATCTGCCGGCGCCGGCGAAAACGGATCGCATTTACCCCCAATTCGTCTGGCAGCACCTGCCGCCCGGCGTGGCGGGGCTGGTGATCGCGGCCATCGTCGCGGCGGCCATGGCTAACCTGAGCGCCGCTTTGAACTCGCTCGCCTCCACCACGGTGATGGACTTTTTGCGGCCGCTGGCGCGTTCGACCGGGGCGGAGGACGATGCGCGGTTTCTCCGCTGGGCGAGATGGGCGACCGTCGCCTGGGCGTTGGTGCTGGTAGCGATCGGTATTGTGGCGCGGCACTGGGGATCGGTGCTCGAGTCGGGGCTTTCGATTGCCTCCATCACGCTGGGCCTTCTGCTGGGCATATTTCTGCTCGGCGTGCTGACGACCCGCGTTGGCGAGAACGCGGCTTCGTTCGGTGTAATCGCGGGTCTCTCGACGATTGTCTACGTACGCTGGTTCACGCCCATCGCCTGGACCTGGTGGGTATTGATCGGCAGCGTCAGTACCTTCGCCGCTGGATATTTTGCATCATGGTTTGAGCGCGACCGCAAGAGCGCGCCGGGTATATGAAGCTCTCCACGCAATCGCCCACGGTCGAACTCAAGCGCGACCTCGGACTCTGGAGCGCCGTCGCGATTGTGGTCGGGACGGTCATCGGCAGCGGCATCTTCATCGTTCCGCAGACCATGGTGAAGCTGGTCGGATCGCCGTCCATGGTGTTTGTGGTCTGGGTTGTGGGCGGACTCCTGTCTCTGGCCGGTGCACTCAGCTATGCGGAGCTGGCGGCCGCCATGCCGGAAGCCGGGGGCGAGTACGTGTACCTGACCGAAGGATATGGCCCGCTGTGGGGATTCATCTACGGTTGGACCCAGATGTGGGTGGCAAAAAGTGGTTCGATCGCCATCCTGGCGACGGGGTTCTTTTATTACCTGGCGAATTTCGCGCCGGTACTCGAGCAGGTCTTCTTTACGGTGTCCCTTCCGTTGGGCGCCCATGGCGCGCCGCTCGAGATCCGCTACGGCCAGTTATTCGCGCTGGCGCTGATTTTTTGTCTGGGAGTCCTGAATTATTTCGGTGTGAAAATTGGCGGCGACGTTCAGGTGGCCGTAACCATTCTGAAAGTGGCGTTGATCCTGCTGATTGTGATCGCCGGACTCGGCTGGGGACATCCGGCTGCCGCGCATGCATCCGCGCTGGCGCCCCTCACCGTGTTGGGATTCTTTGCCGCGCTGGTCAAGTCTTTGTGGGCGTATGACGGATGGAATAACGTCAGCATGGTGGCATCGGAGATCCGCAAGCCGCAACGAAATTTGCCGCTCGCGCTGGTGTGGGGAACGGCCGCGGTGATCGTGATTTATCTGCTCGCCAACCTGGCGTATTTCTACGTGCTCTCGCCCCAGCAGGTAGCGGAGAGCAACCGCGTGGCAGCGACGATGATGAGGCAGGTGCTGGGACAGGGCGGGGCGAACCTGGTTTCCGTGGCGGCGATGATCTCGATATTCGCCGCGTTGAACGGTTCCATTCTCTCCGGCGCGCGGGTTCCTTTTGCACTGGCGCGAGGCGGTTACTTTTTTTCCCCTGTGGCACGCGTCAATGCCGCGCATCATACGCCCGGGGTTGCCATCATGGGCTTGAGCGTGTGGGGCATGGTGGTGGTTCTTTCGGGAACGTACGATCAATTGCTCGATTACGTGATCTTCGCCAGTTGGATTCTCTATGGGATGACGACCGCCACGGTCCTCGTGCTGCGCCGGAAGCGACCCGACCTCGCCCGGCCATACAAAACCTTAGGCTACCCAGCCGTACCAGTACTGTTTGTCATTATGGCCGCGGCCATCGTTATCTCCTCGCTCTACAACTCCCCGCGCGAGTCGCTGATGGGCTTACTGTTGATTTTTGCCGGTTTACCCTTTTATTTTCATTGGAAAAAACAGCGCGCCCGGATCTAATCCAAACACCCCTGGTTCGCCTGGCTCCCTCACATCTTTCAATTGTGTTCTGAATTCAGAACAAAACGCTTGAATTGTTAACAGCGGTGAGATAAAAACAAGGTACGGCCATACTGCGCAGCGCCATTCTTGTTCTGCTATCAGAACAGTTCCGCCTGCCAGCGTGTCGAAATCCTCTCATCGGGGGGCGAAATGGACGTATCGAAGATCCTGACGGAACTGCGTTCGGAACGTGAACAGATTGAAGAAGCGATCCTGAGTTTGGAGCGTCTGGCCAGGGGCCGCGGCCGCCGGCGCGGACGGCCGCCGGCCTGGATGGCGGAGTTGGACAAGAAACGCGGACGCCCGCCCGGCAGCAAGAACAAACCACCGAATGTTCAGAAGGCCATGGGTATGGTCTAAGCCGGCAGCGCCACGTCTAGCGATAGAGCAAGTACTTCTCGCGCAACTGCAGGAATCCTTCTAGCGCGTCTTGCTGCTGTTGTCGAATGGATTCGGGATCCTCACCCGCCTCCAGCGCTCGCATTACTTGTTCGTTGCCGATCAGCTTGCGATTCGTTTCCAACGCGATTTTGCCGGGATAGAGTTTTCGCAGCGCGGAAGCCATCTCGAAGCCAAGCCGCGAGGCGTCGAACGATTCCCGGCTCGTCACGACAAAGCGAATCCCCTCAACCTCCCGTCCAGCCAGCGGGGAGGAGGAGGGCTGGAATCGCACCGGATAGAAGCGCACGCCCGGAATCCATCTTTGGTTCAAGTAATCAGCCAGGTCCCTCCCGCGAATAAATTCCGCGCCGATCATTTCGAAGGGCGCATCCGTCCCGCGCCCCACCGAATAATCGGGTGAATACTCCAGCATCGCAACCGCTGGATACAACAGAGCCGCGGTGAGGCTTCGCATATTCGGCGAAGGATTGACCCAGGGCAGGCCCGTGGAGTCAAACCAGTCGCCGCGTTCCCAGCCCTTCATGGGCACGACGGTCAGATCGGCGCGGATGTGGTTTTCGGCATTGAACAGGCTGGCCAGCTCGCCGATGGTCATCCCGTGCCGCAGGGGGAGCGGAAAATAGCCGACAAAGGACAGCTTGTCGCGATCCAGTAGAGGCGGCTCGACATGCGCACCGGTGATTGGATTGGGCCGGTCCAGCACGTAAAACGGAATGTGCGCCTTGGCGCATTCTTCCATGGCGTAAGCCATGGTCGAGACGTAGGTGTAAAACCGCGCGCCAATATCCTGAATATCGAACACCATCACGTCGATGCCGCGCAGCATTTCCGCGGTGGGCCGGCGGCTCTGGTCCGCAAACAGGCTCCAGACTTTGATGCCGGTCTTCGCGTCGGTCGTGTGGCCGATCCCCTCGTGGTCCTCTTTGCCCAGAATGCCGTGCTCGGGCGAATAGAGCGCTGCCACACGGACGCCGGCCGCCAGCATGACGTCTGAAATCCTGCGGCCTTGGCGATCGATGCCGGTCTGATTGGTGATGATGCCGACCCGTTTTCCCTTAAGGGCCCGAAAGCCTTCATCCGCCCAGACGTCGAGGCCGGTTTCCACCTGGCCGTTTCGCGCCATGTCGCGATGCAGCCCTGCGCCATTTAATGTCTCGTTGTATCCGGTCAAGCTCACTCCTGGTGCTGCGATGCCCAGCGAGGCGGCCACGATGGTGGCGACCCTGCCGCGGAGGGAGGTGATGGCCGGCCGCAAATGCGGGTGAACGGCGTTGGTCAGCAGGATGACGTAGGTGTCCGACTTGGGGTCGAGCCACAGCGACGTTCCGGTGAATCCGGTGTGCCCGAATGAGCCGATGGGGAATAGATCACCGCGCTCGCCTGAATACGGCGAATCGATGTCCCACCCCAGGCCGCGCAAGATAGGCTGATCGGCGGGGCTCTGCGGCGTCGCGAATTTCTCGATGGTGAGCGGACTGAAGATGCGCTGGGCTTGCCATGAACCCTTGTCGAGCAGCATTTGGCAGAACCGGGCGAGATCGCCGGCCGTCGAAAACAGGCCGGCATGTCCGGCGACACCACCCATGTTGCGGGCGGTTGGATCGTGCACCACACCCCGCAGAAGCAGGTGGTTTTTCTCCAGCATCTCGGTGGGTGCGATGCGAGGCCGCAACGCATCGGGCGGCCGGAACATCGTGTCGCGCATCCCCAGAGGCTGAAAAACCACCTTGCCGGCAAATTCCGGCAGAGGCTCACCGCTCAGCCGCCGAACGATCTCGCCCAGAAGAATGAAATTGATGTCGCTGTAAACAAAATGCACACCGGGAGGCCCGGCGGGTTTATCGATGAGCGCGCGGCGGATTCCGGTTTCGTAGCCTTTCCACTCAGGTTCGAGATCGAGATCGGGGCGCAGACCGGAGAAATGCGTCATCAGATTCCGGACCGTGATCTCGCTTTTGCCGCCTTGAAATTCCGGAAGGTACTGCGTCACCCGGTCGTTGAGCCGAAGCCGGCCTTCCTCGAAAAGCTTCATCAGCGCGGAGGTGGTGGCAACGACTTTGGTGAGCGAAGCGCAGTCGAAAATCGTGTCGGTGGTCATGGGCTCGGGCGATGGAACGACGGCGCGATTGCCGTACGCCTTGCGGTAGAGCACCTGCCCGTTATGTCCCACCAGCAGCACGGCGCCCGGAATGCGATCTTCGCGTATGGACTGCTCGATGGCGTCATCCAGCGCGGCCGAACCGGAGAACGTCTGCGCGCACGCTATCGCGGCCAGCAGGATGCCGCACCAGATGGGCTTCATACGCCCATCATAGCTGAGGGCGCCCGGCACGCCGATCCCTGATAGAATGGCGGATCTACTATCGCAATCCGGAGGCTGGAGTGGGCGTCATCAAGGCCCTGCTGCGCGTGATTAGCTATTTTTTCGGAGGCCTGCTGGCACTGTTTGTTGCGGCAATCTGCGCGGTGGCGCTGGCGAACGGCAGTCCATTGAATTTTGTCTTTCTGCCCTGGAGCGGCCCTTCCCTCACGCACTGGCTGCTTGGCCTGGCTCTGTTTGGACTGCTGACGCTGCTGCTCGCCATGAGCGGCAAAGTGCGCGCGCTGTTTTTCCTCTGGAACGCCGCGGTGTTCGTTTTGCTGCTGAAGGGGCTGTTTGTGAGCTTCTATTCCTTTTCCGGCCCGGTTTCGTTCAAGGCGGCTGTTTGGCTCACCGGCGCATCCCTGGTGGGAGTACTCGGCTCTTTTCCGTGGGCGCGAAAACCGGAGCGGGTGAGGAAGTCGCAGTTGTATTGACTAATCCGCCGATTGTTTCAATCGTGTTACGAGCACATGACGAATGGGGCAGGTGCGTCTTAAAACGCAGTTGGCTAGACCCAGTCGATGAATTCCGGCTCTTGTTGTCGTTGATCCAGTGAGAGTTGCGCCACCCGGGTTATTGGCCCTCAAGCTGCCATTTACCGTCGTTCCGGAGTTCCCCAGTCATGACCCGCTTCGCCGTCCCCCTCCTGGACCGGTTAGTGCGCACCCTCACCGAAATCCGGGATCAGTGCCTGTCCATGGAGCGCTCGTATGCCCGCGAGATCGAGCGGATCGATCCCGAGTACCGGATCAGCGCGCGGAATCTTCTCCACTACCTGGCACTCCGCCAGCACGACCTCGGCGACATCCAGCGGGATCTTTCCTCGTGCGGTCTCTCTTCATTGGGCCGCATGGAAGCCCACACGCTGGCGGGCCTGGATGCCGTGCTGGCCGCCTTGCATAAGCTGGCGGGCCTGCACACCACGCGCTCGCCTGAGCCTGTTCCCCAGGTAGATTTCGCCACCGGGCCTGCGATTCTCAGCAGTCATACCGAACAGTTGCTGGGGCGTGCGCCACATGGCCGCGCGGTGCGCATCATGGTCACCATGCCGTCCGAGGCGGCCGCGAATTACGGACTGGTTCGCGACCTGTTGACGGCCGGTATGGATGTGATGCGCATTAACTGCGCGCACGATGATTCACCAGCCTGGCAGGGCATGATCGAAAACCTGAGCCGCGCGAAACAAGAAACAGGGCGACGCTGCCGGGTTCTCATGGACCTCGCCGGACCGAAGCTGCGCACCGGGCAGATCAGAGAACTGAGTCACCTGGTGCGCTGGAAGCCTCGCCGCGACGTACGAGGCCACGTGATGGCTCCGGCTCTTGTCTGGGTGACTGGCGATCAAAATCGCGCAAAGCCGCCGTTGGGTAAAGCCTCAGCCATCCTTCCTTTGGAAGACCAAGTGATCGCGCGCCTGCAAAACGGGATGGTGCTGCGATTCAGAGACTGCCGAAACAAATTGCGACGCCTCAAGGTGGTTAGCAAAGGGATGGGAGGCGTCTGGGCGGAATCTGAGCAAGGCGCCTACGTGGAGCAGGGCACCCGGATTGAACTCGTCGTGCGAGGCCGAAAACGCGGAGAAAGCCAGGTGGGGAAGCTGCCCGCGGTCGAAGACGCGATCGGGCTGCATGGGGGCGACACGCTGATCCTCACCGGGGAGAATGAGCCTGGCGCGGCGGCTCTGCGGACAACCCAAGGACGGCTGCAACGCTCCGCACACATCGGCTGCACGCTGCCAGAAGTATTTCGCGACGCGCGCGCGGGGCAGCGGATCTTTTTCGACGACGGCAAAATCGAGGGCGTCATCCGGCGCATGGGCCCCACGCGGCTTCGCGTCGAGATCACGAGAACCGGGGATGGCGGCGCGAAACTGCGCTCGGACAAGGGGATCAACCTGCCGGACACGAAGCTCGCTCTTCCGGCTTTTACGGAAAAAGACCTGGCCGATTTGCAGTTTGCCGCGCGGCACGCCGATATGGTGGGCTTTTCCTTCCTTCGCAATCCGGAGCATGTGAGGCGTCTGATTCGACAGCTCCAAAAGCACGGTGCGGCGCACCTTGGGGTGCTGCTGAAAATCGAGAATCGTGCGGCGTTCGAACACCTGCCGCGCATGCTGCTGGCGGGCCTGGAATCGCCGCCGCTGGGTGTGGTGGTGGCACGGGGCGACTTGGCGGTCGAAATGGGATTCGAGCGGCTGGCTGAAGTTCAAGAGGAGATTCTGTGGCTCTCTGAGGCAGCCCATGTGCCGGTCGTGTGGGCCACGCAGGTTCTGGAAACGCTGGCGCATACGGGAAGACCCTCGCGGGCGGAAGTGACCGATGCGGCCATGAGCGGCCGCGCCGAGTGCGTCATGCTGAACAAAGGCCCGCATATCGTGGAAGCGGTCCGGTTTCTCGACGACGTGCTGCGCCGCATGCAACGCCATCAGAAAAAGAAACGCGCCATGTTGCGGAGGCTGGCGATCTCGGAGCTTGCCGAACCCGCGCAGCAAGCCACCCGTGTTTTGGGCGCTGCCGGAGGAGCGTAACAGCGCACTTGCGGCGTGGCGCGGCTCTCAGTATGACTCCCGTAGTGGCCGGGCATGCCCCGGCCAGTACAAGCCCTTGCTCGCTCAGTTTCGTTTCAGCTGCGCTGGAAGTTGCCGCCCTTATTCGTGATGCAGGGCCACGGTGGGGTCGACCCGCGTGGCCCTGCGCGCGGGGATGTAGCCCGCGAGGAGCGCGGATGAGCCCAGCACGCCGGTGAACGCCGCGAAGGTGAGTGCATCGAGCGTCACGGTGTTGTAAAGAGCGCTCGACATGATGCGGGTCAGAACGTAGGCTGCCGGCACGCCGATGGCGAGACCCAGGGCCGCCAGCCGGAAGGCTTGAGCCACCACCATCCGGACGATGTCGCTGCGCCCCGCGCCCAACGCCAGGCGGACGCCGATTTCGTGCGTGCGCTGCACCACGGAATAGGAGATTACGGCGTATATGCCGGTGGCCGCCAGCAGCAGGGCGATAACCGCATACATGCTCATGGTGCGCGCGGAGGCCCGCACTCCCGAGGTTTCCTCAGAGATCTCCTGCTCCATGCTTTTGACGTCGTAAACGGCCTGATTCGCGTCGGCGTTGCGGACCTCGGCGCGAGCGGCTTTGACTGCTTGCAAGGGATCGCCGGTGGTCCGGACGTATAGAGTCATCGAACGCTGCGGCGCCTGGCGGTAAGGAATGGCAGCTCGTGGTATGGGTTCCCCGGAAAACCAATCCTTGATGTCGCCACTGACGCCGACTACCGTAAGCCAGGGCGACTGAGCATTACCCAACTTGATGCGATGGCCGATCGGGTCCGCGTCGGGCCAGTAATGGCGAGCCACGGATTCGCTGATCACCGCGACGCGCGGGGACTCAGCTCCGTCGGCGGCGGAGATCGCGCGCCCGTGCAGGATGGGGATTCCCATGGCTTCCGTGTAATGCTCGCTGACCGCGCGGACATTCGGGCGCGGCTCGCCGGGCCGGGGCTCGGGTCTTCCCTCGATGTAAAGACCTTCCGCGATTCCCAAGACACCTGTGGCGCCCGCCGCCTTCACTTGTGGTGTGTTTTCGAGGCCGCGCAGCACACGATCATAGAACGCCGTGACCTGAGCATCTTCGCGGTAATTCGCCGCGGGCAGGGCAATCTGCATCGTCAGCAGGTTATTGGGATTGAATCCGGCCTTAATGGTAAGCATGCGGTGGAAAGTCTTGACCATCAAGCCGGCTCCCACCAGGAGCACGAGCGCCAACGCAACCTCGGCAACCACTAGCGCTCCGCGCAACCGGCTCCTTGCAGGGCCGGAACTGGAGGTTCGGCCGCCCTCCTTGAGAGCTTCGCCGAAGGACGCCCGCAGCTGGAGAGTTTGGACGATGGCAGGAAGTCCGCACAAAATGCCGGCGCTCAAAGATGCAATCAGCGTGAAGACGAAGTCAGTGGTGTCGAAATGTATGGTTCTCATGCCGGCGACCCAGCGGTACACCTCTGCTGGAATGGTGGACCGCGACCAGTCCTGGTTCCAGTCAGCCAGCACCAGCCCCAGGCTTCCGCCTATCAGCGCCAGCAGAGTGTTTTCGATGAGCAGTTGGCGAGTGATGCGGAATCCGCTGGCGCCGAGCGCCGCCCGGACCGCCATTTCTTTCTGCCGGCCGGCTGCGCGCGCCAGTTGCAGGTTGGCGACATTGGCGCAGGCGAGCAGCAGCACGAACGCCGCGGAGCCTACCAGGGTCATGACGAACCGGTCGGTCCCGATATTGGTCAGCTCGCGCAGCGGCACGACCTTGATGTCCCGTGCTTCGTTGGTCTGCGGGTATTGCTGCTCGAGCCGCCTGGCGATGGTTTCCATCTCCGCACGGGCCTGCGCCACGGGTACCTGTGGTTTCAGGCGGCCGAGCACCAGCAACGTGTGGGCGGCCCGCTGGTTTCGCTCCTCGGGGGTTAGCGCCAACGGCGCCCAGAGTTCCGTGGCCAGCGGGAAATCGAAATCGTCCGGCATCACGCCAACTACGGTGTAGGTTCGGCCCGTGAGGGAGATCTTCCGGCCAATGGCATCCGGAGCCGCGGCCAGGCGCTGCTGCCAGAAACTGTGACTTACCACGACTACCGCGTCACGGCCTGGTTCAGCCTCGTCACTGGAAAAGGTCCGGCCTAATACCGGCTTCATTGCCAGGAGCGCAAAGAAACTTGGCGTCACGCTGCATGCCTGGACGCGCTCGGGGTCATCCACGCCCGTAAGCGTAGCGTCCCAGTCCCGATAAGCTGCGATCCGCTCGAAGGAAGCGCCTTGGCTGAGCCAGTCGAAGAAGTTCGCCGGAGCCACCGCATCCCGCTCCGCACGGAGTTTAGGAATGGTCTCCCAAAGCGTCATGACGCGCTCGATCTGGGGGAAGGGCAGCGGGTGCAGAACCAGGGCGTTCAACCACAGAAAACAGGAGGCATTGACACCGATGCCCAATGCCAGGGCGAGCACCGCGACGGCGGTGACGCCGGGAGTTTTCGCCAGCACCCGCGCGGCATAGCGGAAGTCTTGGACAAGGCTCTTCATTCGTCACCCGGTCGAAGTGGCTGCAATTCCAGTTCCGGCCCTCAGCGATTGGAATCTCCTCGGGATGAATGACTTCGGCGAGCCACTGCGCCCGGGGATGTCCGGTTTTGGGAGAAGGCTGTCTGAAACTGCAACTGCCGGGCCGCATGGGTGAATACACCCTACTGCGCCTCAGTGCCCATCCGAGTCGTATCGTTGTCCCAGCGTTTTCTCGAAATCCCGGCGGAATCCCATTTGCATGAGTTGTAGGAAATGCTCCGCTATTGGCCGCTGGTGGTGAAGAATGCCTTACGGAATCGCCGCCGCAGCACACTTACCGTCCTCAGCGTCGCCGCGTCTTTTTGCCTGCTTGGCGTGCTGATGTCGATGTACCACATCTTCTTTCTCAACCCGCCCAGCCCGGATCAAGCGCTTCGGCTCATGGTGCGAAACCGCATTTCGATTACAAACGTGATGCCGGCGTCGTATGAGGCGCGTATCCGGCAGGTGAAGGGAGTCCAGGAGGTCACCGTTTTCCAGTACTTCGGCGGAATCTACAAAGACTCCCGCGATATGAAAAACTACTTCGCACGGTTTGGAGTCGAGCCCGCCAGGTTCTTTGCCGTCTCCCCGCATTACCGGATTCCCGACGAACAGAAGAGAGCCTTCGAAACGGAACGGTCGGCCTGTGTTGTCGGGTTGGGAATTGCCCAGCGGCTGAACATCCATATCGGCGACCGGATTACGCTGGTCGGCGATATCTTCCCCGTGATCTTGGAACTGACGGTTCGCGGGATCTACGAGAATCCCAGTGACGACGGCGGACTGCTCTTCGACTATGAGTACCTGCGCGAGAGCATGGCGCAGCGAGGCCGGGGCCAGCTGGACCAGGTTGGGATGTTCATTTTGAGGGCGGAAAGCCCGGAAGCTGTGCCGAGCGTCATCGAAGCGGTTGACGAGATGTTCGCGAACTCGCCGTCGGAGACAAAGACCGAGACGGAGAGAGCGTTCGCACTGGGCTTTCTGTCGTACCTGGGGGACGTGAAGCTGATGCTCATCAGTGTTTGCGGGGCGCTGACGTTCACGATTCTGCTGGTTTCGGCCAACACCATGGCGATGTCGGTTCGCGAGCGGGTCCGGGAGGTGGGGATTCTCAAGACGCTCGGATACTCCCCGCACGCAGTTCTGGGAATCATGCTGAGCGAATCAGTGCTGATCGCCCTGTTGGGCGGAATGCTGGGCCTGGGGATTGCCGCAGCAATTGTTTCGGCGATGCGGCACGTCCCTATCATGTTTGTCAGTCTGAAGAGGCTGGCGGTTCCCCCCTGGGTCCTCGCGGGCTGCCTTGTGCTGGCGGTGGTGGTAGGAGTGGCAAGTTCCTTCTTTCCGGCATGGAACGCGTCGCGGCGGCCGATCACAACCTGCCTGCGGTTTACGGATTGAGAGAGAGGGATGGCGATTCCCATCAGTTACAACGTGCGCAACCTGGTGGTGCGCAAGACAACCACGGTGCTGACGGTGGGTGGGATCGCCTTGACCGTCGCCGTTCTGGTAGCCGTGCTGGCGCTGGTGGAGGGGCTGCGCTCCGCGTTTGAAGCGAGTGGCCGCCCGCTCAACGTGCTGGTGATGCGCAAGGGTTCCACGGCGGAATTGATGAGCGTGGTCACGCGCTCCGATTTTCAGGTCATGAAATTCAAGCCGGGAATCGCAACGAACCGGAACAACCAACCGATGGCTTCGCTCGAGATGGTGACCATGATCAATAATCTGGGGAACGGCAAAGCCGCCGAAGGCATGAACATCAATCTGCGCGGCCTGACGCCGATCGGGATTGAAATGCGCGACCAAGTACACCTGATCTCCGGACGATTCTTCGAGCCCGGCAAAAGGGAGATTATCGTCGGCAAAAACATTGCGGCGCGTTATCCCAAGGCCAGCCTGGGATCGCGCGTGCGGTTTGGTCGCGGGCAATGGGACGTGGTAGGCGTCATGGACGGCGGCCGTTCCAGCGCCAGCAGCGAGATTTACGCCGACCTCAACCAGATAAGCGCGGATTATAGCCGGACCGAGTACTTGAGCGCCGCGCTCATCCGGGCTTCCGACCCGGTGGCCATGCAGGCGTTGCGCAACAACCTCGAAGGAGACCCGCGCTTCAACATCAGCACGCAAAGCGAGCGCGAGTATTACGAATCGCAGATGGTGTCTGCAACGCCGGTCCGGTTCATGGGCCTGCTCGTATGCGTCATCATGGCGGTGGGCAGCAGCTTCGCGGCCATGAATACGATGTACGCTGCCGTAGCGCGGCGCAGCGCCGACATCGGGATGCTGCGCGTGCTCGGCTTTTCGCGCGCAGGAATTCTGACCAGCTTCCTGGTGGAGTCGGTGATCCTTTCGGTGATGGGCGGCGCAGTGGGGTGTCTGCTGGCCCTGCCGCTGAACAACTTCCAAACGCGCATCGGGAGTTTCGTGACGTTCAGCGAGATCTCCTTCAGCCTCCGCATGACTCCGGAAGTGATGGCGGCCGGTGTGGGATTCGGGATGCTGATGGGCGTACTCGGCGGGTTCTTTCCGGCACGTTCGGCGGCCAAGAAAGAGATCCTGGCGGCGTTCCGGGCGGTTTAAGGCTTCGCAGCCGGGACTTCGATCAGTTCTCCGCCAGTGATGTCGAGCGCCCAGACACCGCGATGACCGAGACAGCGAGTGGCGGGATCCGGCGTGTCGTCCCCTATCTCGTAATAGTCGTCAGCTTCAAATAGAACACGGTCACGTTCGTCGAAACCGAGTACCCGTGCGAAGGTAAATTCGCATTCCTTCCCGAACCTGCGGGAAAACATCGCGCGGAGATCCAGCTCCCAGGTACGTTTCTTTTCGGCGTCGTGCAGAAGCAGCGAGAACCCGCCGGCATCCGAGGCGTATTGAAAGCAAAACAGTTCCGCCGCGAGCACGTGGCCCTGGTGCGACCACGCGACGAGCTTTAATCCGTTGCCTTGCAGATATGGCTCAGGCTTTTTTACATACACGGGCTGGAACGAGGAATCGCCCGGGTCTTTGAGGAGCAGGGAGGTCGTATTGAAGCAATCGCCGTGAGGAAAATGGGGATTATACGTGTCGGCCTGGACACGCGCGTGGGCCTGCCACGCACCGTCAGGTGATGCCAGCACCGGTCCGTCGATGGATCGGGGCCCCCGCTGCTGTTCCGTGCACGGGAAGTAAGCGGTATCCTGCGCCAGTGCGCAAGTGCACAGCATTAAGGTTGGCAGCCACTTGTGCATGGACATGTCCCTTTGGAGTCCTTACTAAGCAACTCTGATTCCACGAGCCATTTCGCTGTGGGAAGTTGCCCGGCCGACGCCCACCCCGGACCGTTTTGACAAGGGGGCTTGGCCGGCTGACAATCGGGGGAACATGCGATGCCTGTGTGCGGGCCTGGTAATGATGAACTGCGTCCTGTTGGCGGGAAACGCCGGCGCAGCGTTGAATCTGAAACTGCAGACGCGGGATCGGGAAAGCGGGCGGATTCTTTCGGCCGATGAACGAATTGCTCCGGCGAAGACGGGTGTCGTCGTCATTGATATGTGGAATACGAATGACTGTATGACCAACGCGCAGCGTGCCGCGGCCCTGGTGCCGAGGATGAACAAAGCTCTCGACGGGGCGCGGCGTCTCGGCATGCAGGTGATCTGGGCGCCGACAGATGTAGCCAGCCAGTACGCCGGCGCGCCGCAGCGTGAGCGGGCCATCGCGCTTGCGCGCTACACGCTGCCGCACATCCGGAATTTCTCCTGCCCATTCAGCGCCCCCACTGTGCGGCCCGAGAAATGTATGTGCGGGCCGGGCATCGCGTGCCGCGTGCACTACGGTTGGGACGCGATGGACCCGAATCTGGTGATCGCCGCCGGCGACTGGATTGTGGGCGATCCTGAAGAGTTGTACGCGATCTACAGGCAACGCGGCCTCACGCGGCTGATTTACATGGGAATCAACACGAATCTCTGCGTGATGAACAAACCGGAGGGAATCGCGGCCATGACCTCAGCCGGATTGAAGTGCATTCTGTCGCGCGATTTGACCGACGCCGAAACCTCTTACGATCCGGATCGAGGCTTTACACCTGACCTTGGAACCGAGAAAGACGTCGCCGACGTCGAACGATCCGGCATTCCCACCATCAACATGGCCGAGGAGATGAGAAAGGCCGGAGCGTGGAACGACGATTGGATCGTAGAGATGGTCCGCGTGACGCCTTGGGGGACCAAAGGGTGGCCGTACCTTTTTAGCGATTCTGTGAAAGTCACGTTGAGCGTGCCGAATCAAAAAGGAGCCGCGATTCACTACACGCTGGACGGCAGCGAGCCGGGCCCGCGTTCGTTGCTCTACACCAAGCCGCTGGAGGTAACGAAAACCACGCGGTTGCGAGCCGCAGCCTTCGACAACGGGCGGCGCGTAAGCCTGATCAGCGAGGGCTATTTCGTTCGCCTCGCTCCGTTGCCACCAAAACCGGACGTTTACCTGGATCAGATCAAGCCGGTCACGCCCGCGAGACCGGAGTGGAGATGGGAACCGAGGACCAACCTGGCATTCGCCGGAGGGCCGCTGAAAATCCGCGACAGCGCATATAACCGGGGTGCAGGCATGCGCGCTCCGGCCAACCTGCTGTACGAAGTCCAATCCAACTATGACCGGTTCGTGGCGCAGGCCGGCGTGGATGACGATCCGTTCGAACAGCGTCCGAGCGCGCGTTTTATCGCGACTTATCCGAGCGTGCAGTTTCAGGTGTACATCGACGGGAATCTGGCATCCGAAAGCCCGGTCATGCGCCTGGGGCAGGTGCCGTGGCGTTTTGATGTGAGAATCCCGGAGGGCAGCAAGCTCATTAACCTGGTGGTGACGGATGCCGGGAGCCGCAGTCCGCTTGATCTGGGCGATTGGGTGGACGCGGGCTTCGTGCTGAAGTGACTCACGTCCATTCGCTGCGGCGCTGCCAGATGCCATCGGCGCAGCGCAGGGCCAGCGCGCCGATGGTGGAGGTCGGGTTGACGCCGGCGCTGGTAGTGAAGCAACTGCCGTCGACAACGAACAGGTTCGGCACGTCGTGAGCCTGGTTCCAGGCGTTCACGACGGATCGCTTCGGGTCGGCTCCCATGCGGGCGGTGCCCAACAGGTGAAAGGCCGGCTGAATGACGCCGCTATCGAGCGTTTCGATCGCGCCGGCGGCTTCGAGCGCTTGAACGGCCGACTGGCGGGCGTGCTCCAGCATCTTCAAACTGTTCCCGCTGTACCCGTAGATGACGCGCGGCGCCGGGATGCCGTTCGAATCCTTCGCCACCAGATCGAGTTCCACGCGGTTCTGTTCTTCGGGCAGGTCCTCGCCCAGCACGGTGACACGAATCACGTGCGGAAAGCGGCGGCGCATGGCTTCGTGGTGCGCGGCGCCCCAGGGAACGGGCTTGCCCACGAAGCTTCCCCACGCATGATGCAGGGGGCCGAACGAACGCTCGAGCTGGAACATGTAGCCGCGGATGAATCCGCGCTTCAGATCAGTCTCATAGAACTGCTGGCTGAAGGCCGGGATGCCGAAGGGGCCGTCCTGGCTATCCGTGCGCGCGTCGAACAGGCCTTCGATGAAGCGGAAAGGATGCACCATGAAGTTCTTGCCGACCAGACCGGATGAGTTGGCGAGACCGTTGGGAAACAGGCTGGACTTGGAATGAAGCAGCAGACGCGGCGTGCCGATGCCGTTTGCGCAGACCACGACCACGCGGGCGGACTGCTCGTGCACCTTGCCATCGCGATCGTAATAGACCGCTCCGGTGGCACGGCCGGATTTGTCGACCGCGATTTCGCGAACGCGCGCCCAGGTCTTGAGCACCGCGCCCTTTCGCAGCGCTTTGGGCCAGTAGGTGACGTCGGTGGAGGCTTTGGCGCCGATGGGGCAGCCGAACATGCACTTGCCGTGCAGGTCGCATGCCGGGCGGCCCTGATAATCGCGCGAGATGATGGCGTTGTCGGACACCCACCAGTGCCAGCCGAGCTTATCGAAACCACGGCCAATGGTTTCGCCCAGCACGCCGAGCGGCAATGGAGGAGTGGGCCGCTGGGGCCGGGGCGGATTCGCGGGATCGCCTGCCAGACCCGCCACCCCCATCTCGCGATCGTTTTCGTCGTAGTAGCGTTCCAGATCGTGGTAGCCGATGGGCCAGTCCGCGGCGACGCCGTCCAGTGTTTTTACGCGGAAGTCGGATGGATGAAGGCGGGGAAAGTGGCCGGTCCAGTGAATCGTGCTGCCGCCCACGGCGTTGAACATCAGCACGTCGGGCGGATGCGTGCCTTTGGAAATGACCGGGTAATCTTCCGGCCGCCGCCGCACGTTGGGGCTGAAGTTGAAGGCGCCGCGCCGTATCTGGATCTCCCAATCGGGGTGGGTGGAGGGATACTCATTGGGCTTCATCCAGCCGCCTTGCTCGAGGCACACAACCTTCGCGCCTTTGTCGGCGAGACGTTTGGTGACGGCGGCGCCGGCTGCACCCGAACCAATTACCAGGACATCCGCGCGCTCGCCGGGCATCAACTCACCTCCCGATAGAGCTTGCCGCGTTTGCGAACTTCGGAAAGCACGGATTCGTCGAAGGGTTTCATGTGCGGACCCGGGTGGTCGGTCAGGTGCGATTCGTATCCGAGCTGCCGCCAGACTTCGGGGCGGGTGTAATAGGCCTCGTAAGTGAAATCGCGCAACAGCGCGAAGAATCCGGCGCTGTTGTCACGCTCGAGTGCGCTCAGAACTTCCACGCGACCGGCGCGCGGCAACTTCGCAAAGGGCTGGCCTGCTGATTTGCGGCTTTGCACGTCGAGCCCGGCCAGGCCTTGACGGAACTGATCGAGCAGTCCCGGAAGGGATGGGATGGTTCGTCCCAGATAATCCAGGCCACCGGCCTGGGTGGCCGAGGGCATGCCTTCGGCGGCAGGAATGATCTCATCCATCGCAGCAGCCAGCGCGGAACGCTCGTCGGCGGTAAAGACGGCGGCTCGGACCGGCTGGATGGAGGTGACGACCGCTACGGTACCGGCGCTGGTTGCCAGGAATTCACGGCGTGTGCGTTTCTTGTTTGGCATGGTGAATCGCTCCGCTGCGCGTAAGCATGCCGAGATTCTATCGCGTGGGCGTGCTTTGCTCCAAGGGTGCGCGTGCGAGCGACAACCGAGTCAATGTGAGATCTTTGCTAACGAAGGGGCACTGACATAATCTGACGATGTCAGGAGTTCCATACCGGTGGCCGTGTTCATCGTGCCTGCGCGTCGTCGTTGATTTGCTTGCCACCTTGGGCTACGAGTAAGCTATATGGCTTTGCCGGCACACCGAGTGTGTCAAATCGCTTGCTCCGCGCGCGGCTCAGAAGGTGGCTGACTGACGGGGCGGTGCGGACCAGGGGCGCCGTAGTACGATCTTCTGGGATGAGGAACCTGGCTGATCCAGATATCCGAGCGTTTGTGTTGGAACGGATCGCCGCGCTCCAGCCCGGCAGCAAGGCGCGCTGGGGGAGGATGTCGGCTCATCAGATGCTGTGCCACCTGGTGGACTCGTACCGCGTTCCAATGGGCGAGAAGAGCGCCAGCCCGGCGACGGGAGTGCTTCAAAGGACACTCATCAAGTGGGTCGCGCTGTATGTGCCCTTACATTGGCCGAAGGGAGTGCCGACGCGGCCGGAGATCGAACAAGGGGTGGGTGGCACACCACCCGTGGAGTTCGAACGGGACCGGGACGAATTGGTCGGGCTCATCCGGCGCTTCACCAATCCCCGGCGTGATTTTCAGTGGCACGCCCACCCGATGTTCGGAATGATGAGCGACAGCGAATGGCAGCGATGGGGATACCTGCATGCCGATCATCAGTTGAGGCAATTCGGTGTGTGAACGAGAGCTTGGACGGCGGCATTTCATTTTCGGCGGCATGGCACCCTTTCTGGCCGGCTGCAGGGGTTCGAGCCAAAAGCTGATCGGCGTGGTTCCAAAGGCTACTTCGCACCTGTTCTTTGTGTCGATCCACGCCGGCGTTGACCGGGCGGCGCGCGATTTCCACGTGAACGTGCTGTGGAACGGGCCGAACGAGGAGACCGACCACGCGCGGCAAATCCAGATTGTGGATGCGATGGTGACGCGTCACGTGGATGCGCTGGCCATCTCCGCTACCGACGAGCGGGCGTTGGCTGCGCCGGTGGAACGAGCCATTCGCGCCGGGATCCCGGTGACCGTGTTTGATTCGGGCGTGAATGTGGAAGGCTACACCAGCTTCATTGCCACGGACAATTACGGAGCCGGCTGTACAGCGGCGCGAACGCTGTCCCGGCTGATTGGTGGAAAGGGTGAAGTAGGAATGGTGATGCACAAGCCGGGCGGAACATCGACCGTGTTGCGCGAACGCGGTTTTGAAGACACGGTGGCGAAGGATCTGCCCGGCGTCGTAATTGCCGCGCGGCAGTACGGGATGTCGGATCGCGCACGTTCCCGCACGGCGGCTGAAGACATTCTCACCGCGCACCCCGAACTGGCGGGGATGTTTGCTTCGAGCGAAGCCAGCTCGCTGGGCGCCATACAGGCGATTCGCAGCCGCGGCCTTTCCGGCAAGGTCAAACTCGTCACTTTCGATTTCAGCGACGAGCACGTGGAGGCTCTGAAGGACGGAACCATCGACGTCATGCTGGTGCAGGACCCGTTCCGCATCGGCTACGAAGCCGTGAAGTCGCTGGCGGAGAAGTTGAGCGGACGAAATCCTCCGCGGCGGATGGAGTTGCCGGCGCGGTCGATCGTCAAGGCCGATCTGGATAAGCCCGAGGTGCGGACGCTGCTGCAGCCGGAGTGGATGAAGGGGGAGTAAAGCAAGATCAGTCCGCGCGTTTTTGTGGCGCAAACCTACCCGCTGGTTTTTCGACCTCGGCTTTTTTCCCGAATGGCAAAAGCTACAACACCAGAAAAAACTCTTGCTATGTTTTCATATTTCCACTATTATCGAAATAGTTGGAGTCCAGGTGAAGAGCAAGAAAACGGCTGAAGAGGTGGCGCGGTACGCCGACATGCTTGCGGCGATGGGGACCGAGGCGCGGTTGCGCATCATGCAACTGCTGCTGTACGCGCATCCTGAAGGCCTGGTGGTGGGCGACATCCAGAGCGAGCTAGAGATCCCGAATTCCACGCTCTCCCATCACCTGGAAAAGCTCAAGAACGAGGATCTCGTCAAAGTGCGGCGTGAGGGAACGTTCCTGTGGTACACGGCGAACTGCGAAGCGTTGCAGGAACTGCTGGGGTTCTTGTTTGCGGAGTGCTGCAAGCGGAATCGCGCCCTTGATCCCGAAGCCATCATCAGTTGCTGCAAATAGGAGAAATCGATGGACATCAAAGAAATTGTGAAAGAGAAATACGGGCAGGCGGCATTGCGGGTGCACACGGGCGGCAGTTCCTGTTGCGGAGCGACGCCCTCGAGCCGGTGCGGCGCCGATCCGATCACTTCCAATCTTTACGACGCCGGGGAGAAGAGCGGTCTGCCGGAGGCAGCCGTGCTGGCCTCTCTCGGCTGCGGCAACCCCACGGCGCTGGCCGAGCTCAGACCCGGCGAGACGGTACTCGATCTCGGTTCCGGCGGCGGGATTGATGTCCTGCTCTCGGCGAAACGCGTCGGACCGGCGGGAAAAGCCTACGGGCTCGATATGACGGACGAAATGCTCGCACTGGCGCGGGAGAACCAGAAGAAGTCCGGCATCGAGAATGTGGAGTTTCTGAAAGGCGAGATCGAAAATATCCCGCTGCCGGATGACTCGATCGACGTGATCCTTTCGAATTGTGTGATCAACCTGTCAGCGGATAAAGACCGCGTGCTGCGCGAGGCGTTCCGGGTGCTGAAGCCGGGCGGCAGGGTTGCGGTTTCCGACGTCGTGGTTCGCGGGGACGTGCCGGCCGAAGTGCGGCGGAGCATGGAGCTTTGGGTGGGCTGCATTGCCGGCGCACTGCAGGATTCCGAGTACGTGGACAAGCTCGCCAAAGCCGGATTTGAAAACATGGCCATCGAACCCACTCGGGTGTACGACATCGAAGATGCCCGGGCCTTCCTCGCCGATCAAGGCTTCGATGTGGACTCTCTCGCGCCCAAGGTTGCGGGCAAGTTCATGAGCGCCTTTGTGCGCGCAGAAAAGCCACTGAGGTGAGCGCATGGCGGCAACCGTCTCAACGACCACGGCTGTGCCCGCGGAAAAGAAGAGGCTGGCGTTTTTCGAGCGCTACCTGTCGGCCTGGGTGGCGCTCTGCATGGTGGCGGGTATTGCCCTCGGAAAGGCGCTGCCTTCGTTCATTCAGTCCCTGCGCACGCTCGAATTCGGGCAGGGGAGCCAGATTAATATACCTATCGCCGTGCTCATCTGGCTGATGATCACGCCGATGATGATGAAGGTGGACTTCCTGGCCGTGCGCAACGTCGGACGCCGGCCAGCCGGGCTCGTGGTGACGCTTCTCGTCAACTGGGTGGTGAAACCATTCTCCATGGCAGCGCTGGCCTGGTTTTTCTTCCGTCTGGTATTTTCGGCTTTTATCGGCCCCGCGGAAGCCGATCAGTACATTGCCGGGTGCATCATCCTTGCCGCAGCACCCTGCACCGCTATGGTTTTCGTCTGGAGCCATCTGACCAACGGGGATCCGGCCTACACGCTGGTACAGGTCTCGGTGAATGATCTGATCATGCTGGTTCTGTTCGTACCCATTGTGCAGTTCCTGGTTAGCGGCGCCTCGTCGTTACGGGTTCCGTTTCAGGTGCTGCTTTACTCGGTGTTGATCTTCATCGTGATTCCGCTGGCCGCAGGCACGCTGCTGCGAACGTGGTTCATCCGGACACGCGGCAAGCCGTGGTTTGAGAAGACGCTGTTGCCGCGTTTTGCTCCTGTCACTATCGCGGCGCTTCTTGCCACACTCGTCTTTATCTTCGCCTTCCAGGCTGACAACATCACGCACAGGTTCTTCCACGTGCTGCTGATTGCGGTACCCATTACGCTCCAGGTGTATTTCAACGCTTCGCTGGCCTACGGGTTGATGAAACTGTTTAAGGTCGGTCACTCGGTCGCCGCGCCCGGAGCGCTCATCGGAGCCTCCAATTTTTTTGAACTGGCGGTAGCAACGGCGATCGCGCTCTTCGGTCCGGAATCCGGAGCCGCGCTGGCAACTGTAGTCGGCGTGCTCGTTGAAGTACCCGTCATGCTGTCCGTCTGCGGAGCCTGTAACCGGACCCGTCGTTGGTTCCCTGAGACGGTGGTCCCCGCCGTACCTTGAGGCGATTGCGGCATGCCGAAAACGCGCGTCCTTATACTCTGCACTGGCAATTCAGCGCGCAGCCAGATGGCTGAAGCCCTGCTGCGGCACGACGCAGGCGACCGATTCGAAGTTTTTAGCGCGGGGACGAAGCCGACTCAGGTGAGGCCGGAAGCGATTGTGGTAATGAGCGAGCTAGGCATCGACATCTCGGGTCAGCGCTCCAAATCGATGGACGAATTCGCCGGCCAGCGCTTTGATTACGTGGTCACGGTCTGCGATCACGCCAGGGATAACTGCCCCGTATTTCCCGCTGCCACAACGCGCATCCACTGGAGCTTCGAGGATCCCGCGGCGGTCGAAGGCCCGGAGGAACGGCGCCTGGCCGCGTTTCGTCACGTCAGAGACGGGATGCGCGGTCGTCTCCGGGGATTACACGAGTAACCTGGGGCGTTGTTCATCGTGTGTTCAGGTCTAAAGATGTATGATTTGAAGGTAACCCGGCGTCGAGTTTCATCGCCATCTAATTGACTCACCACAACATGGGGCCCTTCGCCCCCTGTGGAAATCATCCGATGAAGCTGATTTACATACTCTTGACTCTTCTTTTGGCCGTTTGCCCGGTCGTGGCACAAACGGCCGTGCTGCATGGCCAGGTAACTGATGAAAGCGGCGCTATCATTCCCGGCGCCAAAGTCACCTTGAACGGGCCGTCCGGCCTGGTCAAGACCGTCACTACCGGGAGCGATGGCTCGTATTCACTGGCGGGCCTGACGCCGGGTAATTACACCGTACAAGCATCGGCGCCGGACATGGCGATGGCGCGCCCGGTCAAAGTCGCGTTAAGCGGGGGCACACAGGCGCTGAACCTTCAATTAAAGGTCGCGTCGACAGTGCAGCAGGTGACGGTCCAGGAAAACGCGGGACCGAGCGTGACTCCCGAGGCGGCGAACAACGCCAGCGCGCTGGTGATCCGGGGCGAGGACTTGGATGCGCTATCGGATGATCCGGAGGACTTGCAGTCTGATCTCCAGGCGCTGGCCGGACCGTCGGCCGGGCCCAATGGCGGTTCCATCTTCATTGACGGATTCAGCGGAGGCGAACTGCCGCCGAAGGACTCGATTCGCGAGATCCGCATCAACCAAAATCCCTTTTCACCGGAGTACGACAGGCTCGGCTATGGCCGCATTGAAATTTTCACTAAGCCGGGGACGGATAAATTTCACGGTTCGGGATATTACAATTTTGCCGATGATGTGTGGAACTCGCGCAATCCTTACGCCGCGCAGAAAGCGCCCTTTCTGCTGAAGGAATACGGCGGCAACGTCAGCGGGCCCATCAACAAACGGGCGTCGTTCTTTCTGGATGTCCGCCGGGACGCGGTAGACAACGGCTCGATCATCAACGCGGTCCTACTCGATCCGCAGACGCTTGGGCCCAGCCCGTTCACGGATGTGTTCGCTTCGCCGCAGCGCCGCTTGATGGTGAGCCCGCGCATCGACTACCAGATCAACGCCAACAACACGCTGTCGGTCCGCTACCGGTGGTCGCGCACGGATATCAACGATGCCGGCATCGGAAGCTTCAATCTCATCTCTCGCGGATACGATACGCAGAGCCTCCGTCACAGCGTGCAGGTCACTGAGACCGCGGTGCTGAGCACGAATGTAATCAATGAGACGCGCTTTCAGTTCTTCCGAAGCGGTACCGAGAATGTGGCTGCGAATCCGACCGCGGCGATCCAGGTATTAGGATCGTTCAACGCCGGCGGCGCCCAGGTGGGGCGATCGCTCAACAGCGATAACTATTATGAGTTTCAAAATTACACGTCGATCAATCACGGTAAACACGCCTGGCGTTTTGGGGTTCGTGTGCGGGGAGAAACCGACAATAACATCTCGCCGCAGAATTTCGGCGGCACCTTCACTTTCACCTCTCTTGAGCAATATGGCATCGGCCTACCGACGCAGTTCACTCAGAGCGCCGGCATCCCGGGCGTGACAGGTGGTCAGGCCGATCTCGGCGCATTCGCCGGTGATGACTGGCGTGTTCGACCCAATCTCACATTGAGTCTAGGGCTACGGTGGGAAACACAAACCAATATCCACGACTGGCACGATATCGCACCCCGCATCGGAATCGCATGGGCGCCGGGAGCCAGAGGAAAGACGGCTGCGAAAACCGTGCTGCGCGCCGGATTTGGAATGTTCTACGATCGCTTCGATCTGAACAACATCCTGACGGCGGAACGCTATAACGGAATCGTTCAACAACAGTACGTGGTGAAGGATCCGAATTTCCTGGGACCATTCTGGAAGGACTTCCAGAACACTCAGAGCCTCCAGCCTTTGCCACCGAAATACCTAACGATACAGACCATCCAGAAGCTCAGTGCTACGTTGCGCGCGCCCTATCTGATGCAGTCCGCCGTGAGCGTTGAACGCCAGTTACCGCGGCATACCACAGTGGCGGTGACCTATACGAATGCGCACGGGCTGCACAACCTACGCTCCACTGACATCAACGCGCCGCTGCCGGGAACATATCCCGGCAACCCCGTATTTCCAAACGGAAGCCCTGGACCCGTTTTTCTGATGGAGTCTTCGGGACTGTATAACCAGAACCAGTTGATCACGAACATCAACTCGCGGCTGAATGCGAACATTTCATTGTTCGGGTTTTACACGTTCAACCACGCGATGAGCAATACCGACGGACTGGGCACCTATCCGGCGAACCCATACAGCTACTCAGGTGAATATGGTCCGGCATCCTCTGACGTGCATCATCGCCTGTTCCTTGGAGGGTCCATCAACTCGAAGTGGAACGTGCGCCTGAGCCCGTTTGTCGTGGTTCAGTCCGGTCCGCCATTCGACATCACCGCGGGCGGCGATCTGTATGGGACCACCCTCTTCAATGGCCGTCCGGGCATCGCCACCGATCCCAACAAACCAGGCGTGATTGCCACCAAGTACGGTCTGCTTGATCCCAATCCAACACCGGACGAAACTATCCTCTCCCGAAATTACGGGCGCGGCCCGGGCGCGGTGACGGTGAACATGCGGCTGAGCAAAACGTTCGGTTTTGGGCCCGCGCGCGAAGGAGGTTCCGGCGGCGGACCAGGCGGAGGGGGACATCGCGGCGGGGGCGGCAGCCCTTATGGCATGGGAGGCGGGTTCCAGAGCATCTTCGGGGCGCCATCCACCAACCACCGGTACAACCTGATCGTTTCGATGTCGGCTAGGAACCTGCTGAACCACAATAATCCGGGACCGATCATCGGCAACATCACATCGCCCTTGTTCGGCTTGGCCAACCAGTCCCAGGGTGGTTGGGGTGGCGGATTCAACGAAAACGCGAATAACCGGCGCCTTGAGCTGCAGATGCGGTTTACTTTCTGATTCCTGAAGCTGTCAGATTGCCTGCAGGCACTCGGCGATCTCTTTCTCTTCAATCGCACCCTGCTTGATCAGCTTCCACGCCGGCTCAGTGACGTCGACAGTGGTGGCGCCCGCGCCGCTGCAAGCGCCGCCGTCAAGCACCAGATCCACGCGGCCGTCCATCATCCCGAAAACCTCGATGCCCTTGCGGCAGGTTGGGTGGCCGGAGATATTGGCGCTGGTGGAAATAAGGGGCTGGTTGAGCGCGTTGATCAGTTGATTCGCGACGTGCGACCGCGACTGGCGTAAAGCCAGCCGGCCCGTATTGCCGGTGACCTTGAGCGGAACCTTTTCCGAAGAGGGCACAATGAGCGTCAGGGGCCCCGGCCAGAAGCGGCGAGCCAACAAGAAGAAGCGGTTAGAAAGTTCCTTGGCGAGTTCCTCTGCCATCGCGATGTCGGCCACAAGCATGGGAAGAGAGCGGTGGATCTCGCGGCCTTTCGCGAAGAAAACGCGGTTGATGGCACCCAGGCTAAACGGATCGGCGACGAGCGTGTAGAGAGCATCGCTCGGGATGGCGACGACCCTTCCTCGGCGCACCGCTGCGGCGGCACGTTCGATGGCTTCGGGTTTAGGCTGTTCTTGATCGATTTCGATCAGATCGGTGGCCACGGTAAGTGTCAGCGTATCATAGCGGTGTCTGGCGGAGTGCGTGAAACTTCCCGCGGGCCGGCGGTTTCTAAAGTGTCATGCGAGATCTGGTCGCGGATCTGCGATACGCAGTACGCATCCTCACCCAAAACCCGGGATTTGCGATGGTGGCGATCGCGACCCTGGCGCTAGGCATTGGCGCGACCACGGCCATTTTCAGCGTGCTCGATCCGGTGCTGTTGCGCCCTCTGGCTTACAGGGAGCCGACGCGGCTGGTCTCGGTGGCTACCTATTTCCCGAGCGTCAAACTCGAGACGCTGCTATTCGGCGTCAAGCCGACGGATGTGAAGACGTTCGTCGTGGCGGGGTGTGTGCTCGCGGCAACCACGTTGGCCGCGACGTATATCCCCGCCCGCCGGGCCGCGCGGGCGAATCCGGCGGCAACGCTGAGGACTGAGTGAAGCCAGGGTCCTGCGGACCCATAACGAGTCATCAAAACCGCTTGCTGCGGCGCGCGGCTCAGAGTGTGTCCGGCTGAGCCGCGACAGCAGGAAGCGGTCCGGGTGTTTTCGTAAGAGCAGAGCGGCACGGCCGTTCAGTTCAAAACGCGAAAGGCCTGCGCTAACTCAGTTCCTGGCGGCGTCTGCGCCAGCGCTCGTTCGCCAGCACCAGCAGACAAAGCAGAATGAAGAGAGCGATGGCGGCGATGACGAAATGCCAGACGTGCTGCTTCAGGAACGCGGTGGATCCCTGGCCCAGCCGTATGCCGAGCCAGGCTTCTCCGAAATATCTGGGGAGGCGCGCGAGCAGGATCACGAGGAAAAACGGCACAAAGCGGGTGCGCAGCGCGCCGGCCGAGATCACGAAGAATTTCAAAGGCATGGGAATGGGCATGAGCGCCGGAACGAAGACCGTCACCAAGCCGAACCGCTGGAACCACTGGCGAAAGCGCTCGCCGCGGCCGGGCTCGGTGCGCTCCATAAACCGCCTTCCGCCGTGCCGCGCCACAAAGAACAGAGCGACATTCCCCATGACGGATCCAGCCACGGAGATGGCGGCGTACCGGTAAGCGCCGGCAGGATCTCTTACGGAGAGGAAGATCAAGTAAGCATCCAAGCCGTTGGGGAGGGGAATCCCGGCGGAATCGAAGACGGCGAGCAGCAGCAGGCCCCAGGGCCCGATAGCCACCAGGAAATTCGTGATGTTGCGGAGCAACACTCATTCTAACCTTTGAGCGAAAATGATTACTCAACGGTTTATGCTGACTCGCCGCCAGGCAATGGCGATGCTTGCTTGCCCCGCTATGGCCAACGACAAATATCCGATCATCGACCCGCACGTGCACGTGTGGAAGCACGACCCGCGTTATCCGTGGGCGAAAGAGACAACGCGACCGCCGGAGAAGGACGCCACCCCGGAGATGTTGCTCGATCTGATGCGCGCCAACGGAGTGGTGCGGACGGTCCTCATTCAGGTGATCTACTATCGCTGGGACAACAGCTACACGGCGGACGCGCTGCGCCAATACCCACAGTATTTCCGTGGTGTGGCGCGCGTGAATCCCGAAAGCCCGGCTGCGCCCGACGATCTGTCGCGCCTGGTGAAAGAGCAGGGATTCCAGGGAGCGCGGCTGAGCCCTGCCGCCGATGCGACGGGCGACTGGATCCGTGGTCCGCTCATGCCCCCGCTTTGGAAACGCTGTCGCGACTTGAAGGTTTCGATGAACATCCTCGCGGACATCAAGCGCATGCCGGATATCGCCGTGCTTGCGGAGAAGTTCCCGGATCTCACGGTCGTGATCGATCACATGGCCGATTGCCCGGCGGACCGGCCGGAGGAACTCAAGAAGCTGCTGGCGCTCGCGCGGTATCCGCGAGTGTTCGTCAAGGTTTCGCATACGTGGTTGGTTTCGAAGCAGCCGTATCCGTATCGCGATGCGCAGGACCAGGTAAAGCGGTTCTACGATGCCTTCGGTCCGCAGCGTCTGATGTGGGGAACGGACTGGCCGATGGTCGAGGCCCACTGCGGGTACGCGAAGGCGCTCGCCATGGTTCGCGATGAGATGAAATTTCTCAACGATGAGGACAAGAGCTGGATGCTCAGCCGGACCGTGGAGCGGGTGTGGAAGTTTAGCTAGTCCACTTCTTTGGAAAATGGATAGAGCGAACGGACGGCCAGGATGCGCGCTTTGGTCGAGTCCTTCGATGCATAAAAGCCGACCGTGCAGTTGAGCCGGAAGAAATAGGCATCTCCGGTGCGGGCCGGATGACGGCCTTCGATGCCATCCATGCCGCTCCCGGCCACCATGTCGCCCGTGCCATCCAGCACCAGATAGATCTCCTCCGCCTTGTCGTGATGGTGGGGGAAATTCGTTCCGCCCGGCTCGAATTCCATGATGAAGAGGCTCGTCAGTATTTGCCCGGCAGCGATTTTGTCGCGCGTGCTCTTGGCATCGCCCATGAGGAGCTGATAGAGCACTGAATCCGGATGGCCGCCGACGGTTTGCCACTTTACGTCGTCGATGTTGGCGATGATCGGTTTTGCAGGGGCAGCCGTGCGTAGACCGCCGGGAATCTTGAACCCCATCACGATTACGCGCGCGCCCGATGAGCTGGCCAGGGCGTGGCGCAGGCCCGGTGGCAGATAGAAGAAATCGTGTTTGCGCAGAGCGAGTTTCTCGCCTCCGGTGTCTAGCGTGCCGGCGCCAGCCAAGATGACGACAGCCTGCTCCTCGGCAGGATAGGCGACAGCTTCACAACTCCCGCCGGCGTCCACCGTAATTTCGCCGAACCGGGCCACGCCCCGCGGAACCTTGGGCTGCGAATCGCCGGCGCCGAAGAGAGGTTTGTAGTGGCAGGTCGGCGTGGTTACATCGGACTTCTGTTCCGGCGCATCCGGAACGTAGCGATGCAGGAACGTCGGATCGACGGTGCGATCGGCCCCCACGAGCGGCAGGACAGCCAGAAGAAGGAGTGCTCTCATTTTCCAACCACCTCGCGCATCACGCGCAGTGTATTTTCACCCATGATTTTCTTGATGTCGCCCTCGCGGTACCCTCGCTTGAGCAGCGCCTCGGTAAGCGCCGGCATCTTCGATTCGTCCTCCAGGCCGCGAGGTGAATCGGAAATGCCATCGAAATCGCTGCCGATCCCCACGTGATCGATCCCCGCGACCTTCACCACGTGGTCGATGTGGGCCACGACGTCATCCAGCGACGCCATGCTCTTCCGTGGATGCGGCCAGTCGTTCTTGATCCACATGGCGGCCATATAATCGTCCAGCGCTTTGCTGGTGAGATTGGGTTCCGCGCCGCCGATGGCGTTTATGTTGCGCATATCGTTGTCGGCTTCCTTCTGGTTGAGGAAGCCGCCGCCAAAGTTGATCCCAACCACTCCGCCGTTGCGCGCCAGCGCGCGCAGCATGTCATCGGTCATATTGCGCGGAAACTCCGAGAGCGCACGGCACGACGAGTGCGAGGCAATCACCGGCTTGCTGGTCACGGCCAGGGTGTCGAAGAACGCTTTGTCGGAAACGTGCGAAATGTCCACAATCATCCCAATGCGATTCATTTCGCGCACCACGTCCTTGCCGAATTCGGTCAGGCCGTTGTGCTGCGGCTTGTCGGTGGAGGAATCGCACCAGTCGTTGTTGCGGAAATGGGTGAGCGTCATGGACCGTATACCCATGCGATGGTACATGCGCAGCACCGCCAGGTCATCGGAAATCTGGTGGCCGCCCTCGAGCGTCAGGACGGCCGCGATTTTATGCGCATGCACGATGCGCTCCACGTCGGCCGCGCTGGTGGCGAGCTCGATCTGATCCGGATAGCGGTCGAGCACGCCCTGAAAGGTATCGCGCATGTCGAGCGTGCGGCGTACGGCTTCCGATCCTTTGTAGTACATGGGCACCCAGAGCGCGAAGAAGGGCGCGTGCATGCCGCCTTCTCGCAGGCGCACCAAGTCGGCCTGGCCATCCGTAAGGCGCTTGCCGATATCGACATGTTCAATAAGCACGCGTTGCATGGTGTCGATATGGCTGTCGATGCCAAGCACTTCAGACTGGATGCGGCGCGCGCGCTCCGCGGTGTCATCGGCCGCTAGAGCCGCCAAAGCCAGGATGAAGAAAGACAACGTTCGATTTAGCACGATGCTCCATATCATAAACCCGTCTCGATTCCCGTAAACTAAGACGTATGATTCTGAGACTGCTGGCGCCCGCCTCCGTGCTCACGCTCGCCTTCGCGCTCGCCGGGGATTCGAAAGATATGAAACTGCCGCCGCCCTTCGCCACGCCCTCGGTGGACAACGGCCCGCACGTCATTGACAAGCCCGAAGGCGCGGAACTCAAGTTGCCCGCTGGATTTCAGGTGGACATTTACGCGGAGGGCTTCGAGCGGCCGCGTTTCATGACGCTCGGGCCGAAAGGCGAGCTACTGGTTTCTGACAGCGCGGACCGCGGCGCAGTCTATCTGTTTCAGGATGCCGCCAAGCCCGATCAGCGCAAAAAGCTGATCGAAGGGCTGGACCGGCCGTACGGTCTCGCGTTCTGGAAGGACTACCTCTACGTGGGCGAACAGACATCGGTCAAGCGCTACAAATATGATGCGGCGAGCCGCGCCGTGGGCAAGGGCGAAGAGGTCATCTCTCTCTCGGGCTTAGGCGGAGGCCACTGGACGCGCTCGCTGTTGTTCGACAGCGAGGGCGAAAAGCTGTACGTGGGTGTGGGTTCGCGGTCGAACGTCTCAGCCGGAGAGGATCCGCGGCGTGCGGCCATCAACCGCTACAACCCCGACGGCTCGGGCCATGAGATCTTCGCTTCCGGCACGCGTAATCCGATCGGGTTGCATTGGTATCCCGGATCGCAGACGCTGTGGGCCGCGGTGCAGGAGCGCGATCTGCTGGGCGACGATCTGGTGCCGGATTATTTCACGCATATCGAGCAAAGCGGTTTTTACGGCTGGCCCTATGCCTATATCGGCTCGCATGAGGATCCGCGCAGGAAGGGCGAAAAGCCCGATCTGGTGGCCAAAACCATCGTGCCGGATGTGATTCTGCCCGCGCATGTGGCCATCCTGGATTACCTTTTCTACACGGGCGCGCAGTTCCCGGCCGAATATCGCGGCGGCGCGTTTATCGCTTTCCACGGATCCTGGAACCGGTCGAAGCGTGTGGGCCAGGAGATTGCGTTCCTTCCGTTCAAGAACGGCAATCCCGCCGCGGATCAGCCCCGGCACTTCCTCACCGGCTGGATGCTTGCGCCCGACAAGCGCGAAGTGTGGGGCCGGCCGGTGGCGCTTCTCCAAATGCCCGACGGCAGCGTGCTGGTCTCCGATGACGGTGGGAACAAGATCTGGCGCATCAGCTACAAACGCAATTGAAGCGCGTCAGCCGAATCGCTATTCTTGCCTGGTGGCTGTGCGCGCTTGGCGGCGCGGCTCCGTTCTCGCATCGCGTCCACTTGAAGCTCAGGCCTGACTGCACAAGCTGCCACACAACGGTCACGCACAGCACTGGCGTGGAGGACAATAACCTGCCGTCACCAGCGGTATGCAAGCCGTGCCACGAGAGTGTTTCGATCCCTCCGCCGCCACCAACACGCCTCGTGCATTTCAGCCATGAAAAACATCTGCAACTCGGTAACATCGGGCCGATCATCGCGAAGGCTATCGACACCAACCGGTACCTGTCCCCCGCCGGCGATCTTCGCGCGAATCTGAGCGGCACAAACGCGTGCCTCGCCTGCCATCGCGGCATCGATACGTCGGACGCAGTAAGCCGCGCAAACATGCCGCAAATGGCGGATTGCCTGGTGTGCCACAACAAGATCGAACTGCCGTTCAGTTGCGAGCAGTGCCACGGACCCGGCGCAAGATTGCGGCCCGCGGACCATCCGCCGGAATTTCTCGAATCCCATTCACGCCCGGACGCCAAATTCGACAAAACGACCTGTGCACTGTGCCACGGCCGGCAGTTCCGGTGTTTGGGATGCCACTGATTTTTGGCAAAGATTGAGGAATTCGTGTTACTTAATAGCTAAACGAGGCATCAGATTACTTGAGCCTCAAATCCATGCACTCTGCGACTCGTGTATTGATCCTGGCGCTGGCACTCTCGGGCTTGGTCCCTGGGCAGACGGCGGAGACCGCCCCGGAAACAAAAACGCCCGACGCCCTGCACGACCTAAGCGCGGCGCTGCAATCGCTCTCCCAACGCACGGGCCAATCCGTGGTTGAGATCTTTTCCACCGGATTCGTTCTCAATAATGAAGAAGAATCGGGCGATGCCGCCCTGCTTTCGCGTCAGCGCAGCACGGGCTCGGGCGTGATCATCAGTTCGGATGGGTATATCGTCACCAACGCTCATGTGGTCAAGGGGGGGCGGCGCATTCAGGTACAGTTGGCCAAGTCGATGGAGCGGCCGGCGGGGCACTCGATACTCCAGCCGATGGCGACGAAGATGGACGCGAAGATCGTGGGCGTGGATCGCGACAGTGATCTTGCCGTCCTGAAAATCGACCGCACCGGGTTGCCGTTTCTGCACTTCGGCGATTCGGAGGAATTGCGGCAAGGACAGCTTGTCCTGGCGTTCGGTAACCCGCTGGGACTTGCGAACTCGGTGACCATGGGCGTGGTCAGCTCCATCGCGCGCCAACTCAAGCCGGACGACCCGATGATTTATATCCAGACCGATGCGCCCATCAATCCGGGCAACAGCGGCGGCCCTTTGCTCGATGCCGACGGCCGCGTGGTCGGGATTAATACCTTCATCCTGACGCAATCGGGCGGCAGCGAAGGAATCGGCTTCTCCATTCCGAGCAACATCGTGCGCAGTGTGGTGCAGCAGATCCGCAAAGATGGCCACGTACATCGCGGCCAGATTGGCGTATATGCGCAGACCATTACGCGTTCGCTCGCCGCCGGTTTGGGCCTCGCGCGCGACTGGGGCGTGGTGCTGGCCGACGTTGAGCCGGACGGACCCGCGGATGCTGCCGGCCTGAAGGTCGGCGACATTGTTGTCAGCCTGAACGGACGAACGATGGAGAACGCCCGGCAGCTTCAGGTGAATCTCTATCGCCGCCCAGTGGGGGAGAAAGTCGCTATCGAAGCAATGCGCGGAGATCAGAAACTCACTTTCGAAGTGGAAGTGATCGAGCGTGAGAATGATCCGCTGCGCTTTGCCGACATGGTAAAGCCCGAAGAAAATGTGATTCTGAGACTGGGCATTCTGGGTGTGGACATCAGTCAGAAGGTTGCGCAAATGCTGCCTGACTTGCGGAAAAAGTACGGCGTGGTGGTGGCGGCGCGCGCGGCCGGTTCTGCATACTCCACCGTGCTGGATCCAGGCGATGTGATCTATGCCGTCAACGGCGAACCCGTCACCTCGGTAGCCGCCCTGCGCGCGGCGTT
Organism: Terriglobia bacterium; assembly: GCA_020073305.1. Taxonomy (GTDB): domain Bacteria; phylum Acidobacteriota; class Terriglobia; order Bryobacterales; family Bryobacteraceae; genus QHXW01. The sequence goes on from JAIQFK010000006.1 coordinate 94,682, forward strand.
GGACAAGCTAAAGCCCACAGACCCCACCGTCCTCCAGATCGAGCGCGATGGGCGCCTGATGTACATTGATCTGGAACTGGAGTGAGCGATTCTGCTATAGTAGTTACTTCATGAAACCTGCTTCCGTCGCCGGGCGCCACCCTCACCATCACGGCCATTCCCAAACGCGACGGGCGCTCTTCTAAATTTTCCAGAGCGAAATCGGAAAGGATGCCCGCCGCGGTCTTTGGCGGGCTTTTTTTGTTATTGAACGATATGGACCTCGATTTTCAGAAGTCGGACGGCCTGGTGACGGCGGTGATTCAGGACCACGCCTCGGGCCGCGTCCTCATGGTGGGCTTCATGAACGAAGAAGCGTTTCGCAAGACCGTCGACACGGGCTTCGCAACGTTCTACAGCCGCTCGCGGCGGAAGTTGTGGTTGAAGGGCGAGACGTCGGGCCACCGCTTGGTGGTCAAGGAAATCTCGACGGATTGCGATCGGGATGCCGTGCTGGTGCGTGTGGAAGCGCTAGGCCCCGGAGTCTGCCACAACGGCTATCAGAGTTGCTTCTACCGGCGGCTTGAAAATGGACGGTGGGTGGAATCGGAGGCCCGCACCTATGACCCGAATATGGTCTACGGGAGCCAAGAATGAGATTGAAGCTGGGCATCCCCAAAGGCAGCCTCGAGGCAGCCACCATCGACCTGTTTCGCCGCGCCGGCTACAACATCACTACCAGCACGCGGTCGTATTTTCCGGCGATTGATGATCCGGAAATTGAATGCATGCTGATCCGGGCGCAGGAGATGGCGCGCTACGTCGAAGACGGCATTTTGGACGCGGGCTTGACGGGCCGCGATTGGGTGGAAGAGAGCGAAGCGAAGGTGGAGGCGATCGCCGATCTGGTCTACGCCAAGCAGAGCTTCGGCAAGGTGCGGTGGGTGCTGGCCGTGCCTGAGGCTTCTCCATTTCACTCCGTGAGAGACCTGCAAGGTAAAATCATCGCGACCGAACTGGTGGCCACCACGAAGCGCTATCTGGCGGCGAACGGCGTGAACGCCAAGGTCGAGTTCAGTTGGGGCGCCACGGAGGTGAAGCCGCCGGTGCTGGCCGATGCGATTGTCGAGGTCACCGAGACCGGCTCGTCGTTGCGCGCCAACAAGCTCAAGATCATCGACACGGTCTTGGAGTCGAATACCCAGCTCATTGCCAACGCGGACTCCTGGAAAGACACTGAGAAGCGGCGGAAACTCGAAGACATGCGCATGCTTCTCGAGGGCGCCATCAACGCGCTGGGAAAAGTCGGGCTGATGCTGAACGTGCACAAAGACAGTCTGGCCAAGGTGCTCGCCGTGCTTCCGGCGCTCAAACGGCCCACAATTTCACACCTGAGCGATGAAGACTGGCTGGCCGTGAATACGATTCTGGATGAATCGACCGTGCGCGACATCCTCCCGCGTCTGAAGCAGGCGGGCGGGCAGGGAATTGTCGAATACCCGTTGAATAAGATCGTGATGTGACCCGGCCATGATTCGCATCCTTGCCTCGAAACACATCAAGCGCATGCTTACGCGCCGCACGGCACGATTAACTGAGGCCGAAGCCGTGGTGCGTCCCATCCTGGAGGCGGTGCGAAAACACGGCGACAAAGCGCTCCTGAATTACGCCCGGAAATTCGACGGGCTCGAGCGCAAGAGCGTCCGCGTACCCGAACGTGAGCTGTCGGCTGCTTGCGGACAACTTTCAGCCGCTTTCCGCGAGGCCGTGGCCACAGCGTCGGCCAATATCCGTGCGTTTGCCGAAATGCAGATGCCGCCGGAGCGATTTCGCGAGGTGGAGCCGGGACTGCGCCTGGGCCAGATCGTACGGCCGCTCGATACGGTGGCGGCCTACATCCCCGCGGGCCGCTATCCGTTGCCCTCGACCCTGCTGATGACCGTAATTCCGGCGCAGGTGGCTGGAGTTCGCCGCGTCGCGGTTGCGTGCCCGCGGCCGGTTCCGGAGGTTCTGGGAACCGCGCGGCTCCTCGAAGTCGGCGATGTCTTTCAGATGGGCGGAGCGCAGGCGATCGCCGCTTTCGCGTTCGGCACGCGAACGGTTCCGAAGGCCGATCGAATCGTGGGCCCCGGCAATATCTATGTAGCGGCGGCGAAGAAGCTGCTGGCAGGTGAGGTTGGCATCGACTTCATCGCCGGCCCTACTGAAATTCTCATCATCGCAGCCGATGGCGATACGCGACATCTCGCCGCGGACATGCTCGCGCAAGCAGAACACGACGCCGACGCGTGCGCGATCCTGTTGACTCCGTCGCAGGGCCTGGCGCGCGCGGTGGCTGGCGAAATCGAGCAGCAACTGAAGACCCTGCCCACGGCGGCCGTTGCCAGGCAGTCGATCCGCCGCAACAGCGCCATCGTCATCGTGAGTTCGCTGGATGAGGCCATCGAAATTGCGAACCGCTTCGCGCCCGAGCATTTGAGTATTCCCGATGAATCGCTGATCGAAAAGGTGATCAACGCGGGAAGTGTGTTCATCGGGCCGTTCAGTCCGGAGGCAGCGGGCGATTACGCATCGGGTCCCAATCACGTGCTGCCGACGAGTGGCGCTGCCCGGCTGAGGGGTGGGCTTTCCGTGATGGATTACTTGAAAGTAATTTCCGTGCAGCAACTGAGTGCGGGCGCGCTGGGCCGGCTCGCTCCCGCCATTACGACGCTGGCGCGGGCCGAAGGACTCGAAGCGCATGCCCGCTCGGTGGAGGTGAGGACCGGTGGTTAGCGTGAAGCCGGCCAGGGTTCCGAAAGGCCTCGTGCGGCCGCGTGAGGCGGTGCTGAAGATGGCGCCCTATTCGCCGCCTACCGCGGGCCGCGAGGGGAAACTCCGGCTCGACTTCAACGAAAACACGGTAGGCTGCTCGCCTCGCGTGATTGAATTTCTGCGAGAACGCCTGAGCGCCGGCGGCCTGGCTGTCTATCCCGAGTACGCGGACACAAAGCAAGCGCTGGCGGAGTTCTTCCAGGTGAAGCCGGGAGAGCTTCTGCTGACGAACGGCACCGACGAAGCCATTCAGGTGTTGATCAATACGTATGTGGATGCCGGCGACGAAGTGGTGGTGCTGCGGCCGGCGTACGCCATGTACCGCTTCTATGCTGAAGTCGCGGGTGCGGCGATTCGCGACGTAGCCTACCGGCCTCCGCAAATGGATTTTCCACTAGACGAACTGCTCGATGCCATTACTCCCGCGACGCGAGCCGTCATCATCGCCAATCCCAACAATCCTACCGGGACTGCCGTGCAGTTCCATGGAATCGAAAGAATTCTCAAGCGGGCGCGCAGGGCGGTGGTCTTGATCGACGAAGCGTATTACGAGTTCTGCGGCGTCACCGCGCTGCCGCTCCTCGAACGTTCGCTGAACCTTTTCGTGAGCCGCACGTTTTCGAAAGTCTACGGCATGGCTGCCATGCGGCTGGGATGTGTATTCTCAAATCCGGCCAACATCGCGTTTCTGCACAAAGCCCAGTCACCTTACAGCGTGAACACCGTGGCGGCGCTCGCGGTGCAAGCTGCGGTGCGCGACCGCGCTTACGTCGAAAACTATGTGGCCGAAGTGCTGGCTGCGCGCGAGTTGCTGTGCGTGGGCCTGGAAAAGCTGGGAATCAAGTACGTGCCCAGCTCGGCGAATTTCGTGCTGGCAAACCTGGGAAAGCGCGCCATCGGGATACGGGACACACTGCGCGGGCGCGGCATTCTGGTGCGGGACCGCAGCTACGAAGTTCCCGGCCATGTTCGCATGACCATAGGCACCCGCGAGCAGACGCGGCGCCTGCTGGCCGCGCTGAAGGAGATCTGGTGAGCGACCGGCTGCTGGTATTCGATATGGACGGCGTGCTGGTGGACGTCACCGAGTCGTACCGCGAGACCATTCAGCGCACCGTCGAGCATTTCGCCCAGCGGCGCATCAGCCGCGAAGAGATCCAGGACTGGAAGAACAAAGGAGGCTGGAACGACGACTGGGCGCTTTCGCACCGCCTCATCGGCGATACAGGGGTGCGAGTGGAGTATCAAGCTGTTGTCGATTACTTCAACTCGATCTTCCACGGCAACGGATCGGATGGACTAATCCTGCGCGAGCGGTGGATCGCGCGGCAAGGCCTCTTCGAGAGGCTCGCGCGGAACTTTCAGTTGGCCGTCTTCACGGGCCGGCTGCGCTGGGAAGCTGAGCTGACGCTCCAGCGGTGCGCGCCGCACTTGCGCTTCGCGCCCGTCATCGGCACCGACGACGTCACGCGCCCGAAACCTGCGCCGGAGGGTTTGCTGAAGATCTGCGAACAATGCCGGCCCAGCGAGCGCTGGTACATTGGCGATACGGTGGATGATGCACGCTGCGCACGCGAAGCAGGCGTGCCCTTTGTCGGGATCGCGGCGCCCTCGAATCCTCGATACCACGAACTGGTCGCGGTTCTGAAAGCTGAGAAGGCCATCGCGGTTCTGGACGACATCAATCAGCTGGAATCGGTGGTGAACGGATGAGAAGCGCCGCCATCGAGCGCAACACGAAAGAGACGCAGATCCGCGGCCGGCTCGTCATCGAAGGCCGTGGCCGTTACGAGATTTCGACGGGCATCCGCTTTTTCGATCACATGCTCGAGCTTTTCACCAAGCATGGCGGCTTCGATCTGAAGCTCCAGGCCACCGGCGATCTGGATGTCGACCAGCACCATACCGTCGAAGACGTGGGCATCGTGCTAGGGCAGTTGTTTTCGAGGGCGCTCGGCGATCGCCGTGGCATCAATCGCGCCGGATATTTTGTGTTGCCCATGGATGAAACGCTGGCCGTAGTGGCGCTCGATCTTGGCGGCCGCCCGGCGCTGGTCTACAAGGACCTGGTGCGCGTTCGGCTGGTCGGCGACCTGCAAACCGAACTGGTGGAGGATTTTTTCGGCGGCTTCGTCAATCACGCCGGCGCGAATCTCCACGCGAAAGTCCTCTACGGGCGCTCCAACCACCACAAGATCGAAGCGATTTTCAAGTGCTTTGCGCGGGCCTTGAAGTACGCCTGCTCCACCGACAAGCGTTTGCGCAATCAATTGCCGTCGACCAAGGGACTGCTATGATCGCCATTTTCGATTACGGCGCCGGCAATCTCCGATCCGTGGAGAACACGCTGGGCGAGATCGGCGCTACCTACACGCTGGTCCGGGATGCCGCGGGTCTGCGCAAGGCTTCCAAAATCATTCTGCCCGGGGTCGGCCACTTCGGCCAAATGATGCGCGCTCTGGACCGCATGGAGGTGCGCGAGGCGTTTATCGAGTGCATTCGCGGAAGCGTGCCATTCCTGGGAATCTGCCTCGGTTTGCAGGCGCTCTTCACATCCAGCGAAGAAGCTCCGGAGGTCCAGGGGCTCGGGGTCTTTCAGGGCACTGTTCGCCGGTTCCCGAAAGACGCGCGCGTGCCCCACATGGGCTGGAACGAGCTCGAGTTGCGTGCACCCTCGCGACTCTTTTCACGCCTTGAACCCAAGCCGTACGTATATTTCGCGCACAGCTATTACGTGCCCGAAACGCAGGCCACGGCGGCCACGTGCCACTACTGCCTGCCGTACACCGCGGTCCTCGAAGCCGGCAACATTTTCGGAGTGCAGTTTCACCCCGAGAAGTCCGGTCCGGTAGGACTGCGGATCGTCAAGAATTTTGTGGAGATGTAGCTCGTGCTTGCCAAGCGCATCATCCCGTGCCTGGACGTCACCGGCGGCCGCGTGGTCAAAGGCGTCAATTTCGTCAATCTGCGCGACGCGGGCGATCCGGTCGAACTGGCGGACCGCTATAACCGCGAAGGAGCCGACGAGCTGGTGTTCCTGGACATCACGGCATCCAGCGAAGACCGCAACATCATGGCGGATGTTGTGGCCCGCACTGCGCGAAAGGTGTTCATCCCTCTGGCGGTGGGCGGCGGCATCCGTTCCGTCGCCGATGCGCGCCGCATCCTGATGTCGGGCGCCGATAAAGTTTCGGTAAATACGGCGGCCGTGCGGCGGCCCGAGCTGATCACTGAGTTGAGCAACGAATTCGGGGCGCAGGCGGTGGTGCTCGCGATTGACGCGCGCCGGCGTGCGCCCTGCGCGTGGAATGTTTATACGCGAGGTGGGCGCGACGACGAGGGCATCGATGCCGTCGAGTGGGCGGCGCGCGGCGAAGCCATGGGAGCAGGTGAGATCCTCCTCACTTCTATGGATACCGACGGCGTCCAGCAGGGCTTCGATTGCGCACTGACGCGGGCCGTCTCCCGCGCCACGCACATCCCGGTGATCGCGTCGGGCGGGGCCGGGCAGCCGGATGATTTTCTGCACGTACTCACTGAGGGCGAGGCCGATGCCGCGCTGGCCGCATCCATCTTCCACTACGGAACGTGCACCATCGCGGAGTTAAAAGAGCACCTCGATCGCCACGGCATCCCCGTCCGGAAAACCGCATGATCATTCCCTGCATCGACCTGATGGACGGGAAAGTCGTACAGCTTGTGCAGGGCCGCGAGAAGGCGCTCGAGGCGGATGCCCCGCTCGTCATGCTCGAAAAGTTCAAAGCGTTTCCCGAAATTCAGGTGATCGACCTGGATGCCGCCATGGGCCGCGGCGCAAATGATGATCTGGTGACGCTGGTGACCTCGCGTGCGGCGGCGCGGGTCGGCGGTGGCGTCCGTTCGGTCGACCGCGCAAGAGCGCTCATCGCCCAAGGCGCGCGCCGTGTGATCGTGGGCACGGCGGCTTTCGCAACGAACGGCGTGAACGAAGAATTCTTGACGGCCATTGCGGCCGCCATCGGGAAGGACCGCCTCATCATCGCGCTGGACTCCAAAGACGGCCAGATCGTTGTCAAAGGCTGGCGCCAGTCCATCAACCTGAGTGCGGAACAGGTCCTGAAGCCGCTGGAGCCATACTGTTCCGGCTTCTTGTGCACGTACGTCGACAAAGAAGGCATGATGCAGGGAACCGACCTCGACTGGTTCCGCCGCTTGCGAGCCGCGACTAGGCTCGAGATTACGGCCGCCGGCGGCATCACCACTCTCGACGACGTGCGCGCGCTGCAGGCCATGGGCGTCGATGCCGCCGTCGGCATGGCGATCTACACCGGGCGTCTGAATCTTGAACACCTGGCCGCCTTGAATACGGAGAAGCTGTGCTAGATTAAGCGCTGGAATCTATGCGCGCTCTGCTTGTGTTCCTCCTACTCTCTTGGCGTGTCCTGGCGGACGACGCCCAGTTCAACGGGCGCTGGGACATTTTGGTTACAGGTGAACCGCGCGCCCGCGCGTGGTGGATGGAGATCAGCGGCGCGGGCACGCCGGCGCTCAAGGGGAAATTTGTCGGGTTCCCTGGCGGCGACCTGAACGACATTCCCCAGCCGACCATTCAGGACGGCTGGCTGCACTTCGCATTCGATTACAAAGACTTTAAGAGCGGCAAACCGATGCACCGGGAATATCTTGTCAAGTACAGGAGCGGCAGGCTGTTTGGTGTCATGCGATCCTCGGATGGCGAGACAGTGCAATGGGTCGGCAAACCCGCACCGGGAATCACCGAAAAAGACGACGCCGCGTGGCGCGACGGAACGCCGGTTGAGTTGTTCAACCACAAGGATCTTTCCGGCTGGCGCGGCCTCATTCCCAATCTTCCGCTCGGGTGGGCATTCAAAGATGGTGCTATGACCAATGCTGCGGGCGCCAACAACCTCGTCTCCGACCAGACTTTCTGGAATTTCAAGCTGCACGTCGAATTCCGCGTTGGCGAACATAGCAACAGCGGCATCGGACTGCGCGGACGTTATGAAGTGCAGATTCTCGAGGACTATGGCAAGCCGCCGAACCTGCACAGCAACGGCGCGCTCTACAGCCGCATCGCTCCCTCGGAGAATGCCAGCAAACCGGCCGGTGAATGGCAGGCCTACGATATCCGGTTGGTGGGACGCCAGGTCTCGGTTGTGCTGAACGACAGGAAGGTTATCGACAAGCAGGAAATCGAGGGCCTGACCGCCATTGCCGGCGATGCCGACGAAAGCAAGCCCGGCCCGATCATCCTGCAAGGGGACCACGGACCCGTCGAATTCCGTAACATCGTGCTCACCCCGCTGGTCAAGTAAAGCTGCGGCCTCGAATGAATGCTGACGCCCCCATCGCAGGCATTTTCGTAGCCGCCGTCACACCCCACCGGCAGAGGGATGGTTACGAAACGGACGTTGGCGCACTGCTCGAAATGTTGGATTTTCTTTCCGGCGCCGGCGTGAATGGCGTTGCGCTCCTGGGCTCGACGGGTGAGTTTCTGCATCTGACCGTCGACGATCGCGTACGGATGGTGCAGCTTGCGGTGAAACGCAGCCGAGTGCCGGTGCTGGTGGGAGTGGGACATTCTACGCTCGATGGCGCCATCGCACTCGGCCGCGAGGCGGTATCCGCAGGCGCCGCGGGATTGCTCCTCATGCCTCCATACTTCTTCCGCTACAGTCAGGAAGACATCCAGGAATTCTATCTGCAGTTCGCTGCGGCGGTCGGACCGGCGCGCATTCTGCTCTACAATGTGCCGTTCTTCACCAATGAGATCGCCATCGAAACGGCACTCGGCCTGCTGGACACGGGACACTTCGCCGGGATCAAGGATTCCAGCGGGCAGTACGGTTATTTTGAGCGCTTGCTTGCCGTGTCCAGGGAGAAACCCTTCACCTTGCTGGTGGGCAACGACCGCATCTACACTCGGGCGCGCCAGGCGGGAGCGCATGGCGTGGTCTCCGGAGTGGCTTGCGCGGTTCCGGAGTTGCTTGTGGCGCTTGACCGCGCGATTCAGAAGAACCTGGCTGGCGACGTGGAACGGCTCGATGCCAAGCTCCAGGAGTTCATCGCCTGGCACGATCGTTTCCCAACCCCGGTTGCCATCAAGACCGCGGCTCGGGAACGTGGGTTGACCGTGGGGCCGCTCGCCATGCCCCTGGCTTCTGGAAGCCGGAAGTGCCTGGAAGAATTTGGCGAATGGTTCAAGAGCTGGCTTCCCGTCGTTCAGCGAGAAGCCGCACTCGTAATAAAATAGGCGCTTGCCTCCCGAAGAATTCCGCAAAATCGCGCACGAGGTGGTTGACTGGATGGCGGATTATCTCGCCCATGTCGAGCGCTATCCGGTCTTGCCAAGCGTCAAACCCGGGGATCTGGCCGACTCACTGCCCCGCTGTGGTCCCGAACACGGCGAGCCGATGTCCGCCATTCTGGAAGATTTTCGCCGCCAAATCGTACCCGCTGCCACGCACTGGAACCATCCCGGCTTCATGGCTTATTTCGCGACCTCCGCGTCCGGTCCCGGCATCCTGGGCGAGATGCTGTCCGCGACCCTGAACATGAATGGCATGCTGTGGAAGACCTCGCCTGCCGTTGTCGAACTGGAACAGGTGACGCTCGACTGGCTGCGCCGCTGGATCGGATTGACCGATCCTCTGTTCGGGATCATCTTCGACACCGCTTCCACCAGCAGCATGCACGCCATCGCCGCCGCCCGCGAGATGGTTGCCCCGGAAGTCCGTACCGAAGGCGGTGGCGCAGGACTTGTTCTCTACACTTCGGAGCAGGCGCACTCCTCCATCGAGAAAGGCGCCATTGCTATCGGGATCGGCCAGAAAAACGTGCGCAAGATTCCGGTGGATGGCGAGTTCCGCATGCGGCCGGATCAATTGGCGGCGGCCATCGAACACGACCGTGCCGCCGGCCTGCGCCCCTTCTGCGTGGTGGCCACCGTGGGCACCACCTCCACCACCAGCATCGACCCTGTCGATGCCCTGGCCCCGATCGCGGAGCGCCATGGCTTATGGCTGCATGTGGACGCCGCTTATGCCGGGGTCGCGGCGATCGCGCCCGAGTTTCAACACATTCTGAAGGGCTGCGACCGCGCCGATTCGCTGGTCGTCAATCCCCACAAATGGCTTTTCACACCGGTCGACTTGAGCGTGCTGTACACACGCCGCCCGGAAATCCTCCGTCACGCTTTTTCGCTCGTCCCGGAGTATCTGCGCACCGCGGAAGATCCGCGGGCGGTCAACTACATGGATTACGGTGTTCCGCTGGGCCGCCGTTTTCGAGCCCTGAAGCTGTGGTTCGTGCTGCGTTACTACGGCCGCGAAGGGATCGCGCAGATGATCCGCAACCAGATCGCGTGGGCGCAGGAACTAGCACGCCAGGTAGATGCGGACGACCGCTTTGAGCGCACTGCGCCTGCGCCGTTTTCCACCGTTTGTTTCCGGTTCAAAGGCAGCGACGAAGAAAACCAGGCGCTGCTCGAGCGCGTGAACGCCACGGGCGAGGTCTTCCTTTCCCACACCGTGCTCCACGGCCGGTTCACGCTAAGGCTCGCCATCGGCAACATCGGCACCACGCGCGCTCACGTCCAGCGGGCCTGGGAACTGGTGAAAGCCAACGCGCGCTGACGCCGGCTCTTCGATTCCCACCGGTACTAAATTTGGCGCTATACTTGACCCTATGCGAGCCTCCGCGATCAAGCCAATCACTTACATGAAAACACACTCGGCCCAGCTCGTCGCCGGTGTTAATCAGTCCCGCTCGCCAGTGGTGATCACGCAAAACGGGGAGGCACGGGCAGTTGTGGTGGATATCAAGAGCTACGAGCGCATGCAGGATGCTTTGATCCTTCTGAAGCTGATCTCTCAGTCGGAAGAGGACTTTCGCCGAGGCCGCTGGAAATCACAGAAGGCTGTGGAAGCTTCCCTGCTGCGGAAGTTCAGAACTTGAAGCGGCTGCTGGTCCGATGGTCAGACGCGGCATATCAGGATCTTCTCGAGATCACGGACTCTATCGGATCTGACTCCCCTGAAGTTGCGCGAAAGCTCGCGCGACAGATCGTGGCGAGGATCGCTGATTTGGGCCGGATGCCCGAGCGTGGCAGGATCGTGCCAGAGCTGCTGGAGCAGGGGATTTCGATGTACCGGCAGACCCTCGTTCCACCCTACCGCGTGATTTATCGGGTACGGTCGCGAGCGGTTTCGGTTGAGGTCATCGTCGACTCCCGTCGAAATCTCGCCGATCTGCTGTCCCAACGCCTTCTGCGATAAACCAATAACGTGTAACACTCGTGACCTTTGCCCCGTTCCCGTATCAAATGACGGTAAACTGGTGTTAAGTAAACGAGGCCATCTTGTCCCCTTCCAGTAGCTTAGCGGCTGAAGTCTGGATGGTAGGCGCTCTCTGCCTGCTATCGCTCGGTTGCAGCTCGCAATCTGCCCCTCCACCCACGATGCCGGCGGTTCCGGTAACGGTCGCTACCGCAGTCGAAAGGACCGTGCCTATCCAGTTGCGCCTCATCGGCAACGTGGAATCGTACGCCTCCATCACCGTCAAAGCGCAGGTTGCCGGCGAACTCGTACGCATCCACTTCACCGAAGGCCAGGAAGTGCGAAAGGGCGACCTCCTGTTCGAGATCGATCGCCGCCCATACGAGCAGGCCTTGCATCAGGCCGAAGCCAATCTGAATCGCGATATCGCGCAGCAGCAACAGGCTGAAGCCAACCTCGCTCGCGACATCGCCCAGGCCGAAAACGCGCGCACGCAAGCCGCCCGGTACGCCAAACTGGCCACTGAGGGCGTGATTTCGAAGGAACAGAACGACACCATGCGGACCTCCGCGCGCTCGGCCGACGAATCAACCCGCGCCGATCAAGCCGCCATCGAGAGTGCCCGCGCCGCGGTGCTTGCCGACAAGGCCGCTGTGGAGAAGGCGAAGCTCGACCGGGAGTACTGCGAAATCCATTCGCCCATTGACGGCCGCACGGGCAGTCTGCAGGTGAAGCAGGGCACGCTCATCAAGTCGAACGCGGATACGGCCATGGTCACCGTCAACCAGCTTTATCCCACCTATGTCACCTTCTCGGTACCCGAAGACCAGCTTGGCGCCATCCGCAAATCCATGGCCCAGGGGCCGCTCGCAGTCGAAGCGCATGTTCCCAGCGATCCCGGCGAGCCGGCACGAGGCCAGCTCTCGTTCATCGACAACACCGTTGACAGCGCCACCGGCTCCATCAAGCTGAAAGCCACGTTCTCCAACAAGGAACGCAAGCTGTGGCCCGGCCAGTTCGTCAATGTGGTGCTGACCATCGGCGCAGACTCTAATGCGACCGTGGTGCCCTCGGAAGCGGTGCAGAACGGGCAGCAGGGCCCGTTCGCGTTCGTGGTCAAGGCGGATCAAACGGTCGAGAACCGCGTCCTGACGGTAGGGCGAACCATCGGTCGCGAGACCGTCATCACCAAGGGAATTGCGCCGGGCGAAACCGTGGTCACCGACGGCCAGCTTCGTTTGATCCAGGGGTTCAAAGTCAATATCGTCACCAACGGCCCGGGCAAGGCCGGAGGAGCGTCCCAGTGAGCATTTCGGAACTCTTCATCCGCCGCCCCATTGCGACCGTCCTGGTCACTGCGGCGATTCTGCTGTTCGGTATTGTGGCCTACCGCTCGCTGCCGGTGAACGACCTTCCCAACATCGACTACCCGACCATTCAGGTGACCGCCGTGCTGCCCGGCGCCAGCCCGGAGACCATGGCGTCCTCCGTGGCCACACCTCTCGAGCGCCAGTTCTCTACCATCGCGGGCATCGATACGATGAACTCCAGCAACGGCCTGGGCTTCACCAACATCACCGTTCAGTTCACGCTCAGCCGCAGCATCGATGCCGCCGCGCAGGACATTCAGGCGGCGATTTCGAAAGCTGCTCAGCAGTTACCGCCGAACATGCCCGCCCCGCCCTCTTATCAGAAGGTGAATCCGGCGGACCAGCCCATCATGTACGTGGCCGTCAGCTCGCCCACCTTGCCCCTCTACCAGGTCGACGAGTACGCCGAAACTATGATGGCCCAGCGCATCTCCATGGTCAGCGGCGTGGCGCAGGTGCAAGTGTACGGATCGAAGTACGCGGTGCGCGTGCAGCTCAATCCCGATGCCCTGGCAGCGCGCGGAATCGGAGTGGACGAAGTTCAGGCGGCGATTCAGCGGGCCAACGTCAACCTTCCCACCGGAACGCTATACGGCAGCAAGCAGTCGTTTACCGTCCAGTCGAACGGCCAGCTTTTCAATGCCGCCGCCTTCCGGCCCGTAATTGTCGCGTATCGCAACGGGAATCCGGTCCGCCTCGCCGAACTGGGCAACGTGATTGACAGCGTCGAGAACGATAAGTCCGTAGCGTGGTTCATGGACACACCGGCTGTCGTGCTCGCCATCCAGCGCCAGCCGGGCACCAACACCATCGAGGTCGTGAATGGCATCCGCCAGTTGCTACCCCAGTTCCGCTCCCAGATTCCCGCCTCGGTGAAGCTGACCATTCTCTACGATCGCTCCCTATCCATCCGCGAATCCATCGCCGACGTCAAATTCACGCTCTTCCTCACCGTTTGCCTCGTGGTGATGGTGATCTTCCTGTTTCTGCGAAATGTCTCGGCAACGGCCATCCCGAGCTTTGCGGTGCCCCTCGCCATCGTGGGGACGTTCGCAGCCATGTATCTGCTCGGCTACACGATCGACAACCTCTCGTTGATGGCTCTCACCCTCTCGGTGGGCTTCGTGGTGGACGACGCCATCGTGATGCTGGAAAACATCGTCCGGCACATGGAACTGGGAAAGCCGCGCATGCTGGCCGCGCTGGTGGGCTCTCGCGAGATCGGCTTCACCATCGTCTCCATGACCCTCTCGCTGGTCGCCGTCTTCATTCCCGTGCTCTTCCTGGGTGGAATTGTGGGCCGCCTGCTTCACGAGTTCGCGGTCACCATCAGCGTGGCCATCCTGGTTTCCGGATTTGTGTCGCTTACCTTGACGCCGATGCTGTGCAGCCGTTTCCTGAAGCCGCCGAAAGAGAAGCATGGCCGCATCTATACCGCCTTCGAACGGTTCTTTACGGGCATGACGCACTTCTACGACCGCACGCTCCGCATCGTGATGCGCCACCGCCTGGCCACGGTGACCTTCTCATTCGTCCTGTTAGTTGCTACCGGATACCTGTTCTACATTCTGCCCAAGGGCTTCATTCCCAGCTATGACGCCGGCAGGTTGTTCGGCCTCACCATGGCGGCTCAGGATATTTCCTTCGACTCCATGGTTGAGCACCAGCAGGCGTTCAAGCGAATTCTGCTTAAAGAACCCGCCATTGAGACGATGATGTCCGCCGCCGGCGGCGGGTTCGGCCAGGCCGGCAACACGGGCTTCTTCTTCATCTCCCTAAAGCCCCGCTCCCAGCGCAGTGAGTCTGTGGATCAGTTCATTGCCCGCATGCGCGGCAAGCTGCTTGGCGTCCCCGGCATTCTGGCTTTCATGCAGAACCCGCCGCCCATTCAGATCGGCGGCCAGTTCACCCGTGCTCCGTATCAGCTCACCCTGCAAGGCACCGACACGCAGGAAATGTACCGCTGGTCGCCGCGCATCGAAGCCGCCATGCGCCAGCTTCCCGGCTTCACCGACGTCAACACCGACTTGCAGATCGCCAGTCCCCAGGTCTATGTGGACATCAACCGCGACAAAGCTCTGGCCCTCGGGGTCTCGCCGCAGCAGGTGCAGGATGCGCTCTATACCGCTTACGGCGCCCGGCAGGTTTCCATCATCTACACACCCGCCAACGAATACCGTGTGATTACCGAGGTCGAGCCGCAATATCAGCGCACCCCCGAAGCGCTGTCCAAGCTCTACATCCGCTCCTCCGGCGGCCAACTGGTCGCCCTCGATACCGTGGCGAAGTTGGTGCGCACCGTCGGCACCCTCACCATCAATCACTGGGGACAGTTGCCCGCCGTGACCGTCTCATTCAACCTGGTGCCGGGTGTGGCCCTCGGCGATGCGGCCAATGCTGTAGAGGACATGCTCCACAACAAACTCCACATGCCCGCTACCCTGACCACCAGCTTCCACGGCACCGTGGAGGCCTTCCAGAATTCGTTCCGCGGGTTGACCATCCTTCTCGTCGTTGCCGTACTCGTCATCTACATCGTGCTTGGCATCCTCTACGAAAGCCTGATTCACCCGCTGACCATTCTTTCGGGTCTGCCTTCGGCCATGCTCGGCGCGCTGCTGACGCTCAAGATTTTCCACCTGGAAATCGACCTTTACGCGTTTGTCGGTCTCATCATGCTGTTCGGCATCGTCAAGAAGAACGCCATCATGATGATCGACTTCGCCCTCGAAGCGCAGCGCAAGGAAGGCAAGGAGCCGTTCGAAGCGATCTACGAGGGCTGCCTGCTTCGCTTCCGGCCCATTATGATGACCACGCTCGCCGCCCTGTTCGGAACGCTGCCCATCGCCCTCGGCGCCGGCGCGGGAGCCGAATCGCGCCGCCCGCTCGGCCTGGCCGTCGTCGGCGGCCTGCTGGTTTCTCAGACTCTCACGCTCTACATCACGCCCGTGATTTATCTCTACATGGAATCGTTCCAAGGCTGGCTGCGCCGCCATCGCGGCCGTCCAACGCCCATGGGGGAGGAAGAGCCGGAGACGGTCCTGGGGTAGACCTCACACCAACTGGGTCGCGGTGAAAAATCAGTCAACCCGTCTGGACCTACGACCGTCACTTCGATCTCATACCCGCGGTTCGCTGGAACTGAGCTGCTTTGCCTGCCAGTTCTCGAATCTCCCCATACCGGAAACACCCCGCCGCGTGATCGTTCACCATGCCCGTTGCCTGCATGAACGCATAACAGATGGTCGAACCCACGAATTTGAAACCGCGCTGAGAAAGATCCTTGCTCATGGCGTCCGACTCCGCCGTTCGCGCGGGTACTTCAGCGGACGTACGCCAGCCATTCTGAAGCGGCCGCCCACCCACGAACTGCCAGATGTACGCGTCAAAACTCCCGAACTCTTTCTGTACCTGAAGAAACGCCTTCGCATTCTGAATGGCCGCGTGGATCTTCAACCGGTTGCGCACGATCTCCGCATTCCCGAGCAGTTGTCTGATTTTCCGCGCATCATAGCGCGCCACGCGCCGTGCGTCGAAGTTGTCGAATGTGCGCCGGTAACCCGCCCGCTTGTTCAAGATTGTCGACCAGCTCAAGCCCGCTTGCGCGCCTTCCAGGATCACGAACTCAAACAAAGCCCGGTCGTCGTGCAGCGGAACCCCCCACTCGGTGTCGTGGTAAAGGATGTTCGGCTCGGTTTTCGCCCATTCACAGCGGCGTTTCTCAGAATCGCCCGGCAGGGAATCGAACCTCCTACTTCTTCTCTTCCCGGGGTTCCTGCGGCCGCTTGAAGGTGAGTGGAAACGTTGCCCCGCCTTGCGTCCAGTGCCCCACTAGCGCTCCCTCCATCAGGTCTCCGTCGTAGGTTGCGCCAATCGTCTTCAATTCCAGCGTCAGGTTCGACCCTTTTTGCGTGATTGTCGTAATCGGAATTTCGCCTCCGTCCTGATCGACGCTGATGATGCTACCGCTGGCGGTGCCGTCGTTCTGGTTGATCATCTTGAGCTTCAGTCGAAGCTTGTTCCCGTTCACATCCAGGGCCCCTTCCCATGAGCCTTCGGTCTCTTTCGAAACCGCCGTGCTTTTCGCCGGCGTTTCAATGACCGCTTCCCCCGTCCTCTTCAGCGAAAAGGTCAGGTCATTGCCGCCTTGCGTGAAAGCGCCCGAAATCGTTTTCCCGTCCGCGGAAACCTTGCCATCGAACTTCGGATCCCCTGGCACACCGTTCATCGCGAACGTGACCGAGTTCCCTTTGACGACAATGCCCGAGAGCGGGAATCCCTTGAGGTGCTGCGGCGATATGTCGATGCTTCCTTGCCAAGCGCCGCTGGAATTTTGCGCCAGATCCACGTGGATCTCCAGGTCCTGCTGCGGCCTCTGGATGGCTCCTTCCCAGTGACCCGATTGCGCTCTTCCCGCCGGCAACCCCAACAGGCATGTGGCAACCATCGTGAGCAGCCAGAACTTCATTCGGCCTCCTGAATGCAAGCTCCAGCATATATGGGATCTGGTTCAGCGGTCTACACGCCTTACAACAGGATCAGCCCTTGCCGCATGCCGATGGCTACCGCTTCCGCCCGGCTGGACGCGTTGAGCTTGGTGAAGATCGAAGCGATGTGAAATTTCACCGTGTGTTCGGAAATGCCCAGGCGAAACGCGATGTTCTTGTTGGCAAGACCTTCCGCCAGCATTCGCAATACCTCGATCTCGCGAGCCGTGAGTGCGCCATCCAGCTCTCCGGGCGATCTTCCAACGGGCTCCATCCGTTGCAGCGCAGCTAAAGTGTCCGGATGCAAAACCACCAGCCCCTGCGCGGCTGCCTCGATGGCGGCAACGATCTCCTCGGCGGAAGCTCGGCGAGGCAGCGCTGCCCGAAGCCCGGAACCGAGCCCCGCGGCGATGGTCGCGATCTCCTCATCCTCCGCAAGTAACACAAAGGCCGGGCCTGACTGGAACAGCGGTTCGAACGTTCCCTCCTGCCCGCGGCGTGATTCCACCAGCACCACGTCCGGCTCAAGTTCGCGGATTTGCTCGGGGAGATCGTCCGGGTGCACGCCGCCGGCTATGGAGAGGGACGGTGTCTGTCGAATCAAAGCCTCCAGGCCGGCACGGACCACCGCCGAATCCGCGGCTACCAGAACTTTCACTACCCCACGGCCGCTCCCACGGCCGGATGCTCGAAATAAACCTCGCAAGTCACGGCCCGGCCACCACGCAATACGTCGAGTGGCACCGCGCCTTCGCCCGCCTCGAGCGCGAGAGCCAGGTCAAAGGGCGCTTGAAACGGCCGGCCCGCCGCTCCGGTGAGGATGTCGCCCACCTTCAGTCCGGCCGTCTGTGCAGGACCTTCCGCTTCCAGCTCCACGATCAACAATCCGAACTGCGGCATGTTCACCGGCTCAACCGTCACGCCCAGCCGCCGCGCCCGCCTGCCGCGGCGCGCAACAAATCGCTCCACGATGTTGCTCGGTATCGCCATGGCTAGGCCGTTCGCCACCATCGTATTGATCCCGATGATCCGCCCGCGTGCATCCGCCATCGGGCCGCCCGAGTTCCCCGGCGCGAGCCGGAGATCTGCCTCGATCCACCGGCGGGCCGAGTTGGCATGGATCACCCCCACCGTGACCGTGCCAGCATAGCCGTAAGGGCTTCCTGCTGCCAGAACGATTTCGCCGACGCGCAGCGCATCCGAATTGCCGGCCTCGGCTGCGGGAAGGCCTCGAACATCTGCCTGGAGCAGCGCGAGGTCAAGCTGCGCATCGCGTGCCGCAACCGTGGCGCGCGCCACCCGGCCATCTGCAAGTTGTATCCGTCCGGTCGCCCGGCGCGCGACGTGTGCATTTGTGATCACCAGGCCATCTTCGCGCCAGATCACACCCGAGCCGCCGCCTCCTCGGGAACCCTCGACCTGAACCGTCGAACGCCGCAGCCGGTCGGCCGTCGCGTTGAAGTCTTCCATCACGGACGCAAACATCATTCCTCTCCCCTGGGGCGCTCCCCCACCTGGATCTTGACTTCTAGATCCACGCCACCGCGCACGATCGCGGCCTTCAGGGTTTTGCCCACGCTGTCCCCGCCCAAATGCCCGTGCACATCATCGTTGTCGGCAACTGGCCCCCCGTCAAGTTCCAGCAGCACATCTCCGATGAGCAGGCCCGAGCGGCCCGCCGGACCCTCCGGCTGCACATGGATCACGATGAGACCACTCCGTCCATCGGGCAGTCGGACCGGATGCATGCCGATTCCCAGGTAACCTCGCGCCACCCGCCCTTTTTCCAGCAGATCTTTGATAACGCGATTCGCCGTCGGCACCGGAATCGCCACCGCCATGAAACGCGAGAGCCCGGAAGTGTTGATGCCGACGACCCGGCCCTCCGAATCCACCAGCGGCCCACCCGAAAAGCCCGGATAGATCGCGACATCCAGGCGCACGAGCTGGTCCACCTGGCCGGAGCGCCACGTCTTCCACGGGCCGCCAACCCCGCTGACGAAACCCAGACTGGCGCTGACACCTTTCTCGCTCGCGCGTCCAAGAGCCAGCACCAGGTGTCCTACTTTCAAACTCGCGGTATCACCTAACTCCGCCGCTCCGGCGGCATCCACTTTCAGAACTGCCAGGTCGGTACCGGCATCCCGGCCCGCCAGCGTGGCTGGAACGTTGCGGCCGTCCGGCAAGGTGACGGTAATCTCCTCGTCCCTCTTCAGCGTGTGCTCCGCGGTGACCACCACGTTCGGCTGCCAAAGCACTCCGCTCGACGGAATGTGCTGCCGTCCATGAACCGACACCACCGCCCGGCTGGCCCGCTCGGCGGCGGCTGCAAGATCGTTCGATAACGCAGATAACGTACTCATGCCTTCAGGTTGCCTGATCCTGGGTGCTCGCAACACCGGACAAACGGCTAGTCGCAACCTGCCAAAACGGCCAGGGGCTGCCGTCGCGCCCCTAGCTGAGCCGCGACGGAACGGAGCGGTGTTCAGCCCCACAACTTCCAGATGCCGCGACGCAACAAAGGATTCCTGAGCGCCCCCATCGCTCGTTGGACTATGGCACACCGTCGCCGGTATAGTTGAGACGGTGTTCAAACTAGATAAGCGATACTCTCTGTTGTTTTTGCTGATTGCAGCAGCCTCGGCAAACGCCGGTGGAGGCAATGTCCGCTGGCGGGGGCCGAACCAGCCCGTCTATGTTGTGACACACAATCACTATGCAGAAGGATTTTCACCGTCCGGTCAAACTGCTCGATTCGGCGACCTGATCATGATCGAAATTTTTAACCCCAAGGCCCCGCCGCCTGACCAGAGCGCCGGCTACAAAGTTGGAGGACGTTACGCACTCTTCATGGGCGGCGAGCGGCGTGGAGATGTCAAGGTCAAGAAGGTCGTACCTCTGCAGTGTGATTCCTCTGCCGCCAAGGTTTCAACCCATCCCGCCGTTCATCTTTCAACCAGTACTATGGCGTTGGCGACCAACGCAGATGGAATCAGGCCCCACCTGAACATGCAGCGTAATGCTGATGAGACAGAACGCGCCTACGCAAGGCAATTGACGATCGAAGAATTTCGAAAGCACGGGGTTCCCGATCGCCTTGCTAAGAATCTTCACATAGGGAACCTTGTAGTCACAGAAGTCGAAAACCACGGGCCCAAAGTCCTGATTGGCTCTTTGTCCATCAAGGCGAACGGCGCCCGGCACGAGATATTCCTTATCGGCAGAGTCACCAGTTCCACACCAGCGACCGAATTGGCCCGATATCACAAGACCACCGATCTTGAGGATGGCAAGGATTCTCAGAACGTTCAATTTGTGGATCAACTGGATCTTGATAACGACGGGATCGATGAGGTCGTCACCGAAGTGACCGGATACGAGAGCGAAGGATTTGAGATTTATAAACGGCAGAACGGCCTATGGCGCCGAGTGTGGGTAGGCGGCCAAGGCGGGTGCTGAGATACCGCCCATAGTATAATTTGGCCGACATGTTGAGCTACGCTCGCGGGCCCAACCTTCCGCTTCTGGAGAAAACCATTGGCCAGCTCCTCGAAGACGCGGCCGGGCACAACCCGTCCGGCGACGCCCTCATCTCCCGGCACCAGGGACTTCGGCTCTCGTACCGCGACCTGCAGAGTGAAGTCGAACGAACTGCCCGCGGGCTGGCGGGCCTCGGCATCCGCCCCGGCGATCGCGTCGGTATGTGGGCGGCGAATTGCGCCGAGTGGATCTATCTGCAATTAGCCACCGCGCGCATTGGCGCTGTCCTGGTGAATGTGAATCCCGCGAACCGTTCCCACGAGCTGCGCTTCGTGCTGGGCAAATCCGGCATGAAAGCGATCTTCCTGCACGAGCGTGACTCACGCGCCAACTACCTGGAGATTCTCGAAGACGCCCGCCGCGCCCAGGACCTGCCGCTGGCTCATTCCATCCTTCTTGGAAGTGACGGCTGGCCCAACATGCTGGACTCAGGCGTCGAACCCCCGCCGCATTTCCCGAGCGTCCATGACGTCGTGAACATCCAGTACACATCCGGTACCACAGGCACTCCCAAGGGCGTTCTGCTCACCCATCGCAACCTGGTCAATAACGGCTACCTGATTGGCCGCAATCTCCGCGTGACTCCGCGGGATCGCCTGTGCGCGCCGGTACCCATGTATCACTGCTTCGGCTGCGTCATGTCTTCGCTAATGTGCCTCGTGCACCGGATGACGCTTGTGCTCCCGAGCCCTCAGTTCGACGCGCTGGCCGCCCTCGAAGCCGTTCAAGCCGAGCGGTGCACCGCCCTATATGGCGTGCCCACCATGTTCATCGCCGAGCTGGAACACCCCCGCTTCCGCGAGTTCGATCTCACTTCGCTGCGCACCGGCATTATGGCCGGGTCGCCCTGCCCCGTCGAAGTGATGCGACGCGTCGTCACCGAAATGCATTGTCCCGAGATGACCATCGCCTACGGTCAGACCGAAAGTTCGCCCGTGATCACGATGTCCGGCACCGATGACGACGTTGCCATCCGGGTTTCAACCGTCGGCAGGGCCATGCCCGAAACCGAGGTCAAAATCGTGGCCCGCGACAACGGTGCGACCCTCGAAGCCGGCGAGCGCGGTGAACTGTGCACACGCGGGTATCTGGTGATGAAGGGCTACGATGGCGAGCCCGAAGCCACGTCGCGCACTGTCGATTCCGAAGGCTGGCTGCGCACCGGCGACCTCGCCACCATGCGCCCGGACGGCTGCTTCCATATCGCCGGCCGGCTGAAGGAGATGATCATTCGCGGCGGAGAGAACATCTACCCGCGCGAGATTGAGGAATTCCTGCACGGTCATCCCAAAATCGCTGATGCCTACGTGGTCGGATTGCCTGACCTGCGCCTGGGAGAAGCCGTCCTTGCCTGGATCAAACTGAAGGACGGCGAAAGTTCCACCGAAGACGAGATTCGCGATTTCTGCCGCGGCCGCATCGCCCATTTCAAGATCCCGCAATACATCCGCTTTGTGGAGTCGTTCCCCATGACCGTTTCGGGGAAAATACAGAAGTTCCGCATTCGCGAGCACGAAATTGATGCCCGCGGCCTCAGCCGCGCGGCCGGCATCGAGACTGCCTAACTTCATGGCGCACCGGGAGTTCGCGTCACTCAGCCTGCCACCGCGGTGAAACGAACTGCTGTTCTCTTGCACGATCCTAAGGAGGATTCTATGTCCGCCCGCCCAGTCAGCTTCGAAACAGTCCTCAAGACTGAGCTTGAAGAAGTTCAGCAGTCTCGCCAGCGCAGGACTCCGGAAGTCAACATCCCGCCCTCCACGTCGAGCGATCCCTATGAAAGGGCCCACGACGCGCAGTTGCTCGGCCTGGCTTTCTCCGGCGGGGGAATCCGCAGCGCCACCTTCAACCTGGGCATCCTGCAAGCACTGGGCGAGCTGGACATACTGCGCTGGGTCGACTATCTATCCACCGTCTCTGGCGGCGGATACATCGGAAGTTGGCTGGGAGCCTGGATCAGACGCGTGAAGTACGCGCCTCCGGCCACTCCGGTGGACGCAGTCGAGAACCGGCTGTCTCCGAAGCAGGCTACCTTCCTGAGCAGCGAACCGGTCAACCCCATCCACTTTTTGCGCGAGTACAGCAATTACCTGACACCGCGGCTCGGCGTCTTCGGAGCCGACACCTGGACCATGATCTCCATCTATCTTCGGAATGTGATCTTGAACCAGGCGATCCTGATTTCCGCGATTGCAGCGGTGCTGTTGATTCCCCGATTCGCATCGTGGCCGTTCGACAACATGGACGCGGACGACACCTGGGTTAGTCTGGTCTCGCCGCTGGCTCTATCGTTCGCCATGATATTCGTCGGTTTGAACCTCTTGAGCCTGGAGGAGAATGGCTCAGCGGAGCGGCCCCCATTTTGCGCGCGCCAGGGCTGTATTCAGGTTCTGATCGTTCTGCCGGTCCTCGTCGCCACCTATTTTTCCAGCCTGGCTTTGTGGCAGTACGTGGGCACTCTCCAGAAGCCGCCCGCACTGCTCGACTTCATCAGTACATGGCAGAGTTCGGTGGTAATCTTCGCGGCGCTCCTGGCTCTCACCGGTACCTGCGGGATCGTGCGGCGCAGTCTCAAGAGGGGCAAACTGCCGTCGGCTTTGGGTCTGGTCTTGATGGCCTCCGTGCTGCCGGCCGCATGCGGCGGCCTGATGCTGTGGGGCCTCGCGGACCTTTTCTATTACCTGAAATCGTTGTACGGAGGGCTCTGGCACGTGCTGGCATGGGGTCCGCCGATCATGATCGCCCTCTTCTCCCTCACGGCAGTTCTGCACCTCGGCCTGATGGGCATCAATTTTCCCGATAGCAGCCGCGAATGGTGGAGCCGGGTGGGCGCCTGGCTATGCATCTACATGCTGGGTTGGGGATTCTTGGTTACTGTCGTGATCTACGGCCCACTAGTGCTGGCGCTCGGGGCCAAAGCTTTGACCGGTGTCAGCCTGGCCTGGATCGCCACCACTGTCGGCGGCCTTCTAACCGGCAAGAGCGCCTCCACCGGGGGAAAAGACGGCAGCCTGTGGCGGAATGCCCTGGCGCGAGTTGCTCCCTACGTGTTTATCGCCGGGCTGCTCGTCGCAATTTCCACCGCCCTGCAAATGGCATTGCCGTGCAGGGGGGAAACCTTCGCCTGCCGGACGGAGATAGAACTCTTCGAGCGGTCTGATCTGAACACCGCAGGCATCATCCTGAAGCACTTTCAGATTCTCGACACCACCGGCTGGACATCCG
Organism: Terriglobia bacterium; assembly: GCA_020073305.1. Lineage (GTDB taxonomy): Bacteria > Acidobacteriota > Terriglobia > Bryobacterales > Bryobacteraceae > QHXW01. Next base: position 118,373 of record JAIQFK010000006.1, read on the forward strand.
TTCTGATCATGCTGGGGGTTTTGGCTGCGATCACCTGTCTGCTTTCGTGGCGTGTGGACATCAACGAGTTCTCCATGCATCACTTCTATCGCAATCGGCTGGTGCGCTGCTATTTGGGCGCCTCTCACAAACGCGCGCCCCAGCTCTTCACGGGCTTCGATCCGCGCGACGACATGCGTCTGGCGAACCTCGCCGGGCCCGATTTCACCGGCCCCTACCCTTTGGTGAACGCGACGCTCAACCTGGTGGCCGGTGAAGATCTGGCCTGGCAGCAACGAAAAGGAGCATCCTTCATCTTCACGCCGAAATTCTGCGGCTATCAGATCTCCGGCCGTCCCGAAGCACGTGGCGATGCGCGGCCGGAGCTTCCGGACTCCGCGATGGTTCCCGGTTACTGCGAGACGCGCCACTACGCATACCCGGAAGCCGGCGGCATCTCCCTTGGCACTGCCATGGCGATTTCCGGCGCCGCGGCCAGCCCCAACGAGGGGTATCACTCCTCGCCCGCCACCGCATTCCTCATGACGTTGTTCGATGTCCGGCTCGGCTGGTGGCTGGGCAACCCGGCCAGGAAGAAGTACCGCCACTCGGCGCCGAAATTTGCCCTGGTCCACCTGATGCGCGAGTTGTTTGGCATGGCTAACGAGAAAAGCAACTTCGTTTATCTTTCTGACGGCGGGCACTTCGAAAACCTCGGCATCTACGAGCTCGTGCGCCGCCGCTGCCGCTACATTATCGCCTGCGACGCCGATCAAGATGGCGACTTGGCCTTCGAAGACCTGGGCAATGCCATTCGCAAGTGCCGCACCGATATGGGGCTCGATATCGATATCGATGTCGACAGCATCCGCCGCCAGGCCACGGGGATGAGCCGCTGGCACTGCGCCGTGGGGACCATTCACTACGAGATGCTCGAGGAGGGCGCCACGGCCGGAACGCTCGTCTACATCAAGTCATCCCTCACCGGCGATGAAGCCGCTGACGTGTTGAGTTACCGCGCCCAGCAGCCGGCCTTTCCCGAGGAACCCACCGCCGACCAGTGGTTCGATGAATCGCAATTCGAAAGTTATCGCAAGCTCGGATACCACGCCGGCCTCATCACGCTCGGAGCCGCCGGTCAGCAATTCCCCATGCGGAACGGCGTCGAATCGTTTTTCGTGGCGCTGCGGCAAGCGTGGTATCCGCCTAGCGTTGCCGTAGCTTCTTCGTTCAGCAAGCATTCCACCGCGCTCAACGCGTTATTCGAACGGCTGAGCAAGGATGAAAACCTCCGGTTCCTGGATGCTCAAATCTATCCCGAGTGGCAGCGGTTGAACGCGAATGCTTCCGTGCCGCCCCCAGCCCAGCTGTGGCTGCCCACCAAGCCCGAAGAGTTGCGCGCCGGATTCTACTTCTGCAATTCTCTGATCCAGCTCATGGAGAGCGTCTATCTGGACCTGCACCTCGATGAGGAACAAAATCACCCGGATAACCGCGGCTGGATGAATCTGTTCAAGCATTGGGCGTGGTCCGGAATGTTTCGCGTAACCTGGGCGGTCTGTGCGTCGACCTATGGCGCCCGCTTCCAGACCTTCTGCTGCACGAGTTTGGGGCTCGACACCGGCGCCGTCCAGGTGGAGTTGAAAGGCGTGCAAGCGCCGGAGTTGAATTTTCACGAGCGCGATCTTGTGGATGAGCTGTGCCGAATCTCTCCCCATGTCAACCAATCCGGATCCGTACTTCTGCTGCAAATGGCGGTGAGCGATTTGTCGGCGGACGCGGCATCCCGGACGGCGTCAGTCTTGAAATTTACGTGCGGTTTCGTAGTCGTCTGCGATAACCAATTTGTACTTTTCCGCGTCCAGGATCACCTGCGCGCCATGGGGCTCGGCCGCCAGGCCTTGCATGCCGTCAAGGACCGGTATCAGTTCAATCCGGATCTGCTGCGGCAAGTGAGCCAGTCAAAGCCGGCAGAGAGTGACACTGAACTCACCGAAGAGCTTCGCCGCATGGGGAGTGAAGAGAGCTTGAGACGCTTCTTTCAACTGTTGCGCTCCGTCGAACGCGAGCCAAAGCCGCCGGCCCTGCGTGCCCGGGCTTGAGAACCCGGTCACAGAGCCATTTTCCGAGCGCCGCCGTTGCCTGGGTGGTACTCACATTACGGTCGCGCGGTTCCGCCCTCCAGCCCGGCATTTAGGCACACGCGCTGGCGGTTTCGCTGGCCAATAGCGCGGTTGCCGCGTACCTGGCGTACTCGGGTGTGATCGGTTACCCCTCGTGGTTATAGTCCTGAACACGCTTCCCGCTGAGCGAGGCTTCTGATATCATCCGGTCAGAGGTTTGCCATGCTACTCGAGCGAGTATCTCCCCTGAGATTGATCGATGTGGAGGCGGCATTGCGGCGCGCTGTACGCCGGCGTAGAGCCAGCATCGCGGCGGTGGAGCCGGCAGGCTCCGCGACCGTGTTCACCATCCTACAGCCGGAATTATATGGAATGTTACTGGCTGCCGATGCCCGGTTTGCTGCCTTGTTGCCCTGCCGGATTGCAGCGTTTGCCGCCGGGGATGGAATCAAACTGGCCGCGGTGTCCCCCGTACGTTTCGCCAGCGGCTTCGAGCGCGTGGATCTCCAGGCGCTGGCCGCTTCCGCCGAAAGTATGTTGAACGATATCTTAGACCAGGCCGCGCGTCCGCTCACGCAAGCAGCCGCTGGCGGCCACGCCGAATCCGGTCTGGGCGCAACCGAAGATCAGATGAACATGCGCGGCGCCGTTCCGCAGCGCATCGACAGTCGTGGCTCAAAGGTCGAGGAACTGGCCGGAACCGGCGAACAGGATTCCCGCGGCGGTTAACGGGGCGGACGCCCCGACTGCTTCAGATGGACTGCACTCGCGTGCGCGCCAGCAACTGTCCGGCGCGATCGAGCGCCTTTTTCTCCGCTTCTTCTCGAGTCGCGCCCGTCGTGCGCGCCAGCGCTGCTCCCGGCGAAACGTTGTCCGCCTTGCAGTGGAAAACATCTCCCAACCGGTAGCTGCTCAGGTTCACCGGCCAGCCGGCTATCTCTACTTTGCGTTCCTGAAAATCTTCGACTTTCATCGGATCACGCTTTCGCCGTTGCCGCCGCGCCCCTCTCAACAGCCGCGCCCACCAGATTTCCCCACTCCGTCCAGGAACCATCGTAGTTCACGACTTTGTCCAGACCGAGCAGGTACTTCAAGACGAACCATGTGTGACTGGAGCGCTCCCCGATGCGGCAGTATGCAATTACCGGCTTCCCGCCGTCAATGCCTTCGCTGCCATAAAGCGACCGCAGCTCGTCCGCGGATTTGAATGTGCCATCGTCGTTGCAGGCTTTGCCCCACGGGATACTGCGGGCTCCAGGAATGTGTCCGCCGCGCTGGCACGTTTCCGGAAGTCCCGGGGGCGCGAGGATTTCGCCCGTGAACTCCTGCGGGCTGCGTACGTCCACCAGCGCCGAACTGTTTGCGGCAAGCGCTGCCTGCACTTGCGGCAGAAACGCGCGCAACGAATTGTCGGGGCGGCCGGCCGTGTAAGTGGCGCGTGTGACTTTCGGCGTTTCGGTCGAAAGTTCGCGTCCTTCCGAAAGCCACTTCTTGCGGCCTCCATTCATGAGCCGCACGTCTTTGTGGCCGTAGATCTTCATCTGCCACAGCGCCCAGGCCGCAAACCAGTTGTTGTTATCTCCGTAAATCACCACCGTGGTGCCGTTCGCAATTCCCGAAGACGCCATCAGCTCTTCAAATTGCGCCTTCGAGAGAATGTCCCGGCGCAGCGTGTCGCACAGTTGTAAGTTCCATGCCCAGCCCAGGGCGCCCGGAACGTGGCCTTCGTCGTAGGCCTTAGTATCCACGTCGACTTCGACAACGCGAACATTCGGATCGGAGGCATGCTGGGCCACCCAGTCGGTCGACACCAAAGCCTCGGGATGCGCGTAATTTGCCATATAGAAATCTCCTGCGGAAGTTAATTCACTATAACTATATCGGGAAAAGGGTCATTGTCAAGTTGCTGCGCCCATCCCCTTCGGATTGACGCTTGGGTCGCGTTGCATCTTTTCAATCAGTTCGAACAATCTCTCTGGTTTGATGGGCTTGGCGAGATACTCGGTAATTCCTGAAGCCATATAACGCTCGCGCAGGCCCTCGGCGGCCTCCGCGGTCAAGGCGATGATCGGCATGGGTTTCCCTCCCTGCTCTCTGCGTCGAATCTCCGCGGTGGTTCCAAGGCCGTCCAGTTCGGGCATGCGGATATCCATCAAAACCAGATCGAACGCCTGTTGCTCCATTTCGCGCAGCACTTCATTGCCGTTTGTCACCGCCACGACAAGGTAGCCGCGCATCTCGAGCAGCTTCTTCAGAAGCTGGCGGCTCATGTCGTGGTCTTCCGCGACCAGAATTTTCAGGCTGGGAGTGGCTGCCACAGGGGTCTCCATTTTCGCCGTATCGAGCACGACCCGGGCGTCCTTCTCCGATGCAGTGGCAAAGCGAGCCGTCCAGTGAAAGGAGCTGCCTTGGCCGGGTTGGCTCTCCACCCACATGCGGCCTCCCATTAATTCCACAATGCGCGCTGATATCGCCAGGCCAAGCCCCGTGCCGCCGTATTTCCTGGTAGTGGACGAATCCGCCTGCTCAAATGCTTCGAAGATGGACCGCTGCTTCTCCGGAGGGATACCGATTCCGGTGTCCCGAACCGTGAATTGCAGCAACACGCCGGCGGATGAATCCGGGATCCGCGAGACCCGCGATTCGATCTCTCCCCGATCGGTGAACTTCAGCGCGTTTCCGACCACATTGACCATCACCTGGCGCAGCCGCAACGGATCTCCTTGAAGCCGTAGCGGCACGCTGGCGTCCACAGAGGAGCGCAATTGGATTCCCTTGGATCGGGCATCCGCCAGGAAGGACTGCAACGTATCATCCACCACCTGGCGAACCGAAAACGGTACGGCCTCAAGCTCCACTTTTCCCGCCTCAATTTTGGAGAAATCCAGCAGGTGGTTCAACATCTCCAGCAAGCTCTGGCCGGCGTTCTTCACCATCTGCAGGTACTGGCGGCGTTCGGAATCGGCCGGCGTGTTCAGTGCCAGATGCGTCATGCCCAGAATGGCATTCATCGGCGTACGCAGTTCGTGGCCCATGTTAGCCAGAAAGGCCGATTTGGCGCGATTTGCATCTTCTGCCGATTTCTTGGCCGACGCCAGCGCAAATTTCTCGAGCGTGTAGTCCACGTATTGCCTGTGAAGGATGCGAGCGTGGCCCAGCGCGAACAGCAGGTACCAGAAGAAAACCAGGGCCATGGTGTAGTTCAGTGTGCCGCCCAGGTACAGATTGGCGGCGATCATCGGGGCCGTGAGAGCGACGAGAAAGGTGTGAATCATGGGCGAACTGGGAGTTTGCGCCGCCAAGGCAATCGGCGCCGTGCCGGCCAGACAGATGAGCATCAGCAGGGTCTTCCAGTCGCGGTACCCGTACAGTAGGAAAGTGGTCATGAGGAACAAGCCCCAGGCCAGAATATTCAGATTGATGGCAAGAAAGTAAGCCGCCCGCCAGGCCGTGGGGTTCCCGCCGTAGAAGCCATCAAACCGGTAGCCCAGCAGGAAACGCGCGACGCCACACACCGCGGAGATGACGGTAATCGCGGCCAGCAGGACCGGGTGGCTCGAAAAGTAGTCTGTTGTGGCCCACAGCGCGACCACGAACCCCAGGTAAACAAAGCCCCCGGACGCCGACCGGTGCGCCAGATCCGAATCCCGTTGCTGTTGGTATTCCCGGGTTAACAACTCACCTGGGTGCATCAGACTCACCGGTGCTAGGAGATAAGATACTCTTCTGGTCTGTCTGATTCAACGGGCACCCCATCATGCTTTTCGACAACTGCAAACTGCTGCTCCGTTTGCTCTGGCGTCCGGCGAGCGCCATGAGCGAAATCCTCGATCAAGGCAGTTTGCTTTTTGCCAGCCTCGCCGTGCTGGCCGTGTCTTTGTTTCTGCAATCCAGCCTGAGGGCGGTGATTCAAACGGTACCGGTAGCCGTCCCGCACACCCAGTCCGCTGAAACGGACCAGGGTGAGCCCAACATTCCCGTGGCGCCCGTGCGGCCGCACTGGTCCTTCTCGTTCTACAGCCCGCTTCTCGTTCTCGCTGCCGTATACGTCCCCGGCACGCTGCTCGTGACCAGCCTCATGGGCCGCCTGGGAGGATTCGGCGTCGTGTTCGCGCGTGACTATTCCTCACTGCTCACCTGCACCTCGATGGCATGGGCCGCGGTGAACCTCCCAATCGCTTTCGTGGCCATAGCGGCGCCGCCTCCCGTGCTCGGCGCCGTTGCGGCGCTCGCGTACCTCTACTTCGCCGTACTTATGTTCTTCGCGGTGCGAACGGTCTTCGGAACTGAGAACGGCGTCACCGCCGGTTCGATTTGCCTGTCGGTGATTCCTCTGGCTGCCTCGGTGCTCTTTTGGGGACCGCTACGCTTCGTCCTCGGATACCTCGCCTCGCCTTTCTTTCTGTTCTATGCGTTTTACTATCTACGCGGCGAATTCTCCAATATCGGCTCAGGGTTGCGCAGCCGCCAAAATTTCCGCCGCATGCTGGAGACTTCGGCGGTGAATCCGCACGATGCCGAGGCGCAGTATCAACTCGGGCTCATCTACCAGCAACGCCGCAATTACTCCGAAGCCATCCAACGATTCAAGAACGCGGTCGCCATCAACGCGGCGGAAACCGACGCTCACTTCCAGTTGGGCCGCATCGCGCGCGAGCAGGGACGCCGCAACGACGCTCTTGCGCACTTTCAGACCGTGCTGGATCAGGACGACAAGCACAACCTCAGCGAGATTCTGCGCGAAATCGGCGCAACCTATCTAGCCGCGCGCCAGTACGAGCATGCGCGCAGCGAACTGGCCGAATATATCGGGCGGCGGCCCTATGATTCTGAAGGGCTCTTCTACTTCGGCCAGGCACTCGAGAATCTAAATCACAAAGACGAAGCGCGCGACGCGTATGCGCGTTCCGTTGAAGCCGCGCGAACGGCTCCACGTTACCGCAGGCGCTACACGGCGCGATGGAGCCGGCTGGCGCAGAAGCAGCTACGCAAACTCGGCCAGAAATCGTAGAGGAAGCTTCACCAGTGCGGCGTCCGCGGCTCGATTCCCGGGCTCGGCCGGCCCCTTTTTTAGTGCGCGGACTGAAAGCTGAGCCCGCACTTCTTTCCTGCACGGACAAACAGCCGATCATTTTTACACCCAATACATCGTGCGCCAGGGGAACCCCTACGCTTAACATTAAACAGTCTGGGAGACAAGAATATCTATAAGAGCGATGGCACGACCTCTCCGGCTGCCAACGATTGCCGCGCGGGATCTGCCGATCTGGCGTTCTATGTCCGATCTCTGAACTCGGGCAGCGGCGGGTTCTATCTGAGAATAGTAGAGCACTCATGAAAATCCGGGACATCATCAAGGTGATCGAAGAGAACGGCTGGCGCTTCCATGGCCAGCGCGGGAGTCACCGTCAATTCAAGCATCCAGTGAAGCCAGGCCGCGTTACGGTACCGGGGAAGCCGGGGGATGATCTTTCGCCAGGCATGCAGAGAGTATCATGAAACAAGCTGGCCTGAAGTGATGGCGACGGAAATAGAGTACGCGGTCGTTTACGAGAAGACTGGAACCGGCTATGGGGCTTACGTGCCGGATCTTCCTGGCTGCGTAAGTACAGGCCTCACCTTGAAAGAGGCTGAAGAGAACATGCGGGAAGCGATCGTCTTCCACCTGGAAGGTATGCGTGAGGACGGTGACCCGATTCCAGAACCGACCACCAAGGTCGGCATGCTCCCTGTCGAGTCGTTAGCCTAAGATCGCACGAAAGCGCCGCATTCCGGCCACGGAAACCGGCCCAAAATCAGTCTAGAGACGGTTCGACGGGAAAGCGTGCCGCTTTTCAGGGCAGGGCGGGGAATTTAAAAACAAGTCTTCAAGACCAAGTACCTTGGCGGCCGCGCGGCGCATGGGCTGTGGGAATCCGGATCAGATCAGCACGAACGCCCACCGCCTCTAAAGTGCCGGTGCAACTTCACTTCACCGTCAACAACAGGCACGCCACGCTTCGACATGACTTTTCTCTCGAGGTGCATCTATCATACATTCTGCATGCCGCTCAAAGAGAGGCCGTATTGGATGGACACGACGTCGATCCCCGCGGGCGACCCATCGGTTCCTCTGCCTGAAGCCGTCGACGTTGCCGTGATCGGCGGGGGCTTCACGGGGCTCTCGGCGGCCCTGGCGCTGGCGCGGCGCGGCGCGAAAGTTGCCGTGCTCGAAGCGGAGACTTTCGGTTGGGGAGCCAGTTCGCGCAATGGCGGCATGGTGCTCACCGGCCTGAAAAAGGGTCCGGAGACCTTGATCGCTCGTTACGGACTCGACGTGGCGCGCCGCCTCTATGCCGCATCCCTTGCCTCCATCGATTGCGTGGAACAGCTGGTGACCGAGGAAGGGATCGCGTGCGACTTCTCGCGCAGCGGCCACCTCGAAGTGGCCGTAAAGCTGAAACACTTCGAGGGCTTCGAACGAAGCGCCGAACTGATTGCCCGCGAGTTCAATCATAAGCTGCGCGTGGTGCCCAAGAAGGAGTTGCATGAAGAGATCGGCTCCGAGATCTATCACGGCGGGCTGGTGGACGAGACCAGTGCAGGCGTAAACCCGGCGCGTTACGTGGCTGGTCTGCGGCAGGCGGCGGCGCGCGCCGGAGCCCGCCTCTGCGACCGCACGCGCGTGGAAAGCATTGAGCGACAGACCGCAAATGGCGCGGCCCCATATCGCGTCAGCACCTCCCGCGGAACGCTCGGCGCGCGCGCGGTCTTCGCCGCCACCAGCGGATATACCGGTAACGCCACGCCGGCGCTCGAGCGCCGGATCGTTCCCATCGGCTCGTACATCATCGTCACCCAGCCGCTCGCCGAGGATCTGGCGCGCACCGCGAGCCCCCGCGGCCGCATGATCTACGATTCGAAGAATTTTCTCTACTACTATCGGCTCACTCCGGATCGCCGCATGCTATTCGGCGGGCGCGCGGCATTTTTCCCGGAGACGGCGAACACCGTTCGCAAAAGCGCCGAAATTCTTCGCCAGGGAATGCTCGGCGTCTATCCTTTCCTGCGAGACACTGAAATCGAGTACGTCTGGGGTGGCACGCTCGACTTCGCGTTCGACATTATGCCGCACGCCGGACAACTTGACGGCTTGTTTTATGCGCTCGGCTACGCCGGGCATGGCGTGGCCATGGCAACCTACCTCGGCGCAAAAATGGCCGGCGTGATTTGTGGCGACGCGCACGAAAATCCCTTCGACGGGCTTCCATTTCCCACCGCGCCGCTGGGCCTGTATAACGGCCGTCCGTGGTTCCTCCCGCTGGGCGCGGCCTGGTACCGATTCCTCGACTGGGTCACCTGAGCGCGTATGGCCCGATCTCAGGTCCGCAAGGCCAGCCTGTTTTATTTCGTCTTCGTGATGTACTCCTACACCACCGCGGGCCCATTCGGGCTGGAGGGCGTGGTCGCGGCGTCGGGTCCTGGTATGGCCCTCATCTATGATCTGGTCCTGCCGTTCTTCTGGTGCATCCCCATGTCGCTGGTCTCCGCCGAACTGACCACCGCGATGCCGGTCGAGGGCGGTTTCTATCGTTGGGTGCGGGCCGCTTTCGGCGACTTCTGGGGCTTTCTTGCCGGCTGGTGGAACTGGATGGCGGCGTTCCTGCTGGCTAGCGCCTATGCGGTCCTCTTCGCTGATTACCTGGGTTTTTACTTCCCGCAGCTCACCGGTTGGAAACACACTCTGCTGGCCATCGCACTGATCTGGGTGATGGCGTACATCAACCTTCGCGGCATCCAAGCGGTTGGCCTTGTCGCCACGGTTTTGGAAATCGCGGTCCTCATACCTGTCGTGGCGCTCTGCGCGGCGTCACTGCCTCAATGGCGCCACAACCCTTTTGTGCCTTTGGTTCCACCTCATCGCCCGACGTTCGAAATCTTTGGCGTGGGCCTGGCTCTGGGTTTATGGGGCTACTCGGGATATGAGCAGCTTTCCACGGTCGCCGAGGAAGTCGAAAACCCGCAGCGAAGCTATCCTCGCGCCCTGGCCTGGGTGGTGCCGCTTTCGATGCTTACCTACTTTCTCCCCACCTTCTGCTCGCTGGCCGCGCTGGGTAACTGGGGCCAATGGAACACGCGCTACTTCGTGGACGCGGCGCAGGCTATCGGCGGGCTAGGCCTGGGGATTGCCATGACGCTTTCGGCCGCGATCTCGAGCGTCGCCGCTTTGAACAGCACCATCCTCACCACCACCCGCATTCCCTTCGTCATGGCACAGGACGGCTACCTGCCGGGCTGGCTCACGCGCCTGCACCCGCGCTACGGCACTCCCTGGATGGCCATTGGCCTCTCCGCGATTATCTACAGCCTGTTTGCGATCCAGACTTTGACCCAACTCATCAGCCTCTACATCTGGCTGCGCATTGCGACTTCGGTGATGACTTTTCTGGCAGCCTGGCAACTGCGGCGCAAGATGCCCGGCCTTCCCAGGCCCTTTCGTGTCCCCGGCGGGCGCAAAGGCCTGATCTATGCGGTGGGCGCGCCGCTCGTTGCGAGCGCTGTGGCGCTGGTGGGCAGCGATCGCTTCGGCGCGCTCTGGGGACCTGTAGCGCTGGCGCTCGGCCCAGCCGCGTACCTGCTGATGCGCCGTGCTCGCTGACGCCGGCCGGGGACTGGCTCCACTGTCCCTAATCCCGACAGTCACACCTGACCAGACTGCTCGTCGTGGACAGTGGTGCCTGTCCCACCTTCCGGACACGCTCTCACGCGTCGGCCACTTCAACCGCTCGCGTCACGATTTTTGTTTGGCTCCTTGACCGTGAGATCAGCCCTCCCAGGCTTGCCCACACCCCCAGCGCGATCCATTCGTAAACGGTGAAATGACCGGGGACAAAGGGGACCAACTTCGCCAGCACCATCAGCGATGTGACCAGCAGGCCCATGAGCGCAGCCGCGCGGCCACCCCACGCAGGCTTCATGCGGTAATAAGAAGCGCAGGCCGACATCCAGGCGACGGCAGCGGCAATCGCTCCTACCTCCAGAATCGGAATCAGCAGGGCTTCGCCGAGGAAGATGGCGACGATCGTCGCTACGCCCACAGCAATTACGGCGGTCGACGGAGTCTGATTTACCGGGTGTATGTACGCCATCCGGCGTTCCAGCAGGTTCCTCCTCCCCATCGCGAAGAGCAGCCGTGACGACGCAACCATGTTCCCGTTGAAGGTCTTCAGCACGGCCACCAGCGCCGACGCCATGATCAGGTCGACAATCCAGCGCGCATGCACGGCTCGTTCAAAAGCCAGGGCCGTCGGGAATGGGTCATTGTGGTTGAGCGTTTGCCATGGCGCCACATAGGCAACCGCCGCGATGACGAAGCAGTAGAAGGCCGCCGATACCACGATGGTAAGCGTGATGGCTACTGAATAGTCGCGTTCCCGGAAATCCGGCGTAGCCTCTTCGACGCACTTCACCACCGACTCGAACCCCGCCATGATCCACGGAACCACCTGCCAGACCAGGAAAATGGATACGAGAGGCGCGCGGCTGAATAACGGCGAAAGGTTCGATAGGGCGCCGTGCTTCGCTCCGGCCAAAGCGAAGACCAAAACAAAACCCAGGAACAGAAACGTGGTTCCCTTCAAGAACCTTGCGCTGGCCTCGATGCCTCTCCAGTTCAGCCACGTGAGCAGCACCGTGATCGTGAGCCCCAGAACCATCTGCGGCAGATACACGGGGCGGCCGCCCAGCCGATACAACTCGAAAGCATTCAGGGAAGGAAACAGGTAGCCTGCGATTCGTCCCGCGGCCAGCGCCTCGAAGGGGCAGGTGAGAAAGTAGCTCAGAAACATCATCCAGCCGGTCGCGAAGCTGACGCCCGGCGAAAAGAACCGGGCGGTGTAAGCAACCTCCGCCGCCGCGTCCGGAATCTCCCTCACCAACTGGCCGTAAACGTAACCGATGGGAAGCAGCATGAGACCGCCGGCCGCGAAACCCAGGATGGCGCCGACGGACCCGCCGCGCGCCAGCAGGTCGTCCATCGTGACCAGCCACGCGGTGCCGACGGTGACGCCGAACCCCAGCGCGAAGTAATCGATCAACCGCAGCTTGCGAGCCAGGGTGGCCATGGGAACGGCTGCGATTGTGTCTGAAGGGAGGGAGGAAAGTCAACTGAGACGTCCGGGTGAAGAACCTGTTTCATGCACTCGAAGGAGATCGGGGCCGTAGCTATCCCATCACCCAGAAGTTCCACTTGAACCGTCGCTGATAGCCCATCTGCGCGTAAAGTGGCTCTCCCATACGGCTCGCGTCCAGCGAGGTCGGCTTCGTCGGCGCTGCCGCCAGCGCGGCTCGCATCGCGACTTCCGCGTAGCCTTTTTTCCGCTGCTCGGCATCGGTCGCGACAGCAGCGATATACATCCAGTCGCCCAAGTCGATCGCGGTCGCGGTGCTAACAGGAACCCCTTCGCGGTTGTACACGACAAATCCGAACTCCTTCTCCGGATCCGAGAAATAGACATTCGCGTCGACCACATCGTCGGTCACCACGGCGGGCATGCCGTAGGCCCGGCAGTTCAGATGCAACGCATCAAATCCCAACGCGCGTGAGTTGATCCTCTTGACTTCCACGTCGCGGGGCAGCGGCCGCAACGGTTCCGCCAACGGACCCCCGCACTCCATCACGGTCATGTACATCATGTGGTGCAGACCGGCATCTGCGAATACCGCGTTCGCCTCTTCCAGGCTGACCGGGAGCCAGGGCTCCGGAATACCGAACATCCACGGCAGCTTGTGTGGGGCCCCATCGGCTACCGCCGCTTCCGCGCGCGCTCTCAGATCCGCGGCATTCGCGACCGGCCCGGCGGGGGTTGTCAGATTATTGATGATGAGCATCGTATGCGACCAGGCCGCGTGTATCCGGTTCGAGTTGCGGACCTGGCCGCGTGTCGAATGGCGCGCGCACCATTCGTTGAATTGAATCCAGTGCATCTCCACAGGATACTCGGGAAGGCCCGGCTGAGCCCGGTCTTGCCCGTGCAGTATGCTCGTGATGGCTTCCCCCCTGAGATTTTCATCCTCGCGGGTGTAGCCTCGGCGACATATCCTCAGGCGCGCCAGCCGAATTCTCAAACTTCCGCCTCTCCGATGCGGAGTCGTCACTTCGAGGACGGCGGCCCGGCGATCTGCTGCGGCTCGAGCAACACCTGGAGATCCGGCAAAAGCCCTGCATCGACAGGCATCACAGGTGGCGGCGGAATCTGCACAGACGGCGCGGGCATCGGGACGGATGGCGGTCCGAATTGTTGAAGAGTCTCGCGCACACCTAGGAGCTTCCACATGCCACTTACTTGGTGGAAGGTCGCGGTGTAGATGTAGCGGTCCGCGCGGGTGTGAAACGCGAAATCTACAAGCGCCTTATCATGCGCCCGGTTATAGCGCGGATTTTCATTTCCTTCCCACTCGCCGACCTTCACGGCCAGCGCCACTCGACGTGCGCGCTCCTCGAGATTTGCGCCCGTCAGGGGCGCGGGATTCGAACGAATGTAGTCCAGCGATCTGCCGATCGAATTAACACGGTGTGGGTTGGAATGCCGCGCCTCTTCCAGAATGGCCAGGCTTTGCGGTGAAGATATCAACTTCAGAGTCTGAACAGCGCCTGCATCTGCCCAGCGGTCGTTGAACCCGTTCACAGCGGCCTTGCGCAAGAACTCCCACTCTACCTCCGAGCTTGGCTCCAGCAGCGCACAAGCGACGGCATATGCCCATCGGTTGCCAAACGGCTTGTGATTGACACGGGGCGCGTTCTGAACAAGCCACCGAAGATCCCCGGGAGCACCAATGAGTGCAAGCAACCATCGAGCGGCGTCACCTACCTCCGCGTCCATACTCAAGGCGCGCAACGAACGACGTAACTGCGCCTCGTAGTGAATGAACGATCGCCGAAATACAAGGTCATCTGGGGGCGTTAGGAGAAAGGTCCGCAGCGCTTTGCGCTGAGCGGCGCCATCCAGCGCGGCGATGCGGCCCATCGTTAGTATCAGACCGCCGCTCGCCAGTTTGGGCGGCGCTTAGCCGCACATTACCGAGCCAGTGGTCGAAGTCCGGGCAGCCCAGGAATACGAGTAACCCAGCCGTCAGGCAGGTTGATGCCGATGTCCTCATTACTCATCTCTCGGACAATCAGACTTTTCCCTATCCTGAAGCCCGAGCAGGCGCCGCGTTTTCCCTTACGCCAGGTCGAACTTCTCCTGGTGCATGAGCGCGTCGCTTTTCACCAGCACCGTGCGGCCTAGAATCAGCTCCAGCTCCTGCAGGTAGTCGTTCTTATTCGACTTGAGCAGCTTGGCGACTTCGGGATTGACGCGCAGCGTCACGTCACGTTCCAGCACCGCGGCCACCTTCTGCGCCTCTTGCAGAATTTCGCCCACCACCGTCTGCACGCTCTTGACGTAGCCCGCGCCTTCGCAGTACGGACATGGCGAGCACAGCGTGCGCTCCAGGCTCTGTTTCACCCGCTTGCGCGTGATCGCCACCAGGCCGAAATCGTTGAACTGCAGAATTTTATTCGGCGCACGGTCGGCGCGCATGGCGTCTTCGAGCGCCTGCATCACCTTCTGCCGGTTCTTGCGCTCGTCCATGTCGATGAAGTCCACCACGATGATGCCGCCCAGATCGCGCAGCCGGATCTGCCGCACAATCTCCTTCACCGCGTCGGTGTTGGTCTTGACGATGGTGTCTTCCAGGCGGTTGGACTTGCCAACATATTTGCCGGTGTTGATGTCGATCGCCACCAGCGCCTCGGTCTGGTTGATGACGATGTATCCGCCCGATTTCAGCCAGACCTTCGGCCGCAGCGCTTTCTCCAGTTCCTGCGTGATGTTGAACTCGTCGAAGATGGGCGTCGTGCGGGTGTACAGCTTCACGCGGTTCACCAGCGCTGGTTGAAACCGCTGCACGAAGCTCACCACGTTTTCGTATTCCTCTTCGTTGTCCACCCAAATGGTTTTGAACGCGGACGTAAGCTGATCGCGTAAAATGCGCTGCACCACATCGAGATCGTGATGGACCAGCGCCGGCGCCGGCTTCTTCTCGGCCTTCTGACGCATATCCAGCCACATGTTGTAGAGAAACAGCATGTCGGCGCGCAGTTCCTCTTCCGTGCGCCCGTCGCCGGCCGTGCGCACGATGAAGCCGCCCGGTATGCCGCTGCGGTTGGCCTGCAGCACGCGCTTTAGCCGGGTGCGCTCCTCATCGCTCGGAATCTTGCGGGACACGCCGATATGGTCGACGGTGGGCATGTAGACCAGGAAGCGACCGGGCAGCGCGATGTGCGAGGTGATGCGCGCGCCTTTTTGACCCAGGGGCTCCTTAGCGATCTGGACAATGATCTCCTGGCCCTCGCGCAGCAGGTCGCTGATGGATGGCTGGCCGGATTTTTCCGGACGTGCCGCGGGCGCGCGCTGCGGCTCCGGTCTTGCTTCACTGCGAACCTCGGGCGCCTGGACTTCACGCGCCTTCTCCTCGGTACGCTCGATCGCTCCCGGAGGCGCGCCGCCGGCACGCATCTTGCGGCGCATCCGGCGTGACATCCGATGCAGGTAGCGCGGCCCCTGCTCGCGCAGCGTCGCGGTCAGGCTCGTCGGAATCCGCGCCGGCTCGGCGCCTTCCTCCTGGCCTCCGGCGGCCTCAGCCGTCTCCCCAGCACTCTCTGCTGCTGCATCTTCGGAACTCTCTTCGGCAGGCGCACTCGATTCCGGCTCGCTCTCCGCCAGATCCGCCGCGGCCAATGCTTCTGGCTCCGAAGGCTCCTCCGCAACGCTCGCGCGCATCTCCATGACCGGTGCTTCTGCGACGCGGCCTTCTGTCTCCTCGTCTCCCCGTCTCCCCGTCTCCCCATGAGCCGGTGGCTCTTCCACCTCGGCCGTCAGCACCTGCGTGCTCGCCTCAGTGACTGGCTCGTCGGGCTGCTCCTCTTCCGGCAGTTCCGCGATCGAATCGGCCGCCTCAGTCGCCGATTCAGAAGCCCCGTACTTAGCCAGCGATTCCCCGGGTAAAACGGCAAAGTCCTCGTCGCTTTGCTCGGTCGTCGCCGCTTCCGCCGGCGGCCCCTCTTGTCTGGACCGCGCAGCCGGCGAGAAGTACTTCGATTCCGGAATCCCCCTGCCTCCGCCACCCTTCGGCCGGCGCCGGCGTGAGCGGTGTCCCCGCCGGTCGCGATTGTCGCGAAACTCGCGCTGTTCGGGCCGCGCCTCGGGAGCGGGAGCGGCGGGCTGCGCGTCGGGCGCCGGTTGCGCCACCGCCGTTGCCCCTTCCGGTGCGGGTGCAGCGGCCGCTGCTGCAGGGGGAGGCCCCGTGGCCGTGGCCACCGCACTGCTCCCTTTTTCCAGGCGCAGCACCTTCTCTTCAACGTCGGTTACGACCTTGTCGTATTCTTCGTTGTCTTCGAAAAAGTCCGAAACGTAGAGAAACGCGTCGCGATCGAGCCCGATGTCTACGAACGCCGACTGCATTCCGGGAAGCACGCGCGTGACGCGGCCTTTATGAATACTGCCGGCCAGAGAATATTCTTTCTCACGCTGATAAAAAATCTCGACAACCTGATCGTCCTCGACGAGCGCCACTCTGGTCTCGTGGCGAGTCGAGGAGACAACCAACTCTTTCGACATGAAACTTCCTCCGTCGGGTTCCAGGATCTGCTCGGAACCGGGAGGAACGTGGACACCCCGCGTGCGTTTCGCGATGTGGAGGGCGTCGCCAACTGATGGCGCCGACCGCCAGCGATGTTTCAGAAGCTCACGCTTACCGGCGGGGTGGAGATCCAGCTCTACAGCCGCCGCCGGCGGGGAACCCGCTCCTCATTCGGATGCGCGCCCTCAACGAGCGCCCGCTGCTCCGAGAGTCCGGTTAGGCCCCCAACAAAATTTTACAGGCGGCCCCATGCCGCCCCAGATCTGATCAACAACACCGGCCGGCCCGCGAACTCGCTGCGCCCGCAAAACCGGCGAACCCTTAATTGACAAACCGCCGCAAACGAACGTTGTTCACCAGCCCCAGCATCAGGAACATCGACAACATACTGGAACCGCCCGCGCTCATCAACGGCAATGGGATTCCGGTGACAGGCATACGCCCCACCACCATTCCCACGTTGACCAGGACGTGGAACAGCACCAACGCCGCCACGCCCATACAGATGTACATTCCGGCGCGATCCGGCGCCGTCTGCGCGTTCTTCACAATCTGCATCAACAGCATGAAGTACAGCGCCAGCACTACCACCACTCCCACAAACCCATGTTCTTCGGCAAACGCAGAGAAGATGAAATCGGTGTGCGGCACCGGGAGAAACCGAAGCTGCGTCTGCGTGCCTTGCGCCACCCCTTTGCCCCACATGCCGCCCGCTCCCACCGCAATCTTGGACTGAATCACCTGATATCCCGTGCCCCGCGGATCACGGTCCGGATCCAAAAAACTCACCAGGCGGGCTTTCTGATACGGCTGCAGGAAGTGAATACCAACAGGCAAAACCAGAATCACGAGCACTCCGACCGCCGCCAGATACCGCCAGTTCAAGCCCGCCAGAAAAGCCCCCACCGCCAGAATCGGGAGGTACGTCAGGGCCGTTCCCAGATCCGGTTCTTTGACGATCAGCAGCATCGGTATCCCGATGAGCGCCAGAACCTTCAGCAGATCCCGCGTCTCCAGGGTATCGCTGTGCAGCTCCGTCATGAAGCGAGCTACCAATAATATTATCACCAGCTTGACGAATTCTGATACCTGAAGATGAACCCCGGGCGCGAGCGGGATCCATCGTGTCGAGCCGAACGCCTGTTTGCCGATCAGCAGCACCGTCACCAGCAGCCCGATCGACAGCAGATACAGCGCGGTAATGTGCTGCATCAGCGCGTGGTAATCGACCGACGTCGCAATCCACATCAGCAGCAGGCCCGCCGCCGTCCAGATGATCTGTTTCCACCAGGCATCTTGCCACGCCGTCCCGTGCGCTGCGCTGAAGATCTGCACCACCCCCAGCGCGCAGATCACTAGCGATATGATCACCATGCCCCAATCAATGTCGCGGACGTTCAGGTAGCCGCTCACTCGCGTTCCCCCCCAGGGGTGGATGGCTCAGTGCCTTTTGGCAGATCAGGGGAGACGGGTGCCGCGGGCGCCGCGGGCGCCGGCTTGTTCCCTGCCAGCAGGCTCTGGCCGAGTCGCGTCTTCTTGTCCACGTAGGCCTTGAGCACGTCGCGAACCAGCGCGGCTGTGAAGTAGCTCTTCTCGCCGCCCTCATACAGTCCCGCCACCACGATTTCCGGATGTTCGGGGGGCAGAAATCCAACGAACCACGCATTGTCCTTCCCGGCTTTCCCGCCCCTCTTGAGGAATGCGTTCGAGGCAAGCTGAGCCGTACCGGTTTTGCCGCAGACTTCGACTCCGGGGAGTTTCGCCCGGACACCCGTGCCACCCGCCTCGTTCACCACGCCGCACATGCCCGAGACCACCTTGGCGACGTTTTCCGGATTGAGGGCGAGCTGATGTGGCGGCTCCGGCTTGGCCGACTTCAGCAGGTGCGGCTTGTACCAGACGCCTCCCATCGCGATGCCGCCTATAGCGCGTGCCAGTTGAATGGGGGTGACGGTGACTGCGCCCTGGCCAATGGACACGGAGATGGTCTCCCCGGCGTACCATTTCTGCCGGAAATTGCGGATCTTCCATTCCGAGGAAGGGACCACGCCAGAGGCTTCGTTTGGCAGGTCCACGCCGCTGGCATGGCCGTATCCGGCCTGCGTGGCATAGTACGCAATCTGATCGATGCCGAGGCGGTTGCCGACGTTGTAAAAATACACGTCGCAGGAGCGCACGATGCCCTTGTGAAGGGAGACCGTTCCGTCCACTTCATGGCACTTGTAATAGTGCCCGTAGAACGTCGCGCCGCCGGGACAGTGAATCGTAAACTGATCGTCGATCGCGCCCGCCTCCAGGCCTGCAATCGCCATGAGCGGTTTGAATGTGGAGCCGGGCGCAAATTGCGCCTGAATGGCGCGATTCAGCAGCGGATGATCCGGGTTGTCCAGCAGCTCTTTCCAATCGGAGGACTTGATGCGCACCGAGAATTTGTTGGGATCGAACGTCGGCCGGCTGGCCATGGCCAGTACTTCGCCGTTGCGGGGATCGAGCGCCACAATCGCGCCCTTGCGGCCCTCGAGCGTCAACTCCGCCACGGTCTGCAGATCCAGATCGAGCGTGAGTTCCAGGTCCTTGCCTTTGACGGGTTCCTTGATACCCAGCACCTGCCGCTCCCGGCCGCGATTGTCCACCACCACCTCGCGCTGCCCGTCCACTCCCATCAGCGTGTCGTTGTACTGCTTTTCGATACCGAATTTCCCGATCACCGATCCGGTTTCGTACTTGGCGAATTCCGGCTCATCCAGTTCCGACTCGCTGATCTCACCCGTGTACCCGATCACGTGCGCGGCGAATCCGTTTTGCGGATACAGGCGCCGCTCCGCGTGGATCAGCTCCAGCTCCGGGAAGAACTCGGGATCGCTGTGCGATTCGACGAAGGCAATATCGGCGGGAGTCAGTTCCTGCTTGATGATCACCGGCTCGTACTTCGGACGTCCCTTGTAGCGTTTGAGCTGCAGTAAGAGATCGTCGTAGTCGAGATGCAAGCCGTCCGCGATCGCTTTCAGGTGCTCCGGCTTCACCGTCTCGCGCGAGAGCAGCAGGCTCCACGACAGGTGGTTGTCCACGATCACCCGCCCATCGCGATCCAGGATTTTGCCGCGCGCGGCAATCACCGGCACGGATTTGATGCGGTTTCGCTCCGCCAGCCCCTGGTACAGCTCGGGGTTGCGCACCTGCAGATCCCAGAAACCCGAAATCAGAAACAGAAAAATCGCCACCGTGACGTACTGGATGACCGCAATCCGCCCGGCAGCGAATTTGGGGTCGTCGCGTAATCCCGTTTTTGTGTGGCGGGTATCTGATTCAAGCGAAAGGAGCTTCACGGCAGGCCTGGACCCTACGCCTTCTTATACCAGTGTATCGGAAAAGCCGAACTTCGCAAGATTTCTTAAGTTACGTGCGCTCTTTTAACTTGTCCAGAAAATGAAACAGCGACACAGCCACCAGTGCGTTCAGCAAGCCGAGCACCAACGTGCGTTGCGTTTCGAAGTTCATTTGCTGCCCCAGCAGACCCCGGGAAAGCGCCCAAAAGACGAACTGGTGGAAGACAAAGAAAAAGAAGCCCAGAATCAGGCGGATCAGCGGATGATCCACATCCAGCCGCAACCCGACTGACGCCGCCACGTACCCGATAATCGTCTTGGTGATCCCGAACATCCCTAACGGGTTCTTGGAAAGAGAGTCCTGCGCCAGCCCCACCAGCGCGCCCACGAACAGGCCGCCGATCGGGCTGCGCCGCATCAACGCGAAATAGATCGTAACAATGAGCGGCAACTCCAGGTATGCCAGGAACTGGAAAAACAACGGGACGTAGACCTGAAACAGGATGGCGGCCAGTGGCACCAGAAACAAGACCCAGGCCTTGAAGCGAGAAATCTGGGTCTCCCGCTGGTTGTGCAGCAGAACGTGGTCGTCCGAGTACCTCATCGCGGCGGAGTTGCAGAGTCGGACGGCTTCGCCTTGGGTGGTGGCGCGGCAGCCCGCGGCCCCGTTGATCCCGATGGCTTCGCAGCAATACTCCCCCCGTCTCCCGCTCTCCCCGTCCCCCCATCAGCCCGGGGCTTCGCCTGCCCATTGGCCTCGTTGGGCTTCGGAGCAGAGGTCCCCGCGTCTGCGCTGGGCTTCGATGACGCGGCCGGCTTTTCACCCGGCTTGATCGCTAAATTGAAATCCACCGGCTTCGTCCCCGGAGGATTGTCTCCGAATTTGTGGTTTTGCGCGGCCCCGACTTCCTGGTAGTGCTCGCGCATTCTATCCGCATCGGTGGCCAGCGCGGGAGCGTTGTTTGGCCCGCCCGTCGCGCCCGTGGGCGCCGCTTCACCCGCGGCCGGCGCCAGCGGGGGTGCAAGGTAGATGGGGCCGCCGGCGGTCTTGACCTCCGGAATCTCCTGGTGGACGCCCTCGAGGATGATCAGCACCTCTTCCAGGCCGTTCGCCACCCCGCTGGGATCAAGGGTAATGTCCTGGAATGAGCTGCCGGGCCTGGCTGCCGTGACCTGCCCGGCGGGCATGCCCTTGGGGAAAATGCGGTCGTCGCCGGAGGTGTAGAACCACTCTCCGGTTTCGACCTTTTCTTCGTTCTGCACATAGTCCACGCGGCACGTGCCGTGGCCCAAGCCCTTCAGGATTCCCCGCACATGATTCTTCTGCGAGACCACGCCCGCAGCGAAGTTCGGGTCCGTCACCAGCAGAACCTGCGACGCCGTGGGATACGCCGCCAGCACTTTGCCCACGATGCCATCCGGCGTCACCACCGCCATACCCTTTTGCACCCCCGATGCGGAGCCCCGGTCCACAAACACCGCGGTGTTGGATGCGCCGGCCGCTGTCGCGATGACCCGCGCGCCGATCATCTTGGAGGGCGTCCGGGTTTCAAAGGCGGTCAGCGCCTTGGCCCGGTCGGCCGTCTCCAGCTCCGCCTTCAGAAACTGATTCTCCAGTTTCAACCGGCCCAGTTCGGCCCGCATTTTCTCATTCTCCGAGCGTGTGTCGCGCAATACGACGTAGTTCTGGAGAAATCCCGAAGTGCCGCCGCGCGCCCCTTCAATGGTCCGCGCCAGCGGCGTTACCGCCGTAACGGCCCACACGCGGATGAGCCTTACATCGCTGTCGTTCTTAACTTGGTAGGCCAGCAGGATGAGCTGGGCGAAGATGACCAGCAGCAGAACCGTAACATTGCGGTACCGGCTGAGCAGGGTCTCCATAACCGCGAGAATCAGAAGCCACGAGCCAGAACTCACCCTCTGGCGATTTCACTCTGCGTTCTGACTTCTGACTTCCTCCTCCTGTCATCAGTCGATCGAAATCTTGCGCAGGAGCCTGAAGTCGCTGAGCATCCTGCCGGTTCCGAGAACCACTGAGGCTAGAGGGTCGTCGGCGATCGATACCGGCAAACCGGTTTCTTCGCGAATCCTCTTATCTAAATTTTTGAGCAGCGCACCGCCCCCCGTCAAGACTATCCCTCGATCACTGATGTCGGCCGAGAGCTCGGGCGGCGTACGTTCCAGCGCCACGCGCACGGCATTCAGGATCGTGGCGACACACTCGGAAAGCGCTTCTCGAATTTCGCTGTCGTCGATGGTGATGGTCTTGGGGACGCCCTCGATGAGATTGCGGCCCTTGATTTCCATGGTGAGAGGCTTGTCCAGCGGATACGCCGAGCCGATCTCGATCTTGATGGCCTCCGCCGTCCGCTCGCCGATCAGCAGGTTGTACTTGCGCTTCAGGTACTGCATGATGGCGTCGTCCATCTCGTTGCCCGCCACCCGCACCGAGCGCGAGTAGACGATGCCGGAAAGCGAAATCACCGCCACATCCGTGGTGCCGCCCCCGATGTCCACCACCATGTTGCCGGAAGGCTCGGTGATGGGCAGGCCCGCGCCGATTGCCGCCACCATGGCCTGCTCCACCAGGTGAACTTCGCTGGCCTTGGCGCGGTACGCCGAGTCCATCACCGCGCGCTTTTCCACTTGTGTGATTTCCGAAGGCACCCCAATCACGATCCTCGGGTGCACCAGCATCTTGCGGTTGTGCGCCTTCTGGATGAAGTAATTGAGCATCTTCTCCGTCACTTTGAAGTCCGCGATGACGCCGTCCTTCATGGGCTTGATGGCGACGATGTTGCCGGGCGTCCGGCCCAGCATCTCCTTCGCCTCTTTTCCCACGGCTTCCACTTCTCCCGTGTTCTTGTTGAGCGCGACGATAGAGGGTTCGTTGACGACGATGCCCTTACCTTTGGCGAATACAAGCGTATTTGCGGTGCCCAGATCGATGGCAAGATCCGAGGAAAACAGGCTGAACAGTGAGCGGAGATTCATGGAAAGCGATTCGCGCCGAAACGCCTGAAACCGACCAACCTACAGGGAATGTTAGCATAATTCTGAAACACAACAGGGTATTTTTGCTTGCAGGCCGATTGGATCAAACCATGCAGATGTTCAGTAGCAATGGGCCTCTGATTTTCTCCGCATGAAGACCAGCCGCCGCTTCTTTCTGCTCGGCTCGGGCGTCTCGCTCGCCTGCGGCAGGCGCCGGGCCACCGTTTTTCCAGGCTACGCTTTCGTGGCCAATCACGGCGAAAAATCCGTTGCCGCGGTGGATCTGACGCGCTTCTCGGTGGCCCGCCAAATTCGCCTGGAAGCCGCACCCTCCGCGCTCATCGCGGATTCCGGCCGAAATGCGGTCTATGTGCTGGCGCCCGAAAACGGCACGGTCTACGAGATCGATGCAGCCCGTCTCGAGTTGAAACGCAAATTATCGCTGGGCAACCCGGTGGTTTCCTGGCGTATGGCGCCCGCCGGCGGGTCGCTGTGGCTGTTGTCCCGGTCTCCGCATACGCTCGTCCAGGTGGATGTCGGCCGTCTTCAGGTGAAAACGCGACTAAAACTCCCCGCCGCTCCGGAGGATTTTGACCTCGACCGCGAAGCACCCCTGGCCGCCGTCAGCTTTCTGGACACGCAATCTGCCGCTGTCATCGACCTGGCCAAGCCAGCCATCCAACGAATCGTCCCCGCAGGCGACGATCCCCGCTCCGTCCGCTTCCGCTCCGACGGCCGCCAGATGTTGATCGGCAACCGTAGCGTGCGCAAGCTCACCGTTCTCGACACCCTGACCGGCGCCACTCTGGTGCGCTTGCCGCTGCCCATCGAGCCGGAGAACTTCTGCGTGAAAGCCGATGGCGGGCAGGTCTTCATCACCGGCAAGGGGATGGACGCCGTGGTCGTCTTCCACCCGTACCAGACCGAAATCTCCGAGACCGTGCTCGCCGGAAAAACGCCCGGAGCCATGGCCATCTCCGCCGCACCTGAGTACCTGTTCGCGGCCAATCCCGAATCCGGCGACGTCACCATTCTCGAAGTGCAGACGCGCAAGGTGCTTGCCTCCGTCTCCGTCGGCCAGGAACCGTGCTATATCACCTTCACTCCGGATAACCAGTACGCTCTGGTGGTAAACCGCCGCTCCGGCGACCTCGCCGTAATTCGCTTGAGCGCGCTCGCCAACCGCGCCCCGCGCGTTCGCACCATTCCGCTGTTCACGATGATTCCCGTGGGCTCGGAACCCGTCTGCGCCGCCGTCCTGGCCACATAGGTGCCGTGCTCCGGAACCTAAAACCTGACACCTAAAACCTAAAACCTGACACCTAAAACCTGACACCTAGCACCTGACACCTAAAACCTGCCCTTCCGCATCGCCCGGTGAATCCTCTTGATCCTCCTCTTCTCCTCCAGCGCCGCCCTCTGGTCCTGCTGCCTTTCCAAATGGGCCGCTTCGCGCAGCAGCTTCGCGTAACTGGCGAGTCGGCCTTCGTCAATCCCCGAATCCGCCACCGCGCATCCCGGTTCACCCTGATGCCGGCAGTCTCGAAACCGGCACTGCTGCGCGAGATCGGCGATATCGGCAAATGCGAGGTCCACGCTCTCCATACCGGACCACAGTTGCAGTTCGCGGAGGCCCGGCGTGTCGATGAGCAGCCACCCATTGGGCGCCAGAAACAACTCGCGCCGCACCGTGGTGTGCCGTCCCCGGCTGTCGCCCGCGCGGACTTCCTGCACGTGCTGGCGATCGGATCCCAGCAACCGGTTCAGCAACGTGGATTTCCCCACGCCCGACGATCCGGTCAACGCCGCCGTCTCGCCCGCCGCAATGTGCTGTTCCAAGGTGGACAAGCCCGAACCGTCGAGCGCGCTGATCACTGCAACCGGCGCGCCGAGCGCTTCGGTTTCCGCCGCGGCTTCGGCTGCGTCCGCGCGCAGGTCCGCCTTATTCAGAACGATGACCGGCCGCGCCCCGCTCTCCCGCGTCATCAGCAGATACCGTTCCAGGCGTCGCAGGTTGAAATCGCCATCCAGGCCCGCGACGACGAATAGAACATCGATGTTTGCCGCGATCACCTGCTCGCGCGTCACCTTGCCCGGCTCTTTTCTTGAGAACGCGGTCTGCCGCGGCAGCACGGCTGCGATACGCGTGCCGGCTTCGAGCGCCACCCAGTCGCCCACCACCGGCCAGTGATCTTTTTCATACCGCAAGCGCCCGCCGGCAGTGGCTTCACACTCGCCCGATTCTGTCCACACAACAAACAACTCGCGATCCGCCAGCGCCACGCGCGCAGGCTCCGCCGGGCGCACGAGTCGACCTTCGAAATACGAATTCCATCCAAACTTTTCCAGGGACATTCCCTAATCCTTTTTTCGACACCACACCGGCTGACATCGGCCGCAGGGCGCGGCCGGACTCGTCAACAAGGATTAGGCAAGGACGGTCAGTGGCAGTACCAAAAGAAAAGGATACCGGAGCCTGCCGGTGACGCGCAAGGAGGCGCGGCGTGCTGCGCTTATAATAACGGCGTCATGCACCGGTTGTGGCCGTTGGTCTTCTGCTGTGTGGCTACCGCATCAGCCGGTCCTGCTGACGAAACCATCGCCCAGCAGGCCCTTCTCGACAAAGTGCGGGGCCATATGTCCGACAATCTCACGCGGTTGCCGGATTACACCTGCCTGGAGACGATCGAGCGCCTGGAGCGGGTGCTTCCGGCGCGCCGCTTCGACCTGATGGATACCGTGCGCCTGGAAGTAGGGCTCATCAACGGGAAAGAAATGTTTTCCTGGCCGGGCGCAACCACGTTCGACGACAAGCCGGTCGATCAATTCGTTCTGGGGGGAATCATCGGTAACGGCAACTTTGCTCTTCATGCCAAGATGGCGTTTCAGTCGAACGTGCCACGATTCACCTACGGCGGGGAACAAATGCTGAACGGCCGCCGCACTCTGCTCTGGAACTATACGGTCAGCCGGAAAGATGGAGGCTTTGTGGTTCGCACCTCCAACCACCAGGCCGTTCTGGGATCGCACGGTTCTTTTTGGGTGGACCGGGAGACGCTGGACGTGATCCGCCTGGAAGTCGAAGCCGCCGATATTCCTCCGGAACTCGAACTGACCCGGGTCGGCAACTCGGTCAACTACATGCGTGCCCGGATCGGCGACGCTTCATTCCTGCTTCCGCGGGAGGCTGAGCTCCAGATGATCGATTTGCGCCATTTGGACAGTTTGAACCGGCTCCATTTCTCCTCCTGCCGGCAGTACTTGGGGGAATCGAAGGTAAGCTTCGGCGAGCCCACAGAAGGCGTGTCCGCCGCGCAACCGCTCCGGACGGTGGAGTTGCCTGTCGAGTCGAAGCTCTATCTCGTGCTCCAAACGCCGATTCAGTCTGGGGTCTCCACAACGGGCGATGCCCTGACATTCGAGCTCCAGCAAGATGTCAACAGTGCTGGTGTAACGCTGTTTCGGAAGGGCTCGCTGGTTCGCGGGCGCCTGGTCTTGTTGCGGCGATACAAGGTAAACAAGGATGGATATGCCGTCGGCGTGCAACTGCGCGAGATCGAATCCGGTTCCGCGCGCGCGACGGTGAACGCGAAGCTCGACGAGATTCCCCTGCTTCCCAATGAGGTCTACTGGTCGGCGTACCATTACCGGCAGTTGCTTTCGAAGAAGGGGCAGCCGGAGTCCGCGGGCAGTTTTTTCTTCCAGGAGGGCAAATCCGTGAAACTTCCCAAAGGCACCTCGATGGCCTGGCAGACCGTAAGCGAATCTCAGGCAATCAAGGAAGAGTAGAGGCTGGTTCCAAGCCGGTAATTCCCCACGTCACCCGCCATACCCCGCCGGTGTCACCAACCCTCCGGTCACCTCGCAATCCGTCCGGCAATGTCGATCGGCGTAGCGTCTTCCAAATATGGCCCGAGAATCTGAATGCCGCAAGGCAATCCCTCCGAAGTTCGTCCCGCCGGACAAACCGTCGCCGGATTCCCCGTCAGAGTCGCGTGGAAAATCCACTTCAGCATGTCCAGGTACTCGCGCGGCCCGGCAGAGGTAGCGATCTTCCGCTGCTGTAGGCCGCTGCTGTGGTCATGCGGGAAAGCGGTGACAAAATCCACCGGCATGAGAAAAGCGTCATGGTCGCGGAAGTACTCGGCCCAGAATCTGCGCGCCTCTTGCTGTAACCCAACGGCGGCGCCCCAGTCACGGTGCGTCGTAGCGTCATTGGGCAGCACTGCCGCGCGCCCGCCTTGCCCAGCGCGTCGATGGTCTTCTCCAACACCTGCCGCACTTCAGCCGTCACCGGACAGAAAGGATCATCCAGGACGTAGCCGATCCGGTAATCACGGAGGTGCGAACCGCGCGCCGGCGGCAGCTTCCACGAGTACGCGATACCCTCCGCGCCTACAGGTCCCCCCGCCACCTCCATGCCGAGCAGCAGATCCTGCGCGCTGCGAGCCAGCGGCCCATTGACCGCCAGCCGGTCTGGAGCGGGATTAGCGGTCGGCGGATGGACGCGGCCCTCATGGGAGATGACGTCAATGGTCGGCTTGTGCCCGAACACGCCGCAGAATCGAAGTTCCCCGCAGCGCGGGCAAACGGTGCAAGCGCCAGGGTACTCAGGAAGCGACGTCTCTGGATCAACATGGCGGACGATTGTAGCACCAGCCCGACGGCGATGAGATGCTATCATAGCGGTATTCGATGACGCCGGAAGAAAGGTTCGAACACATCGAAGAGACTATTGTCCAGATCGTGGACATCCAGCGCGAACAGGCCAACGTGCAGCGGGATCAGGCGCGCATTCTGCGTGATCACGCCCAGGCGATCCTCGAAGTTACTGAGAAGCTGGACGCCCTGATTGATGTCGTGGACAAGCTGGTCAAAAGAAACGGCCACTAGCGCGGCTCCCGCCGGCTCCCGAATCAAACTCCATTCCCGCTACTACTTCGAGCTTCCAACTTGTTCCGGCAACCTACTCTACCTTCGCTGTAGACTCGTAGCTGATGTGGTTGGCTGCGGCCCGTATGGCGCTATCACTGATGCCCACCTTGCTCTCCTCCGGAGTGCTGGGGCAGAGCCGGTTCGAGACGGGCGATTTGAAAGGGTTCACGAAGTCGCCGACCGAACACATTATCAATCGACACGAAGCACTGGTAAAGATTTGGGTTTTCGAGGGCACTATCGTTGATCCGACCGGCGCTCCGATTCCGGGTGCCATCGTCGAAGTCCGCGGGCCGGGGCCAAATGAAACAGTTAAGGGGACCGTTAGCGACAAACGAGGCCGCTTCAAGTTCGGGCATCTGAAGGAGGGAGCTTATGCCTTCAAGATCACATTCAACGGTTTTCAATCCGTGGTTGGTGCATTACGAATTGCTCGGAGCGCCAAACCAGACGCAGCATTCAAGGTCGCGCTACTCCTCGGCGTTTGAGCCCTGTACCCAAATCCCAACTCACTTCGGTCTCACAATCTTGTCCACATCCCGCACCCCATACTCCGGCCCGAGCTTCTTATAATCTTCCGCGCCTCGCGCATTCCGGTCCCATGCAATCTTTCCGTCGCGCACTGTGAGCTGGCACTCGAGCCGCTGCTTGCCCGTGAGTTTGCCGCCCGCCGCGTCGGAAAAACCGAAATCGCCCGAGCGCAGTTCCCAGACGGCGACATCCGCCGGCGCACTCACCGATAAGTGCCCAAGCTCCGGGTGCTGGATCTCCATCGCCGGATTGATCGTCGATTCTCGGATCACCTCCACCAGCGGCTCGCCCATCGCGAGAAACTTCGACATCGTCGTCGGCATGTCCATCATGCCGGCGTTCATGCTGCCGCCGTGCAGATCGGTCGAGATCGAATCGGGATAGAAACCCTGCGCGACCGCGGGTGCCGCGTTGCGAAATACGAAGCTGCCGCCGCCGTGGCCCACGTCGAAAATCACACCGCGGTTGCGGGCCTGCCGCAAGTAGTCGTAGAGCTTGCCGTGTTCGTCCACCCACGGCACCGGCGCGCGGAAGCAGTGCGTGGTAATGTCGCCCGGCCGCAGGTGTTCGGTCACCAGTTGCCAGTAAGGACGCTCGGGCAGGAACCAGCCGAAGTCCACCATCACCGGAATGCCGGCCAGCTTGCCCGCCTCCACCGCGCGATCCACGGACGCCCAGTCCGGCTTCTGGTAATGCGCCGTCTTCACGCCCACGACCACGTCACGATGTTTTTTTGCCAGCCGCGCCACTTCTTCCGGCTGGAATTCGCTCTTCTCCTGCTCGGCGGCGTCGGTCAGCATGCCGAGCCCCGAGATGTTGATGAACGCGAACACGCGCGTTTTTGCGCGGTCGATCACGAAATGCCGGAAAGTCTCGAAACCGCGCCAGCCCGCGCTCCCGGCATCCGCCATCGTGGTTACGCCCGTGCGAAAGCTGAAGGCGTCCGGCTGGATGCTCTCATCGCCCGCCCACGCGCCCGCCGCGCCCGTGGTGAAGAACAGGTGCGTGTGAATATCCACGAGGCCTGGCGTGACGTACAGCCCGCGCACATCTACGACTTTCTTAGCCTGCGCAGCGCTGATCTCCGGCGCGATGGCCGCGATCTTGTTACCCGCAATGGCCACGTCCATCGGCGCGTCGATGCTGTTCTTCGGATCGATCACGTGGCCGCCCTTGAGCACAAGATCGTACTGGGCTTGCGCCGCGATCGAGAAAATTACACTGAGCAGTGCGCACCGCACCGGGGATGGCATGTCTGGAGTTTTATCACAGAGCGGCGTGCCGTATTACGCCGCTTTGGCTGTGATCGTCGCCACGCCCGCTTCGGCGGCCCGCTTCACCAGGTTCACGCCCATCCAGTACGGCATAAAGTAAGGCACCGCCGGAATCGCGAGAACGAAGCCGGGCAGTCCCAGCGGGCCCGGAGCCAGTGGGAAAAACGGCACCAGTCCCATCGCGGCGATGCTGACGCCGGCGAACGTCCAGGCAACTACAGGGTTCATCCACCCGGCTTTGCGGAGGGAAGCGGCGTAGCAAGCGATGCCTGCGTAAGCCAGGACAGCCCAGAAGATCGTGAGGTAAACGAAATAATTCCGAAAAGGCTCCACCCAGTTCGGTTCTTGTCCCGTGCTCGATTCTTGCCGCACCGCCTCAAAGCCGATCTGGAGCGCGGCATTCACCACCGCGAACAGCAGTGTGGAGAGCAGCATGGTGGTGTGGCCCAGCGATGACAGAACATGATCGCCCGCCTGCCGCAAGCTGGAGCGCAGCACGGTCAATCCTCCCATCGCCAGAATGGCGCCGATCAGAAGCGCCGTGTAGCGGAACTGCTGGTCCAGGCGCGTCGCCAGGAACTCTTCTCCAGCGGGCGGCGCGCCCATGTTCCATCCCAGCGACACCACCGCGCCCGAGGCCACCAGTAACGCCGCGCCGGCCGCCAATACCCGCTGGTTCGGCGTGCGCCGTCTCGCATCTCCCAACCCAAGGAACCAGGCCGCCACCGCAATCAACGCAGCTTGTATGCCGCCGGCAATCATGTACATGTACAGGCCGTCGTAGTGGTAAGCCAGTGAGGTAATCGGTACGAAGGGAAGCAGCCACAGAATGATCTGGATAGCACGCGATCTCGGCGTTGTCTGCATGAAAGCCCCCGGTGCCTATCCGTTGTGAGTGGCAGATTAGGTTCCAGAAGGGCGCTTTCCTCCGATCTGCGCGGAATCGTTGCACTTGGCTCTGGCGTCCGGTCCCGGTGGGTCTTTGAGAACCGGGTGTTTTCACCCATCCGGGTCGATGGCTGAGCCCCTACTCCAACGACAGCTCGATCTGTAGCTCGGCGTCTTTGGCCACGCCGTAGACGTCCTTGAGAATCCCAAGGGCGAGCTTCGCGACTTCCTTAGCCCGCTTTTCGGTCAGAATCTCGTAGGTGCGCGAGAAAGTCTCGATCTCGTCTCCCCCTAGCGTAAAGCCCAGAGCCTTGAGTTTCTTCTTCACCGCGACCGAGGATATTTTGAGTTTCTTGGGAAGGTACTTGGCCGAGATCGATTCGCAAAGGAGGTGCGGATTGCCGGGACTTCCGGCGAACTGCACGTAGATGTCGCCCGAGGAAACCACCATGAAGTTGCCGGGGCCACCCTCCCGCGTCAGGTCGAGGAGTCCGCAGCGGATCTCCTCGGCGGCGTCGGCAAGCTTCAACTACACACCTGCCGCATCAGCGCACGAAGCCCAGCTTCCGCAGAGTGGCCGCCGGCTCCTCGTCTTCATATTTAGTGACCGGCTCTTTTTCGTGGCCGTTCTCGAGCGCTACCACCATCGGGGGATCACCGAACGGAAAGGTCTTCTTCAGCAGCGCGAGATCGTTGGAGACGCCGGCCCGGAGTCCGGTGTCATGAAGGAAATCCGGCGCGAACTGCGGCTGCGTGGTGGGAACCACCACCAACTTGGTTTCACCCCAGTCCAGCTTCGCCATGCGCTTGCCTAGGTCCAGGCAGTGCGTGCACTCAGGATCAAAGAAGTAAATCAGGATGCGCCCCTGCTGAGTTGAGAACGGCTTGCCGTCTACCGTGATGGTGGAGGGCGCTTTCACCCCCCGCATGCGAACCGCGGATGCGCCATAGGAAACCATCGCGAACACGGTCACCGCGCACGCCACAACCACGGCGCTGCGTTTGCTCGCCGTTGGCCCGGCCCAAAATCCCGCGAGCACCGCAAACACCAGCATCACCGCATCGCCGACGAAAAACCCGGGGCCAACCGCGCGCTTAATCCACGGAAAGCAGTTGCACTCCGTCCCGTGCAGCGCGCTGTAATTCGCGCTGATGTAAATCATGAACGCGACCAGAAGCGCCGAGCCCAGCCATGCGCCCCACTTGCGGAATCGCGGCACCAGAATCAGAACCGCCGCAACCGTCTCTGCTATCCCCAGCAGCAGCGCCGCCGCCAGGCTGAGGTCTTCCGGTACCCTCGCTTGCGCCAGCCGGGCCGCCGCGCCGTACGGGTCTGTGACCTTCCAGAGGCCCGCCACAAGAAACAAGAGCGAAATCAGAATCGCGGAGATCCAGTTGACGCTGGTCTTCCACCCAGGCAGCTCCAGAGAGGCGAGAGCCGGACCCCTCTGTGCCATACTGTCGTTCATGTTGTCTATTCTAGCGTTGTTTGCGATGTCGGGGTCAGCGCCCGCCGATCTCGTCGTCACCAGCGCTCGAATTTGTACGGTAAGTCATTCAAATTCAATAACTTCAGCGATCGCCGTGAAAGCCGGGAAAATCCTGGCGGTGGCCGATGATGTTACCCCCTATATCGGTCCTGCGACGCGAAAAATCGATGCCCGCGGTGCAGTCATTATCCCTGGTTTCATCGATTCTCACGGCCATATGGCCGCTCTCGGCGAGAGCCTCGAGATCCTTGACCTGCGCGCTACCAAGTCCGAACAGGAAATCGCGGACCTGGTTCGCCACGCTGCGCGCAACCGTAAGCCGGGCGAGTGGATTCGCGGGCGCGCTTGGGATCAGAACAATTGGCCGGGCCGGCAATTCCCCAGTGCCGCCGCAATTTCCGCCGCCGCTCCCCATAACCCGGTCTATCTGACCCGGGTTGACGGCCACGCCGGCTGGGTGAACCGCAAAGCCCTGGAGCTCGCCGAACTGACCGCGGCCACGCCCGATCCGCCCGGTGGAAAGCTGCTGCGCGATGCCTCCGGCCAGCTCACGGGCGTGCTGATCGATCGCGCCCAGGAGTTGGTGACGCGCAAAATTCCGCCGCCCACAAGCCAGCAGGTGCGCGAGCGGCTTAAGCGCGCTGCCCTCGAGTGCGCCCGGCTTGGCATCACGACAGTGCACGATGCCGGAGTCGGCTCAGAAGAACTCGATCAATATCGGGCGCTGATTCAAGATCACCAGTTGCCGGTGCGGGTCTACGCCATGATCGCAGGCGAAGGCGATTTGTGGCGCGAGTACCTGAGGCGCGGGCCGGAGTTAGGCGACCGGCTCACCGTGCGCAGCATCAAGCTTTATGCCGATGGCGCCCTCGGCTCTCGCGGGGCTGCGCTGACCGAGCCTTATTCCGACGATCCCGGCAACACCGGCCTGATGATGCTGCAGAAAAAGGATATCGAACGCGTGGCCCGCGCCGCCGTCGCTCACGGATTTCAGGTCAACACGCATGCCATCGGCGATCTCGCCAACCGCACCGTGCTCGATGGATACGCAGCCGCCCTCGGCGGCAAGAACACCAAGCGGTTCCGTATCGAGCACGCGCAGGTAGTCTCGCTCGAAGACATCCCGCTGTTTGAGAAGTACTCCATCATCGCTTCCATGCAAGCCACGCACGCTACCAGCGACATGCCCTGGGCCGAGTCACGGCTGGGGCCCGAGCGCGTCCAAGGCGCGTACGCGTGGCGGCGCTTCCTCTCGCTGGGCGTGCACGTAGCTGACGGTTCGGATTTCCCGGTCGAGAATCCTAATCCACTCTGGGGTTTCTATGCCGCCATCACACGGCAGGACCGCGATGGGAACCCTGCAGGCGGGTGGTTTCCCGATCAACGCATGACGCGCGAAGAAGCGCTAAAGAGCTGGACCATTGAGGGCGCCTATGCCGCCTTCGAAGAAGAAACCAAGGGCTCGCTCGAGCCCGGCAAGGCCGCCGATTTTGTCATGCTCTCCGGCGACATCATGCAGATCCCACCGGCGCAGATTCTGAAAACGCGCGTGACCATGACCGTGGCCGGGGGCGAGGTCGTCTACTCCGAATGAGCGCCGCCGCGCTGCTTTTGCTTTTTTTCGCGTCCGAACAGCAGACCCTGCTGGACGAAGTCGTCGATGTCCGGCCCGCGGATTTCCGATATGTTCAGGTCGATCTGAAGCAGCCGCCCGTCACCATCCATTACGAGTTTCACGTCGTTTCGGGGGACGGCTTGGTGCGCGTGGTTCTGGTCAATCAGGAAGGCCTGGAGGCCCTGAAGCAAGGAGACCGCGATCCGCTGCGTTCAGGCGCGTTTCAAAAGCAGGGAAGCTTCAGCCGCCTGATCAGCGTGCCGGATGAATACGCGGTTGTGATCGAAAACCGGGGCCCGGGCCGCGCCGGCGTCCGCCTTCGCGTCTCACTGGATTTTTCCGAGCGAGGCCGCCCGCAGGCCCGCTATCTCTCCCCTGAGCGCCGCTGGGCGGTCATCGGCATCAGCGCGTCGGTGTTCCTGGCCATCGTGTTTTATTCCGCCCGGAAACTGCTGGGCGCGGTGCGGAGTTAACGCCGCTTGGTCTCGACCTGGGCCAGGAGCCGCGCCACCACGGGTTCGCGGGCCAGGCTGAAGAATCCTTCGGCGTCTTCCTCGAGCGCCCGCGCCGCCTCCGCAATGCGCGCGAAACAGTCCAGCCGCTCGTCGAGGGGCATCTCGCACGCGCCCAGGCTCTTCACCAGCCGGTTCAGATGCGCCACGGTGCCTTCGAGATTTTCGCGGATCTCCCCTTGATTCTCGTTGAGAAAACGGTCGGCTTCCGATTCCGCTCTTCGCAGCTCCTGCTCGCTCCACGCGGCGTAATCGTTGTCTCGGGGGCCCATAATGGCGCGAAAACTCGCGCTTATCTTTATGGTAACGGGTGTGTCAATCTGCCAAAAGTTAGTGAGAAAGCCGGGGGCCGGTTTCTCAGCCTGCCCGCTGCCCGGCCAGCGCCAGGAACTCGTCGCGGGTGGTTTTGCGGTCGCGGAAGGCGCCCAGCATGGCGCTCGTAACGGCTCCCGAGTGTTGCTTCTCCACGCCGCGCATCATCATGCAGAAGTGGCGCGCTTCGCAGATCACCCCCACGCCGATGGGGTCGATCATGGCCTGAATGGTCTGCGCAATCTCCTGCGTCATGCGCTCCTGGATCTGCAGCCGCCGCGCGAACACGTCCACGATGCGCGGAATCTTGCTGAGACCGATGACGTGGCCCTTGGGGAGATAAGCCACGTGCACCTTGCCGAAGAAGGGAAGGAGATGGTGCTCGCATAAGCTGAAGAACTCGATGTCCTTCACGATCACCATCTCGTCGTACTTCACCGGGAACAGCGCGCCGTTCACCACCTGCCGCGGATCCACATGGTAGCCGCTGGTCAGAAAACGCAGCGCCTTTTCTACACGCTCGGGCGTGCGCGTCAGCCCTTCGCTATCCGGATCGTCCACCAGTTGCTCCAGGATTCTGCGAATCTCCGGAGCAAACGGCGTTTGCTTCACCAGCTCTACTGGCATTTTGACTACGCGCTTAGCTTTTGCCATATTCCGACACTTCAAAGATGTTGCGCGGCGTCTCGGCGATGCGGATCTTCTCCAGCACCGGCCACGGCCCCGGAAATACCGATGTCCACTTCACGGCCAGCCGGCGATAGATCTCGCGCGCCAGGTTTTCGGTGGTTGGCACCACGTCCTCAAAAGCCGCGCTGTCGACGTTCAAGTTCTTGCAGTTGAACGGTTGCACCACCTGCTCTTCCACCAACCGGTTCAGGATGCGCGGATCGAGCACTCGTCCCGATCGGTCTTCCACCGGTCCTCGCGCGCTCACCTCGATCTCGTAGTTGTGTCCGTGCCCGTACGGATGATTGCACTTGCCGTACAGTTCTGCATTCTCGTTCGCGGAAAGCCCGGCCGAGTGCAGGCGATGCGATGCCGAGAAGCGGTATTTGCGTGTGACGCGAATCACGCGGCTTCCCCAAAATAATCCACATAGAGGTCCGGCGTTTCGTACACGCGGATGCCCTGCAGCCGGCTGTCCTTCTGTGTAAGGTGCGGAGCCAGCCGGTTCCAGATGTCGATGGCGATGTTTTCCACCGTGGGCACCACATGATCGAAAGGCTCGACCTCGCGATTCAGGAACCGGTGATCGTAAGTCTGAATCACTTCCCGGTTCACCAGTTCCTTGAGCTTCTTCAGATCCAGCACCATGCCGGTCACCGGATCGGGATCGCCCTCCACCGTCACGTCCACCACGTAGTTGTGGCCGTGTCCGTGCGGGTTGGCCGCCACGCCGAACAACTCCTGGTTCTCTTGATCCGTGAGAAGAGGGTTCCGGCAAACGTGCGAAGCGGAAAATTCCACGCGCTTGGTGATCAGCATCTCTAATATCAGACGCCGCGCTTCCACGGCACGATACAATTAAATTATAGTTTAAACCATGTTGAAAACCGACCAGATTTTGCGGATCTCGATCGGCGTTCTGCTCTGTGCGTTCGTTTACGTAATCTTCATTTCTATCCACGAGCGCATCATCGAGGTCGGCGATCGAGCGCCCGATTTCTCCATCACCACCGATAGCGGCGCCACCGTTTCCATGAGCAGTTTCAGCGGAAAACTGCTGGTGCTGAATTTCTGGGCTACCTGGTGCGCGCCGTGCATTGAAGAACTCCCCTCGCTCGATCAGTTTCAGCGCCAGTTTGCGAATTCCGGCGTGGTAGTGTTGGGCGTGAGCATCGATAAAGACGAGAAAGCCTACAAGCGCTTCCTCTCCCGCGTCAAAGTCGCTTTTTTGACCGCGCGCGACCCGGACAACAAAATCAACGCCGAATACGGAACATTCAAATTCCCCGAAACCTACATCATTAATCGCGACGGCAAGGTTCTGTCGAAAATCATCAGCGCCACCAACTGGACCGACGACAGGATGATGAGCTATGTCAAATCCCTCCTGTAAAAACGGGGACTGGCTACACTGTCCCCAACCCGAAAAGCTTCTGCCCTTTCGGCCCGCTGTCGTGGACAGTGCTGCCTGTCCCCGTTTTCACCTTCCATGCTCCCCCCTAAAGCCAAAGACAAGCTCGCCCACCTGCTAGGCCCGCGCGGCTATCTGGACCGCCCCGAGGATCTCTCTCTCTACGAATATGACGGCAGCGTCGACAAGGCCCGGCCCGACATCGTGGTGTTTCCGCGCTCCACCGAAGATGTGGTCGCCATCGTCAAAATCAGCCATGAATATGGCGTGCCCGTCGTCGGCCGTGGCGCGGGTACCGGCCTGAGCGGCGGCGCCATCGCGGTCGCGGGCGGGATCATGATCGGTTTCGCGCGCATGAATCGCATTCTCGAAATCGATCTGGAAAACGAGCGCGCCGTGGTGCAGCCGGGCGTAGTCAATCTCGACATCACCCAGGCGGTCGAACCCCACGGGTGCTTTTACGCGCCCGATCCTTCGAGCCAGCGCGCCTGCACCATCGGCGGCAATGTCGCCGAGAATGCCGGTGGGCCTCACACTCTGGCGTACGGCGTCACCACCAATCATGTGCTGGGGCTCGAGGTCGTGCTGCCGGATGGCTCCGTCTTCACCACAGGCGGGAAGGAATCGGATCTGCCCGGCTACGATCTCACCGGGCTGCTTACCGGTTCCGAGGGCACCATGGCCCTGATTACCAAGGTGATCGTGCGGCTCATGCGCAAACCGGAGCTGGTGAAAACCGTCCTCGCGATCTACGATTCCCCGGAAGACGCCGGCCGAACCGTGGCCGAGATCACCGCCCGCGCCATCACGCCCGTTGCCGTCGAGATGCTGGATGGCGTGATGCTCCAGATGGTCGAGCAGGCCACGCACGCCGGTTACCCCATGGATGCGGCCGCGGTACTGCTCATCGAGCTTGAAGGTTTGCGGGAAATGGTGGAGGAGCAGACCGAGCAGATTCGCCAGGCCGCGTCTTCCTGCGGCGCGCGCGAGGTGCGCCTGGCCAAGTCTTCGGAAGAGCGCGAGCTGCTATGGAAGGGGCGCAAAAACGCGTTCGGAGCGGTGGGGCGTGTGAGCCCTACTTACTACGTGCAGGATGGCGTGGTGCCGCGCACGAAGATCGCTCCCACCCTCCACTTCATCGGCGAAGTAGGAAAGAAGTACGGGTTGACCATCAGCAACATCTTTCACGCGGGCGACGGCAACATGCACCCCATCATCCTGTTCGACGCGCGGAAGCCCGGCGATCTGGAGAAAACCAGGGCCGCGGGCGAAGAGATTCTGGCTTACTGCATCTCCGTCGGCGGATCGATCACCGGCGAGCATGGCGTCGGCATGGAAAAAAACGAGATGATGTCTCACCTTTTCTCCACCGAGTCGCTCGACATGATGCGCAGCTTCAAGCGGCTCTTCGACGCCGGCAACCGCCTCAATCCCGGCAAAATGCTGCCCACTGGCAAGGGCTGTCTCGAAATCCGCCAGCCCGCCCTGGGCCCGCGCGCGCAAGCATACTAACGACCCGGGACTGGCTCCACTGTCCCTAATCCAAACACTCGCCCTCGACCGGACTGCTCGTCGTGGACGATGGTGCCTGTCCCCTCTTGCCCTTGCCGCCATCTTCATCCTCGCGGGTGTCGCAGCCACGAGCGACATGACCCTCAACTGTCCCCGTCCCCCCAGCCTGTCCTCGTTTTCACGCCCATCTCTTGCAACCTTGTGCGAAAATACCAGCAGAACCCTATGCCGATTTACGAGTACAAGTGTCAAGATTGCGGTACCAAGTTTGAAAAATTGTTGCGGCGCTCCTCCGAGGCCGCCGACCTGAACTGCCCTTCTTGCGGGCAGAAACACCTGAGCCAGGAGTTTTCGACCTTTTCCGCCCACGCCAACGGCTCGCCGGCAAAAAGCGCCGAAGCGCCCATGTGCCCCGGCGGCATGTGTAGTAACCCCGGCTTTTGCGGACGTAACTGAAATGGCGACTCCATCGGCCAACCTCAATCTCGAAGTCACGGGTCCCGTTAGCGATGCCTATCGCGAGATCCTGAGCGGGCCGGCGCTCGAGTTTCTGGGACAACTGGCGAACCAGTTTGAAACGCGCCGCGTCCATTTGCTCGAACAGCGCCAGGCGCGGCAGGGCGAGCTGGACCGGGGGAAACTGCCCGATTTCCTGGAAACGACCACGCGCATCCGCGAAAGCGCCTGGACGGTGGCCCCCATTCCCAAAGACCTCGAGGACCGGCGCGTCGAGATCACCGGTCCCGTCGAACGCAAGATGATCATCAACGCGCTCAATTCCGGCGCCAGCGTCTTCATGGCGGATTTTGAAGATTCGAATTCGCCAACCTGGCCGAACAATATCGAAGGCCAGATCAATCTTCGCGATACGGTGAACCGCGCCATCACGTTCGCCAGTCCCGAAGGCAAGCAGTACCGCCTGAACGAAACGATCGCCACGCTGCTGGTCAGGCCGCGCGGCTGGCACCTGGTCGAGAAGCACGTCCTCATCGACGGGAAGCCCATTTCCGGATCGCTGTTCGACTTCGGCCTCTACTTCTTTCACAACGCTCGAACGCTGATCGAGAAGGGAACCGGGCCCTACTTTTATCTGCCCAAGCTCGAGAGTCACCTCGAAGCGCGGCTGTGGAACGATGTCTTCCTGTTCGCCCAGAATTACCTCGGAATCCCGAAAGGCACCATCCGCGCGACGGTGCTGATCGAAACCATCCTGGCCGCGTTTGAGATGGACGAAATCCTGTACGAGCTGCGCGAGCATTCCTCGGGGTTGAATTGCGGCCGCTGGGATTACATTTTCAGTTTCATCAAGAAGTTCCGGAATCGTCCCGATTTTCTGCTGCCCAACCGCGCGCAGGTCACCATGGATCGCGATTTTCTCAAGGCGTATGTCGACCTGCTGATCCAGACGTGCCACCGCCGCGGCATTCACGCCATGGGCGGCATGGCCGCGCAGATTCCCATCAAGAGCGATCCCGAGGCCAATGAGAAGGCGCTCGAAAAGGTCCGCCAGGACAAACTGCGCGAGGTGAATGCGGGACACGACGGAACCTGGGTGGCGCATCCGGGCCTGGTGCCGGTCGCCAAGGAAATTTTCGACCACTACATGCCGCAGCCCAATCAGATTTCTGTCAAGCGGGAGGACGTCAAGGTTGAGCAGAAGGATCTGCTGAAGGTTCCCTCGGGCGAGATCACCGAGCAGGGCTTGCGGCTCAACGTCGACGTCGGGATTCAGTACCTGGAATCGTGGCTGCGCGGCAACGGCTGTGTGCCGATCTACAACCTGATGGAAGACGCCGCCACGGCCGAGATTTCGCGCGCCCAGGTTTGGCAGTGGCTCCGCCACGGCGCGCGCCTGAGCGACGGCCGCGGCGTCACGCGCCAGCTGGTGACCCAGACCATCGCCCAGGAGCTGGCCGGGCAGAAGGAGCGCTTTGGCGCGGAGCGTTTCGATTCCGGCAAGTTCACCCAGGCTGCTCAGATGTTCGAGGAGATGATGACCGGCGGCGATTTTCCCGACTTCATGACGCTAGTGGCGTATAACCACATCGACTGAGAGCATTTCGCGCATTTCCCCCTGTACCCCTTGAAACGCTTTTGAATTACGTCTAACTATAAGTGTAGAAGTCCAATAAATCACGGTTAACTCTGTTCCCCGGGCGGCGCAATTTCCGCGGATTAAAGGGGGTGAATTGTGGACAACCGCTACACATCGCTGTTTTTGGCTGTGCTGGTGATCAGCGGAGCGGTTTATTTGCCGCCCCAGCGCACCCCGGCACGCCCTCCAGCCCCACAGAACGCTAAGAAGAAAGTCGAGCGTCCCTCGCCGTCATCGCTTCCGCGGACGCCCGCGCCGGCGTTCGACGACGCCGTCCGCAAAGTGCGTGAATCCCTGCCAATTGACTCGTTGCGCCAAGCGAAGGATTGTGTTGGCGAAGCGTGTATTCAGGGCGAGTTTCTCCTGGCAACCGTACCCAATCCCTACAGCTCGCCCCACGCCTATGTTTTCGATGCCTATATCGAAAGCATCCAGCGAGCCGCCGGCGCCAGCGGCTACGACTTCGACCGTTACTGGTTTCCGTGGAGTCAGCAGCACGCTCTGGACGGTGATACGGTCGAAGAACGGCGGCTCCAGGCCGAGGAGAACAAGAGGCTGGACGAGATTCCTGGTGTTCTCGTCTTCCGGAGTGGGAAGTGCCATCAGCCCTACTCGCTCGTCGTTTTCCTGATTTCCGAGACGCCCACTTCGGGCGTTAACAAAACCGCGTTTCTGAACGCGGTCAACGATGCGCGGCGCCTCTTTGGAGCCGATAAGGCGTCCCTCATTCGCGTCCTCGGGCCCAGCTTCTCCGGCTCGATACCTTCCCTCAAGATCGCCATGCAGACCACCGCTAAGCAACTCTCCGGCAAACACGCCGTCGAGTTTCGGTTCGTGACCGGAGCCGCAACCGCGACAGGCAACGAAAAGCGAATCAAAGACCAAATCACAGAAGGCATCAAGGACTTTTCCGTTCAGTATGAGGCAGTTGTAGCGGACGACGATCTGACGATCAACCAATTCCGGAAATACTTAGAAGATTCCTGTAAGATCGTGAGACCGACGGAAATCGCCATTGTGTCGGAGAGTAATACTGCGTACGGCCGGTTTTTAGGAAAACCTGAACAGACAGTGGTTTCCCTTCAGATTCCCAGCGGTATTTCGTTGTTGCGCAACGCCTATCAGGAAGAACCGGATCTGCTGGTTGTACCTCAACAGGGTCAGGTTCCCCGCCAAACCTTACGGCTGAAGCTCAAAGATCCCACGACCGCGAAGGATATCGTGCCCAAGTTCGCTCCCGAACAGACTGCCGTGTCCCAGGAAACCGCGCTGCTCAACATCCTTCAAGTCATCAGGGAGCGGAAGATCAAGTTTGTAGGAATTGCGCTGACCGACGTGCTGGACAATCTCTTCGTCGCCCGTTTGCTCCAAAAGAACTGCCCGGACGTGCGGCTCTTTTTCCTGGAGCCTGACTTGTTGTATCAGCATTCCGAAGAAGGAATGTCCTTTGACGGAACGCTCCTGGTCTCCACTTATCCGTTGTTCCTCCAAAACGCGCGTTGGACCGGATCGATCGAGATTCAGTTCCCCACCCAGGGCGCGAACGGTGTGTACAATGCCGCCCGCGTGTTGCTGGCCACTCCACCAACCGGCGATGACCGGCTGATCAACTACACATGGCCGTTGAGCGCGACCGATACGCCGCCCTTGTGGCTGACCGCCGTGGGCCGCAATGGAATCTGGCCCATCGCCTTGCTGCTGAATGACAGTCAACCCAGGCCGCCTTCTCTGCTTCCATTCTGCCAGTCTCCGTTCAAGGTCAAGCACCCTCTCGACAGGCCCTCCCGCCCCTGGAGCGTCGCCTTCCTTCTGGTGATCGCGCTTGTCCTGATACATAACGGCTTCAGCATCTACCACAACTGGAATCCCGCAGCGCAGCACCGGAACTGGTTTGCTTCTCTCAAGATCTCATCCCAGCCGGAATTCCGGCAAAACCAAAGCTTCTTTCTGCTGTTTGCCACACTGTCACTCCTCGCGTTGTATCTCGCGTTTGCCCTGGTGATGGCGGGATATTTTTCGCACAACTCGTGGGAGTCGCCGTGGGCCATAATCCAGGCCATTCTGGCTCTTGCGGTCGCCGTCACCTTCGTGCTGGCTGCGATTCGGTGCGTCGTCGGGCTCCAGGTTTTTCGATGGAAGCAGCAGCCCTTCGAGTTGTTGTTCGCGGTGGCGTCAATCGCAGTCATGCTTTTCTTGTTGGCCTGGGTTTGCGTCGTGGGCT
This sequence comes from Terriglobia bacterium, assembly GCA_020073305.1. Taxonomy (GTDB): domain Bacteria; phylum Acidobacteriota; class Terriglobia; order Bryobacterales; family Bryobacteraceae; genus QHXW01. The sequence continues at coordinate 160,924 of JAIQFK010000006.1, forward strand.
GGCAACTGGTGTCTCCCAAATATGACGGGCTATTCTTCGTCTTCCGGTCCGTACACCCCGGCAGCGGTCTCGCGGCTTTTGTGCCTGTGACTTTTCTGCTGGCTGTCTTCTATGTGTGGGCGGTCACGCACTTGCGGCGCTTGAAGCTGAGTGAGACCAGGTGCCCCGCGGTTCCCGCGGTCTTCTCGGACCACGATTGCGTGCCCAAACAGTTGAACGAGGCGCTGAATCTCACGTTCTGCGATTGGCGGGAAACGGTTGCAGTCTCATTACTCTTTCTGTTGACAGTTTTCCTTTTCAGGCCAGGGCCCAGCTTGCGAAGCCTGGAAACCGCGAACTTCGATCACTTCTACTCGATCCTCATGATCCTCGTCTACGGATTCCTTCTCTTCACCGCCGTGCGCTTTCTGACCGTGTGGAGACGCCTGAAAGCGCTACTTCACCGATTGAACTGGCACCCGATCGGCCGTATCGTGGCGCGGCTCCCGAAGGACGTTTCCTGGCTTCCCATGCTACAGTCGGGCGGAATGGAGCAGGCCGAGGTTACCCTGGCACGCTCGCGCGCGAAGCTTTCGGAGATGATCGCTTCGTCCGGCATTGACGAAAATCTCCTCCAATCCCTCAAAGCAGTCGAGCCCGGCCTCAACGGCCGGATCGTAGAATTCCTGCGTGCGAAATCCTGCGGCATGCTCGACTCTGCCGACAATTTCGGCGAGTTGCAGCGAGAGTTGAAAAAAATCTCGGCGTTGTTGATCGCGAACGTTCTCATGGCGCGCTGGCCGAACAGCGATTCCACCGGTCTGGCCACCGAAGAAAAGCCAAACAAACGTGAGATCGTGTTGCCGAAAGAGGAATTCGAGCGCCTGGCCGAGGAATTTGCCGCGCTGCGGTTCGTGGCTTTCATTCGTTACGTTATTCTGCAGTTGCGGAACTATCTCACGTTTCTGTCAGTAGCCTTCCTGCTGGCCGTCATCTCTTTCAACTCGTACCCGTTTCAGCCTCACCATACGCTCACGACATTCCTGACCGCAGTTTTCTTCATATGGGGAACCTTGGTGGTCATCGCATTTCTGCAAATGAGCCGCGACCCCGTGCTGCGCCGCATGGGCAGCCCTGGCAAGCTGAGCGGCGCCGTGATCTGGCGGGCCATCTCATTCGGGGGGGTGCCGCTCATCACGATTCTGGCGTCGCAATTCCCCTCAGTGGGCAGGTTCCTGTTCTCGTGGGTGCAGCCCGCGCTGGAAGCCGTCCACTAAACGGGCTGACCGCATCCACTCTTCGGTCTCCTCATACGAGCGCACGCCCTCGACCGCTCCCAGTTGCTGAATCACGAGCGCGCCGGTCGCGTTGGCGAACTTCGCCGCGTCCGCATCAGAACGGCCGCGCAGACGCGCCGCGAGGAACGCCCCCGCGAAGCAATCGCCCGCACCGGTGGTATCGACCACCGGCACATCGAATGCCGGGCACTCGATCGCAACGCCCGGCCCGAACACCGCGCAGCCGCGGCCACTGAGCTTCAGCACGACGGTGCGCGCTCCGTGCCCTTGCATCACTCCGGCGGCGCGGGCGGGATCGGACGCGCCGGTCAACATGCGCGCCTCATCCTCGTTCATGAACAGCAGATCGGTATACGGCAGGCACGGCGCGAGGTCCTGCATCCAGCGGCCCAGCGTGTCCCACTGCGTGTCGACCGAGGTTTCGAGGCCGGCCTCGCGCGCGCGGCGCAGAAGGTCCGCCGTGTGCGGGCGCAGCTTCGGCAGGCCGAATACGGACGCCAGGTGAAAGCGCGACATGCCGCGGGTTACGTCAGGCGTGAATTCGACGGGCTTGGCAAACGCCTCGCCGCTTGCGCCCAGCCGGTGCAGGAACATGCGATTGCCGGAACTGTCGACCAGAACCACCGTGGTCGCCGTGGGCGCCGGCGAGCGCGCAATGCCGGCCGTCTCCACGCCGGCGCCTGCAAGCTTGCTCAGCACCACGTCGCCGAACGCATCTTGCCCCACCATGCCGATCAGGCGCACGGGAGTTCCCAGCTTGCCCAGCGTGTAGGAAGTGCTCGCGCCGTTACCGCCGAGATGCTGCTCAATAGCATCCACCAGCGTGGTCGTGCCCCATGGGAAGCGGTCGACGGGCCGGACCAGAATGTCGAGAACCAGGTTGCCGCAGCACAGAACGCCGGTCATGGGGCCTGGATTAGAGCGTTCCGCCGGCCAGCGACTCGAGGAAGACCGAAGGCAGCGGCCAGCGTCCCAGCACGCGTCTGCCAGCCTGCTCGAACACGCCCGCGGTCAGCACGCCGCTCAAGTCTCTCGGATTGGGCTTCTGGTTTTCGTGAGCGATCATGTCGCGGAGCAGGGAAGTGGCGCGCTGCAGTTGTACCGCCAGAGCCGCCGCGTCAGTGGAGTTGCGGCAAGTCACCGCCAGCCGGGCTTCGAACTGTTGTCCCTGCGGGCCGAGCGAAAGCAGAATCTTGTCCGCCGAAGCGAGCGCGGTGGCAAAGAGGCGCGTGCCGCCGGGCAATTGCTCCGCGCTTTTCAGGTTCTCGGCGGGGATGGAAAACCAGACCGGATCGACCGGGGGATCGAGCGGCTGGACGGCGCCGCTGAGCGGCTCGTGCAAACGCGTGGCCGCGGAGCTGTCGCTGCTCACGGCCAGCGCCATCAGGTTCGATTGCAGCGGATAGAACGAAATCCTGCGCTCCGGTGTGCTGCCCGGCATGCGGCACAAATGCCCGCCACAGGTTCCGCCCTGCGCTTGTGCGTAACTCTCCAGCTTCTTCCAGTCGAACCGCCCCTTGACGACGAAGAACTCGCCATCGTTCGTGAAAGACACCGCGGCCAAGTCAAGATCCCTTCGGTAATCAAAGCCGGTAGCGGTGACAAACGCCTGGTATTCTGGTTCTTCGCTGGCTTTGGATGGAGAGATGAGTTTCAGGATACCGCCGCGTCGCAGCGCATCGAAGTCGACGAACAGGACGGCTGCGTTTTGCGCGGGCAAACGCCGCAACATCCCGGCCGGGCTGGCAGCGGCAATTTGGGCGCGCTCACGTAGCGCCAGCCAGACCGCGCCCGAGACGATTGCAAGCGCGATCACTACCCACCACGCGCGGAGTTTCACGAACCCAGTATCACACGCCGGCTGCGGCCAGTTCGGCCACGCGCGCTTGTTTCCAAAGGTCAAAATAAGGCTTGAGCTGCGTCATCATGTTGCGGAACTGATCCAGTGTGAGCGATTGCGCGCCGTCGCTGACCGCCTTCTCCGGGTTGGGATGCACTTCCACGATCATGCCGTCGGCCCCGATGGCAACTCCCGCGCGCGCCACCGCGGGAACCAGGCTGCGCTTGCCGGTTGCGTGGCTGGGATCGAGGATCACCGGCAGGTGCGTCATTTCGTTGAGCACCGGCACGGCCGCAATGTCGCAGGTATTGCGGGTGGCGGTTTCAAAGGTACGGATGCCGCGTTCGCACAACAGCACGTTGGAATTGCCATGCGCCACCAGGTACTCGGCGGACATCAGCAGCTCCTTGATGGTGGAACTCATGCCGCGCTTCAGCAATATCGGCCGCCCGCATTTTCCCAGCGACTTCAGCAGCGCGAAGTTCTGCATGTTGCGCGCTCCCACCTGCATGATGTCCGCGTATTCGGCCACCAGTTCCACGTCGCGATCGCTCATCACCTCGGTAATGATGGCGAGTCCGGTGGCTTCTTTGGCCTTGCGCAGCAGCTTCAAACCTTCGAGCTCCATGCCCTGGAAATCGTAAGGCGAGGTGCGAGGCTTGAACGCGCCGCCGCGCAGAATGCGTGCTCCGGCTTTCCGCACTCCTTCGGCGGTTTCCATGATCTGCTGCTCGGATTCCACCGAGCACGGCCCAGCCATCACGATGAACTCTTCGCCGCCGATTTCGTGGCCGTCCACGCGAACCTGCGTGCGCTCCTTCTTGAATTCCTTGCTGACGAACTTGTAGGGCGCCGAGATGCGCATGGCCCGCTCCACTCCGGGAGTGGCTTCAAGCGATTCGAGACACGCCGTCACGTCGCCGATGCCCACCACTCCGATCACCACCCGCTCCTCGCCTTCGATGGAGTGGACCTTATAGCCGAACTCGCGAATTCGCTCGCACACGTGATCAATCTCCTCTCGGGTGGCATGAGGCCGCATCGAAATGATCATGACTTTTCGAACCTCCCTAAAACAAAAAACCCACTCTTCCGAGTGGGTTGGCTTTTTCAATTGCTTAATTTCTAGACCAACGCCACTCTACGCAATCTTGGTAAAGTACCAAAATCGGTAGCTAAACGAACTGGCGAAGGTCCCGAACATCGAAAGGCAGTATAGCGCTAATTGGCGGAGCAAAGCAAGCGGGGGTGAGGGAGTAAGGATTGGTAGGTAAAGCCCAAGCCATTTCCCAGATGTCTGTGGACTCTCGCTGGAAATCGCATCTGTGATTTGGGCGTTTTCCAGTCCGGGTGACTCGGCAAGGCTGGTTCGGGCGTTCCTAAACCTCGGCGACCAGGAGAGAGCTTTGATGTGGGTACGCACGTAGAATTGGCTTCAAATATGGATCCGCGTGCAATCCGTGCGAAATTCGGCCAGGACTACGTAGCCACTGAACGCACCTTCATGATGGGTATTGATCAACGCTTCACGGCAGAGATGGCCGAGCGATTTCGCAACCGGCAGGTTCTGGAAACGTGTACTGGGGGAGGATTCACGACAATCGCACTCGCGCGCGTAGCAGCGCATGTGATCACCGTTGAGATCGATCAAGCCCATCAAGCACAGGCCAGGCAAAACTTGGCGACGGCCGGCCTCCTAGGTCGGGTCACATTCGTCCTCGCGGACATTATGGATGAGCACACCTGGGATGGGTTGCCGCCTGTCGACGCGGCGTTCTTAGACCCAGACTGGGCCGCGACCGGCCCCGACCATGTCCATCGTTTTGTGCCTTCTTCGACCAGACCGCCTGCCGATGCGCTCCTCGAAAGGAGCTTCCGTGCAACGCGGAACCTGGCCCTCGTCCTACCACCGACATTGGACATCCGCGAACTTTGTACACTTCCGAGCCACGAGCGCCAAAAGCTGTACATGGACCAAAGTCACGAACTCTACTGCCTGTACTTTGGTGATCTCGCTGTCTCATTGGGTGAGACCGAATTGCGCGTCTGAGAATACCGTTCCGAGCCGCGCTGTCCTCTGATTGCACCACGGAGCCGCGTAGTCGGCGGCCCTTAGAATCGATCGTCTGCGCGGACAAACTGACCCGCCACGCCAGGATTTACAATTGTCTCTTTACCAGAAGAGGGGGACAGGCACCACTGTCCACGACGAGCAGTTCGATCGGTTGTGAGTGTTTGGATTAGGGACAGTGGAGCCAGTCCCGCTGCTGATGCGCATCATTTACCTCCACGGCTTCGCTTCCGGACCGGCCTCCAAAAAAGCCGCGTTCTTTCGTGAACGCATGCTGTCTCTCGAAGTTCCGGATCTTGCGGCGGGGGATTTTGAAAACCTGACCATCAGCGGCCAGCTCGAATTGATCGGAGATCTCGCCGGCGGAGAGCAGATCTCGCTCATCGGCTCGAGCCTGGGTGGCTATCTGGCCGCATTGTACGCCGCCCGGCATCCGGAGGCTGCCAGGCTGGTGCTGATGGCGCCTGCGTTTGGATTCGCTCGGCGCTGGGCCGCGGCTCCGGAGGCCGAGAACTGGCGCAAGGCTGGCTTTCTCGACGTCTACCACTACGGAGAGAAGCGGAACCGCCGGCTCAGCTATGCATTCATCGAAGACGCGTTCCGCTACGAAGATTTTCCAGATTTCAAGCAGCCCGCTTTGGTCTTTCACGGCATCCGCGACGACGTGGTTCCCGCGCGATTCTCGTCGGAGTTTGCGGCGACGCATCCCAACGCGCGTCTGCACTTACTGGATTCCGATCACGAGCTGATCGATGTGCTCGAAATCATCTGGCAGGGAGCCGAGTCCTTCTTGCTACCATGAGTTCTTGCTCGCCACCAACTTCAACCTGTACCTGGGAATTCGCATCCTGCGCAAGCACCCCAACGGCGTCACCGTGGAGTGCCGGATGCGCAAAGAACTGCTGAATTTCGCCGGCGTGCTGCACGGCGGCGTCACCGCCACGCTCGCTGACGTCGCTGTGGGCCAGGCGCTCATGCAACGCGGCCACAAAACCACCACCGTAGAACTCAAGATCAACTACCTGCGGCCCATCACCGGAAGCAAAGTGACGGCCCGCTCGCACCTGCTGCGGATTGGCAAGACGCTGTCCACGGCGCGCGTGGACGTCTTCGACGACAGGAAGAATCTGGCGGCGGTGGCTCTGGTGACGTACATGCTGCTCGAAGGAAGCGGGCGGCTGATTCGGAAGTAAGAAACCGCTCCCTTTGGTCGCGGCTCGGTTACGAGATCAACCCGCGAAAATTCTTCGGCGAGAATCCGGGGAAGACGCTGTTCAGATCGCGATTGCCCAGGTGCGTCTGAACCAGTTCACCGAGCACGCTGCGGAAGTCGGTGGTGAGCGCCAGGTCGCGGCCTTCGTAGAGCTGCTCGGCGGCGAGGCCGGGCCAGTCGCCGTAGACTTTGCCGCCGCGCACGTCGCCGCCCATGACGAACATGACGTTGGCGTGACCATGATCGGTGCCACGGTTGCCGTTCTCGCGCGCCGTGCGGCCGAATTCGGACATCGTGACTAGGGCCACGTCCGCCATGCGGTCGCCGAGATCGTTCCAAAAGGCTGCCAGACTTTGGCCGAATTCAACGAGCCGTTGCGCGAGCTGTCCCTGTGAGGCCCGCTGCGCCACCTCGTTCACATGGTGATCCCATCCGCCAATGTCGGCGAACGCTACCTCGACGCCCACATCTGACTTGATCAGCCGCGCGATCTGCTGCAAGCTGTCGCCGAAGCGGCCGCGCGGATATTCCGCGCCCGGGTGGTATGGCTGTTTCTCGATCGACTGCAGCAGCTTTACCGCGTCGAACGTCTCACGGCCGGCGCCGCTCAATACGGTATCGGCCGAGTCCGCGTACATAGCCTGGAAAACTTTCGATGCACCGTCATTGCGTACTTGAAACGAATTCAGGTTCTCGATGGCGACGGCGTTGTTTCGCCCCCGCATGGCGCGCGGCAGCGAAGCGCCCAGGGCCACGGCGCGCACGGGCGAGATGCTGGCCGGCTCGGGAACGAGCGAGCGATTCAGCCACCCATCGTTCGTCGCCTTGAAACCGGGTGTTCCCGATTCCATGAAGTCTTGCGCGTCGAAGTGCGAGCGGGTAGGGTCGGGCGAGCCGGCGGCATGCACGATGGCCAGGTGCTGCGCATCGAAAACGGACTTGAGCGGCGCGAGCGCCGGATGCAGACCGAAGAATCCATCCAGATCGATCGCCGTGTTTTCCCGATCCGTGCCCGATGGCCGTGGAAGGGCGATGCTCGGCCGCATCTCGTAATAGCGCCGTTCGCCGTGCGGCACCACGATGTTCAATCCATCAGCCGCGCCGCGCTGGAAAATGGCGACTAGAATCTTCTTGCGAGGTCCGTCAGCCGCGTAAAGCGCGCGCTTCAGCCAGATGGGCGCCGTTCCCACACCCACCATGGCGAGGCCGGCGTTTCTGAGGAATATTCTCCGATTCAACATATGCGCTTACCGTCTTTGAAAGTCAGGCGACCCGAGCATCAGGCCGGCGATAACCAGCGGCTTCGGCACCTGTTGCGCGGGCAGTAAGCGTGGCGCGCCCTGGCGTTTCGCGGCGCCTTCCGCAGAGCCGTCGTCCGGTTTCGCCTGAAGCCCGGCCTCGATCGCCGCGCGCGCCTGGTCGGAAAGATCCGTCAGCATGAGTGCCCGCGCAAACTGGCCGGTGTCCTGCAAATCGCCAAAACGCGATGGATCCACCTTCACGCCAGGAATCCGGTTCGCCGCAAGCGCGATGGCAAAATTCATGCGCGCCAGCAACGCCGCCGAATTTACCCACTCGGCTCCGGCGTTCGTGTAGCCTGTCGGCTCCGCCTTGCGGTAGAGCGGTTGGCCGAGCTGCGCGAGTTGCTGGCTGAGCGCGAAGCTGAAATCCACCTCGGCGCCGAGCGCGCGCACCGCGCTCGCCAGCATTTCGAGCGGCGATTTCAACTTGGCCCGGTACGCGCCTTTGGACCAGAACTCCGGCGCATTGAACAGGGTCTCCATCACGGCCCGGAGGTCGCCGTCTTTGCGCAGGAACGTTTGCGCCATTTTGTCGATCAGCGTGGGCGGCGGATTATCGGCCACGAACCGCATCGCGAGCTTTTTCGAAATGAACCGCGCGGTGGAGCGGTGATGCGCCAGGATATCCAGCACCTTCAGGCCGTCCTGGATACCGCCGCCGGCTGGAATCTTGTGGCCGAGAACTAGCTTCGCGCCGTTGTCGTGGAGGCGCTCGCGAAATTCGAAGGACGCTCCTTCGCGCGGAGCACGGATGCTCCAGCCGGTGAAGCAGCGCGCCACTTCCGTGACGTCGCCCTGCGTGTAGCCGCCATCCACGCCCAGCGTGTGCAGTTCCATCAGCTCGCGCGCGTAATTTTCATTCAGGCCCCGCGGACGATTCGCCTGCGCGCCGCGCCGCGCCGTGATCGGCGCTACGTTGGGACCCACCGACTGGAAATTGTCCAGGTAGAAGAGCATCGCAGGGCTTTCCGCCGTGGCGATGAGCAGGTCTTTGAACTTTCCCAGCACGTGCGGCCGGATCACGTCACGCTCGTAGGAGGTCACCAGAAACCGGTCGGCGCCTTTGTCCAGGAAAACGTTGAAGTGGTTGTACCAGAAGTCGGTCAAGACTTCTTCGAGTTGCCGGTGGCCGTAGATGGCGCGCAGCAACTTGCCTTCAACCAGGTCCTGCGTGATCACGGCTTGCGGGCCAGCCGACTTCTGAATCTTTCGCCGCAGTTCGGGCGGCGCCACGCTGAACAAGCCGATCCGCGCGCCCGGCGGCATGGCTTCGAGCACTTCGTCTCTCTGTTCGTCGAGGAGAGAATCAAACACTCTGAGCTTTTCCTGCGGGGCTCCGCGGCGCAGCGCACGCTGTTGCTCTTCGGTCAGCCCGGCGTTCTCGAGCGTAGGCGCTTCGTCGCCGCTCTGGCCCTGCTTGTTCTTGATCCGCCGCGCGGCTCTTTCGACCATCATGCGCTGGTCGGGATCGCGCGGATACGGCACTTTGCCCTCAACCATCGCTTTGATCAATTGTGGCGGCGGGTAATTGCGCACCAGTTCCACGGGAGTCATACGCAAGGTATCGAGGGGCGCCAGTTTCTCCTCGAGCAGCGGATTGCCGGCGATTCGGCTCGGGTGCAGTTGGAGTGCGATCCACTTCTTGAGGCCCATTCTCTTGAGGTCCTCAAAGTCGCCCGGCCGCGGTCCGAACGTAAGGCGGTTCAATGCGTGAACGATTTTCTGATCGCTAGAAAGCGAAGAGGAGAATGGAGACGACGTTTTCTTCGCGTGCAGCGATAAGCCGGCTACGAACAGCAAGGCCGCAGTCAGCGCGTAGTACGCCCCTCGACGCATAGGCACATTATCCTAAACGCGGCTGGAGAAAAAGAGTTGCGGTTGGATAACAAAATTCAGCCGCGAATGGACGCGAATAGAGAGTCACGACGGTGCGTTGCCGCACTGATGCTAGCACGGGAACGCCAGGCGAAAGCCCGGCGGCAGCCAGGAATGGCTGGCCCCACGCCCTCTCAGCTCTTCAGCCGTAGAAAGAACCAGATGAGGCCCACGGCGAGCAGGGCCGACGCGGAAACCTGCACCGGCTTGAGCGACGCGGCGACGCGGCCGATGCGCGTGAACAGGAAAGCGAACAGGGACAGCAACGCGACTTCGGCCAGAGCCGCGCCGGCAAGGACGAATCCGGGACCGTATCCGGTGGTCTGTAGAAACAGCAGAAAGTAGAGGCCATGGAAAGCGCCGAGCAGGCCCGCGATGGCCCATCGCCCGCCGGCCCTCGGCAGCATCAGAATCTCGACCGCGAGATACGCCAGCGTCAGGGCGGCCGCGGCTTCGACGAAACGAGACGGCGGCTGCCAGCGCGTGAACGGCACCAGCAGCACGGAAGCAACTTGCCCGGCGATGAACATCGCGCTGATGGCGAACAGCTCGCGGCGGCTCCTGGCCGCCAGCACCAGGCTCGCCAGGAACAGCACCTGGACCAGCCCACCCAGCGCCCGCATGGCGCCTGCACCCAGCTCGGTCACCCGAATTTCAGCGGCAGTCGGCGGACGAAAGCGCAGCGTAGACCTGGGAAACGAGAAATCGAAAATCGCCTGATCGCGCCGGTCTCCGTTCACGGCGCGCAGCAGATGCACATGATTAGGTACGGTGACCGCGTGGAAGGTGCACTCGACATCCAGCTTGTCGACAGGCTGCGGAAACTCGTACGCGGCCGTACAGAAGTAAATTCCCTGGCCATGGTCGGCGCTGCAATCCTTCTTGACGAGCTTCGCATCCGCGCCATCGCTCGAAAAGCGGATGTGATCGAACAGCGCCTGCTCTGAGTTGGCCACGTGGGACATTTCGTAGAGCGGCATGCGCAGCTCGTAATGCGCGCGACTGCCGTCGATGCGGAGATCGCCGGTGCTCATGCTCATGACGTGAGCGAAGGCGGGTACGGCCAGCAGGCCGAAGAGCAGGCGCGCCACTAGGTGATCCGCGAGAGTTCGTGTTCGCGATGCGCCTTTTCAAAGTGTATATAGAGGATGCGCACCAGGGCGAGCACGGGCACGGACAAAAAGGTCCCAGGCACGCCGCCGAGTTCGCCGCCGGCAAACACGCCGAACATCACCAGCAGCGGATGCAGCTCCATGCCCTCGCTCATCAGCCGCGGCGACAGCACATAATCCTGGAACAGGCGGTACACGCCCATGAAGACGAGAATCCACACCAGGTGGGTGTAGCCGCTGAACAGCGATACCAGGACGATGGCCGTTGCCGCCGTCAGCGGGCCGATCATCGGAATGAATTCGAGCATCCCTGCCATCGCCGCCAGCAGCAGCGCATACGGCACGCGGGTGACGGAAAGGTAGAAGCTGAAAAACGTCAGCGTGAACAGGCTCAGAATGGTGAGGGCGCGCATGTACTGCGCCAGGAGCACGTTCACTTCTTTGGCGATGTCCTCTACCAGCGCGCGGTGCGGCCCCTCGTCGATCAGTTCGACCAGCTTCTGCCACATGACGTGTCCGTCTTTGAGGAAGAAGAAACTGAGGATGGGCACGATGATCACCCACACCAGATTTCCGGCGAGGGTCAGAACCTTCAAGCCCGCTCGGGGAAGATACGAAACGACATCACCGGCATGCTGGCGAATCTGCGAACGGATGCTCTCCATGATGCCGTCCACGCCGGTTTGCGGCGGCGCGCTGGGCGACGGTTCCGCTTTGCCCACTAGGTCCGGCAGCCTGGCGATCAGGTTGTTGGCCTCATCCGCGATGCGGGAACCGAGTGCGACGCCGGCGAACCCGAGAGCTGCGATCAGGAGCAGATATGCAACCACCAGCGCCGGGGTGCGCGTGCGGCTGGTGGGCAGCACACGATCGAGAAGATCGACCAGCGGCGCGAGCAGGTACGCGAAAAGCAGCGCGAGGATGAACACGAACAGCGCCGTCCGAATCCGGTACAGCGTGATGAGCAGCAGCAGGATGACGGCCGCAGTCCAGGTGTACTGCGCCGCCCGCCGGTCGAAGCCGAGCATGGCCCCATCATAGTAGGTGCCAGGTGCCAGGTGCCAGGGGAAGCTAACCTGCTGGCATCTGGGGCGTCTAAGCGGCATGCATCCTCTGGTTCAGGATCTTCGGTTGGTCTCGAACCCGGGATTTTCGCGCAGCATCACTCGAACCGGGATCGAGACCGCGGCCACGATTTCCTTCACCAGCGAAAGGAGCGGGGTGAGGCCGCCGGCTTCGAGAGCGCGAACGATTTCCAGCCTGCCTGCGCCGCCGCGCTCCGCCGCTACCGCGTCGGCGACCGAGCAGGCAATGACCTCGAGAAGCGGCACGCCGGGCATGTTACGCGATCTTCTCCACGCGAACCTTGGCAATGCGGTTACGATCCATCTCGATAACCGTGAAGCGGCGGTCTTTGTAGTCCACGGTTTCGCCGGCAGCGGGAATTTTGCCGAACTTCATCAGAAGAAATCCGGCTACGGTCTCGAAGCCGCCGTCGCCCGGCAGCTCGATTCCGTACTGCGTCTCGAGATCGCGAATCTTGGCGGTGCCGTCCAGGTCCAGTTCGTCGGCCGGTGCGGCGGGCTTTTCGCTCTTCAGGTCATACTCGTCGGCGATTTCACCGACGATCTGCTCGAGCACATCTTCGACGGTGACGAGCCCGACGATAGTGCCGAACTCGTCGACTACCATGGCCATGTGCGAGCTTCCCTGTTGAAATTCCGCCAGCATCTGGGATAGCGGCTTGGTTTCCGGAACCACCATGTGCTTGCGCATGAGCCGGCGGAGACGAAACACGCGCGGCGGGCGGCCGGCGCGTATGGCAGCGCGCCGTTCTTCCCAAACCGGCAGCAGGTCCTTGTAATGGAGGATGCCGACGATCTGTTCGGGCTGATCTTCGTGCACGGGAAGGCGTGAGTGCTGCTGTTCGATCATGGTGGTGAGCACCTGGTCCAGAGTGGCGTCGACCGGCACCGAAGCGATGTCGTTGCGCGGAACCATGATCTCGCGAACCGAGAGGGTGTTGAGATCGAGGACGCGATGGATGATGTCTTCCTGCATTTGGGGAAGGTGGCCGAGGCCGCGGCTGGAGCTGACGATCAATTTCAACTCCTCGGCCGAGTGCCCGCCGCCGCGTTCGCCGGAACCAACGCGCAGGGCTTGGGTGATGGCCGCGGTCGATTTTTCGATGGCCCAGATGAAAGGCGACGAAATGCGATAGAAGATCAACAGAGCCGGCGCCACGACTACGGCCAGCCGGTCGGCGCGGTCGATGGCCAGGTTCTTGGGAACCACCTCGCCGATCACCACGTGAAAATACGTCATGACCAGAAAGGCCAGCACGAAACTCGCGCCGTGCAACAGCTTCACCGTAACGGGCGTGATGGCGGGCTCAAAGATCGCGACAATCATCGAGTAGAGCGTATCCTCGCCAGCCCAGCCGAGGCCGAGGCTGGCGAGGGTCACGCCGATCTGCGTGACGGAAAGCAGGCGCTCGGGATTCGCCAGCAGACTGAGCGCGGCCTGGGCGCCGGCTTGGCCTTCTTCGGCGAGTTCCTTCAGCCGCGACTCGCGAACCGAGATGAGGGCCACTTCCGCAGCCGCAAAGAACGCGTTGATTCCGAGGATCAGCAGCAGGAGAAGAATGCGAAAGCCGTAATGCGATTCGGTCATACAGCGATGGGGATTCCCGGCAGGATTCGATGACTTTTCAGTACAATTCCTTTCAGTGCGCCTGACGCGGCTTCTCAAATATATCAACACAGCCATTGGCGTTCTGGCCCTGGTTGTGGTGTTTGGGATCTATTGGATTGCCTGGCGGCCGCTGCCGCAAACTTCCGGGACGATCCGGGCGCGCGTTGCGCAGAAGGTCACGGTTTCGTTCGACAGTCTGGGCGAGCCGCATATCAAGGCCGCCAACCAGGATGATCTGCTGTTCGCGCAAGGCTATCTGACGGCGCAGGAGCGCATGTGGCAGATGGACGGTCTGCGCCGGCTGGCGGCAGGCGATCTTTCGGAGATCGTTGGCGCGGCGGCGCTGGCGTCCGACCGGGAGGCGCGATGGCTGCGATTGCGCCGGCTCGCCGAGGATGCCTATGTGACCCTGCCACCCGAGGATCGCACCGCGCTCGAGGCCTACGCGCGCGGTGTGAACGCCTACCTGGCGGATCACCGCGGCCGGCTGCCGCTCGAATTCACGTTGCTGGGATACCAGCCGCGGCCGTGGGGCGCGGTCGACAGCATTCTGATCGGGCTGCACATGTATCGCGATCTCACGACCTCGTACCCGGATGAAATTCTCAAGCAGAAAATGCTGGAGGGCGGTGACCCGGCCAAAGTGAACTTTCTGTTTCCGGCGCGCACCGGCCTCGAACTGCCGCCGGGCGCTCTGCTCCCGATGGGCGCGGAACTGCATCCCGGCTCCAACGCGTGGGCGATTGCCGGATCGCATACGGCGTCGGGGAAACCGATGGTGTCGAGTGATATGCACCTGGAGTTCTCCATCCCCGGCATATGGTACCTCGTGCATCTCGAGGCACCCGGCTTGAACGCCGCCGGCGTGTCGCTTCCGGGCACGCCGGGCGTGATTGTGGGCCACAACGATCGCCTGGCGTGGGGCGTGACCAATCTGCATTTCGACGTCCAGGATCTGTACATCGAAAAGTTCGAGGACCGCACGGGCCGCTTCGAGTTTCGCGGAAAGGTGCTCCAGGCGCGTCCGGAACGCGAAGTGATCCGGGTGAGAAGTGCCAGGCCGGTCGAGCTGATCAACTGGATGACGGTGCATGGTCCCATTCGGGCTGAAGGCAAATTGCGGCTGGCCCTGCGATGGACGGCGGCGGTGCCGGCGATGTTTCAATTTCCGTTTGTAGAGCTGGATCGCGCACGTAACTGGCAGGAGTTCACGAAAGCGATCCGGCGATTTCCGGGCCCCGGCCAGAATTTTGTGTACGCCGATGTGGACGGCAACATTGGATACCATGCCGCGGGCAAGCTGCCCATACGCAAAGGCTATTCCGGAGACGTCCCCGTGGATGGGGCCTCCGGAGATTTCGAATGGCAGGGCTTCATCCCGTTCGAACAATTGCCGGCATCGTTCAATCCTCCCGATGGGCTGATCGTCACCGCTAACCAGAATCCCTTCCCATCTGATTATCCATATCCTGTCAATGGCAATTTTGCGTCGCACTACCGCTCCCGGCAGATCCGGAACATGCTGTCCGGCCGGAACGGGCTGCGGCCGGAAGACGCGCTGGCCGTGCAGAAGGACGTGTACTCGGCCTTCAGCCATTATCTTGCGCAAAGGCTGGTGCGGGCGTACGAGCGGCAGGGCAAGGGCCGCGCAGATCTCGCGGATGCGGTCGCGCTACTGCGTGCATGGAACGGCCAGATGGATAAGGACCGGCCGGAACCGCTGATGGTCTCACTGGCTTATGAGCATTTCCGGAGAGCCATGGCGGAGGCGGCGTCACCGGGCAAGGGTGCGGTCTACCAACTCCAAATGGCGCCCGCAGTCATGGAAAACCTGCTGCGCGCGCAGCCTGCGGGGTGGTTCCGCGATTACGATGAGGCTCTGTTGCAGAGCTTCGCGGATGCCGTGGAAGAGGGCCGCCGCATGCAAGGGAATGACGTGAGGAAGTGGATTTACGGGGAGTATCTGAACCTAGTGATCGCGCATCCGATAGGCCACCGCCTGCCCTTGCTTGCCCGGTATTTCGATGTAGGACCGATTGCGATGAGCGGCTCGTCGACTTCGGTCAAGCAGACTACGCGGCGGCTGGGACCTTCGGAACGCATGAATGCGGATCTGGGCGACTGGGAACGCTCGCTGATGAATCTGCCCATCGGTGAATCGGGGCACGTGCTTTCGCGCCATTACAAGGACCAGTGGGACGCCTACTACAACGGGACGAGCTTTCCCATGCAGTTTCGGAAGGTGGATGTGAAGAGCGTGCTGGAGTTTGTGCCGGAGTGAGGGAGGAACGGGGACAGGCACCACTGTCCACGACGAGCGGTTCGACGGGTTCGCAAGCTCTTCGGGTTAGGGACAGTGGAGCCAGTCCCCGTTCAGCGCCACAGGCGCATTGCCCAGAACCAGACGAGTGCGGGAACCAGCATCGCCACTCCGGTGGCGCAGGCGACGGTGCGGACATCGATTCCGCGGTCGATGAGTGTGCTGGCTAAGGCGCCGGACGCCGCGATCATCAGCATGAAGATGCCGAGGTCAGCGGCGAAGACGCGACCGCGGAATTTGTCATCGGAGTAGCGCTGCAACAGTGTGGTGGAAAACACCCATACCACCGACGATCCGCCGTGCGCGGCCACGACCGCGGCGCAGGCCAGCGCCAGGTTCGGAGCGCCGGCCAGTGCGATATATCCGATGCCGCCGGCGAGGAACCCAACGAGAATGCCCGCGCGCATGCGGGAACCGCGATTGCCGGCCCACCGGGATGCCGAAAGCGGGCCGAAGAATGCGCCGACTCCGCGCGCGCCCATGAGCAGGCTCATGCCGAGGACGGCGCTGCGTGAGGCGTCGAGCGCTCCCACGTGCACGGGAAACACGCGTTCGCCCAGGATGGGAAAGATCACCCAGTTGGCTCCCATGATGCCGATGCCTGCTTTCAATAAGACAGTGGCGAGCAGTCGCCGGTCAGAGCGAATGTAGCGGACGCCTTCAGCCACGGGCGAGAAGTCCACCAACTCGCGAGCGTGAAACGGAGTGGGGCCTGCGGCGTGGGGCTCGTCAAAGTGCATGCCGCGGATCAACAACGCGGAAACCAGGAACGAGAGCGAGTTGAGAATGAAAACGGCATCGTGCCCTAGCCACACGGCAACCAACCCGCCGAGGGCGGAGCCAAGGGCGAAATTCACCGACCAGGTGATGGATGACACCGTATTGGCAGTCAACACGTGCTCATCGCCCACCACGCTGGGGATCACGGCACTGCGCGCGGGTTCGAAGAATCCATACATCACCGTTTCGAAGAACAGAAGGGGATAGACCAGCCAGACCATTTGCGGGGAGCGCACCAGCATCATGCACGCCACGATGACCATGCGGACGAGATCGGCGGCGATCATGACGTGCTTGCGACGGATGCGGTCATTCAGAACGCCCGCGGTGGGACCGACCAGAGTGGACGGGAGCACTTGAAAGACCAAGGCCAGGCCGACGGACTGGGCTCTGCCAGTGAATTGCAGCAGCAGGCTGTAAATGGAGAGGATGTAGAACCAGTCGCCCATCTCGCTGACGATCTGCGCGAGCCAGAGGCGGCGGAAGTTGCGGTTGTCGCGGAGCAGACGCCAGTAGGCGGCGAGAGAAGGGGCGGGAGAACTCATGACGGAGGTGGGGACAGGCACCACTGTCCACGGCGGACGCTCTGGTCGGCGGCGAGTGTTTGGATTGGAGGAAAAACGGTGACAGGCACCACCGTCCACGCGCCAACGGAGCTGGACAATGTGATTCGAGGTGTCACTCGGCTTGGGACGGTGGAGCCAGTCCCCGTTTTTCGGTGTAGAGGCCCATGCGGCTCTTCACCAGTTCGACGGTGGAGTTGGCGATGGGGGCGACGCGTTCGGCGCCCTGGCGCAGCACGCCGGCAACGTAGCCGGGGTCGGAAGTGATTTGGCGATAGCGCTGCTGAAACGGTTCGAGGTGCGAGATCACCATTTCGGCCACCTGTTTTTTCAGATCGCCATAACGCATGCCGGTGAAGTGAGTGCGCATTTGTTCGGCGGTCCAGCCGCTGTAGGCCTGAAAGATGTTCATCAGGTTTTCGACTCCGGGGCCGAGCGATGCGAAGTCGACGGCCGGATTGGAATCGGTGGTGGCGCGCATGATGGTTTTGCGGATGCGATCGGGCGGATCGAGCAGGGCAACCGCGTGGCCGGCACCGGCGGCAGATTTGCTCATCTTAGTGGTGGGATCGTCGAGCCCCATGATGCGGGCGCCCACGGTGGGGAGGCTGGTTTGCGGTACCACGAAAGTTTCACCATAGAGGGAGTTGAAGCGCTGGGCGATGTCGCGCGTGAGTTCGAGATGCTGCGCCTGATCCTCGCCGACGGGTACGATAGCGGCTTGATAGAGCATGATGTCGGCGGCCATCAGGACGGGATATTGGAGCAGGCCGTCGCCGACCGTTTGTTGCGCGGCGGCTTTGGCCTTGTACTGCGTCATACGCTCCAGCCAGCCGACGGGTGTGACGCACGTGAGCATCCAAGCGAGCTCGGCGTGCGCGGGAACGGCCGATTGAACCATGATGCTGGAATGCTTGGGATCGATTCCAGCGGCGAGAAACAGGGCGGCGATTTCCAGGATCTTGGCGCGCAGCTCTTCCGGCGGCTGGAAAACCGTCACCGCGTGGAGATCCACGATGCAGAAGATGCTCTCGTAATCGTGCTGCATGCGGACCCAGTTGCCGAGGGCTCCGAGATAGTTGCCGATGTGCAGGTTGCCCGACGGTTGGACACCCGAGAATACGCGTGCTTTCATGATGGAAGTGAGATAGGTAGTCCTCTATCGTAAGCGATGGCGCAAGTGCAAACCAACCAGGAAGTGACGATCGAGAAGCTGATCTACGGCGGCGATGGACTGGCGCGCCTGGATGGCCAGGTAGTGCTGGCGCCATTTGTGCTGCCGGGCGAGCGGGCCGCGGTGGAAGTGGTGGAGCAAAAGGCCGGCCTCATGCGGTCGAAGCTGGTGGAGGTGCGGGAGGCTTCGGCCGATCGGGTGATCCCGCCGTGCCCGCATTTCATGCGCTGCGGCGGCTGCCATTACCAGCACGCAGGGTACGAAGCGCAACTCGCGCTGAAGCGCGGCATTCTGGCCGAAACGCTGCGGCGCGTGGGCAAGATGGAGCCGCCGGCGGAGATCCGGGTGATCGCGGCGGAGCCATGGCACTACCGCAATAGGGTGCAGCTTCACATCCGCGGCGCGCAGCTCGGTTACAGGGAAGCGCACTCGAAGCGCCTCGCTCCCATTGAGCAGTGTCCCATCGGGTCGCCGCGCATCAACCAGGCCATCGCGACTCTGCGCGAGATGCTGAGAGACGCCCGGTGGCCGCGGTTCGTGCATTCGCTCGAAGTGTTCACCAACGAAACCGAGCTACAGTTGAACGTTCTCGAGACGGAGCGACCGGTGGCGCGGCGTTTTTTCGACTGGTGCACGGAAACGATGCCGGGCCTGGTCCCGGGCGCGCTGAATTATCGCGCGGCGGGGGAAACCTACCGGGTGAGCGGCGGCTCTTTTTTCCAGGTGAACCGGCACCTGATCGAAAGGATGGTGGAAGAGGCGGTGCGAGATGCGGAGGGCGAGTCGGCCCTGGATCTCTATGCGGGCGTGGGGTTGTTTTCGCTGCCGCTGGCGAAGCGATTCGCGAAAGTCACGGCGGTGGAGTCGGGCACCGCCGCGATTGGTGATTTGATCTGCAACGCGGAGCGCACGGGAGTGGCAATGGATGCGCGCCAGAGCAGCGTGGATGAGTACCTGCAAGGCCTGGCCGTGGCTCCCGATTTCGTGCTGGCGGATCCGCCGCGCTCCGGATTGGGAAAAAAGGCGGTGGCGCACCTGGCGCGGCTCCGGCCGGCGCGAATGACGATGGTGGCGTGCGACCCGGCAACGCTGGCGCGCGACTTGGCCGGGCTGGTGAATGCCGGTTACCGGGTGGATGGCATGACGATGATCGACCTGTTTCCGCAGACCTTTCATATCGAAGCGATCGTTCAGTTGAGGAGCTGAGGCACGCGACGCGGCGGCCCTGGCGCATTGCACAGACGGGGTGAGGGGGAGACTGGGAGACGGGGAGACAAAAAGCTGACGCGAGGACGCGGCGGAAATGCCGGGACCGTCTGTATGGTTCTGCTCTGGGTCGGGGGATTGGGTTTGTTTGGCAGAATCGGGTTCGGGGGAGGAATTCGCATCGGGCAGGGCGGCGGCATGGAGGCGCTGGAGTTCTTTCAGCGCTTTATAAAACGATCGCTCGATCCGCGTCTCGTAACGGAAGAGATTTTCGACGGCGCGCGAATTCATGGTGTCGTCGCGGAAGACGAAGGCCAGGCGCTCCTTTTCGGCCAAGCTGGTGTATTTGCGTTCGAGTTCGGCGTGGAGGTCGGAGAAGCGGAGGTTAAACAGGCCGGTTTCGATGCCGCGCATGCGCGCGAGGCGCCAAGTCGCCATGACCATCTGCTCGACGAGCAGGTGTTCGGTGGGACCGGCGGGGTGGTGCTCGGCTTTGAACGATTCGAGCAGCTCGGCGAATTGCTCGTGATTTTCGGTGGCAAGGACGGCAGTTTGGGCGGTGAGGCCGTGGCGAAGGGCATTGAAGCGGACGGCGGCGCGGCCATCGGGAGTGCGGGGGCCGGTGGAGAGCTGGGCGTTCCGGCGGTTGGCGTCAATTTGCTGTTGGGAGGACATGGGGGCTGCTCCATGGTAGCGGGCGAGGGATGAGGCGGAGGCCTGGTTGGGCAAGGCGGGGACAGGCGCCGCTGTCCGCGATGAACGGTCTAATGGTTTGTGGGTCTGTGGATTAGGGACAGTGGAGCCAGTCCCCACGTGGCGATCGCGAGCGGGGTACCGGCGGCGTGAACCAAAGATAACGAGATTTTGTTGACTGTAATTTGGCCGGCCTGAAAAGCTATATTCGAAGCGTATGCGCCGGCTCGCGCTTCACTGCTTTTGTCTGGTGATCTGTGCATCCGGTGCGGTGTGCGCTACCTGGAAGCTGGTTCTCAAGACGGGGAGCACCATCGAGTGCGAAGGTTCACCGCTGGTGGTCAACGACGTCTATCTGTATCGGGACGCAGGCGGCAAAGACGGATCGATTCCGGCCGATCAAGTGGACCGCGAGAAGACCGGGAGCGCGAACCATGTGGCGCCGGCGCCGCGGCAGTGGCGGATGATCGGCCAGTCGGTGCACGAAGCGCCTGGAGCCGTTCTGACTCTGAGCGATGCGGATTTCAATCTAACCGTTTTGAGATCCGAGAAGCCCGTCCTGGTGGATTTCCTGGCGACGTGGTGCGGGTACTGCAAAAAGATTGAGCCGTCCATCGCATCGATAGCGAGCGAATACGGCGGCACGATCAAGGTGGCCAAGCTGGACGTCGACAGGAATCCAGTTACGGCCAGATACTACGGCGTCCGAGGCCTCCCCACAGTGCTGCTGTTCAAGGACGGCCGGGTGGTGGGCGGCATCCGCGGCTATGCGGAGAAGGCTGAACTAATTCGGATGGTGCGGGCAGGGTTGTAGGTCAGTGGTCCGGATGGGGACAGGCAGCACTGTCCACGACGGACTTTTCGAAAAGCAGGTGCACGGCGGATCAGGGACAGTGTTGCCAGTCCCCGTTCAGCAGACTGCGCCACCTCACTAGCACACTCCAGGCACTTGAGAACTGCGCGGGAGTTGCGTAAGATGGCAAGCCACATGCCGAAATACACACAAGCAGACAGGCCGCTCGCCATTACGACGCCACTGGGCAAGGACTCACTGCTTCTGACCAGGATTCGAGGTCACGAGGCCGTATCGCAGCTCTTCCATTTCCAGCTCGATCTGCTAGCGGAAGCGGAAACCCAGATTCGCTTCGATCGCATCCTGGGGCAGAACGTGACGGTGGAGCTGCGGATTGCCAACGACGAGAAGCGCTACTTCAACGGGCTGGTCAAACGGTTCAGCCAGGGGGCGCGCGATGACGCCTCGTTTGTGCATTTCCGCGCCGAAGTGGTCCCCAAGCTCTGGCTGCTGACGAAAAAAGTGCGGTGCCGCACATTCCAGCATCTCTCGGCGCCGGACATTTTGCGGCAGGTGTTTACGGGATTGGACGTCACGTACGAGTTAGTGGCCGCCAACTATCATCCGCGCGATTATTGCGTGCAGTACCGGGAATCGGACTTCGATTTTGCGAGCCGGCTGATGGAGGAGGAGGGGATCTACTACTTCTTCAAGCACACCGACGGCAATCATCAAATGGTGGTGACCGACGCTTCTAGTCCTGTCGTCGCGGGACAGAGCACTGTCATTTACGAGGAGGCGGTGGGCGGTGTAAGGCCGGAAATGCGGGTCACGGCGTGGGACAAAACTCAGGAACTGCGCTCGGGTGAGTACACGCTTCGGGACCATTGTTTCGAGCTGCCGGCCAGCCATCTGGAAGCGAAACAGAAGACCGTCGACAGCGTCACGGTGGGCAAGGTGACTCACAAGCTCAACGTCGGCGGCAACGATCAACTGGAGATCTACGATTACCCAGGCGGGTATGCGCAGCGCTTCGACGGGATCGATCGGGGAGGCGCGCCAAAGCAGCAGGATCTCAAGCACATATTCGCGGATCGCGACCGCACGATCCGGATTCGCATGGAGGAGGAACAGGCAGCCAGCCTGGACATCCGGGGAGCGAGCGATTGCGGCAACTTCACGGCGGGGCACAAGTTCACGCTGCAGCGGCACTTTGACGCCAACGGCGCGTACTTTCTGACCGGCGTCGAACACCATGCCCACTTAAGCGGCTACCGCAGCGACGAGACGCCGGAATTCAGTTATGAAAACCAGTTCACGTGTATTCCGGCCGCCCTGCGATACCGTCCGCAACGCGTTACACCCAGACCGCAGATCGCGGGCATTCAGACGGCGACGGTAGTAGGACCGGCCGGAGAGGAAATCTTCTGCGACAGGTACGGCCGCGTCAAAGTGCAGTTCCATTGGGACCGTGAGGGCAAGAAGAATGCCGACAGCTCATGCTGGGTGCGTGTGTCCCAGGTGTGGGCGGGCAAAGGCTGGGGCGCTTTCTTCTGGCCGCGCATCGGCCACGAGGTGGTGGTTACCTTCGAGGAAGGCGATCCCGACCAGCCGCTCATCATCGGCAGCGTTTACAATGCAGAGAACATGCCGCCTTTCCGGTTGCCGGGAGCCAAGAAATACGGAGGGTTCAAATCGTCCAGTGTGCATGGGGCCAAGCAAAACTTCAACGGGATCATGTTCGTGGATGAAAAAGGAAAAGAACATTTGTCGATTCACTCGGAGCGATTCCTGGTGATGAATGCCGAGTTCGACAGGTCGTACACCACCGGACGGCACCAGGCAGAGAGAGTGCCCGGGGCCCGAACCCTGACCGTCGGCAGGCTGCCCGGAACGGAATAGCAGAAAGGGGACGGCATGGGGACTCTCTGGATTCGAATCACGACGGCTGACAGGATGCACGGCGGCGGCAGCGGCGGGGGACCAAACAGAAATCTCTACCCCAAACCGGAGCCGCAGGCTGTGTTGGGATTGAACTCCACGGTGGTGTACGGCAGTAACGTGCAGGTGGCCTTTCCCATTAACTTCCAAATGGCGCTCGGCAGTAACTTGCAGGTGTGCATCAGTCCCAACGCCTGGGCGACGCTGTTTGCGGATGATCCGTCGTTAACCATGCCGGAGGCGGTGACGCGAGTCCTGGGGAGCGGACTGGGCGGGAACATGCAGCTCACGATGGGCACGAGCGCGAATTTCGTAATGGGGCAGTCCTTCGATATCAATCTTGGGCCGCAGCGGATCACCCTGGACGTGCACAACAACAGCATTCAATCGTGCGTCAAGGTATGGGGCACCGTCATCATGGCCGCGGCTGTCGTCTTCCTGATCGCCTACGCAGCCGCGGCGGACGACGATGCCCGTTCGATCCTGTGCATGGCATTTCAGGTGTTGATGCAGGGAGCGATCATACTCCTGATGGATTTGAAAAAGATCTATACCGCCATGGACCAATCATTCAAAGACACCCTCGATCAGGTTTTCGGGTGGGATCCCAAGACGAAAACGGGCGACACCTTTCTCTCGAAAATGGGTGGGCAGTCGTCGCTGGGAGAAGCGCTGGTGGTTACGGGCATCGCCGCCGCCATGGTAATTCCGCTGGTCCTGGAGATTAGCGGCGAAGTCAGACTGGCTGAGCCGGATCCACCGGAGGTGGTAGTGAACATGAGCGGCGATCAGATCGGGACGGTGCAGGATTGAGAGCGGACGGCCTGGTGCGAGTTTAAGGGAGAGTGTGCATGAGTGAAGAGAAACGTGATTTCGGCGGGGGCTCGGGCGGAGGAAGCAACACGAGGGATGAGTCCCGCGCCTTTGACGGGACTTATTCGGTAACCGCCAACCAGATCGAGTTCACCAGCCGCGCGGCTCTTCCGCCGGCTCTTCCGGACCCGTGCGCGATAACCATTCTGGCGAGTGACCTGACGCAGATGAACGGTAACGTGAATCTTCGCGGCCTAGGGGGTGTGCGCATCACGGCCGGACCTCCACCGCTTCCGGAAACCGGATCGAAGTCCACTCAGGGGGTTGAAATTGAGGTCGGCGAGATCCAGAACGTCACCATTAAGCGCGGACTGATCGACGGCGTGGACCAGAAGATCGAGATGACGCCTAGCGGGATCACGGTTGACGGCGGCGCGATGCCGGTGACGATCCAAAGCCTCACGCAAATCAAGCTGTCGGTGTGTGGCGGGTTGAGCTCGATCATCCTGGGACCCGACGGCATCACCATCATGGGGTTGCCGCTTGTCAAAATCAATTAGGCGGATCACGGGAGGTTGGGTGTGAGCAACGATCCTCTGATCAAGGTGAATGCGGCGACGGCCGCGGAGGTCTGCCAGCGCTACGAGGTGCAGCGGGAGGCGAGGGCGCTGCTGAGGGATGGGATGGGGCCGTTTCAGTTCTTAGAGGCCGTGGCGGGCAAAAAGCTCTATGTGGATGGGATTGATTTCCTGGCGCACGCACTTCCGGCGCGCGAAGGAATCTGGTGGGGTTGTTTGTGCCTGCAGCATGCATGCGGCGACACCCTCACTCCGGCGGAAAGGAATGCCTGCATCGCGGCCGTGCGATGGGTGAGCCAGCCTACCGAGGAGAATCGGTTGGCGGCCAAGGCTCCGGCCGATGGCGTGGGCATGAGTTCCCCAGCGGGCGCATTGGCTTTAGCGGCGCACGGGGGCCTGCCGCCGCCGGGGCCGTTTGCGCCGGCCAAGGCGGTGGCGATGGCGGTGAAACTGGCGGCGCTGAAGTCCCCTCCGGCTGCAATGATCGACACCCAGCGATCCTATCTGCAACTGGGAGTCAGCGTGGCGGCGGGAAAGGTTGGATAGATCAGCCTGGTTCATTGGGAACGAGGGAGGATTGAAGCATGGGACAACCAGCAGCGCGAATGACCGATATGCATGTGTGCCCGATGGTCACCGTCCTGGTGCCGCATGTGGGAGGACCGATTCTTCCGCCATGCTGCCCCACGGTGCTCATTGGCGGTCTGTTCGCCGCCCGGGTTGGCGACATGGCCACATGCGTTGGTCCACCGGATGTCATCGTCTTGGGCTCGTTTACCGTCTTGATTGGCGGCCAGCCGGCCGCCCGGATGGGTGACTTGACCGCTCACGGCGGAACCATCATTCTGGGCTGGCCCACGGTTTTGATCGGTTGAGGACCCGATTCATGAGCACAGGGCAGGGAACCATTCCATACGAGAAGCAGGCCGATCCTGAGAGCAACCGGATGTGCGGCGCGGCATGTCTGAGCATGGTGTATCGCTCTTTCGGCAAAGACATCCAGCAAGCTGCGATCTGGCCGGCGATTGCCAAGCCGAACCGGTTCGGCAGTCTGGCTTCAACTACCCATCTCATGGCGAAGGATGCCTTGGGCCGCGGCCTGGCGGCCATAGCTATCCAGGCGCGCCACCCCATGCAGGCGTTGCGGCTGTGCCATGAGGGTGGAATCCGAGCGATCCTGAACCATCGTCTGCAGGCCGACTCTGTGGCAGGACACTATACCGTGATGGTGGATCTCGACCATCAGAGTGTGGTCTTGCACGATCCGCAATTCGGTCCGTCGCGGCGTGTCTCCCAGGCCGAATTGCTTCAATTATGGCAGCCGCATTTCGCCAACTCCGAGATTGCGGGCGGCGTCCTGATCGCGATTGCGGAGAAACCGCCTGAGGCGCCGGCATGCCTGTTCTGCCATACGCTGACTCCGCCCAGCGTCGAGTGCCCGAATTGCAGGAAGCCGATTGGCCTGCGGCCCGCCGCGGTGCTGGGATGCATGAACCAGAGCTGCATCGCCCGGATGTGGAGCTACATCTGCTGCCCTACATGCGATTTCATGTGGGACTTCGGCGCGCAGCCCGCACAGGCCGGAGCAACGGGCGGTGCCGAAGCCGCAGGCGCAGCAGGGGCCGATGGCGCGGCGGGCGACGACGCCGAACCCGCGAGCCTCAACCAGGTGTTCGAGGAGCTGGATAAGTTCTGCAGACTGGTCCAGGGTCTGCCGGGCACTGCCAAGAACACCGAGCTCCAGCAGCAGCTTCAGATCCTCATCGGCGGCAAAGCAGCGATGCAGCAGGGACTGGCCGAAGCCGCGGTCTACAACCGGGCCAACAGAGGCCAGTTGGCCGCCTTCGTACAGGCAGCGAAAGAGAGGGGGGAGGCGCAACGGCAGAAGATGGAGGAAGCCAACACACCGTCGCCGCCCCTGGATGGAACCGCTCTGGGCCGTGCTTTGTTGAAGAACCTGGGTTTCATCGAGTGACGTTCCGATCCGCCAGGAACCCGTGGGATGCCGAAAAGCGCTTGCCGACCACCAGCCCAACCGTGACGGCCGGATTCAAATGACATCCGGAGATATGGGCGATCGCATACGCCAGGCGCGGCTCAGTGAAACCCGCCGGATAGCCGAGCCACGACTAAAAGGAGCGGTTGCGTCGTGCTAACGCACCGGCAGGATCTCTATGCTCCCGGCCGCACATTCGCCGGCACTGGGGCCGCAGGCGCGTGGCGAGAGATCTTTGTTGAAGCAGATCCGCACTTCCTGTAACTCATCGCCCTGGTAACAGGACACGCGAAACGCTTCTTTTGGGAATCTTGAGTTTGCGGACGCGAACTCGCTTTCAATTTCTGCCGGGCTTTTTCGCAACCGCGCCGCAGGCTCTTTCAGATCGGCGGGAATCGTGACCGAGTCGCGCGCCTTGCGCACGGCGGCAAAATAATCGGCGGCGCTCAGTCCGCTGCACGTACCATGACTGGTCCATTCGTGCTGGATGAGCGACTCGCTGGGAATGTAGTTCAACATCGCCCGGATCAGGTCCTCGGAAACCGGGCTGCCGGCGCCACATCTCTCGGGACCCCGGCCATTCTCCCCTTGCGGCCACAGCCCATGGACCACGAAGCCGATATGGCGCCCGGCGCCGCACTCACGCGGATCTTTGTTTCCGGACGGCTGCGCACAGAAATCGGGCGCGTAAGAGAGGGAAAGCAGGTAGTAGGCGAAGGTGCCGCCGCCGCTTGGCCGCCGCCGGTGCGATTTCGCATCGGCAACGCCGGCCACTAACAGACTGATCACCATAGCGGCTGCTAGAATCCGCGCGCGGGGTTTTTCGCGGGTAGGCATAAGGGCCATGTTACTGGAAGAAGATTGGGCAAGATGGGCCGGTTGCCTGTCGTTGGATTAATGAGAAGACGGCGTTCCACTACTCGGCGCTTTTGATGGATGTGTCCAGTGCATCGATTCGACGCTGGTACTTCCTGGCCAACCTTCGCCCATGCCGCCGGCGCCCAACGGCGCGGTGACCTCGTAAGGGCCGAGGCGAGTTCCGGCGGAGGGAGGCATGGCGCTCAAGGATTGTAGCGTGGAAAGAGTTTCGCGGAGGGGCGAAGCTGGGGTGCGCACAGGCCGCGCATGCGCGGCCACTACAACGGATCGCCGGATTGGTTCGGGGGGAGACTCGCAGGTTACGGAGCGAAGAAGCCGAAGAGATCAAGCACGAGGTGCGTGGGGTTGGACCCGAATACGGTGATCGAACCGTTGGTAGTGGGGACGATGGCCATGTTATTGGTGATGGCGCCATCGAGAGCATTCAGGGTCGCGGCCAGCGGCTGCGGCTCTCCTTCCGGCCACATCGTGAGGAAACCGAAAGGTCCGGGCGGCACCACCGTTGCGTTAAAGACGAAGGCTTGCGCCGTGCCCGGCAGGTCGCAAGGCGAGGATGTCACGCTCAGATTGACCGCTTTGCTGAAGGGCGGCGTTCCCGATGGCTGGCGGCTATCCCAAACCCTGCAAGGCGTCATGGCGTACAGGGCCAGCCCACCGGGACCCTGGGGCGCGAAATAGCCATTGATATCGATGACGAGATCGGTGTCGTTGGTGGTAAACACATCCACTGCCTGTCCGGTTCCGGCGGGGACGATCACGGCATTGGCGGTGATGGTGCCGGTAAGGGCGTTGAGGGAGGCTACCAGGGGTTGCGGTTTACCGGATGGCCACGCGGTGAGATAGCCGAGAGGTCCCCTGGGGATGGCGGCGAAGTTCAGAGAGTAGGCCTGCGCGTTCGCCGGGACGCCGCAAGCGCTTTCGGCGATGGGGAACGTTCGCGTGGTTCGAGCGGTGAGGCCGGGTCCGCCTAAAGGGCCTACAGCGTTCCGCGTGTCAGCGACGCGGCAGGGTGTCAAGGGGTAGAAGGCGGTGGCGGAGGAAGCGGGTCCGGGCACGAAGTAGCCATTGATATCGAGGATGACATCGGTAGTATCCGTAGCGTAGATGCTAATCGCCCCATTGACGCCCGCGGGCACGATGGCGGCGTTGGATTTGATGCGGCCGTCGAGCGAGTTCAGAGTGGCGACGAACGGCTGCGACTGTCCAGCGGGCCAGACGGTAATGTACCCCAGGTGCGCTTTGGGGACGACCGCAACGTTCAAGGAATAGGCTGCGGCGGTGGACGGAATGCCGCACAAGCTGTTGGGGATTGGGAAATCGCGGGACGAGCCGCCGGCGATGGCAGGCCCGCCAAATGCGCTGCTGGGATTGCGTGTATCCACGACGCGGCAGGGAGTGAGAGGCACAAAATGCGTTGCGGGGGAGATAACGGGAGGCGCGGCCGCATTGATGGTGAACTCGACGGGTATGGCGATGGGACTGTTGGTTGCGCCAGGCGCGGTGATGGTGATGGCGCCAACGTGGGGGCCCGCAGCGAGGCCGACCGGATTGATGGAGACGGTGAGCGTGTTGGACGTTTCCGAGAGAACGATCCAGGGCATGTTGGCGGAGGCTGACCACGAAAGTGTGCCGGTGCCGGAATTGGTGATGGCGACGGTCTGCGGCGCGGGCAAAGCGCCGCCCTCCGTGTACGAGAACACGAGGTCCGGGACGGAGAGCGAGATGGTGGGCTGGCCGGCGGTGGTGCAGCCGCTGATCTGATCGATGGTGTAGAACTTGGTATTCCCTGTGGAGCCTATGGCGATGTAGTCGTTGTGCGTGCCGAGGCCTGGGAGCATCCACTTGGAGAGCGCGGGTAGCGTTTGGGGGAGGCCGTTGGGCAACAAGTCTCCGGAGCCCTGCAGATTGACGATCCAGTCGCTTTGAAAGTTCGGATCTCCCAGGGTGAAGTTCACGGTGGTGAACAGCGGAGTGCCTGAATAGAGGATGCTGGACCCGCCCCCCATTCCGGCTGAGACCTGTGTGGATTGGCCGACGGTGAGGGTGTAATTCCCGATAAAGACGTAGGTGATGGAACGTCCACCGCCGCCGAGGGAGATGGGACCGATCTTGCTGACCGTCGAGGTGATATCCACCTTGAGAGTGACGCCGGAGGCGCTGCTGGAGAACTGGTAGCACTGCGCGGCGGCGGCGGACATGGTAGCGGCGGCCAGGCAGAGCGCGGAAAAAAACCGGCGGACGGCGCGCGGACGGAACAGCGTCCGGTTATGAGCGAAGGAAGCCGGTGGCTTCATGTTGGATCTCCTTGTTGCAAGAGCAATCAGGGTAGCGGTCTCACCTAAGCATTGCGTTAAAGCGTGTGAAAAACCGAACGCTCGGCAGTCCCTTGGGCACGTTCGCAAAGCCACCCCCTGCCCCACCGAAAGCCGAAGAGCCGCCCAAGCCAGGTCTCACCAGCTTTAGGGTGACGTCGCCGAGCGCGGCGATGGCCGGCTGAGCGCGTGGTTCGAATTGCTCTTCCACCACCGGGTTTTGGTTGCGAGCTCCAAGCATCGGGTGCTACTATCCGGCATTGGCATCAGGGGTGATGTTTGCCTGTACACTACGCAATGCGTAGACGCCGATGAAAAACCGTCATGCCCGATCAGGAGGAGTGGGAATTAAGGCAGCCGGGAGAGACTCCGGAGGAACGGCGGGAACTGGACTACCTGTTCAGCCTGACCTACGAGGAGCTGCGCCGTCTGGCGGCAAGCGTGCGCCGCGGCGACCCGAGCCTGACGCTCAACACCACCGCGCTGGTGAATGAAGCTTGGCTGAAGCTGGCCCACTCGCCTCGATTTGCCTCAACATCGCCGCTGCATTTCAAGCGCATCGCGGCCCGCGCCATGCGGCAACTGCTGGTGGAAGCCGCGCGGCGGCGGAACGCGGATAAGCGGGGCGGGGGAGCCGTGCCGGTCCCCTTGAGCGATGCGGCGGGCGAAATCGCATCGAGCGAGGAGAAGTTGTTGGCGCTGGACGCTGCGCTGGTGGACCTGGCGCGCCTCAATCCACGGCAGGCCATGATGGTGGAAGCCCGATTTTTCGGCGGGCTGGATATGGCGGAGACGGCGTCGCTGCTGAACGTCTCGGAAGCCACGTTGCTGCGCGACTGGCGAGCGGCCAAGGCGTGGCTGGCCTACAAGCTGCGCGAGCTTGAGTGAATGGGAGCCATGGATAGCGCGCGGTGGGAGCGAATGCAGGCCTTGTTCCACGAGGCGGCTGAGCGGCCCGACGTGGAGCGCCGGGCGTTTCTGGAAAAGGCATGCGGCGGCGACGGCGCTCTGATCAGCGAGGTGCTGGCGCTGCTCGATGAAGACATCGCCGGCGGGTCTCTGCTGGACCGCGACGTAGGCGAGATTGCGCAGGAATTTTTCGCGGGGCGGGCGGAACCTGCGCTTCCCTTCAAGGAAATCGGGCCGTATCGCATCCGGAGCCTTCTCGGCGAGGGGGGGATGGGTGTGGTGTACCTGGCCGAGCGGGAAGACCTTGGCAGCCGAGCAGCCATCAAAGTATTGCGCGACGCCTGGATGTCGCCGGCGCGCCGCGAGCGATTCACGGTGGAACAGCGCACGCTGGCGCAGTTGAATCATCCGTCTATCGCCCGGCTGTACGACGCCGATGTGCTGGCGGACGGCACGCCTTGGTTCGCGATGGAGTATGTCGAAGGCGTCCCGCTGAATGAGTACTCGAAGGCGCGGGCGTGTCCGGTGGCGGAGCGGCTGCGGCTGTTTCGCGCGGTCTCGGAGGCGGTGGACTATGCTCACCGGCACGCCATCATTCACCGGGATCTGAAGCCGTCCAACATTCTGGTGAAAGAGGATGGGACGGTAAGGCTGCTGGACTTCGGCATCGCCAAACAGCTCGACGCGGAGGGAGCGTCCCGGGATCATACGCGGACGGGACTCAGGCTCATGACGCCGGCGTATGCGGCGCCGGAGCAGATCCGGGGCGACCCAGCAAGCATGCAGACGGATGTTTATGGGCTGGGTGTGATCCTGTATGAGCTGTTGACGGGACGAGTGCCGTTCGAAGCGGCGGGACGTTCGGCGGGCGAGTTGGAGCGGATGATTCTCGATCGCGAGCCTGAAAAGCCGTCGGCAGCCGGAGCGGTGTCACCGGAGTTGAGCCAGGCTTCGTGGGCCGATCTGGACGTTTTCTGCCTGACGGCGATGCACAAGGAAGCGGCGCGGCGCTACCGGTCGGTGGAGGCGCTGATCCGGGATCTGGATCATTATCTGAAGGGCGAGCCGCTCGAGGCGCGCCCCGATAGGCTGGGATACCGGCTCGGGAAGTTCGTCCGGCGAAACCGGCGGGCGGTTCTGGCGGCGACGGCCGTTTCGGTGGCGGCGGCCGCGCTGGTGGTCTTCTTCACCGTGCGATTGGCGAGTGCGCGCAATATGGCCGTGGCGCAGGCGGCGCGCGCGCAGCGCATCCAACGGTTCATGTTGAACCTGTTTAACGGCGGCGACAAAGAAGCGGGGCCGGCCGATAATCTGCGCGTGGTGAATCTCCTGGACCGCGGCGTCCAGGAGGCGCGGTCACTCGATCACGAACCGGCGGCACAGGCCGATCTGTATCAGACGTTGGGCGGGATCTACGAGAAGCTGGGCAAGTTCGACCAGGCCGACACCTTGCTGCGCGCCGCGCTCGAGCAACGCAAGTCGATAGGGGGAGCAGGAAGCGCGGATGCGGTGGAGAGCCAGGTAGAGCTAGGTCTGCTGCGTTCAGATCAAGCCAAACTGGATGAAGCCGAGCGGCTGGTGCGCGATGGTTTGGAGAAGGCGAAGCACCTGCGCCCGCCCGACAACGCGGCAGTGGCCAAGGCCATGCTCGCGCTGGGGCAGGTGCTGGAAGGGCGCGGTTCGTTTGCCGAGGCGATCGGTATTCTCGATCAAGCAGTGAAACTCGAATCAGCATCGGGCGCGGCAACGCCGGAGCTGGCCGCGACGCTGAACGAGCTGGCCACCAACCACTTTGAGACCGGCCACTACAACACCGCCAAGTCGCTATACGAACGTGCGCTGGCGATGCACCGGCAACTGTTCGGGGCACGGCACCCGTCGGTTGCGGTTGATCAGCTGAACCTGGCGAACTTCCAGCAGGAGCTGCAATATTACGCGGAGGCCGAGCGGCTGGCCCGCGAAGCGCTCGACATCAACCGAGCCTATTACGGCAACGACCATCCGCAGACGGCGTACAACCTGACCGTGCTCGGCCGCGCGTTGCACTTCGAGAAGCGGTATGACGACGCAGTGGACGTGCTGAAGCAGGCGCTGGCCATTCGCGAGCGCGTCTACGGGAAGGTGCATCCATCCGTTGCCGATACCGTGAACGAGCTGGGGAGCATCGCATACATGCGCGACCAATTCGACGAAGCCGAGGCACAATTCCAGCGCATGATCGATATCTACCGTGCGCTGTATCACGGGCGCCACTACCTGATCGCCGTGGCGGAGTCCAACCTGGCCAGCGTCTACATGGACCGGAAGCAATATGCCCGGGCCGAACCGCTCTTTCGGGAAGCGCTACAGCTTTTCATCGAAACGCAGGGGCCTGAACATGTGAATACCGGCGTGGCCCACCTCAAGCTGGGTCGCACGTTGTTGCGCGAGGGGCGTTATGCGGATGCGGAGAAGCAGACGCTGGCGGCGTATCAGATTCTCATCAACCAGTCGAATCCGGCGGAGTCGTTTATGAGGGCGGCCCGGAAGGATCTACGAGCGATCTATGAGGGGCTGCAGCAGCCCGAAAAAGCCGCACAGTATTTGGAGCCGACGGTGGCCGCGCGATGATATGGTCCGCGAAGTTCAGGCAATTTGTAGCGCAGGCCCACGCCTGATTTTGGCGGGTCACTGTTGCTCATGCGCCGAAAAAGCCGCAGGTCTCCGGCAAAAAACGCCGTAGGCCTGCGCTACAGGATTCTGCGCAGGGCATTCTACAGCTTGTACAGCATCAGATAGACCACGACGCCGGTGATGCTGACGTAGAGCCAGATGGGGAGGGTCCAGCGGGCGATGACGCGGTGTTTGTCGAAGCGGGCGGAGAGGCCACGGCGGAGAGTGACAATAGCGAGCGGAGGCACGCAGGCCGCGAGCACGGTGTGCGTGGCGAGAATGCTCAGGTAAACGGCGCGGATGCCGCCGGGGTGCTGGAATCGGACCGAGCCGACCTGCGCGTGATAGACGATGTAGCTGACCAGGAAGGCGCAGGAGGTGGTGAACGCCGCGAGCATTACGCGCTTATGCGTCTGCGGCTGACGACGGCGGATGAGCGTGTAGCCCCAGACCAGAAGCACGGCGGCGGTAGCGTTGAGGATGGCGTTGATGGCGGGGAGGTCGTGAACGGAGATCACGAGGTTTCCCGCGCGAGGCGGCGAATGTCGGCGATCAGGTGCGCGGTGGGATCGTCCTGATCGGTTCCGTAGTAGCCGCGGATCTTGCCTTGCCGGTCGACCAATACGAAACGGGTGCTGTGCTGCATGCTGCCATCGACATTGCCCAGCATGAACGCATGGCGGTCGAGGGAGTCGAGCGTCTTCTGGTCGCCGGTCAGGAAAAACCAGCGCCCTGGCTGCGCGTGGTAGCGGACGGCGTATTCGGCGAGGACGGGCGGAGTGTCGTGATCGGGATCCACGGAGAAGGAAACCAGGCGGACGTCGGGCAAACTGGCGACGGCGGTTTGAACGCGGCGCATCTGCGCGCTCATGCGGGGGCAGGGGCCGGGGCAATGCGTGTAGATGAAATCAGCCACCCAGATTTTACCGTCGAGCGATTTGCGATCGAAGGGTTCGCCGGTTTGCGAGATCAGGTGGAAGTCCGGGATCTGGCCGAACACAGGCAGGGGTGCGCGTCGAGCGCAGCCGGCCGCGGCGAGGGAAACGAGGAGGAGGAAAACTTTCAGCGCGCGACCTGAAAAACGGGGACAGGCTGCGCTGTCCACGCGCCGATGGAACCGGCTGGGTTGATTCGGGGTCGCCGGCGGCTTGGGACAGCGGAGCCAGCCCCCGTTTTTCAAGAAACTCCTAGAGACCGGGCCGGTCGAGCAGCATGAGGCCATAAAGCAGGGGGAGATAGATCACCGACACCAGCAGTACGCTGCGTGCGCGCAGAATGGTGCGGTCGGCGGCCACGCGAACCCCGGAATACAAGAACCAGGCGCCGAGCGCCAGGGCGCCCACCAGATATAATTTGCCCGACATGCCGAGCAGACCGGGCGCGAGGCTCACGGGAATCAACAGCGAGGCGCAGAGGATAATCTGGCGCGCCGTCGAATGGCCGTCGGGCTCGACCACGGGAAGCATGCGGATGCCGGCGCGCGCGTAATCGTCGCGGTACATCCAGGCGATGGCGTAAAAATGCGGGAATTGCCACAGAAAGAGAATCGCGAACAACGCCCAGGCATCAGCGGTCAGGGTGCCTGAGGCGGCGGCGAAACCAATCATGGGCGGCATGGCCCCGGGAAATGCGCCGACGGTGGTAGAGAGCCAGGAGCGCTGCTTGAGCGGCGTGTAGAAGAAGAGGTAGCTCACCAGAGTCGCGATGCCCAGCACACCCGAAAGAAGGTTGACGAACCAGGCGAGTTCCGCGAAGCCGGCGATGGCCAGGCCAATTCCGAAAGCGAGCGCGCGACTGGCATCGAGCCGGCCCGAGGGAATGGGCCGGTGGGAGGTGCGGCGCATTCGGGCATCGGCATCGCGCTCGTACCATTGATTGAGAGCCGCGGTTCCGGAGGCGAGCAGTCCGGTGCCAATGATGGTGTGCAAGAGCGCCCACCAATGGATCTGCCAGAAGCTGACGCCGCGCAGGCCGAAGAAGTAGCCGACACCGGTGCTCATGAGAATGAGCCAGGTGATCCGCGGCTTGGTCAGGCTGATGTAATCTCTCATGCGGAAGGTACGGCCACTCCTATGGGTTGGAGATCTGCGAGCGGGCGGCGAACATGGCGAAAGATCTGGATCGCCAGGATGACGCTGGAAGCCAGAGTGAGCGCGCCGGTTGCCACATGTGCCACAGTGAAGCCTACCATAACGGGCATGGGCTGCGGAGCATCGGCCGTGGCGAGACGGCTCATGTAGGCCGCAATGCCGAGGAAAACCTGCAGAAACGTGATGGACAATACGGCGAGAGCCGAACGCCGCAGGGCATGGTGGTCCGCATGGCGCATGAGAACGCGAACGGTGAGCCAGAGCACCATGCCGGTAGCGACGAGAGCGCCGATGACATGGGGCAGAATGCCGAGCGCCTTGTGCCGGGCGGACGCGCCGAGCGCGAGCTGAAGGAAGATGCAAGCGGACGCGGCCAGCGCGAACCAGTGCAGAGAAGGAGCGCCGGGATCGTCCACCATCCGCGGACCGCGGGCCCAGCTTCGGGATGTGAAGAGAGCGACGGCGGCGGTGGTGGAAAAGAAAAGCTGGGCCAGGCAGGCGTGGCCGATGCTGACGGGCTTGGGCAGCATAAAGAGGACGGTCATGCCGCCGAGCACGCCTTGCGCGATCACAGCGGCGAGAGCGAGCCAGCCGAGATTGCGGAGCCAGCGACGTTGCTCTGCGCGGGCGAGCCAGGATGCCATTCCGATGGTGAGCAGGCCGACGGTCGTCGCGACCATGCGATGCCCGTGCTCATAGAAAATATTGCCCTCCATGGGCGGCATGAGGCTGCCATAGGAGAGCGGCCAATCAGGCACCGAGAGGCCCGCGTCATTGCTGGTGACGAGGCCTCCGGCGACTACGAGAAACAGCGTGCAAAAGGACCAGAGCACCGCGTAACGGTGCAGCCAGGGGCTAGTCATGGCAGAAGTTCGTGGCTGAAAAACGGGGACAGGGAGCGCTGTCCCCGCGCCGATGGAGCGGGTGAAGAAATGGGGACAGGCAGCACTGTCCACGCGCCGGCGAGGCCGGATCGGGGTGCATCAGTGTGGGTCGCGGCTTGGGACAGTGTAGCCAGTCCCCATTTCTTCGGCATGGTTTAAGCGCCCGGGAAGGTGAAGTCGACCGCTTTGCTTTCCTTCGCGGCGACCGTCACTTCGACGTCCTTGGTGCCGTACTTTTCGTGCCAGGCTTCCACCGTGTACTTACCCGGCGGCAGGCCCTTGATGGTGAAGGTGCCGTCATCGCCGGTGACGAAGAAGAACGGATGGTTGACGACGCCAATGTAGGAGCGCATCCACGGGTGCACGTTGCACTTCACCGGGATCATGACCTCTTCGCGCGCGAACTTCTTCAGCTTCGAGTCGCCGTTGGGCGGCTGGGACTCATTCCACTCCTGGTTGATCTTGGGGAGCGGGTGAATGTTGTGATTGGTGGGATCGCTATTGACGATCTTGATGTCCTGATTCGACATTACGCCGATCACGTGCGGCCCATACATGCAGCCTTTCTGGGCCAGATCAACCGGGGTGGTGGGCACGGGCCACTGGCGGTCGGGCACGCCCGCCTTCACCCATACGAATGCATTCTTCAGCGTGCCGTTGTCATTTACAATAACTTCTTCCGATTTCGCGGGCGCACCCGCATGGGCACGTGCGCACGCCGGGTTGGCGGACATATCGATGTTTCTCATGGCCGGCTTGTCACCCGTAAAACTGACTTTGCCGGTGAGCGTAGCGGCGTTGGCTTCATCGATGGCGGGAGCCGACGCCGCCGGAGCGGCCGCTTCCTCTTTGGGCGTGGATTCCGAAGTCTTGCTGCCACCGCAGCCGGCAACGAACATCACGCAAGGTATTGCGAGACTCAACAGGACGTTCTTCATTTCAGGTACTATTTCTCCTTTTCAGCTAAAAACTCTCACTATTGTCCGGCACCGGCGCCCGCGCTCGAGCGCAGGCGGTTCAGTTCTTCCGGAGTGAACTGGAACATGTAACGCACCAGCAGATCGGCGTGATCTCTCTGGTAATTCTGAAAGCTCGCGGGCGTGGGCCCGGCGAAGATCCAGCGCTCGCCGTCACGCCGGAACAAGCCGGAGGGCATGGCGGTGCCGGGCGCCATCATTTCGGGGTGCACGATCCAGCGTTCGGTCCACCCGGCTTTCAGCCGCTCCCTGGCCATCAGGAAATTGGGCGCGGTAGCGCGCGCATCGTGTTTGGCGTCGCCCGTCATGTGGCACTTCAGGCACGGAGCGCCTTCGCTCGAGAACAACTGGCGCGCCATGGTCCGCTCCTGGTCGCTCACCATTTCCATTTTGGGCGCGATATACGGCTGCGCCTGCGACGAGAGGGCGGCGAAGAAACGTACGAGCTTCTGGATCTCCCCGGCGGAGAAATAGAACGTGGGCATGCGGGCTTTGAGGTATTGTCGCACGCCGTCGCGGTTGGTGTCGGAGTCGCTGAGCGAGGGATTCGCCAGGAACCGCATGAGCCAGGCGGGATTCACGCGCGCGCCTTCGCCGATGAGGCTGGGCGGTTTCTGATCCTTCCAGTCGGGATCCTGATAGCGCGCGAGCGTCATGAACAACGTGGTCTGGCCGACGTGCACCTGGTGGCAGCCCATGCAGTTGTATTTTCGGACGACCCACCAGCCATCGATGATGTCCTGGCGCTGATCGCCGGGCTCGTAGTGGTAGCGGTCGGGCATGGTGGAATCCACCGAGCCCAGCAACAAGGTCGCGACCTGATCGATTTCTGGCTTGGACAGATTGAAGTTCGGCATCTTCAACCGGTCGAGCTTGTTGGTTTTTTCTTTTCCCTTGTCGTAGACCGCCGGATTTTCGAGCTTGTGCTCGAAGAAGCCCTTGTGGGTGTACCAGCCTTCGCGTTCGGCTTCATGCCCCAACAGCGCAAAGTCCAGGCGCTCGAGCGGCTTCGAGCCTTCCTTGGTCAGTTCGGTGCCGATGCGCTGCTCTTCTTCCAGGCCCGAGATTTCATGGCAGCCGGCGCAGCCGTAGTAGCGGACCAGGAACTGGCCGCGCGCTTTGAGCTTGGGATCTTCTAAGTAATTCGCGGCGGCATAGGTGGCGCCGTCATGCTTGCGGGTCATCAGGTAGCTGGCGATGTCGCGCGCCTCGTCGATGGACAGGCGCAGGCTGGGCATAGGCGTCATCTGCTCGACCTGCAACTGGTGGCCGTCATTGGGGCACTTGTCGTGATCCATGTCGAAGACGAAGGGCAGGCCCTTCTTCTTGTAGTCCTCCGCCGTGAGGTCGCGCTTCTCGAACGGGCAGTAGGGAAGGGTGCGCTCACGCGGATTGTGAATCCAGCGCACGAGGTAATCGTAATTGTCCTTCTCGCCGACACGGCTCAGGTTGGCGGCGAAGGTGCCGCCTTGCTTTTCGCTGCCCTCGCCCATGGAGTGGCAGGCCATGCAGCCGCGCGTTTCGAACGACTCCTTGCCTTTCACCGGATCGCCCTTGGTTTGGGAGGGCAGGCTGCCGGTCACGCCGGATTGCCAAATGAATGCGGCGATGGCTTTGATGTCGTCCTGATCCAGGCGGAACGTGGGCATCTTGGTTCCGGGCCGCCATTTGTGCGGATCCTCGAGCCAAACCGGAATCCACTCTTTGTGCATCTTCATGCGGACTTCTTTGAGGCTGGGTCCGACCTTCTTCACTTCGCGGACCAGGTCGCTTTCGCGCATGTCGGCCTGCTCGATTTTGGCGTCGAGGCCGGTGATGCGAACCTTCAGGTCGTTGGCGTGCTGGTAGAGCCGCTGGGCTTCGGCATTGTCGCGGGTGCGGTCGGCTTTGTCGGTCGAGAATCCGATCTCGCGGGTCCATTCCGCTTTCTGTTGTTCGAGCTGGCGGATCTGCTGATTGACCGAGGTCATTTCCTCGGGCTCGTGATCGAAACCTTCGTAGCGGTGGCAGCCCATGCAGCCGCGCAGGCGGAATGTCTCCCGCCCGGCGTTCAGCGTGTCGGCCATCTCGGTGACGATTTCCTTGACGTGGCACTGCTGGCATCCGGCTTCAAAATTTTCGCGATGGTGCATCGGCCACAGCCAGAACGTGTGCCGGCCGTGGGCCTTGGTGACGCTATCGACGGCCGCACCGTTCCCGCCGTGGCAGGGTGTGCAGCCGAACTTCTCGGGGTCGTGAATCTTGAGCAGTTCTTTGTTCGGGTGGCTCACGAAGACCTCTTCGCCGCCCATGGCTGCCTTGGTCAACTCCAGAGGCTCGCGAGTGCCCAGGTGACACGATTCGCAGCGATCCACCAGATCGACGTCCTTGATGTGGATCTGGCGGATCGTAATCGGGAAGTCGTCCATCTTTTTCAGCAAGCCGGCGAGCGTCTCGGCGCTGACGTCGGCGATGCGATCGGAAAGATACTTGTCGCGCTGGGCGCGCAGTTCGGTGGCGGGCTTCAGAATCTCGACGCGCTCTTGGAGCAGCTGAGCCTTGCGCGCTTTCCAAGCCGTTAAGTCGCGGTCCATGTCGAGGAAAGTGTACGTTTTCGTCTCGGTGGAACCGTCGGGCAGGGGTAGTTTAGCGGTGTGGGATTCTCTCTTCAGCTCTTCAATTTCCCTGCGCTTGGATTGCTTGGAACTTTCGCTGTCGGTGGTTTCGATCTGGTACGTGAGTGAGCCGATGTGGCTGCGCACTTCCTGGAACGGGTCGTTGAGCGCAAGCGTGCGAGGCACGAGCACCTGGTTTACTTCGCGATCGATCTCAGCCACCTTCTGTGTTACGGCCTTCTCGGCGGACTGCATGTCACGATCGAACTTCTGATACTCGGGCGAAGTCTTGATCTGCTTTTCGAAGCCGGATTCGCGGGGCCGGATGCTGCGGAGGTACCGCGTGTAGACCCTGGCGAAGTGGGCTTGATACGTTTTCCACGGGCGGATCCCATAGACTTCATCCCACAGCGCCCAGCCGAGCGAAAGCAGGAGAAGCGCCGACCAGATGAACAGGTGTTTGCTCAGCGACGAAGTGACTACGGGGTCTTTGTCTTGTTCTTGATCGCTCATACGTTGAACCACGGGGTTACCCAGACGTACTTAATCCGGAACAGCAGGCGCGCGAGAATCTTGATGGGCAGGGA
Organism: Terriglobia bacterium; assembly: GCA_020073305.1. Lineage (GTDB taxonomy): Bacteria > Acidobacteriota > Terriglobia > Bryobacterales > Bryobacteraceae > QHXW01. Next base: position 201,048 of record JAIQFK010000006.1, read on the forward strand.
CAGCATAATGATCAGGAATATCTGCATGGTCGCGACTTGCAGCAGGCTCATGCGCTTGAAGATCCTGCGGGCGAACGGCGTCAGGTTCATGAGCTTGTGAATGCCGAGGGCCGCGACGACTGAGTAGAGCCCGACGACGATCGCGCCGAAAATGATCTTCATGACGCGGCCCTTGATGCCGAAGATATCGGGCAGGTCGCGATTCACGGCGAATTCGAGCCGGTTGTGGTCCCACGTGGTGCCTGGCCAGAACCACATCCAGCCCGGACCGCGGATGAGTGTGCCGATGACAATCATCGTGACCCACAAAACGATGAAGCCGAAAATAAACGTGAGGATGGCGAATTTGCGCTGTTTATAGGTGTAGTAGCCGCTGCCCAGAGGGTTGGCGTCGATATAGGGAATCACCATCAGGCCCACGATGATCAGTGAAGGCATCACCACGCCGGCAATCCATGGGTCGAAGTAAACCAACATCTCCTGCAAGCCGAGGAAGTACCAGGGCGCCTTGGATGGATTCATGGTGAGGGTGGGATTGGAGGGCTCCTCGAGCGGCGCATTGAGCGTGATGGACCAGACCATCAGGAGCAAGGTGACGATGATGGCGGCGAGAAACTCGATACGCAGCAGATACGGCCAGACGTGAACTTCTTTGACCCAACCCGGCTTCCAGGGCTGCGTTTTGCGGTGATGCGTCTTGGCGAGCGCGGGATTGGCTTCGAGCTCGGCGATCAGGCGGTCATTCGCAAACGCCTGGCGCAGCCCGTACCACGTGTAGAACGGCACCACGATCATGAGCAGCACGATGGGAACGTTATCCGGCAAGCTGACGATGGTCCAGAGTTGATGCAGATCCATGGCGATCTCCGTTTATAACTTCCGCGGTTCCTTGATTTCCGACTCGAGCTGCACGGGCGCCGGGCCTGAAATGCCGCCGTCTTTGCGCACGCGCCAGAAGTGCACCACCATGAACGCCGAGGCGATGATCGGAATCGCCACGCAGTGCCAGATGTAGGCACGGAGCAGGGCATTGGAATCGACGATCGAGCCGCCCAGCAAGCCGAAACGCACGTCATTGAAGGGCGTCATGCCGAGCTGGTGTCCGAAGGGTCCGTCGTGACCGAGCAGCGGTGTAGCGCGTGCCATGTTGGTTCCGACGGTGACCGCCCAGAAACCGAGCTGATCGTCCGGCAGCAGGTAACCGGTAAAACTCAGCAACAGCGTGAGCACCAGGAGAATCACGCCCACCACCCAGTTGAACTCGCGGGGCTTCTTGTAGGAGCCGGTGAGAAACACGCGGAACATGTGCAGCTCGACCATGATCACCATCAGGTGGGCGCCCCAGCGGTGCATGTTGCGCAGCAGTTTGCCGAAGGGAACGTCATGCTCGAGATAGAGGATGTCGCGGAAGGCCACGACCTTCGAGGGGTGATAGTAGAACATCAGCAGCGTGCCGGTGAAGACCAGCGTGATATAGACGTAAAACGTCATGCCGCCCATTCCCCAGGTGTAGTTATAGGCCACCGCATCGCGGTTGATTTTCGCCGGGTGAAGGTGGAGGAAGACGTTCGATAGCACGCCGAGTGCGCGACTGCGGGGCGTTTCGTCATGCTTGACGCGCAACACGGATTTCCAGACGTCGGTCTTCTCGGGTTGCTTGAGCGCCTTGATCTCTTCCGCGGCCTGTGCACCGACGGCCTTGGCGCCTTCAACCAGCACGGTGACTGGGCTTTTCTTGCCGCCGTTCTGTTCGGGTTCGCCAGCTCCGTTTCCGCTCGTTCCTTTGCTTCCGTTTCCGTCAGCCATGGCTGTACCTCAGAGTTTCAAACACGAACGATGGCGCCGGGATCACTGAATTCCGAGCGCTCACCTTTGGGCCACCGGTAGAGGCGGCTCAGATCAACCTCAATCTGTCCTTCCGGCGTCACCTCGACGTGCGCCCGGTCCATGGGACGCGGCGCGGGCCCTTCGAAGTTGACACCCTCGGGGTCGTAACCCGAGCCGTGGCAGGGGCACTTGAACTTGTTCTCGCTCGGTTTCCAATCCGGCGTGCACCCCAGGTGGGTGCAGATGGCCGAGATCACGAAGATGCCTTCGGTGTTACGCACCACCCAAATGCGGTGCGCATTCTGGAACTTGGTGTCGACGCCGAATCCGAAGTCAGAAGGATAGCCGATGAGAAACTTGGTCTTCGGCTCATAGAGCGCCCGAGGGAAGAAAAAGCGCAGGAACATCAGGAGATTCACGCTCAGGAAGCCGAGCACGCCGGCCATGACAAAACGCCGCCGGCGCGCGATCACGCGCTGAGGGTCAGGATCGTTCGAGGTGAAGATCCTCTTCAACGCATCCGCCGCGTTGGGTTTAGGTTTGCTTTCCGGCTCCTGCGCGCCGGCAGGTTTCTCGGTAAGTTCAGCCATTTCTTGCCCCGCGGACCGGCCTGGCCGGTCTCCCTTCGTCTGGATTTATGGACACACTGGAAGCCGTGAGTCGGGAACGGTCAACGGGTGAAAGCAGAAGGCTTCGTTATATAGGTTATGGAAAGCCGGGTTTAGTAATTCGCCGTTCACTTATAAAAACCACTGCCAAAGCCTGCTTCACTCTCCCGCTGGACCGGATCAGTCCCCACCTCCCCGGCAGCCTCTTGCGTCGTTCTATTTTAGGTCGACAAAACATTTTACACCCGGGCGGGGGATTTGCAAGAGAGAGAGCCTCGCTCGCCCGGCGAAGCCTTGAAGAGACCTGGTCCACGAGCCACTGACGGTACCACGCGCAGAATTTGACTCGCCCGGCACCCTGTGTTAATCGTAGTGATCTTCCACGAAAAAGCGGAATGGCTGACGAGCCAAAACCCGAAGGCGGAGCGGCGGAGCCAGGCAAGCCCGCAGCGGAAACACCGAAGGCGGCGCCGCCTAAGCCCGCGGCCGCTGCTGCTGGGGGCCACACACCGCCCAAGCCACCGGCGCCCATGGCCTCCACGCCCTGGGAAGGCGAAATTCCCGGGCAGTTGAAAGAGCGTTTCGGCGACCAGATTAGGGAGTGCGCCGCGTATCTCGGGCAGAATTTTCTGGCCGCCAAACCGGATGCGGTCATCCCCATTCTCGAATTCCTGAAACTGGAAGCGGATTTCGATTACCTGGTCGACATTACGGCGGTGGATTACCCCAAGCGCGCCGAGCGGTTCGACCTGATCTACATTCTGTACAGCTTCGCGCGGAACGAGCGTCTGCGCCTAAAGACCATGATCGCGGACGGCGCACAGCCGCCGACCGCAGTGAATGTTCACGTCGGGGCCAACTGGCTGGAGCGCGAAGTGTTCGATATGTTCGGCATCCAGTTCGCGGGACATCCGGATATGCGCCGCATCCTGATGCCGGAAGAATGGGAAGGCTTCCCGCTGCGAAAAGAGATGTCCATCATTCAGCAGGACGATCGCTGGGTGAAGGAGAATCTGGGAATCGAGAGCGGGCAGTAACCATGCCGGACGCCACTTTTCTAGACACCACCGAACTCGTGCTCAATATGGGGCCGCAGCACCCCTCGACGCACGGTGTGCTGCGCGTGATCCTCAAGCTGGATGGGGAAAAGGTGATGGGCACGGAGTGCGTGATCGGGTATCTGCACCGCGGCGTGGAGAAAATCGGTGAGAACCGCACGTACCAGCAGTTCGCGCCGTACGTGGACCGCATGGACTACGTCGCGGCGGTTTCGAACGGGCTGGGTTACTGCCTGGCGGTTGAGAAGCTGCTGAACATCGAGGCCCCGGCGCGCGCGCAGGTCACGCGCATTATCCTCACCGAGCTGAACCGGATTGCGAGCCACCTGCTGTGGCTGGGGACGCACGCGCTGGATATCGGCGCCATCACGCCGGTGTTCTACTGTTTTCGCGAGCGCGAGGAAGTCCTCAAGATATTCGAAAACTACTGCGGCGCGCGGCTGACCACGCATGCGTTTCGCATTGGCGGCCTGCAGTACGAGCTGTATGACGGTTTCGAGGAGCAGGTGAAGGCCTTCTGCGACATGTTCCTGCCGAAGGTGGACGAGTACGAAGAGTTGCTCACCAACAACCGCATCTGGGTGGCGAGGCTGAAAGGCGTCGGCATTCTTTCGGGCGACGAGTGCAAGGAATTCGGCGTGACGGGTCCGGTGCTGCGGGCCGCGGGCGTGAAGTGGGATCTGCGCAGAGCGCAGCCCTATTCGGGCTACGAACAATACGATTTCGAGATTCCAACCGGTGAAAACGGCGACACCTATGACCGGTACATGGTGCGCATGCAGGAGATGCGGCAGTCGGTGCGCATCATCCGGCAGGCGGTGGACAAGATTCCCACGGGACCCATCGGCAAGACGCCGAAGGTGATCAAGCCGGCCACGGGCGAAGTCTACGTTTCCATCGAAGCGCCCAAGGGTGAGCTGGGGTATTTCGTGGTGAGCGACAATTCCACGCAACCCTACCGCGTGCGCGTGCGCCCGCCATCCTTCGTGAACTTGCAGGCGCTCGACCGCATGGTGCGGGGAGGCTTGGTGGCGGACGTGGTGGCGATTATCGGAACATTGGATATCGTGCTAGGCGAAGTGGATCGGTAAAACCTTATGGGCAAGTTCTTCAGAACGATCTTTCTGGTCGACCTGTTCCAGGGACTCTGGGTCACGTTTCGCAATCAAAATCCCAAATACATTTACACCGAGCAGTATCCGGCTGAACGCCCCGAGGTGGCCGAGCGGTATCGCGGCGCGCCGCGGCTGAACATCAACCCGGACAATGGCGAGACGCTCTGCATTGCCTGCAATCTGTGTGCGCTGGCCTGCCCGGAGACGCTGATTGTGGTGGGCAGCGAGCGCAACGAACAGACGCGCCGCAAGGAACTGACCACATTCACGTACGATCTGTCGCGCTGCATGTTCTGCGGCCTGTGCGAGGACGCCTGCCCGGTGGATGCGCTGGAGCTGACTCAGGATTTCGAGCTGGCCAGTTACACGCGCGACGGCGCGATCTGGGACCGGCAGATGCTCGAGGAAGGCCCGAAGCCCACCCAATACAAATGCTGACGCGCGGAGTGGAGAGGGCCGGCTCGCCGTGATGGACGCGCTCTTCTTTTACCTCTTCGCCACGCTAGTGCTGGGAGGCGCGGTTTTTACCGTCACCCGGCGCAGCGCGGTACACAGCGCCATCAGCCTCATCGTTTCCCTGATCGGCGTAGCGGGCCTGTACCTTCTGCAGCAGGCGGAATTTCTGTTCGCGGTCCAGATTGTGCTGTACGTGGGCGGCATCATGGTGCTGTTCCTGTTCGTGATCATGCTGGTGAACCTCGATCAGGCAGCCAAGCAGCGGCAGTTCAACAGGCAATGGCTGATTGCGCTCGTGTGCGTCATGGCCGTGGGAGCCGAACTCGTTTATTTCATGCGTAAGGGCGCGAGCGCCTTCCGGTTGCCCAGGGCGCCGGCAACTGCTGCAGTGACCGAGGGCAACACCGAGCAGATCGCCACCGTGCTCTTCTCGCAGTATCTGCTGCCGTTTGAGATTGCGTCCGTGCTGCTGCTGGTCGCGGTGGTCGGCTCGGTGGTGATGGCGAAGAAGAGGATTTGAGTATGGGACCCATCACTACCACGCATTACGTGGCCCTGAGCGCAGCGCTGCTGCTGATCGGGACCATCGGCGTGCTCACCCGCCGCAATATCGTGATTATCCTGATGTCCATCGAGCTGATCCTCAACGCCGTGAACATCAACCTCATTGCCTTCTCGCACTACTGGCAGAATGTGAACGGCCAGATCTTTGCGATTTTCGTGATCACCGATGCGGTAGCCGAGGCGGCGGTAGGGCTGGGCATCCTGATCGCGCTTTTCCGCAACAAAGAGACGGTGCTGGCGGACGAAGTGGACTTGCTCAAGTGGTAAGCCAATGAATTTTCTCGACCAGATCTGGCTCATCCCGCTGTTCCCGCTGCTGGGCGCGGTGGTCATGCTGCTCCTTGGGAAGAAGCTTGACCCGCAGCCGACGTCGGACGTGGCGATCGCGGCAGGCGTCGAGCACACCCACGACGACGAGCACGATCATGGACACGGGCACACGCATGAGAGCCACGATCACGGCGGGCACGATCATTCGCACGATCACGGCCATGAGCATGACCACCACGGCGGCGGACTCCGCGCGCTCGTCAGTATATTTTGCCCGGGCATGGTGCTGTTGTCATTCATCTTTTCGGCCGGCGCTGTGTTACAGCTTTCGCAAAAGCCGGAGCGCATCCACCAGGTGATCCAGTTCACTTGGCTGGCAGGGCTGCCGTTCCACATGGCCGATGGGCGCCTGGCGACCTTCACGGCGGACTGGGGCTTTCTGCTCGATCCGCTCAGCGCGGTGATGATTCTGGTGGTGACCGGAGTCGGCTTCCTGATCCATGTTTACTCGGTCGGATACATGGGCCATGACAACGGCTACTACCGCTTCTTCGGCTACCTGAATCTGTTCGTCTTCTTCATGCTGATGCTGGTGCTGGCGAACAACTATGCGCTGCTTTTCGTCGGCTGGGAGGGAGTGGGCCTGTGCAGCTACCTGCTGATTGGTTTTTACTTCCACAAGAAATCGGCCAGTGACGCGGGGATCAAGGCATTTGTGGTCAACCGGGTGGGTGATGCCGGGTTCATTTTGGGCATGCTGCTGATGTTCGCCGTACTCGGCACCGTAAAGTTTGTGGATGTGAACCAGATTCTGCGCAGCGGCCAGTTTCACGCTGAGACGGCCGGATTCGGTGTCTTGAGCGCGATGGCGCTCCTGCTGTTCATCGGCGCGACGGGGAAATCGGCGCAGGTTCCTCTGTATGTCTGGCTACCGGATGCGATGGAAGGCCCCACGCCGGTCTCGGCGCTGATCCACGCGGCAACGATGGTGACCGCGGGCGTTTATATGGTGGCGCGGTCGAGCGCGCTGTACCAACTGACGCCGCAGACTTCGACGATCGTGGCCGCGGTCGGCGCGTTCACCGCGATCCTGGCGGCCTCGATTGCCCTGGTGCAGAACGATATCAAGCGGGTGCTGGCGTATTCGACGGTCAGCCAGTTGGGCTACATGTTTCTGGCGCTGGGCGTGGGGGCGTACTGGGTGGCCATCTTCCACCTGTTCACGCACGCATTTTTCAAAGCACTGCTCTTCCTTGGATCGGGCTCAGTGATTCATTCTTTGAGCGGCGAGCAGGACATGCGGCGCATGGGAGCGCTCAAGGACAAGATTCCGGTCACGCACTGGACGATGTTCGTGGGCTCGGTGGCCATCGCGGGCATTCCGGGCTTCGCCGGCTTCTTCTCCAAGGACGAGATTCTGTGGCAAGCGTACAGTTCGCCGCAGGGCTCGAACGCGCTTTATGTTGTAGGCCTGCTTACAGCGGGCATGACGGCGTTCTACATGTGGCGGCTGATGAACATGACGTTCTACGGCAAGTCGCGCGTGGCGCCGGAGGTGGAGGCGCACATTCACGAATCGCCGCCGACGATGACGATCCCGCTCTCGCTTCTGGCGCTGGGCAGCTTTCTGGCGGGCTGGATCGGCACGCCGAAGTTGTGGGGAATGTCGGGATGGTTTCGAGGATTCGAACAGTGGCTGGAGCCGGCGTTCGCTTCGGCCGCGATTGAGGCGGCTCACGAAGGCGCGCACGATGCCAGCACGGAGTGGATCCTGATGGGTGTTTCGGTGGCGTTCGCGCTGATCGGCATCGGCATCGCTCGCTACTTGTACCATCACCGCCCCGAGATTCCGGACAAGGTCGGAGCCGCGTTAGCGCCTATGCATCGCGTGCTGCTGAACAAGTGGTACGTCGACGAGCTTTACGATTTCCTCTTTGTGAACGGGTTCGCCAAAGGGGGCGGACTCGCACTGGGCGCCTTCGATCGTAATGTTGTGGATGGCGCCGTGAACGGGGCGGGCTGGCTGACACGGATTTCGTCCACGGTTTCCATCTGGTGGGATACCTGGATCGTCGACGGCGCGGTTCGCCTGGGATCACTTCTGGTCAAGCTGTCGTCGTACCCGGTGCGCATCGTGCAAACCGGCCGGGTGCAGGCCTACGCTCTGTTTGTGGTGGTGGGGGCGCTGGCGTTCTTCGGGTATTACATCGCGCGATAAAAATATGGATCAGCACTTACTGAGCATCGTCTTGTTCGCGCCGCTGGCCGGCTTTGCGGTGCTGCTGCTGATCCCCGGCTCGCAGAAAAACCTTATCAAGGTATGGGCGAACCTGGTGGGATTTGCGAGCTTCCTGGTTTCGCTGCCGCTGGTGACAAGGTTTGACAACGACACACCGGGCTTTCAGTCGATTATGCATCCCCAGTTTCATTTCGAGGAGAGTGCAAACTGGATACCATCGCTCGGGGCGCACTACCATATCGGCATCGACGGCATCAGCCTGCTGCTGATCATGCTTACGACGCTGATGGGATTCCTCGCGATTCTCTCTTCCTGGAACGCCATCGATGAGCGCGTCAAGGAATACTACGCCATGTTCCTGTTGCTGCAAACGGGCATGATTGGCGTGTTCGTCTCGCTCGACTTTTTCCTGTTTTACGTTTTCTGGGAGTTGGTGCTGGTGCCGATGTACTTCATCATCGGCGTGTGGGGAGGCCCGCGAAAGCTCTACGCCGCCATCAAGTTCTTCCTGTACACCCTGGCGGGATCGGTGCTGATGCTGCTCGGCATCCTGACTCTGTATTTCCAGTATCACCAGCAGTTCGGCACATACACTTTCGAAATCGCCGACTTGATGAAGCTCGACATGCCGCTCGGCATGCAGCAGTGGGTCTTCTGGGCCTTCTTCCTCGGCTTCGCGATCAAGGTGCCGATGTTTCCATTCCACACCTGGCTGCCCGATGCGCACGTGGAAGCGCCCACCGCGGGTTCTGTCATTCTGGCGAGCGTGCTGCTGAAAATGGGAACGTACGGCTTCATTCGTTTCTCGCTGCCGCTGCTGCCGAAGGCGTCGGTCGATCAGACGATTGTTCAGATTCTCGCCGTGCTCTCGATTGTGGGCATCATTTATGGCGCACTGGTGTGCCTGATGCAGCAGGACTGGAAGAAGCTGGTGGCGTACTCGTCGGTCAGCCACCTGGGCTTCTGCACGCTGGGCATCTTCGCCCTGAATCCGAACGGGATTGCCGGCAGCGTGATCCAGCAGGTGAACCACGGCATTTCGACAGGCATGCTCTTCTTGATCATCGGCGTCATTTATGAACGCCGGCACACGCGCGAAATTTCGGAATACGGGGGCCTCGCTCACGTGATGCCGAAATACGCGGTGATCTTCGCGATCGCCATGCTCAGCTCGGCGGGACTGCCGTTGCTCAACGGATTCGTGGGCGAGTTCACGATTTTGCAGGGCGCGTTTGAAGCCAATCGCGTATGGGCAGCTTTCTCGGTGATGGGGGTGATTCTCGGCGCCGCGTACCTGCTGTGGCTTTACCAGCGCACCATGCTGGGGCAGGTGACCAATGGCCGTAATCTGCATCTGCCGGACATGAGCCTGCGCGAGATCGTGATCTTTCTGCCGCTGATTGCGTGGGCCATCTGGATCGGGGTGTATCCGAAGCCGTATTTTGATGTGCTGGAGATGCCGGTGCAGCGGATCGTGGAGCGTGTGCGGCCGGGGTATTATCAGGGCGAGTCAGGGCAGAAGGCAAAAGGCAAACGGCAGAAGGCAAAAGTGCTGGAGGCTAACGCGGCGTCTGTTGGACCGGGGGCGGGGCAATGAACCAGTTCTACACCACCACCGATCATTTCGTTCTGATCCCGGCGATTATGCTGGCGCTGTTCGGCTGCGCAATTCTGCTATTCGATTTCCTGGTATTTCCCAATCCGAAACAGCGCAAGTATCTGCTGATTTTTGTGGTGCTGGGCCTGGGATTTACCGGCTATGGCTTGTGGCGGCAGCAGGAATTTCTCACGGCCAACGGGCTTACCGAGCTGACCGCGTTCCAGGGTGCACTCACCATCGACCGTTTTGCCCTGTTCTTCAACTGGGTGTTCGAGCTGGCTACGCTCATTGTGGCCATCGTTTCGTATAACTACCTCGAGATCGAGGGCGAGCACCACGGAGAATATTACGCCCTGATGCTGTTCGCGCAGTGCGGCATGTTTTTTCTTGCCGCCGGCACGGACCTGGTGACGCTGTTCATCGGCCTGGAGCTGATGGCCATCTGCTTCTATGTGATGGTGGGCTTCCTGCGCAGCGACAAGCGCTCGAATGAGGCTGCTATGAAGTATCTGCTCCTGGGCGCGTTTTCAAGCGGCTTCCTGGTGTATGGCTTCTCCATCATGTATGGCCTCGCGGGTTCAACCCAGCTCTCCAAAGTAGCCGCCGCCATTAGCGCACGCGACGCCTGGGATCCGGTTGTGTTTCTCGCCACGGCCACCACGGCGGTCGGACTGTTGTTTAAGATTTCCGCGGTGCCTTTCCACATGTGGGCGCCCGACGCGTATGAAGGCGCACCCACCACGATCACTGCCTATCTTTCGGTGGCTTCAAAGGCGGCATCCTTCGCGTTTCTGTTGCGCATTTTCCTGGGTCCGCTGGCCTCAGCGCGCGACTCATGGGAGCCATTGCTGGCGGTGGTTGCGGTCCTGACCATGACCGTCGGAAATCTGGCGGCCATCAGCCAGTCGAATATCAAGAGGCTGCTGGCGTACAGTTCGATCTCACACGCCGGCTACATGCTGCTGGGTCTGATCGCGGGCAATGAAACGGGAATTCGGGGGATTGCGGTCTACGTTCTGGTTTACGCTTTCATGAACCTGGGCGCGTTCCTCGTGGTGATCGCCATGCGGCGCAAAAACATCATCGGCGAAGATCTGGACGATATGGCCGGCTTGATGTACAAGAGCCCGGGGTACGCTATCCTGATGTTGATTTTTCTGCTTTCGCTCGCCGGAATTCCGCCGACAGCGGGATTTCTTGGGAAGTACTACATCTTCTTGTCTCTGATCGAGACGCATCACTATGTGCTGGCGGTAATCGCGACGCTGTACGTCGCGGTCGCGATCTACTACTATTTCCGGGTAGTCAAGATCATGTTCGTGGGCGAACTGGCCGAGAAGGCGCCGCTGGCGACGAGCTTCGGGCTGAGGGTGGCGTTAGGCATCACCGGAGTATTGACGCTCGGAGTGGGCGTTTATCCGGAGCCGGTGCTGCGGCTGGCGCAGAGTTCCTTTTTGAAATGAACATAGTGAGCAAGGTGGCTGAGGGGGAGACAAGGAGACTGGGGGACTGGGGGACAGAGTCTCCCCATCTCCCCATCTCTCCGTCTCCCTGTCAGGACGGTCAAGGACGCCGATGAGTGCAGTGCTACAGCATCCTCTCTTCATCCCGCTTGCGGTCACGGTCGTGATCATCGCGGTATTCCCGCTGGTGGCGGGCTACCTCACGCTGGTCGAACGCAAGGTGCTGGCCGATTTTCAGGTCCGGCTGGGTCCCATGCGCGTCGGCCCGCACGGGCTGCTGCAACCCATCGCGGACGCGCTCAAACTGCTGCTCAAAGAAGACATCATTCCCACCGACGCCGACCAGTCCATCTTTTGGGTGGCGCCGGTGATTTCTACCTTCACGGCGCTCACCTCTTTTGCGGTCCTGCCCTTCAGCCAGTATCTTTTCGTGGCGGACGTCAACGTGGGCATTCTGGTGATTATGGCGATGTCGTCCGTGGGCATCCTGGGAATCATTCTGGGCGGCTGGTCATCGAACAGCCATTACCCCTTGCTCGGCGCGCTGCGCAGCGCGGCGCAGTTGGTGAGCTATGAAGTCGCGCTGTCCTTCGCTTTGCTGTCCGGGCTGATGGTAGCGGGCACGCTCAGCATGCAGGGAATTGTGAAGGCGCAGCAGTTGAGAGGCGTCTGGTTTGTGTTTTCAAACTACGGATTCATGCTGGTGCCGTTCGTGGTGTACCTGATCTCGGCCACCGCGGAAACCAACCGCGCTCCATTCGATCTGCCGGAAGCGGAGTCCGAGCTGGTCGCCGGTTTCCACACCGAATATAGCGGCTTTCGCTGGGCGCTTTATTTTCTGGCTGAGTACGCCAACATCTTCGTGGCGTGCAGCGTCGCGGTGACCCTGTTCTGGGGCGGCTGGCTGCGGCCGTTTCCCAACGTGGCATGGCTCCAACCGATCAATTTTGTGGTGCCATTTTTGCTGTTCTTCGGATCGGGCGCGTCGACCTTTCTGCTCGTGAAAAAGCTCCGCGACCCGCTGCAACAGAAGGTGCTCATCGCGGTGGCGCTGCTGCTTCTTGGAGTCGGCGTTGTGTTCCTGGTGCCACAATTCAACAACGCCGCCATCAGCGTGTTCTGGTTTCTCTTCAAAGTCGCCCTGATCATCTACCTGCTGATCTGGTTCCGCGGCACTTTCCCGCGCTTCCGCTACGACCAGCTCATGAACATCGGATGGAAATATATGATTCCGATTGGCATGGGCGCGATTGTAGTGAATGCGCTGCTGGGGATGATTTGAGCGCAGCTAGCGTCCGTGGCTGATACGTGGCTTGCGCTTTTTCGCCCTTGATATGTGCGTGACGGCTGCGGTGCTTGGCGCCACCCCGACTCCGCCTAGTACAGCCGGCGACGCACCCATTCCCGCCGATGCAGTGCTGGCGGCGCCGCTGCCGCCGGGCGCCATTCTTGCGCGAGATCCGGTTGCCGCCGTCCCAGTTGAAGCCGCGAGGGTCGCGCTGGAGCCGGTTGCGAGCACTCTGAATTCGCTTGCCTGGATCACCTGGTCGGCGGGTGCAATCGCGCGTGAACTCACGGCTTGACCGGTGAGTTGAATGCGCTTGCCGGCGTAGTTATCCAGCTTCTCACCGCGCAGTTCGACGGCCACGCCGGACGCCTCATCCTCGAGAACAAATCTTTTTCCCAGTTTGGAAACGCAACCAGTGACCAGAGATGCGCCGTCTGCACCCGGCCGGAGTTCCACCGCGCGCGCCGGAGTTACCCGCGCGACCATCACATCCAGCCCGTTCCTAACCTGTACTTCGCCGCTCAACGCCCCGACTTCCACCGCGCCGGAATTCCGCAAGCTGACCATGGCGCGAGATTCGGCCGTGGCCCGCGTGACCCGCAGCGTCCGCGCTTCGATACGAAAGCCCGCTCCATGATCGAGCTGCGCCCGACCTTTCTCAAGCAGCAGGTGGTCTTGGAACACATGCGCGCGCGACGTCTCATCGAGCAAGACGCGCACGCCGCCCGCGAGCTGCAGTTTCGCCATAGCGTCCTCGGTTTCAATCACGCTGCCCTCGAATAAGGTGGCGTGGCTGGCCACCCCGGCGCTGTCCACCCAGAGGCCACCGTCTGAAGTAACCATGCCGATGTAGCGAGGCGTAGCCAGCAGATTGCCCGCGCCAGTTGCGATCAAAACAGCGATCCATGCCAGGTTCACGAATACTCTCCGCTACCCTGATTGCAGCACGGCGCCGGGAAAAATTGCACTGAGCCGGATATCCCGTCTGGGCTACACGGCAATACCGTGCGAAGATGTCTTCTTGGATTCGACCGCTGCGCGCCAGTCCAGCTCTGTGCCCGCTCCATCAACGCAGCCGTGGCGCCACCGCTTGCTGAGTGGCCTGGCGCTCTTGGCCCTCTATCTGGCGGTCGAGTTCCTGGTGCCTCGGCCGGAGTCGGTCGAACCCAGTGGCTGGCGTCTGCTCGGAATCTTCATTGCCGCGATCGGCGCGCTGATGCTGCAGCCGATACCCGGCGGGGCGTCGGTACTGATCGCGGTAATCCTGGCGTCGATCTTCGGCGGCCTCACCATTCAGCACGCGCTGGGCGGTTACGGCGACCCTACGGTCTGGCTGGTGATGGCGGCATTCTTCATTTCGGCTGCGCTCATCAAGACGGGCCTGGCGCGGCGTATTGCCCTCGCCTTCATCCGCACCGTGGGACAAACCTCGCTGGGCGTCTGTTACGCCCTGTCGGCTACGGACATGGTGCTGGCTTCCATCATCCCGTCGAACGGTGCGCGCTCGGGAGGCGTGGTGCTGCCGATCCTGCGCTCCGTGTCGGAACTGTACGGATCCTTCCCGGGCGAGACGGCGGCGCGAATCGGCTCCTTTCTCATGACCGGCGTGTATCAGGGCATCTGCGTGACGGCGGCCATGTTTTTCACCGGCCAAGCCAGCAATCCCCTGGCCGCGCAGATGGCGGGCGAGATGTTTCATTATCCGGTCACCTGGGCGCTGTGGTTTGTGGCGGGCATCGTGCCGGGATTGTGCTCCATGCTGGTTGCGCCCTGGATTGTGTATCGCATGTACCCGCCGCAAATCCGCCGGACGCCGGAAGCTGCGGCCTTCGCGCGGAGCGAACTCGAACGCATGGGGCCTATGGACCGTGGCCAGCGCATCGTGGCCGTAATCTTCATTTCGGTCTGCGGCCTGTGGATTACCACGCCGATCCATCATCTGGATATTACCGTCACGGCGCTACTGGGCTCCGCCGCCCTTCTGCTCACCGGCGTCCTGACCTGGAACGATGTCGTGAGCGAGCGCGCGGCATGGGACATTTTCATCTGGTACGGCGGCTTGTTGCAGCTCGGGAAATCACTGAACGACGCCGGGGTGACACGCGCCTTCGCGAAAGCGGTTGGCGGATGGTTCGGAGGAGCCGGATGGATTGTGCCCCTCGGCGTTGCGCTGCTGGTTTATTTTTACGCGCACTATGGCTTCGCCAGCATCACGGCTCACATGCTCGCCATGTTTCCTCCTTTTGCCGCGGTGCTGATCGCACGTGGCGCGCCCGCGGGTTTGGTGATCTTCAGCTTTGCGTGCTTTGCCAACCTCGCGGCGGGTCTTACGAACTACGGCACCACGCCTTCCCCTATGTTCTTCGCCCACGGGTACGTGTCGTTCGAGCGATGGTGGACGGTGGGATTCGTGGTCGCGTTGGCGAATCTGGCCATCTGGTCAACGATCGGGTTCGCGTGGTGGAAGCTGATCGGGATCTGGTGATGTTACCGTAGAAACGTGATCAAGACCGTTATCTTCGATCTGGGCAAAGTCATCATCCCTTTTGATTTCAAGCGAGGCTACCAGGGGCTGGAAAAGGTATCGGGCATTCCGGCCGCCGAAATTCCCAAGCGCATTGGCGCCACCGATCTCGTAAAGCGTTTCGAAACGGGCCTCGTGGAGCCGAAGGATTTTGTCGAGCAACTTTCTGGCATCCTTGACCTCCATATCAGTTACGATCAGTTCTGTGAGATCTGGAGTTCCATCTTTCTGCCCGATCCGCTGATTCCCGAGAGCATGCTGGAGGGCATCGGCAAGCGTTACGGGCTGCTATTGCTTTCGAATACCAATGCGATCCACTTCCACATGCTGGAGCAGAGCTATCCGCTGTTCCGTCATTTTCACGATCGAATCCTGTCGTACCGAGTGCGCGCCATGAAGCCCTCGCCCGTGATTTACCACGAAGCCATCGCTCGAGCCGGATGTCCCGCGCAGGAATGCTTCTACACCGATGACATTGCCGATTACGTGGACGCCGCCAGGCGCGAGGGCATGGACGCGGTACAGTTTGAATCGTGCGCGCAGATCCAGGGGGAACTCAAGGCGCGCGGAGTCGAGTGGGAGTGAAAGGGCGCGCATTCGTTGCTGTGATGTAATCGACTAACTGGCCTATGCTCGAGATCACTCGCGTTTCTAAGAGCTACCCAACACCACGCGGACCGCTCGAAGTGCTCTCCGACGTCTCACTCAAATTCGCGCGCGGCGATGCGGTCGCGATCATGGGGCCTTCGGGCAGTGGAAAGAGTACGCTGCTCTACATCGTAGGCGCGCTCGAACCGCCCACTTCCGGCGCCGTTACGCTCGACGGCCGAAATCCGTTCGAGCTGCCGGAAAAGCAGTTAGCCGCGTTTCGCAACAAGCAGGTGGGTTTCGTTTTTCAGGATCACTGCCTGCTGCCGCAATGCTCGGTGCTCGAGAACGTCCTGGTGCCGACGCTCGTGGCCGAATCACGCAACGGCACGGTGGAACGTGCGCGCGCGCTTTTGGAGCAGGTCGGGCTGAAAGAGCGGATCGACCACCGGCCGGCGGAACTTTCCGGCGGCGAGCAGCAGCGCGTGGCCCTCGCTCGGGCGCTGATCCGCGAACCCCTACTGCTGCTTTGTGATGAGCCGACGGGCAACCTGGATCGCGGGTCGGCTGAAACGGTGGCTTCCATGCTCCTCGATCTCCAGCGCAGCCAGCAGACCATCCTGATCGTCGTAACCCACAATCCGGAGCTGGCGGCAAAATTCCCTGTGCGGATGGAACTCGCCAACCGAAATCTGAAGAGAGTATGAATATCACCGGAGTTTTGGAAAGCAGTATCTACGTGGACGACGTGCCGCGCGCAACCGGTTTCTACCGTCGCATTTTCGGATTCGAGCAGATCGAAGGCGACGACCGATTTTGCGCATTGAGCGTCGCTGGCCGGCAGGTCTTCCTGATCTTCAAGAAGGGCGCCACGTTGAAGCCGGTGCCGCTGCCCGGCGGAGTGATCCCGCCCCACGACGGCTCCGGTCAACTGCACTTCGCGTTCTCCGTTCCCGCGGCCGACCTGCCCGCGTGGGAGCAGCGCCTGGCTGAAAATGGAGTCGCAATCGAAACCCGCGTCGCCTGGCCGCGCGGCGGGCACAGCATTTATTTTCGCGATCCCGACGGTCACCTGGTGGAACTAATCACTCCCGGTTGCTGGTCCATTTACTAGATGCGCATCACTACTCTGGTTCGCCGCAATTTAGCTCATTACTGGCGGACGAATGTCGCGGTGGTCCTAGGTGTCGCGACGGCGGTCGCGGTACTCGCGGGCGCGCTCGTGGTGGGTGATTCCGTGCGCGCGAGCCTGCGCGACCTGGTGCTCAACCGGCTGGGCAAGACCGACACCGTCATTTCGGCTGCCAACTTCTTTCGCGAAGATCTGTCCGGCGAACTCGCCCAAGGCCAGCCATGGTCCGGGTGCCCGCTGATTACCTTCGAAGGATTGGTGATCCATGAACCGAGCGGCCGCCGCGCATCCCGCGTGCAGGTCTACGGCGTGGACGAACGGTTCTGGCGATTCCACGGCGTTCCCGCTCCCGAACTGCCGGCGATGAGCGTGGCGCTTTCCGAGGACCTGGGCAGCCGGCCGGGCGACACGGTGTTGCTGCGCGTCCAAAAGCCTTCAGCCATTCCCATCGAGTCACTATTTGGCCGTAAGGAAGACGTGGGCCGCACGTTGCGCTTCACGGCCCGTGAGCCGCTGGCGGCCTCCGCTCTGGGCGAGTTTTCGCTCCGGCCGCAGCAAGGCCCGGTGCGCGCGATCTTTGTGCCGTTGAACAGGCTGGCGCGGGATCTAGGCCAGGCTGGCAGAGTGAATGCAATTCTCATCGCCGGTGAAGGCGCGGTTCAACCCGTGGAAGCGCGGCTGCGCGCGCGCGGCACGCTCGAGGATTTTGGTCTGAAGTTGCGTTCGCTCGACGCGGAGCGCGGGGTGTCGCTGGAGTCGGCGGGCGGTGCTTTGAGTGACGCGCCCGCCGCCGCTGCGCTGGCGGCAGCTCAAAAGCTAGGCCTGCGCACTGAGCCGATCTACACCTACCTGGCAAACGCGATTCACGCCGGTTCGCGCGAGATTCCCTATTCACTGGTTACGGCTGACGACGCATTCTTTCCGCAGAGCCAACGCTCCGGCATTCTGCTGAATGACTGGGCTGCCAGGGACCTTGGCGCGCGCACTGGCGATATCGTCACGCTCGATTACTACGTTTGGAAGAGCGATGGCCGGCTGCAGACCGAGTCCACGAAGTTTCCGCTGGACGGAATTCTGCCGCTCGGCGGGCCCGCGGCCGATCGCGATTTCGCGCCCGACTATCCAGGCATCAGTAATACCAACAGCCTGCGTGATTGGGACCCACCGTTCCCGATTGATCTGGGCCACGTACGGCCTCGCGATGACGATTACTGGAAAAAATACCGGACCACTCCCAAGGCGTTCGTTCCGTTGGCGGTCGGGCAGAAATTGTGGGCCTCGCGGTTTGGGAAGCTGACTTCCATTCGCGTGCACGGCAACGCCGCAGAGGCTTTTGCGGCCGAGTTGCGGGCGTCGCTCGACCCGGCAGCCATGGGTTTCGCGGTGGTTCCCGCAAGGGCCCAGGCACTGGCTGCTTCCGAAGGCGCCACGGACTTCGGCGAGTACTTCATCTATTTCAGTTTCTTCCTGATGGCCGCCGCTCTCATGCTGACCGCGCTCTTTTTCCGGCTGGGCATCGAGCAACGATTGCGTGAGATCGGTGCATACCGCGCCATGGGTTTTCCGAATGCGGCCATCCGTAACATCTTTCTCATGGAAGGATTTGCACTGGCGCTGACCGGCTGCGCTGTGGGGGTCGCGGGCGCCGCCGGCTATGGCGCGCTCATGGTGTTCGGATTGCGCACGCGCTGGTCCGCAGCGGTTGGGACCAAGCTGCTTTCACTTCACGTGGCGCCCGCGGCTCTGGGCATGGGGACCGTCGCGGGCCTCGCCGCGGCGCTCGTTTGCATCTGGTGGACGTTGCGCGGGCTCCGAAAGATCGCGCCGCGCGGGCTTCTGGCCGCACGCCGCATTGAATCCAGGGTGCCCGCGTGGCTGGGGCTGGCATGCGCTGCGGCCGGTCTGGCGCTGATCGCTTCGGCACGCTGGATCGGGGCGGACGGGAGTTTCTTTGGTGGTGGAACGATGTTGCTTGCCGCCGCGCTGTTCGAGGGGCGCGCCTGGCTCGCCCGGCGCGGCGGTGCGTCACTTCGCGGAGTCCTGGCTTTGGGCTTCCGCAACACGGCGTGGCGGCCGGGCCGCAGCATTCTGTGTACCGCGCTTATTGCCTCCGCTACTTTCCTCATCATCGCCGTGGATGCGTTTCGCCTCGACGAACGGCCGCCGCTTGATCCAAAATCCGGCACCGGCGGATTCGCGCTGATGGCCGAATCGCTGCTGCCCCTGATTCACGACCCCAATGCCGCAGCGGGAAGGGAAGCGCTCAATTTGAATGCGCCTGTGCTGCACGATGTGCACTTGACGCGGTTTCGCTTGCGGCTGGGCGATGATGCCAGTTGCCTCAATCTCTACCAGCCACGCAGTCCACGCATCCTGGCGCCCGTGGACGATTTCCTTTCTCGCGGCCGCTTCGCTTTTCAGGAATCCCTGGCTCAGACCGCCGAACAGAAGGAGAATCCCTGGCTGCTGCTCGAATCGCGGCTGAACGACGGCGCCATCCCGGCGATCACCGACACCAACTCGATGACGTACGTGCTGCACCGCAAGCTGGGCGAGGACGTTATCATCGATCCGGCGGGCGGCCACCCCATCCATCTGCGCCTGGTAGCTGCGCTTGCCGATAGTATTTTCCAAGGCGAGTTGCTGATCGCAGAGAACAATTTCCTGCGGATTTTTCCGCATGAGCCCGGTTACCGGTTCTTTCTGATCGAGCCTCCACGCGCCCAGGCCGCCGCAGTCACCGCCGCGCTCGAAACCGCGCTCTCCGATTACGGGTTGGACGTCACCTCGACCACGGAGCGCCTGGCCGCCTACCATCGCGTCGAAAACACCTACATATCGACGTTTCAAACGCTCGGCGCATTGGGTCTGTTACTCGGCACCGTGGGCCTCGCGGCGGTTCTGGCTCGGAATGTTCTGGAGCGCCGTCGCGAGCTGGCATTGCTGACGGCGGTGGGCTACCGCCGGAACAACCTGGCGATGATGATCGTCGCCGAAAATGCGCTGCTGCTCATCGGCGGGCTCGCCATTGGCGCGGCCTGCGCACTGGTGGCGATTGTGCCCGCCATCCTGTCACGAGGCGGACACGTCGCGGCAGGTTCCATGGCGGCGTGGCTGGGCGTGATCCTCCTCAGCGGGCTGGCGGCCGTTGCGGCGACAACCCTCCTCATGACACGCCTGCCGCTGCTCCCTGCGTTGCGCGCGGAATGAGCAACTCTACGCTGAACGCGCTGCCTTCCAAGCGCCGTAGTAGCGTGCCGCGCCATCCACGAAGCCGCCGTGCCGCGGCTGCCATCCGAGCAGCCGCACGGCTTTCGAAGAATCGATGTGCTGATCGAGCGTCAGGCACTCCGCCATCGGCCCCAGAGTTTTGGCTGCTTCTTGAACAGAAGTGGTTGTGACTTTATCCGCGCCGGTCGCCGCCACGCTCGCTGCCTTGGCACATTCCAGAACCGTGAAACGGCTGCGGTCAGTGAAATTGAATACCTCGCCGCCGAAGGGCAATTCGGCAACCAGGCGGTAGCCCTCCGCCAGATCGCTCAGGTGGACCATGGTCCAGCGAAAGTTGCCGTCACCCACGATGCGAGCCGCACCTTCTTTTTCCGCGCTCTCGAACCAGGACGCAGTCAGACTGCCGGAGCCTCCGTACACACATCCGGGCCGGATCACGACGGTCCGGAGGCGGCCGCCATTTGCAGCCAGGATGATATTCTCGGTTTCCACGCGTTGCGCCACCATGCCCGGCGGTTTCAAGGGTGTGGACTCGTCGGCCGCCGCGAGCCCTGTGTTGCCATAGACCCAGCATCCGCTGGTGTACACGAACAGCCGCGGTTGTGCGTGGTCGCGCGCCGATCTCAGCAGTGCATTCACGGTGCGCCGGTCGAGTTCCATGTAATGGGCCGAGTATTCGGCGGCGCAGTGAATCAAGACCTGGCATGGGTCCGCGGCCGGTAAGTATGTTTCAGGTTCCCCCATTTCGCCCAGGACGGGCATAACCTCCGCGGCCGAGAGCCGCTGCGCTTTTTCGGCGCTTCGTGCGAGGCCATACACCTGGTGGCCCATGCGCGCCAGGTTCGCCGCCACGGCATAGCCGATGAAACCGGTGGCTCCGGTAATGAAAATCTTCATGCTCATAGGACGCCGCACTGATAACGCCCGATGCAAGAATCACGCATTGCGATTCAGGCAGGAGGTTCCGGCGTCACGTCCCCGAATCGGCCGGATCTGATATGGGCATCTCTCACCTACTGCGGGGTGGATCCCCTCAGACCGGTACTAAAGCCTCTTCCCACCGCTGTCGATAAAACAAAGACGGGCATATCCGCGGGCTTGCCTGCTGTGTTCCCTTTGTGGCAGTTCATATGAGCGCCGAGAAAACACCAAGCGACGGGCAATTTGGGGCGTTGGGGGAAACTGCCGTCCAAAACGAGGATAAGTATCGAACACTCATCGCGAATATCCCGGATGTCGTCTGGACATTGGACGAGCAACTGCGGATTGCCTACATCAGCCCGAATATCGAGCGGATTAGCGGATTCACGTTGGACGAGATCCACCAGCAGGGTGCGCAGCTTTATCTGGACTGTGTACATCCCGATGACGTCGGCAGAGTGGCGGAGAGCTTGCGTGGCCTCTTTGCGACTGGCCAACCGTATGAAGTGGAGTGCCGGGTCAGGCAAAAGACCGGCGGTTGGATTTGGGTGTACGACCGCGCCTTTACGACCTATGAAAAGGACGGCGTGCGGTACGCCGACGGCGTGCTCTCCGACATCAGCAAGCGGAAGGGGGCCGAGGAAGCGCTGCGATCGAGTGAGGCGCGCTTCCGCTCGGTGATCGAGAACAGCGTCGACGTAATCATGCTCGTGAGCTGCGAGGGTACTTATCTATATTTGGGGCCCTCGACGCCGAGCGTTCTGGGATACTCCGAGCAGGAGATGGTAGGCCGGAGCATCTTCGATTTCATCCACCCGAGCCATCTCGATCCCATGCGCAAGGCCCTTTCTCAGGCGCTGGAGGATCCGGCGACCCCGGTGCGCGGCGAGTGCCTCTATTTACACAAGCACCTCGGCTGGCACTGGCTCGAATTTGCCTGCCGGAACCTGCTGGACGATGCCAACGTTCGAGCGCTGGCTGTCAATAGCCGGGATATCACGGAACGCAAACGAATTGCGGAGGAGCTGCAGCGCGCCAAGGAAGCCGCGGAAGCCGCCAACCGCGCCAAAAGCGAGTTCCTGGCCAACATGAGCCACGAGATCCGTACACCCATGAACGGCGTGGTGGGCATGGCTGATCTGCTGCTGGACACTGAGCTTTCCGACGAACAGCGGCGCTATGCCGAAATCGTGCGCATCAGCGCCGAATCGCTCCTCAATATCATCAACGACATCCTCGATTTCTCCAAGATCGAAACCAGGAAACTCGCCCTGGAAACGGTGGACTTCGATCTTGCGATCCTGCTGGACGACCTCGCCGCGACCCTATCCGCGCGCGCCCATGAGAAGGGGATCGAGTTGCTTTGCGCTACCGATCCGAAGACGCCAATCCTGCTGCAAGGCGACCCGGGCCGCCTGCGCCAGGTACTCACCAACCTCGCGGGCAACGCCATCAAGTTCACCCCTTCCGGCGAGGTAGCGGTTTTCGTCACACTGGAATCGGAGACCCCGGAAGGCGTGGTGCTGCGCTTCTCGGTGCGCGACACCGGCATAGGTATCGCGAAAGACAAGATCGGAATGCTCTTCGCGAGGTTTACCCAGTTGGACGCCTCGACGACCCGGCAGTACGGCGGCACCGGGCTCGGCTTAGCCATCTCCAAGCAACTGGCCGAGATGATGGGCGGAGAAATTGGGGTGCAAAGCGAAGAAGGCAAGGGCTCGGAGTTCTGGTTTACGGCCCGCTTGAAGAAACAGCCTGAGGGGGCGCAGACCGATAGTCAGCCGTTCGCCGACCTGCGCGGGGTGCGCGTGCTGATCGTGGACGACAACGCCACCAACCGCGAGATCCTGACTGCGCGAATGACCTCCTGGGGGATGCGCCCGTCGGAGGCCGAGGACGGGCCCGGGGGGCTTCAGGTCCTCTACCGGGCGCTGGAGGAGCACGATCCGTTCCGGGTCGCCGTGATCGTCATGCAGATGCCGGGAATGGACGGTGAGGCAGTGGGCTGCGTCATCCGGTCGGACCAGCGGCTGGCAGACACCCGGATGGTGATGCTGACCTCCCTGGAGGCCGAAGATAACGTCCGGCGCTTGGAAGAGATTGGCTTCGCAGCCTGTGCGAGCAAGCCGATACGGTACCAGGAACTACGCAACATGCTCTCCAATGTGTTGTCCGACACGTCCGGTTCCGGGCCGCAGCCTATCGTGACGCGTCACATCGCCCCTGAGCCTTTGAACCTGTTCGCCGGCAGCGAAACGCGTATTCTGCTGGTCGAGGACAATCTCACGAATCAGCAAGTGGCTCTCGGCATCCTCAAAAGGCTCGGTCTGGGGGCCGACTCGGTTCCCAACGGCGCCGAGGCGATCAAAACGCTCGAGTCCAACTCCTACGACATGGTCCTGATGGACGTGCAAATGCCTGTGCTGGACGGTTTGGAGGCCACCCGTCAGATCCGCGATCCCCGATCCGCGGTTCGCAATCGCGCTATTCCCATCGTCGCCATGACGGCCCACGCCATGCAGGGCGACCGGGAGCGCTGCCTCGACGCCGGCATGAACGACTATGTGCCCAAGCCATTGTCGCGGCAGCTCTTGACCGAGGTTCTGGCTCGCTGGCTGCCGGGAGTGAAGGGCGACCGGGGAGCGAGCAAGACGGCCGAAGTAAAAACCATTCAAAAACCGATCTGGGACAAGGCAGGCCTGCTGGACCGCATTATGGACGACCCAGAACTGGCAAAGACGGCTGTAGAGACCTTCCTGGGCGATATCCCACAACAGATTCAGGCCCTGAAAGATTATCTGGAAGCTAACGATGTTTCTGGCGTCGAGAGCCAGGCCCACACCATTAAGGGCGCGTCAGCCACTGTCGGTGGTGAGGCTCTGTGCGCGTTGGCCTTCGAGATTGAAAACGCCAGCAGGGCCGGTGATCTCCGTTCTGTTGCCGGCAGCCTGGACGATCTGGAGCGTGAGTTTGTTCGACTGAAGGAAGCGATGACAACGGAACCTTGAACTGCTTGCGGCCCGAGGTGGGAACAGCCCGACCTCCATGCCAACCCGGTATCACGCGTAAACGGTGAATGGTTCACCCTCGGTGGACGCCATTGCGTATGCGCGCGTCAACCGCTACACCATCTCGGAGACGGCAACGGTGGCTTCCGAGAAAGCATTCTCACGTTAACCTACTTGAAAAAGACACTGGCGCGCACTAACGATTTGATTCCCGGCTTCCGCCGTAAACGAAATCCTTCGCCTCTCCAGCTTTGAGATGGCAAGCCGCGCATTTGGCGGACGCGGACGCCGGCGTGATGTATGTGTCGTCTGGCCGGTACTCCACGTATTCCCATTCGCCCGTGCGGTTCTCGCCATACGCCTCGCCGAAACCGTGCTCTTTCCGCATTACATGGAGGCCGGTGACCTTGTCTTTTCGGAAATGACCGTTTCCATCGAGCAGCACGTTCTTCCCGGCGTCCTGCAATGTGCTCCAGGTCTCCATGACAATCACGGAACCGTATGGGTAGCTACCGTGCTTCGCAGAAGCCGCAGCCGGGTTGCCGTAAACCACGATGGCGGTCTTAGCGTCTGGTTGATCTTTGGCTCGAAGCTGCCGGAACGCAGACTGGTAGCCTTTTGGAAAGCCGATGCGGTCTGCCTTTGGTGCCTGCAAGTCTTGGGAACTGCCGGTCACCAGGGCCGACGCGAAAATCATGGCGACGAAAGCAGGTTGGGAGGGCCTCATCATGGACAGCTCGCAGTATACACGCTCACGCGAAGAATACTCGGCAGCGACTGGCCGTTCAGCCTTCGAGCGCGCGCTCGAGCAACCCGGCGAATTCCTTGCTCTTGTGACCCACGCGTTCTCTGAGACTGGCGAGGTCGCGCTCGAGTTCGCGCAGGCGGTCCGCCAGGTGCAGGCAGCCGAGCACCGCGACGCGCGTCGAATCGGCACTGGGCGCCTTCTCGGAAATGGAATGCAAGAGTTCGTCCAGGCTGCGCGCCAGTTCCTCCACTTCGCGAGGATCTTCGCCTGCCACCAGCGTGTACTGCTGGTTCAGAATCGTCACGCGAACGGGGCGTTTCTCCTCCATGAGGATGGGGCTTAGCCGGCGCTGAGCTGGTCGAGTTGGCCCAGGAGCTTTTCGATGCGGCCGCGTACCTGCTTGCGCTCAGCACGCAATCCGTCGCGCTCGCCCAAAAGCTGATCCGCCTGGGCGCGCGCTTCCGCGGCTTCTTGAAGCGCCGCTTCGTTCGAGGTATGCAGAGCCTTGTTCTCGCCGCGCAGATTTTCGTTTTCCTCGCGCAGCGCTTCCTTTTCCGCGCGAAGCTGCCCAACCAAATCGACCGCTTTGAGGATGCGGTCTTCGAGCGAGGCCAGCGCGTCGATTTCCTGGTGTGGCGCGGCCATTATCCTGCCGCCTCCAGCGCGGCTTTGGCACGCTCCACGAGCTGCCGGAACCCGGATTCATCGTTCGCGGCCACTTCGGCCAGCACCTTGCGGTCCAGCGTAATGCCGGCCTTCTTCAGGCCGTTCATGAACTTGCTGTAGGAAATTCCGGCTGCACGGCACCCCGCGCCGATGCGCACAATCCACAGCGCGCGGAAATCACGCTTCTTCTGGCGCCGGCCGACGTAGGCGAACTTCAGCCCGCGCTCCACAGCCTCCTGGGCCGCGCGATGCAGTTTGCTCTTGGTTAAGAAATAGCCGGATGCCCGCTCGAGTGTTTTCGCGCGGGAGGCCCTGCGTTTGGTTCCTCGTTTGACTCTGGGCACGTTTCAACTCCTGATTGGATTTGTTGCGGCGGCTCGGGCACGTGCCACGCGCTCCGTCCGCACGCTCGGCTCCTAATAAGGGATCATGCGCTGCAGCTTCGCCTGGTCGGACTTGTCGGCCACCACCTGCTCATGCAGCTTTTTCTTTCTCTTTCGCCTCTTGGAGGTCAAGATGTGGCGGGCGAAGGCATGGCCGCGTACGACTTTGCCCGTCCCGGTCTTCTTGAACCGCTTGGACGCACCCTTATGGGTCTTCAGCTTCGGCATAAGAAATGTCCCTCGGGGGAACTGCGGAAACAGTGATTATAGCACGCGATTTCCTGGAACGTCCTCATGACAGGGCGTTACGGCGTGCGATCTCTCCCAGATACCGGGCGCTGGGCTTAACCGTCCGTTCCTGTGTCTCGCGATTTACGGCGATGAGTCCGAACTTGGGCCGGTAACCGAAAATCCACTTGAAATTATCCAGCATCGACCAGTGCACGTAGCCCCGGACGTCGATGCCATCACGGAGGCAGTTCTCGACGCCGGAGAGCGCTCGCCGGATGTATTCAATTCTCCGGGAATCGTTTTCCGTGGCCACGCCGTTCTCGGTGACATAGACCGGAACCCTCGCCTGTTCGTGAGCATAGCGGATGGCCTGCTCGAGAGCTTCAGGCCAGAATTCATAGCCCATGTCGGTAAGTTCGACCCCCTGCTCGGGCGGTAGATCGAGTCCATTTCCCACGCGAGAGCGGCTGTACGTCTGGACGCCGATGTAATCGCTTTTGGCCGCGGCGGCGAGCCATGGACCATAGACGGTCCGGCGCTTCTCGTCGCGCCTGCTGTCCGGCCCAACTGCCTGGTCATCCGACATCGCGAGATTCACGCCAACGGGATACTTGCCGGGTCCTGACTTCATGGCGGCCAGTCCCCGGTGGTGCGCGGCAATCAGGTGGCTAGCCGTCTTTTCGGTTGCGCCAAACAGCATCGATGCGAACCGGTCCGATCCCACCGCACGCGCGGCCGCGCTGGATACCTCGGCTTGATTGGCGCCCGCAGAGCGGAACTGCGGGATCCAGTTCAGCAGTGCCGGGATGTTGGGCTCGTTCACGGTGCTGGCAATAGCGATCAGGTCTCCGAGGTGTTTTGCGGATCGCTCGCAGTAGCGGGCAAACAGATCCACCGTCGCTTCGTTTTCCCACCCTCCCATGGCCGCCAGCCATCGCGGCATCGTGAAGTGATAGAACGTCACCATGGGGGTGAGGCTGTTCTCGCGGCAGGTTCCCAGCATGCGACGGTAATGCTCGAGCTCCGCATTAGAGAACGATCCCTTCTCGGGTTCGATGCGCGCCCACTCTATCGAGAATCGATACGTGTTAAAGCCGAGGCTGGCCAGGAGGCGAATATCATCCCGGTAGCGATGGTAATGATCGCAAGCATCGCCGGAGGGCTCCACATACATCGTTGGCTTCACGTGCTCCAGAACCCAGACGTCGCTATTGACGTTGTTGCCTTCCACTTGATGGGCCGCCGTGGCGGCGCCCCACAGAAAGCCTTTGGGGAAGGCGCCGGATGCGGCGGTGGCAAGGCTGGAAACTGCCATGGAACCGCCCGCCAGGAACTGGCGCCGGTTGGGACCTGCAGAGGAGAGATTCATGGTCACCTCCCTTGAGAAGTGCCATTATAGACGCATTCTTCGAGAGGCTGCCGAAAACGCAGTCTGATCCCCAGCGTTATACGATGGTCTGGAAATGGCGAGTCGCTACGGCTGGATGGCCGACACCAATCCCGAAGCCTTCCGGGCCTTGATCGAAATTCGCCGTAACATGACATTCGACGAGCGTTTTCGGCAGTTCCTCGACATGGTGGAAATGGTGTTGCGGGGCTATGAGGATCGCGTGCGCCGCGAGTACCCACAGGCTAGTGAGCGCGAAGTCTTCCTTAGGGCCGCGGCGCTGCGTCTCGGAAATGAGACGGTGCGCCGCGTCTATGGCTGGAACCCGGAAGACGGCTCGAATCGATGACGGTCTCTCCGGGTGAGGGTCTGGTGCGCCTCCTGGAGGTATTTGACCGGCTGGAGATCCCCTACATGCTCGGAGGTTCCGGCGCCAGCTCCGTGCACGGCCTGCCACGAACGACTGCCGACTTCGATATCGTCGCCAAGCTCGGCTCCGAAGAGGTACTGCCGCTAGTGACCGAACTTCAGCAGGATTTCTACATCGATGAGCAGCAGGTCCAAGCCGCTCTCGAGCATGGCTGCTCGTTCAATGTCATCCACTTCCGAAGCAGTTTCAAGTTCGACATTTTTCCTCTTACAGCCGACCCGTATCAACAGGCGCAGTTCGGTCGCCGGCGCTATGAGACATCAAACGTATTCACGGGTGAGCCGCTCGATCTTGCCGTCTCATCACCGGATGACGTGATTCTGTCCAAGCTACGCTGGTACCGCCTCGGAGGGGAGCTTTCTGAGCAGCAGTGGAACGACGTTTTGGGCGTAATCGCTGTGCAACGGGCGCTGGACGTAGCGTACCTGCGACACTGGGCGGATTACTTAGGCGTCCGGGACCTACTGGAGAAAGCGCTGGCTGAGGGGCCGAAACTGCCCTAGTCCTGCCCTTCTTTCCACTCCTCGTACCAGGCCATCTGAATCGCTTCCAGCTTGCCTTCGCTGGATTTCTTCGGATCGTCGCCGAAGTCTTCGAGTTCCGTAATCCACTTATGTAGGTCCGTGAACCGGACTTTGAGCGGATCGGTGTCCGGATGCGCTTCGTAGAGCGCCAGCGCGATGTCTTCGGTGTGGTCCCAAGTTAGTCCGGGCATGGCTTGCTCCTTGAGCTGACGGGGAGACTGAGGAGACAAGGAGAGTGGGAGACAATGTCCCCCCGTCCCCCACTCTCCCCATCTCCCCCTCTCAGATCTTCGTTCCCTTCAGCGCGCTCGACACCGCCGTATTGATCATATTCTCGGCCAGCTTCATGGTGAGGTTGTTCAATTGCTCGATTTTGGCGCGAATCAACAGGTGATCGTCGGAATGGTAGACCACCAGCAGTTCGTTGAGTGCCCGGGTGATGTCGTTCCGCTCCTGGTCGGTGAGATCGAGATAAGCGTCGTTCTGTTTGGCCTTGTCGACCGCCGCGAGGATGCGGTCCGCCTCAACCCGCGCTTCCGCCACTTGGCGCGCGCGGAAATCTTCTTCCGCCCGGTCGATCGATTCCGAGATCATGGCTTCCACCTGCTCGTCCGTCAGCCCATAGCTCGGCTTGATGTCGACCGACTGCTCCTTACCCGTCCGTGCATCGCGCGCCGTGACATTCAGAATGCCGTTGGCATCGATCAGGAATCTCACTTCGATGCGCGCCATGCCGGCGGGCAGCGGGTCGATGTCTTTCAGATCGAAACGCGCCAGGCTCCGGTTGTCTTTGGCCAGTTCGCGCTCGCCTTGCAGCACGTGAATCAGAACATTGCGCTGGCCATCCACCGCGGTCGTGAAGGTCTCGGTCGCGCTGGCGGGTATAGTCGAATTGCGGTGAATGAGCTTCGACACCACGCCGCCCATGGTTTCAATGCCGAGCGAGAGCGGCGTGACGTCCAGCAAAAGCTGGTTCTCGACCGTGCCCGAGAGAATGCCCGCCTGCACCGCCGCACCCAGCGCCACCACTTCGTCGGGATTCAGATCGGTGTGCGGTTTGGCGCGGAACAGCGTCTCCACCGCATTCCGCACCATGGGAATGCGTGTCGAGCCGCCGACTAGTACCACCTCATCGATCTGCTCCACGGCCACGCCCGCATCCTTGATGCAATTGCGGCACGGGCCGAGCGTACGGTCGACGATGTCGGCGATCAACTTCTCAAAGACCTCCCGCGTGATCTCACGCTGATACTTCTTACCCTTGTAGGCGAACTCGATATTCGTAGCGGGCACGAACGAGAGCCGCTCTTTAGCTTCAATCACCGCGCGCCGGAGCGTTTGCACTGCATCTCCGTAATGGGAAATGTCCTTGCCCCATTCGCTGTGAACATCTTCGAGCGCGATGTGGATCAGGCGGTTGTCGATGTCATCACCGCCCAGGTGCGTATCGCCGTTGGTGGCGAGGACTTCGAAGATGCCATCGTGTAACTTGAGAATCGAAATATCAAAAGTGCCGCCGCCCAGGTCGTACACCGCAACGATGCCGTCGCGCCGCTTGTCGAGCCCGTAGGCCAGGGCGGCCGCGGTGGGCTCGTTCACCAGGCGCAGCACATCCATCCCCGCGATGCGCCCGGCGTCTTTGGTGGCCTGCCGCTGGGCGTCGTTGAAATACGCAGGAACTGTGACGACGGCTTTGGTGACCGGCTCGCCCAGGAAGGCCTCGGCGTTCTTCTTGAGCTGGCGCAGAATGAACGCAGAGATCTCAGGAGGCGTGAACGTCCGCTCGCCGAGTTGAATGCGAATGACCGACTCGCTGCCTTCGGCGATGCGGAACGGAAATAGCTTCAACTCTTCCTGCACATCGCCGGCGCCGCGTCCCATCAGGCGTTTGATGGAGTAGACCGTGCGGTCGGGTTCATCGATCAGCGCCGCGCGGGCCTTGTTTCCGACGATGACATCGCCCTTGCGCGTGAGTGTGACGACGCTGGGCACCAGCTTGTCGCCGTCCTCTCCCGGAATCACGCTCGGGTGCTGAGCGGCGTCCATGTAGCCCACCAGGCTGTTGGTCGTGCCCAGGTCGATGCCGACGACGCGTTCCTGCTTGCCGAAATCAATCTGGATGGGCGTCATGCCGCCGCTCCGGTCAATTCTTTTTCCACTTCATTTACGAGATTCCGAACATAGCGCCGGCGGTTCAGGATTCCGCGGATCTCCGCGAGCACATTGCGGTCGCGTGCGCGATCGTACTCCGTGAACTGGCCCCGCAAGTCAGAGTCAATCTGTTCTCGCATGGCCACGAACTTCTTCCGTGCCTCTTCGAGCGCCGGCCGCGCCGAATCGTCCCCACCGCGCAGTTCCTCGAGCGCCATGTTCAGCTCGAATACCTCTTCCAACAATTCCGGAGGCACGTTTTTCGACCCCTGCTCGCCGATGTCGAACCCGTTCTCCTTGAGCAGATACTCGGCGCGCGCCAGCGGATCGCGCAGCGTGCGGTAGGCGTCGTTGAGAATCGCCGTGGCGTCCAGCGCGTACTGCTGCTCTTCGCGGCTCTTGAGCGTGTAGCGGTCGGGATGATACTGCCGGCTGAGTGAATAGAATCGCTTTTCCAGATCCGGCAGATCAAGATCCAGCTTGTGCTCCAGACCAAAGAAATCGTAATAGTTGGACGAAACCGGATTCATCGGAGATTGTCTCGGCGCCTCTGCGTCTCCGCGGTGAGTCGTCTCTAGGAGGAGAACGAAGTGCCGCAGCCGCAGCTTTTCTGTGCATTGGGATTCTCGAAAACGAAGCCCGACTGCATCAGCGATTCCTTGTAGTCGAGCGTCATGCCGTGCAGGTAGAGCAGGCTCTTGGGATCGACCACAACCTTCACGCCGTCAAATTCAAAGACCTTGTCGGTGGGGCGCTCTTTCGTGTCGAACTTGAACTGATAGCTCAAGCCGGAGCAGCCGCCTCCCAGCACGCCCAGACGCAAAGCTCCGGTGACCCCCTGTTTCTCGAAAGCCTGCCGAATCTTAGCAATGGCCTTCGGAGTTACGTGGATCACCGGTTCGGGCTTATGCGCTTCGGGGCCCGGCGTCAACTGCACGACCTGGTCTGTCTCGGTCATTACGCTCGCGCTTCTGCCGGCTTTCGCTCTTCCTGCTTCCGCTTGTAATCGGAGATGGCTGCCTTGATGGCATCTTCGGCCAGCACCGAGCAGTGAATCTTCACCGGCGGCAGGCTCAGTTCGTTGACGATGTCGGTGTTCTTGATCGCCAGCGCCTCGTCAACCGTCTTGCCCTTCAGCCATTCCGTGGCCAGCGAAGAGCTGGCAATGGCGCTGCCGCATCCGAAGGTTTTGAACTTGGCCTCGGCGATGACACCGGTCGCGTCCACCTTCACCTGCAGCTTCATCACGTCACCACACTCCGGCGCGCCCACCATGCCGGTGCCCACGTTGGGGTCGGCCTTGTCTAGCGAACCCACGTTCCGCGGGTGGTTGTAATGATCGAGAACCTTGTCTGAATAAGCCATTTCTTCTCCCTCTTATTTTATCCTCGGTGGCGTCTTACTCTGCCGCCCATTGAACTTTGCTCAAATCCACGCCTTCCTTCGCCATCTCGTAAAGCGGCGAAAGTTCGCGCAGTTTCCGCACGACTTCGATGACCCGTGCTCCCACGTAATCCACTTCTTCTTCCGTGTTGAATCGCCCCAGGCCGAAACGGATCGAAGTATGCGCCAGATCGTCTCCCACGCCCAGTGCTTTGAGTACGTAACTCGGCTCAAGCGTTGCCGACGTGCAAGCGGAACCGCTCGAAACCGCCACATCGTTGATGCCCATCAGCAGCGATTCGCCTTCCACGTACGCGAAGCTGATGTTCAGGTTGTGGGGCAGTCTGTGCTCCATTGAGCCGTTGATGAACACTTCGTCCAGCTCGGTTTCGAACCGGTTGCGCAGCTTGTCACGCAAATGCGACAAACGCCGGGATTCCTCGGGCATCTCGCGTTGGCAGATGGCGCACGCCTCGCCCATGCCCACGATCCCCGGAACATTCAACGTTCCGGAACGCATACCACGCTCGTGGCCGCCGCCATCCATCTGCGCCGTGATCTGCACGCGCGGACTTTTGCGCCGGACGTAAAGCGCACCGACCCCTTTCGGACCGTAGATCTTGTGAGCGCTCATGGACATCAGGTCGACGTTATCCTTGACTACGTCCACCGGAACCTTGCCCACCGCCTGCACGCCATCGGTGTGGAAGAGCACGCCCTTTTCATGTGCGATCTTGCCGATCTCGCGCACCGGATGGATCACGCCGATTTCGTTGTTGGCATACATCAGCGTAATCAGGATGGTCTTGTCGGTGATCGACTCGCGCAGCATGTCGAGATCCACCAGGCCGTCGGCTTTCACCGGCAGGTACGTCACCCGGTAGCCGTGCTTCTCGAGCTTCTTGCAGGTGTCGAGCACGGCCTTATGTTCCGTAGCGGCGGTGATGATGTGGTTGCCCTTTTCGGCATACATCTCAGCCACACCCTTGATGGCCAGATTGTCGGATTCCGTTGCGCCGCTGGTGAAAATGATTTCCTTCGACGTGGCTCCGATCAGGTCCGCGATCTGCTTGCGGGCATTGTCGACGGCCTTCTCGGCCTCCCAGCCGAAGCTGTGATTGCGGCTGGCCGCGTTGCCGAATTTCACCGTGAAATAGGGCAGCATGGCTTCCACCACACGCGGATCGGTTGGGGTCGTTGCGTGATTATCAAAATAAATTGGCGTCTTCATGAACTTCCTCACAGAACATGTAATGGCTCGAGGGCCCCGTCGCTAAACGGCGTTTTGGGCCCAGGCTCGGGCAGGCACAGGCTGCCTTCGCCCGTCATCTCGGAAATCGTGATCCGGTCGAGCAGGTGAATGATGGCTTCGTGCACCTTGCGCAGCGGCTCGCGGACCGTACATTTATCGGATTGATCACAGCGGCCGTGGGCGGTGAAGCAAGTCGTCAGAATGATCGGCCCGTCGATCGCATGAATCACTTCGAGCGCGCTGATTTTTTCCGGCCGCCGCGCCAGCTTGTACCCGCCGCTCGATCCCGGCACCGAAAGCAGCAGCCCGGTCTTGGTCAGCTTCTGCAAAATCTTCGCCAACAAAGGCAGCGGAATGCCGTACGCGTCGGCAATCTCTTTCGCGCTGGCGGTTCGTGCAGTACCCGGTACTGCTGCCAGATGCTTGACCGCGATCAGGCCATAATCGGCCTTCTTTGTCAGCTTTAACATTGGATATACGACTGTTCCAGTCCAAGATCAGTATACAAAGAAATCCCTATACGGGTCAACCAGTTAAATTACGACTGCAAATGTCCTATATCCAACAATTCAACATTATTCAGCGATGATCCGGGGTTAGATGGGCGTCCGGGAACTTCGAACGGCGACGGCGATAGTCTTTCAAGCGGATTGGCAAGAACGTTCAATGGGACTAGCATAGGAGCGGAGGGCACTATGCTTTCTGCAAGGCTCATCCACCTGATCGAGGCGCATCAGGAGGAGATCGCCACCCGGATTATGCACGACATCCGCCGCCACCCGGACCTGCCCCACGTCCACAAGTTGCAGGATGTGGAGTTGCGCGAACGGGGGCGCCACATCTTGGGCCACCTGGGGCAATGGCTGGCTGAGGCGAGAGAAGCGGAGTTGGCCAGGGAGTACGAGATCCTGGGGAAAACCCGCTACGAGGAATCCATCCCACTGCACGAATCGGTACGCTCCCTCTACATCATCAAAGACAAGATGATCGATTTCGTGAAGGAGCAGGGCGTAAAGAGGGATTCCATGGAGCTGTACGCCGAGGAGGAGTTGGAGCACCGCGTCGGCCGCTTCTTCGACGAACTGGTGATTCACCTGGTGCGCGGGTACGAGGGCGCGTGGCGCAGAGCCGCGCACGCCGCCGCGTAGGCGGTGGAATCCAGGGCCATCCTTTCGCATGACGCTCAGCATCCGGGATAGCGTTCGCGATGCCTATTCCAGCGCTGCGGCGAGACCATCTGCTTCTCATCCTTTTCCCGTAGGGCGTGCGTTCGCCGAAAGCATAGGTTATTCCGCCGGCGTGTTGCAGGACTTCCCCGATGATTGCGTGGACAGGTTCGCCGGGGTCTCGAATATTTCGCTCACGGCGGAGATGCCCATGGGCGCCGCGGTTCTCGACCTGGGGTGTGGCGCTGGACTGGATTCCATGATTGCCGGCCGGCGTATCGGGGCCAAGGGAAGGGTGGCGGGCGTGGATTTCAGCGCCGCGATGCTGGAACGGGCGCGGCGGGGGGCATTGCAGGCCCGCATACAGAACGTCGTCTTTTGCCGCGCGGATGCGGAGCGTCTGCCGCTACGCGACGCTTCGATCGATGTCGCGCTGGTAAACGGCATTTTCAACTTGAATCCCGCTCGGAGCTGCATCTTTCACGAGCTTGCGCGCGTAGTGCGGGACGAAGGCACGGTCTATTCGGCGGAGCTGATTCTCTCGGCCCCTTTGCCGCCTGCGGAACAGAACGCTGCCAACTGGTTTGCCTGAATCGCCGGCGCCAAGGAGGGAGATGCCTTCCTGGATGAGTTTCGAGGCGCTGGTTTCCACAAAGCCGAAATTCTCCGAACTCTACGTAATGCGCGAACGGTGAACCCGTTCGTCCAAATCGCCGAGGTAAGGGCTGTAAGGTAGTGGCCATCGTCGGCTCACTGGTAATCCGTGGCGGAGTGCAGCAAAATGAGGTTGTGATCGACCATCGACAGATCCCGCTGCTCGACCTGGCTTCCCAGCATTCGCCCATTCGGGACGAGTTGCTCGCGGCAATCGTGAGGGTGCTGGATTCCCAGAAGTTCATCTTGGGGGAGGATGTCGCGCGGCTGGAGCAGGAGATCGCGGCGTACGTCGGGACACCTCACGCGATAGCCTGCGCCTCGGGATCCGACGCGCTGTCCCTGGCGCTTTGGGCGCTCGACATTCAGCCGGGTGATGAGGTACTGACGACACCGTTCACGTTCTTTGCGACGGCGGGTTCGATCTCGCGCGTGGGAGCCAGGCCGGTGTTCCTCGACATAGAGCCCGCAACCTTCAACATGGATATGAACCGGGTGGAGGAGGCGCTCCAGGCGCACCCGCGCGTCCGCGCCATCATTCCGGTACATCTGTTCGGCGGATGCGCAGACATGAATTCGCTCGCGATCCTGGCGGAGAAACGCGGCATCTCCATCATCGAAGACGCGGCCCAGGCGATCGGCAGCGAGTGCACTGGGAAGCGCGCCGGGAGCCTGGGAGTAATTGGTTGCTTCAGCTTTTATCCGACCAAGAACCTGGGCGGCCTGGGCGACGGCGGAATGCTCACCACCCATGATGGCGGCCTGGCCGCACGGCTCAAAGCGCTGCGCATACACGGCCAGACCGGACCCTACCTGCACGACTGGATCGGAATCAATTCCAGGCTGGACACCCTGCAGGCCGCCGCCTTGCGAGTGAAGTTGAAGTACCTTGACAACTGGACCGGGCGCCGTCAGGAGAATGCCGGCTGTTATCGCAAGATGCTGGCCACAGCAGGGTCTCCGGTTCTGCCGCCGGTTCCAGCGCCATACCAGACGAGGCACATCTACAATCAGTTTGTGATTCGCGGCCCGGATCGGGACCGGCTTCGAGAATTTCTGAAGGAGCAAGGCGTGGGGACGGAGGTGTACTATCCTGTTCCGCTGCACTTGCAGCGCTGCTTCGCACATCTCGGCTATCAGAGGGGCGATTTCCCCGCCAGCGAGAAAGCCGCGAGTGAAGTGCTGGCTCTACCCGTCAACCCTGAAGTTTCGTTTGACGATATCGCATACGTGTGCCAGGCGATCACGTCGTTCTACCGGAGATAAGGCAAGCCGGCTAAGGCTTACACCGACCAGCGGATTCCCGTCGATCGTATCGCCGTCGTTACGCGGGCCCACCAGCAGAACGCTGAGTTGGGGAGGCAGAGTCTTCGCTTGCACGCGGAACAAGAGCTGGTTCATACCCGATTCGTCCTTCTAGCGAACTGTTCGTGCACCTTCATAACCAGAACGCTGCCGAGAAAGGCGCCAACGCGGTGGCCGACCCGGGCGTCGTCTGGACGCGCAGCAACACCATCGACGAAGCGCACCGGGCATTCAGGAAACCTTCGGGCCAGGAAAAGAAGGCGTGAGCCTTCAATACCGCGATAGCAGGTAGGAGATTCCCGCCATCATGACTTTCTCCCAGGCCTCCTGCACATCGGGACTATTCTGAGGATCGAATTCCTTAACGGTAGCGAGGAGGCTGTCGAGCCAGAGGTCGTAGAGTTCGGCGCCGATGTTGAGTTGCCGGCTGCTGTGCCGCTCCGATAGATCATGCAGGTACTGCTGAGGATTTGCCTTGGGATCCTTGGCGGCGAGGAGCATATGGTCCAGCGATGCGCGCAGCGCGGCTCGCTGCCGCACGAAATCCGTGCGAGCGAACTTCTCCTTGACCTTGGGCGACGAGGCCAAAAAAATCTCGTAGAAACGTTCGATAAAGGCTGGGTTGCCGTTGCAGCGTCCCAGGCTATCGCCGAACGTTTGCAGGGTTCGCTCATCGATTTGCATAGCTCTCCATTGTAGGCTGGTTCGACCCCCAGGCATCGCCGGCTGACAAAAACAGAATACGATAATTAGGGACCTGATTGGCTGTTTGGAATCGGAAGGAGAGCCTCCCATGGCCATGTTGCGACGTTATTTCAGTCCTTTGATGCTGGCTCTGCTGATCGTAGTGGCGTGCTACGCCGGAGAGTTGCAGCCGATTGCGCTTCCAGCACCGCAAACGGATGCCGGCAAGCCATTGATGAACGCACTCCGGCTGAGGCAATCCAGCCGGGAATTTAGCGGCGAGAACCTTCCACTGCAAGTGCTGTCCAATTTGCTTTGGGCGGCATCCGGCGTAAACCGTCCGGATGCCGGCAAGCGCACGGCTCCCTCGGCATCGAACCGCCAGGAACTCGATGTTTACGTGGCCACTGCCGGCGGGGTGTACCTTTATGAGGCTAAGGAACACCGCCTGCAGCCCGTTCTAGCGGACGATATCCGGGCGCAGACCGGCACGCAGGCCTACGTCCGCGAGGCGCCTGTGAATCTGGTTTACGTGGCGGATTTCGCACGGATGGGATCGGAACCGGTCGAGGACAAAATCTTCTACTCAGCCTGTGACACCGGGTTTGTCAGCCAGAACGTGTACTTGTACAGCGCCTCGGAGGGACTCGCGACGGTGGTTCGCGGATCGGTGGATCGATCCGCTCTCGCCAAGGCCATGAAGCTGCGGGCGGACCAGCGCATCACCCTGGCGCAATCGGTGGGCTATCCGAAGAAGTAGCCGGCTTGCCTCGCACGGTGCTGCGCCATGTAGGATGGAGTAGTTTATGGACAACACCTGTATCTACATCCAGAACCTGCGCGAGCGTGCGCGCATTCCGGAGAACGGCATCCTCAGCCAAACCCTTCAGGACGGTGAGGGTACGAAAGTCGTGCTGTTTGGCTTCGCCCCGGGTCAGGAACTTTCAGCTCACACCGCGCCTTTTCCTGCGATCATCACGATTCTCAAGGGTGAGGCGGTACTCAAGCTCGGGTCGGATGAGCACCAAGGGGTAGAGGGCACGTTCGCATACATGCCTCCGTACCTCGAGCATGGTATTCAAGCCAAGACCGAAGTGGTCATGCTGCTAACCATGATCAAGAGTCGCGGCGCGGCATCGGGAAGTTGAGCTTGCGCCGGACATGGTGCAATATCTATCGCGAAAAGGTATCGGAGGGCGAAGGGGCCGCCGGGTGATGATCCGCGCGTGATCCGGAAGCGCCGTCGGGGATTCCGCGGGGCGACTCCATGGCATGCTGGACAGCGGCGAAAAGCTCGGATGGGGTGATGGGCTTGGAAACGTAGTCATCCATGCCAGCGTTCAGGCAACGCTCCTCATCGCCTTTCATGGCGTGAGCCGTCATCGCAACGATCGGTAAATGAGCCCCAGTCCTCCGTTCCGTCTCGCGGATGACTGCGGTGGCTTCGAGCCCGTCCATCTCTGGCATCTGCACATCCATAAGCACCAGGTCAAAGCACTGTTCCGCTAACGCTGCCAGCACTTCCCTTCCGTTTTCCGTGACCACGACCTCGTGCCCGTGCTTTTCGAGTAGTCGTACCGCGACCTTCTGATTCACCGTATTATCATCCGCAAGAAGGATGCGCAACGGTCTCATTCTGACGGCCTCGCCCGCGCTTGCTGGGTTCATCGAGCCGTCCAGAATGGCGGCCGCCGGCCGCGTCTCCGGCACGCCTAAACCGAAGCACGCCGTGAAGTGAGAAGTGGTTCCGTGGCCCACGTCGCTTTCCATCCAGATGCGCCCGCCCATCATCTCAACCAGCCTGCGGGAGATTGCCAAACCGAGGCCGGTGCCGCCATACCGGCGAGCGGTCGAGCCGTCGGCCTGGGTGAACGCGTCGAAGATGATGGCCTGTTTCTCGGGAGAGATGCCGATCCCTGTGTCATGGACACTGAAATGCAGACTGGCGGATCCCGCCTCTGGCGACGTTGGTTCCACTTGCAAGGACACCTCTCCACGCTCGGTAAACTTGACGGCGTTCCCCACCAGGTTTATGACGATCTGCCGCACGCGGCCGGGATCGCCCACCAACACGGCCGGCACATCCGGGTGGATGCGGCAGTCGAGTTTCAAGCCTTTTTCCCGCGCACGTAATGCCAGAGCCTTGAGGGCGGGCTCCAGGCTCTCTTGCAGGTTGAAGTCCACGGATTCCAGTTCAAGTTTTCCGGCCTCGATTTTGGAGAAATCGAGAATGTCGTTGATGATGGTCAGCAGAGCGTCGGCGGAAGACTTGATCACTTCGAGGTAATCCTGCTGCTCCGGCGTGAGTAGTGTGCCCAGGGCGAGTTCCGTCATTCCCAGGATTCCGTTCATGGGCGTGCGGATCTCATGGCTCATATTGGCGAGGAATTCGCTCTTCGAGCGGTTCGCCACTTCGGCGGCTTCCTTAGCTCTTTTGAGCTCAACCTCGGCTCGTTTACGCTCTGTCATGTCAACGCCCACGCCACCAATAAAACGCCGCCCCGAGGTCTCCATGGGAAACTTGAAAACCAGCCAGTCCCGTATCATCCCGTCGGGTAAAGGTATGGATTCGATGATCTCGTCCGCCTTGCCGCTAGAGAGGACGGCGAGATCATGCTCGCGATACCGCGTGGCATCGCCGGCGGCGAGGAAGTCGAAGGCGGTTTTCCCCACGACACGGGTCTCGAGGGCGCTCTCCAGCGGTCTGTTTGCATAAACGTACCGGCCGGCCTCGTCCTTTACATACGCGTAGATCGGGCTGTTGTCCATAAAGGCGGTGAAGCGCTCCTGGCTCTCGCGCAGCGCCTGCTCGGTTCGTTTCAGCGCGCTGATGTCCATCATGGCGCCAATCATGCGCACGGGCTTTTTCCAGGCATCCCGCAACACGTAACCGCGGTCGAAAACGAACGCGTAGGAGCCGTCTGCTCTGCGGCAGCGGTACTCGGCGGACCAGTGCTCCTCGCCGCTCTCAATGGCGGCGTTGATGCCGTACATGACGCGCTCCTGGTCCTGGGGATGAATCAGATCGACCCACCAGTGGTTACCGGGCTCGACCTCGCCCGGCTTGTACCCGAAGAGCTTGTAAAAGCCCTCTCCCCACCAGCCTTGGTTGTTGGTGAGATTCCGGTCCCAAATGGCATCGTTGGTCGCGCGGGCGACATATTCGAAACGCTGTTCGAGCGCCGCCTCGCTCTCCAGGCGCCGCCGGATGACCTCCGTCTGGCGGCGCACGCGGCGCCGGAGGGCCGCCGCCCAGCCCAGCACCCCCAGAATCCCCACTCCGGTTGAGCCCAGCAGCGCCGCCGTATGCTTCGGCGTCCACCAAGGAGGGTGCTTCAGTACGACGACGTCATCGGCCGAGCGCAGCAGGAGCAGGAAGCCGTTTGGATCCCGATTCTCGTCTACCTGCGTCGCGCAGATACCGGTTAATTGCAGCGAGCTGCCATTTTCCAGACCCGACAGTGCGCGCCCGCCGGGAGAATAGTCGATTTCTGCGCCCAGGTTAATTTTGCCGTCCTGCAAAACCAGGACCTGCCGGCCCGCCCGCAGCGAAGTCTCGACGAGGCGCGCGGTCATCCGGATCAGTTCAGCATCGAATGCCCCGGCGATAGCCTCCTCCGCAGTGACCGTTTTGGGAGCGGGCGGCGAACCCGTCCCAATTTTTCGAAAGACGGCATCCTGCAATATGGGTCCGTATTCGCCCATCGCGGGAAACCCGACCACGTCAACCCGATCCCCGATTTGCAGCGCAGTCGCCTGCGTGGTCTTGACCAGCAGGCCGACGGTTTCATCGCGGATGAAGAGCGACCGTCCCAGCCGCTGCAGCGTCACCACGCCTTGGACGCGCACGCGATGCTGGAACGCGCCGTTTCCGCCGGCGCGCATGATGCTCCGGATGGTGCGCACGGGCGCATCGAAATGATCGCCGGAAGCCGGCTGTACGATGCGGATATCCGCCGGACTCGGAACCAGCACTTCCAGGGCGATGAATTGATCTCTCGCGTTGTAGAA
Organism: Terriglobia bacterium; assembly: GCA_020073305.1. GTDB lineage: Bacteria > Acidobacteriota > Terriglobia > Bryobacterales > Bryobacteraceae > QHXW01. The sequence continues at coordinate 241,915 of JAIQFK010000006.1, forward strand.
TCCACCGCACGTGCCGCGGATGCGGACCTGCGCGTCTACCAGTCCCGGCGGAACGATGGACGTAGCGGGTATATAGGCCTTGAATTGCACGGCGCCGGTGGTGATGTTGAGCATCAACCCGCCTTCATATGCGGTAGCCGTGCGCACCACCCCGTCGACCTCAATTCGCCGGCAGTCGTAGGCGCCCGAAATCAGCTCCTCCGCGGACAGCCGCACCGGCGCAGGAAGGCGACGGTCCGAAAGTACTCGAATCCTGGCCTGAATCACATCCACCGCAACGTCGGTAGCCTTGGTAAATCCCTCCACCTCCACGTACTGGCCGGGTCGCAGGGCCGGCTCCCTCGGAGGCGAGATGTAGATGGCTCGCGTGCCGTCCTGCACGAACAAGTCACCGTGCCGGTAGTCCGAGTAAGTGACCACGGCGCGCATCCGCGCGGGATAGCCCAGACGTGCTTGCTCGGGCGTGAGCCGTTTCAGTTGTTGGATGCGCGTGAGTACCGGCAAGCTGGCAGCCGGCAACGGCCCACTAAAGACGATGTGGCCCAACAACAAAGGCAGGAAAGCAAGTGTACGGCGGCAGCGGGAATGCGCGGTGATAGGGAGATGGCGCACGGATGTCGATTCCAGGCCGAGCCACACTCGACCCACTCCCTCTATCGGCGGAAGCGACTAAATCCTATAGCTCACCCCTGCCCGTAATACTTCTTCGAGCCGTGCTTGCGCAGGAAATGCTTGTCACGCAGCGCGTCACATAAGGGCTGCGCATCGGGGTTGATGGCGAGGGCGTGGTATGCCAGACAGGCGATTTCTTCCAGCACCACGGCATGGTGTGCGGCTTCGGCGGGTGTCCGGCCCCACGAGAACGGTGCATGGCCCGTGACCAGGACGCCGGGTCTTGACATCGGGTCCACGCCCACGAAGCGCCGCACGATCACCTGCCCGGTATTCCATTCGTATTCGGATTTGATTTCGCCGGGCTGCATCACCTCGGTGACCGGCACCGGGCCGTGAAAGTAGTCGGCGTGGGTGGTGCCAAGGCAGGGAATCTCGCGGCCGGCCTGCGCCCAGGCGGTGGCGTAGCGCGAGTGGGTGTGAACGATGCCGCCGATCGCCGGGAACGCGCGGTAGAGCGCCAGATGCGTGGGGAGGTCGGAGGACGGTTTCAAATCGCCTTCGACGACGCGGCCCTCGAGATCCGTGATCACCAGATGTTCGGGGCGCAGCGTCTCATAAGGCACGCCGCTCGGCTTGATGGCCACCAGATTTTCGTCACGCGAGATGCCGCTGGCATTGCCGAAGGTGTAGAGCACGAGTCCCCGGCGCACCACTTCCATGTTGGCTTCGTAGACTTCCGCGCGCAGAGATTCGAGCATCAGGCCGCTTCCCGCACTTGCGCGGCGATGCGGCGCAGCGCCGGCAGCACGCCGCCGATTTCGATGGCTTCGGCATCCTTGCGGCCCATGGCAAAGTACAGGCGCCGGAAAATGGGGAACAGCTCTTCGTAGATCGCCGCACCGCGCGCATCGGGCGCAACCGTCTTGTAGCGGGGGCAGAGCTGGTCCTGCGCCTCCTCCACGGTCTTGAAGGTTCCGGCCGCCAGAAACGCGAAGATGGCCGAGCCGAGGCTGGTGACCTCGCTCTGCGGGACCAGAATCGGCTTGTTCATGACGTTGGCGTAGATGTGGTTGAGCGTTTCGTTCTTCTGCGGAATGCCGCCGGCGTTGATGATGCGGCGCACTGCCACCCCGTGCTCCTCCATGCGTTCGAGAATCACGCGCGTGTGAAAGGCGGTTCCTTCGATGGCGGCGAAGAGTTCGTCCTGCGCCGTGCTGGTGAGACGCCAGCCGATGGTGACGCCGCCCAACTCCGGATTCACCAGCACCGTGCGATCGCCGTTATCCCAGGCGAGACGCAGCAGACCTGTCTCTCCGGCCCGGTAATGCTCGAGACCTTGAGAGAGCGCGGCCACAGTCAAGTTGGCGCGCTTGGCGATGGCATCGAAGATATCGCCGGTCGCCGACAGGCCCGCTTCGATTCCGGTGTAGCGCGGATGAATCGAGCCGGGTACCACGCCGCACACGCCCGGAACCAGCGCCGGCTGCTCGCTGATGGCCATGATGCAAGTGGACGTCCCGATGACGTTGACGACGTCGCCCAAGCGCACGCCAGCGCCGATGGCGTCCCAATGCGCATCGAATGCGCCGACCGGAATCGGGATGCCGGGCGAAAGACCCAGACGCTCCGCCCACGCCGCGCTGAGCCGGCCGGCAATCTGGTCGGATGTGGCGTAACGGCCAGAAAGGCGCGATCCGATGCCGGCCAGCAGCGGGTCGACGGCGCGCAGAAAATCATCCGGCGGAAATCCGCCGAGCCCGCGGTTCCACATCCACTTGTGGCCCATGGCGCAGATGCTGCGCGGTAGGGCTGCGGGGTCGGAGGCGCCGCACAGCGTAGCCGCCACCATGTCGCAATGCTCGAGCGCGGTGGCCATACGGTCGCGCTTCGCCGGGTTGTTCCGTAGCCAGTGCAGCAGCTTGGCAAAACCCCATTCGGAGGAATACACGCCTCCGCACCAGCGAATGGCTTCGAGATGGGTTTCGTGCGCCGCCGAAGTGATCTCGGCCGCTTCCCGCCATGCGCGATGATCGCACCACAGATAGTAATCGTCGAGCGGTTGCAGGTCCTCGCCTACCGGCACGATGCTCGATCCGGTGGTGTCGAGCGCGATAGCGGCGATCTCGCGGCCGTCGATGCCCGCCGCTTGGCGAGCCTGCTGCATAGCGGCGGCCAGCGCCTGCATGTGATCCGCGTGCTTCTGCGTGGCGTGTTCGGGATCTTCCTTCTTGCGCAGCAGAGAATATTCCGCGACGCCCGATCCCAGCCGGCCCTTCTCGCTGTCGAAGATCGAGACGCGGACGCTCAGCGTGCCGAAATCGACCCCCGCGACGATACTCACCTCAGTAGCCCTGCTCCTTGTGCCGGTAGACGTTCCAGTTGAGATAGCGCGTGGCGGCCTCGTGCACGGCGGCGCTTACCGTCGAGAAGTTGGCGGCCACGTGATGCTCAAACCCGTTCGCGCAGATGTAGCGCAGCAGATCCTGCATGCGCGGGATCTTGACCACACCGGCGCCGCCGAAAGTCTCGAGCGGATCGTTGGTGAACATTCCCTCGCCCACGTAGCCGCGGATGGAGCCGTCGCGGTCGTTGGTCGAAAACCGCGCGTAGGTCATGGGCCCGGCCTTCACGCGGCCCACGCAGGTGCCGAACGTGTTCTCTTTGCCCACCGTTCCCGCGATAATCTCCTGGAAGTCCATGCGCACGTCCTGGAAGAAGTGCTTCGGCAGGTTGCTGCAGTGGAAGCACACCGCCTTATCGGGATCGTCGCCGTAGTTATTGTTCCAGTCGAGCAGCGCGCTGGGAGTGCCCGAGGCCAGTTGCAGCGCATGCATGCCGATGACGCCGCAGATGTCGACCTCGCAGGCGCTCGACATCAGGTTATTGCTCATCATGCTCATCACGGTGCAGGGCACGACGCCGAAATATTCCTCCATCGAGGTCCAGCACTGGACGGCGCTGATGGCCACGTCGGTCTGTTGCATCCATCCATCCACCACCGCGCCCAGCTTGGCCATTTTCATTAGAGCCGAATCGGGAATGCCGCTTGTGGGAACGTATCGCTTGATTTCCGCCAGTTTCTGCTGCGGGGCGTCGTCGGAATCTTTCATGCGCTCGATGCGGCCCAGGATCTCAGACAGATCGATGGGCTCGATCGAGATGCCGTTGGCCTCGAGGATCTTCTCGCTGTAGCGCACCGTATTGAAGGCGGCCGGGCGCGCTCCGATCGCTCCCACGCGCAGCCGGCGCAGGCCTCGCACCACGCGGCAGACCGCCGCGAACCAGTCGAGATCCTTCCGGAATAGATCGGAATCAGGCGTTTCGGTGTGGCGCGAGGTGAGCGAATAGGGAATGCCGTACTGCGCCAGATTATTGCAGGCCGACATCTTGCCGCAGAAGCTGTCGCGCCTGTCGCGGATGGACATTTTTGACGGCGTGTCCGGCGTGGCCTGCACGAGTACCGGGACCGGTAAGTCAGCTGCCCGCAGAGTATCCGCGATGGCGCGCTCGTCGCCAAAATTAGGTAGCGACACGATGACGCCGGCGATCGCGTCGCGATTCTCCCGGAACAGCGCCGCGCATTTGCGCGCTTCCTCGCGGCTTTCCACGGCTCCGAACTTGGATTGCGTGGGATCGAGCGCCACGACCCCGAACCCGGCGTTGCGGATGGCCGCGATCATATCCTCCCGGCCGCTCGAGGCGAGATGATCGGGGAAAAAACCGCGGTTGCCGATAATCAGACCGAAGGTAAGAGGTTGCGGTGTAGTGCTTGTCATGACCTGTGTCTCCAGGGCGCGAAGCGCCAGCAAGCCGGTATGATATGCCTCGACGCCGAAGTTGGCAACTGAACGGGGATCCGTGAACGGGGATCCGTACATAGGCCCAACTGCTTAACGCCGAGGCGGGGGAGGATGTTCTCTCTTCGGCCGCATGGCTCGTGTTCTGCTGCAACTCTTCCAGAGCCGTTCTCGGCCCCTATCAGGAATTTTGGTAGTGGGCTACTTTGAAATTTTCAAGCCAATTTGTGCGCTAGCGCGCGTTTCAAATAACTGCTCAGCAAACCATCGGCAATCCGCCGACGTTCCTTAAGTGATGTCTTATCGTCAACGCGGTCAGCGTACAGTTTCGCCATGCCCAGAAAAGCGTTGAATGGAATCCTGCTGGTGACCTTTTCCTCCTCCACGAAGAAGATGTATTTCATTCGGAGGTCCTCCCCGTAATGCTTCCAGAACTTCAGATTCCGAGCCATGAGGTCGAAGAGAATCTGATACATGTTTCGGGGCGGCTTGATACCGATGGCCCAACAGACATGGTGGCACCAGCTCCGGTACTTCCTGGCCATGAAGCGTTGAGCACGCTTCGCAATAGGGGCTGTGACTAAGCCTGCAAATGACGAAATGGACGAACCGGCAATATATTTTGCCTCGATGAGCAGATCTTGGTTTTTTCGCCTCGCCTCAATATCCCATCCTCTCGTGTGAGTGGGGTGTGAGGGCTTGAGAAGGTCCCAATCAGCCTTCTGTTCCCCAAACCAGCGCATCAGGGGCTCAACCACAAGTCGGTCTTCTTTATTCATGCGGATTCGTGGATTATAGCCTATGCCGCCTGTCTTTCCACGACAGGCTTACGCCGACGGTCAATGCCACGCTGTTAGGCCAACCAATAGCCCACTACCGGAATTTTGCACCCGCCCGGTGAGGAATGAAGCGGCTAAGCTTCTCTGTGTTCTCTGCGATTCTCGGCGCCTCGGCGGTAATATAGTCTTTCGTTTCCTCGCTGCCTACGGATCAGGAACTGAAGGTCTAGAGGACTACCTACAGCACCACCGGCTCTTCGAGCAGCCGTCGCTCGGCGAATCGTTCCAGGCCGATGGCCTTTGTATCCACCACGTCGGAACAGCCCTTGAGAATCAGGTCCGCCGTGATGCGCCCGGTCGCCGGGGAATGCATCACGCCGTGGCCGCTGAATCCGTTGGCCAGGTACAACCCGCGCACGCCGGGCGCCGCGCCGATAATGCAGTGATGATCGGGCGTCATCTCGTAGAGCCCTGCCCAGGCACGGCGGGGGTTGACCTCCACTTCCTCGAGACAGGGAAAACGGCTGACGCCGCGTGTCAGAATCTTTTCCACAAACGCGGGATCGAAGTTGGTGTTATAGCCGGGCTTTTCATCGGGATCGTTCCACGCCATGAGCAGGCCTAGACCCTCAGGCCGGAAATGGAACCCCGTGGCCATATCGATGGTCATGGGCGATTTTTGCGAGATCTTGCCAAATGGCTCGGTGGGTACGAGCATCCGCCGCATGGGCTCGACTGGCAGGTCGACGCCGGCGAATTTCGCGATCTGTGCCGCCCAGGCCCCGGCCGCGTTCACCACCGTGCGCGTGGCCACGCTTCCGTTGGCCGTCCTGACGCCGGAGACGCCCGCGCTATCCACCTCGATTCCGGTCACTTCGACGCCGCGCCACAACCGCGCGCCGCGGTCGGATGCACGTAGCATGAAGCCCTTCATGACACTGTAGGGGTCCACGAAGCCATCCGTTGAGCAGAAGCTTCCGCCGACGATGCCGTCTGGTCGAATTTGCGGCGCCATGCGGGTCACGTCTTCAGCGCTGAGCAATTCCACCGCTTCGAGCCCCAACGCGGTCTGGCGTTCAAAATTCGCGCGCAGGTAATCCATGTGCCGCTGGGAGGTTGCGACGAACAGATAACCCTGGGGGCGGTAACCCGAAGGATAATCCATGCGCTCATCAAACGAGCGAAAGAACGGAATGGAGTAGAGCGACATGCGGATGTTCACCGTCGTGGCAAACTGGGCCCGCACCCCGCCCATGCTCTTTCCCGTCGAGCCCTTTCCTTGCTGCGTTTCACGCTCGATTACCAGCACATCGCGGCAGCCGCCTTCGGTTAAATGCCAGGCGATGCTCGACCCCACAATGCCGCCGCCGATGATGACTACGTCAGCCGATTCAATCATTTCTAATCCCAAGCAGTGCCATTTTGTCACCTGCGCCAGGTGCCTAGCTTGCCAGCCTATGGCTTACAAGTTAACCGCAGTTGACGCAAGGATATACCAACCATCATTGAATTACATAGCCTAAACGGCCCGCAATCAGCCGGGTTCCGATCAGGCTGCTTTGGATAGCGAATTGCCTAATTCCAATCGCAGGCTAACGTGCTGGTATAGGCGGCTGGAAACTTGGGAACCAACATCGTTTGGGACACACCGGTAGAAATGGCGAGAACGGAAGCGCCTTCCATTCCTGTTGATGCGCAGGTCAAGATTTTTGTCAGTCTCGTGATTGTTCTGGGCTGGATTGAGCTGGTTTACGGCCTGGGGCAATGGCGATCGGCCAACGCGGTCGCATTTCTCGTTTACCTGGTCATCGTGCTGCTGCTTTCCGGTTGGAAGCTGCAGTTGCCGGGAGTTACGGGCGCCATCGCCGCCACTTTCGTGCTGGTGATGATTGGCATCGTTTCGCTGAACCTGTCTGAGGTTCTTATCGCCGGCTGTGCGGCGGTTTTGCTCCAACACCTGTGGCAATCCACGAAGAATCTACGCCCGGTTCAGATGTTGTTCGATGTTGCCGGCGCCTCCATCGCCATCACCGCGTCCTATCGAGTTTTCCATTCGTCCTGGCTGCGAAGTCTGCCACTCGAAATGCCGGTCATGCTGGCGCTGCTTGGATGTGCGTACTTTGCGGCCACGACCGTGGTGACGGCTTCGTTTATTGCACTGACCGAGGGACAATCGATCCGCCAGGTCTGGCGCAAGTCGTATCTGTGGGCATTTCCCTACTATCTGCTTGGGGCCGCGACGGCGGGTCTCTTCGACGTCGCCAAGCAACATTTGGGATCACAGACCTCGTTGCTGGTTGTGCCGGTTGCCTTTCTGGGTTACGGCACCTACCGGAAGTACCTGGGTCGCCTGGAGCAAGAAAAGAAACACGCCAACGAAACCGCGGATCTCCACCTGCGGACCATAGAATCGCTGGCGCTCGCTATTGAAGCGAAAGATCACACCACGCATGATCATTTGCAGCGTGTTCAGACCTACGCGATGGAAATTGCCAAGGAGATGAACCTCAGTGAGAACGAGCTGCAGGCAGTGCGCGCCGCCTCTCTGATGCACGACATCGGCAAGATCGCGGTGCCCGAGCACATCGTCTGCAAGCCGGGGAAGCTCACGCCCGGGGAGTTCGAGAAAATGAAGGTCCATCCCGTGGTGGGCGCGGAGATTCTGTCGCGCGCTCACTTCCCGTACCCCGTGGTGCCGATCGTGCGCAGTCACCATGAGAAGTGGGATGGTTCCGGATATCCGGATGGACTCAGGGGCACGGAGATTCCCATAGGGGCTCGCATCCTGTCCGTCGTAGATTGCCTGGATGCCCTCGCCAGCGACCGCCAGTACCGCCGCGCGCTCCCTCTCGGCAAGGCGATGGAGATGGTGGCGGAGCAGGCCGGCACGGCATTTGATCCTGAGGTGGTGCAGATTCTGCAGAGACGCTACATCGAGCTGGAGCAGCTTGCGCGCGGAACCCCGGCCGACAGCTTCAGCCTGTCCACTAGCATCAAGATCGAACGGGGCGCCGCTCCCGCAGCAGGCTTCGAGGAGTCGAGCGATTCAGGCGCAGTTTCAGTAGCGCCCATCGCCGGTTGGGGAGCGTTGCTCGATGTGCTGGAGACCCTGCCCGGACTTCTTGCGCCCAGAGAGGTCTTCGCACTGTGTACGGGCAGGTTGCAGGAACTCATGCCCTGCGATGGCCTGGCGGTTTACATGCGTTGCGACGATACGCTCATCCCTCAACTGGCCAGCGGGGCGAATGCGGAAGCTCTGTTGTCGTTGAAAATGTCCGTGGGTGAGGGGCTTCCGGGTTGGGTGGCCGCCAACGGAAGGCCGATTCTGAATGGACATCCGTCCGTGAATTCGGGCGAGATGAGCGGCTTAAGATCCGCTCTGGCGATTCCGCTCGAGGGCCAAGAGGAAGTCGCCGGAGTTCTGGCGCTCTTCCGCGCCCAACCGGATGCGTTCTCAGCGGGTGATTTGCAGCATCTCATGGCGCTCGGCCCGCTGCTCGGCCTTGTGGTCGAAAACTGTAGAGCGCACGGCCAGCGAGGCCGCAACAACGTAATTCCCATTGCCTCCCAGGCAACCCCGCGGGCCCGGAGCCTTCAACAAAACCTGGTCACGGTGTAATACCAACTTCCCGGTGAACGGCCTCACTTCTCGGCGCCCGACGCATAGTATCCCTTGCGCACCTGCACCTTCAGATTGTGGTCTGTGGTGCGCAGATCTACGCGGCGGAAGGTGCCGTCTTTCTTTTCGTTGGTGGGTGTGTAGCTGATGGCGTACTGGCTGCGCATCTCGTCCTGCAGTTCTTTGAAGACTTCGGGCAGAGTATGCTTCCTGTCCACACGAAACACGCGCCCGCCCGTCTCTTCCGACATCCTCCGGAGCGCGGAATCGCTCACGCCGCCGAAGTAACCGCGGCCGTAATACGCACGGGGGTCGACGTAGTAAATGCTGTAGATGACGGTGTCGGCCTTCTGGGCCGATTTGATTGCCTCATCGATTTTCAGACGGCTACCTTCGTCCATGCCGTCCGTAATGAGCACCATTGCCTTGCGGCCTACCTCGTGCGTCATCCGGTCCGTGGCGGCTAAATAGACCGCGTCATAGAGCACGGTGCCGCGCGGTTGCCCGATGGTCGGAACCGGCCCGGGATGAACTCCCTGAACTCCCGAGTTGACGCGCAACTGGCTGAGCCCGGCTTGCAGCAGGCGTGGTGAGCCGGTGAAATCCTGCAGAAGCTCAGCCTCCTCGCCGAAGCTGATCAGAAACGCCATATCCTTCTTCCGCAGCACCTGCGAGAAAAACTGATACGCGGCTTCGCGCTCGATGTCGATGAGATTGCGCTGGCTCGCGCTCACGTCCACCAGCAGGCCAATGGTCAGCGGCAAGTCCGTTTCGCGGGTGAAATATTTGATGGTTTGCGTCTGCCCATCTTCGGTAAGGGTGAAATCGTCTTTCGTCAGATTACTGATCAGCGCGTTGTGCTTGTCGCGCACCGAAGCCAGCAGGCTGACCAGATTGACCTCAACCTGGATGGTGGGCGAAATGTCCTCAGCGGGTTTCTGTTCCTGCTGCTGAGGCCGCGCTCCAGGAAGCAGGATCATCACCGCGAGAAGCGCCGCGGCTGGGCGGGCAAAAAGATCAGGCATACCGGTACAATGAGGACGTATCTCCTGCCACGATTGTTTCAAATGCATACCGCGATCCGCCACTTGAAGGCAAATGACCCGGTTCTGGGAGCCCTGATTGAAAGCGTAGGCGCCTACGCGATCGAGTTCCGCGAGCCAACCTTCGAGACGCTGGTCCGCTCTATCGTGTTTCAACAGCTCAGCGGCAAGGTCGCGCGGGTCATCTACGGCCGGCTGGCCGCCGCGCTGCCGGGCGCTCGCGTGACCCCGGATGGCATCCTCAAGCTGCGGCCCGACCGGATGCGGCGGCTGGGCCTTTCGCGCCAGAAAACCGCGTATATCCGCGACCTGGCCCGTCAAACTGTCAAGGGGAAAATTGCTTTTGACTCCCTGGCTCAACTTACGGACGACGAAGTGATCGAGCAATTAACCGCGGTCAAGGGCATCGGCGTTTGGACCGCGCACATGTTCCTCATTTTCGCTCTACGCCGCAACAACGTGTTGCCCACCGGCGACCTCGGGGTCCGCACCGCGATCCAGCGGGTTTATGGCCTGGCGGAACTGCCCAAGCCGCGAGACATGGAGGAGATGGCTCGCGGCTGGCATCCCTACTGCACAGTGGCGGCGTGGTATCTCTGGCGCAGCCTGGACGGGCAGGCGGGGATCTGAAGCTGACCGGTGGTTCAATCAATCCGGCAGACAAATCCCGCCGAAGGGCTTCCATTGCTCATGCCGCCGGGCGCGATTCCAGCATCGGTGTAATAGAGATGGCCCTTATACATGCACATGCCGTGCGGGTCGGGGTCGTCTTTTGAGAGCGTGATCTGCTCGAGAATGCGGCCATCGGTCGAGTCCAGCTTGTGAATCACGCGGTCGGTTGAATGCATGACCCAGATTCCCGGCGGGTCCCACGCGAGCCCATGCGCGCGGTCGAGATGCACCGGAATCTGATGGATCACGTGAAAGTCCTTTGGGTTTACCTGTGACAGTTTGCGGATCTGCAGCGACGTGAGCCACAACGTTCCTTCAGCGAACTCCAGGCCGTGAACTCCACCGCCGCCGGGCACCGGATAACGAGCGACGGTTTTGCCGTTATGCGGATCGGCCTTGACCACCTCGCCGGTCTTGGCGTCGGTGGCCCTTGGCGGGCGGCCCACCGCCGGACCATTCGCCGCCATCCACACCGCGCCCTCTCCAAACGCAATCCCGCTGGTGTTCGACGACTCCGTTTCGATGCTGTGCAGCAGCTTGCCATTCCAGTCGACCAGGTGGGCCCGGTCGGTTACCTGCTCGCCAATCCAGAAGCCTTCAGAGGTGGTTTCGAGGCCGTTGGGGTGGCCGTCCGGGGAACGAAACAGCTTCACGACTTTAGCCGGGCGGGAAGGGAACTCCGCGGCCCGCACGCGCGAGGCCGCAAGCAGAGCGAGAAAACATCGCCGGTTGATCATGATTCACCTCGAATTCTTACCAGGTTGCGATCGATGGCGGCGAGATTCGGGACGCCCGCCAGCGCCATATCGAGCGCCAGTTCGGTACGCAACAGTTCGATGACGCGCTCGACGCCCGGCTGGCCAAAAGCCGCCAGCCCGTAAAGATACGGCCTCGCAATGCAAACGGCGCACGCGCCTAGCGCCAGGGCCTTCAGAATATCGGTCCCGCGGCGAAAGCCGCCATCGATCATCACGGGAATGCGCCCGCGCACGGCGGCAACCACTTCGGGAAGGGCTTCTATGGTTGCGCCCACGTGATCCAATTGGCGGCCTCCGTGATTGGAGACGATGATGGCGGCTACTCCGTTTTCCACGCAGCGCTCGGCGTCTTCGTGGGTCAGAACGCCCTTGACGATGACCGGGAGCCTGGAGGCTTCGCGCAACTCGCCGAGCGACTCCCAGGTTGGCGTAGGATCGGTGCGCGAAGGATACCTGCCTACCCGCTCGGGATTCTTCGCGCGCGGCAGCCGGCCTTCGGCGTCGCGTTTAGGTAATCCGGTTTCGCACCACGACCGCTCCAGTTGATTGCGGATGTCGCGATCCCGATGCGAGACGTAGGCGATGTCGGTGGAGAGGCAAATGCCGGAACAGCCCGAGCCTTCAAGCCATTTGGCGAGCGCGCGCATACTGGCCCGGTCCTTGAGCGATCCGCCGGTCTCGAGCTGCCACCACACCGGCCCTTTTCCCGATTGAGCGAGTTTCTCGATGCCGCCGTTGGTGATGTGCAGCGCCCTGGCATTGGCGGCCGCGCGAGCCACGACATTTTCGCCGTCCGGATAGAAACAGTTCTTGCCGCCCGCCGGGTCGAGGAGAATGGGGTACGGCAGCTTCTGCCCCAGCAACTCGACAGTTAGATCAATCTGATGGACATCCACCAGTGCGCGCGGCCGGATCACGATGCGGTTGAATGCCGTGCGATTGTCGGCGAGCGAAACTTCGTCTTCCGCGCCGCCATCGAGGTAATCCCACGCGACCGGATCGAGTTTGGCCTTGGCCAGCGGCGCAAAGTCCATCACGCGGACGGGTTCGTCGAGCGGAACGTCGCGATCCTGCGCAAATGCGGCGGAGCCGAATAGAGAGATCAGGTTCCGCAGCGCCTGCCGCCGGTTCATGACGATCCAGACTATCACGCCCACGCGCGGGGATCAGCTATTGTTGCAAGGGGATGTTGATGAAATTGGTCACGCCGTTCTGGATCTCGATGGACTTCGATTTTTGAAGGCCGCTCTTCTCTACCCGCACGGTGTAAGTGCCGGGCGGGAGGCTGATTTGAGCCGGCGTAGTCTGCGGAAACTGCTTGTCGTTGACAAAGATCGATGCGCCGCTGGGCGTGGAAGTGAGCATCAGGGTTCCGGACTGCGTGCGCAGCGTGATGGTCGGGACTTCGTAGGGGCTGTCGATAATTCGGACTTCGCGGCTTTCGCGCTGATAACCGTCCTGGTTGAGCGTAAGGGTGTGCCTCCCCGGCAGCACATTCAGCACGCAGGGCGTCTTGCACGAGACCGCCGGATTGTTATCCAGGAGCGCCGTTGCGCCCGCCGGCTCGCTGGTCACCAGAACGTCTTGCGGCCCATTGGCCGGCCTGGGCTTCACCTTAGGCCGTTCCTCCTGCTTGGGCGGAGCCGCTTCGGGCCTTTCTTCCGTTTCCGCCGGGAGCTGCGTCTTCGGTTCGCTGGTCTTGGCAGCCGCGGTTTCCGCGGGGGCTGGGGCAGGCTTCGGCGGCGCGGACGGAACGTCCATGGCGCTGGGCTTCTTGTCGTCCGCGGGCGGCACGGCCGGCGGGTTCGAGGCGGGCGTCACATTGGCGGGCGGATTCGAAGCCGTCGGCGCGGGTGGCGGCGTCGAGATGTGACCCGTCCCCAGGCCCTGCCCGAATTGCAGCGCGATCAGTCCAATCAACCCGAGAGCCACGATCAGCGCCGCGGCAAACGGCAGAACCCATTTTTTCGCACTGCGGCGGCGGCCCAACAGCGTTTCCTCGGTGGTGGTGCCTGATCCGGCAACGACTTGAAGGGGTACCGCCTCGGTAGCCACCGTCGGCATATTCATGCTGCCGCCGCGCGGCAGATTCTTCCAACCTTGAGTGTTCGCGCATGCGCCGTCGAGTCCGTTTATAAACTCGATACACAAGTTATAGCGCCCTTCCGGCTTCTTCAGGAGTGCGCGGCGCAGCACGGCGTCAATCTGCGGGCTGAGCGTTGGGTTCAGCCGTTGCACCGGCGGCGGATCTTCCGCCACGATCTTATACACCACGGTGGTGAGATGCTCGCCGGTGAAGGGCCGCTCGCCCGTCAGCATCTCAAAAGCAATCACGGCTAAAGAAAACTGATCCGCGCGCCCGGTCACGGCGAGACCCTGCACTTGCTCAGGCGACATGTAGTTCGGCGTGCCGAGAATGGTGCCGGTCTGGGTGTATTGCTGTGAGGTGGTCACCTTCGCGATGCCGAAATCGGTGATCTTCACCGCGCCATCGGAAGCCATCATGATGTTCGCCGGCTTAATATCGCGGTGAACGATGCCTTTGGCGTGGGCGTAATCCAAAGCCGCCGCCGTCTGGCGTAGAATATTGATCAGCCGTTCCGGAGCGATGGGCTGCTTGGAAGAGAGAAGCTGGTCAAGCGTGGGGCCATCCACATACTCCATGGCGATGAAGGCGATGTCACCCCGCTCTTCCATGTCGTAGATGGTGACGATGCCTGGGTGCGACAGGATGCCCGCGGAGCGTGCCTCGCGAAACAGGCGCTCGCGGAGCTTGGCGCGCTCATCGGGGTCGTCCACCTCAGTCAGGCGGATGGTTTTGATCGCCACCTGCCGCCCGATGGTCGGATCGACGGCCTGGTACACCACTCCCATGGCCCCATGGCCAAGTTCCTTGACGATTTGATAGCGGCCTATGCTATCCATTGCCAGAGCTCAAAACAGGCGAACGGATTCCTGTTCCACGCCTGCCATCCTATCATCTCATCTGGAGCCGCCGTCCCGCTTAGGCGCTTGGGTAGTGAGGTCATTTCTATCACCCCACTACCCGCGCTTGCGCCCTCCGGGGCTCTCGTGGGCCAATAAGGGGCATGAGGAGCTCATTCATTATCTGCGGAATGGCCGCCATCGTTCTGCCGCTGCTCGCGCCTTCGGCGAACACAGTCGTGCAAACTCCCACGTTTGACGCGGCGTTCTGGAAACAGTGGGGCGACGGGCAGGCCGAGCTTTCCGGCTATGACCTGACGTTCCCTCGTTACGGGCAACCGCGCCGCGGCGTCGCCGTGACCATCTTTGTCACGGAGACTTTCTCGAACGCGCTGCGCGTCAAGTCGGATCCCGGCAGGCATCCGGCGAGTGATGAATTCTCGGTGATGAAGTTGAACCTGGTGGAGGACTATCAGACCGGCATCTACGACTACAACGACATGACCAGCATCTTCGTGGCTTTGGCGCCGGTGAACGGCAGGCCGGCCGGGTCTGCGGCCAAGATTTCCTTTTCCAGCCAGGAGTGGTGCGGCCACACCTTTCAGCAATTGCTCTTCGACGCGCGCGCCATCCGCGCCACCAGCCACAGCTATTTCGACGGGGAGGCCGATCAGCAGAGCCGGTTCGATGATCCGGCTGAAGGCATCAGTGAAGACGAGCTTTTGTTGTGGGCGCGCGGGATGGCTGCGCCAAAGCTGGTACCGGGCGAGCGCCGCGAAGTTCCGTTTCTGACTTCTTTGCAGGCCTCGCGCCAGCAGCATGCGCCGTTGTCCTGGCGCCGCGCCACACTCTCGCGTTCCGCGCGTCCACAACAAATCTCGGGTCCGCTCGGCAAGTTCAGCGTCGAGGTCTGGACCGCAGCCATTCCGGGAGGCGTCCAGCGGACCGTTTACGTGGAAGCCGCCGAACCGCACCGCGTCATCCGATGGGAGGCAAGCAACGGCGAGCACGCGGAGCTGCTGGGGTCGCGCCGCATGAAATATTGGGAGATGAACCGCGAGGGCTTCGAAACGGCATTGAAGGACCTGGGCCTCTCGCGCCGCCCGCCACGCACCACGTAACGGCTGGGGCTCGATGAAGGGCGGGCCTTTTACGAACTCTTACAAATCTAAGTTCCTCCACGGCAACCGCTGCCCTCCGGCCTCCGTACATATCAGTGAACAAGGAGGAGGAACCCATGAAAAACAGATTCCCGTTCAAGTTAATGTTAGCCTCGCTGCTGGTCGCGGCCGGCGCCGCAATGGCTTCTACCCCGAATCCCGCGGGCGGCTCGACGGATGCCCAGATCGCGCAGAAAGTGGTCCACGAAATCCGCATGTATCCGCGTTACACCATTTGGGACAACATCGCCGTGCGTGTGAACAATGGCGATGTGGATTTGCAGGGCCAGGTGAGCCAGCCGTTCAAGAAGGCCGATCTGAGCCGGATTGCCCAAAAGGTCTCGGGTGTGCGCAGTGTCACCAACGAGATTGCAGTTCTGCCGACTTCATTTTTCGATGACCGCATCCGGCTGCAAGTCGCGCGCGCCATCTATCGCGATCCCATGTTCTCGCGCTACGCCATTCAAGCCGTACCGCCGATCCACATCATTGTGGACAACGGCCACGTGACCCTCGAGGGTGTGGTCAACAACCCGATGGAAAAGAATGTCGCGGGGATTCGTGCCGGGCAGGCCGGCTTGAGCTTCGGGCAGGTCACCAACAACCTGCAGGTGGAGAATCCCGGTAAGAAGGGCTGAGTTGATCTTCCCTTACGTCTGCGTTAGCCGGAGGTTCGCTTCAATGGACCTCCGGCTTTTTTCTTGGGCAAGCGCGGACCAAGTTTCTGCAGATGGGACAATGCGGCTAAGGCGGTTACTGGTTGACTGTCGAAAACGATTCTTCGGCTGATGCATAGGATCGGGTGCGAACCGCTTCGCCGATCCGCATCTCGGCCCAGTTGTAGCGAAATTCCTGGCCGCAATCCAGGCACGCCACATAGGTTCCGTGCCGGTGAGCGGCGGCACTCGCCTTGAAGTTTCGTCCCGGCGTCAGCGGGAAAGTCATGCGATTGTGAGCACAGCCGAATAGCGCGTTCAAAACTGAATCCAGCATGGTCAACCTCCTGTTGCCCCCTTCTTTTGTCTGCCCCTTCTCACTCGTAAAACCAGGCGCTCTCGAATCCGTTGCTCTCTGCGCCCAACTACGCTTGATTTTGGTTAGGCACTGTTCCTAGCAAACGTCATGCCACTCGGGTCTTCGCCGTTTTGCCGAGATGAGCGTCAAAAAACTTGCGTAGCGCCAATCATTTCGCCAATCGAAACGCTTGTCAATCTATCCGTCCGTGTAATGGGCTATCCAATCGGATAGGCTCCGCGCATGGCCCGGTGAGACAGAACACCACACGCCGAGTCGTTGTGACTCAGGGCTGAATCAATAGCTCTTGCTCAGAGAGTTGCGGAAGTCCAGACCGATCTGATATTTCTTGCCGCGAAGTCCGCAGTGCCGCACAATCGCGCTTCCCATCAGCTTCAGCTTGGGCGCTTCAAGCAACACGTATGCACCGGGGGCCATTGGCTCCGGCGACTCTACTCTGGCACCCTGGCTGCTCATATCCACGGCTTGAACGTCAATGCAGCATCGATTGCCGGCGGTGTCCTGCCACGAGAGCGTCATCGGACTTTTGGTTTTCAATCGGCCGTGAATCCGCGATTCGGTCCTCGGACGACGGGCTTCGACTGGGGCCGCGTCGTTCTCCGGTTCTGAACCGCCCCAACTCAACAGAGGTTTTAGAAACTTCATAGCGGAGGTGTAAACGCAAGTTAGAGGCCAACAGATCGCAAGATCGCCCCCCGTCGTAAGCCCTTCAGCGCGAGGCTACTAATGCGCTGGGTTAACCCGTCTGGTTAACAGTCTTCCAGGTGACATTTTGTCCCGCTGAGTGTCAGGGCGACTTTGACGGCTGGAGAATCAGCGGCGGCCCCGGATGCTGGTTGCACAACGGCCGGGAACCCGATAGATTGAGAGGAGTCCCCCGCCCATTGCGCCCGTAGCTCAGTTGGATAGAGCGTCTGGCTACGAACCAGAAGGTCGGGTGTTCGAGTCACCCCGGGCGCACCAGACAACGCATCAAGATTCAGATGGTGGCCGCTGAGGCTCGCGTGCACGATCCACCGCGATGGCGCGCCCCCTGGTTGAAAGGAAGCCGCCTTCGCTCAGAAGCGGGCGGCTAGCTCACTGTCGAATTTCAATCCGATCAGGTAGGCGAAGCCCCAGCGGTGACAATGCCGGACGCGCCCACAACCGGCAAGAAAGCACAGGTTTGTGGCGCGGATCCGAACGAACGCTCCGACGGGCAAGGGCCGGTAGGAGAGAACCAGCGCACCACCTCCGCTCACGTTCCGCACCAGCGAGCGCATATATCGAATCTGGCGGTTTTCGTCTCTCCATACGACCGTGACCAGCCCGCGGGCCGATAATCGTGGCTGGTCTCGCATCTCTGCTTTGGTCACACATCCGCGGCCGTCCGCGAGTGTCCGGGTTGTGCCTGCTACTGTCGCTTCCATAAGTTCAAAGTGTGCGTGTCAACGCCCTCCGGCCTCACCCTAGGTGAGTTCACCCTTGACTAAATCTTAGTTGGCCCAGGGGTGAGATTCGCACGGTATCTTTTGGCTGGAGATGGCATCTTTTGATGGGGTCTACACAATACTGTTTAGGCCAAAGCCGTCAGTAGGGTCGCTTCTATGGCCAGAAGCGGCTAGCGCGCCCCTCGAACACTTGCCCTCTGTGTTCTGGGGTAGTGTGCGCCAATGTTGGGTGACGGACTTCGAAGGCAAACAGAGAGGACAAAACCAGAATGCACCGTCCGAAATTGCAACACATCGCGACGCTGATTCTACCGATCAGGGATCCTGCCTGAGCGGATCCGAGGTGGTCTGGAGACGGTAACCAATTGCGTGATCCGTGACCAGATAGCGCGGGTTTGTCGGATCCGGTTCGAGTTTATTGCGCAGTCTCTTGATCAGCAACCGGAGGGAGTGGGCTCCCTTTTGGGGATCAGCCCCCCATATGGTCTTCACCAGCTCGTTACAGGGTACCGTCTGGTTCGGATGTGATGCCAGATGCGCCAATATTACACACTCGGTCGGGGTCAGTCGAGAATTGGAGTCGGCGGCTCTTATGGTGCGTGCGTCCAGATCGATTGTGCTCGTGCCGAGGGAGCAGCGGTGCATGCGCGCATCCTGAGAACGGAAGCGACGTAGTGCCGCGCGAATCCGCGCCAGGAACTCGGGAATCACGACAGGCTTAGTCAAGTAGGCGTTCACGCCAGCCTCGAGCACGGCCATGCGGTTCGCTCGCGCAATTCGGTCACCAACAACGAGGAGGGTCGTTTCGGGGACAGCATCGCGCCAGGCGGCAGCAAGCACCAACACGCGAGGAGTGGGGCGGTGCACGTGAAAAAGAACAAGAGAATAGCCTTTCGCAACGGCTTCAGACTGGGCCTCGATCGACTTCTCTTCGACGTCGCATCCTTCCCCCAACATCAGCGCACGGAGGGGGTCGCCATTATTCGTCGTGCCGCAGAGTAGCAGAGCCTTTGGGGAATTCATCGAGGTTTTCTAGTTGGCCCACGCCGGGTTCCTTGCTGCCGTCGCGTTAGTTGGACCTTGACACACCAATCTGGAGCAACCGCTGGCCCCCGCTCAATTGTGGCGAGCAATTCGTGAAAAAGTCATGAAGGTCGGCTTACTAAGAGGAGGTGAACAGCGGGATTTCGTGGAGAGACGCGGACTCCGGTCCCGCTTCCCTCGCTGATGCTTCTCGGGAACGGTCGCAGAAACGATATCCTATCCACGGCACAGTCAATAAATACTCCGGGTGTGCGGTGTCTGGTTCAATTTTGTTACGCAGTCGTTTGATATAGGTGCGCAGGTACTCCAATTCGGACCCATACTCCGGACCCCAGACCGCGCGCAGCAGTCTCGCATGCTCAACGGGAACGTTGGCGTGTTGCATCAGAAACGTAAGTAAGGCAAACTCCGTCGGTGACAGGCGAATTTCTACGCCGGCTCTTCTCAGTCTGCGGCGATCCGTGTCGAGTTCGATATCTCCAGCCCGGAGGATTGTTCCGCAATGTGGTTCGGGGTGCAGCCTTCGCGTGATCGCGCGCAAGCGCGCCAGGAGTTCGCGAAAGCTGAACGGCTTCGTTAAGTAGTCGTCCGCACCAGCCTCAAGCGCTTTCACCTTGTCATCTTCCGTATCGCAGACCGTAACCATGATGATGCCCGCCTGAGGCGTCATCGCACGTAAGCGCCTGCATGTCACCAACCCGCCGATTCCCGGCATGTTGATGTCAAGCAGTATCAGGTGCGTGTTCTCTTGGGTGACTGCTTCGAGCGCTTCTTCACCCGATCTGGCTTCCCCAATCGTATAGCCGTGAGCAGCGAGAGAGTTGCGCAGGGTCCGGCGCAACGCCGAATCGTTATCTACGAGCAAGATTCTAACCAGCTTTGTATTCATGTTCGGCTTCCTTCGTGGCTACCGGTAAGGTGAAGTAAAACGTCGTGTCTTGGCTGTACAAGTGTTCCTTGTCTAGCTCCAACGCCCCGCCGTGCGCTGCGACGATCTTTCTTGCAACGTACAACCCCAGGCCGGTGCCCGCTGCATCCTGCCCGGCCGCCCCTCGATAGAAGCGCTCGAAGATCTGATTCTGCTCTTCCGGCCTAATCCGGCTTCCGTGACTCGTGACGCGAACCGTCACAAGATCGCCTTCCGATATCACGGCGACAGTAATCGTACTAGCTGGAAGGGAATAGCGGTACGCATTGTCGACCAATTGGCTGATGGCCAGGCCCAGCATCTCGGGATCTGAGAGTACTTCGACCGGTTTTGTGTCCAGTTGGACGGCCAGGGCATGATCATCGGAGTAATTTCGGTATTGATCTCCAATCTGTCTTACCAGGCTGGGAAGATCCGTGATTCGCATCTTTGGCCTGATTTCCTCTCGATCGAGCCGGGCCATCCGCAACAGGCGCGTGGTTAGTTGTCCCAGTCCGGCGCTCTGTGTCTCGATGGTGTCCACCATATCCTGCTGCCCTGGAAGCAGGGGCCCAATTTCTCGCAGACTCCCGGCCGCGGCGAGGATTGTTGCAAGCGGTGTTTTGAACTGGTGGGCAAAAGCGTCCAGGATCGCCGCACGCAACACTTCGCCCTGGGCGGTTGCGGCCGCCTCGCTGGCGGCTTCAAAGGCGCGAGCCCTCTGGATCATAGCGGCAGCCAAAGCGGACAGAGGACCGGCGGTCGCTTCCGCGTTGCGGAGGTCCTCAAACCCGACAGCGCCGATGGTTTTTCCGGAGACTCTCAAAACTCGAACAGCGATCCTGGCCTCTTTCTCCTCATGGTCCTTTCCCGAAACATAGGCTTGCTTGGTGAACTCGGCCAGGCGATGCCGTGATTCGCCGTCGCAGTCGAGTGTAACGAGCGCGCCGTCGAACAGACACATCGCGCGCAAAGCGAAGACATCGCGGAAGATGGGGAGATAGGAGGCCTTCACGGTGTCATCCGAGCTCACGGAAACCAAGCGCAAACCCAGTTCATACAAGCGTGCAAGATCGTTGCGTCCGGTCTCTGCGTTGTGAGCTTCGTCCCGGGCTCGAGAGGCCAGGCGGGTTATCACCAGGGCGGTCACCAAAAATGTCAAGAGCGCCAACTCGTCGGCCGGCCGGCTGATCCGTAAGGTCAGGACCGGAGGAACGAAGAAATAGTCCAGACAGGCGATCGCACCAATCGAAACAATTGCGGAGGACACAAAACTCGCGGAAGCCGATTGCCAGACAACCAACAATAGATAAAGACAACCCGGGATTGGAAAATCAACATGCAAAGCGAAACAGACGCACGTGATAACCGCCACACCCGCAGTACCAAGCGCAGTCTGCTTCGCGATCTCGTGAAGATGAGCCATCCGTTTTGCATTCATAGTTTGGACTTGGACCCAAGAACCGAATTCGCCGCCGCGCGCCTTCATGGGCGCAGGTTGTTAGGAAGTATTCAGTTGTATGGGAAAAGCCCGATTCAGGACACGGAACCGGATTCGCTTTGAGTACCTACCTGATTGTCCATGAAAGTCGTGAAAAAGGCATGAAGATATAAGTAATGAAAAAGTCATGAAAAGTCACCGGCTTACTCTCCAGGTGAGCGTTTATGACTTTTTCATTGGCGTGGCACCACACTGTAGGTACCGGCGAGCGCACACTTGCATGTCTTACCATCCTGGAACCCATCGTTTCTTGTCACTCCTGCTGTTTCTACTTAGCGTCTACCCGAGTACCGCGCAGGATAAGCCCAGACCGGCAACGTTTCGAACCGATAGCCAGATGGTGCTGGTTCCAGTAACCGTGACGGATCACAAGGGGAAGACAGTGAACGGGCTGAGGGCGGAGAACTTCACGATACTTGATGACCGGATGCCACAACGGATCGTCTCCTTTTCGAGTGAAGACGCTCCGTGTTCCGTGGGCTTAATACTGGACGTCAGCGGCAGTATGCGAGACACGCTCTATGCCGCGAAAGAAGTGGCACGGGCTTTTCTCGCAGAGTCCAACCCGGAGGACGAGTTCTTTCTGATGACCGTATCCACCAGACCGGAGGCGATTTCCGGCTTTACGACCGATACCGCCACGCTGCTGAACTCGGTACAACGGATCCGCCCGGACGGCGATACCGCGTTGATCGATACCGTTTATGCCGGTTTGCATCGTATGCATGCGGCGAAGCGGCCTCGTCGAGCGCTGCTGGTTCTCTCCGACGGCATGGACAATCACAGCCGGTATTCGAAGGGCGAACTGATGTCCGTGGCGGTTGAGGCTGATGTCCAGATCTATACGATTCTCATCGACAATACACCAGCCGGTAAGAAGCCGATCGAACTCATGGAAGAGCGTCGCGGCCGCATTCTACTGGAGGATCTGGCGGAGAAAACCGGAGGCCTTCACTTCCGTGCAGTGAGCATGACTGACGCGAACCAAGTTGCCGCCAAGGTGGCCCGCGCTCTACGAAACGAGTACGTAATTGGTTTTCAGATCCAGACCCCAGCGGAATCCGGGAAATGGCACCGGATCCGGGTGAAGGCGGACGTTCCCGATACGAGTGTGTACGCTCGCAACGGGTACTATTCCCGCTAGCCCTTTATAGCGGCAGACTTGTACTCTGCGATTTCTCGTGGATCGCAGCGACAGCATTCAGGGTCGCGATTTCGGCGTCGTCCACAGTGTCACCTGCTGAAAGCGCTCTCAATTCTTCGTGAATCGGCCCATGTTCAAATACGGGTGGAATGGGTTGTAAATATCCGAGGAACCTGGCCCAATTGATCCATTCATGGATCAACTGCTCAATCCGTTCTCGCGAAAGGCCGTAGCGCCGGCCAAGTGCGGGACATGACCAACCGCGCACGAAATAGAGTCCCACCAGACGCCATTGAATATCCCCGCGCGTCTGGTTCGCCAGGACCGGGAGTTGTGACGGAAAGCTGATCTGGCCATTCTGGATGGCCTTCCTGACACGCGGAAGTCTGCCCAACGTGCTTTCCTTTTCCACGCTCCATTTGTGAACTATTCTTGTCACCGACGGAGATCTTAACGGGTAAGTTGTGAAAAAGGCATGAATGCCGTGGGCGGACCTGACTTTCATGACTTTTTCATGTCTTCCGCTACATATTCAAGTGTGCCTGCGCATCAGATGAGCGTCTCATCCGTGCCGTTTTTACCAGCCGCTACAATAGAAGTGAAGCCCACAGCCCAAGAAATGTTACCCGGCAGCGCATTTCGCCGCTCTGCGTTCGTGCTGCTCCGCGGCATTGTGCTGATTGCCGCGGTTACCGCACTGTGCTACCGGACTGGATTAACACCCGCGTCGACGGCACTGTGCTATCTGATTGCAGTCGTGCTGCAGTCGTTGGACTGCAGCTTCGTCCAAGCCGCGACCATCTCGCTGCTCGCGGTTGCCAACCTGGACTATTTTTTCATCGATCCTCCCTTCAGCCTCACCGTTTCGCACCCGTTGGATGTCGTCACTCTCGCCTGTTTGCTGGTTACCTCGCTCGTGATTACGCGGATCCAGTCCAGGAGCCGGGCCGAGGCAAGAGAGTCGAAGCTCCAGCGAAGCAATATGGAGCGGCTATACAAGCTCGGCCACCAACTGCTTTCGCTGGCTCCGGGGACAGCACTGGGTCCGGCAATGCTGAAGCCATTTCTATCCGAATTGAATCTCGCCGCGGTTTGCCTTTTCGACGCCGCCACATTGGAGTCTCATCAGGCCGGAACCTCCCGCGGCGGACTCGAAGCGAAGACACGGGAGGCATACATCTCGGGTCAGAACGCCGCATTTCCGGAAGTTGGAATCGTAGTACAGTGCCTGCGTGCGAGAGACGCGGTATGCGGTGCGATCGGCTTTGAGGGCCTGCGCAATCCAGAACTTACGGCGCCCGCGATTGCCGCTTTGGCCGCTGCCGCTGTTGAGCGTGCGCGAGCTTTCCGGTCGGCGACAGCAGCCAGTGCCCACGCCCAGGCTGAGATGCTGCGCTCCACCATTCTCGACGCCTTAGCCCATGAGTTCAAGACTCCGCTCGCGACCATTCTTACCGCGGCAGGAGGTATGCGCGTAGCCGGATCCATGCCGCCGGAACAGACCGAACTGGCAGAAATGATTGAGACCGAGGCGTCGCGTCTTGGTGAATTGACCTCTCGCCTCCTTCGCATCGCACGGCTGGATAGAGATGAGGTAAAGCCGCGTCTTGAGTCGATCGATGCCGCCGAACTTGCGCAGAAATCAGTACGGCGTTATTCGAGGATGTGGCCCGACCGGCAGATCTTGTTCCGGGAGCAAGCAGAGATTGCGGCAATACATGCGGATCCGGAGTTAATGAGTCTGGCGATCAGCCAGTTGATTGAAAACGCCTGCAAGTACTCTCCCCAAGACGCGCATATCCAGGTCGAGCTAACGACGGAGGAGGATGCCGCCGCAATTACGGTTTGGAACGATGGAGTGGCTATTCCGGCAAATGAGCGCGGCCGGCTCTTTGACCGGTACTACAGAGGCACCGAGGCGAGCCGCATGACGCCGGGCTCGGGACTCGGCTTATACGTTGCTCGCAAGATTGCTGTGGCCCATGGAGGCGACCTTGCTTTGGTGGATACGAATGCGAACAGAGTTGCATTCCGGCTGACGATTCCGATTTCGAAAAAGGGACGGTCCGCACTTGAATGACGTCTACAAACTGCTCATCGTAGACGATGAGCCTGCATTAAGGAAGGCCCTTCGAACGTCGCTTAGTGCCGGCGGCTTCGATGTGGCAGAGGCGCGAAACGGGGACGAGGCTCTGGCCGTGCTTCGCAATTCACCCGTCGACCTGGTCTTGCTCGACATCAACATGCCGGGTATGAGCGGTATCGACGCCTGCCGCCGGATTCGAAGCCTTTCTGCCCAGACAGGCATTGTTATGGTCACAGTGCGCGACACCGAAGAAGACAAGGTGCAGGCCCTCGAGGCCGGAGCCGATGACTTTATCACCAAACCCTACCGCCTTCGAGAGTTGATCGCCCGGTTGCGCGCCGTTCTGCGCCGGCTTACGGCACAGCCGAGCGCGACAGAGGGCATCTTTCGCGCCGGATCTCTGGAAGTCGACCGGGAGCGGCATCGAGTAACGAAGGATGGAATCGAGATTCATCTCTCCCCCAAGGAATTCGAGTTACTAGCTTTTCTGTGCAAACATCCAGGAACACTGATGACGCATTCGCGCCTGTTGCAGGCCGTCTGGGGCTCGGAATATGGAGGCGAACTGGAGTATTTGAGGTCGTACATCAGAATGCTGCGAAAGAAAATTGAAGCCGATCCTTCGCAGCCCGAGTACATCCTGACAGAGCCGTGGGTTGGCTATCGTTTCCGAAATCCATCCGACTCTGCCCCCGCGTCGACACAAGACGAGTGACCGGAACCCGCCGGAGAAGCTTGCGCAGCCCTTCCAGGAGCGGTTCAATTTTATGAAATCTTCATGGCTTTTATATTACTTTTTTAGGCCCTTTCATCTACCCTCGTCATAAGTCCGCTCCAATGAGCCCATCCAACAACCCGGCATTGCCGCCGGCCGTGCCACCTGTGGAGGATATGTGACGCTTCTCGACACAGGCACTTGTCTCGATCACTACCAGATCAACCGCCTTGTCGCTCGCGGCGGGATGGCGTCCATCTTTCATGCCACCGACCTGCGCAGCGGCCGCCCGGTGGCAATCAAGGTGCCACATCTCGAGGCTGAGAGCGATCCAGTCTTCTTTGAACGGTTTCAGCGCGAGATCGCGATTGGTCAGAAGGTGGATCACCCAGGTGTCATCAAGGTGTCTGCGAATCATTCCGCCAGCAGCGTGTACATGGTCATGGAGTGGGCGGAAGGGCGCCCGCTGCGTGCGATCCTGGCAAGCGAGGGAAGGCTTACCAGGGAGCGCAGCGCCCGTATTGCACTCGCGATCTGTGACGCGTTGGAATGCCTCCACGGCAACGGAGTGGTGCATCGCGATCTAAAACCAGAGAACATTCTGGTGGATCTCAATGACGGGATCAAGATCATTGATTTCGGGATCGCCTATAGTGCCGACTCGCGGCGCCTCACCTTCGGGAGGCTCTCTCAACTGATGGGCAGCGTTGATTACATATCTCCGGAACAAGTTAAGGGCAAACGCGGCGATCAGCGGAGCGATCTATACGCGCTCGGAGTTATGTTCTACGAAATGCTGACAGGACGAGTACCATTCAATGGCGCTAACCTATTTTCCATTATGAATGACCGGGTCGTAAACGACCCCATGCCGCCGCGAGAAATCGATCCGGAGATCTCACCGCAACTACAGGAGATTATCTACCGAGCTCTCGAGCGCGATCCCAAGGAACGCTATGCGAATGCCCGCGAATTTGCCTGGGACCTCAGACATCAAGACCAGGTGGCAGTGGAAGATCGAACGGAACTTGTCAATTGGAAAAAGCGAAAGTCGCCGATGGCGCGTACGGTACTGTCTTACGTGCTCCTGGGGCTCATTCCGGTTTTGATTTTCGGGCTGCTCCTGTTCGTTGCCCGGCGCGCGTAGAATCCCTACACGATCAGTCCCGTGATGGCGATCGCAACGCCGGTGATTCCGGCGGTCAGTCCGATCGCGGGGAACATCTTTTTGCGAGAAATGAAGTATAGCGAGCTAAGCACCAGCGCGATTTCGAGCAGGCCTTCGCCAATATCGTAGCGGAGCGCCCGGTGCTCATCGGCTTCAGCGGAATCGCCGGCCGTCTTGGCTTCCTCTTGAATCTGTTTGCTCTGTTCGTCGTACTTCTTCTTCTGCGCCGCATAATCGGCCAGCATCTTGTCTGCGTCTTCCCCTTTGGCGCCGAAAATCTTTACCAGGTTCTCACCCAGCTCAAGGCTGTGATACTTAACGCGCGTGGATTGGTAGTGCTGCCAGGCGTCGTTTGCACTGGCTTTGTGCATGATACCGGCGGTGTGGGTTCGGTGTGACGCGATCGTCACGATTGCGAGCGCGACCGCAAGCAGGGCGGCAAGAACCCCGACTTTTTTGCCGGTGGGATCGGCTTCGTGCTCACTTTCTTGGTGAATCTCAAGTTCGGCCATCGGGTGTGCAGTTGCGTAGAGTGATTCAGATCCCAACCCCCATCAGATGTCGTAGTACAGCGCAAACTCGTAGGGATGCGGCCGCAGGCGGATGGCATCGGCTTCGTTCTTGCGCTTGTAGTCGATGAACGTCTCGATCAGTTCCTCGGTGAACACGTCGCCCTTCATCAGGAACGCATGATCATCTTCCAGGCAATCGAGCGCCTCCTCGAGCGACGCCGGCATGGACGGAACGCTCTTCATCTCCTCCGGCGAAAGGTCGTAAATGTCCTTGTCCAGCGGTTCGCCGGGCTGAATCTTGTTGAGCACGCCGTCCAGACCCGCCATCAGCATGGCCGAGAAAGCCAGATACGGATTCGCCGCCGGATCGGGCGGGCGGAACTCCACGCGCTTGGCCTTGGGGCTGGCCGAGTACATGGGAATGCGGCACGCCGCCGAGCGGTTGCGGCGCGAGTACGCCAGGTTCACCGGTGCTTCGTAACCCGGCACCAGCCGCTTGTAGCTGTTGGTGGTGGGCGCGATGATGGCCGACAGCGCGCGCGCGTGCTTCAGCAACCCGCCGATGTACCACAGCGCCAGCTGGCTCAGTCCCGCATACCCATCGCCCGCAAACAGCGGGTTGCCGCCCTTCCAGATGCTCTGGTGCGTGTGCATGCCGCTGCCGTTATCCGCAAACAGCGGCTTGGGCATGAAGGTCACGGTCTTTCCGTACTGGTTGGCCGTGTTGCGAATCACGTACTTGTACAGCATCATGTTGTCGGCCGACTTCACCAGCGTGTTGAAGCGCTGATCGATCTCGCACTGCCCGCCGGTGGCGACTTCGTGATGGTGGCACTCGATGTGCAACCCGCACTTCTCCATGGTCTGCACCATTTCACTGCGCAGGTCCTGGTAGTGGTCGGTGGGCGGCACCGGAAAGTAGCCTTCCTTGTAGCGCGGCCGGTAGCCCAGGTTGTCCTTCTCCCGGCCCGAATTCCAGCGGCCCTCTTCGGCGTCGATGAAATAGAATCCCGAGTGCTGGTTCTGATCGAAGCGCACATTGTCGAAAATGAAAAACTCGGCTTCGGCTCCGAAGTAGGCGGTGTCGCCCACGCCGCTGTTCTTCAAATACAGCTCGGCTTTCTTGGCGATCCAGCGCGGGTCGCGTTCATAATGCTGCTTGGTGATGGGATCGATCACGTCGCCGTACATGACCAGCGTGGGGGTCTCGGCGAACGGATCCATGAAGGCAGTCCCCGGATCGGGGATTAACAGCATGTCGCTTTCGTGGATGGCGGCCCAGCCACGGATGCTCGATCCATCCATGCCGAACCCTTCTTCGAACGAGCTGAGGCTCAGCTCGCTCATGGGATAGGAAACGTGATGCTGCAAGCTCGGAATATCCGTGAATCGCAGATCCAACTGCCGCGCCTCGTTCTTCTGGGCAAAATCTAAGACTTCTTGTGGATTCATCTATTCTCCAAAAATGGGGTTTCGTACAAGTGGGGTAACTGAATTTTACACAGTACCGCTTCAGAAGTAGCGAGTCAACCGCGCAATCGCTGATCGAACCGATAAAAAAAGCTTATGGCGTGTCTCACCAGTCGGCAACCGATCCGTCGCGGTGGAAGCACGGCATGGTTACTTCGG
Source organism: Terriglobia bacterium (assembly GCA_020073305.1). GTDB lineage: Bacteria > Acidobacteriota > Terriglobia > Bryobacterales > Bryobacteraceae > QHXW01. The sequence continues at coordinate 270,454 of JAIQFK010000006.1, forward strand.
GCGCGAACGGGTGCTTGGCGGCTTCTTTCTCGTTTACTTCGATTCCCAAACCAGGGGCCGTGGGCGCGCGGGCGATACCGCCGTCCATGCGGATGGGTTCGGTCACAACGTCGTTGCGCCAGGGCACATCGTTGCGGACCACCTCCTGAATCAGGTAATTGGGCGTGGCGAAGCCGACATGGAGCGAAGCAGCGGTGGCCACCGGTCCGGTGGGGTTGTGGCACGCCACCGAGATCATGTAGGTCTCGGCCATGGCGGCGATGCGGCGGGCTTCGCTGATCCCGCCACAATGGGAGACATCGGGCTGAACGATGGCGCAGGCGCGTTTTTCTAACAGCTCGCGGAATTGCCAGCGGCCCGCCAGGCGCTCACCGGTGGCGATGGGAAACGGCAGGGCGCGCGCCACCTCGACCAGGCCGTCCACGTGCTCGTGCCAGCACGGTTCTTCGTACCAGTACAAGTTGTAGTCGGTGAGCATGCGGCCAAACTGGATAGCGGACGCGGGCGTGCACCGCGCGTGGAGGTCGAGCATGATGTCCATGCCGTCGCCGCCGGCTTTGCGCATGGCTTCCACCGAGCGAGCTGCATGCTTCAGCGTGGCGGCGCTCTCGATCGGTTCGGAAACCGGAATGGGCATGGCTTTGACCGCCGTGAAACCGGCGGCGATGCTCGTTTGCATGCGTGCGCCGAATTCATCCGGCTCGACGGTCTGATACATGCCTTCCAGGCTGCCTCCGCCGAGGTGGTCGTAGAAACGAAGCGTGTCGCGGACCGGGCCGCCCAGTAGCTCGCAAACGGGCTTGCCCAGCTCCCTGCCCTTGATATCCCAGAGCGCCTGGTCGATGCCGCTGATAGCGGTCATGTCGGTGATGCCGCCGCGCCAGAAATACTGCCGGTGCATGGTCTGCCAGAGGTGCTCGATGCGCCGGGGATCCTGTCCGATGATCAGGACCGAGACGTCCTCGATGGCGGCCACCACGCTCCGGGTTTTCCACTCGAGCGTGGCTTCGCCCCAGCCTACTAAGCCTGGCTGGTCCGTCTCAACCTTGACGAAGATCCAGTTGCGCATGCGCGCGTTCACGACGACGGTCGAGATCCTGGCGATTTTCATCGGAGCCGCACCGGGAAGCCGTGATATTACCATGCGGTCTCTGCAGGCCGGCTGCCCCTTTACATCACAAAGTACCTTGCAATGGCCCTGGCCCACGGCGTATAATGGCATGCGATGGGTTCGCTTCCTGCCCGCCCAAAATCGCACGAACCGGTGGCGCTGCATGCGCACGCCATGGACAATCTACGCTTCATTCGGGAAACCATGGAGCGTGCGGGGTCGTTTACGGCGGTTCCGGGAGTCGGCGGCATACTGATGGGCATCAGTGCGCTGGTGGCTGCCTTCCTGGCGGCTCGCCAGCCGCGGCTGGATGGCTGGCTTGCGATCTGGGTAGGTGAGGCCCTCTTCGCCGTTCTGATCGGCGTGGCCACCGCAGCCCGCAAGGCGCGCGTGGTGAAAGCGCACCTGCTGTCCGGGCCGGGGCGAAAGTTCGCCCTGGGTCTGGCCCCGTCGATTTTTGTGGCCGCGTTGCTGACAGCGGTGCTCTACCGGGCCGGGCTGTACGCCGTGATCCCAGGCATCTGGCTTCTGCTCTATGGAACGGGAATCCTGTCGGCCGGCGCGTTTTCCGTGCCCGTGGTCCCGGTAATGGGGGTTTGTTTCGTGTCCCTGGGCGCCATTGCGGTTTTCTGCCCGCTCGAATGGTCGCACTGGTTTCTGGCCGCGGGATTCGGGGGGCTGCATCTCGTTTTCGGCGCCCTGATCGCCGCCAGGTATGGAGGCTGACCGGATGGCGAAACAAAGCGCACTCCGGCAGGAGCGCCGGTCCCCTGCACAGTCCGTCGCCGAAGTGGCTCCGGCCAAACTCGACCGGCTGATTCACGAACGCCTGCGTTTGGGCATCCTGAGCGCGCTGGCTGCCAACGAAACCCTTACCTTCAACGAATTGAAGAAACTCCTCAAGACCACCGACGGCAACCTCAGCGTCCATGCCCGCAAGCTGGAGGACGCGCATTACATTACCTGCACCAAATCCTTTGAAGGACGCCTGCCCAAAACGGAATACCAGCTGACGGCCGGAGGCCGCCGCGCGCTCGAGCGCTACCTCGATCATATGGAGGCGCTGATTCAAGCCATGCGCGATCGCTAAAAAAATTTGGCTTAATACTTTATTATGAAAAGTACTTCGCATTGCAGACTCCACGTCGCCGTCATCATGGACGGCAATGGCCGGTGGGCCCATGCCCGCGGGCTGCCGCGCCTGGCCGGACACCACGCGGGCGCGGAAGCCGTTCGCCGCACCGTCCAGGCCGCCGCCGATCTCGGCATCCCCGCCCTCACGCTCTATGCTTTCTCTTCCGACAACTGGAAGCGGCCCGCGGCGGAAGTCCAGGGCTTGATGCAACTGTTTCGCGAATTTCTGATGGCCGAGATGCCTAAGTGCGTCGAAAATGGAATCCAGGTCCAAGTCATCGGCCGGCGCGATCGCCTGGATCCGGCGCTGGCGGCGGCCATCGCCCAAGTCGAGTACGAAACCAGCGGCGGCAGCAGGCTCCACCTGCGGATCGCCGTCGATTACTCTGCGCGCGAATCGATTCTGCGAGCTGCGTCGCGATGCCAGGCCATGCCTTCGCGGGAGGAGTTCTCTTATCTCCTCGATGGCGTGCCGGACGTAGACCTTCTTATCCGCACAGGGGGCGAGCAACGCCTGAGCGACTTCCTGCTTTGGGAAACGGCATACGCGGAGCTCGTCTTTGCCGAACGCATGTGGCCGGACTTCTCGCGCGAGGATCTCGAACGGGCGTTGGACGATTTCGCGCGCCGGGAGCGCCGCTTCGGCGGGCTGCCGGCGACAAAAGAAGTAGTGCCGGCGCGCGCAGTGTAGGAAAATGAATTCTTCCGGATGCAAACACGCGGGCGTTTCATCACCTTCGAGGGAATCGATGGCAGCGGCAAGACCACGCAGATGCGTATCCTAGCTGAGCGCCTGCGCCGCGAAGGACGCGAGGTGCTTGAAGCCGTCGAGCCCGGAGGCACCGAAGTCGGTTCTCAGATCCGCCGCATCCTGCTCGATTCCGCAAATCAGGATCTGCGCCCCACCGCCGAACTGCTGCTCTATTTCGCCAGCCGCGCTCAGAACGTCGAGCAGTGCATCCTGCCCGCGCTATCCCAGGGAAAGATCGTGCTGTGTGACCGCTTCACCGACTCGACCCTCGCCTATCAGGGCTATGGACGGGGTCTCGGTGAGGAGACCGTCCTGACGCTGGATCGGATCGCCTGCCAAGGACTCGCTCCCGATCTCACCGTGCTGGTCGATGTAGATGTCGATACGGGCCTGGCCCGCGCGCGCGTAAGAAACACCGGCACGGCGGGATCGGAAACGCGAATGGACGATCAGTCGCTCGATTTTCACCGCAAAGTGCGTGAGGCATATCTCGACCTTGCCCGCAAGCACGCCGGCCGTTTTCGCATCATTGACGGACGCGGAACGCCGGAGACCGTTGCTGCCCGGGTGTGGGAAAGCGTGGCCACCCATGTTTGAAAATTTCTGGGGCAACAGCCACGTTACGCGCGCCCTCGAAGGCATGATCGCCCAGAACCGCATTGCGCAGACGCTGCTGTTCGCCGGGCCCGAAGGAGTAGGCAAGGCGACTCTGGCACGGCGTTTCGGAGCAGCGCTGGTTGGCGATGCCGCCAAGATCGAGCAGGATGACCTCAGCCTCGCCCACAACCTCGAAATCGTGGCGGGCCGCGAACGATGGCCAGCCGACAAGCGCAATCAGGACCCGCTGCTTTTCTCCTCGCATCCGGATTTCGTGACGTTCGCCCCGGATGGGCCGCTGCGCCAGATTTCCATCGAGCAGATGAGGCTTTTGAAGGAACGCGCGCCCTTCAAACCGCTCAAAGGCAAGCATCGGATTTTCTTGATCGATCACATTGACCGCGCAGGTGAACAGGCCGCGAACTCGCTGCTCAAGACGCTGGAGGAGCCGCCCGAGCACCTGATTCTGATCGTCACTGCCGAGAACGCTTACGATCTGCTGCCCACCATCCGCTCCCGCGCCGTTCCGTTCTGGCTGGCGCCGCTTTCCAACGAGGAGATGAACGCGTTCGCGGCCACGCGCGCTCTCGAGCACTCAGCGCACCGCGTTGCGCTGGCGGCAGGCAGTCCGGGAGTGGCTATCTCGCTGGATCTCGATGTCTATGACAGGCGCCGCGCCGCCATGTTGACCCTGCTGAAGGTGGCTGGCGGCGCCGCGCCTTTTGGAACTTGGATTCCCTACTCGGAGACCATCGGCCGCAGCAAGAGCGAGAAGCTGGAACTCTATCTGAAGGTGCTGTACGACCTTTTGCGCGACCTGATGATGCTCCAGCAAGGCGCGTCGATGATCCGCAACGAAGATGTCAGGCCGGACCTGGAGACGCTTGCCCAGAGACTCTCTTTCTCCTGGCTTCGCGCAGCCGTCCGAAAAATCGATGAGCTGGCCGATCTGCTCCGCCGCAATATTCAGAAGACGATCGCGCTAGACGACTTGATCCTGGAACTGCGCACGGCGGCTTGAACCGAAGTTCGCGTTCATTCGCAGCCCAAATCAGAACTCGATCACAGCCCGGCCCACCAACTCTCCGCGGTGCATCTTTTCGAGCAACGCCGGCGCTTCATCCAGCGCGTGGCGCTCGATGTGGGGCCGCACGGCGCCCGTCACGGCCAGGCGAAAGACGGCCTCGAGATCCTGCGGCGTGCCCAAAGCGCTGCCGCGGATACGGATGCCTTTGATGACCGTGTCCATCACCGGCATCTCAAAGGTGGCGCGCGCCAGGCCGACCAGCACCAAGGTGCCGCAGCGCTTCAGGGACCGCAGCGCCTGCCCGATCGCGGCGGTCGAGGCTGTGAGCACCACCGCCGCGTCCATTCCGCCGTGTTCTTTCTGCAAGGTGCGCCCGGCGTTGTCGGCCATCACGGTAATTTCGGCGCCGACCTCGCGCGCCAACGTTAGCTTGTGCTCCGACACATCCACCGCGGCAACTCGCAAATGCGCTTGCCTTGCATACTGCACCGCGAGATGGCCCAGACCACCCATGCCGAAGATGCCGATGCCCGCGCCTTCGGTGAGGGCGGCCTCCTGAACCGCGCGGTACGCCGTCCAACCCGCGCAACAAAGCGGCGCGGCCTCCGCCGCACTCAGCCCTTCCGGAACCCGGGCAAGATGTTGCGCCGGAACACTCGCGTAGCCGGCCAGCGCGCCCGGCGAGTTATAACCGGAATTGGTCTGGCGCGGGCAAAACCGCTCCCGTCCCGTAAGACACCACTCGCATTCGCCACATGTGGATGCGAGGTACGTAATCCCTACGCGATCACCCGGCGCCAGCGACGCCACACCCGCGCCGAGTTTCGCTACCCGGCCGATCCCCTCGTGCCCCAGCACCACCGGCGCGAGCGGCAACTTCTCCAGCCCTGAGATGAAGAGATCGGAATGGCAGATCCCGCACGCTTCCACCTTCACCAGCACCTGGCCGGGTCCTGGCTCCGGTATCGCAAACTCCGTAACTGCCACCGGCGCTCTGGCAGCGGGCAAAACCAGACCGCGCGTCACGCGGCCACCTGGCGCAGGATTCCAAAAAACTCAGGAAAAGAGACGGAAGCGGCATCCGCCCCGCGGATTTCACACACACCATCGGCAAGAAGCGCCGCGATGGAAAACGCCATGGCGATTCGATGATCCCCGAACGAGTCCAACCCCGCCGCGCGAAACCGCTGACGCCCGGGAATGCGCATGCCGTCGGGCGTCCCTTCACACCGGATGCCCATGCGCTTGAGATTCTCGGTAACGGTGGCGATGCGGTCGGTCTCCTTGACGCGCAATTCGCCCGCGTCGCGGACCAGGAGTCCCTCCCGGCTGGCCGCTCCCAGGATCGCAAGAACGGGGATTTCGTCGATGAGCCCAGCGGTTGTCTCTTTCTCGATCACGCCGCCGCGCATGTCGGAGCTTTTGACTAGAATCTTGCCGACCAGCTCGCCGTTTCGTTCCTCCACATCAAGGATTCGGATGCTCGCGCCCATGGACGCCAGCACATCCAGCAGCGTGGACCGCGTGGGATTCAGGCCCACACCACGCAGCACGAGCTCGGAACCCGGAACCAGCAGCGCGGCGACGAGGAAGAACGCCGCGGAGGAAATATCCGAGGGTACGAACAGCTCGCGGCCGGTAAGCCGGGGACGGCCCTCGACCGTGATCACGCGCCGCTCCACCCGAATCCCGGCCCCCAATTCGCGCAGCGCAATCTCCGTATGGTCGCGTGAGCGCACGGGCTCACGAACTACTGTCGTGCCACCAGCGTAAAGCGCGGCGAAGAGGACGCAGCTCTTTACCTGCGCGCTCGCTACGGGAAGCGTATAGTCGATCGGCCTCAGCTTTGCTCCGCGGATCTCCAGCGGCGGAAAGCCGCCCTCGCGCGCCGAAATGGAAGCGCCCATTTCGCTGAGCGGTTTGATGATGCGGCCCATCGGCCGGCGCGAGAGCGATTCATCGCCTACCATCCGGCTGGTGAACGGTTGCGCCGCAAGAATCCCGGAGAGCATGCGCATGGTCGACCCGGAATTGCCGGCGTCCAGAACGCCGGCCGGCGGCTTCAACCCGTCCAGACCCTGGCCGCAAATCGTGACGTCCGAACCTTGCTCATGGACGGCGATTCCCAGAGAACGGACGCAGCCGAGAGTGGAATGGCAATCGGCCCCTGTCGAGTAATTATGGATCCGGCTTTCGCCCTCCGCGATCGCGGCGAGCATGGCGTAACGATGCGAGATCGACTTGTCACCGGGGAGGCAAATCTCGCCGGAGATACGGGTAGCAGGGGAAATCCGCTCTTGCATGAGGAATTTCCCATTCTAAGCGAGTCGGGCACAGAAGTTCCCGCCCGTCCCCGAGGGAGCTGGCAAACGCGAGTATCCGTGCCTTGCTCTAAGCTCCCATGGCGATGGGCTGGAAAACGCCCGAGAAGCGTTGCGTCATCCGGAAGGGCTGAAAACGATAGCCGATCCCGAAGATGGTCTCAATGTACTGGTCGCTGTAGGAACCGAGCTTCTTCCGCAGCCGCCGTACGTGCACGTCCAACGTACGCGTCCGGATCTCCTGGCTGTAACCCCAGACGCGCATCAGCAACATGTGTCGTGGAATGATCTCGCCGGCATTCTCCACCAGGAGAGCCAGCAACTCGTACTCCTTCCGGGTCAGAACCAGACGATGCGAGTCGAGTGATGCGTACTTTCGGACGAAGTCCACCTCCAGATGTGGATCTTGGTACCCGTATGGTGAGTTGGAAGCCGTTTGTAGTAACCCCATATGTTTCCTCCCTGTCTTCATGTTCAATCCTAAGGAGTTGCGCTATTGAAGTCGTAGTGGAGTTGTAAATGTTTTGTAAAAACCGGCGTCTAGGGCTTGCGCGAATCGCTTTTGGGCTACCCGGCCGATGCCCATCAAGTTCGCCTGACAAGCCGCCCCGGTTCCGTGAAAAAGTGGCGGGTCATCCAAGTCTCGGTAAACGGATCGAAGCCGTATCGAATCCGGGCGCGAGAAGGGTATCTGCCCGAGTGGCGTTTTTCACTGCATCACGGCTTCGCGGTAGTGTACAATCGCCCTTAAACCCCACATTGGGTGAAGAAGCGGACCTCTCTGTGCGTGTGCGCTGTGTTGTTTGACGCCTGCTGAAGATGTTGAAAAATGAAAAATCTGTTTTCGAATTGTGATGCTTCTCGTTTCGGTCGTGGAGCCGATTCTTTTCTTATTGCTGTCAGACAAGAAAGCCACGGGACATAGCTAGATGTCCCAGATCTTCTATCCCAGCACCAATACTTTTTCGCGTCTGAGCATATTTGGCGGGATCTTCATCGTCGCGTTTTTGGTGTGGGCATGGGCGGAATTGAATGAATCCACTTATGCCACGCGCGCCAAGGTGCCGATACAGCAGCCGGTGCCGTTTAGCCATGAGCATCACGTCGGCGGGCTCGGAATCGACTGCCGCTACTGCCACACGTCGGTTGAAAATTCATCGTTTGCCAACATTCCTCCCACCAAGACGTGCATGAATTGCCATTCGCAAATCTGGAACCGCGCGCCCATGCTCGAGCCCGTCCGCGAAAGTTTTCGTAATGATTCGTCCATCCGATGGATTCGCGTTCACGATCTGCCCGATTACGTGTACTTCAATCACAGCATTCATGTGGCCAAGGGCGTGGGCTGCACCACTTGCCACGGCCAGGTGAACAAAATGCCTCTGATGTGGCAGGAGAATTCGCTGCAGATGTCGTGGTGTCTCGACTGCCATCGTCACCCTGAGCGATTCGTGCGTCCCAGGTCGCAGGTATTCAGCGTGAACTGGCAGCCACCGCCGAATCAGGTCGATATGGGACGAAAACTCGTGAAAGAGTACAACATCCAGAGCCTGACCAGTTGTTCGACGTGCCACCGATGAAAATGCCGGGCAAGCCGTACTCACATCTAGATCTCGCGGCCATCCGCGCGCGCCTGGCTTCCAGCCGCGGCCGGAATTACTGGCGCTCTCTCGAAGAACTTGCGGAGAGCGAAGGCTTTCAGGAATTGCTCGAGCGCGAGTTCCCGCGCCACGCCGCTGAATGGCAGCCGGATGCCGCCGGCCGCCGCCAGTTCATGAAAGTCATGGGCGCATCGCTCGCCCTCGCGGGATTGAGCGCCTGCACGCGCCAGCCAACCGAAACCATCATGCCGTACGTGCGGCAGCCCGAAGAGGTGATCCCCGGCAAGCCGCTGTATTTTGCCACGGCGGTTGCGCATTCGGCCATTGCCATAGGAGTGCTGGTGGAGAGCCATCTGGGAAGGCCTACGAAAGTCGACGGCAATCCCGAGCATCCCGCCAGCCTGGGCGCCACCGATGCGCTGGCTCAGGCCTCGGTGCTCGATCTGTACGATCCCGATCGCTCGCAGACGTTAACGTATCTCGGCGATATTCGCCCGTGGAGCGGATTCCTTGGCGCGGCACGCGAAGCCCTAGGCTCACAAACTGCGAAAAGCGGAGCCGGACTGCGATTCCTGACCGGCGCCACGACGTCGCCTACTCTCGCGGACCAGTTCCGCACCGTTCTCCAGAAATTCCCGGCGGCCAAATGGCATCGTTACGAGCCGGTCGGACGTCACGCGTCCCTCGCTGGCGCCCGGCAGGCCTTCGGCGAGCCGTTGCACACGTACTACCAGATCGCGAAGGCCGACGTCATCCTTTCGCTCGATGCCGACTTCCTGTGCACCGGGCCTGCCAGTGTCCGTTATGCCGCCGATTTCGCCTCGCGCCGGCGTGTGCGCGGCAACCAGACGGCCATGAACCGGCTGTACGTGGCCGAGAGCACGGCGACACCCACCGGAGCCAAGGCCGACCACCGCCTTCCGCTGCGCGCTTCAGACGTCGAGGCGTTCGCTGCATCGGTCGCTGCCGGTGTCGGAGTAAAGGGCGTCGACACTCCCGCGAGCAACGGCATGACCAGCGGTCCACTCGCCAAATGGATTGCCGCCCTTGTCAAGGATCTGGGGCAGCATCGTGGCGCGAGCGTTGTCATCCCCGGCGACCACCAATCGCCGGCCGTTCACGTGCTAGCGCACGCCATCAACCTGGCGCTCGGCAATGTCGGCCACACAGTCATTCACACGGACTCGCTCGATCCAAACCCCGTCGACGATTTCGAAAGCCTGCACGAGCTGGTCGAGGACATGGATGCAGGCAAGGTCGAGATGCTCGTCATCGTGGGCGGCAACCCGGTGTATAACGCGCCGGTGGATTTCGCGTTTGCCCAGCACATGTCAAAAGTGAAGCTGCGTATCCACCTGGGCCTTTACGCGGATGAGACCTCGGAACTCTGCCAGTGGCACATTCCCGAAGCGCACTTCCTCGAAACGTGGAGCGATGCCAGGGCCTATGATGGCGCCATCACCATCTTGCAGCCTCTGATCCTGCCGCTTTATTTTGGCCGCTCCGTTCACGAACTCCTGGCCGCGTTTGGCGACACGCCCAACCAGACGCCGTACGAAATCGTGAAAGGTCACTGGAACCGCCAGCATCCCGGCGCCGATTTCGAGGATTGGTGGCGCAAAGCCGTACACGACGGCATCGTGCCGAATACCGCGCTCCCGGCGCGGCAGGTCACCTTCAAGGGCGCTCCAACAGCCCCGGCACGGCCCGCGCAGGCTCAGGCACTCGAAATTGTCTTCCGTCCGGATCCGCATATTTTCGATGGCCGCTTCGCGAACAACGGCTGGCTGCAGGAACTGCCCAAACCTCTCACCACGCTCACTTGGGATAATGCCGCCATCATCAGCCCCCGAACGGCGGAGCGGCTGAGCCTGCAAAACGAGGACCTCGTCGAACTCGAGTACCGCGGCCGCAAAGTCCGCGCTCCGATCTGGATGCAACCCGGACACGCCGACGACTCCGTTACCGTCCACCTCGGCTTCGGGAGAACCCGCGCGGGCCGCGTGGGCAATGGCGTGGGTTTCAACGCCTACTCGCTGCGCACTTCTGAGGCGCCCCTGTTCGATTCGGGCGTGGAAATCGTCAAGCTGGGATCCAAGTTCCCGCTGGCCGCAACACAAAACCACCACTTGATGGAAGGGCGAGCCATCGTCATTTCCGGCAAGGTCGACGAATACCGCAAGAACCCGGCCTTTGCGAAAGAACAGGCCGAGGAGCCGCCCAAGGAACTCACCATTTATCCCGGATTCAAGTACGAAGGCTATGCGTGGGGAATGGCCATCGATCAGACCGCGTGCGTGGGATGCAACGTTTGCATGATCGCCTGCCAGGCTGAAAACAACATCCCCGTGGTCGGCAAAGAGCAAGTGGCCATGCGCCGCTCCATGCACTGGATCCGCGTCGACAGCTACTACGGGGGCAGCATGGACAACCCCGAGACTCACTTCCAGCCCTTGCCGTGCATGCATTGCGAAAACGCGCCCTGCGAATTGGTTTGTCCGGTGCAGGCCACCAATCATTCCTCCGAGGGCCTCAACGACATGGTGTACAACCGCTGCGTGGGCACGCGCTACTGCTCCAACAACTGCCCGTACAAAGTGCGGCGGTTCAACTTTTTCTTGTACTCAGACTGGAACACACCGAGCCTCAAGCTGCAGCGCAACCCCGACGTCTCCGTGCGCAGCCGTGGCGTCATGGAAAAGTGCACCTATTGCGTGCAGCGCATCAACGAAGCCAAGATCGACGCGGAGAAGGAAGACCGCCGCGTTCATGACGGCGAAATCCAAACCGCATGCCAGCAGGCCTGCCCCACGCAGGCCATCGTTTTCGGGGATATCAACGACCCCGCAAGCCGCGTTGCCAGGCTGAAAGCGGAACCGTTGAATTATTCTCTGCTGGCGGAACTGAACACGCGCCCCCGCACCACGTACCTGGCGGCGCTGCGCAATCCGAATCCGGAGATCGAGAACTCCTAAGATGGGCGAAGATCCGCGAGACAAGAGTTCCATCCAACCCGGAAGGTCCGCCGTGATCGCGCCGGGCCATACCTTTGCCACCGTCACCGACAAGATCAGCTCCATCGTCCTCACACGCCGGACTCCTCTCTTTTGGTTCGTTCCGTTCTTGATCGCCTCGGGGCTGCTGATGGTATTTCTGGCCGCCGTCGGCTATCTGTTCGCAAGGGGTGTCGGCATCTGGGGCATTAGAGTTCCGGTGATGTGGGGATGGGCCATCACCAACTTCGTCTGGTGGATTGGAATCGGGCACGCGGGCACCCTCATCTCCGCCATTCTGTTGCTGCTGCGCCAGTCCTGGCGAAATTCAATCAACCGGTTTGCGGAGGCCATGACTCTGTTTGCCGTGGCCTGCGCCGGCATGTTCCCGCTGTTGCACCTCGGCCGCCCGTGGCTTTTCTACTGGCTGTTCCCTTATCCCAACAGCATGGGCGTTCAACCACAGTTCCGCAGTCCGCTGGTCTGGGACGTCTTTGCCGTTTCCACCTACGCCACCGTATCCGCGATGTTTTGGTTCGTGGGCCTGATCCCCGACCTCGCCACGCTCCGCGACCGCGCACGCAACCGCTGGGCAAGGGCCACCTACGGCATTCTCGCCATGGGCTGGCGCGGCGCCGCCAGTCACTGGCAAAAGTATGAGACCGCTTCGCTCCTGCTGGCCGGCCTCGCCACGCCGCTGGTCCTGTCGGTCCACACGGTCGTCAGTTTCGACTTCACCGTCGCCATCGTGCCCGGCTGGCATAGCACCATCTTTCCTCCGTATTTCGTGGCCGGCGCGATTTATTCCGGCTTCGCCATGGTTCTCGTTTTGGCGATTCCGCTGCGCGCCATGTACGGGTTGGAAGACCTGATCACCATGCGCCACCTGGACAACATGGCCAAGGTCATGCTCGCTACCGGTCAAATTGTTGCGTACTCATATCTATTTGAGGCCTTCATCGCCTGGTACAGCGGCAACACATACGAGATGTTTGCCATCTGGAACCGCATGACGGGGCCCTATGCTCCGACCTACTGGCTGCTTATCTTCTGCAACCTCGTTTTCCCCCAGTTGCTATGGCTGAAGAAGATCCGCACGAACATCGTATGGTTGTTCGTCATGTCGCTGGACGTTCTGCTGGGCATGTGGCTGGAGCGCTACGTCATTGTCGTCGTCAGCCTGCATCGCGACTTCCTGCCTTCGTCCTGGGGCATCTACTCGCCCACCATCTGGGATGTCGCCACCTTCGTCGGCACCATCGGCTTGTTCTTCTTCCTGTTCTTCCTGTTCATTCGCTCGATGCCCATGATTTCGATCTTTGAAGTCCGCACCTTGTTACCGCAGGCTGAGGTGACGGAGGGCATCGAGAAATGAAAACTCCGGTCTACGGCTTGATGGCCGAGTTCGAAAACCCTACGGCGCTGGCGGCAGCGGCCCGCCAGGTGCGCGAGAAGGGATATCGCGTGGTCGAAGCCTATTCGCCGTTCGCCATCGAAGAGGTAAACGAGGCGCTCGGTCTCCACCACAATCGGCTGCCGTTGATCGTTCTGTGTGGCGGCATTATCGGAGGCTTGAGCGGCTACCTGATGCAGTACTATCTCGCGGTGATCGATTTTCCAATCAACATCGCGGGCCGGCCGCTGCATAGCTGGCCTTCGTTCATCATCATCACCTTCGAGCTGACCATTCTGTTCTCCGCGCTGGCCACCGTGCTCGGGCTGTTAGGACTTTGCGGCCTGCCCATGCCCTATCATCCGGTATTCAACGTGCCGCGTTTTGCCTTGGCTTCGCGCGATCGCTTCTTTCTCTGTATTGAAGCTCGCGACCCGTTGTTCGATCGCCATGACACTGCCGAATTTCTGAGCAGTCTGCATCCTCGCGAGGTGTCCGAAGTTGCGCACTAGGCATCACAGCGAGCTTCCGACCGCTAACCGAGCCGCGACCGTAAGGAAGCGGTTACGAACCGTCGGTGCCATCCATGTCCGTCCAGCGCTCATCATGGCCGCAGTCGCGCTCGCGTGCCTCAACATCGCCTGCCGCCGCGATATGCAGGATCAGCCCAAGTACATCCCCTTGCGGCCAAGCGACTTTTTCGCCGATGGCCGCTCTGCGCGCCCGCTGCCCGAAGGCACCGTCGCGCGGGGCCAACTGCGCGCCGACAAAGTCTTCTTCACCGGAAAAGTTGGCGACCAGTTTGTGGACCGTATTCCCTTCCCCGTCACGCGCGCCGTCCTCGAGCGCGGCCAGGAGCGCTTCAATATCTATTGCTCGCCGTGCCACGGCCGGTTGGGCAACGGGCTGGGTATAATCGTCCGGCGTGGTCTCAAGCGGCCGCCTTCCTATCACATCGACCGCCTGCGCCAGATTCCCGTCGGCTACTTTTACGACGTCATCACCAACGGCTTCGGAGCCATGCAGGACTACTCGGCGCAGGTCGCGCCGCGCGATCGCTGGGCCATTGCGGCGTACATCCGGGTTTTGCAGTACAGCCAGCAGGCATCCATCAACGATGTCCCCCCCGAGCACCGCCAGGACCTGGGCGGCGCTGGCACGGCGAAACCGGCAGAAGCGAAGAAACCATCAGAATGAGCACCTCAGATTTCACCATCCCTCCTCAACTCGGACGCGACCTGCATCGCGTGCAGCAGCGGTCTCTCATCGTCGGAGCCGTGGCGCTGGTCGCCTGCGTCATCGGAGCCTTGTCCTCGCCCGATCAGTTCTTCCGGTCTTACCTCTTCTCCTACCTTTTCTACCTCGGCATGACGCTGGGCTGCATGGCGCTGGTCATGCTCCAGTACCTTACCAGCGGGTCCTGGGGAATCGTGATCCGGCGCATTACCGAATCCGCCACGCGCACCATCCCGTTGCTGGCATTTCTGTTCCTTCCCATCCTGATCGGCATTCCCAGGCTCTATTCGTGGTCGCACGACGAAATCGTCAAAGCGGATCCGCTCCTGCAGCACAAACACCTGTACCTGAATGTGCCATTCTTCATCGTCCGGGTGCTGATCTATTTCCTCGGTTGGTGGATTTTCGCCCACTTCCTGAACAAGTGGTCGCACGAGCAGGACACGACGGGACGCGACCTGCGTGGACGCCGCTTGCAGCTTTTGAGCGGGCCGGGCCTGATCTTCTACGCCCTGAGCGTAACCTTCGCCTCGGTGGACTGGGTCATGTCGATCTCGCCGCACTGGTACTCGACCATCTTCGGCCTTCTGTTTATCGCCGGCCAGGGACTTTCGGCGCTCTCCCTTTGCATCGCGCTGCTGGTGATACTCTCCGCTGAGGGCGGGCCGCTGGAAGGGGTCATCGGGCCCACGCACCTGCACGACATCGGCAAGCTGCTCCTCGCCTTCACCATGCTCTGGGCCTACTTCTCCTTCTCCCAGTTTCTGATCATCTGGTCGGGCAATCTGGTGGGCGAGATCCCCTGGTATCTGGAGCGACTCAGAGGCGGATGGCAATGGATCGGGCTTCTGTTGGTGGTGTTTCATTTCGCGTTTCCGTTTGCCATGCTGCTCTCCCGCAGTTTGAAACGCGCCGGCCCCAGGCTGATCCGGATCGCCGGCCTCGTGATCTTCATGCGCTTCGTAGATCTGTTCTGGATCGTCGCTCCGGACGCCAGCAAGGGCGGATTGCGCCTGCACTGGATGGACCTTCTCGCCCCCGTCGGAATCGGCGGCCTGTGGCTGGGTGCATTTTTATTCCAACTGCAGAAGTGGCCGCTGCTGCCGGTGCGAGACCCGCATTTGGAGGAAGCCATCGCTCATGGAGGAGCCCATGAAGCATCCTATTGAGCCGGACAACAACCCTACCGTAGCGCACGAGCATACCGACGCCGACTCCCGTGCCATTACCCAATTCGGTATCGCACTCACATTTTTCCTCATCGTTTCGCAACTGGTGCTATGGTGGGTGTTCTCCAGTTTTTCGAAGCGGGAGCAAAAGTTGAGCCCGCCCGTTCCGGCCATCGTGAAGGCGGAGGCGCCCCACGAACCTCCCGAGCCACGTCTGCAGGCCAATCCGCAGCTCGATATGAGAAAGATGCTCGAGGAAGAAAATGAAGCCCTGACCCATTACGGCTGGGTAGATCCGGATCGTGGAATCGTCCGGCTCCCCATCGAACGCGCGCTCGATATCCTGGCGAAAAAGGGTCTGCCTCAGTTCAAAGCTGAGGGAGCAAAACCAAAAACAACGAGATGAGATCGTAGATGCAAGTTTGGAAGACAGTTATCATTTTGTTAGTCGCAGCCATCCTGGCGAACGGGCAGAAGCTCAAAGACCGCCAGCTGGCCACTGCCGCCTCCGTGTTGCCGCCTGGCCTTCGCGACGTCAGCCTGGAGCAGAGGCTCAACCAGGAGGTCCCTCTCCACCTCGCTTTCCGCGACGACTCCGGCCGCCCGTTGCCGCTTTCGTCCTATTTCAGCGGTAAGCCCGTCATTCTGGCGCTCGTCTACTATCAGTGCCCCATGCTGTGCACCCAGATTCTCAACGGTCTGGTGATGAGTCTGCGCGGCATGTCGCTCGAATCCGGCCGCGATTTTGAAGTGGTGGCCGTCAGCATCGATCCCACGGAAACCCCAGAACTGGCCGCGCGCAAGAAAGCCGAATACCTGCGCCGTTACGCCAAGAGTCCCGCGGGCTGGCATTTCCTCACCGGAGCCGAGCCGCAAATCAAGGAACTGGCGCAAGCCGTCGGATTCCGCTACGCCTACGATCCGCGCACAAAACAGTATGCTCATGCCAGCGCCATCATGGTGCTCACGCCCGGCGGGCGGCTTTCCAAGTATTTCTACGGAATCGAATACGCTCCGCGCGATCTGCGCCTGGGGCTGGTCGAAGCATCCGAAAATAAGATTGGCTCACCGGTCGATCAGATCCTGCTGTACTGCTATCACTACGACCCCAGCACGGGAAAGTATTCCGCCATCGTGATGAACATGGTTCGATTGGCGGGCGCTCTCACCCTCGTGATCTTCGGCGCTCTGCTGGCCTGGATGTGGCGCCGCGATTTGCGCCGCAGCCGTGAAGCGGTTGTGCCCGGCATGATGAAGGTGCGGTATCGATGAATCCGCAGTTCCAGCTTTTTCCCGATCAGGCGTCGGCCACCGCCGTACATCTGGATCATCTCACCATCTATCTGCTCAGCATTGCGGCGTTCTTCAGCACCCTGATCTTCGCGCTGATCTTCTTTTTCGCTGTCAAGTACCGGCGCCGCTCCGGGCACGAGCGCGTGAGCGAAATCGGCCACGCCCTTCCGCTCGAGATCGCCTGGTCGGTAATTCCTTTCGTGCTCATGATGATCATGTTCACATGGGGTGCCAGCGTGTTCTTTGAAATGTCGCGGCCGCCGGACGACGCCATGAACATCTACGTCGTGGGCAAGCAATGGATGTGGAAGACCCAGCACCTCGAAGGGCAGCGCGAGATCAATGAGCTGCACGTGCCCCTGGGCCGTCCCGTCAGGCTCACCATGACGTCCGAGGACGTGATTCACAGCTTCTACATGCCGGCGTTCCGCGTGAAGTTCGACGTGCTGCCCGGAAAATACACTACCGCCTGGTTCAATCCCACCAGGCCTGGAAAATACCACTTGTTTTGCGCCGAATATTGCGGGACTTTGCATTCCGGCATGATTGGCTGGATCCACGTGATGGAGCCCGCCGAGTATGAGCGCTGGCTGGCGGGCGGCGCTGGCGGAGAATCGCTGGCCTCCAGCGGTCAGAAGCTGTTCGAATATCTGGCCTGCGCCAACTGCCATCGCACCGACAAGCCTGGCCGCTGCCCCAATTTGACCGGGCTGTTCGGTTCGAAGGTGCAGTTGACCACGGGCGAAACCGTTACAGCCGACGAGGCCTACGTTCGCGAATCCATCCTCAATCCCGGCGCCAAGGTCGTGGCTGGCTATCAAAACATCATGCCCACGTTCCAGGGCCAGGTAACCGAAGAGGATTTGCTGCAGCTCATCGAGTACGTCAAATCGTTGGCCAAGCAACCTGCACCACCGCCGCCGGCTCCGGGCGCAGCTCGTGCGGCGCGGCGTGCTGAACCAAAACAGAATCGCTAATTCGTATGATTACGGCAACTGTAGAGACTCGCGATAATTACTTAAATCACGAATACGGCGTGAAGTCCTGGCTGTTGACCAAGGATCATAAACGCATCGGGCTGCTGTACCTCGCCGCCATCACCTTCTTCTTTTTCCTGGGCGGTATTTTCGCCACCGTGATCCGCCTCGAGCTGCTCACCCCGCCGGGTGACCTCGTTTCCGCGCAGACCTACAACAAGCTGTTCACCTTGCATGGCGTCATCATGGTGTTCCTGTTCCTCATCCCATCCATACCCGCGACGCTCGGCAACTTTCTCGTGCCCCTGATGATCGGCTGCAAAGACCTCGCCTTTCCCAAGATCAACCTGCTGAGCTGGTACATTTTCATGGCGGGCGGAGCGTGCGTCCTGTACGCCATGCTCCAGGGCGGCGTCGACACCGGCTGGACATTTTACGTGCCGTTCAGCACTTCCTACGCCAATACCTACGTCATCCTGACGGGCGTCGGCATCTTCATCTCCGGGTTTGCCTCCATTCTCACTGGGCTGAATTTCATCGTCACCATTCACCGCATGCGCGCGCCGGGACTTACCTGGTTTCGCCTGCCGCTGTTCATCTGGTCGATGTACGCTACCAGCCTCATCCAGGTACTCGGAACTCCTGTGATCGCCGTTACCATCCTGCTCGTGGCTGTCGAGCGCGGATTTCATCTGGGCATTTTCGATCCGGCGCTCGGCGGTGATCCCGTCCTCTTCCAGCACCTGTTCTGGTTCTACTCCCACCCGGCCGTCTACATTATGGTGCTGCCCGGCATGGGCATCATCAGCGAAATTGTCTCCGTATTTACGCGCAAAAAGGTGTTCGGCTATCGCTTTGTGGCTTTTTCCAGCGTCGCCATCGCCGTCCTGGGATTCCTGGTCTGGGGCCACCACATGTTTGTCGCCAGCCAGTCCGTTTATGCCAGCCTGGTGTTTTCGTTCCTGAGTTTCTTTGTCGCCGTGCCGTCAGCCATCAAGGTTTTCAACTGGACCGCTACTCTCTATAAAGGATCCATCTCCTACGACACGCCGATGCTCTATGCGTTCGGCTTCATTGGGTTGTTCACCATCGGAGGCTTGACCGGCACCTTCCTCGCGACCCTCGGCTTTGACGTGCACGTCACCGACACCTACTTCGTGGTGGCGCACTTTCACTACATCATGGTGGGCGGCACGCTCATGGCTTATCTCGGCGGCATGCACTACTGGTGGCCTAAGATGACCGGCCGCATGTACCCCGAAGGCTGGGCCAAGCTTTCCGCGCTGGTGGTGTTCCTGGGGTTCAATCTGACCTTTTTCCCGCAATTCATCATGGGCTATCTCGGAATGCCGCGGCGCTACCACGCTTATCCGGAAGAATTCCAGGTCTATCACGTCCTTTCCACCGCCGGCGCCTCGGTTCTTGCGGTGGGCTATCTGATTCCCGCCATCTACTTCGTCTGGTCGCTCCGCTTCGGCAAGATTGCGCCCGACAATCCCTGGAACGCGTCAGGTCTCGAATGGCAGACCACTTCGCCGCCGCCGCCGGAAAACTTCGAAATCACTCCCGTGGTTACCTACGAAGCCTACGACTATTCGATTCTCGAGGAGATGAAGGTTGGCTAATCACTCTCTAGCGCTTCGCCATCAGTTCGACGACGTCGAGCAGCAGAAAGACGCCTCCACGTTCGGCATGTGGATCTTTCTCGCCACCGAGGTTCTGTTCTTTGGCGGCATGTTCTGCTGTTATACGGTTTACCGCTCGGCCTATCCGGCGGCGTTCGGGCACGCCAGCAACCATCTCGACCTCATCCTCGGCGCGGTGAGCACCGCCGTACTCATCTTCAGCAGCTTCACCATGGCCTGCGCGGTGAACAGCGCGAGCACAGGAGCCAGGAACGCGCTCGTCGCATTTCTGGGGATCACCATCCTCTTTGCCGCGGCGTTTCTCGTCATTGAAATGTCGGAATGGCGCATGTTGTACAAGGAAGGCCTCATGCCCGGATTCAACTTCACGTACAAGGAATTCGACCCGGGCCACGTGCAGTTGTTTTTCTGCATGTATTTCGCCATGACCGGACTGCACGCCTCGCACGTGACCATCGGCATCGGGATTCTCGCCATCATGGCGTTCCGCGCCTGGCGCGGCGCCTTTGGTCCCGACTATTTCACGCCCATCGAGATCAGCGGCCTCTACTGGCACTTCGTGGATCTGGTCTGGATTTTTCTTTTCCCGCTTTACTACTTGATCGCCCGGCACCTGCAAGGATGACTCATGGCTGAGCACATCGTTACCAAAAAGCAATATTCCTACGTATTCGGCGCTCTCCTGCTGCTCACGTTCGTAACCACATCCGTGGGCATGATGGATCTCGGCCGTCTCAACGTCATCGTCGCGCTGGTGATCGCCGTCATCAAGGCGCTGCTGGTCGTGCTGTTCTTCATGCACATCTATTGGTCGACCAAGCTGAACAAGCTGGTCGTCGTCGCCGGCGTCGCCTGGCTGGCCCTGCTGCTCTGGCTCACCCTCACCGACGTCCTGTCCCGTGGCTGGCTGCCCTTCCCTGGAAAATAGGCCGCGCTCTCCTTCGCAGACGGGTCCGCGGCTCGGCAGCAATGCAATTACCAACAAATTCCGTTTATCAAATGTGAATCTCTCCCGCGGACACGCAGTCCGGGTCTAGGGGGTACCCGCTCACTCCTGCAAGCTGGCTCATGAGCCACAGATACGTGGTCAGGTGATGCATGCAAGCGATGGTCGGGCTGATCTTATCTGGTGGAGGTGTCAGTTCGTATTTCGTGTTCACATGCTCGTAGGGCAGCGGTAGAATCGGTGGCAACTGCGGCACCAGATCCTGTCGATTTACAATTCGATAGCTGAAAGAAACGGCGGCATTGTAGGTGCTCGCAAAAATATGGTCGCCCGTGCGGGGGCTTGCGTAGGTATATCCCACAGGCGTGCGGCACGACGTGTTCAATGCCACATCGAGTGTCAACAAGGTCGCCAACGCGCCCCCAAGGCTGTGCCCGCAGACGGTCACACTCGCCGCAGCTCCGGTATCCAGGTAACTCTTGATCGAATCTTTCACCGGCAGGGTGCCGTTGGCCCGCCCAATTCTTAATGACCGGTACACTGACGTAAAGCCATCTTCCGTGAAACCGTGGGCCTTGGAGATCGGACAAGGAACCATCAGGAACGACGCATCATGAAGCCACTCCAAAATCGTGTCTGTGCCGCGAATGGCGGCTACTAATTCGTTAGCGGTGGAAATCGCAAGAAACCCGAACGACACCACGTCTCCTACATGAGGATTGATGTCAGTCGCCAGATCGTCCCCATAAATCGTCTGCAGAAACCCGTAACCAGCCGCCTTAATCTTGTCAATATCAGCGGGTCCGCAATCGCCTGACGGTGCAACCGATTCGGCAATTTTAACCAAACCGGCATATTGAATCGCACTATTCCACTTAATCGGTATCATAAACAAATGCTCCTCGCGTAAATTCTTGAGAAATGCCGTCGTTGTACCCAGCTATTATGGTGCCTTCCAAGAAACCCGGCAACACAAAATTGCAGTGGCGGTCGTGGGTCGGAAGGTGCCCTTTGCACTGTCAGCGACTTACCGACCCGCGACTGCAAGCCTTTCATCAAGCTCACAGGGATTAACGCCTGTTGAGCGATAATAGAAAAACTGCTGTGTCTTCCGAAGTTCCTGGCATAGAACTGGCCTTGTGTTCGCAGCCTAACGGGTAATCCATGCGTCTCGCCGCATTATTTGTCCTGACTCTTGCGCTCACGGCGTCCGGTGCGCGCTTGCTTGCGCAGGGAGCATCCCCGGCGCAACAGCACGCCGACCAGGCTCTTCAGTTTGCGCAACAGGGAGATCTGAAAAGCGCCGAAAGCGAATTGCGAAAGGCCGTCGAGCTGTCGCCGGGCGACTCCAACTTCCTGACGAGCCTCGGAGGCATTCTCGGAATGGAGGGCGATCTCCGGCAGGCGAATACGTATCTGGCCAAGGCCGTGAAGTTGAATCCGCAAGATCCCGCGTCGCGCCGGAATCTTGCCGCCAACCAGTGGCAGCTGGGCCAGCTCAAAGAAGCGCACCAGAATCTGGACCTGCTGCTTCGCGCCAACCCGCGGGATAAGATTGCGACCTTTCTCTTGGGCATGGTCTCTGAAAAGGAAAAAGCCTATGCCCGCAGCGCGAAGCTGCTCGAATCCGTCCCCGATGTGCTGGCCCAACAACCCGATGGCTGGGCGGCGCTTGCGAATTCCTACTACCATACGGGCCGGACTGAAAATGCCAGAGCGGCTTTACAGCGCCTGCTCAGCCCTCCGGCAAACCCGCGTACCGTATTCTTAGGCGGAAGCATCGCCATGGATGCGCTCGACTATTCCAACGCGGAGACCCTGTTTCGTTCGGTGCGATCCAGCTATCCCGATCGCGCCGCCTTGGAATCGGAAATTGCGCTGGCCGAGTACCGGAGCGGGCACGTGGCCGAAAGCGAGAGAACACTGCTTGAAGCCGTAAAGGCGAACCACGCAACCAGCAGCGGATACGTCTTGCTCTGCCGCATGCTGAGCGCTGAGGGATCGGACCTGCGCGCGCTCCGCATTGCCGCCCAGGCCGCCCAGGCTTTCCCTGATTCATCGGACGTGCTGTCCACAAAAGGCTCCGTTGAACTCAAGCTGCGATACTTTAAGGACGCCGTGGCGTCTTACCAGAAGGCCGCCGTGCTGAAAGATTCTGCCGGGGTGAAGCGAGGCCTGGCCACGGCCCAATGGAACGCGGGCCTGCGCGAGCAGGCCACGTCCACTTTCGAACAAGCCATGCGTCAATTTCCGCGCGACGCGCAGACGTGCCAGGTCTATGGGACCTTGCTGCTCGAGGATGGTTCGCCTGAAAACAAGGCACGCGCTGTCAACCTGTTGAAACACGCCCTGGATCTCGATCAATCCGCCACCGAGCCGCGCTATCAACTTGCCAATCTTGAATTGACCGATGGAAATCCCCAACAGGCTCTCGCGTATCTTGAAAGCGCCATCAAGCTGGATCCGAACGACAGCCGGCTTCATTTCGCTCTGAGCCGCGTGTACCGCCGCTTGGGACGTGATTCCGACGCCGGTAAGGAAACGGAGATCTACCAAAAGCTGAAAGCCGCCGAGCAGCCTGGCGCTCGAAACGATGCAGCCGGGGGAACCCACCCGTAGTGCGGAATCGAGCCTATTCTGTCTGTGCCGCGGCAGCCGCCCTGGTGGGCCTATCGCCGCACACTGGAGTGAAAGCCACCGAAAACTTATTTACCGACGTCACGGCTTCTGCGGGCATTCATTGGAAACATACCAGCGGCGAGTCCAAAGATTGTTTCCTGATTGAGGCCATGGGTGGCGGAGTGGCGCTGGCTGATTTCGATCAGGATGGCTGGCTGGACATCTTCCTGGTAACGGGAGGCGAAACGCCGCACGCGAAGAGCTCCACGCCACCGCGCAACGCGCTCTACCGGAATCTCGGCAACGGCAAGTTCGAAGATGTCGCCGCTAAAGCCGGCGTGGAGCGGTTACCGTTTTACGGGATGGGAGTGGCCGCCGCCGATTATGACAATGACGGTTTCCCGGATCTCTACATTACCGGCTATCCTTCGAGCGCCCTCTATCACAACAACGGTGATGGCACATTCACCAACGTGACGGAGAAAGCGGGCGTCAGCAATGCCGGCAAGTGGGGCGCAAGCGCCGTATGGTTCGATTACGACGGCGATGGCCGGCTCGATCTGTTCGTGGCCAACTATGCGAAGTTCTCTTTGGACGGGCCGCAGCACTGCTCGTATGAGGGACAGCCCACCTACTGCGCACAAACGGCATATGAAGGCGATGCGCCACGGCTCTACCACAACAACGGCGACGGCACGTTCACCGATGCCACCACACAAGCCGGACTCTCGAAGCTCATCGGGCGCGCACTGGGCGTGATTGCCATCGATGTGGATGGCGACGGCTGGCCTGACCTATTCGTAGCGCGCGACGCCTCACCCAATCTGCTCCTCATCAACAAACATAACGGCACATTCGAAGACGCCGCGCTAAGCGCCGAAGTCGCTCTGAACATGGACGGCAACGCGCGCGCCGGCATGGGCGTGGATGCGGGCGACGTCACCGGAAACGGCTGGCCCTCGTTCGTCATCACCAATTTCAACGACGAGCACCACGCTCTCTTCGTTCATCCGGGACATTTCCCCTTTGAAGAGCGGACGGTACAATCCGGCCTGGCCAGCCTCACCCGCTCCTTTGTGGGCTGGGGCGCGCATTTTCTGGATTACGATAACGACGGCAATCTGGACCTGGTGATTGTCAATGGCCACATCAACCAGGTGATCGAGCACACGCGCCGCGATGTCTCTTACCGCGAGCCCCCGCTGCTGCTGCACAACGACGGCCGGGGAAATTTTCAAAACATGGCCCCGCTGGCAGGTCCCGTCTTTCAGGAAAAGTTTCGCGCACGCGGACTCGCGGTCGGTGACTTGGACAATGACGGCCGCACGGATATCGTCTTCACGCGCCTCAACGACTCGCCTGTGCTCTTGCGCAACACGGTGGCAGAGGCCGGCGCATGGATTGGGTTCCAGCTCGAAGGGACCCGCAGCAACCGCGATGCCATCGGTGCGAAGGTGGCGGTTTCGACAGGCGAGCAAAAGCTCGTGCGCTGGATCACCGCGGGAGGCAGCTACCTGTCCTCGCATGACAAGCGCCTCATTTTCGGTCTGGGGCAGAATGCGCCCGAGCAGGTGCGCGCGGAGATCCACTGGCCCAGCGGCCAGGTCCAGACGGTTTCGGGTCTCGCGATCCGCCGATATCACAAGATCGTAGAGCCGCGCTGATTCCGAGTAGCGCAGGCGCGTGCCGGGACCCATTAGAATTAGAAATTGGCCGTGTCTCGTACGTCAACTGCCGGTAAGCTGATTCTGGCGCTCGCATGGATCGGTATCCTCGCCGGCCAGCAGGCCGCGCTCGATGAGGCTGCCGCTGCTTTCGAACAGGGCCGCGCCGCGGAAGCCGGCCAAAAGCTCGACTCCATTCTCAAGGACCATCCCGCCGATTTGCGCGCCCTCATCCTCAAAGGCGCCGTCCTCGATTCCCTCCAGCGTTACGCCGAAGCGGAAAGTTATTACCAGCGCGCTCTCAAGCTGGCGCCGGGATCAGCCCAGGTGCTGAACAACGCGGCCAATCACTACCTGTCGAGCGGCGATCGCCGGCGCGCCCGCGAATTGTATCGGAAGGCGATTGCCATTGAGCCGCGGCACGTCAACGCAAATCTGCAACTGGCGCAGATGAGCGTCGATGACAAGCACGGCGCAGAGGCGCTCACTTACCTGAGCCGGTTGGGCGATTCCGCAAACTCCGACGCCGGCGCGCTCCTGCTGCGTGCGCGCGCGCTGGCCCTGGCTGGGCAGTGCGCTGACGCGACCAACTTGCTGGGCAAGCTCGAAGCGCAGCCGGCCGCCGGACCCGGCCTGTTCTTCTCTTCGGGCATGGCTTTCGCCGAATGCAAGCAGTACGATCAGGCCGAGACGTCTTTCTCCCGCGCGCTGGATGCCGACCCGAGAGATTTCGACGTCCTCTATAACCTCGGTCTCGCCGCGCTCGGAGCGGACCACCGGGACCGCGCCACCAGCGTGCTTGAGACGGCGCTCCACGAGCGGCCGGACGATGCCGACTGCCTGTATGCTTTGGCGCGCGCCTACATCAAACAGGAACGGCTGGTGGACGCCACCGCTCTTCTGACCCGGGCGCAAAAGCTAACCCCTGGTCGGGCCGATGTGCTTCTGCTGCTCGCTCAGGTTTCGGCGCGTCTGCAGTTCTACAAGGATTCCGTCGAGGCCTATGACACCTATCTGAAACTCAAGCCGGATGATGACATCGCTCGCCGGGAACGCGGCTTTTCCCTGGCCTGCGCCAACCAGTTCAAGACCGCACTTCCGGACCTCGAGTCGTACGTGCGCAAGCACCCGCTCGACGCCGTGGGGTTCTACGAATTGTCCATTGCACAGGCGTTCGAAGACCGCGGCAGGGCCGTGCAGTCGCTGGACCACGCTTTGGCGCTGGACCCCGAGCTGGCTCCGGCCCGCTACAGCCGCGCGCTTCTGAACATGGAAGAGGACAAACCCGCGTTGGCCGTAGACGACTTGCAGTTCTTCGTGGCACGAAAACCGGACGATTACCGCGCACTGGCACAGCTCGGCAAAGCGTACCTGGCGCTGGATCGCGCCGGCGAAGCCGCGGAGGTCTTGAAGCGGGCGGCGGACCTGGCTCCGAATGAGCCGCTCGTTCTGGTGCCATATCGCCGGGCGCTGGTGAAGCTCGGCCGAAGCCAGGACGGCGCGGCGATTCTGTCCCGCTTGAAGCAAGCGGGCTCCCCCGAAGGGCCCCGCCCGCAGTCCGGCTTGATCGATTATCTCAGCCTCTCTCCGGCCGCTCAGAGCGCGCGCTATCTCGCGAATCTCCGCAAGAATGCCGACGCCAACCCCGGTGATTTGCAGTGGAAGCTCCGGCTGGGAAGGGAGCTGCTCGCGGAGGGAAAAACCAGCGAAGGCATGGAAGTCTTTAACCAGCTCAAGTCGTCCTCGTCTGATCCCTCCATACTCGCCGCTTCAGGAAGAATCTTGCTCGGGTTCGAAGAGTACGAGCGTGCGCGCCAGTTTCTGGAACCGGCGGTGGCAGCCAATGCGTCTCTGAGCTCGGCCCGGCTCGATCTGGCCATTGCGCGTTTCCATTTGCAGGGCGCGCAGGTTGCGCTTTTGGAATTGGACAAGACGCCTGCCGCCGACCGGAAAGGCGACTACTACCTGTTGCGGGCTCAAATCCTCGACGCGCAGGGCAAGGTCCAGGAAGCCGCCGAGGCGCTCAACCAGGGAATTCGCGAGGCGCCAACGCAATCGGCCCTTTACCTCCAGGCTTCCGGATTCCTGCTCAAGCACCAGTTGTACGAGAAGGCTCTGGCGTTGCTCGAGCAGGCCTCGCGTATCCTGCCGGATGACCGGGATCTGCTCCTGGCGCAGGCTGTGACTCTGGCCGTGACGCCTCGTGACGACGACGCCCAGAAGCTGCTGGCGAAGATACAGGCGCGCTGGCCGGAGTGGAACCGCCCCTACTTGCTGAACGGAATGATTCTGGAGATCCAGCTCAAGTCGGCTGAGGCGCTGCCGCTATTGGAGACGGCGATCGCCCTGGGTGCGAACACACCGGAAGGATTCTACTACCAGGCCCTCGCAACCACGCATGCCCGGCCGGATGATCTGGAAAGTGCACGCCAGGCCATCGACCGCGCCCTCGCGTTAACTTCGAACGATCCCTACATCTTCCTCTTGGCGGGAAAGATTTCGCTGGCGCGGAAAGACTATCAGGCAGCGGTCCGGCAGCTCGCGCAATCCACGCATCTCCTGCCCACGCTCATCCCCGCGCACTACGCCCTTCACGATGCGTACAAGGCCATCGGCGACGAGCAAAAATCCGCGGCGGAGTTAGAGGCCATCCAACATATCGCCGACGAAAATGCCGCGTCCGACAAGAGCCCGTTTCCCGTGGAGGACT
Source organism: Terriglobia bacterium (assembly GCA_020073305.1). Taxonomy (GTDB): domain Bacteria; phylum Acidobacteriota; class Terriglobia; order Bryobacterales; family Bryobacteraceae; genus QHXW01. Next base: position 297,642 of record JAIQFK010000006.1, read on the forward strand.
TCGTATTCCGGGTGCGGCCGCCGGGCTAAAGGATGCGTTGGGGCGCGGCCATCTGCGTGGTTCTGTTCACGGCCTGGCTGTGGTGGCCGCTGGCTACGGGCACGTCCACAGGACCCATTCTGTTCGAGAACATCATCGATCGCTCCGGAGTGCGCTTCGTCATGGACAGCAGCACCAGCCCGCGCAAGCACCAGATCGAAACCATGGTCTCGGGCGTAGCCATCTTCGATTACAACAACGACGGGCTCATGGATCTTTATTTCGTCAACGGCGCGCGCCTGCCGGATATGGATAAGTCCGATCCGCGTTACTGGAACCGGCTTTATCGCAACAACGGCGATGGCACGTTCACGGACGTGACCGGAAAGGCCGGCGTGCGCGGTGCGGGCTTCGGAATGGGCGTGGCCGCGGCGGACTACGACAACGATGGCTGGGTGGATCTCTACGTCACCGGCGTCAACCGCAATCAGCTTTTTCACAACAACGGTGACGGGACCTTTACGGACGTGACAGAAAAGGCCGGCGTGGCCGGCGTGCATCCCCAGTTGGGCAAGACCTGGTCTATCAGCGCGGGCTGGTTCGATTACGACAACGACGGCCGCCTGGATCTTTTCGTCACCAATTACGTGAACTGGTCGCTCGATACCGAGCCTTTGTGCACGGGGGGCAGCCTCCCTGCCTACTGCTCGCCCAATAGCTATACCGGCCAGCCGAACATGCTGTTCCACAACAACGGCGATGGAACCTTCACCGACGTTTCCGAAGCATCCGGCATCGGCAAGCAGGTCGGCAAGGGCATGGGAGTCGTGTTCGCCGACTACGATGGCGACGGCTTTACAGACGTATTCGTCTCCAACGACACCTACCGCAATTTCCTGTTCCACAACAACGGTAACGGCACGTTCCGCGAGGCCGGCATGGTTAGTGGCGTGGCCTACAACGAGAACGGCAAATCCATCGCCGGAATGGGTGCGGACTTCCGCGACGTCGACAACGATGGGCTGCCGGACATCTTTGTGGTCGGCATGGTCGGCGACACCTTCCCGCTGTTCCGCAACCGCGGCGCCGATTTCACCGACGTCACCAGCGCCTGGGGGATCACCGGCCCCACCGCCCGGTCCACCGCCTGGGGCGCCGGCATTGCCGACTTCGATAACGACGGCTGGAAAGACCTGTTCGCCGCCTGCTCTTCCATCCTGGACAACTCCGAGGAGATCGAGCATCTTCCTTCAAAGCTTCCCAACAAAGTATTGCGCAACATCGGTGGAACTCATTTCGCGGACGTGAGCGCGTCCGCCGGCGCCAGCTTCGGCGTCCCTCAGGCGCATCGTGGCCTGGCGTATGGAGATCTGGACAACGATGGCCGAATCGATGCTGTCGTGACGATCAAAGACGGCCGTCCGGAAATCCTGATGAATCGCTCGCCCGAGAAAAATCACTGGCTGCTGGTCAAGCTGGTCGGTGCGCGCAGCAATCGCGATGGCCTCGGTGCGCGCCTCAAGGCCACGCTGGCCACCGGCCGGGTTCTATATAACCATGCGACCACCAGCACCGGCCTGAGCGCTGCCAGTGATCCGCGCGTGCATTTTGGGCTGGGTGCCGCCGAGCGCGTCGACAAGCTGGAAATCCTGTGGCCCAGCGGAATCCGGCAGGTTCTCGATAACGTGTCCGCAGACCACATCCTGACGGTTGACGAGCCGGCAAAATAGAAAGGGGCCGGACAGTGTCCGGCCCCACCCGAGGGTAGACGGGCGGCGCACGCCGCCCTTTCGTCACCAGTAAAACTTTAACGCCACCTGCACTTCTCTCGGGCCATTCGCCGTGCTCGTAATCACGCCGAAGCTGCCCCCGTTGACGGTGGTATCCGGTCCTGAAAACTGCGGGTGGTTGAACGCATTATAGGTCTCCAAACGAATTTGGATTCTGGCGCCTTCACGCAATTTCGGAATGAGAAACTCCTTGAAGAGCGATAGATTGACGTTCGCCTGGCCGGGCTGCCGGCAGCTTCCCATGCTCCGCGGAGCCGTGCCCAGCGTAAAGGGAGGCGGCACGGTTAACGCGTCGGGGTTAGCGAAGTACTGGTTCAGAATGTCCGAAGTGGCACATCGCAGTGGGGCGGTGAGGTTCGGCTGCTGGCCTCCGTAAGTCGGCAGGCTTTGGCCGCCGGAAAGCCCCACGAACAACGGTCGTCCGTCGGTGAATCGCCAGATTCCGTTGGTTTGCCAGCCGCCAAGGATGGCGTTGACCACCGCGTTGGCGTTGCCCAGCAGTGGTTTGCCTTTTCCGATGGGCAGTTCGTACGTGTAACTGAACTGCAGCACGGACGGAATGTCAAAGGTTGAGAGGCCGCGTTCCAGCCTCCGGTTGTTGGGATCCTGTAAGTGGGTTTGCAGCGCGTTCCCCCCCAGCCACGAGACAGCGCCGCCGGTGGTGGAAGAGTCATCCAGAGACTTGGACCAGACATACGTCACCAGGAATTGCAGGCCATGAGAGAAGCGCTTCTCGGCTTTCAATTGCAGAGCATTGTAGATGGAATTGGCCCAGGGCGGATCCTCCATGCCGACGCCGGTGAATTGCGGGAACGGCAACTGGAACTGAGACGCCGGATACGTCTGAGCCGATAGCCCGCTCAGCGGGTCCTTGATGATCCCGTAGAACGGATTGTTCACGTAGGTATTGAGCGCGGAAATCTGGCTCTCGCTGTAATGCTCAATCTGCTGGCCTAAATAGTTCAACTGCGTGGCCCCACCGAAATAGAGGTGCGTGCCCTTCTTGCCCACATAACTGGCATCCAGCAGGATGCTGGACGGGAGTTCTTGCTGGATGCCGAAGCTCCAGGACTGTTCGTTGGGGTTAGGGGAGTCGATCTTAGCGATCGGGCCGGCAGCAGAATAACCCACATCGTTGAGCAAACCTAAAGAACTTCCCGGCGGAAGCTTTACCCCGTTGGGAAATGGATTGCTCAGTCTCCCGTACGGTGTGGCGCCGTCGCTCGGATTCAGCGCGTACCAGTTCGTGATCTCGTCGTAGCCCTGCCACCCCAGGGCGCCCGTGCCGGAAGCGCCGCCCTTTACCGTCGAATAGAAGATCCCATAGCCACCGCGTAGCACCGTTTTGTTGGCCAGCTGGTATGCAAAGCCGAAGCGTGGCCCTATATCCCCAAAGTCCGTATTGAAGTTGTTCCGGTTATTGGGGCTCATGAAAATCTCGCCGCCGTGCAGAGTTCCCAACCCGGGGGCCGTGATGGGCGACACCACGCTCGGGTCGAACCCGTTCATCCGGTTGTAACGCTCGCTCCGGGGAGTGTTCACGTCGTAGCGGAGTCCGATGTTCAGCGTCAGTTTCCGGCTGACCTTCCAGTTATCCTGGACGAAGCCGCCGTACTGGAAACTCTGCGTGCTGACGTAGTTCGGAATTTCATACTGGCCCCAGGACCCGGGGCCTCCGACGCCGGTCATGAAGCTGGCGATCGAGTCGCCGCCGCCCGAATACGGAAACTCGGACGTGCCGGTGAAGTCGTAAGTAAAATATCCTCCCGGAGTTCCTGGCTGGGTGTAGTTGGTGCGATGCAACCGGCCGTCGAACCCGAACTTCAAATCGTGCGAACCCTTCACCCAGTTCACCGTGGCGAGAAGTTCGTGTGTCTCGGTCCCTATCCGCTCATAGCTCCAGGCCTGTGTGCCCAGATTGCTGTTACCGGGTGATGTGTAGTTTCCCAGTACGATCGATGGAATGAACGGGATTGCCGAAGTATCCATGTACGCCGGCATCCCCAGGGTCTTCACCGGGGACAGATCTTTGTATTGCGACTCCGCGGCTATCGTCTGCGAAAAGAGGAAATTTCGTGCCAGCCCGTAGGACGCCGTCAGCAGCAGCGTGGGGGTGAAGGTGTGCGTAAGATTGACCGCTACCAGATTGGAATCACTGGGGCCGGGGCCGCCGGTGCATGGATCAGCCACGTTTCCGTAACACGCGGGACCCGGTAGCCCAGGGGACGAGGAGCGCGAGTACCGGACCGCCAGGAGATCTTTGTCGCTGAAACGCTGATCGATCTTGACATCGAACTGGTTCCCACTCCCATGCGCGGCTGCCGCCCCTTGCCAATTCGTGTACTGGTTATACCCCCCGCTTCCGGGGGTGCCAATATTTGGCATCGGGAAATACTGCGCCATTTTTGACGCGATCGGGTCGATCAGGTTGCCGGGGTGTGCCGGAAGCTGAAGATTGGTGCCGTTCAGTTTTGGACTGCCTGGACTCATGTAGGTGATCAGGTTATTGAACGGAATGTAGCCCGACCGCACCGGACCGCCTTGATCGTTGTTGTAGACGCCCGTGTAAGGATCCCAGAGCTGGCCGTCCGCGGAGGAGCAACGGCCGGCGGAATCGAAGCTTCCTCCCGCGTAGCCACAGAGCTCGCCGAAATTTCCGGTGCGCTCCGGCCCGCTGGGCACGCCCGCGGTGAAGGTGCTTAACGTCGCTTGGCGAGTGCCATCATAGTCGAAGAAGAAAAAGGTCTTGTCGTGCTTGATCGGCCCGCCAACTGTACCTCCAAAGTTGTTCTTCTTCAACGGGGGAATCGGGAGCCCGGCGGAGTTGTTGAAGAACCCGTTCGCGTCCAGTACCTGATTGCGCAGAAAGTCGTAAGCACTTCCGTGGAACTGGTTCGACCCAGAGCGGATCACCATGTTGACCACAGTTGCTCCCGTGAAGCCGTATTCCGCGCTGAAATTCGACTCCTGCACCACGAATTCCTCTACCGCGTCCACCGAAGGCGTGTACAGCGGAAACAGGATGCCGCTGTTCTGTTCGAAGTTCGTTGTGGTCACGCCGTCCATCAGGACGTCGGCTGTCGCGTTGCGGCTGCCGTTCGAAATAAAGTTGTTGGCCGTGCACATGTTGCAGGAACTGTCGGCTTCCGTCACTCCGGGGGTGAGAATCACCAGGTCGGTCACCGAACGGCTCACCAGCGGCAGGTCATTGATGAATCTCCTATCGACAATCTGCCCGGTTACCGCATCTTGCGTCGAAAGCACGGGCGCTGCGGCAGTGATCTCCACGGCTGTCGACGTTGCGCCCACCTGGAGCGAGAAGTTGACCGTGACGTTCTGGTTGATATCAACCCTTATGCCGGCCTGCTCTTGCGGCTGGAAACCCTCCGCCTGCACCGTGAGCTTGTAGCTCCCAGGAGGGACGCTGCGGAACAAATATCGGCCCGCGGCGTCGGAAACAGCCGTGAACGAGAAGCCCTTCTGCTCATCCACCAGTTTGGCCTGCGTATTCGGAATCACGGCGCCGGTCGGGTCCGTAATCACTCCTGATACTGTGCTGGTGTAGGCCTGCGTCCACGCCAACGTTGCGATCAACATCGCGAGCGCGAAAACCGTCAACGCCCGTGCCGACAAATGTAGCTTGCTCATAAGTTCCCCCCTAACTTTCTGTGATCCTCTGGAATGCAGTGAAGGCAGCACTGCCCCGCGGCCGCGCGCAGCCTGTTTGAGACCCGAACTTGTAACGTCGAATGGCTCGACCCGTCAAAAATGAAAAGTCGCGACTCGCGACCCTCAGCGTCTGTTACGACTTCCTAACCGATCCATACTAGATTTTAGGATTATGGGGATTATGATCCCCCTTTTGCGGCCGTGTCAAGGTAAGGGTTCGGTGCCTGGGGTAAAAAGTGTAAATTCTCAGCTTCGGGGCCCGCAGCCCTCAGAGGAGATTCGCGCTAAAATGGTTCGGCGTAAGTTGCTGATTTCAAAAGTGGGCGCGTAGCTCAGGCGGATAGAGCATCTGCCTTCTAAGCAGAGGGTCGCCGGTTCGAGTCCGGCCGCGCCTACCACATCTCTTTCGCAGGACCTGGAATGAAAAATCCGCTCGTTACCGGCGCCGCCGCGCGATCCAGATGTTCCCAGTCGTCTCCGCCATGCTGAACAGCAGCCCGCCATCGGTCACCGATAACCCTACCTTCCCCGGGCTGCCCAGGCTGCTCAACGACTGCTGCGTGTGATGGAAATGGTAAACCGGGAACGGCGCTCCCTCCGGGTGCTTGGTCTCGCGATCTAACCGCTGCCCCCAGATGCACCGGAACCCGTCGCGCTCCGACAAAAAGGTTAGCAGGCCCCCGTCCGGCGACCACTGCGCTTCCCGGTCCATCTGATTTCCGTCGGTCACCGCGATCCAACTCTCCGGCGCGCCCATGGCGCCGTCACGGAACGGCGTCACGTAGATCGTCCGGGTCGAGTCATTGTCCACCCTCCGCGCTTGAAACGCGATCCATCGGTCATCTGGAGAAAAGGATTCCGGATAGAGGGCGAGGCTGGGATGCTTGATCAGCTCTCGTGCCGTCCCCTCGGTCAGATCGAGCAACCCTACACAATACGGCGAGCACGTCTTGGCCTCGAACAGCAGCTTGGTCCCGTCTGATGAGAAACCGCGTGGGGGGCCGCCATTCTTGAAAACCTTGCCATCGCCGCCCGCGGTGGCTACCACGTGAATGGCCCAGGCGGAGCTCGAAACCGCGTATGCCACTTTCGTTCCGTCCGGCGTGATCTTCGGCGAATCGAACTCCGACGGGCTCACCGCCAGCATCGCGTCGGTGCCAGACCCCAGGTTCTTCATCCAGATTTCCCGCTTCCCGCCACGGTCCGAGCTGAAAACCAGCCGCCGGTCTTTTGAAATCGAGGGGAACACCTCGTTCGAGAGATCGCGCGTTACGCGCTCGAGATCGCCGGTGACTTTCCCTGAACTGAGATCCAGAGGAAGCCGCCAAACGCTGGCGCTCGACGCAAAGCCTGAGAACACAATGGTGCCGTCGTTGGCCACCGATGGCTGGCCCTCCTGGTCCGTCCCGAAGGTCACCCGGCGCGGGCGGCCGCTGATCTTGCCGTCCTGCGGAGAAATCGTCGCCTTCCAAAGATTCGACGTATCCCCTCGTGCGGTGAAGAAAACCTGATCTCCCACCCACGCCGCGGGGAACCCCGCCGCGATGTTCTCGCGCGCAAAAACGGCCAGCGCGCCTGTTTGGATCGGCTCTCCACCATCCGCGGGCGCTACCCACCAATCCGGTGTCGAAGACTCACTTCGCTGTCCCCAGAACAACAGCCTGCGCCCGTCCGGCGACCACACCGCATCGTGAGCGCCATAAAAACCCGGCACGATCCGTTTGGGCGTGCCTCCGCTCGCCGGTACGATATAAATCTGCGTGCGCACGAAATACGGCTCGCCAACCCAGTACACGATCCTCTGGCCGTCCGGAGAGAATCTTGGGCCGCGTCCCTGCTTCGCGATCCCCTTCAGATTCCCGCCCAGTACCGCCGCCGTGTAGACGCCGCCGCCGTCGCGGTCCGACCGGAATGCGACTCTTGAGCCATCGGGCGAAAATGACGGCTCATAATCGTCCGCGGGACTCGGAGCCAGCCGCACGCGGTCGCCCGTAACGATGTTCTGGACCCAGATGTCCAGGTTGCCCGCGCCGCTGCGGTCCGAAGCGTACGCCACTAGTTTGCCGTCCGGCGAGATCGCAGGATCCGTGCTGAAACCGGAGTCGTTGGTCAGCCTGGTGAGCACAAGCTCTTCAGCCGGCCTCTTCCAGAGGACGGATACCAGCGCAATCGCCAAAACCAGCGCCGCCGCGGGAATCGACCAACGCCTTATGTTCGCCCACCGCCTCGCCGGCTTGTGCGGCAGCCCATCTCGCACGGTAAAGACCGGCACGAACGTCGAGCCCAGGCTGATCACGATCGGATCGTCTTTGCCCGGGCCCTCATAATAGTCCTTGAGCTTTTCCCGCAGCCGCCGCTTTTCTACCCGTACCACCGACTTTTCACTGGGTGCGAACTCCCTCTGGTTAAAGACTTTCTCCGCAATAACCACTTCACTTAAGTGCTCACCGCGCCCATCGATGGTTTCCACAACGATGAATTGCAGGAATTTTGCCAGTGCCGGCGAAAGCGTGTCGTTGGCCACAATCCGCTCCAGCTCCCGATAGCGCGAATCCAACCGTAGAAGTGTCTTTTTCCACAATGGGCGTGATTTACCGGCGCTGACTGCACGGTCGATCCGCACGGGTTGCGGGCCGCTCATGGGTGGCGACTCCCTGTAACATGGGGGCCGAAGCCACGGCACGACGGGTTTTCCACAAGTAACACGGCTTTAACGTCCTCATTTTACCCGAACTGCTGCCCCAATAATCCCGCTGCAACGGACTGAATACAAAAGACCCAAAAGTTTACATACGTCGTGACAAAGATTAACGTTGCCAACTTTGCACTAATAGTCGGAACATACTATGCGTTCAGGGAAACTAGTTCCAAAAGGTTAGGTGCCACGCCCGAGTTCTGTCGGCGCGGCCAGGCTCGATTTTCAGAAATTCGAACAGGAGGTTTTGTGAAAAGCAGAGTTCCATTCACTTGGCTCGTTGTGGCATTGTTTGTCGCGCTGGCGTGCCTGCCAGTCGCGTGGGGCCAGCAGGTAACCGCTACCATCACGGGAAGGATCACAGACCCGTCAGGCGCCGCCGTTGCGAACGCCAAGGTCACCGCCACATCCGTGGAGCGCGGTATCCAATATCCGACCACCACGAATGCGGACGGCTACTTCAATCTCCAGTACCTTCTGGTTGGCACCTACAACGTGAAGGTGGAGAACCCAGGCTTCCAAACGGCCACGCAGTCCAACATCACACTGCAAATGAACCAGGTTGCCAAGCTTGATTTCCAACTCCAGGTCGGCAATGTCGAGACCACCGTCGAAGTGACGGCGGCGGCTCCGGTGCTGCAGACCGAGACCACGCTGCTGGGTCAAGTCATCGACTCACGGACCAATACCACGCTGCCTCTGGCCACCCGCAACTATGTTGAATTGACGCTGCTCGCGCCTGGAAGCGTGCATCCCGACCCGTCTGCCTTCACGGGCGGCCAGACGACCGCCAGCAGCGGACGTCCCTATGTGAATGGCAACCGTGAGCAGGCCAACAATTTCATCCTGGACGGTTTGGACAACAATCAGGTGTCGGACAACCTGGTCGGCTATACACCTAGCGTGGACGCAATCCAGGAGTTCAACGAAATCACGCAGAATGCGCCGGCGGAATTCGGTAACTTCATGGGCGCTATCATCAGCACCACGATCAAATCAGGGACCAATCAGTACCACGGCGATGCATTTGAGTTCTTGCGCAACGACGTCTTGAATGCCAACTCGTGGGGCGACAACTTCACGAACGCTCCCAGAGGGAAATTGCGGTGGAACGAATTCGGAGCAACCCTCGGCGGGCCGATCAAGAAGGACAAGCTGTTCTTCTTTGTGGATTATCAGGGCCAGCGCTACGATACGCCCACCAGCATTGGCGCTACCAGCCTGCTTACGGCGCAGGAACGCTCGGGCGACTTCTCAGCCCTGCTTCCCAAAGTTCAACTTTACAACCCGTTCAACGTGGTCAACGGACAGCGCGCGCCGTTTGCGGGTAACCTCATTCCAGGGAATCTCCTCGACCCGGTAGCGCAGAAAATTGTGAGCGACACCACCGCCTATCCACTGCCGACGAGCCCAGGATTGCTCAACAACTACCTGTACGCTTCTCACACCTACAATTACGGCGATCAGGGCGACGCCAAGATCGATTGGAGTGTCAGCGACAAAGACCGCGTGTTTGGCCGGTATTCGCAAAGCATGTTCACGAATCCGACCACCAACAACGTGCCGATCTTTTACAACTCGTTCAACAACTCTCCCAGCCACACCGGTGTGCTCGATTGGACCCGAGCGGTGTCACCCACAATGGTCAATGAGGCTCGGGTAGGCGTAAACTACGTGTTTCTGAACAATGGCGCGGCGGGCAACGGGCTCGCCAATTTCCCGCAGACCGTGGGGCTCCCCGGCACGGTGTCGGACATTCTTTCTTCCATGTCGCTTAGCGGCGGCAACGCCGCCAGCTTCGGGAGTTCCGATAACGAGCAACTCTTCGCCGATACGGTGATTCAATACGAAGACGCTCTGAACATCACCAAAGGCGCCCACAACATGCATCTCGGTTTCCAGGGTTGGCGCCAGCGCATCGACACGTTCTATTCGGGCAACAACGGGAGAGCCGGCACGTTCACCTTCGATGGCCGCTTCTCGGCCGGTCCGAATCCGTTGGCCACGGCCAGCGCCGTCAGCGGCATCGCCGAAGCCGACTTCATGTTAGGCTTGCCCGCGCAGATCGGTGGGGGCGTAAACGGCGGTACCTGGGGGCAACGCGCCAATATCTTTGCCGCGTTCTTCCAGGACGACTGGCACGTTACGCCAAAGCTCACGCTGAACCTCGGCTTACGTTGGGAACTGCACACTCCGTGGGTGGAGGTGAAAAACCGGCAGTCTAATTTCGGGTTGATTTCCGGCGCTCTGGAGTTGCCGGGCCAGGATGGAAACAGCAACGCCCTGTACAATACCTACAATGGCATCACCAATTTCCAACCGCGAATAGGCTTGGCATACAACGTGGCAAAGAACACCGTAATTCGCGCCGCGTACACGCTCTCTTCGTACCTCGAAGGGACGGGCACGAACTTGCGCCTCACCATTAACCCCCCGTTCGCGCATGAAACGGATGCCCTCTATCAATCCCTATCTGTGCCCACTTCCACGCTGAGTCAGGGATTCTTACCGCTCGAGGCCAATCCGTCGAACCCATACTCCGGCGCCGGGATTCGGCTCTGGGACCCAAACGTCCGGCCGGCCGTGTCGAACCAATGGAACCTCACAGTCCAGCGGGAGTTCGCCAGCAACACCACGCTGCAAGTTGGCTATGTCGGCCAGCGCACGGCGCATCTGATGGTCCCCATGCCGTACTTCCAGAAGCAGCTCAACCCCGACGGCACGGTCACGGGTAGCCCGTACCTGTCCGGCAATCCGGCCGTTTATGACCAGATCAGCCAGATTTCCGGCACCGCATCCAACGGCAATCAGGCTTACAACGCGTTGCAGGCTGTGTTACTAAAACGGTTCAGCAACGGCCTGGAGTACTCGGTTGCCTACACGTACTCCAAGTGCATGACGGACTCCAGCGGCTACTACGGCTCCTGGGGTGGTCAGACCACGCCAACATCGCCTTACTGGCAGAACCTTTATGACAAGAGGGCGGAATGGGGTCCCTGCTACTATGACGTGGCGCACGTTCTAACCAGTTACGCCACCTACGACCTTCCCTTCGGCCGGGACCGCCACTTCGGCAAGAACCTCAACCCGGTCGTCAACGCGGTGGCAGGAGACTGGCAAGTCAATGCCATTCTCAGCCTGCACACCGGCTTCGCGATCACGGCCGGAGGCCCCGATGCTTCCGGTACGAACTCGCGCGGGTCGCGCCCCGATTGCCTCTCTCCCGTGACCATCAATGGCAGGCAGAATTCACCGCTGGGCGGCTACCAATGGTTTGACCCGAACGCCTTTGGTCCGGCGGCGCCCGGTACCTTTGGTTCCTGCGGCGTCGGCACAATTCGCGGTCCGGGGTTAAGCACCATGGACTTGAGCCTGGCGAAGTTCTTCAACATTACCGAACGATATAAGGTGGAATTCAGAAGCGAGTTCGTCAACCTCACGAACACGCCGATTCTGAACTCTCCGAACAACGGACTAGGCACGACCATGGGCCTGCTCCAGGGCGCAGGAGGAGCCAATTTGGGTAATTTCGGCAGACAAATCCAATTCGCCTTGAAGTTCCACTTCTGACGGCTCCGAGTCGTCACCAGACACCAATTGGCGGGGCCGCGACAGCGTTCGCGGCCCCGTAGTTTTCTGAGCGGTCGCGCACCTGCGCTACGATTGGACTTGCCAGCAATCATGAAGAGCCGGATCATTCCAGCCACCGCGGCCGTGTTGATCAGCTCCGTATTCGCCGCGGAAGCTCCGAAGAAGGCGCCTGCACCCGATCCCTCGGCTGCCGCCCGCCGCGGCGTCGAACTCGCGGAAACCGGCCAGTGCAGGGAGGCGGTGCCCATGCTGGCGAAGTCCCTATCACGCCTTGCGGATAAAGAACTCCAGAAGAGGGCAGGATTCGACGGGATCCGCTGCGCCATGGCGGCTGATCAGATGGATTCCGCACTGGATTTCATCCGCGTACTCAACCGCGAACTCCCGCGCGACCCCGAGGTGCTCTATCTCGCGGTTCACGTTTTCTCCGACCTCTCGGTTCGCGCCTCGCAGCAACTGCTGTTCACCTCCCCGGGTTCCTACCAGGTGCATGAGCTCAATGCCGAGGCGCTTGAAACGCAAGGCCGGTGGAACGACGCGGCGATGGAATACCGTGAGGTGCTGAAGAAGAACCCGCGCCTGCCCGGCATTCACTATCGCCTGGGCCGCCTGTTGCTTTCCGCGCCCAGGACCGCTACCAGTCGGGACGAAGCCCGGCGTGAATTTGAAGAGGAACTCAAGCTCAATGCCAACAACGCCGGCGCGGAGTACGTGCTGGGCGAACTGGCTCGCGAAGACGAGCAGTGGCCGGCGGCGATCGAGCATTTCAGCCACGCAGCGAAACTCGATGCCGGATTCGGCGACGCGTTCATCGGCCTGGGCCGCTCTCTGATCTCCGGCGGGCGCCCCGCCGAAGCCGTTGCCCCCCTGGAAATCGCGGAAAAGCTCCTGCCCGATAATCCCGCGGCGCACTTCAATCTGGCTACCGCCTATCGCCTGACGGGACGGAAGCCAGACGCGGACCGCGAGTTCGCCCTCCACCAGCAGACATCCGAAAAAATGCGCCAGATGAAGGAACAGATCCACGCCGGCGTGACAGGCCCGCAGAACCCGATGGGCCCGCAAAAGGACGAACCGTAACTTTTTGTGTGTAATGATCGGCTTACCTGTAGCGCAGGCCTACCCGCGGGGTTTGCGGGGAGACCTGCGGCATTTTATTGGATCCCGGCAAAGAGCCGCAGGTCCCCGCAAAAAGCGCGTGGGCCTGCGCTACATATTTCCGCCTTCCTGCTCCTCGCATTCACGCTCCACGCCGCGCCCGTTCAATTCACCAACATCACGAAATCCGCCGGCATCCACTTCATCCATTTCAAGGGCGCCAACGGAACGTCGACCACGCTCGAAGAGGCCGGTCCTGGCGTATGCGTGGCCGATTTTGACGGCGATGGCTACCAGGACATTTACTTCGTCAACGGCCGCGATCTCTACAAACGCGGCATTACCACACGTAATGCGCTCTACCGCAATAACGGCGACGGCACATTCACCGACGTCACGGAAAAGGCGGGCGTGCCCGGCGATGCCTACGGCCTCGGCTGCGTGTGGGGCGATTACGACAACGACGGTTTCCCCGATCTGTACGTGACGCAGTACGGGAAAAACATCCTGTATCACAACAACGGCAACGGCACGTTCACCGACGTCACCGACAAGGCCGGCGTGGGCGGATCGGATTTCGGCACCGTGTTCCACACCGGCGCCACGTTCCTTGATTACGACCGCGACGGCAAGCTCGATCTCTACGTAGGCGGCTACGCAAACTTCGGACCTACCAGTCAGCGCACTTGCACCATCGGTTACGGCGTGGTCACCAGTTGCCGGCCCACGGTGTACGGCGGCACGCCGGACGTGCTCTATCACAACAACGGCGACGGAACCTTCACCAATGTGACCAAAGCGGCGAAGATCTTCCAGCCCAAGGGCCTGAATCTTTCCGTAGGCGCCGCGGACTACGACAACGACGGCTGGCCCGACCTGTTCGTCGCCAATGATGGCATCGAGGCGTACCTCTACCACAACAACCACAACGGAACGTTCACCGAAGTGGCGGTGACGAGCGGCATGGCGCTTACTTCGAATGGCAACGCCATGGCAGCCATGTGCATCTCGCTGGGTGATTACGACAACGACGGCTACCTCGATTTGTACATTTCCGATTTCCAGTTGTCCTCCGATCACGTCTGGCACAACGACGGCAAGGGCTTCTTCGATGAAGTGAGCGACAAGGCGGGAATCACCGTGCCGACCCGCAATGTGCTGAGCTTCGGCGGCGGCTTCTTCGACTACGATAACGACGGCTGGCTGGATCTGTTCATCGTGAATGGCCACGTCTATCCGGAAGTCGAGCAGGTCTCGCCGGACATTCACTACAAACAGATCAACTCGCTGTTCCGCAACGACACGCACGGTAAATTCACCGAAGTAACCAGGAGTTCGGGCGACGGATTTTCGACTCCGTACGCCGGCCGCGGCGCCGCATTCGCCGATTTCGACAATGACGGCAACATGGATATTGTGGCGGCCAATAACGGCGACCCGCCGCTCGTACTGCACAACTCCGGCGGCACTGGCAATCACTTCCTCAACTTCAAACTGGTGGGGACCAAAAGCAACCGCGACGGCATGGGCGCGCGCATCAAACTGACCGCCGGCGGAATCTCGCAAATCCGTGAAATCTCGGGCGGCGGCAGCTATCTCTCGCAAAGCGATCTGCGTGCCCACTTCGGCCTGGGGCGGAACGCCAAAGCCGATACGGTCGAAGTCACCTGGCCGAGCGGCGCGCGTCAGGTATTCCACGACGTCGACGCCGACAAATTCTACGTGATCGAAGAAGGCAAGGAACGGCTGGGGGTGCAGAAACTCGGGCGATGAACCTGCACCGTACGTGATCGAGGAAGGGGCGGTGCGCTAAATGTGCTTGGCTGACTTCAAGTATGATGTCCTAAACCGCTCAGGATGGCGGTACATTTAGTCTGCGGTTAAATGCGATCCCTTCGGTATTCCATCAACGTCACATTGGACGGGTGCTGCGATCATCGTGCAATGTTCACGGACGAAGACTTGCATCGTCACGCGGCCGAGAACCTCGACCAGGCCGATGCCCTCCTCTTTGGCCGGGTGACTTACGAAATGATGGAGGCAGCGTTCCGGCCGCCGGCGCGGACGGGAGCGAGGCCTGATTGGATGGAACCCTTCGCCCGGACGATCGACGCGGCAAAGAAGTACGTCGTTTCGAGCACCCTGGACCGGGTCGATTGGAACGCGGAGCTCGTGCGCGGGGATCTGGGGAAGGCCGTTCAGCAGCTCAAGCGGGAGTCGGGTAAGGGACTGCTCGTGGGAGGCGTGAAGCTCCCGCTGGCGTTGGCGGAGCTGGGATTGATCGATGAGTACGAGTTCGTGGTGCAGCCCAGGCTAGCGGGCCACGGGCCCACGTTGTTCGCGGGGCTATCGAAGCGTGTCGACTTGAGGCTCGTGAGCCGGCTGGAGTTCGGCTCGGGGGCGGTGGCGATGCGGTATGAGCCGAGAAGGTAGCCATCGGGTTTATCACATGGCTCGAAGAACCATTGCACTGGTACGACGATTTCGAGCCCTTCAAGCAGATCAAGCTCAACACGCGCATCCCGCTGGCGTCCGGCGAGAGCGAAATCACCCGCTGGGGCGCGCGGCGGCTGATGGACACCGGTGCTATCGACTTCATGCAGTTCGACGCCAACGCTCACGCCGGCATCACTGAGTGGCGCAAGATCGCCGGCATGGCCAGCATGTGTCACA
>JAIQFK010000007.1 GCA_020073305.1 Terriglobia bacterium
CATGTCGGGGCGTAGCGCAGCCTGGTAGCGCACCTGCCTTGGGCGCAGGGGGTCCGCGGTTCAAATCCGCGCGCCCCGACCAAACCTCTCTTTGATCTGAACGAGCAGTACGATTCTCGGGTTTGCCAACGATGTAAGACAGGCCCCGACATCGCTTGCGGTAGGCGCGTGCTACAATTTTTCGTAACTTCCAGGGGAAATTCGACCCTGCATGACGGAAACGTTTTTCATCTCTGAGAACGAGCCCAGGAGCAAACCAGCCAAGAGGCGGGTTCTCTTCGTGGACGATGATCAAGAAGTTCTTGACGGGCTGAAGACCACTCTGCTGGGGATGCGCGCCGGATGGGAAATGACCTTCACCGCCACTGCCAAAGACGCACTCCGTAAACTCGACGAACGTGAGTTCGACGTCATTGTCACCGACCTGCACATGCCGGACATGAATGGTTTCGATCTGTTGACGGAAGTCTTGCGCCGTCATCCCGGGACCGTGCGGATCGTGCTTTCCGCGACGGTAAGAGAAGACCTGGGAATCCGTTCGTCGAACGCGGCCCACCAGTACCTGGCGAAACCGTGCGACGCGGCAACGCTGCGAACCGCCCTGAACACCGCTTCGCGAATCCGCGAGTTGCTGCTGTCTCCGAAGCTGCGGAGTGTGATCTCGCGTATCACCTCCTTACCCAGCCTGCCGTCGGTGCACGCCAAACTCGTCGAGTCGCTGGCGAACCCGGAAATCTCGAGTCGCGAATTGGGCGAAATCATCGCCCAGGATGTGGGCATGACCGCCAAGGTCCTTCAAATCGCGAACTCGGCGTACTTTGGCTTATATCGCTACATCGCGAGCCCGGCGGAAGCAGCCGTCTACCTCGGCGTGGACACCATCCGCGCATTGACCATGTCCGCGGGCGTGTTTTCCTCCTTTCAGCACTCCGGACTCCCAGGCGTATTCATCGGCCAGTTGCAGCGCCACAGCATGACCACCGGAATGGTGGCCCAGGCCATCTCCGTGGCCGAGGGCCTTCCCAAGAAGACGTCCGACGGCAGCCTGGTAGGGGGGTTGTTGCATGATGTCGGCAAACTGATTCTGGCGGCAAGCTGGCCGAAAGAATATGCCGATGTGCTCGCCGCCACGAGCCAAGAGGGCGTGTGCTCGTTTGACATGGAAGAGCAGGTGTTCGGCGCGACGCATGCCGATATCGGAGCTTATTTGCTTTGGCTCTGGGGGCTGCCGGACGCAATCTGCAACGCGGTTGTGTTTCACCATAAGCCGGCCGAGTGTTCGGACAAAGCCTTTACCGCCGCGGGCGCAATTCACGTAGCGGATGCCCTGGAACGTGAGCGGTCCTTCTCAACCGATTCAGGCCAGCGCGTCGAGCTGGACATGAATTACCTGACGGCCCTTGGCCTCGCGGACCGTGTGCCTGAATGGCGTCAGATTTGCAATCGCTACGCGGAACGGGCCGAAGCGTAAGAGGTGGTTGAGGCTTCGTTGAGCCATCCGCTTGCTTCGGTCGCGGCTCGGTTAGTGGCTGACGTTTTCACCGCCGTCTTCTCGCGTCGGTTTTTCGTATCATAGGTACCGAGGCTACCACCATGAGCACAAGCAGGCGTCATTTTCTACAATCAGCGGCGATGGCCGGCCTGGCCGCGCAGAGGATTTCCGCCAACGACCGCATCCGCATCGCACTGATCGGCGCGGGCGGCATGGGCTCGGGGGACACCAACTATCAATTGTCGTATCCAGGGGTGGAGTTGGCCGCTGTGTGCGACATCTACGATGGCCGCCTGGTCCGCGCCAAAGAGATTTGGGGTAATCAGGTGTTCACGACCCGCGACTACCGTGAGATCCTGGCGCGGAAGGACGTCGACTCCGTGATCGTGGCGACGCCCGATCACTGGCATTCGCGGATTACCATCGACGCGCTTAATGCGGGCAAGGACGTCTACTGCGAGAAGCCTATGGTGCACTATCCCGACGAGGGCAAAGACGTGATCGCGGCGCAGCAGCGCAGCGGGCGGATTCTGCAAGTCGGCAGCCAGTACGTTAGCTCACTGGTGTATCAGAAGGCGCGGGAAGTGTTGCAGGCGGGCGCCATCGGCCAACTCAACATGGTGGAGGCATGGCTCGACCGCAACAATGCGATCGGCGCCTGGGAATATTCCATTCCGCCCGATGCAGCGCCCGCCAACATCGACTGGGACCGCTTCCTGGGCAACGCACCCAAGGTGCCCTTCGAACCGGTGCGCCTCTTCCGCTGGCGCAATTACCGGGACTATGGGACGGGCGTTGCGGGCGACCTGTTCGTACACCTGCTCAGCGGCCTCCACTACGCGACGCGCTCACTAGGCCCTACGCGCGTGATGGCCACCGGCGGCCTGCGCTATTGGAAGGACGGACGCGACGTGCCGGATGTCATGCTCGCCATGCTCGACTATCCCAAGACGGAGACACACCCCGACTTCACTCTGGCGCTGCGCGTGAACTTCAAGAGCGGTGTGGCCGAGGAGCAGTTCGGCTTCCGCTTCACGGGAAGCGACGGCGTGATGCATACGAGTCCCGCCGGGGTCACGGTTAGCACCGTGCCGCCCGAGGCTGAGCCCGGCTACACCATCGGAACGTTCCCCAAAGCGGTGCAGGAGGAATTCCTGGCCGAGTACCGGAAGAAGTATCCCAAGACCAGAAGCACGGCCGACGCCATGCGTCCGGAGAAGGAAGACAAGTACGTGCCGCCGGAGGACCACGACGCGCATCGCGAGCATCACGGAGCCTTCCTCGAGTCCGTGCGCACCCGGAAGCCGTCGATAGAAGATGGCGTGTTCGGTTTGCGGGCGGCCGGTCCGGCGCTGCTGAGCAACGCAGCGTACTTCGACAAGCGCATCTGCCACTGGGATCCGAACACCATGACGGCGTCGTAAGGGACTCTAGGTTTGTCGAAAAAGCCGTTCGCAGACTGAAGTCTGCGCCACCGTGGTTCGAAAAGCCGGTGGCGAAGGCGCTTTCGCCTGTGGTGTGACGCTATCCACGGCTTTTTCAACAAACTCTTATCGCCGGCGTGGCGGAGGGGATGCGATCATCGACAAGAAGAGCGAAAACACCACCGCGCTCGCCAATCCAAACGGAACCCACATAATTCCTCCTCGCTAATGGATCAAGCCGCTGAGAACTGCTGCTTATCTTCTCAACGCGGCGAAACATCACGAATCGGATCAGAAAATCGCTAAGATCTTACGGAGGTCCGGGGCCTGGCGCGGATGACCCTCTCATCGGCGGGATAATAGCCAGACAGGCCCGCGTATGAAATTCAAAAAGGCACTGTGGGGGTGCGCAATGAGCCTCGCCTTCTTCAGCGCCTTGTATGCCGTCCAGCGTCCCTTTCGACAATATCCTGGCGTGGAATACCGCAGGTTCGAACTGCCCCCGGACTGGGACGAAAAGACAGAATGGGCGTTCGCACGCCTGATGTTCCCGCCCGGCCCCAACGACGGCTATCGCGGCCGCTATGACGGCGACTGGCGATTGGGGCTCTCGCTCTGGACGCAGGATTACCCGCGGGCGGACCGTCATTTCTCGCAAGCCGTGCGGCGCTTGACGCGCGTCCACACGCGTTCGGTCGAACAGCCCGTGAGTCTGGAAGATGCCGACGACGTGTTTCACTGGCCCTGGCTCTATGCCGTCCAGGTGGGCGAATGGGGCTTGACCGATTCCCAGGCGAAAGTGCTTCGCGAGTATCTGCTCCGCGGCGGTTTCTTTGTGGCCGACGATTTCCACGGAACCGAGGAGTGGCAGGTATTTGCGCAAAGCATGGCAAAGGTATTCCCCGATCGTCCGATCGTCGACATCCCGAGCGAGGACGCGATCTTCCACACCGTGTACGATCTCGACGACCGGTATCAGATTGCGGGCGCGGAACACTTGGACCGGGGGTACAAAAAAGACGGCAAGGGAGCGCACTGGCGCGGCATCTACGACGACAAGGGCCGGATCATGGTCGCGGTTTCCTATAACTCAGATCTCGGCGATTCCTGGGAATGGGCGGACGAACCTCGATATCCCGCCAGGTATTCGGACCTGGGCATTCGCATCGGCGTGAACTACTTGGTCTACGCCATGACGCACTGATCAACGCTTCAATTCCACCGCAATCACTTCAAACGGCAAAGGACTCAGGTTCTCCTCCTGGTGCCGGGCCGGGCCGCCCAGGCGGACGTCTCCGGCTTTGCCATTCAACTCCACGGCCTTGCCGTCGGGCGCGGTCACCTTCATGTGCTGGCCGGTCAGGAACACCGTGACTCGATTCAGAATATGCTCGTGAATCGCGCCCGCCTCGTGCGGTCCATAGCGCGCACGTAATACGCGTACCTGCGGATTCTCGAATTCGACCTCGTAACGACGGGGGTCCACACGCACCGGATCGAGCGGGCTCGACGGCAGCGCGCCCGGCCCGTTCTTCAGCTCCAGCTCTACAATGCGGTACGTTGTGCTGCCGGTGTTGTCGCTGGTATGCAAGCCGCCTGACGGACTCCACCGCACATCGCCGGCCTTCCAACGAAGCTCTTCGACTTCGCCACCGGAATGCGTCAAGGTCATTTGGCCATCGTCGAGGTAGATCATGACGCGATTCGTCGCGTGCTGGTGCGGCGCGCTCCTCTGACCCGGCGAGATGGTCGCTTCGATGACACGCACTTCGGGCGTCTCGAACCTCACGTCCTGGGCCGCGAGCGGCAGTACGGCCAACGCAAATATAGACCAGCTAGCTCTTCGCATGGGTTTATCATGCCACGATTGACATCCATTGCTAACGGATGCACACTGGCATAGTCTAACTATGTCAGGAGCCGCCGCCATGCAGCCTCGGGATGGAATTCCGCACGGAACGCTTTATATGCTGATTCTGAAAACCCTGGCTCGGACCGGCCAGATGCACGGTTTCCAGATCGCCAATGCGATCCAGCAGATTTCTCAGGACGTTCTGCAAGTCGAAGAAGGATCGCTGTATCCCGCCCTGCAACGCATGCTGATCAAGGGATGGGTGACGGCGGAATGGGGCGCCACGCCTGAGAATCGCCGCGCACGGTACTACAAATTGACGAAAACAGGGCGAAAGCGGTTGGAACGAGAACTGGAGCAGTTCCAGCGCGTGAATCAGGCCATTATCCGCGTAATACAGACGGCATAAGAGAGAGCGTCATGGAATGGATCGGTGAATCTTGGCGAAAACTCAAGGCGCTCGCGGGGCGCAAGCAGTTCGACCGCGACCTGGACGAGGAAATGCGCCTGCACGTCGAACTGCGGGCGCAGGAGCAGATCAAGAGCGGCACCGCCCCCGACGACGCACGTGCTGCGGCCCGCCGACGTTTTGGCAACCCAACGCTCCTGAAAGAAACGAGCCGCGACGTCTGGGGATGGTCCTCAATCGAATCCTTCTGGCAGGACCTTCGCTACGCCGCGCGAATGCTTTCCACGAGCCCTGCGTTTACGCTGGTCGCCGTTCTGTCGCTGGCCATCGGCATCGGCGCCAACACGGCAATTTTCAGCATCGCCAACGCGATTCTGCTGAAGTCCCTACCGGTCCGCGATCCCGATCAGTTGCGGCTGGTGCTATGGACCGGCCATTCGCGCATCCCGCGCCACTCCGGAAGTGGTTATTCCACCCACCTCCACGGGATTGAAGTAAACAGCTCTTTTTCCTATCCCATGTACAAGCTGCTTGCGGCGAGCGTGCCCCAGTTTTCCAGCCTGATGGGTTTCCAGCACGCCCAGGTCACAGTGGTCGCGGCGGGAGAGAGCCATTACGCCGGCGCGTTTTTTGCGACTGGCAATTTCTTCAGCGACCTCGGTCTGAGTCCGCTGGCCGGACGGCTGCTCTCACCGGAAGACGACCGGCCGGGCGCGCCCGCCGTTGTGGTCCTCAGCTACCGGTACTGGGAGCGGAGGTTCGGGCTCGATCCCAGCGTGGTTGGAAGAACCATCACCATCAACGGCCGTCCGGTGACGGTGGCCGGTATCACTCCGCGGCCCTTCATAGGAATTGAACCCGGACGGGATTATGACCTGTTTCTGCCCATGGCTCGCGTCGAATCCTTTGGACCGGAGTGGTATTCGCTTGGCAAAGAAGACCACTGGTGGGTGCAAATTCTGGGGAGGCTGCGGCCTGGAATCTCCGACCGCGAAGCCCGGGCGGCGCTGGATGTAGTGTTGACGCGCGCCAGCGCGGCGTATGCCGAAACCCAAGATCAAAAGCTTCGCCCTTTCCGTGCGGTGGTGGAACCTGGAACCGGAGGCGTGCCGCTACTGCGGGAACAAGCATCGGCGCCACTGCTCATTCTGGGAAGCGTCGTCGCTCTGGTGCTCCTCATTGCGTGTGCGAACATCGCCAATCTGCTGCTGGCGAGGGGAACCGCGCGGCGGCGCGAGATCGCCGTGCGCCTGTCCATCGGTGCCGGACGCTGGCGGCTCATCCGGCAGCTACTGACCGAGAGCCTTCTGACGGCGGGTCTGGGCGCCGCTCTGGGACTGGCCTTCGCGTCTCCGCTAGCGAAAGCGGCGCTGGCCATGGCGGCATCCAGCGAGGAGCTCGTGATAGAGGCCAACGTGGATCCGCGCACGCTTCTGTTCACGGTGGCGGTAACGCTGTTGACGGCGCTGATATTCGGACTGGCTCCGGCGTTTCGCTCCACCCGCGTCGACCTCACGCCAGCCCTAAAGGATGGAGCCGCCGGCGCATCCGGAGCGGGCCGGCCCTTACGCCTCAGCCGTTTCCTGGTGGCGGGCCAGGTTGCCTTATCCACGCTGTTGCTCGCCGGCGCCGGGCTGTTCGTTCGCACGCTGCAGAATCTGTCCACCGTGGATCCCGGATTCAACTCGCAGCAACTGCTCATCTTCAGCGTAGATGGTTCGCGCAGCGGCTATCAGGGGGAGAAACTGACCGGCCTCTACCAACGCATCCGGACAAAAGTCGAGGCCATTCCGGGCGTGCGGGCGGTGTCCCTGTCGTCCGTGCCGCTGATCGGAAACAGCATGAGCAACAGCGACATCACGGTTCCGGGATACACGCCGAAGTCTGGACAATCCGCCATGACCTATCAGATGGTAATCGGCAGCCGTTTTCTCAACACCATGGGTATTCCGATTTTGTTAGGACGGGATATCGAGGACCGGGATTCGCCCTCAGTTCCTCATGTCGCCGTGGTGAATGAGACGTTCGTGCGCAGCTATATGGCCGGGCAGAATCCGCTGGGCAGGGTCTTTTACTTCGGTACGCGCAGCGGAAGCGAAAACCCGGATCCAAAAGACGTCATCGAGGTGGTCGGCGTCGCGAAGGATGCCAAGTACGACACCTTAAGACATGAGATTCCGCCCACTGCTTATACCCCCTACCTGCAGCGTCCCGACTGGGTAAGGCAGATGACTTTTGAAGTTCGCACGGCTCTACCTCCCATGGCCATCGCGACTGCGGTTCGCAACATTGTTGGGTCCATAGACCGCAACGTGCCCGTAGCAGATCTTCGCACACAAGAAGAGCAGATCCGGTTGTCGTTGGGCATGGAGCGCTTGTTTGCCACCCTGGTCGGTTCGTTCGGCGTGATCGCGGCGATGCTTGCTTCGATAGGACTCTATGGCGTCCTGGCCTACACGGTCACTCGGCGCACGGGAGAGATTGGCATCCGCATGGCGCTCGGCGCCGGACGTCGAGATGTTTTGGCTATGGTGCTGCGCGACAGCCTCATCATGGTCGCAGCCGGCGTTGCCGTGGGCGTCCCCGCGGCTCTCGCGCTTACGCGGTTCCTCCAAGCGATGCTCTACGGCATCGCGCCGAACGACCCAGCCAGCTTCATTGGGGCCGGTTTAATGATGTCCGTAGTCGCAATGTTGGCGGCCTGGATTCCCGCCCGGCGAGCAGCACGGGTGGATCCCATGCAGGCGTTGCGCTGCGAGTAATGTCCTATTCGTGACGCAGCGCTTCCACCGGGTCGAGCCGCGCGGCTTTGTACGCCGGCCAGATGCCGAAAAACAGTCCGACCCCTACGGACATGAGGAAACCGGTCATTGCGGCCCACAAAGGCACGGATGCGGGGAGCGATTCGAACACGGCGCGGCTGATCAGTGAAATGGTCCAGCCGAAGAGAATGCCGGCCAGGCCGCCCAGGCCGGTCAGCACTGCGGCTTCCAAAAGGAATTGAATTACCACGTCGCTCCTTCTGGCTCCCACGGCTTTCCGGATGCCGATCTCCTGCGTACGCTCGGTCACCGACACCAGCATGATGTTCATCACGCCGATTCCGCCCACCAACAGGCCGATCGAACTGAGCGCCACCATAACGGTAAAGGTGATCGCCATGATCTGGCGGAAATCGCCGATCATCTGCTCCGCGGTCGAGAGCGCGAAGTCATCAGGCTTGCTGTACGGCACGCGGCGGTCGATGCGGAGAACCGATCGGATTTCATCCATCGCCTCCGGCAGTTTGCCTTCCACCGCGTTGGCTATAATCGCGTTCTCGCGCGCATTCGGAAACATCTTCTGTAACGCCCCATAGGGCAGCAGCACGCGGTTATCCTGATCGCCAAAGAATGACGCCGCCGGCCGCACCATGGTGCCGATCACCTGGTACTCGTGGCCATCCACGTTGATCACTTTGCCGATCGGGTCCACATTCGCGAACAGAGCCTTCTCGACGTCGGCCCCTATCACCACCACCGGAGCCCGGCGATGGCTCTCTTCTTCGGTGAAGAAGCGGCCAAAGTGCATGTCCGCCTGCCCCTGCCTTTCGTACGCCTCTTCCACTCCGAAAAGATTCACATCGTAGATTTCGTTGCCCTTGAAGTGAACGTTGATCGGGCCGTGATTCGGAAAAAGCATCGGACAGACCTCCTGCACCGACGGGCAGCGCTCCTTGATATGCACGGCATTGAGGTGCGTGAGGTTCTTGCGCGTTCGTTCTTCCGGCGTCAATTCGGTAACGCGAAATCCGACGCCGAACTTAAACACGATGATGGAATTAGGACCGAAGCTGCGGAGAACGCCGGCAATGGTGGAATCAAACCCGGTCAGAATCGCGCCCACGCCGATGATGGTACCCGTCCCCACGATCACTCCCAGCACCGTCAGAAACGCGCGCAGTTTGTGTGAACGGATCGTGTCGAGCGCGAGCCCCAGAGCATTGGCGAAGGCCAGACGGGACATAAATCAGCGCTCCACTCGCAGGGCCTCGATCGGGTCCAGTTTGGACGCCCGGCGCGCCGGATAGATGCCGAAAAATAGGCCGACCAGGCCCGAGAGCCCTACCCCCAGGAACACAGAGGACCACGGCAGAGCCATGGGCACCGGCGTCGCATTGCGCACCACTACCGCCAGCAGCCACGCGATCACCACGCCAACAAACCCGCCGGCGCCGGAGAGGAACGAGGATTCCACCAGAAACTGGTTCAGGATATCCCGGCGCCGCGCGCCCAGGGATTTGCGGATTCCGATCTCGTGTGTGCGCTCAGTCACGGCTGCCAGCATGATGTTCATGATTACGATCCCACCGACCACCATGAAGACCGAGACAATGCCGACGGCCATCCCGGCAATGGCGGCGGTCAGCCGGTTCCACAGGGTCACAAATGTTTCCGAGGCGAAAATCGAGAAATTGTCGTCTTGGTTCGGCGCCAGGTGCCGGTAGGCCCGCAACAGCATGCGCACTTCGTCCTGGGCCTCCATCAGATGTTCCTGATCAATGGCCTTGGCCACGATCTCGATATCCTTGCGAGCGCCGTACGTCTTGAAGTAACTCTCGATGGGAATCATGACGAAGCTGTCCTGCGACTGTCCGAAGACGCTGCCCATTCCCTTCGCGACTCCCACAACCTCGTACGGATTCCCTTCGATCTGGATCGTCTTGCCGATCGGATCCACTCCTTCGAAGAACCGCGTCTTGAGATCGTTCCCGATAAACGCCACCGTGGCGTGACGGCGCACTTCGGCGCTGGCTATGACACGGCCCTCGGCGACGCCCACGTTGCTAATGGCCGGCATATTGTCAGTGATACCCTGGACTTCGACGCGGGGCATGGAATCGCCCTTGTACGAAACCCGGCGCCGGCGTGACACCATCATGCCGATGTCCTTCAGGAGCGTGACTTTGTCTTTTACGAACTCGTATTCTTCGGGCTTGATCTCCGGATTCCGTTTCAGCATCTCGAAGAATTTCTTCGGGTCCCATGGGCCGAACCAGGCCATGCGGACGACGCGGAATCCGTCAGCGCCCATGTCCGAAACTTTCTCGGCAATGTACACGTTCATGCCGTGAATCAGTGCCGTGACAATAATCAGCGTAGTGGTGGCGAGGATGATTCCTAGCAACGTGAGAAAACTGCGCAGCTTGTTTTTCTGGAGCGATTCCAAAGCGATGCGATTCGCTTCCCAGAACGACGCCGTCGGGCGAAAGTCTCGCCGCTTAAGCACACATAGGCCTTTATTAATAAGACGGACCAACAACCCGCTTTGTTCCTAAGAAATTCCTGAGGTTCGTAGCGTACGGTGTGGCGAAATCCGCACGCTAGTACTTCTCTGGTAAGGCCCACGCAAACAGGACGTCATTGGCTGCCATAACGACGTACTGGCGGCCATCCAGCTCGTAACTCATCGGGCAATTCTCCGTTCTGCCGCCCGCACCCGCGTGCCAGAGCGTGCGGCCATCGAGTGCATCGAGTGCCACGAGATTTCCTGAATTGTCCGCGGTGAACAGCACGCCGCCGGCTGTCGTCATGATCCCGGCCACCCCCTCGCCCCGGCCCAGCTCGTGCCGCCAGCGGATGTCGCCCGTCTGATAATCGATGGCCTCCAGCACCGAGTTGGCCCAGATGTTCCGGTCGCGGCCGCCCCAGCCTTCCGCCTTGCCTTCCGCGGTCAGATAAAACTCGCTGAAGATGCGGCGCGCGCTCACGTAGAACAAGCCCGTCAGGGAATCGAAACTGGGAGACATCCAGTTGGTCGAGCCGTCCGAACCGGGTTCAACCAGTGCTCCATCGGGAGACGGATCCTTCGAGGGCTTTCCGACGGGCCGGCCAAGATTGTCAATTCCCGATGCCCAGTTGGTCTCAATAAATGGCTTGGTCAACAGGTTCTTGCCGTTGGTACGATCGAGCACGAAGAAGTATCCGTTGCGGCTGGCCTGCGCCAGCAGCTTGCGTTTCGCACCATGAAACTCGGCATCGAAAACCACCGGCGTCTGCACCGCGTCCCAATCGTGCACGTCGTGCGGCGATGGCTGAAAAGACCAAACCAGTTTCCCGCTATCGGGATTGAGGGCGACGATCGAGCACGTGTACAGATTCTCGCCCAGGCGGCCCGCGCCGGCGAGCACCGGATTGGGGTTCCCGATTCCCCAATACAGCAGATTCAGATCGGGATCGTACGTGCCGGTCATCCAGGTCATGCCGCCGCCGTGCGACATGGCATCGCCTTCTTTGGGCCAGGTTTCCGCGCCGGGTTCTCCCGGACTGGGGCGTGTGTACCAGCGCCATTGCCGTTTCCCCGTCTCGGGATCGATCGCATCCAGAAACCCGGGGATGTCGGTGACGTCGCCCGAAACGCCGGTGATCACGTGGTTGCGAATCACCAGCGGCGCCATGGTTGAGAAATAGCCGAGCTTGACGTCGGCCAGTTCGATGTTCCAGCGCGCGCTGCCATCCTTGGCATTCAGGCTCACCAGGTGGCAATCGGGCGTGGTGAAGTACAGCCAGTCTCCATACATCGCCACGCCTCGATGGCCGATGTGATCGCCTCCATGCGATTCGTAACGGTAATGCCAGATCTGGCGTCCCGTACGCGCGTCGATGGCCCAGACGTTGTCGGGAACCGTGAAATAGAGAGTGCCGTTGACTTCGAGCGGCGTCGACTTGATGGTGACCGTGTGCGCCTGATACGCCCATGCCAGCGTGAGCGACGCTGCGTTGTCCCGGTTGATCTGCTTCAACGGGCTGAAGCGGCGGCCTGAATAGTCTCCGTTGTAGGTCGGCCACGTATCGGTGGGAGGCCGCAGAAGAGCAGCGGGATCCAGTCCCTGGCCATATGCGGCCGCAACTGCCATGACGAACCAGATGACCAGCTTCACTTCAGACCCTCCAGATAAGCGAACAGATCGTGAATGTTGGCGTCGGTGTACACATAAAGCAGTTTG
Organism: Terriglobia bacterium; assembly: GCA_020073305.1. Taxonomy (GTDB): domain Bacteria; phylum Acidobacteriota; class Terriglobia; order Bryobacterales; family Bryobacteraceae; genus QHXW01. Next base: position 12,163 of record JAIQFK010000007.1, read on the forward strand.
CGGTGCGCCTCCAGAGGATCGCTCACCTTGGCCTCAACCTGCGCACGCGGCCAGGAATGATACCACCCGGAGTCGTCACGGAGCGCGACGATGAATTCGTCGATGTGTACCAGGGTGCCGGTGACGTGTTTCCCCGACGGGGGCGTGACCGTGACGCTCGATCTGGCCCCGCCTGGATAGAGAATTCTCGATTGCAGGACGATCGGCTGGTACTTGCCTCCGATACCGGCGAAATCACCGGTGGAGGAATGGCAGCCCGTGCATCCACCGGCGCCCTCGAAAAAGGCTTTTCCCGCGGCCGCATTTCCCGTCAGGAGCTTCTGTAGAGGATAGTCGCCCTCGACCGAGGCGCTGTTCAGCGCGGCCAGTACACGCGAGTGCAGGAACGCGGCGATGTCGGCGATCTGCGCATCGCTTAACGGGAATCCCGGCATGCCTTTATCCGGCCGGCCGCTGCGAATGATCGGGCCGACCGTGTTCCCGTTCTCGTCGTGATTCACCGACGTGGAGCGGATCAGATCCGGCGCGCGCGATCCCGTCGCGTCGTTGCCATGGCAAAATCCGCAGCTCTGAACGAATAGCTTCTGCCCGCGATCCACTGACTCCTTCGACGGCTGATCCGCCGCGCGGCAGAGGACAGCGGCGCACAGTGCGGCTGTCAGAAGGCGGCAAAATGACATGCACCCATTCTGCCAGAGGCGCGGACCCGCCTGCCGTCCGCCGCGCGAAGCAAGCCGATGCTGGTTGCCTATAGAATGTTGAACGGCGGATCGTAACATGCGCGCCGCAGCCTTCAAACGCACGATGGCCTCTGCTGGAGTGTCCATATTCCTGGCGACATGCAGAACCAGCGACATCCCTAGAGAATTGGACCTTCCAGTTTCGCGAGAACAACAGAGCCTAGCCATCGGCGAGGCCAAGCGGTTCCGCGAACGATTCAACAAGGGAGCTTGCCAGGCCATTTACGACCAAGCCTCCGAATTTTTCCGTCACCAGTTGCAGCAAGACTGGATGAGCCGGTGCGCCGAACTTCGTGGACGCTTGGGACTCTGGCGAAGCTCTGATATTCGATCGGCAATCACGTGTGGGTCCCGTGTGATCTGCCTCGATGGGACCGCCGCATTTGAGAGAGGGAGCTATGACCTCGAACTCGCCTGGACCTTTCGCGACGGTCGACCGCGCTTGTTCTGGTGGATTCTCGATGCCGGTGGTCACAGGACGCAGATACCGCCTTTTCCTGATCCGCGAAATCTGATGGATCCCCCGCTTCGCCTGAAGCGTAAGAGCAAGCCGGCGCGAAACGTTCAGAGCGCGCCGCGAAGCGTAATCTTCCACACGGACGACTCGACCGGAGCGCTTCCAGGCTTCTTCACACCGTGATCGTCGTAGTCGCTCCAGCCGGTGTTCGCAATCAGATAAAACGAGTCGCCGGCGATTGTGCCGTGGGTTGGTTCGCCGAGGCCCGGCGTGTTCGCTTCCAGCACTTCCTGCTTGCGGAGGTCTAGCGAAAACCGCATCACGCGCGGCGGCATAGTCCCGTTCTGAACAGCCAGGAACGAGTCGCGGTACACATACAGCCCGTCGATGCCACTCAGCGCAATGTCGTCTGCGGGCATCAGCCATCGCGCCGTACGGCTTGCCAGATCGATCGCTGCGATGCCTCGCAGATAATCCGGCACGTACAGAGTTTTTTCATCCTCGGAAAGCGCCGGTGTCTGCGGCGAAGGGAACTCGCCCGGAACATCCAGGCGCTCGAGTGCCTTGCTCCCGACCGGCAAACGGAACACCGCTCCGTAAATGCCCTCCGACACGTAAATGTCGCCGCGCCGGCTGATCGTCATGTCGCCCAGCAAGCCTTTGACTGGCGACTCTATGCGCTGCTTGAGCGCGCCCGTATCGGCATCGAAAGCCAGCAGAGCCGTTCTGTCCTTATCCGCTTTGTCGCAGTGTTCGCAGTGCGGCACCCAGCCGGTGGAGGCCCACAGCACTCGGCGCTCCGGGTCCACCCTGAGGGCGAGAACGGACCAGGGACTTTTCGCGAACTCCTTTCCGTCGCCGGTCACGATCTTGGCCTTGCGAACGCTGCTCACGAAGAAACGGCGGGTCTTCGGATCCCAGGCGATGTCCTCGGGAATCAGATCGCGCTCGGCGAGCGTAAACGCAGGCGTCGAATGCGTCGCCGGTTTCTTGTTCTCCTCGATGCGTTTGAGGACGGCGGCAAACTCGCTCTTTTCGCGCAGTGACGCAAAATCCTGGTCCGCGGCAAGATCGTAAACGAGTCCCATGCCCACCAGGTTTCGCAGTCCTGCCAGCGCTGCCTCTGAATTTCCCAGCTTCGCTTCTGAAGCCGCCAGATTGTACGCCACACGCGGGTTTCCGGGCATCAGCGGCTTCAACTCGACAAGCGCCTCGCGCAACTTGGCGTAGTTGCCCTCCTGAATGGCCTGGCGTGCCGTATGGTTCAGGACTCGCCAACGTGGCTCCGGATCCGCTGCGGCGAGCAAAACGCCGAGCGCGACGATGTTTACGGCGAGGGAGCGCGAGGGCCTTCTCACGGCTGCGACTTTCCCAGCCGGAAGCAGGCCATTTCCGTGGTGTTGCGCACCAGCAGCAGGCCGTTGTCAATCGCCGGGATGTTCCAGGTTCTGCCCTGAATGGCGGAGAAGCGCGCCAGTTCCTGATGGCCTTCCGGCGTCGCGCGCACCAGCACCACATCGCCTTCCTCGGTCAAGACCACCAGGTGGCTGCCGGCCAGCAACAGTTGTCCGTAGCCGTAACGGCCGCCCTTCCACTTCAGCTCTCCGGTCTTGGCGTCGATGCACGCGAGAATGGCTTCATCGAATCCATAAACGTAGCCCTGGTAGAGCACGGAGGAGTTGAACTTGTTTTTCAGCCGGTTGTTCTGCCAGACGGCGCGTGCTGAATAAGCGTCGCCGCTGTCTGCAATTTCCAGAAGCGCTGCCCCCGGACCATGCGCCGAAGAGAGCAGGACGTGCGCGTCGTCGGTCACCACCGGCTGAGAGCAGTTCATGTCCATCTGCGCCGGGAACGCGAACTCCCAAAGCAGCTTGCCATCCTCGACCGCCAACCCGACGGCGCGCACCCCGCTGATCCAGACGATCTGCCTTCGCCCGGCGAGCGTGGCCAGAATCGGTGAAGTGTATCCGGCGCGGTCATTGAGCGATCTCCAAACGGGCTCGCCCGTCAGGCGGTTGTACGCCACGATGCTCTTGCCCTGGGCGCCGCCCGGCGTGACGATCACCTTCTCGTCCACGATCAGCGGTGAGCCGGCCATCGCCCAATGAATGTTCTGCGTCTCGTTGTCGGCGAGAATATTCTTCGACCACTTCGGCTTGCCCATCTTCGCGGAGAGGCAATAGAAATCGCCGTTGGCGCCGAGCGAATAGACCAGGCCGTCGGCGTACACCGGCGTCGCGCGCGGCCCGGGCCCTCCCAGCACTTCGTCGAACAACGCAGGATAACTGAAGGCCCACAGCTCGCGCCCCGTCTCGACGTCGTATGCCGTAATCGCTTCCCTGTCGCGGCGCTGCTCGATGGTGTAGGCGCGGCCTTCGCCCACCGTGAAGGATGCGTATCCGCCGCCGACCGGTTGTTTCCAAACTCGCGGCAAGCCTGCGGCCGGCCACGCGGTCTCGATCGTGGTCTCCGTGTACACTCCAGCGCGATGGGGACCGCGGAAGTCCGTCCAGTAATCAGCCGGCCGTGCTTTTTTGATTGCTGGTGTGGGGGCACGCGTTGCAGCAACGGGCGCGCTCGCTACTGGCGCCGGTGCCTCCGGTGGAGGCGCCTCAGCGCTCTGCCGTCGGCGGTTCTCCTCCAGCTCGGCGTAGTGCCGGGCGCGGCTTGCGAATGAAATCCCCTGAATCTGCATGTTGCCGTTCCACTCGACGCGCATTCCGTAAACGTAGAACAGCTCGAGGACGGCAAGGATGCAAATCGCTAGCGAGCCTGCTAACCGCCAGATGACGCGCAGGCCGCCGCGCATCCAGAGCAGCACCAAACCAAGTGGCGGGAACAAAAAAATGCTGAGCCACAGAGCCAGGCGGCTGCGCAACATACGCCTACTCTATCACCGCGGTGGCGCGGGCCCGCCGCGTCGCTCTCTACGCCTTCTCGGGCCTTGCCCGGTTCTTGCGGATCGCGCCCTGGTCCTGTGCGGGTTCAGATTCGCACTCAATGGCGATCACGCTGACCGGCTCGTCCGGCGCCTTCTCCGGCAGGCCGGTGAGCTGCACGCGAAATTCTTCCTGCCTGAACTCCACGTTCTTGCCCGCGGGCAACAGCCGTGCCGATTTCACTTTCGTCGTGAGCCCGCCCAGGCTGACCGTTGAGCCGGGCCAGAAATGAACGTGCGTGTAGAGCGTGTTGCCCTTGCGGGTAAAATTGGCAAACAGCGATTCCTTCACTGCGCACCTCGGCGCGCCGTAGATGGTGTCTCCATACCTGGCGGTCCATTTGCCGACGTCGGTGAGAATCCGCACGGATTCCTCGGGAATGGAGCCATCCGGCTTGGGTCCGATGTTCAGCAGATAATTGCCGCCATCGCGCGCGCAGGTCACTAAGTTGCGGACGATGGTCTTGGGCGTCTTCCAGTCGTCATCCGCCTTGTGGTATCCCCAGCTTTCATTCATGGTCATGCAGGATTCCCAGTCGCGGTTCCCCTCCTCGGCGCGAACCTCCTGTTCGGGGGTGCCGAAATCGCCCGCCAGGCCATTGCGATTGTTGACCACGATGTCCGGCTGGAGTTGAAAAACCATGTCGTTCATCTTCTGTGATTCCCAGCCTTGGGGCGTTAGAGGCCAGTTGACGTCGTACCAGAGGATGTCGATCTTGCCGTAGTTGGTGAGCAGTTCCTTGATCTGACCGTGAATGTAGTCGACGAACCGCCGGCGCGCGGCTTCCTCAGTGGCGCACTTCGCTCCATCCGGATGGTGCCAGTCCATAAGCGAGTAGTAGAACCCGAAGCGCAGACCCTCCGCCCGCGCGGCCTCCACGAATTCTTTCGCCAGGTCGCGGCCCGGACCCTGTTTGGGAGCGCAATAATCGGTGAGCTTGGTATCGAAGTGGCAGAAGCCCTCATGGTGTTTGCTGGTCATCACCATGTACTTCATGCCGGCCTGTTTGGCCAGCCTGGCCCAATCGCGCGCGGCGTTCGGCTTCGGCTTGAATTTCTGGGCGAGCTGTTGGTATTCGGAGACCGGGATACCCTCCTGTTCCATGGCCCACTCGTGCCGGCCGAGCACGCTGTACAGGCCCCAATGGACGAACATGCCGAACTTGGCTTCCCGCCACCATTGAATTCTCTTCTCGTGATTGGGCGGAGGAGTCAGGTCCCCTTTAGGGGCCGCGCTCTGCTCGGCGCCCTTCTCGCTGCGCGCGCAGCTCACCGTAGCCGCCGACGAAGCGAGTCCCAGCATCGCCAGATAGTCCCGTCTTGTCATGCAGCGATTCTATAGAAGGGCCGCGGACTTGTGCAAGAAGCTCAAGATCTGAGAACGTCAGCATCTGATCCGCGACGGCAAGGAGCGGTTGGAGTCTAGAGAGCCTGGCGGCATCTGTAAACCGGCAACGAAGGCGCTGGGAGTAGTCTGCGCACTGCACGGCAGCAACGTGACGGAATCGAAAAGGGCGATTGAAAACTGGGTTGAGGCCGGGAAGCTCAGTGGCGCGGAACGCGATGCCCTGTGGCAGTTTTTCGAGTGGGAGCGAACACTATGATCCGAGCCTTGTCATGCAATGTTGTCGAGACTGACGCCCAGCGCGCCGGCGAGCTTCTTGAGCGTGGCAATCCCGCCCTTTTTGTGCCCTGCTTCGATGGCGGCAATCATGGGCCGGGAGACGTGGGACCGTTTCGCAAGTTCCGCCTGGGTCATCTCGCGATACTCGCGCCATATTTTCACTGTGTCTTCGCCCGCAAGACGGCGCTCGGTGATCTCCAGCGGTATGACCTCGTCTTCGCCGCGCTCAAGGCGAGCCTTGGCGCGATCATAGGCTTTCACATCGGCAAGCATTTCGGAATCGTCCATAAGTTTCTGCAAGTCGTGCACGGGGATTACCGCAAACTCTTTGCCGTTCCGGGTGATCTTGTCAATACGCATCAATATATTCCTCCTCTCGCTCCCACTTCTAAAACCAGCATCACAAGGCGGTCATCATGGAGTTCATAAATGACGCGCCAGTCGCCCACCCGCAGCCTGTATCCTTCGCGCCCCTGAAGTCTTGTCAGGTTATTGTTCGGGGTATAAGGATTGACCGCAACCTCCTTGATCTTCGTCACAATCCTCTTCTGCCAGTTCACCGGAAGCTTGGCGAGGGCTTTATCGAAGGATTTTGTGGTGACGACCGTGTACATGGGTCAATTGTTACTATTGGCAACACCCCCGGTGAAGCAGAACACTGTTACTTTAAGTAACAATTCTAGCAGATCGCCGAACTGCCGGGGGCAGCGGCCGCTCCGCTCCATTTGTGCAGCGGGTCAACCATTAGCTAAATTAGGGTTAGGGTGTTCTATGACTGCCACAGAAGTGCAAGTTTCACTGACGGCGGATGATCTCGCCCTGCTCATCGAGCTCGTAGAGCGCGAACAGGGCGAATTGCCCACCGAGATTCACCACACGCGAACGCGCGTAATGCGCGACAAGTTGCATCATCGGCAACAGAAGCTGGAAGATCTGATGGTACGCCTTCGATCAATTTCCAGTTGATGGAAAACGTTCAGCGCACAGCTACCGGCTCGCGCCGATCGGTGCTCTCTTCGGTGCGTTTTGAGTCGCCCGAACTTTCGATCCGCATTCCGTAGAAGCTGCGGTAGACGAAAAACATCGATACCACCAGGAAAATCACGGCGAAGATGTCGCTCACAACGCGGCCTTGCTGACGGGTCAAAGAGACGGCCAGCTCCACGGCGAGCAAGCCGAACAGCGTCGTGAACTTGATGATGGGGTTCAGAGCCACGGAGCTGGTGTCCTTGAACGGATCGCCGACGGTGTCGCCCACCACGGTGGCCGCGTGCAACTCCGTGCCCTTGGCGTGCAGCTCAGTTTCCACGATCTTCTTCGCGTTGTCCCACGCGCCGCCGGCATTGGCCATGAAAAAGGCCTGGTACAGGCCGAACAGAGCGATGGAGATCAGATAACCGACAAAGTAGAACGGCTCGAAGAACGCGAAAGCCAGCGTGGCGAAGAATACGGTGAGAAAGATGTTCAGCATGCCCTTCTGCGCGTACTGCGTGCAAATAGCCACCACTTTCTTGGAATCCGACACAGAGGCTTTGGTGGCGCTCTCCAGGTGGATGTTGCGCTTGATGAACTCGACCGCGCGATAAGCTCCCGTGGTGACGGCCTGAATGCTTGCGCCCGTAAACCAGTAGATGACCGCACCACCTGTGATGAGCCCGAGCAGGAACGGCGGATGCAGAATGGAGAGCTTGTCGAGGTTGGTGGTCAACTTGTCGGTTAATGCCACGATCGTCGAAAAGATCATGGTCGTAGCGCCCACCACAGCCGTGCCGATCAGCACAGGCTTGGATGTGGCCTTGAAGGTGTTGCCCGCGCCGTCATTCTCCTCGAGGTTGGCCTTGGATCGGTCGAACTGCGGCTCGAATCCAAAGTCCTTTTTGAGCGATTCCTTGATGTGCGGAATCTCTTCGATCATGGACAGCTCGTAAATGGACTGCGCATTGTCCGTCACCGGACCGTAACTGTCGACCGCGATGGTCACCGGACCCATGCCCAGGAAGCCGAACGCGACCAGGCCGAACGCGAACACCGCCGGCGCCACCATGAGGCTCCCGAGCCCCGCGGTGCTGACCATGTAGGCAAGGCTCATCAAGATGAGGACTGTGAAGCCGAGCCAGTAGCCGCTGAAGTTTCCGGCCACCAGACCGGACAGAATGTTGAGCGATGCACCGCCTTCGCGCGAGCTGGTTACGATCTCACGCACGTGCCGCGATTGGGTCGAAGTGAAGACCTTCACGAACTCCGGAATCACCGCACCCGCCAGCGTGCCGCAACTGATGACGCTGGAGAGTTTCCACCACAGCGAGGTATCGCCCCCTAAATCCGGAATCATGAACGAGCTCAGTACGTATGTCAGCCCGATCGAAAGAACGGAGGTCAGCCACACCAGCGTGGTCAGCGGCGCCTCGAAGTTCATCTTGTCTGCGTTGCTGTACCGCGCTTTCGCGATCATCCCGTTGATGAAATAGCTGACCCCCGAGGCCACCACCATCATGATGCGCATGGAGAAAATCCAGACCAGCAGTTGGACCTGGACCATGGGATCCTTGACCGCCAGGATAATGAAAGTGATCAGCGCGACGCCCGTTACGCCGTAGGTCTCGAAGCCGTCGGCCGAGGGGCCCACCGAGTCGCCTGCGTTGTCGCCCGTGCAGTCGGCGATCACGCCGGGGTTGCGCGCATCGTCCTCTTTGATTTTGAAAATAATCTTCATCAGATCCGAACCGATGTCGGCGATCTTCGTGAAAATACCGCCCGCGACGCGCAACGCGGCCGCGCCCAGCGATTCGCCGATCGCGAATCCGATGAAGCAGGGGCCAGCCAGGTTTCCAGGAATGAAGAGCAGAATGAAGAGCATGATTAGCAGCTCGACCGAGATCAGCAGCATGCCGATGCTCATGCCGGCCTGCAGCGGGATCTCGTAGCACGGGAACGGTTTGCCGCGCAGGCTGGCGAAGGCCGTGCGCGAGTTGGCGAACGTATTCACGCGCATGCCGAAAGCCGCCACCCCGAAGCTGCCCGATATTCCGACTACGCTGAACAGCAGAATGATGATGACTTTATACGCCGCAAATTCCTGCAGGAAGCCGAAATAGAAGACGATGATGGCGCCAATGAAACACTCCAGCAAAATCAGGAATTTGCCTTGTGTCAGCAGGTAGGTCTTACACGTCTCATAAATCAGCTCGGAGACTTCGCGCATCGACTGGTGCACCGGCATGTTGCGCAGCCGGACGAAAATCGCCAGTCCGAAAAGGAACCCCAGCGCGCTGACCGCCAGGCCCGCCAGCAGCAGATTGTGGCCGCCGATCCCCCCGAGAAATGAGGCCGAGTTCAGATCCGGCAGTGTGAGGTTCGCCTCACCGCCGTGCTCCTGCGGCTGGGCCATCATCGGCGCCGCTAGCGCAGCCGCCAGCAGAATGCCCTTAACCTTCTCTAGAAACATGTAAAAACCTCCTCATGACATCGATTGACTCGGTCCACCCAGGGGTTATGTAACTAGTATGTACAATCCCATCAAGCTTTTTCTCGGGCTAAACCACTTGAGAACCGCCCGAACCACAGGCGTCTGGACGCAAGAGACTCTGATTCTTGCACGAACCGTGCCGACCATTGCCGGTTAGACCGCCATCGCCGCTTTTGCTGAACAATCCTCGACGTATGCCCGGCCGAATAGTCGAATGTTAGCGAAAAATGATGGATAAGAAAAGCGGTTAAACTGGGTGGTTTCACCCACATGTAGCGAAAAACCGCTACGTGGAAGCTATCATACCGCAACCGTGTGACGGGTGGCGTCTGGTCTCCCGGCGTAGTATCGCTCACACTCCGCCTCACGCCCCCGAACGATCCGTTTGCCTTTCAACGACCCCTGATGGCTGGTAATCACCGTGCACTGCCGGTCGCCGCCTTTGCCGTCGTGGTACAGAATGACCCAATCGCGCGTTTTTCCCAGCTTGTGCGCCCGCGCGGTGTTCGAAAACATGGCCGTGTACTCCCGGGCTCCGCGGAATGTATGCAAGACCGGCAGCCACGGTTCACGCGCCGGGTTGAAACGTCTGGGCGTAATCCGGCGCAGTGTCCCTGCCTCGGCCAGTTCGCGATACTCCCGGTCCACATCCAGCAGTTCTTCAACGGGCACTTCAGCCGGCGCAGAGGGCGCTACTGGCTCGCGCACTCTCCCCAGCCGGGTTGCCAGTGAATCGATGATTCCCGCAACGGTCTTCTGCCCCAGGCCGGAGATTTCCTCCAGCCGGCCGTCATTGGCCGCCGCTTCGAGTTCCTCTAGCGTGTCGATGCCAAGGTCGTGATGCAATCGCGCCGCTTGCACCTGGCCGATTCCCGGAACCGACATGAGCAATTCGACAGGATCCGCTTCGCCTCGCAGGCGCTCCAGAATGGGCAGCCTTCCCGTGAGAAGGAGAATGCGAATCGCCGTCGCGAGATGGTCGCCAATGCCAGGAAGTTCCCTCAGCCCGTCGATGCCCTGCCGCTCGAAGAGATCAGACACCGGCGTGGGCAGGTGCCGCACCGTACCTGCCGCGCGCCGATATGCTTGGACGCGATAGAAACTTGCGCCCTGTTCATTCAACAGGCTCGCCACTTCGTCCAGCCGCCTTGCGATCTGGTCGTTAAGCAGCACTTTACGGCAATAGTGCAATTCTCAGACCACAGGGGCCATCGCCGGCCAAATCCGATTTGATCTAAACTGATGGCGGGAGATTCAGGTCTGCAACTCTATCAGTTGGTCCCGCCGGAAGGATTGAAAATTGTCCTGGTGCTCTTTCTTTCCTTCCTCGTCGGGCTGGAGCGGGAAGAGCACAAAGCCGCAGCCGAACACTACGCCTTCGGCGGCGTGCGTACCTTCCCCCTGATTGGATTGCTCGGCTATTCCTTGGCTTTTCTGTCCGGTCCCCAGTTGCTGCCGTTCACGCTGGGCCTCGCAGTGGTCGCCGCGTTCCTGTGGCTGTCCTATCGTCACAAACTGGCCACTGCCGCTACGGCCGGCGTCACTTCCGAGATGTCGGGCCTTACCATCTACGTGGTGGGGGCGCTGGTCTTTCACGAACAGTTCTGGATCGCCACCACGCTCAGCGTGGCCAGCATGCTGCTGCTGGAGTTGAAAGTGGGATTGGAGAGTCTCACCAAGCTCATCGCTCCGGACGAGATTCTCACGTTCACGAAGTTCCTGCTTCTCTCGGCGGTGATTTTGCCGGTCCTGCCGAATAAGGAGTTCGGCCCGTTCCAGATCAACCCATTCAAGACCTGGCTGGTGGTGGTAGCCGTCAGCGCGGTTTCCTACGGCAGCTACGTGCTCCAGGGCGTAACCAAAGGGCACGGCGGAGTGATCCTGACGGCGCTCCTGGGCGGGGCTTATTCATCGACCGTCACCACGGTTGCGCTTGCCAGGAGAGCTTCGCGGGAACAGCACTGTCATTTGTTCGCCGGTGGAACGCTCATGGCCTCCGGTGTCATGTATCTGCGCCTGATCGCACTCGTGGGCCTGTTCAACAGAGACTTGATGGCCATTCTGGCGCCGTCGTTCGCCGTGCTTGCCTTGTCGGCTGCCGGCGGAGGCTGGCTCTGGACCCGGTTGCCCGACCCGGATGCTGGCGAGGTCAAGCGGGAATATGAGCCGAGAAATCCGCTCGAGTTGCGCGCCGCTTTTCTCTTCGCGCTTCTGTTCCTGGCCATGCTGGTGGCCACCCGCCTCGCCGCCGTCTTCCTGGGAAAGGCCGGTGTGTACGCTTTGGGGGCCGTCATGGGAGTTGCCGATGTAGATCCCTTCCTGATGGGCATGACGCAATCCGCCGGCACCGTCACGCCGTTATCGGTAGCGGCGGCGGGAATTCTGATTGCCGCAGCCAGTAACAACGTCGCAAAAGGGATCTATGCGTATATGCTGGCCGACCGGCAGACCGGCAGGCAAAGCCTCGTGCTCCTGGTAGCGCTAGCGGTGTTGGGCCTGACACCGCTCGTCTGGCTGGCGCGGTAAGCCACGCTTTAAGGGGATTTTCGCTGGAGGCGGTTTACGGCTGCCCGCGACACATAGTCCACTGGGTCGCGTGACAGTTCGGTTAGCAGCGTTGTATCCGCGGATGGATTCACAGCTACGCCCTGACGCACCAGCGGGTCCTCATGTTTGGCCAGTTCTCGTAAAACCGGCAAAGGAGTGTTGGGGTTGTAGGCCAAGCCGTGGGCCACATACTTGTCTTTCGTGCGCGGGAGCGCTTCCAGCAGATCCACCGGGGCGCTGGGGTTGCCCGCCAGGCTCCAATGAACCAGGTATGAGTCATTGGGTGCGCACTTGTGGCGCAAGATCGCTTCCGGCGTGCGCTTATCGGCGCACACATCCGCCAGCACGTAGTCATCCGGCGAGGCCGCCAATATCACCAGAGTCTCGACCGGGCTGTTCGGATTACGCACGACCTTGCGCATCACGGCCAGTTGATCGCGGTCGAACATGTTAATCCATTCGCGGCGTTTGTGATGCAACGCAGGGTCGGGATCACGGGCAATGCGTAGCAGAGAGTCCGTGGGCGTCTTGGCGTTTGCGGCAATTGCCGACAACAGGAAGGTGTCCTTGGCCGCGCGGTTCTCTTCCGCCGCGGCGGCCAGCGCCTCGGGATTTTCTGCCTGCTGGTAGCGGTGGAATGCCTGGATGCGGCGTGCCTGGTGGAAAGCGTAGATGAAACCGAAGGCCAACAGCGCCATCGAGGCCGCGGCGAGAGCGCCGGCCCGCACCCCTTGCCGCATGCGCTCGCGCACGTGCACGGCATGAAAGGCCGCAAAACCCACGACTGCCCCCGCGGCGCCGCCGAAGACCATGGCAAAGGGCACAAAAAGAATCCCTATGGCCGCCGTCGACGAAGTGGAATGGAAGATGCCGTAAAGGGTTAAGACGGCGACCGCGGCCGCACCCCCAACGGCGCCGCTGACTATCCAGCGCGTAATGGGCCGGCGCCAGAACGTGCGGGCGAGTAATAACAACGCAACGAGAGCGGCAATCGGAAGAACAAAAAAGTAGCTCAATCCCCCTGCTCCCAGGTTATTGCACCGCGACGGCCAGCTTTCCGAGCGTTCCCGCCGGCGTCGAATCCCCGAGCAGTTGCAGATAGAAGGTCATGCCATCCGTAACCCAGGGCCCCGTCATCCCGGATGTCTGTCCCAGGCCCGTGAAGAAGATGGTGCCGTTCGGGCTTCCGATTCGGACATCGTAGGCGCACCCGGCATTCACGTTGATGGTCGTTGCGCCGGCCCGTGTTGGCGAAAGGATAGGGTTCGGGTTCGCGGAGAAGTCCGTCACCACGCAAAGCGGTGTGGATGCCAGCACCTCCACCGTCAGCGTGGCCATGGTGCCCTGCGGAGTGGTGTTCCCCATCTGTTGCAGGAAAAACTGCATCCCATTCGTCACCCACGGACCGGCAGGCGTCACGGCGATGTTTTCCTTGGTAGCTAACAGTGTTCCGCTCGGGCTGTCCACCCGGATGTCAAAGGGGCAATTCACGTCGGTCTGGGACGAAACGTTCGAAACGACGGCGGTGATGCTGGTTGTGCCGGCTAATGTGGGCGAGATGATCGGGTTGGGACTGGCCGCGAAACTGTACACCACGCACGGAAGAGTCCCGGACTGAACGCTGATTGTCAGCTTTTGCAGGGTTCCTTGCGGCGTCGTGTTCCCTTTCTGTTGCAGGTAGAAAGTCTCGCCATCTTTGATGCCGTTGACGAACGACAAGAACGAGCCCTTGCCGCTATCCACCAGCTTTCCTCCTGGACTGCCGCTTCGAATCTCAACCGGGCAGGCGGCATCGACGTTGAGGATCGTGCTGGCGGCAGGGTCGTACAAGGAGACCGGGTTGGGGTCGGCGGTGAAATTCGTCACGGCGCAAGGCGGGGCTGTGGTGGCGACGGTTACCGAGGCCGGCGGGGATCTCGAGTACAAGTAATTGGCGTCGCCGCTGTATGTAGCGGTGATGTTGCTGGCGCCTTGAGGCAGGGTGGAGGTCGTGAGTTCCGCGATTCCAACCTGAAGACTGGATCCGAAATCGAAGCCCGGCGCAACAGGCCGTATTCCAAACGGCTGGCCGCCCAGGAAAAAACTCACCGTACCAGTGGGCACGTCGCCATACGGCGCACCCGCGGGTTCGACGGTGGCCGTGAGAATAACCGGCTTGCCGGACTGAGCCGTGCTGATGTTGGGTTGCACCGAGACGGAGGTCGCCGCCTGCGTGACCGTGATGGACACCGGAGATGAAAGACTCGGGAGAAAGCTGGCATCGCCGGTGTACGTGGCCACGATCGAGTGTGCGCCGGTGGAAAAAACGATCGAACTCCGACTGAGGGCCTGGCCTTCCGAGTTCAGGATGGCGACGCTTCCGCCTATGGGCGCGCCATTGTCGGTGAAGGTGATGCCGCCGGTAGGTGTGCCTTGTCCGGACCGGCCGGCCGCGCGCGCGCTGAGCTTCACCGCACTGCCCCCATACGTGCCGCCGGTGTAGAAAGAATTGGGAATGTAGAAGTCGAGGGCGCCTGCGGTGGTCGCACTGGCCTCGGGCGTGATGGCCACCGCCACCGGCGCTGAGGTGCTCGGAGCAAAGTTGCCGTCGCCGGCATAGTGCGCGCTCACGGCATAAATACCGCCCGGAAGGGAAGCCGTCGTAGCGCTAATCGAGCCGTTGCTGAGCGTAAAACCTCCGACCCCTGGACCAGCGTTACTAACCAGCGATACATCTCCGGTCGGGGTGCCGTTGCCGCTTTGCGGCGTCACCGCAATCTGCACGTTGGCTGTGCTGCCGTGTTTCAGTACCGCGGGACTGAGCGCCAAGCTCGTGGCGGTGCCATTGAAGCTGACGGAACCCCAGGAATTGACCAGGTTGGTCACGTTCACCGAACCGAGGCCCGTGGCCAGGTCATAGCCCGCCCCTGCTGGATACAGGGCGCCGGCTTTGCCGTAATTGGGTTCGCCGGGGACCGCATTGTTGCCCGCGGTTACATCGTGGAAGATACACCCGCTGTCCGGTGGAGTCTTGGTATTCGAGCCGTCGCATTTCGCGTATGGCTGCGCGGCCGCCAGACGGTAGAGCACATAATTCGCCTGGCCCTGCCGCGACCCGGTCTTCTGCACAACCAGCGCCATGATGCCGGCGAGAGAGGGTGATGAAGCCGAGGTCCCGCCGATCGGCTCGAAGCTGGAGGATGTGATGGGACCGCCCTCACAGGAACCGAAGTAGCAAATTAAGTACGGCACATGGTCTGCCGATGCGGCCAGCGACACATCCGGAAGATCGCGCACCCCGTCGGCGGGAATGCCCGGGACGCCGGATTGCCACGAAGGTTTGACGAAAAGCATGCTGGCGCCCCCACCCGACGCCCACGCCGCCACGTTGTTCCCGCTGCATTTGGGGGGGCCGCAGCTATCGTTCCAGGCGGATTCGGGAATGTAAGACCGGGCGGAACCGAGCGTGGACTTCGCATTCGTCGCCGCCCAATACGTAGCGGTGTCCGTGCCACCGCTGAAGACTGTGCCGCCCACAGCAATGGTGTACGGAGTAGAAGCAAGAGCATTGACGGAAAGCGGCCCTGGACCCTTGAACTGAGGATCGCCGTAACAGGTGTAAGGACCCTGATCGCCGGAACTCACCAGGTAAGTGATCCCCTGAGCCGCCGCCTGCTCTCTCAACGAGGTGACGAACTCGGTAAAGGCTGCGGTCATCTCGCTCTCACACACGCCGAAGCTCTCCGTGATGATATCCGCGACATTGTTGTCGACCGCATATTCTTCCGACAGGATCAACGGGTCTCCGGTGTCGGTGAAATCGGAAAGGATGAATTTCACAGTTGCGTTCGGCGCGACGGCTCCCGCCCACGTCAGATCGAGCGTGCCTTCCACATCGTAGGGAGTGAACAGCCATTCGTCGGGCGTGGTTCCGTTCACGACGATTTGCGGCGGATTCTTCGGCAGATTGAAGGCGTGGCGGAAGTCCACAATGTCCTGCACGCTGACCGGTCCCACGCCGAGGGCGGCGATCGTCACGCCCGATCCATTGATGCCGGCTTTGTAGAGAGGATTGATGTTGTAGATCGTTGCGTAGTCCGCCGGGGTGAGTGCATGCGAGCCGTCGGATTCGTTGTACTGAGGCCGGAAACCTCCAGGGGTCGCAGCCTGGGGCCACACTCCGGACAACTCGACCATGGATTTCGCCCGGAAGTTATGCAGCTTGGCTACACCCGCGACCACGGGCTGGAGCGCCCTGGGGATTTGCGGGTCGCTGGTATTCGCCCAGTGGTCCTCGCCATTGACGGTGAATTGATGGATCTCGGTGTGAAACGCGTCCGATACCTGCTCGGCCGTGCCTGAGAACTCGATGATCGTTCGTCCCTTCGATACATGGTTTACCTGAAAACCATGCGATTGAAGCCAGGACGTGACCACCTGGATATCCTGATCCGCGGCGCCGAACTGCCTTCCGAACTCGTCCGGTGTCAGCCATTTGTGAAAGTTCGGCGAAGACTTCTCCTGCTGCGCATCGAGCAGGACTCCGAGGCTGGACTGCTGCTGGGGACTGCGCGTCAATACCAGTTGCATCCGCGCCATGCGTTGACCGGGAGAGACGGGCCCGCGGTCGGACTGCGGGCGCGCAGCGGGATGAGTATTTCCTCGTAAGGTGACGAGACGCGAGTCATCGGCCGCCTCGGCGATACGCGGCGTAATTTGCGCGCCGGCCAACCCGGCGCCCAACAGGGCTAGAACGAATGCGAAGAAAAACGCGCGCGCCTCAGGCCTGAGCATGACATCCCATGCTGCGGGCGAATGCTGGCTATGTAACAAGTGAGTCGGGATTTCTAATTTGACGCTTCCTGCCAGCGATGAAAGTATATACCGCCTCCTCATACGCTCATCACCGGACAGGGCGCTTCGCGGATCACGGAATAAACGTGCGTGCGCATGCGCCCAAACAGCTCGTGCAACACTCCGCGGCCAATCACCACGAGATCCGCGTGATGCTGCTCGGCTGCGTTGCGGACTGCATGAGCGACATCGCCGCCTTCGAGCACCGTCTCCCAATTTGTGCCGGCTGCGCGCTGTATTTTGGCCAGCTCTTCGCGGGCCGTATCGAACAGGTAAGCGCGGAATCGCTCTCCCTCGATGTCAATCGCCGCGCGCGGCTCGGTCGAGGCAACGGCGTGCAGCAACGTCACGTTCGCGCCGTTTTCATACGCGAATGCGGAGGCCCACTGGAGGAGCGGCAGGCTCTTGTCAGTGAGATCCACCGCGCACAGCACGTTGCGGTAACTGCTGGGCGGCGCTGGACTCTGGGGCACGTGCGCGCCCGTCCACACCGGACATTTCACATCGTGCAGCACCTTGGCGGTTACCGATCCGAGAAGAAATCGCCGGAACGGCCCGTAACCATGCGTAGGCATCATGATCAGGTCGGCCTTCTCGTCTTCGGCGTATTCGATAATGCCGCGGGCCGGATCACCCTCGCGCATCACGCGTGTGACGGCAACTTCCCGAAATTCATTTTGCAGGAACGTGTCGACGCACTGCTGCCTGGTGCGCAGCATATCCTGGAGGCTGATCAGCGCGGCATCCGCCGGCCATCCCGGGTAGGCGCCTGTGGGCACTTCGACCACGTGCAGCAGGGTCACCTGCGCTCCCGTTCGCCGGGACATCGCAACCGCGTACGGAGCGATGCCGCGAACCTGCGCGGAGAAATCTACCGGGAAGAGAATGTGTTTGAAGCTCGGCATATCTTCCTCCTTCGAGGCACAGAGTCTCTTTGCTTAGAACCCTGCAAGTGATTGACCAGCAAGTAGTGAGCTAGTCCTTTGACAACGTCAAAAGGGCGAAGTGGGGCGGCCTTTCCGAGGGTTGTTGAAAAACCGAGCCGAGCAACGGCTCCCTCCTCGCGGCTCGGTAAGTACATGACAGCGCAGAGGGCGAACTCAGAGCCACGACCGTCCGGGAGTGGTTTTCGAGCGAACTTCTGGCTCAGGACACCAGGACTTTCTGGGTGAAACCACCCAACTCCAATTTCACGTCGAATCGAGAACCGGGTCGTTCTGCCGCAGGAACCAGGCGTTGAGTACGACTTCGCGCGTAAACCACCGGCTCGCGAGAAGGTGCTGTGCGAGGGAGGTGATCACCCTGCCCGGCAGGCGTAGGCCGATGCGCGTCGGCCAGTCGCTCGTGGAATTTCCGAATCGCTCGACCAACAGAGTGCGGTAGAGTTCCAGCCGCTCCGCGGAGTAGTCCCTTTGCGCCCCGGCAATCACTTTGGCCGCCAGCAGCCCGGATTCGATCGCCGGCCGAATGCCCTCTCCGCTGCGCGCGTAGGCCACACCGGCCGCATCCCCGATCAGCAGGACACCATCGCCCGCCACACTCCGTGCAGCCGCGCCGTACAGCAGGTAGGCGTGGCCTGGAAGCGACGAAGGCACATCAAACGAGAGCCTGCCGGAAGCTTTCAGGAACTTCAGGAATTCCGCGACATGCCCCGAGAGCCGGTGAGGGTCCAATCGTCCCAGCCCCACGTTGAGGACGTTCCTTTTCCGGAAACACCAGCCGTACCCTTTCAGGTCGGGACAGAAGTAAAGTTCGGGCGTCTCTTCCTGGATCGAGCACCCGGAGATCTGGCGCTGATCCATTTCGAACTCGGCTTCCTGCGCCGCGACGACAACCTCCCGGTTGACCCTGGCCCCGAAATGGCGCGCCACCGGGCAGAAGGTACCGCCGGCTCCTACGAGCATGGGAGTCCTGATCCGGCCGTTAATGATCCATTCTGCGGCCGAACGATCGACGCTGGCGAGCGGTTCCGCTGGCAGCAAGCAAGCGCCCGATCGTCTCAGCAGATAGTCGTCAAATTCGCGGCGGCGAATTCCGTAGCTGACCGGCCTGCCGTAGCGCGTTTCCACGGGGGGTCCGCCGATGCAACCCGTTTTGAATCCCGTAATCGGCTGCAGGACGCGTCCTCGCGCGTACTCGGTGGCATCGATTTCGAGTTCGTCGAGTACCGCCGGCGTGATCCACCCGCCGCAGACTTTATCGCGAGGGAAGGTCTGCCTGTCCAGAATGGCGACGCGCAACCCGGAGTTGCGCAGCTTCCATGCACAGGAGGAGCCCGCCGGTCCACCCCCGACGATCAGGACATCGCATGCGTCCATTTCGGTCCCTGTACCTGCGGTTGCTGAGCCGCATAGAGATGCTCACGCGTCCACGGGATGCGCTGGCATTGAAAGCCGGCAAAAGTCACCTGAAACAACTGCAGGGTGCCCACGCGGAACGCGACCAGAGACCCGGCCAGATACAGCCGCCACGCTCTCACGAATTTCGGATCGAATTTTTCGCTGATCTCAGGAGTACAGCGTTCAAAACGATCCAGCCAATGTTCCAGGGTCCTGGCGTAATGGAGGCGCAGGTTCTCCACATCGCAGACCGAAAAATCCCAGGGCTCGAAAACTTCGAGCGCCTGCCTCAGAGTCGGTGCATAGGCGCCGGGAAAGATTCGCTTCCGGATCCAGGCGCTCAAAGGCGCCGGCCAGTTGCGGCCGATGAAGTGCAGAAGTCCACGGCCGGAGTCGCCAACGGAGCGATGAATGACGCGGCCCATCTCCTCATAATTGTGCAGGCCCACGTGCTCCAGCATGCCCACGGACATGAAGACATCGAACCGCCCGGAAATATTTCGATAGTCGTCTTCGATGAACTCGACTTTGTCCGCCAGGCCCTCTTCACGCGCTCGCTGCCGCGCGAACACAATCTGCTGGTGCGAGAGATTGACCGCTTTTACCCGCGCGCCGTATTTCCGCGCCATGTGCAACGCCAGGGCTCCCCAGCCGCATCCGGCTTCCACCACGGTTTCGCCAGGCTGGAGCTGAACTTTCCGGCAGACGTAATCCATCTTGGCGATCTGCGCTTCTTCCAGGGTGGCGGATGGCGTGGGAAAATACGCGCACGTGTACAGCAGTTCCCGGTCCAGCCACCGGCGATAAAAATCCGCATTCAAATCGTAGTGATGGTGAACATTCTCACGCGAGCGGCGAGGCGTGTTGGCTTTCAGGCGCTCCAGCCACTGTGCCTTGCGCCGGGTAAGCCATGCGTCGGGCCGGAAACTCGGCCATGACCGGTAAACGGCCTCGAGCGCCGCCACCAGATCGCCTTCCA
Organism: Terriglobia bacterium; assembly: GCA_020073305.1. Classification (GTDB taxonomy): domain Bacteria; phylum Acidobacteriota; class Terriglobia; order Bryobacterales; family Bryobacteraceae; genus QHXW01. Next base: position 32,086 of record JAIQFK010000007.1, read on the forward strand.
CTTCCACGCTGCCTTCGCTGTACGCGTCACCGAGGCCGATCTCTGGATTCAGGATTAGTTTGAAGAGTGTGGGGAGATCGCGAATGACGATCGTGGCCACCGGTCGGGTGCCATTGGGCGACACCGCCTCGCGCCCCTTTAGGGCCAAACGGATGGGCGCCTGACCAATCGCGCTCAAAACCCTTTGAAGCAACCACCTCTCGAACGGAGAGGAACTGGAAATAGGTAGCATGGCAGCTTGCCCCCGTTCTGATTGCATTTTAGGCCTAGGAAGGCACTACCGCAATCCTCCCGGCCCTCCTACCGTGCGAGATCGAACGCTACGATGGTTTTCCGGTCGCGCAGATACAGCCGCGTGCCCGCCAGGGTGGGGGGCGTCCAGGCAATGCTCTGGAGCACGGAAGCCTTGGACAGCACTTCAAACTTCTGCGGGCTGGCTTTGCACAGGGCGAGCGTTCCATCCTGATCGGCCAGGATGATCTTGCCGTCCGCATAGACCAGTTGTGCCTTGGCAAATCCGCGGTCCCGCCAGAGCACCTTGCCGGTCTTTAACTCGACCGCGGTCATAAATACCGGGCCGTCGTAGCCGCTCGAAAAGTAGACCACCCCTTCGCGCTGGATCGCCGTGCCGAAATGAAGCTGGAGGTGGATGTCGTACCAAAGCTCTTTCACCGTGGTACGGCCGCCCGACTGGCTCAATTGCAGCACGCGCGCGCCCTCGCCGTACGCCGAGGCCACAAAAAGAAGGTTGCCGGGCGCCGAAACGGGAGTGCTCACCGCAAGGCCGTATGGGGTGGGATGCTCGTGGGTCCACAGCAGCGTGCCTTTGTCGGGAGAGAAACCCACGACGGTGTTGGCCGTGAGCGCCACCACCTGCGGCTGGCCGTCCACGTCAATCAGCAGCGGCGAAGAATGGGCGTTCGTGAATTCCAGCGCCTTCCAGACCACGGCCCCGTCGCTTTGCCGGAAGGCCACTGCGCCTGTCCCGCTCCCACCGGACAGGTAGATCAGCGTGTCTTTATAAGGCAGCCCGTGGCAGGAGTAGCCGAATTGCAATTGGGTTCCGCCAAACTCGCTGTACAGGTTGTGCGACCAGACCGGCTTGCCGCTTTTCTTGTCAAGAGAATGAATCTTGGCGGTGCCGCTAGCGGTGATCACGCGGTCGCCGACCACCTGTGGCATGGCATACGGTCCCGGCCCAGCTCCATCCGAGTAGGCGTTTGCAAACGGATTTTCGTACTCGTACTCCCATCGCGTCTTGCCCGTCGAGGCATCGAGCGCGATGACAACGTCCTTCGATCCCCGGCGAAATGCCGTGTACAAAACGCCGCCTTCCTCCGCAATGGCTGAATAGCCGTCTCCCAACGGCCGGCTCCACAGCTTCTTCGGACCATCGGCTGGCCAGGAGTCAGCCAGGCGCGCAGAGTTGACGATGAAATCGCGATTCGCTCCGCCCCACACCGTCCAGTCGCCGGCGGCTGCTGAAACCGTGAAGAGCAAGACGCAGAGAGCGGTTGTTGAGATTCGCGTGAATTCGCGGCCCATGATTCGATTGGACGGCGGCACCCGCGAAATGTTCCGCGTTACTTTTGTGCCATGGCTCGCAGGGCGGCGACCCGAGGTTCGCGCGACTTGGGGCTGTCGAGGCTGAATGAGCGGGCATCGCCCAGCTCGTTGCAGACGTACTCTTGCGTGCGCTCCACCGTCTTCTTGAGAGCGGCATTTTTGGCCACAAAAGACACCCAGACGATAGACTCCGTCGCCGTGTCAAACTCCCACAGGCCGGCCAGGCGGCCTCGGTCGACAATCGCGTGGCTGTAAAGATCGGAAATCCCCCCGAGTTCTGCTTTGCCCTTTTCCACGGGCACTTTGCGCGCCAGATCGGCGCCGTCAAGCAAGCCTTTCACGTCGCGGCGCAGCAGGAAAAGTCCATCCAGGCTGCTCACCAGCGCGTATTGCGGCTCTTTGGGGATGCGGAAATCTTCCCAGGCGTCGCGGTCGTCCGGCATCAACAGCCGCTCGTCACCTTTGGCCAGTGGCTCGAGTTTCAGCGGCTCAATGGCGGCCCTGGCGGCCTTTACTCCCAGCCCCGAAAACCACTGGAACTCAGCCAAGATCGCCGGGCCGATCCACGCGAAGTGCCGTCGCGCCAGTTCTGTATTGGCTTCTTCGGTCGATAATTTAAACTCACTCAGCGGATTGGGGCGCCAGACTGCATAGCGGTAACGCTGCTGGTCCAGACGGCCGTTGGTAGGGACTCGCCGGATCTCGCCTTCGGCCTGCAGCCGGCCCAGCGCAACCGGCAGGGTGGTCGTGAGACCCTTCCGTTTTCCTTCCTCGCCGAGGTTGCGCACCGCCGGGCCCAGGGTATCACGCAGCTCGCTGGGTTCGAGCGGAGACTTGGCGAGGGCTGCCACCACCGCATCGCACAGTTTGGCGATCTCGCGTTCGCTCACACCCAGCTTGGCCGCCAACTTCATTTCGTCCCCGAAGTTCTGGCCGGCTTTGAGCGCGAGCGCGAAGTCGGACGCAGGCACGACGTAAGTGCAGCCGCGCGCACTGGGCAACTCATGGATGTCCAGATTCCGCACGGCGGCGTCGGCCGCCTCACGCCCGATTCCCGCGCGAGAGAACAAGGTGAGATAGGGCCCGGCGCCCGCTACGGACCGCGCCCAGCCCGTTCTCGCCAGGACCGAAGATGCCGTCGCGCCCGCTAGCCGGCCATCAAGCCCTTGTTTGTGGGACCACCAGGCCCGCAGCTTCGCATCGTCTGCCGAACTCATGGAATCAGATTGCCACGAAACTCGCGTTCACGCTTCTTGAAAATTGCTGTGTTGGGGCCGAATGCGCGGGCTTGCTAACGGCCTCCTGGAATTCGCGGTATAGCTAGGAGCATGTCGACGCGACTGCTTATCTTCGCCATCGCTGCTGCCGCCATTGGCAGGCCGCAGGCTCCATCCGTAAACGCGGTTCTCAGCCAGATTCGATCGCACCACCAGGGAATCGCCATCTGGTGGGTTGGCAACGCCGGCTGGCTTATCAAGTCGGACAACCTGCTCATCAGCACCGATCTCGATCTGAGCGATGAGGAGAAGGTTCAGCCGCCGCCGATCACCGCCGAGGAACTGGCCGCGGAACTCGATGTCGCGTTTGTGTCGCACCATCATGGCGACCACTGCAATGTTCCAACTATCCGGATGCTGGCACAACGTGGAAAGTGCATCTTTGTGCTTCCCCAGCCGTGCCTCAAAGAAGTGGCTGCGGTTGGCATTCCGAAGGAACGGATCATCGTTCCCGAACCGCTGCACCCCTTCGATATCAAGGGCATCCACGTCGAGCCCATCCACGCCATTCACGGCAATCAGGAGTTCACCGTGCTCACCCGCGAGCCGGACTTTGTGGAAAAGATTGCGCACAATTGCGGATACGTGCTCAACATCCAGGGGAAGCGTTTCCTGCATCCCGGCGACTCGGTGCTCACCGAGGAGCACCTCAGCTTGCAGAACATCGATGTGCTGTTCGTTTCACCCACCGTTCACAACATGTACACGGACCGGTCCATGATTCTCATCAACCATCTCCAGCCCGCCTACATCTTCCCTCAGCATTTCGGAACCTACCAGGAGACCGAAGCCGAAGCGTTCTGGATGCACGGCTATCCCGATGAGCTGAAACTGCGGCTCTCAGCGGAACTCCAGAAGCGCTATCACAAGCTGAAACTGGGAGAGAGGTTCGTGATTCGGTGAGCGTAGTGGATTTGCATCATGCGCGGCTTAGCACGGGCGCGTGTGCCAGATTCCGCAAATTGCTGAGCCTAAACCCGGTGCCACTCGTGAAACGAGAGCCGGATCTGCTCTTGTTCCACTTCTTCAAATTCACGCGCCAGCCGCTCCATGTCTTGCTGGTCGAGCAGTGTTCGAGCCACGTTGAAGACGCCGTGTTCCTCTTTCCGCATGTGTTCGCGTGTGAACGCGACGTGGACTCTAACCTCCGAAAGAAGCTGGGTTAAAGCGCCGGGATCCCCCTTTTGTGCCGCCTCCAGGTGCGTGCGGATGGCGGCAAGGTGGTTGCGGGCGGTCTGATGCTCGGCCATTAGTTTGCCGAGAGGGCCGTTTTCGAGCGGCACGCCCTTTTCCCAAAGCAGCGGGAACAGGCGCTCCTCTTCTTTAATGAGGTGCCAGTGATGGGTGAAGTTCGTCAGGAAGTCCAGCGCCTGCCGGAAAGACTCCATTGGAAATGGTTGGCCGTCAAGGTGTTGCATCTCGAGGTCCAAGGCGTTCAGCACCACGCCCAAAACCCGGTGTTCCTTGATCAGCGCCTGCAAAGGCCCGGCATCACCCATATAACCCATTACCCCGCCCGACAACAAGCACGCAAACTGCCGCGGCCGGGTGTGAGAAAATCAGCCTGGTGATTCGCGCTCTAGTCTTTCTTCTCGGCGGCCTTTGTGCGGCTGAGACTAGCGCTCTTTTAAAGGTGACTCCGTGGCCGGGTGATCGAGCCGCTGCCATTTCTCTCACGTTCGATGACGCGATGGAGACCCATCTCGACAACGTGGGTCCTATTCTCAAGAAGCACAGCCTTCGCGGAACGTTCTTCGTTACGACGGGCGTTGCAGCCTGGCGCAAACGCCTCGCGGAATGGCAGCGGCTTGCGGCCGAGGGCCACGAGATCGGCGGCCACACGGTCAATCATCCCTGCCTGCTCGAGCGGATCGAGCCGCATGCACAAGACTACACTCCGCAAATGATGGAAGCCGAAGTCCGGGACAGCGCACAGACGATCCTCCGCGAAATCCCCGGTCAACATGGCCTGACGTTCGCCTACCCCTGCGGCAATATGAGTTTCGGTCCTCCCGTGGACCAGACCCGCAACGCGGCTCTTTATCAACGCTACATCTCGGAGCATTTCTTCGCCGCCCGGAGTTACGGATGGGCCGGAACCGTTGTGCCGGATGAACTGAGCGTGTTGAGCGTGCCCGACCTTGGGTTTACCGCTGGCCACGATTTTCGCGGACTACTCGCCATGGCCGATCCCGCCTTGCGCAATCACCGCTGGGGTGTCTTTACGTTCCATGGCGTGGGAGGCCAGTGGCTGTCGGTAACTACGGAAGCCTTGGACGAGCTGGCTTCATACCTTGCCCGGCATCCGGAGATTTGGACCGCGGCGTTCGGCGACGTCGTTCGGTACATCCAGGAGAGCAAGGCGCTGGGCATTCATCAGGCTGAGTCCACCGATCATCAGATTCAATTCGAGCTGACTTGGCCCCTCGATGCGCAGACCTTCTACCTGCCCCTCACGCTTCAGTGGCAACTGCCCGGCGGCTGGACATCCTGCTCGGCCTCTGCTGAGGGAAAACCACTGGCGGTCAAAGGCAGCAGTGGCGCGGTGCTTTTCGATGTGCCCGCGCAAACCAGGTCGCTCCGGATCGAGAAGAAATAGTTTCTGGTGCGGCCGGCGAATCCCTACGCCGGCTTTTGCGCCGATTCCTCCAGCAGCTTCACCAGCGCGTGGAGCGTCTGATTCACCGGCGTCGGCACCCCGAGCTGCGCGCCTCTCCGGACCAGGTAACCGTTCAGCGCATCGATCTCGGTGCGGTTGCCGCGCGCGATGTCTTGAGCGGTCGACGAAGTGGCGCCGCTCATGGTTTCGGCCAGCTTCCATACGGCGTCCACCATATCGGCCTCGGGCAGGCGAACGCCAGACGCGCGAGCAATGGCCACGGCCTCTTCGGTAACCTGCTTCATCAGTTCGCGCGTCCACGGATTCGCTACCAAGCGTGCGTACTTCGCGCGTCCCAACGCCGAGATCGCATTGTAGGCACAGTTGATGATCATCTTGGTCCACAGGTCGCCCGCGATGTTGTTCGAAACGCGGCACGGCACGCCGGCGTGGGTGAACACGGCGGCGAGCGATTCGAGATCGCGCCCGCCACCGAAGAAATCACCGATGATCAGATCGCCGCGACCCGAGTGTTTAACGCGGCCGGGTGCGGTCATCGCGACCGCCACGTAGACCACAGCCGGCACGGCGTCGATGCCGGCCGCTGAGCGCATCCGCTCTACGTTGTCCACTCCGTTTTGAAGACTGACGACGGCGGCGCCGGGCGCCAGATGCGCTGCAAGCGATTTCGCCGCATCTTCGGTGTCGAATGTCTTCACGCAAAAAAGCACGATGCCGGCTTGATGCGCGGCGTTTAAGTCAGTGGAAGCGGAAACGCGCACCTGCTGCTGGAAATGCAGGGTGTCGAGGAACAAGCCGTCGCGGGCGATGGCTTCGACATGATGGGGGCGTCCGATCAGCGTCACATCCGCGCCCGCACGCGCCAGCATTCCGCCGAAGTAACAGCCCACGGCGCCTGCGCCCATCACGGCGATCCGCGAACCAAGGTCGTGTGGCACAGTGCCAGTGTAATCCGGCGGCGCAGACGGTGGATCGACTATGATGCTGGTAATTATGAGGAAGCTGCCTCTGATCGCGGCCTACGTTCTTCTGGTGGGCGCGCCCGTGCTCACGCTGGTCGCCGTCCTGCGATGGGGCGCCCGCCTCTCGGCACCGGCTTTGATCGACCGCTCGGGAAGCGTGGCGTCCAGTCCGAAGGCTGCAGCGGCGCCGGACATCTTCATCCTGGTCGCGCAGATCGCCGTCATCATTCTGGCAGCGAGAGCCATCGGCTATCTGTTTCGCAAACTCTCTCAACCGCAGGTGATCGGAGAGATGCTGGCGGGCGTCATGCTGGGTCCGTCGTTGCTCGGATGGCTCGCGCCGGGAGTTTCCGCGGCATTGTTCCCGGCTTCGAGCCTGGGGATGCTGAGCGCCATCAGCCAACTGGGCCTGGTGATTTACATGTTCCTGGTGGGATTGGAACTGAATGCCGCGGAGCTGCGCCGCTACGGGAAAGCCGCCATGCTGATCAGCCACGTGAGCATCGTGGTCCCGTTCGTACTGGCTGCCATGCTTTCGTTCTATCTGTATCCGCGGCTCTCCGAGAACGGCGTCAGCTTCATGAGCTTCGCTCTCTTCATGGGCGCCGCCATCGCCATCACCGCGTTTCCCGTGCTGGCGCGTATCCTGACCGACCAGCAATTGCTGACCACCAGCATGGGAACGGTCGCCATCACGTGCGCGGCGGTAGACGATGTAACGGGATGGTCGATCCTGGCTTACATCATGGTGCTCATCCGCGCTTCGCAATCGCCGAGGCCCATCTGGATGACGCTCGCTGGCCTGGCGATCTTTCTCGCGATTATGATTTGGATTTTCCGGAAGCTGTTCGCAAAGCTCGAGCGCTACTTCGATCAGCACGGCGCGTTGCCCGATCATCTGCTGGCCCTGGTGATCGTCTTCGCTCTGGGTGCGGCACTCTGCACGGAAGCGCTGGGGCTGCATCTCCTGTTCGGAGCTTTCGTGGCCGGCGCCATCATGCCGAAGGACCGGCGCTTCGTGGCGTATCTGCTGGAGAAATTCGAAACGGTGGCGGTCCTGCTTCTGCTGCCCGTGTTCTTTGCCTTTACGGGGCTGCGCACGCGCATCGGCTTGGTCAATGGCGGCCAGATGTGGTTCTACTGCGCTCTGATCGTTGGAGTGGCGATTGTCGGAAAGGTGGGCGGCAGCGGTTTCGCGGCAAGGCTGGGCGGGATGAGCTGGCGCGATGCAACCGCGCTGGGCATCCTCATGAACACTCGCGGCCTCATGGAACTCGTAGTTCTCAACATGGGTCTGGACATTAAGGTGATTTCTCCCGCCCTCTTCTCCATGATGGTGATCATGGCTCTGGTCACCACGTTCATGACCGCGCCGCTGCTCCAGTGGTTTTACCCCGCGCGGCTGCGGCAACAGGTCTCAGAGCCTGCCGTCCGCGCTTGATTCAGTTCGGGCGACTTGCCAGCGCTTCTTCCTTCGCGGCAAGCAGGACGACGGGCATTCTCGGGAACGCGAACTTGCGGCCCAGTTCGTCGATCACGTTCACCTGGCACGTGTATTTTCCGGGCTTCTGGTCTTTGAGCGACGCCTGCAAACGAAGCGGGATCACGCTCTCGCGTTTGGAGTCCGGCCGGTTCACGCGCACCGCCTGAGTCTCGAGCACCTTGCGTTCTCCCTGGTAGAGCGCCAGGTCGGCGGCCACGCTGGCCACGCGGGTGTTGGCTGGCAGGTTCTCGGGAAGGGTCGGATCGTAGAGTTCGAGGTAGACGTACAAGTCCTGGCCCGGCCGGAAGACGCGAATCACGTTGGGCACCATCTTCTGGCCGGAACTATCGATCAGCGGATTCTGCTCCAGCAGCTTTTTGTTGTTCTTCACGCCGGCGGTTTGCCCTCCGCGCTGGTTGCTGAAGATCACGGAACTCAGGCGCAGCGCATTCCCGGACGCGAGGTCGGGGATGGTGAAGGGCGTTTCGAAGGTGCCCACCTTACCCTCGCCGTTCTCCCGGGCCACGAAACGCAGGGTGTACTTGCCGGGCGGAAGCGTCAGCCCGGTGTCGTATTGGATGTGTTTGCGGGTCACTTGCCCGGCGGTGGTCTCATCCAGCTTCAGCGGAATGGTGTCGCGGACGCTAGAGGCTACGCGGCCGCGGGCATCATGCACCTGAGCGGTGAAATCGAGCTCCGTGGCCTGCTTGGCTCCTTTGTTGCGAAACGCCAGCGCCGAGCCGGGAATCTCAACGGACACGGGCACGAAGTACTTGTTCTTATCGAGCCGGAAATAATCGATCTCAACGGCTAGTGGCAGGTCGGTGATGGGATTCTCGCTTTCGAGAGCCTGCTGGAGCTGCGATTCTTTGTCGCTCTCGCGCATCTTAGCGAAGATGGTGGGAGCGAAGTAGCCTTTCCGGTAATCCAGCTTGGCTTTCAGCGTGGCGGCCTTGGGCGCGAGCTTCAACTGGATGCGCCGGTAGCGCCCGTCCTCCGCCGTATTCGTGCTGGAGTAGGTGAGGATGTAGTAGCTCTCGATGTCCTGCTGAACTTGCCGCATGCCCACGGTGAGATCGTTCGAATCGAGCAGCGCCTTGCCGCCCGTGTCGGACGCCAGCGTGAACAGCGTCTCCTGCTGGTTGTGGAAGCTGTCCCGCAAAGCGCGCTGGCCCCTGCCGCTGTACAGACTCGATCCAGCCGCTCCGGCTTGTGACGCGTCGCCTCCAGGCGCTGAAGCGGTGAGGCCCCGTGCGTCGATCGGGTAAAACGCGACGTTAGCGCGCACGGCTGTATTCACGGTGGCGCGTAGCTGCGATTGGTTGTCAACACCGGTCTTCTCCACGCCGCTGGAGAGGTAAACCAGCGCCTTCTTTTCCGGGAACTGGCTCAGGCGGCGGGCGGCATCCTCGAGCGCGGACAGCTTGCGGTCAGTATTGAAGATGTTGAACTCGGTTTCATCGGCAACGAAGGCTCCGCTCTGATCCTCCGAATCGGCGCCCGTGTCCGCCATGGATGCCAGCTCGCTCGATTCGCCGATGTGGAATCCCTTGATCGTCGAAATGAGGAGATCGCGATCGTCGGTGAAGTCCTGGACCGTCTTGAGCATGCTGCCGAAGACCATAATGGAGACCATGTCGCTGGCCGTCATCTGCGTGCCCAGGAACTTGATGGCGGCGTCTACTGCGCGAATCTGCTCCGGGGGCTGCATGGAGGAAAAGTCGAAGAACATCACGATCAGGCGGCGGTCTTGAAATTTCATTTGCTTGTCCGCGGGCGTGGCTTCAGGCGCGGGCTTGGGCTTCGCGGGCGTCGCGCTTCGCTCGATGAGCTGGCGGTCCGGCGTAGGCAGAGCTTTGCTTTCGAGATGCTGCAGATCGCAACTCAGCAGTGTCTGCGCCTTGCCGTCTTCAGAGAGCAGGAAGTCGTCCTTGGTGAGCGTGGTGACGGGCCTGCCGTTGGCGTCGGAGACGCGAACGTCGACCACCACCACGTTCGTCGTCGTAGAGAACGTGGCCCGGCGCGGAACGTCCGGCGTCTGCGCCAGAAGCGAAATGGCGGTCAAGAGCGCCAGGACTCTCAAAACCGGAACCTCAACACTGCCGTGACCGACCGCATGGAAGCGGCAGAGACCGGCAGGCCGTAGTTGGTGGCGTTTACTACGGTATTGATGTTGCTGTAATTCACGTGGTTCAGCACGTTGTTGCCTTCCAGGCGCAACTCCAACCTGCGGCGCGATTCTCCGAACTGGAACGAGCGCCCGAACGCGGCGTTCAGGCTAACCAGGCTGGGACCCGGAATCGTATTGCGGCCCGCGTCTCCAAACTCACCTACCGGAGGTGCCATAAACGCCGCCAGGTTGAAGAAGCCGGTGGCCGATGCCAGATCGAGCCCGGTAGCCTCCGCGCGTCCGCTGCCGATGCCGCCGGTCTGTGCCAGCTTGGCGGTGTTGCCGAGCGTGCGCGCCGTCAACGGCGTGCCGGTTTGCGCGGTGATGGAACCGCTGAGCTGCCAGTCGCGGAGTAAGCGTCCGGCCCATCCGTTTCCGGAAATGCGTGAGCCCGCGTTGCCCGCCGGCGATGTCCACATCCAGTTCATGTCAAACGAATGGCGGCGGTCGAAACTGGAGAGTCCGCGCTCGGCGGCCAGGTCCAGCCAGTTCTGCGCCACGGTATTGCCGGCGCCCCCGAATGAAGAGGAGTCGTCGATGGATTTCGAGAAGCTATAGAACGCCTGCATCGAAACGCCCCGGCTGAAACGCCGGTTGATGCGGACTTGCGCCGCGTGATAAATCGAATTGCCGATCGACTGGTCGTAGGTGAATCCCACGGCGTTACCGAGTTGCAGGCGATTCCCCAATCCCCCGGGACCTTCGTTGGGAAGCGTCTGCACATCGAGCCGCGTGCCTTTCGTGCCGAGATACCCAAGCTCCACGAAGAACCCTCTCGCCAGATCGTGCTGGACCGAGACACTCCAGGTTTGCGCGTACGGCGTGCGATATTTGCGGTCGATGGCGTAGGTATTGGTGATGTCCTGGGGAGAGACCGCCAGGAATCCGGTCGTCAGCGTCAGCACATCCTGCGGGCTGGTGTTCACGCTGTTCGAGACGGCAAATGGCGGCTGCTGGGCCAGCCTCAGCCCGAAAGGAATGTAAGCCTGCCCGTTGTAATAAATGCCGTAGCCGGCGCGGACAATGGTGGATCGCTTGATCTGCGGCACTTTCCAGGCGAGCCCCAGGCGCGGCGAGAAATTTTTGTAGTCAGGGTTGACCAGGCCCGACGGGAACGTGCCGGAATAGGGGCCCACGGCGCCGGGAGTCACAACGGCGACCGCGGAATAACCGGGCGCGATGTCCAGGTTGGCCATGCGTCCGTATTTCTCGCTGACGGGCGAAAAAAACTCGTAACGCACCCCCAGGTTCAGGGTCAGGCTGGGGCGCATTTTCCAGTCATCGACGAAGTAACCGGCCCACGAATTCTGGCGGAAATACGTGCTCGAATCGCCGTAACGAATGGAGCTGGATTGCGGCAATCCCAGCAGGAAATCGGCCAGATCAAATCCTGTTCCGGCGACCGGGCCTTTCGAGCCGCTCGCGCTCGTGGCCAAGCCCGTGAAGTTAAACGTGCCGCGTCCGTTCTGATCCGTCTGTGTATTCAGATCGCTCCGGGTGTACTGCCCTCCCCAGGTAAAGGTGTGAGTGCCGCGGGACCAAACCAGACTCTCGCTGCCGCTTTGGCTCTGGTTGCGATTGAGAACCGGGGTTGCGTCGCTCAAGGCGCCGAAGTTGGTGAAGTTCAGATTCGGCGGTCCGAAGTTGAGCGGGTTGGAAGAAGTGCCCTCGATACCCAGCTCGGCGGCGACGTCAGCTCCATTGGCGAAAAACGGCGTGGTGCGGCTGACGTTGCGGTTGAACGTCACCTGCGCATTGCTGACCAGGCGCGGAGAGATGTTCCGCGTCCATCCCAGATTGGTGTTCAGGCCGTAACCGCTGGTGGTGTCCAGAAATCCGAAGGTCTGGATGGCATCGCCGTCGCGCCGCTGCCCATTGATGCGAAACGACAGCCGGTCTGCCTTGGTGATGTTGCGCTGAATGCGCAAGCCGGCGTTGTCGGTGTTTTGCGGAATCGAGGCGAACAGTTCGTAGTTATTCACCAACCCCGGCTGATTCGGCAGCGGGAAGTAGGTCAGCAGCTTTTGCGAAACGGGATCGAGGCGGCTCACGGGAATGACGTTGCCGGCGAATGGCTGGTGGGTCGACGGATCGAAAATCTGGACCGGCCCGCCGGACTGGATACTCTGCGAGAGATCGCCCTGCCGCTGAAGTTCAGTGGGCACCGTCGCAACCTGCGTGGATGGGTTCCTGGAACGTGTGCCGAAGTAGCTGACAAAGAAGAAAGTGGACGGGTCCTTCACCAGTTTCGGAATCACCAGCGGCCCTCCGGCCACCACGCCGAACCGACTTTGCGCATACGCGGGCTGGCGGGTGTCCAGGCCGGTGATGGAAAATGGCCTGGCGTCGAGGGACGAATTGTTCAGGTTGAAAAACATCATGCCGTGAATGCCATTCGGTTGCCGGCGATTGCCGAACTGTCTCGGCTGCTGCCCGGGACCGCCGCGCCGGCCTGGGCCACCGAAGCCTCCGGGACCGCCGCCGAAACCTCCGCGCCCGCCGCCGAAGCCGCCTCCACCGGGTCCGCCCGGTGCTCCAGCTCCGCCCCCGAAACCCGGAGCGTTCGGGTTTTGCGTGGCAAACGGATCGCGCGTTCCGCCAGTTTGAAACTGTAGCGGCCCGGAATCTGCTGTGGCATTGGGCGAAAGTCCCTGGCTCAGACTGCCGGAAATGAGGAATGCCTCGTTGCTGTTCTGGGCGCCAGACGCGGGCGCGGACTGCTGATTCGCGTTGAGTTCGCTTTGGATCTGGGAGTCCAATTGATTCTGCCCGTTGGCGCGATTGCCCGCGAACTGCGCCATGCGGCTGGCGGCGGGTGACTCGCGCAGGTGCAGACTGAAGTCCGCCGACGGTGACTTGGAGTAGTCCACCTGTTTCTTGGCGGGCTCGAAGCCGAACATCTGGACTTCCACGTTCCAGGATCCTTCGCCGAGTTGCAAGAACGCATAGCGCCCGTCCTGGTCCGTCGTTGTCGTGACCTGCTTATCGCCTTGGGCAGCCATGACCGTCGCGCCAGGTATGGGCTGATTCCCCGATTTCACCAGTCCGCTCTGCGCGTGGAGGCCCGCGCAAAGGGGAACCAGCAACAGCCAGCGGAATGGGCTCGGTTTGGGCAAGGTCAAAACGTCTTGGGAGCCGCGTGCGACGCCCATATAGCAGGGGCGATTATGACGGCGAAGTGGTTACTGAAAAGGTAGGGCCGCAAAAGTGCGGCCCCAGGGAAGAACGAACTAGTGCTGTACGTTGATAAAGACGCCCGATGGGGATTGGAGGCCGGCGATGTGCGCCACGACCGGCTGATCTCCGTCCGGCGTTGAGGCCGGCACCTGCACCGCTATCTGGTACAAACCGGCGCTGTCCGGGCTTAGCGCCGCTCCGAACACTGTGGCTGGGGCGTTGCCAATCAGCACGCTGACAGAATCCGCGAGATTCGCGATTTGTCCGGACGGTATCACCGTCTTGGGAATCACGCCGGCGGAAACCGAGGGCTTGGTCGGGCCGAAACCGGTTCCCCACAAAATGATCACGTCGCCCGGTTTGGCCGGCGCCGTTGTGAGTCCCGGAAAGAGGTTGGCCGGGCCCACATAGCTGTAATCCGGCCGCGTGGCCACAGCGTAGTTGTGCGGCCACGGGAAAAATGCTGGCGAGACCGATTGCAGTTGTACGGTCATCGAATTACTCGTCGAGCCGTTGTTGGCCACCTGCACGTTGACCGGGCCGAGCGCCGTATCCGAGGGTGCCTGCACGTTGATCTGCGTGGGGCTGATGTACTCGAGGTATGCCGGCTTTCCGTTGATCTCGACGCTGACGCCATCGAGCGCGGTGGGCAGCTTTCCGTTCACAAAGTCGCTGCTGCGCCACATGCGAGTGCTGTTGGCGAGATTCGTTCCCTTGATGGTCACCCAAACTCCTGCACAGATGGCGGTTTGATATCCGGCCCCATTGAATACGCCGTTGGATACGGCGATCTGAGGCTTGTTGGTCTGCGTCTGCGGCGTGAGAGTGTACTTCTGAGTGTAGATGTAGTCGCCGCCCGGGGATCCATCCCCGTTGGCTGCGTTGCCCGCAACGTAGATGACGATATTGCCGACATTGGTCGAGGGAGGCGTCCAATCGAAACTAAACGTGGCAGACCCAGTTTGGCCGAAACGGGTGCCGGCTGAAGTTTGCTCGATGTAGAGCAACGGCATGGTCGAGTCGCAAGATCCTACCGAATAAGTCTGGAACGTTGCCTGAGTACAAGTGAGCTGCGTGACGCCGTCAGATCCCGGTGTGAATGTACCAGCTTGTGCGGTGCTGTCGCTCGCGTGGCGCGCGGTCAGCTCGAAGCCCCAGCGCTGCTGTTGGGGGTCGGCAACGGTCACCACCAGGTGCTGCTGGACGCCCGGCGTATAAGTCTGGCCCTTTGGGAAGGTGACTTTCACGCTGCCGGACCCGCCTCCACCGGGAGAATGGCAGTACGTACAGTCTCCGAATTCTCCCGGAACTCCTGCAAGCCCTGGAAGCGGCCCGTACGAATACGCGTAAAGGATGACGGGGACAGCCAGCACTACGCCGATCTTGGCGAGCAAGGTTCCACTTCTTCGTGTCATGTATTGGGTAACCACCTTGGATCAGAGCTGCAGTTTGCCGTCGAAGGTCATGTCCTCGAGCGGAAACTTCTGTTTGATCTCCATGCGCGCCACTCGAGTGGAGAACTCGACTTCCTTATCGCCGGCCGTGATTTCCTGACTCTTCGGAAACAAGAGAAGCAAAACCGCGTTGTCGTCTCGCGTGAGGAGCTTGACGTCAGCGAGCGCGATCTTCTTCTTGCCTTTCGGTTTCAAGTACGTATCGGATAACAAACGGCTCCTCAATTCCTGCGGATCGCGATTGGCGACGTGGGGTGGAAGGCCTAAGATGGCGACCGCGTAGTAAGGCTCGTCGGCTCCCACGGACTCCTGATGAAGTTTGAGCTGCGCTTCACGCACCGGCAGCGAACTCTCCCAACGCACCGTGACAGCTGATGGCGCTTCCGAGCGTTCGTCAGGCTGGCGATCGCCTCCCATATCCGGGTCAGTCGACCGGCCGCCGCCGGGATAACCCGTGCGGCCACCACCTCCCATGCCGCCGTGCCCGCCACCCATTCCGGGGCCGCCCATTCCACCGATGCCGCCAATGCCGCCGCCCATTCCGCCGCCGCGGCCGTAACCTCCGCGCCCGCCGCCTCCTTGGGACCGCTCTATTTTGGGCGTGACCAGCTTGGCCCATGGTGAACTCGATAGTACTTGCCTGGCATCGTCCTCGGTCCACTCGGCCAAGGATTTGCCTTTCCAAGGTTGCTCGGCATAGCTCAGCAGGGCAGCCGAGAAAAGAAACGAGTAGATCTTGGCCTTCTTCATAGGTGTCTAGCTGTTGTCTGGTAGACGGCCGCCGGGTGACGCCGGGTACACAAATGTTTCAGTCTTTCCAAGCCAGCGCAGGCGGACTTGCGACCCTATCCGATGAGCGCGATGCGGCCATCGCGGCCAAGATAATACTGGCGTCCCCGCCACAGCACGGTGTTGCCGAAGAAGCCGGCGACCCAGAAAACGAAACTGAGGAGGTCCTGCAGGGGAAGGCACATCCATTCCACGAACGTCAGGCGGCTGCGCAGGACGCGGTGCACGCTGACCCAGGCGGCGAGGGCGCGAAGCAACGCCGACGCCAAGGCTACCGGCCACAGACGCGGTTCCCACAGGCAGAGCGCAAGCGCCAGCGGGAGAGGATTGGTAAACAACTCGCCCACATATCCGCTGGGCCGCGAACGCCGCGTGCTGCGAACCCATCGAAGCCGGTGCAGCAGGTTGCTCCGAAGACTCCCGCCGCCGATGTGGTGCTCGATGCGGTAGGACGAAAGGATCACACGGTGTCCCAGGCGGTCGGTCGTCTGGCCGATGACGAAGTCTTCGGCGAGATAGTCGTTCAAGGTCTCGATGCCGCCCATCTCGGCGAGAATGCTCCTGCGCACCGCGATCGCGGGCCCGAGAGCGAATTTCATGCCTTCGAGCATGCGCGCTACGAGCACGCCGCCAAGGAATTGCGTGTTCATCCCGAGAGCGTCCAGCTTCCACCAAAAGCCACGGACTGCCAGGGCGAGATAGGGGCAGGTGACCATGCCGACCCGGGCATCCTGAAACTCACTCGCGATCCTTTCGAGCATCTCGGGCCCGGTGCGCACGTCGCTATCTTTCATCACCAGCAGATCGAACTGCGCGGCCGCCTGCATCAAGTGAAGGCTGAAGACCTTGGCGTTGGGATACGGCGGTTCGCCGGTTATGAGGATGCGGGCTCGCACCTGGGGAAACTCCGCCATCAATCTGTGAACGATCGCCGACGCCGGATCGTCGCTCTGGCGGAACGCGAAAAGCAGCTCGAATTGCGGATACCGCTGCGCGAACGACGACCGCAGGTTTTCTTCGAGCCCCGCCTCAGCGCCGTGCAGGGGTGTCAGCACGCTGATGGGTGGCGCTGACTCCAGGCGGGGCGTCTGCTGGCGCAAGTAGCGGCGCGCGGCGATGATTACGAGCAGGCAGTAAACCATCGATCCTGCCACCAGCGCGACAAGCAACAGAGTGATTGCAAACCCGAAGTGCAAGAACACCAGTTTTACGCAAGTAGAGGGGCGGGTCAAAATGTTTCTACTCGGGTCGCGGCTTTTATCGCCGGTGGTGGGTAACGAATCGCGTCTGTCCAGCGTCGTTGCTGCCAGTGCGTCATTCAGACAACAACAATGCCGTCCGCGTCATTTCGCGGCGTGGTCTTCTTTTTTCTGCGTTCGCGGCGTTGCGCGCGGGCGGGCAGGATACCACCTTTTCTGCTGATGTGAAGGTGGTGAATGTGCTGGCCACCGTGCGCAACAAGCAGGGGCAAATCATTCAAAACCTGAACAAGGACGATTTCACGCTGGAGGAAGACGCCCGTCCGCAAACCATCAGCTATTTCTCCCGTGAGTCGAACCTCCCGCTTACGCTCGGCTTGCTCATCGACACCAGCATGAGCCAGCGTCGCGTACTCGGCCAGGAACGTACAGCCAGCTACCGCTTCCTCGACCAGGTGCTGCGCGAGGACAAGGACATGGCTTTCGTAATCCACTTCGACCGGGAGGTGGAGCTGCTCGAAGACCTGACTTCGTCGCGCAAGAAGCTGGAGTCGGCCTTGACCTCGATCGAGACGCCGCAGCCGCAACAGCGCGGTGGAGGTGGTGGCGGCTACCCGGGCTCACGCGGCGGCGGGCACCGCGGTGGCGGCACGAAGCTTTATGATGCGGTGCTGCTGGCATCCGATGAGATCATGAAAAAGCAACATGGGCGCAAAGCGCTCATCGTGCTCTCTGACGGCGTGGATAACGGCAGCAAAGTCAGCTTGACCTCGGCCATCGAAACCGCGCAGAGAGCGGATACGATGGTGTATTCCATTCTGTTCGCCGACGAAGAGGGGTACGGGCAGCGAGGAGGGGGTTTTGGGGGTGGCGGTATGGGCCGGCGGGGCGGTTATCCGCGGTCGAGATACCCGCAGAGCCGGCCGGACGGCAAGAAGATCCTCGAACAGATTTCCAAGGAGACCGGCGGCGGGTTTTTTGAAGTGTCCAAAAAGCTACCCGTCGACCAGATCTACTCCCGCCTCGAGGAAGAACTCCGCAATCAATACAGCCTGGGTTATACGCCGGACAAGGCAGACCCGGGGTTTCACAAAATCAGCCTGACCGTGAAACAGAAAGGGCTGATCGTGCAGGCGAGAGACGGATACTATGCGGGTCGCTGAGCTGGAATGAGTGGCCGAAATCCACCATGGCGATGGATTGCGGCCAGAATCGATCGTTATCAGAGGCTTGATATTCAACAGGTTGGCGGTGGTGAAACAGATGCATAGTAACGGGCGTCGATAGATTTGAGGCGACCTATGAAAAACATCCTCGTTACTCCAACCCGCACTCTTATGCTGTTCGGCTTGCTCGCTTCACCCGGTTTCGTATTCGCGCAAGATCAGCCCGATAACTCGCCAGTACCACCAGAGGTTCAGCAGCAGAACCGGCCAAACACCGGCGGATGGAGGCGAGCGGATGAGCCGGCGCCGGCGCCAAGCCAGCAGAGCAACACATCAAATCCGAACTATTATCCGAACTACTCGCAGAACCAGGGGTCGTATCCGACCCGAGGTCCGATCCCGTCGCAATTAACCATTAAGCCCGGGACGTTTGTGACGGTGCGCATCAACGAGCCGCTGTCATCGGACCACAATCAGCCGGGCGATGCTTTCTCGGCTACGCTGGTGAAACCTGTGGTGGTGGACGGTGTGGTGCTGGCCGAGCGGGGACAGACGATCGGCGGCCGCGTATCGGAAGCGCAAAAAGCAGGACGAGTGGAAGGCACTTCGCGCCTGGGCGTACAGTTGACGGAGCTGACGCTGGCGGACGGCCAGCAGGTTCCGATTCAGTCCCAGTTGATGAGTCGCAGCGGTTCGACTTCGGTGGGCCGCGATGCCGGCGCCATCGCGGGGACGACGGCACTGGGCGCAGCGGTGGGCGCGGCCGCGGACTGGGGGCGCGGAGCGGCGATTGGCGCGGGTGCTGGCGCAGCGGTTGGAATCATCGGCGTGCTGTTGACGCGCGGACACCCGACGGAGATCTATCCCGAGTCGGTTTTGACTTTTCGGATTGATGCGCCGGTTACAGTTTCGACGGATCGCGCGCCACAGGCATTCCGCTACGTAGATCCGAACGATTACGACCGTCCTTATTATCAGGACCGGCCTCCGCAAACGGCTTGCGCGGGATATGGATGCGCGCCGGCCCCGTCTCTTTATCCTTACTACGGCTACTACGGTTATCCCTACTATTACGGACCTGGATTCGGGTTTTACGGGCCGGGGTATTGGGGACCGAGCTTCTACTTCGGTGGGCGCGGATTCTATGGCCGCGGTTTTTACGGGGGTCGCGGATTCTACGGCGGGCGCGGACACCGGTAGATCGAATCAGAGCGAAGCGGCCGCTCCTCATAGTCGCGCCTCAGTTCTTCAATAGCCTTCCACAGGGCCAAGGGATCACTTGGCCCTCCCACCTCAAGACCGCACAATCCGGCATGTAGAATGGCAGTGGAGCGAAATCACATGGAGCTATTTTCCTGGGACGGAGTGCGGACAGAGGTCATGAGTCCCAAGATATCGCGGAAAGTGATTTCAGGAGAGCGCGCTATGGTGGCCCAGGTGTTCATCGCGAAAGACGCGGTGGTGCCGACCCATCAGCACGAGAGCGAACAGCTCACTTACATTCTCGAGGGCGCGCTCAAATTCGAGATCGAAGGGCGCGAGATCGTGGTCCGCAAAGGCGAGGTGCTACACATTCCTTCGAACGTACCGCACCGGGCGGTGGCGCTCGAGGACACGCTCGACCTGGACATCTTCAGCCCGATTCGGCTTGACTGGCTGACGGGGCAGGACGACTATCTCCGAAGAGGCGAATGATGGATCTCGGGCTGAGGGACCGGGTGGCGATTGTCGCGGCCTCGAGCCAGGGCTTGGGGAAGGCGGTGGCCCTGGCGCTGGCGCGCGAAGGAGCGAAGCTGGTGATTTGCGCGCGGACCGCCGAGAGAATTCTGGCAGCCGCGGAGGAAATCCGCACGGCGACTGGCGTTGAAGTGCTGGCTCGCGCGATGGACGTCACTCACGGTGATGAAGTGCGCGGGCTGGTGGAGGAAACGCTCAAGCGATTCGGGCGCATCGATGTCTGCGTGACCAACGCAGGGGGACCGCCCTCGAAGGCGTTCGCCGAGACGTCGGTGGATGACTGGACATCCGCGGTGAATCTCAACCTGATGAGCACGGTCTATTTCGCGCGTGCAGTGCTTCCTGTCATGCAGAAGCAGCGCTGGGGACGCTTCATCACCATCACTTCGGTTGCCGTGAAGCAGCCGATTGATGGTCTGATTCTGTCGAACTCGGTCCGGTCGGCGGTGAGCGGTCTGGTGAAGAGCTTGGCCAATGAATACGGAAGGTTCAACGTCCTGGTGAATAACGTCTGCCCTGGATATACGCGCACCGGCAGGCTCACCGAGCTTTCGACTCGCCTCGCGGCCAGCCGGGGCACGACGCCCGAACAGATTCAAGGGCAGTGGACGGATCAAATCCCGCTGGCGCGCCTGGCGGAAGTCGAAGAGTTCGCCAGCGTCGTGGCATTTCTGGCGTCCGAGCGCGCCAGTTATCTGACGGGTACATCGATCGCGGTGGATGGCGGGTTAGTACGAGGCGTCACCTAAGTAACTTGACACACTCCGATATCTATACGATAACTGCCGGTGGAGGATTCATACCTTGAAAAGCAGTTTATTGCCAATGCGATTGGTGTGTCTGGCTGGGTGCTTACTGGCGCCGTACGCGGCTCTTGCTGATAGCGACCGTGGGGGCCGCGACGCTTGCAAGAGCCTGCCGACTTTCTCGGCCGTACAGAGCGCGCTGACCTCAGTGGTCGCTGGAGGAGGCAATAGCGGCCTGGGCTTCAACATGTGGGCCACGGTGGTGAACCGTGACGGCGTGGTGTGCCTGGTGACGTTTTCCGGGACGGATCGAGGCTCACAGTGGCCTGGAAGCCGCGTGATTTCGGCGCAGAAAGCGAACACGGCGAATGCTTTCAGTCTGCCTGGATTTGCTTTGTCGACCGCAAATCTCTATTCTGCCGTGCAGCCCGGCGGCTCGCTGTTTGGTTTGCAGGAAAGTAATCCCGTGGACACCGGTGTGGCTTACGGCGGCAATTCCACGAATTACGGGCAGCCGAATGATCCCATGGTGGGGCAGAAGATTGGCGGCGTGAACGTGTTCGGCGGCGGACTGGCACTTTATGACAAGACCGGCGCGCTGGTAGGCGCGATCGGTGTGAGCGGCGACACCTCCTGCACGGATCATGTGATTGCGTGGAAGGTCCGGCACGCCCTGAACTTCGACGATGTACCGGCCGGAGTCGCACCGGGAGCGCCCAAGGGCACGGA
This sequence comes from Terriglobia bacterium, assembly GCA_020073305.1. Taxonomy (GTDB): domain Bacteria; phylum Acidobacteriota; class Terriglobia; order Bryobacterales; family Bryobacteraceae; genus QHXW01. Next base: position 53,161 of record JAIQFK010000007.1, read on the forward strand.
TAACATCATCTTCGACATCAACCCCGATGCACACGGGCATCCGGTCAGCACGAGCACCTTCGGCCATCCGGCTTGCTCGACCGACGTGGTGACGATTGGCAACAAGCTGGTTACTGATTTTCCTGTCGGTCCGAATCCATAGCTGCCGCCCTGCGCAGCGGCGTGGCGCGCAAACCCTACCGGTCCCTAAGGTATGATCCATCTGTATGAACTGGCAGCAAGAGGCGCTGTTGGCCATGCGGGCGGTTCTTGCCTGCGTGCTTGGGGGCCTCGTGGGATGGCAGCGCGAACATCTTGGGATCGAAGCGGGGGTACGCACGTTCGCCGCGGTGTCGCTGGGCGCGTGCGTTTTCGGGCTGATCTACCCGTCTGATACTCGCATTGCCGCACAAATCGTGACCGGGATCGGATTTTTGGGCGCCGGCGTGATCATGCGCGGGCGAATGCACATTCACGGCCTCACTACAGCTGCATCGCTCTGGGCGGTCGCGTCCATCGGGCTGGCAGTCGCCTACGGAAAAATCATATTGGGGTCGTCGGTCACGATCATCCTTTTCATCCTGCTCGCCATCCCGCTCAAGAAGTGGGAGCGCGAGAAAGGGTTGATCGAGAATCGCAAGCCGGGAGCCTGAACCGCCACTCGCCCTCGTGTGATCGGTCCTGTGACATAATCACCGCAGCACATGCCTCAATATCAATTGCCGCGCAGGCAGTCGCGCCCGCGAACGCTTCGCATCGCGCTGATCGTGATCGCCGTGCTTATCCTGATCGGCGCGCGCACGATTGCCTCGACCGTCATCGATTACAAATGGTGGAAAGAACTCGGGCAGGTCGATACCTGGCTGAACCTGTACCTGTACGGCGTGGGCCCGCTGGCAGCCGCTACGGTCATTTCTTTCGCTTTTCTCTGGGTGGCACACGCCCGCGCATTGAAGTTTGCGGGCACTTCGCTCGGCGAGCACAAGACCTACGCCAAACTCGCGGCGCTGGCGGCGCTGGCACTGGGATTCTTTGTTTCCGCCGGGGCGCTGGACACTTGGACGGTGGTCCGCTACCTCGGCAGCCGCCATCTTCCGGGCGACGCAACAGCCTGGCACGACCCGGTGTTCGGCCGCTCGCTGGCTTTCTATTTGTTTGATCTTCCCTTTTATTCGGATCTGCGGCAGTACGTGCTGGCGCTCATCGTCGTGGCCATCCTGGTCTACTGGATCACCGCACGCGTCTGGCAGTTGCGGTACCGGATTCCCGAGCTACGGGAGATGCGCGAGATCGACCCTGGTATTTTTCGCCTCGAAGGCGGGCTGGAGTCGAAGTTCCTACGCGGCGCGGCGGTGGTTGCTCTCCTCGCTCTGGCGTTCCGATTTTTTCTCGGGCGCTACGAGATGGTGCTGAACCAGCACAATTTCCTGGTGGGTGTGGACTATGTCGATAACTTCATCGGCCTGCCACTGCAATGGCTGCTGATCGCGGCGTGCCTGCTGGCCGCCGTCTTCGTGTGGGCGGGCCGCTGGGTTCTTGCCGCGGCGATGGCTCTGGCCCTCGTGGTCCGGTTCCTGGTGCCGGGCCTGGTTTCCGCTCTGTATGTAAAGCCGAATGAGATCTCGCTCGAGCGGCCTTATATAGAAGCTCACATCGAAGCCACACGCAGCGCGTTCGCGATTGAGAAGCGCTCCGCTGAAATCCAATTCAAGGTCGATCCGAACGCCCAAATCGATCCGGCGCGCCATCGCAACCTGCTGGAAAATGTGCGCCTGTGGGACTGGCGCCCATTCCACGACACCGTTTCCCAGACGCAAGCGCTGCGATCCTATTACGTGTTCCCGGACACGGACGTGGATCGCTACACGATAGGCGGAAATTACCGCCAGGTGCTGCTCTCTCCGAGGGAACTGGATATCCACCAGGTGACCGGCGCGAGCCAGAGCTGGATCAATTCTCATTTCATCTATACGCACGGCTACGGGCTGGTGCTGGCGGATGTCAGCCACATACGTCCCGACGGCCTGCCGGTGTTCCTGATTCAGAACATGCCTCCGGAAGTGACGGCGCCCGGAATGAAGCTCGCGCGGCCGGAAATCTACTACGGCGAGACGGTACACGAACCCATTTTCATGGAGACACGCCAGGAGGAATTTAACTATCCGTCCGGAGCGGACAACGTGCACTCGGTCTACACCGGCAAGGGCGGATTTGCCATCGCCTCTTTCCCCATGCGGCTGGCGGCAGCTATCGACCAGGGCGATTTCAATATCCTGCTGACGGGCTACTTCACGGATCGAAGCAGAATGATGATCCGCCGCCGGGTTCGCAACAGGCTCGAATACCTGGCGAGTTTCCTCGAGTGGGATACGGATCCATATCTGGTGATCACCGCAGACGGACGCCTGGTGTGGATCGTGGATGGGTACACCACATCGGACGCCCACCCGTATTCGCGTACCGTCGATGTTTCGAACATCGGCTCCGTCAACTATATGCGCAACGCGGTGAAGGCGACGGTTGACGCCTATGATGGCACCACTAATCTGTATATCTTCGCGCCGTCCGATCCCATCATTCAGGCATATCGCAACCTGTTTCCTACGTTGTTCCATCCGGCTTCTGAAATGCCGGCGGACTTACGCGCGCATGCCAGGTATCCGGAGATCCTGTTCCGGACTCAAGCGGAGATCTACCGCACCTACCACATGCTCGATCCACAGGCTTTTTATAACAAGGAGGACGTTTGGGACATCGCCAGTTACAGCAACGGCCAGAACAATCAGCGCGAGCCCATGACCCCCACTTACGTGGTCGCGTCGCTGCCCAGTCAGGACCGGCCGGAATTCATGTTGATTCTGCCCTTCACGCCGCGCACGAAGGATAACCTCATCGGCCTGATGGTTGGGCGCTGCGACGGAGAGAACCTGGGTGAACTGGTTGTGCTTCAGCTCTCGAAACAAGAGTTGATCCGCGGTCCCATGCAGGTCGATGCAGCCATCAATCAGGACCAGAATATTTCCAAAGATCTGACGCTGTGGAATCAACAGGGTTCGCAGGTATTGCGCGGGCAGACGCTCGTCTTGCCGGTCAACAACACGTTTCTGTATGTGGAGCCGGTCTACATCCAGGCAACCCAGGCGCGGATGCCTCAGTTAAAGAAGGTGGTCTTGGCCGTGGGTGACCGTCTGATTTACACGGATACCTACGAGCAGGCAGTGGCCGAATTGGGCGGAGGGGCGGGGCGGGCAATCGAGGCAGTGCAGAAAACAGCCACGCCACCTGGCGCTCCAAGCGCTCCACCCAGTACCGGCGACCGGCGCCTCGAGAGCATCAAGCAACACTTGCAGCGTTACAAGGAGCTGGCCGGAAAGGGACGCTGGGCGGAAGCCGGTAAAGAACTGGATGCGATCGAATCTGAGTTGAAGTAAATCAATCCGCCGTGTGCCGGATCGCGTTCGGCTCCACGTACTCCACCGCCGAGTTTGGCTTTAGATCTCGAAGGAGAGTCTGCGTGTCCTTCGTGCGAGAGTGCACCAGCATCGCGCCATCGCCACCAACGTCCTTGACATGATCTATGTCTTCTTTGGACAGAATCTCCTTAATCGTGGCGGGGTCCGTGCCTTTGCGGAATTTTACGATCACTTCGTTCGGCGCCACTTTCGCGTCCTTCTGAGCCAACACCAGCATGGCAAAAAAGACGCAAATCAGCGATACGCACAACGCTCGGAACATACGGTTGCACTCTGAGCCGCGACCAAAGGACGCGGTCTTAGTCCTTCATCACCATCTTCTCAAAGATATACTACTCCAAGACATTATGAACCAGAAAATCCCTCAACCATTTATGACTCGCTGCATCCTTGCGGTGTGGATACTGGCAGCCTGTGCAGCCGCGGCGGGCCAGGGGCTGCCGGCCGCGAAGCCCGAATCCGTTGGCCTTTCATCAGAACGGCTGGAGCGGATCGCCACCGCCGTCCAGCGCAACGTCGACGACAAGAGAATTGCAGGCGCGGTCACGCTCGTGGCGCGGCGCGGTCAGATCGCCTGGCTGAAGGCGCAGGGGATGATGGACCGCGAAGCCGGCACGGCGATGCGAACGGATGCCATCTTCCGCATCTGCTCCATGAACAAGCCCATCACGAGTCTCGCGGTGATGATGCTATACGAGGAAGGGCGTTTCCTGCTCGACGACCCGGTATCGAAATACATTCCCGAGTTCAAGAATCCCAAGGTGCTGGTAAAACCGGCGTCGGGCCCGTCCTATACCATTCCCGCGACGAAAGAGATCACCATCCGCAACCTGCTGACGCACACTTCGGGTCTCACCTATCACTGGAACCCGGATCTCGGCCAGATGTATAAGGACGCCAATGTCGCACACGGCTTGCTCCCCTACGACGGCACGATCGGCGACAGTGTGAAACGCCTCGCCGGGCTGCCGCTGCTGTTCAACCCCGGAGAACGTTTCGAGTACAGTTTGGGCGTCGACGTTCTAGGCTATCTGGTGGAAGTCGTGTCGGGCAAAAAGCTCGACGACTTCTTCCGGACGAGAATCTTCGAGCCACTGGGGATGAAAGACACGTATTTCTACGTGCCCGAGAATAAGCTAAACCAGCTTGCCGCCGCCTACACTTGGTACGACGGCAAGGGTCTCAGCCGCTTCCCCGAAACGCCGATTGTGGAGGGAGCATTCTCCTATTCCGCGGATTATCCGTACCGGGGAGCCAGAAAGCTTTACTCGGGCGGCGCAGGCCTGTGCTCGACGGCAGCCGATTACGCCCGCTTCTGCCAGATGATGCTTGACGGCGGCAAGGCGGGCGCCACGCGCCTGATCAGCCGCAAATCTGTTGAATTGATGACCCACGACAAGTTGGGCAAAGTCAGCCCGGATCAAGGCTTCGGGCTTGGCTTTGGCGTCGATGGCATCAAGTCGCCCCTGGCGGAACTGGGGTCACCGGGTGAGTACAATTGGGGCGGGTTCTTCTACACGGCGTTCGTGATCGACCCGAAAGAACAGATGATCACGGTTTTCATGGCGCAGTTGCATCCCGAAGGCAACCTGAACCTCGACCGTCTCATCCACGTGCTGGCGTATCAGGCCATCATCGACTGACAGGCCCGGCACTACTTCATCTTCTCGCCTAACGGCCGGATGGAAACTTCCTTGAAAAAGACAATGTCGTTGTCGCTGTGATTCTGCAATCCGAAATAGCCTTCGATGGGGCGTGGTCCGTGTTGCGGCTCGAAGTCGAATTTCCGCGGAGGAACGGGCTGTCCTTCGGTATAGTCGGTGACCTTCACTCCGTTCACCAAGACCACGGTCCGCGGGCCGTCGAGGGTGATCTCCATGGTGTTCCACTCCGGCCCGGGTTTGCCGGGCTTGGCCAGCGGCTTGGTCAATGAATAAAGCGTTCCAGTGATGTGATACTCGTCCTCGTTGGACTTCTCGGGTTCGTTGTCGATCTGCACCTCGTAACCATAATGCACGGGCATCCATTCCTCTCGCGGTTCAAGTGGGATGCGGATAAACACGCCGGAGTTGCTGTTGTGCTCGCGCATCTTGTAGACGACGTGCAGCGTGCAATTCGAAATCTTTCCGCCCTTCCAGTAGAGCAGTCCCATGCCGCCATGCGTGCGGATCAAGCCCTCTTCAACGCTCATTGAGCCCGGGCCGACGTGCTGCCAGCCGGTAAGGTCCTTGCCGTTGAACAGCGGCTTCCAATCGGCGGATAGCGCGGCCGTGGACGCAGCGCACAAGAGGCACACGACGAAGATCAATTGTTTGAGCATACAGACATTATGATCACATTCAGGAAGCAAACTGGTGGCGGCGGAGCGATTCGAACGCTCGACCTACGGATTATGAGACCGTCGCTCTAACCAACTGAGCTACGCCGCCTGTTAGGAGGGGATCGCTTTTAAGAGTTTACCAAACGGCTTCGCGGATTCGGAACGGAACGGCGCGCCTGTGGGATGATGGCAGTTTCAGCCATGTTCTTAAATCGCAGGAATTTCATGCTGGGCGGTCTGGCGGTGCCTGCGCTCGCACGCAAGGAGCGCACCGGCCCGCGCCCGAACCTGGTTCTCATTGTGACCGATGGCCTGGGCGCCTGGATGCTTGGCTGCGGCGGAAATCGGGAGATCCGGACGCCGAACCTCGATCAACTCGCGCAGGCGGGCGCGCGCTTTGAGAAGCACTTTGCCTGCACTCCGGCCTCGTCGCCCAGCCTCGCCACTTTGTATACGGGCCGCGTCCCTCGCCAGCACGGCATCCAGGACTTTCTGACAGGTGAACCGGTCGAGAATCCCCCGCAGGGCCAGGCTGCGCCACCGCCCGCTTTTCGCAATGAAGTTTTCGTTTCTGACATTCTGTCCGGAAACGGTTACGAATGCGGATTTGTGGGCGCCTGGCATTTGGGTGACGACCAGACTCCTCAGCACGGTTTCCGTTTCTGGTCGACCCTCGCCGGGCCACTCGTGTACCAGAACCCTCAGTTAAACTGGAACGGCAAGACCACAACCGAGAGCGGTTACCTCACCGAGCTTCTCAGCGCGAAGGCCGGCGCCTTTCTCGAGCAACAGACTCGCGCCAAACCGTTTTTTCTGACAGTCAGCTATCCTAATCCGCATCCACCGTACGATGGCCATCCGGCGCGGTATTACGATATGTATGCCAAGGCCGGCTTCGAGACGACGGGCTGGGAACCCGCGGCGGCGAACGCGCTGCGCGGCAGAGAATTTCTCGCCGACACCGTCGTCAACAGCCGGAAAGCCGCGGCGGCCATCACCGCGCTCGACGATCAGATCCCGCAGCTCCTGGCGAAACTCAGCCAGCGTGGCCTGCGCGAGAACACCGTCATCGTTTTCACGAGCAGCAGCGGGTTCTTGCTGGGCCGGCACGGCCTGTGGAGCGGGGGCCTCGCTTCGAATCCCATCAACATATACGACGAAGTAGTCGGAGCGCCGATGATCTGGCACTGGCTGGGGCATGTTCCGCCGCAGAGTGTTCGTCCCGAAATGGTGAGCACTTACGATTTCGTGCCGACGGTTTGCGATCTACTCGATGTTCCCGTGCCCGCGGGCCGCAATCTCTGTGGCCGCAGCTACCTTCCGCTGCTCTTGGGAAAACCGCTGCCCAAGAAATCGCCCTGGCGTCACACCGTTTTTGGACAATATCGCAACACGGAGATGGCGCGCGACACTCGTTTCAAACTGGTGCTGCGGAACAACGGCGCGGGGCCGAACGAGTTTTTCGATCTCGACGACGATCCGCGCGAGAAGGTGAACCACTACGAAGACCCGAAGTACACCAACGACCGCGACCAGATGACGCGGGCGATTGAGGGGTGGCGCAGAACCACGGCTGGTTAGGCGCGCCCGAAGGAGGGTTCCATGCATCGCCGAATGTTTCTGCAGGCAGCCACCGGGCTTGCCGCACTCAAGCCCGATTCCGTCAGCCGCGCGCATGCGGCAACTTCTTCCATCAACGATCGCACGCCCGAGGCAGCGGCGCGCGATGAGGACTACTGGCGGGACATCCAGCAGGCTTTTACCGTGGATCGCAACATCATCAACCTGAACAACGGCGGCGTGTGCCCGTCGCCCAAGATCGTGCAGGATGCCATGCGCCGCCAGCTCGAGTTCAGCAACATGGCGCCCGCCTACACCATGTGGACCGTGCTCGAACCGGAGATCGAGAGCGTGCGCACGCGGCTTGCGGCCAGCTTCGGATGCGATCCCGAAGAGATGGCCATCACCCGCAACGCCTCCGAAGCGCTCGAAATCGTGCAACTGGGCCTCGATCTCAAGCCCGGTGACGAGGTACTGACGACCGATCAGGATTATCCGCGCATGATCACCACGTGGCAGCAGCGCGAGCGCCGCGACGGCATCAAACTGAAAGTGATCTCCTTCCCCACACCGCCGCCCTCGCTGGACGATCTGTATCAGCGATTCCAACGCGCCATCACCCCCCGAACCCGGGTGATCCACTTCTGCCACATCACCAACCTGACGGGCCAGATCTTTCCGGTGAAGAAGATTTGCCAGATGGCGCGCAGCCGCGGCATCGAAGCCATTGTGGACGGCGCGCACGCTTACGCGCATTTTCCCTACAAGCACGAAGACCTCGACTGCGACTACTACGGCACCAGCCTGCATAAATGGCTGCTCGCGCCGCATGGTACGGGCTTTCTTTACGTACGCAAGGAAAAGATCGAAAAGTTGTGGCCGATGATGGCCGCGCCGGCCTCGATGAACGCCAATATCCGCAAGTTCGAAGAGATCGGCACGCATCCCGCGGCGAATCACAACGCCATCGCCGAAGCGCTGACGTTCCATGAATCGATCGGTTGCGACCGCAAAGCCGCGCGGCTGCGCTACCTGCGAAGCCTGTGGACCGAACGCTTATCGCAGTTTCCCAATGTCACCATCCGCACCAGCCCCGATCCCGCACAGAGCTGCGGAGTTGTTCTGGTTTCGGTAGAGGGGAAGAAGGCGCCGGCCTTAGCCGACGAACTGTGGAAGCAGCGCATCCTGGTTGTGCCCATCGTCCATAAGGATTTCGAAGGCCTGCGCGTGACGCCCAACATCTACACCACGCCGCGCGAGATTGAGATTTTCACAAGCGCGATGGAGAAGCTGATCAAAGCGTAAGACAGCCTGCGATAGTTGCCGGCTCCATCAAGCGCCTGAAGCGGACAGGTGCCCGCGCGGCTGCAACGCGAGTGACCTTCCCTGTCTACCAGGACTTATTTAATAGTCAAAGACCTGTACATCCTAATAGCAGGGCGGTATGATTGCAGCCGAACAGAGGTATTTATGCCATGGGAACGTGACTATGTGTTTTACGCTAGCCGTCTTTGGAGTTTTCCGCTGCTGGGTGTCTTGCTTTTCGCACCCCTCACTACAACTTTCGCAGCCGACGTAACTGTGAACTGCCCCGCGGACTCGTTCCAGACTACCCTCGACAGTCTCGGCGGGCAACCGAGTACGATCACCGTGCACGGTGACTGTAACGAAACCCCTTCAGTCAACAACTTCGATAATCTCAACATTCAAGGGGACGGAACCTCGTCGCTCGGAGGACTGTTGGTCTTCGGCTCCAGAAACATGCGCATCCAGTCGTTGACGTTCCGGGGACAGGTTGTCACCGACCTTCAGTCATCATGGATCGAAATCACGCAGTGTGACTTCGAAGGGGGCTTGCAAGTGGGCCGCTACTCCAGCGTGTATATCAAAAATTCCAAAGTGGCTGCGCGCAACGGGAATAACGGTATTGGCGTCAGTGACGCATTGGTTATGGTGACGGACTCCGAAATCGTCGGAGACGGCACAGCTAATGGCTTGCTAGCCGGCTCAGGGGCGCGCTTGGCGCTACAAGGCAACACCACCGTCGAGAATAACAGCTATGGTATCCTCGCGGTCTCAGCCAGAGCGATTGAGATCGACGGGCCGGTGACGATCAAGAACAACGGCACTTGTGGCGTCTACCTGATCGACGGGACCCCGGGCTCTGTCACAAATGGCGCAACCATTCGCGACAACGGGACTGCGGAGCACTGGTGCGGGGGAATCTGGGTCGAACGGAACGCAAGTGTCCGCATGACAGACGGCACAGTCCGCCACAACGATCCCTTCGGAATCGCCGTCATGCTGAACAGCTCAGCCATGGTCGAGCATTCCACGATCAAAGGCAATCTCCAGGGCGGGGTCCGGCTGATAGGCCTGTCCTCGCTGTGGGTCAAGTGGAGCGACAGCACTGTGAAGAACAACGGCAAGTACGATCTGGTCTGCACGCCGGACTCTCGTGCGTACAGCACGAAGCAGAATATCGGAAAGATGGCTTGCCCAGGTTACGCCGGATCGTTTGAAGACGTAATGGCCGCTACTCCTGGACAATAAAGGAGAGCGACCGGGTGGCCGCTGACGGAGCCCGGCAAATGGATATTGGCGCCATTGTGCTGGTGAACTCGCAGACGCCAAACTACGCGGATTTCCCCGTCTCTGAGCTTTACCCCTTTGCGTACTCCAGGCTCCGCTCGTTCGCGAGTGCAATTTTCCTGATTAGCAGCATTGGAATAAGACTGTGATCCACGCGCTCAGCCATCCCGGTCACTTCGACGCTTCGCAGATCGGCCCGAGCCATTTGGATTCGAATGTCGAATTCATCTTCATGGATCGGGTTCCATCGCCGACATTCATAACCATAGATCCTTTGACGTGTTCTGAGTTGAGCACTTCAACGTGAACCTCACCATTCGACTTCATGGTTCCAGCGCCGCATTCGATCTTAAGATCGAGCCTTCTGCTGGTAGAGGCCAGGACCGTGCGATGACAGGTCTTCTCGTCGTTGCCAAACGCCATCGCTTTAGCGAGATCTTCCTTCGTGACGCAATGCTTTCGCGTGGTTGTCTTCGGGCCCTGCTGCGCCTTCATTCGCTCCTCGATTCTGGCGCGCTGCTGGGGCGTCAGCTTTGCCAGGACCTCGGCAGGGATTGGCGGCGCACCGCTCCGCTCCAGCGTACTGGAGCTTTCCCAAAGGCCGAGCTTGACGTCGAGCGGCTGCACTGCGTCGGCTGCCCAGGCGTGGCCGCAAAGCAGAAACACGAATCCAAGCGAAACGTTTATCTTCATGCGATTCTCCAAGTCGATCTGCTTCGGATAATATAGCGCACGCTATCGAGGCTGGTAGCGGATTTACGGACCCGTCACGCAGTTCCCACCCAAGGCGGCATTGACCACGCGTTGCACATCGATCACGTTGCACTGCGCGTTGTGCTGCAGGTCCGCGGTAGTGCAAGGGGCTGTGCCCAGCGCCTGATTGATCGCCAATTGTACGTCTACGACGTTCACTGCCCCGTCGCCATTAAGATTGCACGCGTTGCCCGCCGGAATCACGAACAGCGTAATGCTTTGCTGCGGCAACTGGGCCGTGATGGCGGCATTCGAGACCGGGACGTCCGCCAGTTGCTGGATGGCGTTGGATGCCGTCAGTTGCCAGACATGGGCGGCCGGTCCCGCGGTGAATTGGCTAAGACTCAAGGAGGCGGGCGTGGAGCCGGTGAGATATTTGTTCACCACCATGATCGTCAACGCGCCATCGCTAGCACGGACGGCCGCGAATGCCGAGACGTTGTCGGGATTCGGAACCGTCGCGGTAACGCTGGTATCCCCGAATGCCGATTTCGCTCCATCATAGTTGCGATACATCTGGATCGCCTTGAAGGTTGGCGTGGATGGGTCCGGCGTGGTCCATCGCGTAGCCAGGTCCAGACCCTCCCGGCCGAAGATGCCCAGAATGTCGGCCTGCGTGGTGGCGCCGTTGATGTGGCCTTCGGCGCCCCAATTGTATTCGGTGATGCCGATGGGCGTCCCCGGGAAGTAATAGGTATTGACCCAATTCCGCAGCCGCGGAATGAGTTCCACCTGCGTGCCGATCCACGACTGGTCTACATAATTCGGATCCCAGAGCGACCGTGTGGAACGGTTGCGGAGCAGTTGCGTCGCCGTGGACGTATCGGTGCCAAATTCGCCGCCCTGTGGATAGTAGTGAACGGTGAACACATCCAGCGGATGCAGACCGCCGGCGACGGTACTCTGTTTCAACTGGCTCAGCAGCCACGGCAAATAATCCATGCCGCCATGATTGTTGCGGTCCGGCATCACGCTCCAGCCGTGCAAGGAACCGTATTGCTGGTCGTATCCGCTGAGAAGATATCCGCTCCAGCCCCATTCTTCCGGTCCAACCACCAGGGCCGTGGGATCGACGGTTTTGATCTTGGCGGCATAATCGAGCATCTTCGCCTTGATCTCGTCCATCGTTGCTCCGGTGGGATGCACGTCGGCATGCGTTGAGTGCCAGATGCTGTGCTCGTTGTCGAGGATGTAGTAGCGGAGACCTCCCGCATTCGCCGCACCCCATCTCCCTACGATGTGCTGGACCCAAGCCTGCTGGAACGTGGAGTCCGCCGGCACATCGGCGTCGTTCGGGTCATTGCCCGTGATTGCTTTGCCGGTCGACGCGAGAATTCCGTTGCCTGCGTCCGCAAACCACTGCCAGTCATTGCCCGTTTGCGCGCCGTACTTGGCTTGCGAAAAACTTGCCAGCTTTGCGCGGCTCGGGCCGAGTTTCGCCACCCAGCCGATCATGGGAATGGTCATCATCGACTGGGCGCCTGACGCCTTGGTGTTGGCAATGAAGGTATCCCCAACCTCGCCGGCGACGGCGCTGGAATAGCCGATGCTCTCGAAATACCAGTCCGCCGCGCGGTTGTCCGCGTTGAGTTGCCAGTTGTAACGGCTGGTGTTATTGCCGCCCAGACGATTCAGCGGTACGTTTAGCTGCGGCAAAGTGGTGGCATCTCCGTACGCTACGCCGTAAATATTCGGGCTGATCGGATGGCGATTCGCGGACGCATCAACACTAATGGTGACTGCTGGATTCTGTGCCGCAAGTGTGCCGGCGACCGCCAACAACAGCAGACCGTGGATGAGGCGGAAGTGAAATGCGTGCTTTACCTGCACGGGTGGGCCCTGGGCTCCTGACCATGGTGTCCCCAGACATGGGAAGCGTCAAGCTAGCCAGACGCCTTATGACCTAACTTTGGTTGACACCCTTCTTGGGTTTGGCTGAGCCGCGACTGAAGGATGCGGTACTAACGTTCCGGCTACGAAGCGGCTAGCTGCGCCACCTCACGCCCACGTCCAGCGTCTTCCTCGCGTACTCCAGGCTGCGCTCGAGGTCTGTGCGCTGCTGCTCTTTGAGCGCCGCTTCGATAACCGGTGGCTGTTTTCCGGACCCGCCGATGACCATCGGTCCCATGTAAGGATGGCCGCTCTTGGCGAGTTCCACGAAGCGTGCGAATTCCCAGGCGGGCATATGCGGAAACACACCCCAGAAATCGGGCTCTAGATACGACAGAACAGTCGGGGGCCGGCCGGTGATAATTTCGAGCTGCATGCCGGCATGCGGGCAGACTCTGCGATAGAGCTCGACGAAACGGTGGAAGTTGACCGAGCCATCGCCCAGCGCAACCCACTGCGCCGCGGCGCCACGCGGATGCTCGAACACTGCGGAATCGCGAATGTGCGTGGTGACCACGTAGGGCCCGAGCGTTTCGAGAGTGACCAGAGGGTCCTCCACAACCCACATGGGATTGCCTGTGTCCAGGCAAGAGCCGACGAAATCCTTGCCGGCTGCCTCGATCAGAGCCTTCACTTCGCGTGCCTGCATATCGCCGGAATGATTCTCGACGGCGACGCGGACGCCGAGGTCGAGTGCTTCGTTGCGCACTGAGCGCAGCGCATTGATGGTGACTTCCATGCACGGGTCGAGTTTCGGCCGGTCGCCCCTGCCGCCCATGTAGCAACGCATGGAGCGCGCTCCAACCGCTTTGGCGACATTGAGGCCCTTGCGGAGATACTCCGCCGGGGTCCCCTCCTTTGCATACCAGCCTTCGGAGAGAGGGCAAATGCATCCAATGCCCGCGTCGATCGTGATTCCGGCGCGCGCTGCGTGGTCCTTCACCTTCGCGAGGTGCGCCGGCTCGAGGCTCTCGTAATCGTGGAGGCCGGAGAGCTGAATAGTGTCCAGCTTGAGGCTGGCCGCGTAATCGAGCAGTTGAATATCTCTCCAGCGAAAGTCGCGGATCGAGTAGCTGTCGAATCCAAGCAGTATGGGAGATGTGTTTGCTGCGCTCAACTCTTCCACCTCACGCCGGCTCCGAGCACCTTTTTCGCGTAATCGAAACTGCGCTCGAGATCCACGCGCTGTTGCTCCTTGAACGCCTCCGCGAGCGCCGGCGGGTGCTGCCCCCAGCCGGCGATGACCATCGGCCCCATGTACGGATGGCCGCTCTTCACCAGCTTCAGAAAGCGCGCAAACTCCCAGGCGGGCGTACGGGGGAACACCTTCCAGAAGTCCGGCTCGAGATAAGGAAGAATGTCGGGCGGGATGCCGGTGATGATTTCGAGCTGCATGGAAGCCTTCGGGCATAGCTTCTGGTACAGCTCGACGAAACGGTGGAGGTCCACCGATCCGTCCCCAAGCGCCACCCACTGCACCGCGGCGCCGCGTGGATGCTCGAACACGGCGGTGTCGCGGATATGCGTCGTCACGGTATACGGGCCGAGCGTTTCGAGCGTGAGCAGCGGGTCCTCGGCGGCCCACAACGGATTGCCGCTATCCAGGCACGCGCCGGCGAAATCCTTTCCCGCCTCCTCGATCAGCATTTTCAATTCACGCGCCTGCATGTCGCCCGCATGGTTCTCTATGGCAATGCGGACGCCCAAGTCAAGCGCTTCCGAACGGACCGACTTGAGTGCCTTCACCGTGGCTTCCATCGAGCGGTCGAGATTGGGCCGGTCGTCGCGCGTGCCCATGTTGCAGCGCATGGCCCGCGCGCCCACGGCTTTCGCGACTCGCAGGCCCTTGCGGAGATACGCGGTGGAATTGCCTTCCTTGGGATCCCAGCCCTTTGCGATATCGCAGATGGTGCCGATGCCCGCGTCGATGGCAATGCCCACACGCTCGGCGTGGTCCTTCACCTTGGCAAGATGCGCGGGATCGAGGCTGGCGTAATCGTCGAGGCTGGAAAGCTGAACGGTGTCGAGCTTTTGGCTGGCTGCGTAGTCAAGGTACTGGATGTCTTTCCAGTGAAAATCACGAATGGAAAAAGTGTCGAACCCCAGCCGGATGCCTTCACCGGCCGCATTCGCAGCGGCGGCTAGAGCGGCGCCCGAGGTCGCTTGCAGAAATGTGCGGCGGAGCATGAGTACTCTTGTATCACGATCCATGACCCGGGGACTGACGTCCCTAATCCCGACAGCCGCACGGCCGGACTGCTCGTCGTGGACAGTGGTGCCTGTCCTCACCCTCCCGAACCACGTTCAACGCCAGCGAAACAACTTCAAGGCCGTGAAAAAGCACACGACCAGCCACCCGGAGATTATCGCGAGCTGAGGGCCGAGCTGAGACAGGCTTACGCCTCGCAGGATGTGAGCGCGTAGCGCATCGATCACCGCGGTCAGCGGCAGCGCGCGCACGAACGGCTGCAGCGCATTCGGGAAACGGTCGGCTGAAAAGAAGACGCCGGAAAAGATCCACATCGGCAGCATGACGAAGTTCATGAGGCCGGACGCGCCTTCGATGGTCTGCACGCGCGACGCAATGAGCAGCCCCAGAGCGCTGAAGGAAAGCGACGAGAGGAGACAAAGCAGGGCCAGTTCGAAAAGGTTCCCACGCACCGGCACACCGAAGACCCAGGCGCCGAAGCCGATCAGCGCGGCCACTTCTATGTACAGCATGACCAGCCGGGCGAGCAGAAAAGACAAGAGGTACTGGCTGCGCGGCATGGGCGAGGCGATGAGCCGCTTCAGCAGTTTCTTTCGGCGGGCGTCGACGATGGCGAAGCCCAGGCCCCAGATGCCGCTGCCCATCAGGTTCATGCCCAGCAGGCCGGGCACCAGGAAATCGATGTACCGGGAGCCGGGCTCGCGCACGAAGTCGTCAGAGGCCGCCACCGGGTCATGCGCGCCGGCGGCGTGCTGCACGGTGCGGTCGACCAGCAGCTTCGCGTTGCGCCCTTCCGGGTTAGTGTCGTCGTAACGGTACGTCACCGCGCCATCGGCCCCCGTCACCGCAAGCAAGACGATCCGGCCGGCACGCAGCGCCTGCTCTCCCGCCGCACGGTCCAGCGTTTCAACGGCGAGCGACTTGTTCCCCCGCAACGCGCCTGCCAGTTGCGGCCCCACCGCTCCGACTCTCACCACATCGGCGGGACGATTTCGAAATGCAATGCCCAAGCCTGTGGTCAGGAGGATCGGAAACACAAAGACCCAAAAGACAGCTTCGGGCTCACGCCAGAACTCGCGGAAGCGCACCAGCGTAAGCTGCACGAGCGAGTGCTCGATGAACGGCCGGCTCTCGGCAGCGGGCCGCATTTCGCGTGTCTCGACCAGCGCTGTTCCTTCACTCATCGCGCAAGTGCCTCCCGGTGAGCGAGACAAAAACGTCCTCGAGCGTTGCCGAATGCGTGCGCAGCTCGGTCAGCGGAATGCGGCGGCCCGCCAGTTCATCAAACAGCGCGGCCACCGCGCGATGCAACTCGCTCACCTGCATCGCATAGCCGCCATTTTCGCAGCGCGCAACGCGCACGCCATCCAACCTTTCGAGCGCAGCGAGATCGACGAGGGAGCTTCCTTCCGCCACCGAGAACTCCACCATGTGTTCCGCCCCTATGGATGCGATTAACTCCCGCGGCGTTCCGAGAGCGATGATCTTGCCATGATCCATCACCGCCACGCGATCACAGAGCCGTTCCGCTTCATCCATGTAATGCGTGGTCAGGATGACGTTGCGCCCTTCACCCTTGAAGCGCTCGATTAGATCCCAAACCTGCCGGCGCGCCTGCGGGTCTAGCCCGGTCGTCGGCTCATCGAGAAACAACAGATCGGGATCGCCCACCAGCGCGCACGCCATGGCCAGCCGCTGCTTTTGACCACCCGAAAGCCCGCCCACACGCGAGTTGCGCTTCTCTTCGAGCTGCACCATCGCGATGACCTCAGACACGGATGGCCCCTGGCGATAAAAGCTCCGGAACAGGCGCAGCGTTTCATCCACCGTGAGCTTCTCGGAAAGCTGGGTCTCCTGAAGCTGCACACCGAGGCGCTGGCGAAGCTCACTGGCGTCGGTTTCCCAGCGCAATCCGAGGAGTTCAACGGTGCCCGCATCCTGCGCGGTCAGCCCTTCGCAGATCTCGATGGTAGTGGTTTTCCCGGCGCCGTTCGGACCCAGCAGGCCGAAACACTCGCCGGCGCGCACGTCCAGGTCGAGGCCGTCCACCGCAACGACGTCGCTATATGCTTTGCGCAGCCCGTGCACACACACCGGGGGTCGGCTTGGCGAAGCGGGCATAATCCAGTATGATCTGGGGCGAAGCGGTTGCGCAATTGGAGAGCGCGGACCGATCGAATAGAATTGGCTCTCTGGAGGAACCGATGGCCATCAGTCAAGCCTTGCTGCCTGAATTCGATCACGAAATGTCCAACACGCGGAAGACCCTGGAGCGCATTCCGGAGAATGATTTCAGGTGGAAGCCGCACCCGAAATCCATGCCGCTGGGAAGGCTGGCAGGGCACGTGGCGGAGATGCCCGGTTGGGCCGTGCCCACCATTGCGCAGGACTCGCTCGACCTCGCACCGCCCGGCAGCCCGCCGCCTCAAGGTACGGTGGCGCAGTCGCGCCAGCACGTGCTGAGCCTGTTTGACAAGAACGTCGCCGACGCGCGTGCAGCCATCGCGGGAGCCAGCGACGAGCAACTCATGAAACCGTGGTCGCTGCTGGTTGGCGGCAGGACGATCTTCACCATGTCCAAAATCGCCGTACTGCGCAGCATGATCATGAATCACACCATCCATCACCGCGCGCAGTTGGGCGTGTATCTGCGGTTGAATAATATCCCAGTGCCGGCGCTCTATGGGCCATCAGCGGACGAGGGCTTGATGTAGAGCGATGAGGCCGGCAGCTACTTACCGCCGTTCGAGAACGCGATTCCACCGAAGCTGACGACACTCTGATCATCGATATTCCACTGCTCGTAGCGCAGCAGGTGGCCGCGCGCCTGGGGCACGGCTCTCAGAAATGTGTAAAGTACCGAGGAACCGCACCACTTCAGATCGTCGCGTTTCTCCTGCACCAGGCTCCAGAAGCCCTCGGCATCGCCGGTCGCCACGCGCTCGAGGCGGCTGCGGTCGCGCGCGGTGACTTCGACCATCGCATCCTGATCGGCGCGCGCCGTGAAGGAATCGCCGTAGCGGCGGCCCATGTGCGCCATATCAATGCCGAGTACCCAGAACAGCCGCCCGGCTTCTCGCACGTTCATTTCGCCGAGCGCATCGAGAAATCGAGACACATTCTCGTCCGCTTCCGGTTTGCTGCCCAGGTAGATGCTGTGCGCGTACGGCCCGCAGAGAATGGGCAGAATGCGAATGCCGGGTCCATACAAGTGCTGCAAGAAAAGCACCTGAAACTCGATGGAGTGTTCGATGGCGTGGCAATAGTCCTCCATCTGAATGGCCGGTGCCGCCTTCTGCTCCAGCCAGTCGACCAGCGGCACGTCCACCTGGCTTTCGCCCAGCGGCGTCACGAACGGTTTGCGCGTCAAGCCGAATCGCTCCGGCTCGCCGTAATGCGAGGTGCCGAGTACGACGAAGGTGCGGTCCTTGTACCGCGGCGCCATCATCCCGTACGCGGCGCCGTAGGATTGCCACCCACCTTCGGGGCTGACGTGGGGCGCAGCGATGCCCACAAGGCCGTCCGACTGCGCCAGATTCTGTGAGCCTCCCATGTAGCGGTCAAGGGTCACACGCAGCGGCTGGACCGCGCTCGGGTAGGAGTTCCCGGCATGGATCGCTTCGCGCTGCGGAGCGCCGGCAAACTGCCGGTGCCGGTCTTCTTTGATGCCCTCAAAGACTTCGTTCTCCAGAAAGCCGCCGTTACTTAACGTCTCGATCAGATGGGTGGCCAGATCGCCGGTTTCCAGTTCGCCCGTTACCCGGACGAGAATTTCCTTGATGTCGAGTTCGGTCTGCTGCCCGTCGAAACAGCGAAGGCACTGCACCAGCGCCGGCGGGATAATCAGCGTGAGATCCGAGTAGCGGAAGGGATCGCGAATCAGCAGGCCAGGGCGGTCTCGCAACGGAGACGGCATGAAGTCCAGGTTGGACCGCAGGCTTGGCAGTGGTGAGGCCAATCCCCATCGTAGCGCAGCGTCAGGGATGTTGCCTGAGTAGCTGGAGGAGGCGCTGGCGGTCGTAAGCGGAGATGGCGGATTGCGTACGGATGTCCTGGCGCGTTCCGATTCTGCGGCGATACCGCTCGAAGTACTCGACGATGTCGCCGCCGAATCCGAAGCTGTACATGATGTCTTCGAACTTGCCCGTGTGCGACAGGCCAAGGGCGTGCCCGCTTTCGTGCAGGCAGGTGAGATAGATAATGGCATCGCGCAGCAGGGTGTCATGCTCCGCCGCCCGATAAATCTCTTCGCCAAGCTGTGATACGTCCGGGTTTACATGAATGGCTGAGCCGCGCTTGCCATCCACCAGGATGGGACTCGCTTTGCCATACAGCCTCATATGGTCGGAAGCCCAATAAATACGGATGCGCGCGTGATTTTCAGCGGCTGTCGCAAAGGTAAGATCCGCTGCCTTTTGCCAGGCCTCGATCGCCCACTCGGCCAGCTCAGGGTCCTTGGCTGCACACGTGGTTTGGCGCGAGACTTCAGCGGAGCACGGCTCGATCCAATAGGTGAAGGTCTCGGCCGGCAGCAGAGCCGTTACCCCGAGCAGCCAGAGGAAACGCCGCGTCACAAGTTCCGTGCTTCGACTTCGAGACGTTCGGCGAGATTCCGTAGTTTGTTTTCCAGATCGGCGACGCGCTGCTTCAACTCATCGATGGCCTGGCCCTCGGGATCGGGCAGGTTGCCATGCTCCAGCAGGCCCCCCGCTTCTCGCCGAGTGCGCACTACCTTGCCCGGAATGCCGACGACGGTAGACCCATCGGGCACGGGATGCACAACCACGGACCCCGCGCCGATCTTGACGTCATCCCCAATTCGGATGCTGCCCAGCACTTTCGCTCCCGTACCCACCACCACACGGTGGCCGAGAGTCGGGTGCCGCTTGCCTTTCTCATTGCCGGTGCCGCCGAGCGTCACACCCTGGTAGAGCAAACAGTCGTCGCCGATTTCAGCGGTTTCGCCGATCACCACACCGGCGCCGTGATCAATGAAGAACCGCCTGCCAATCCTGGCGCCGGGGTGAATTTCGACGCCGGTGAGAAAGCGCGAGATTTGAGAGACGATGCGTGGAACCAGCGGAATGCCCGCGGTGTGGAGTTTGTGCGCCAGCCGGTGGAACAGAATGGCATGAAAACCGGGGTAACACAGGACGATTTCGAGAGTACTTTTAGCTGCCGGGTCTTCCCGGAAAATGGTATCGATCTGTTCTCGAATGGCCCGAAACATGGCGCCCCAGCGGTATTCGATGACTCTCGGCCGCGAAAAGCTTCGTTAGGCTTATGGTGGCCGTGGAGGCCGGCTTTGTCAAGTTACTGGCTACCAGGGTGGTGCTATTACGGTAACGAGAACGCCAGGACTTGGCCTCCCGCGGCGACGGCCACGTACTGCTTACCACCCGCCATGTAGGTCATGGGCGAGGCTTTCCACAACTCGTTGGTCTGGAAATGCCAGAGTAGCTTCCCGGAACGCGCATCCGCAGCCGCGAAGGCACCGCTGTCTTCACAGAAGAAAACGAGCCCTCCCGCCGTTGACAGCACGCCTCCCCAGGAGCGCCCCTCCCCGGTCTGTGGAATCTCCCAGGCGATCTTGCCCGTTTCAAGGTCGATGGCGCGCAGAAACTTCTGGGCCCGCTCACCCGGAACTTCGCGCGCCTCACCGCCGTAGTACGATTCGCCCGCTGTCCACACGGCATCAGACTTCGTGAAGATGTTGCACTTTTCGAGAGCCATCAAATAGAACAGCCTGGTTGCCGGATTATAGGCGTTGGAAAACCAGTTGGTCGCGCCGTCGACCGAGGGACATCCCTTCGTACCTTGAGGCGTGGGATCGGAATCGTGATCAACGACCGGCCGGCCATCAGCCGCAACGCCCTTTGCCCAATTGAGCTTCTGGACAAATTGTGTCGCGCGCAGAAAATGGCCGTTGGTCCGGTCGAGAACGTAGAAGAAGCCGTTGCGGTTGGCTTGCAGCAGAAGCTTGCGCTCGTGGCCCTGGAATGGGGCATCCACCAGCATGGCGGTCTGAGCGGAATCCCAATCGTGCAAGTCGTGCGGCGTGTACTGGAAATACCAGCGTAGTTTTCCCGTAGCGGGTTCGAGCGCCACCACGGAGTCGGAATACAGGTTGTCGCCCTGGCGCTCGTCGCCGTTGTAATCCGGGCATGGATTGCCGGTGGTCCAGAACAGCTGGTTGGTTTCCGCGTCATATGTGCCCGTGAGCCAGGCAGCCGTGCACCCATGCACCAGCGCCTTGCCGCCCCAGGTCTCCGACAACGGCTCACCCGGCGCGGGAATCGTCCAGAAGCGCCAGACCCGCTCACCGGTCGAAGCTTTGTAAGCCGCGACAAACCCGCGGATGCCCTCGTCGCCGCCCGAGGTGCCGGAGATAACGAGGTCATTCACAACCAATGGCGCGGAAGTGGCGCCGTAATTCACGCGCCAGTCGGCCATCTCCACATCCCAAAGCAGGCTGCCCGTGAGCCGGTGCAGGGCGAGCAGGTGCGCGTTGTCGGTGACCATGAAGACGCGATCACCCAGGATCGCCACGCCGCGATTGATGCCGCCGGCCGCATCGCCGGACAGGCCTTTGCTGCGCGGACGTTCGTAATGCCACATGGCGCGCCCGGTTTGCGCGTCGAGTGCGTAGGCTTCGTTCACCGCTGTCACATACATCACTCCGTCCACGACGATAGGCGTTGTCTCGAGTCGCGAGGAGCGGCCCACCCTGAAACTCCACTGCGCACTCAATGCGGCGATATTCGAGGTGTTGATCCCATCGAGCGGGCTGTGGCGATTGCCGGTGAGAACGCCATGGTACGTGGGCCAATCGCCTTTCTTGGGTTCGCGGATCTGCGCGAAGGAGACCGAGCCGGGAAGCGGAGTGGTTTCGACACCGGCATGGGCCGGAACATTTCCATCCAGACGGCTGAGATAAGCGATGAGGTCGCGCAACTCTTCTTCGCTCGCCGCAACCGGAGGCATCAGCGAATTCTTCTCGCGATCCACGGCGGCGATTTGATTCCGCTCCAGCAGGTGCAGCCTTCCATCGAGCCCCTGGAGCTGCAAGTCGAATGTGCTCTCATTCTTCACTAGGCCGCGCAGCGATGAACCGTCGTGGAGGTGCACGGTTGCCACCTGGTAACCCGGGGTGATGCTCCGGCTCGGGTCGTGGAGGATGCTTTCGATCTCCGCGACGCTCCGGCGCCTGCCCAGCGCGGAGAGGTCGCCGCCGATCCAGCCGCCGCGCCCGCCGACGGTGTGGCACGATGCGCAATTCCCCCCGCCATAGAAGAACTGTTCTCCGGCTGCGACGTTGCCGGGAGCCGGCGTGTCCGCCGCCGGGGCGCGCAGTTCGTGGACATAGGCCACCAGATCCTCGAGTTGCCCGTCGGGCAAACGAAAGGAGGGCATACCCGCGGACGGGATGCCGTTGCGAATAATGTCACGCAGGTCCTGCACGGAGTGAACGCGGGACTCGCCT
The DNA here is from genome assembly GCA_020073305.1 of Terriglobia bacterium. GTDB lineage: Bacteria > Acidobacteriota > Terriglobia > Bryobacterales > Bryobacteraceae > QHXW01. The sequence continues at coordinate 75,420 of JAIQFK010000007.1, forward strand.
CGCCCAACCAGCGCCGGGGCACGCTCGCCTCCCGTGCCTCCCGCGCCGTGACAGCCCGCGCAAAGCACGGTGAAACGCCTCTTGCCCGCGCCTGTGTTCTGCGCGCTCAGAGAAGCGGTTACCAGAGTCATCAGGATGAGGATGCGAATCGAAAGAGGCACGCGATTTTACTTGGTGAAGATCAACGTTCCGAAATGCTCCGGCACGTGGTTCGGATCGCGGTTGACCACGCAGGTGGGCTGCCAGCACATGAAGTGGCGCTGCGGATCAGCTCCGAGCCCGTCAATGCGGTAGAGATTGGCGCGCCACTTGGTTCCTGCTTTTACCGGCTGCTCACTCACGGATTTCAGCGGAACGCGCGTTGCCGCGTACCAGATGTGATTTTTCTCATCGATCCGGCCCTGTTTCTCGTAGCCGGAATTCCACTTGGAGTCGTAGCTTTCCTTGTTGATGTCGATGGCGAGATCCACCCAGTCGCCCGTGGGCGCGATTTCGAACTCGCGATAGTGCTTGATGTCCTTCCAGTCGTCTCCCAGGAAAAACTCGACCACGTCACGGTCCCAGAGTTTGAGGCGGTCTTTGCTGTTGTCCGCGGGCAGCCACAGGTTCAGCACCGTGTACGGGCAGATGAACAGAAGATAGAGATCGGAATCGGTCCAAAACGCGCGCACTTCGGTCTTGAGATTGGGATAGTCGATCTCATGCGTGCAGTCCTTGGTCATCCACGTGGACGCCGCTTGCGACCAAGTCGCCGACTTCGGGTCCGTGTTCAGCGCTTGCGCCGCCGCGACATGCGGGATCGAAAAACTCGCCGTGGGCGACGCAACCTCGCAGACCTTCTCAGCTGCAAGAGCTGGTATCGCACACAACAACAGCAGTGGCAGAAACATCTTCAATTGTGATTTCATTGAAATTTATGGGCGGGCCGCCGCGGCATTTCTAAGCTCGGGAGCAATCTCGTACGCCTTTTCCAGCTCCGCGCGCGACTCCGCCTCCTTTCCTTCCTGATGAAGCGCCACTGCAAGATTATAGTGCGCTTCCGCGTACCGCGGCTTGAGGCGGACGGCTTCGCGAAACTCCGCCAGTGCCGCAGATCGATTGCCGCTCTGGAGCAGCACCAGGCCCAGGTTATTGTGGGCTTCGGCGAAGTTCGGATTGCGGCGCACCACCTCGCGGAAGACGTTCGCGGCGCCTGCCGCATCGTTGTTCTGGCTGAGGACCAATCCCAATTGTATCCGTGCGTCGGTGTATTTGGGATCGAGGCTGAGGGCTTCGTTCAGTTCGCGAGCGGCATCGTCCAGGCGGCCCGACTGCGCGAGCGCCAGGCCGAAGTTATAATGCGCCTCGGCCAGGTCCGGATCATTGATCACCGCCTGCCGGAATTCCTCCAGCGCGCGGGCTCGATCATTGCCGCGCCAGTAGAGCAATCCCAGGCTGGAATGGGCGTGTGCGTAATCGGGTTTGAGTTCGAGCGCCTTCTGATAGGCTGCGAGCGCGCGGGCCGCATCGCCCTTCCGGTCCCACGTGACGCCGAGATAGTAGTGTCCCGTCGCCAGCTCAGGACTTTCGTCCACCGACTTCTGGAACAGGTCCAGAGCGTCATCGAGCTTCTGCTGTTGTAGCGCTTCCACCCCCTGGAGGATCAAGCTCTTGGATTGCGCCAGGCGCGTGCGGAAATCGTGCAGGCCCTTCAACTCTTTCAACTCGGTTTGTGCCGCTTGGGTTTGCCCCTGGGCGCGCAGTGCAATGCCCAGGTTGTAGTGCGCCTGTTCAAAATCAGGCTTTAGATCGACGGCGTGACGAAATGCGGTAATTGCACCGGGCAGGTCGTCGCCGGCCTTCAACTCCATGCCGAGGTCGTACTGCAACCCCGGATCTTTCGGATTCAGATCGACGGCCTTCTTGAACTCAGCTAGTGCGCCTGCGTGGTCGCCCTGGCGGCGCAGCGTCACGCCCAGCCGGGAATGCGCCGGCGCGAAACCTGGATTGAGCTGCGTGGCCCGTCGAAACTGGGCGGCAGCGGCCTCGAGATTGCCGAGCTGGCCTTCGGCGAGTCCCAGCTCAAAATGCATCTCGGCCGAGGGCTTCAGCTGCAGCGCCTGGCGAAGCTCCGCGGCGGCCGCGGACGGATTGCTCTGTTCGAGATACACGCGCGCGAGGAAACGCCGGGCCGCAGCATTTTTCGGGTCGCGCTGGACGGCGGTGCGCAGCTCCTTCTCGGCGGCCTCAAGCTCATGCAAATCGTACTCGGCGGCGCCCAGCCCGTAATGCGCCTCGGCCCACTTGGGCCTGAGCCGCGCGGCCGTTTCGAATTCCTCAATCGCCGCCTTGGAGTCGCCCTTGTATTTCAGCGTCAGCGCCAGGTTGTAGTGCGTGTCGGCGTCGTTGGGTTCGAGAGCCAGCGCCTTGCGGTAGTTGTCGATGGCCTGATCCCAGGACTTGTTGCGGGAAAGCTCCAGCGCTTTTTGGCGATAGGTGTCAGCGGTCTGCGCCAACGATGCCGCGGAACACAGAAGGCCAAGGGCGAGAATGCCGAAAATGCCCGCAGACAGATGGGGGCGTTTCTGAGCCGCGATCAAACGAAGCGGTTTTTGGGCCTTCTTCAGCATCCTGTTAGACAGGCTAGCAGAGTGAATTACCGGGCCGTCCAGCCGCCGTCGATGAGGATGGTGTGGCCGGTAATGAGAGAGGCGGCTGGCGAAGCCAGGAAGACGACCGCTCCGGCGACATCCATCGGTTCGCCGATCCGGTGCAGCCCGGCGATGCGCTCAATCACGTCGGCGCGAAAGACCGGATCGGCCAGCGCCTCGTCGGTGCCCGGCGTGGTGATAAACGTTGGCGCCACGGCATTCACAGTGATGTTGTGCTTGCCCCATTCGACCGCGAGACATTTCGTCAAATGCGAAATGGCGGCCTTGCTCATGCAGTAGACCGATTCGGTGGGCAATGCGACAGACCCGGCTTGAGAACTCAGGTTGATGATCCGCCCGCCTTTCTGGCGCATCATCACGCGCCCCACGGCCTGGCTCGCAAAGAAAGTGGCCTTGGCGTTCAGCGTCATGGTGAGGTCGTAGTCCTGCTCGGTGACATCTTCGGCGAGGCCTGTGGTCCCGCCGCCCGCATTGTTGATGAGGATATCGAGCCGGCCGAAACGCGCCACGGCCTCATCAATAGCGCGGGTGATTTGATCCAAATGCAGTACGTCCATCTGGAGTGGCAGCGCCTTCCGGCCCATCGCTTGGATTTCCCGTGCCAGTTCTGCGCCGGTATTGACATCGCGCAGGCCAAGCGCGACATCCGCACCCGCGTGAGCCAGCGCGATGGAGATGGCGCGCCCCAGGCCGCGAGCCGCGCCAGTGACCAGGGCGGCCTGGCCCGTCAGATCAAATCGAGGAAATTCGTTCATGAAGAGGCAGGACAAGCAAAAGTGCCGGTCCTGCCCGGGTCGAGAATTCTACCAGTAGAACTTGGCGCTGATCTGTCCGATGCGGGGAGCATTCGCGCTGCTAACCAAGCCGAAACGGCTGCTGCTTATATTGCCGCTCGGATTGTTGAACTGGGTATGGTTGAAAATGTTGAAGAATTCGGCACGAACCTCGAATGCCATGGATTCGGTGATGCGCGTTCTCTTCGACATTCCAAAATCGGTATTGATGAGTCCGGGGCCGTGGAAGAAGCGCCGGCTAGAGTTGCCAAAGGTTCCTAGTATTGTGTTCTCCTGGAACGCGTCCGCCAGGAAGTAGCGGTTCCCTCCGTTGGCATCCAGGTTTCGCGGGTCCACGATCGTGATCGGCCCCACCCGGTTCGGGTTGTCGGCATTGCTACCCGTGAGCGATATATCGCCATTGCCCTGCCGGATTTGGATGGGAAATCCCGTGGCGAACCGTGTGATGCCATTGATGGTCCACCCCTCCGTCAGCCGCTTCGGCGCCCCGCCGAAAGCGCGGTCGAACGGAATCGCCCAGTTGTAACTGCCGACGAAGTTATGGGTGATGTCGAAATTTGAAAGCCCGCGGCTGAGCCGGTAATTCGAGAAATTCATATAGTCATTGAAGTTGGAAGAGTCATCCAGGGCCTTCGAATACGTGTAGGCGATCACGTAAGTGAGATCCGCGGCTTTGCGCTCCAAGGTCGCCTGGAAGGAGTTGTAGTTGGAGTTCGCGCTGTTCTGGGTGAAGGTGTTGTTTTGAGAAAAGCAAATCAAAGTCGAGGAGGTGGGGCAGTAGTTGTCGCCGAGATAATTCCGGGTGCTGTAAACCTTCGAGCCGTTGGGAAGCTGATAAATATCGTTTTCCTGGTAAGGTCCGCAACCAATCGAAGACGTGGTCAAGTCCCTGGCACCGATCGCCGTGAGTTGCTGGCAAAGAGCGCTGTTCCCAGGATCGGCGTCATGCTGCGAAATCAGCTTGTGGCCTTGCGTCCCTACATAGGCTAGCCTCAGCACGGTCGCTCTGGATAGCTCACGCTCAATGGAGAAGTTGTAGTGCTCCGCGTAGGGCATCCGATTGTGAATGTCGTAACCAGGCGAGTATTGGATGGGCAGGTATCTGCCATAATCCAGGGTCTTGTTCTCAGGAGCGCCGGGAGTCGGGAAAGTAAAGGGGAACTTTACACCCTGCGAGCTACCGTCCGTGCGCGTGCGGTACGGCTCCTCGAACAGAACGCTGCTCGGAGTAGTCCAATACAGGCCGAACGGAGCGTCGCCCACCTCATAGAAGAGGTTCAGATCCTCGATGGACGTGTAATAGATGCCGAAAGACGCACGAATACTGGTTTTCCCGGCTCCCCCGAAAATCTTCTTGAGCACGCCGTCGTTGAAACCCGGAGAATAAGCCAGGCCGACCCGCGGCGCGAAGTTGTTGTAGTGCGTGGGCGCCAGTGTGGGAGGAATACCGGGATCACCGGGCACAACCCAACCCACCGGAGCAGTCGGAAACTGAGTGGATTGCAGTCCGGGCACGATGGTTTCGATTTTGCCTTGCGTGTCATACCAGGGCATGCTGACCTCCCAACGCAGGCCCAGGTTCAGTGTGAAGTTCGGCTTTATCTTCCATGAGTCCTGACCATAAGCGCCGCCGTAGCGGGTCCTGGAATCCAGGAATTGCATGCTGCACTGGTTGAAGCCTCCGTACGCGGGAGCTCCCACCAGATAGTCCGCAAAATCCACGCCGGTCACGCTGCCATCGAAACTAAAGTCGCCGTTAGGTGCGCAAACGTTGCGTTCGTTGATCTGTAAGTACCGGAACTCGCCCCCGAACTTAAGCGTATGACTGCCGTGAACCTTCGAGAACCCATCCGTGAACATCCAGGTGTTATTGGGCTGCGTTGTAGTCAGCGTAGGGACGCCGACGTTGAAGTTGTTGAAGCCCATCTGGGGCATGTACTCTGGGAATCCCGGGGGGCCGGACGGGTTGATGCCCAGGGATCCTAGGCCCGTGACGAAACCGAGATCGGTGAGTTTCGCAAAGCTGCCTTTGGGCTTGTCGGTGATCGTGGCGGTCCGAAAGAAGCTCACACGAGCCTCGTTGACGGCCGTCGGACCCAGCGTTTTGGTGTTGCTCATGACAATTTGTTGTGCCCGGCTGGGCGTAAAGGAAGGGAATCCCGGCACGCTCGCATTGGGGAGCGCATTGAAAACGTTGGAGTCGTCAAAGTGGTAATACCACGACCAATTGCCCGTCATCTGGTTGACAAAGTCGACACGCTGCGCGGCTTTATCGTCTTGTACCCGGTTCTTTTGCCCTGCGTCCACGAACTCGCCGGTATTCGGATTTACGTTTCCCACCGGAATGAACGGCAAGGTTCCGATGGCCGGCTTCGACCAGGCTTTCTGCGGAATCACACCGCCCGGAAAAACACAATCGGTAGTGAGGGTGCAGCCGTCGAAGCTGTAGCGTTCGCCGTTCGTCACGGTATAACCCAAGCGTTGTGAGAGCACCTGGGCCCAATAGCTCCCATCGATCGTCCCGGTCAGATCCCCTGGAGAGAAGGTCCCGTTACGCTGACTCAATGTGGGCAAGTCCACGATGCCTGTGCTGGCGCCCATAACTTGGCGGGTCCCTTGGTAGTCTGTAAACCAGAAGAGTTTGTTCTTCCAAAACGGACCGCCGATCGCGTATCCGAACTGGTTGCGGCGTAATTCAGCGCGCGGCGCTTTCCCGTCGGGTCCGGGAGGAGCCTGGTTGTCGAAAAAGTTGTTGGCGTCGAATTTGTCGTTGCGGAGGAACTCAAATGCCGTACCGTGAATCCCGTTGGTACCGGACTTCGTAACGGCGTTCATTACCGCGCCGCTGAACTTTCCGTATTCGGCATCAAAGCTGTTGGTGATGAGGCGAAACTCCTCCACCGAATCGAGGTTGGGAACCAGTCCTGCGCCCAAGTTGCGACCCTCGCTCACGTCCCCGCCATTCACCAGAAACGCGTTGGCCGTCTCGCGCTGGCCGTTGACGGAGACATTGCCCGTGTTGCTCAAGTACCCGGAGACCGGCCGGTCCTGCTGTATCGATCCCGCCGTAAAGGGCACGACTCCCGCCTGCAACCCCAGCAGATCGATATAGCTTCGGCCGTTCAGCGGCAGCGCCAGCATCTTCTTCGACTCCACCACGTCGCCGAGCTGCGTGCTGGCGGTTTCCACCTGCACGGCGTTGGCGGTGACGTTGACCTCCTGTTGCACGCTGCCCACCTGGAGCAGGATATCGATGCGCAACTGGTCGTTCACCTTTACGTCGATGTCCGAGGTGACGTATGCCTGAAAACCCGACGCGGTTGCCGTGACGCTATAAGCTCCGGGTGGCAGCGCCAGGAGACGGTAGGAGCCATCAACCGCGGTCACCGTCTCTCGCGTGAGATTCGTTTGCGAGTTTGTGGCGACAATCTTTGCGCCCGCAACCACGGCTTGCGTGGCATCGCGCACGACTCCCAGGATGCTTCCGGTTACATCAGCCCTCAGAGTGGATGAAGCAACGAAACTAGCTAGTCCGAAAAGCAGAACGCACGTTGACCGGCGAAATAACACAGCGACCTCCTAAATATGGTTTTGACTAGAATGTCACAAACCGCACCCTCAATCAAGGGGGGGGCACCCGATTTAACGCGCAGTGAAGCCGGCGGACTGGAGGGCGGCGTAGATTTCGCGGGTGGCGGTACTGCGGTTCAGGGTATAGAAGTGAATGCCGGGCGCTCCCTTTTCCAGCAGCTCGATCGACTGCGCGGTGGCGTGCGCGATGCCCAGTTCCATGACGGCTTGCGCATCACCGCGCCGCCGGTCCAGCTCCTCTGCAAGCTCAAAGGGAATGGTTGCGCCGCAACTCACCATAAAGCGCTCCACCTGCGAAGCATTGGTGATGGGCATAATGCCAGCGAGAATCGGCACCGTAATTCCGATGCGCCGTGCGCGCTCGACGAAATCGAAGTAGTGGCGGTTGTTGAAAAAAAGCTGGGTGATCACGAAGTCCAGTCCCTCATCCGCCTTGCGCTTCAGGTTCTGCAGATCGACCGCCGGGTTGCCGCACTCGGGATGTTTCTCGGGATAGCAAGCGCCGCCCAGGCACAGGGAGGCACGGTCCCGGTCGCGGATGAACCGCACCAGTTCGCTGGCATAGCGGAAGCCGCCTTCCACAGGTGTGAATTCGGTCTGGCCTTTGGGCGGATCGCCCCGCAGCGCCAACACGTTCTCAATACCGGACTTCAGAATCCGGTCCAGTACGGCGCCCAGCTCGTCTCGCGTGGACCCGACGCAAGTCAGGTGAGCCATGGCTTCAATGCCGTGCTCCCGTTTTACTCGCGTGACGATCTCGAGGGTCCTGTCGCGCGTCGAGCCTCCTGCTCCGTACGTGACCGAAACGAAGCTCGGCTGGAGATCCCGTAGGTCCGAAATAGTCTGCTCGAGTTGCTTGGCTGCTTCGTCAGTCCTTGGTGGAAAGAACTCGAACGAAAACGTCGGTCGCCCCTGCGTGAGGAGGTCCTTAATGTGCATTTTAGTCTTACTGGGTACCTTATCCATTGGTACCAGAGGCCCCTATGGCGACGCTACTGCATTGCACGATTCGCCCAACTGCGAGTCAAGTGTAGTAGGATGACAGCAGAAATATGAGCTGGCGGACCAACGTCGCGGTATCGCTCCTGGGAGCATGGGCAGCCTGCACGCCCGTGGTGCACGCCGCCGACGCTGCCAAGCAGACTCCGTTTGTCACCAACGAATCGGTGGAAGTGCCGGGGATGATGCTCGCGCCGGGCCGCTACGTTGTGAGACTCGTCGAGTCGGGCGCCGAGCGCAATGTCCTCCAGGTCTTTGAGGTTGTCCAGCTCTGGACCGGCGATGAGAGCCGTCTCCTCTCCACGCTGCTCACCATGCCGAATTACGACTTGCCCACGACCGATAAGACCGTCTTCGCTTTCTTTGAGCGCGGTCCCAAACAGGCCAAGGCATTGCGGTTGTGGTTCCCGCCGGGACGGAACTATGGGCAGGAATTTGTTTACCCTAAGGCGCAGGCCGTCGAACTGGCCAAATCCGTGGGGCGTGGCGTGCTCTCGATGCCGCCGGAATTGCCTGGAGATATCGGGTTGCTCGCCGCCGGGGTTCAGCGAGGCGCTGCGGCGCCAAGCCGCGTGCCGGCGCCGGTCCCTGCTCCTGTGGCACAACAGCTCCCGGTCAGGAATTTACCTGCGAATCCACCGGTCCGGCAGGCAGCGACGCCTCTGCAACAGATTCCGGTCAACCGTCCACCTGTCCCGCAGCCCGCGGTTGCTCAACCGCTTTCGCCGAGAGCTACGCCTCCACAACCGCTTCCACAGCAGACCGCGCCAAGCGCTTCGCGTAAAGCCAGCGCTCCCGTGGCGGCCGACGTTCAGCGAGACACCGTCGAAAGCCGCTCCCGCGCAAGCGCCAAACCGATCACTCGAGAGCCCGAAAGAATCGCAGCCAGTCTTCCAAAGACAGCCAGCTACCTGCCACTCAGCGCAGTACTAGGAATACTAGGCATGTCGGCGGGCGTGCTGCTGCGCATTCTCGCCATCCGGCTCGAGCACAGATGAGCCTCCGCGTCCGGCTGCGATTTACGAAATCACTGCTGCGGCGCAGCGAGCTGATGAGTTTTGCAGTCGGTTTCTGCTGCCTGGGTTTGTGCGCCACGATCATGGTGCACGTCTGGCTGTTTCAGGCTTATCAAAACTGGGCTTTCGAGCAGGAACTGGGCGGCGAGCCGGTTTCGATTAGCGGATTCCTGACGCAAGCGGTGGCATTTTCCGAACCTGCGACACTCCCGCCACTGGTTCCTTCCGCCGCTGGGCTGGCGACGCCGCAGGCCGGATTCCCAGCCGCGGGTTACCAATCCGTGGTGGGGCGGATCGAGATCCCGCGAATCGGTCTCAAGGCCATCATCCTTGAAGGCGCGACGCGGCGCACGCTGGCACTCGCGGTCGGCCACATCCCCGGAACCCCGCTGCCTGGCGGGAAGGGAAACGCCGGTCTTGCCGCGCACCGCGACACCTTTTTCCGGGGCCTGAGCAATATCCAACTAGGCGACACAATTGTGGTGACAACACTCGAAGGGTCGTTCGAATACCGGGTTGAGTCCTGCCGCGTAGTCGGGCCGCGTGACACACGCGTGCTGGAAAATTCGGAGGAGGCGGTCCTCACTTTGGTGACCTGCTACCCGTTTCATTATCTCGGGCCCGCGCCCGAGCGCTTCATCGTGCGCGCTACGCGCGCGGCCGGCTAATCAGTTCAGCTCGCGAATCCAGATATTCCGAAACCGCACGGGCTGGTCGTGGTCCTGCAATAACAACGGCATCTTCTCGGGATGCGGTTTGTAAGGTGGACGGGCCTGGTAGTCCGTCGGGCCAGTCAGTGAGACGTTGTCCTCCACCAGCACGCCATTCTGCAACACCGTTATGCGGGCAGGGCGCAGCAACTTTCCGTCCGCGGCGAAACGCGGACCGTGAAAAACGACGTCGTAGGTCTGCCACACTCCCGGCGGCAGACTCACATTGACCAGAGGCGGGAACTGGCCGTAAATGGCGCCTGCCTGTCCGTCCGCGTAGGTTTTGTTCTGGTAGGAATCCAGCACCTGCAGCTCGTATCTGCTCATCAGGTAAACGCCACTGTTGCCGCGCGCCTGGTCGGTTTCTTGTGGCGGGTTAGGCTCAGCCCATTCGACGTGCAACTGGCAATCGCCAAATGCCTGACGCGTGTGAATGTCGCCCGTTCCTGGCGCCACAACGAGGGCGCCGTCTACCAACTTCCATCGCGCGGGTCCGCCCTTGTTGTTCTGCCATTGCGAAAGGTCTTTGCCATCGAACAGAACCACGGCATCCGATGGCGGCGCGCCGGGTTTCTCCCGCATGCTGGGCGTGCCCGGAGTAATGACGGGCGGAACGGGACGGGTGACATCGTTGGCCTTCCAGCGCTTCAGGGCTTTCTCCCTGTCCGCGCTCTCATCGGCGGACTGCGCCAGGCCGGTTACCACTGAGAACGCTGCCATCAAAATGACGAAACGCATGGGAATCTCTCCTCGGTGTCCTGCCGATTCTAGCAAATACAGCCGCGGCCAAACCGTTGCCGACACGCGGGAAAGGGTATCCGCGGTATCGAGTTGCTACAATAGCCATTCGGTTTTTGGGGATTCCGGACCACGGTTGGAGGCGCTGCCATGCCTGACGAGCATTACGACATCCAGAAGTTTCTCAAGTTGAGAAAGCTGACGCGGGCGATCGCCGATCTCCTCCGCGGCCAATTGACCGACTACGTTGGAACGATCGCGCCGATGCTCCGTCCCAAGAGCATCTTCGGCGAGTATATCCAGGGCGGATCTAAGGAAAGCGTCCGAGGCGCCGACAAAGCTTTCCTCCAAATGCAGCGCCTGTATAACGCCGTCGTCAACGCGAAGCCTTACAATCTCCTGACGGAACTGACAGCACCGATTCAGCTTGAAAGCACCGCGGTCGAAATCACTCCGCTCGAGTATGCACACGTGGTTTCGAGCGACGGCGGAAGCAAGACCATTGCCGTCACTGCGCCGTTGAAGTGGGTGCTGACCTATTCCGGCTTCTCACTCGCGAAGCTGCAGGAACTGCTCGCGGATCGCAATCGCATGAACGAAGAGACGCACCGCTTCGTCCTGCACTACACCGCGCTCCACACAGTGGTGAATAGCTATCCCGGTCTGCCGCGGCTGCTCGAAGCTCTGCGCTTCCCGGTCAGCTCAGAACGTTTCCCCCAATTCGGAGAGATGCCGATTCTCTGCATCTCGTCCTCGATCTCGACGATCCGGCCGTCCGACGAATTGATCATCGAGAGCACTGAGATTTCCGGGCGGGACGCGTTCGAGGAAGTGGTCAATCTGGACGATCTGCGCAAGCTGCAGGACCCGCTGAAATCGCAGCTCGTGGAGATCGCCAGAAGCCACGGGGAAGAGCTGACGTGAGCTAGCTTCCGGCGCTCTTATTGGGTATTTGGATCGTTGGGATCACACGCGTTCGGATCCGGAGTACCTGAAGACGAACTGCTGGAACTCGTTGACGCCGGTGGGGGAGGCGGAGGCCCGGAAGGAGATCCTGACTGTCCGCCGCCGGTTCCACTTGGTGCGCCGGCGTCCATGCCGGAACCCTGGGGAGGCGGCGCCGTGGCGGCGGTGGTGGATGGGGGCGGCACGGCTGGCGGTGGTGTTGCCGTGTCTCCGGTATCCGAGGGGCGTGGGGGGCCACCGACGTTGGTTGCAGCCTGCTGCAGCAGCCAGGATCCGGCAACCGCAAGACCAATCCCTCCTATAGCGCTGCCGGCGGCCCCCGCCCCAAAGCCGGCAATCACCCCACCACCAACACCCAAACCGAGCCCTCCTAAAAAAGGTCCCTGGCCTGCGGTGCCGCCGAGGAGGCCGGCAAGGACGTTCATCGCATTCCCGGCAAGTCCGCCCAACAGTTGATTGTCGGCCAGAGTTCCTGGCAACAGTCTCCCGCCGAGTTTGGAGACCGCGAACGCCAGCAGCGCATCGCCCGCCATGCCGAGCAGCCCCGCACACAAGTCACCCCAATTGAATCCCACCCATCTCGTGCTGACCATCTGGAAGGAGATGCTGGTAGGCGCCACAAAGGCTGCACCGCCGATATCCTGGCAATCCTGCGTAGGGATGAGAAAAACCGGGTAAGAACATGCGACCGCCACTTTCCCCGGAGACATCATCGCGATCGACCCTCCGTCCAGGCCTTCCTGCACGGCAAAGGATGGCACCCAATACTTTATGGAGGAACCCAAGGTCAGGACGATCGTTCCCGCCGGGCTGAGAAAGACAGGTCCAATCGGCCAATGCAACTGAAGCGGACCCCAGTCGTACTGCCACAGGATGTCGCCCATGCCTTCGGTGGCCGTGCGGGGCAGCGTCCACTTCCCCGTCAACATGGCGGTGGGCTGGCAAATGCAAGTCACGAGCCAGCGATTCGCGGGAAACGGCGACGGGACGGGTGGGGCCGGAGGCAGGGCTACCCAGTTCGGCGGGATCGCGTTGTGCGTGTCGACTCCGATTCCGAAGATGGGAACGTATTTCGAAATACGCATCGCCATGTCTACGCTCTCCTCATCTGAAACTGGGCCGCTGTGGCCAGCTCTTTTTCATCGCCGGGCCGGAGAGGCCGCGAGAGCGGGACACGCGCGGCCCAAGTCAAGGTCAGTAGTTTGCGGATCGGATCGATGAACACCAGGTGCAGTTGCGGGACGACATCCGCGAACGACACGTCCGGCGTATGGAAGCGGAAGACGGGCGTTTCACCGGGGAGTGGGACAACGTAATCCGGTATCGCCGGGTCTATCCCCGAAAGAACGACCTGTTCGTCGCCGCGCAGGAAGGGCAGCCGCAGCCCCAGCGACGCACAGCGACTGACGTCCGGATGGATGAGATCCGGAAGCTTCTCCGGGGGATGAGAAAACAAATTCCCACGGAAGAAATCGGGTGGCACAAGACCGCCAGAGACCTCGCGCGCAGCCGAGATTTCCCGGCTGGACGGAGGCGGTATGGCGAGCATTGCGGAGCGGGGGAACGACAGAGGATCCAGGTAGTCGAATCCGGCCGGGATCGGCTGCTTGTCCCAGTCAAAGGGATGGCCGACCACGATACGCTCCGGTGTCAGCAGATCATCAGGCCTCTCAATGTTGGGCAGCTCGCGCCCCTGCACCGCCTCGGGCCGGTTCTCGATGATGTAGCCTTTGCCGAAGCGGTTCCGCGGATACATGAAGGAATGGTTTGCTTCCAGCATGCCAGCCGCTACCGCCTTGGCACGCCGGTAAGCGTCGGGGTCGGTGCGCTCTTTGACCTCATCCAGAAAGACTTTTTCGAAGGCGAGATCGCGCCCGCCATAGGCGTTCTCATAACGCAAGGGAAGGGTGTCGAGGGGCTCGGGATCAGTAAACCGGATACGGCCTCGGGACCAGTCACAGAACCGCCGGCCGAAAACCGCCGCGTGATGAACATAGGAACCGATCTGGACGGCGGCGCGCATCACAGTGACGGGACGCGGCGAACGGGCACTGGCCTGCACGACGACATCGGTACCGGTCTTCACGGCGATCACTTCGGGCAAGGATCTGAATGATGGAGCAATGCCTTCAGCCAGCGGTTCGTGAAAAGCGCCATTGTCGTCGAGAGGAATTTGCGCATCGGCGAGGCGGCAAGGTTGAGCGTGTGAAATGACATAAGTGCGCTTGAAAATAATCCCCAGTTCGAGAGAACCCGGGGCCGGTGTGAGGGTTACCACGCGCAAAGGGCCCAGCGACGGCGGCTGGAGCGACGGCGGCGCCTCTGGCGGAGGCAGCGAGCTTGCTGGGACCGGCTGAGGAATCGGGGGGCGGCTGCTGGTCATGAGTTCCTTCCGGATACCGGCCTTACTCGCGGATCCTGGTTCCAGCGGAGTTCCACGCCTCGCTTTTCCATTGGGGACATGAGATAACGAAACAGGCAGAGATACGTTACGACGAGCACCTGCTCATCAGCCAGTAGCACAATCGAGGAAATGGCTGACGGAAAGCGGCCGCGAGCGGAACCGATGAAGGCATGCGCCGTCGGACCGGCGCGATGCGGCGTGGGAAACAGGGAATCGCCAGTGGGTGAGAATCCGGAAAGGCGGATGGATTCGCCCAGTTGCGAGGGTTCGACCACCAACTCCCGAATCGCTCCGTTGAAGCCCTCCACGGCCAATCGCGTGGTCAGTTGTTCCGGGCTCCGGGTCTGCAGCTCTTCCGGAAGCAGGTCGGGAGCCAACTTGTAGAAGAAGGCAGGCCGGGGCCGTTCATCCCAACGACGGATGGGCGCCTCGGGACGCTCCAGGTTCGGCAGGGGATTGCCTTCCGCCTCCTGCTCATTTTCGTAGTAGCCACGTCCAGTGGGGTTGGCCGAGTACGCTGACGGCAGCCCATTCGCCGTGGAGGCGCCACCAAACGCGCGATCGTTGGTGATCGGCATTTCGATGAAGGGCTGAGCCTCGCTCGCCACCAGACCTCGGCCGGACCGTAGCCACCAACGGTCTCCATGGACGTCTACTTCGTAGCGCAGTGAACCGGAGTGAATTCCGGCCCGCATAGAGCGGCAGGGGCTTGCCTGGGGCGCGCGTGCTTTTCCGAAGACAACAACGTCCGCGCCGTTCCTGCGGAAATCAAGGTCGATGGCCAACGGCACCGCCTGAAAGACGAAAGGATTGTCGAACACCGGCCAGGATTCTTCCGGCGGAGCGGGGATGAGGCAGCCCTCCTCGAGAACGTAGGTGACCTTGCAGGCGATTATGCAGATCATCTCGCGGTCCCCTGTGGAGCCGCATTGCATCTTCGCGGAAAACGGTGTGCCATTCACAAACTGCACAGCTACTCCGCGTATTCCGGATGCCCAAAAAAAGGAATGCCGGCGAGCTTGCGATGCGTGATGAACAGCGCGCGCTCCGCGATCTGTTGCGTACGGGAGGCAAAGTCCTGCTCGTCTGTTACTTCGTCAGCCTGATTCGGATTGCAGACACTGCGGGCCTCACGGTTGTAAAACTTATCCTGGGTTTCCCGGAAGATGCTGCGCTCCCTGGATTCCAGGAAGTCAGGTTCCGGCAACACGCCTTTCTTCGCCGCGAGGATGTAGTCTTCTCGCAGTTCGCCCAACTTCTTCTCGAAGTAAGAGAGGGCCAGCATGTCACGCGCTATGTTGAGCATGCTCCAGCCCTCAACAGTTCATGCGAATGCGTTCGCCGTCCAGAATTACGTCGTCATTCGCACGCACCTTGACGTCTCCGAGATCGGCTATCAGCGTCTGCGCGCGCGCTTCGACGTGGAGGTCTCCCTGGCAACGTACGGCGGCATCACCGGCCGTTGAAAGTTCAAGGCCCTCGCGGCCGTGGAGAATCAGATGTTGAGCATTAATAGCAAGCGCGCCGGAGCAGCGAATCTCCAGTCCGTCGCCATCGATGTGGAGCACGGGCCCCGATGGTGTTACATGGATCGTGAGCTTCACGGCTCCTTCGGGCCCTTTGACCCTAATTACGTTCGCGTCGGGCAGGCGTTCCAGTTGCAGTTGTTGCCCGCCGATCAGTTCGAGGGTCTCGCCAGTGTCCATATCGTCCTCATCCGTTGTGTGTGATCAACCCGGCCGTCACCGCAACGGTGCCGGGCGCGGTCATGGTAATGCCTCCGCTGCCAATGACAATAGACGCTCCACCGGCCGTGAGCGTAATACTGGCTCCGGCCGTGATAGAGATTGTGGCGCCGGCAGTAACGCTCTGTGAAGTGCTGATGTTGATGGTTTCCGATGCGCCCACCGTGACCGACCGCTTCGCTCCCACGGTGATGGTCTGATTGGCGCCGACGGCCAGTTTCTCGGATGCGCCTATCTGTTCTGTCTGG
Source organism: Terriglobia bacterium (assembly GCA_020073305.1). GTDB lineage: Bacteria > Acidobacteriota > Terriglobia > Bryobacterales > Bryobacteraceae > QHXW01. The sequence continues at coordinate 91,282 of JAIQFK010000007.1, forward strand.
TTGGCCCCGACCGTGATTTTCTGGTCGGCTCCAACCGCGATGGTCTGGTTGCTGCCCACCGTCTCTTTGTCGTTTACGTCGACCGTGGTGGTCCGGTTGTTATGCACGGTGCTGGTTTGGTCATGTTCCACGGTTTCCGCCATGTCGTACTGGGCATGCAGCGTGAACATTTCTTTCCCCTTGGTGTCATTGAAGGAGATTTCGTTGTATCCGCCGCCACCGGGGCTGCTGTTCGATTTCCAGCCGCCCATGACCTTGTTGTCCGGTAGCTTGTACGGCGGCATTTGATCCGCGTTATACACGCAGCCCACGATAATCGGCTGGTCCGGATCTCCCTCTATAAAGTTGACGACCACTTCCTGGCCGATACGCGGAATCTGAACCATGCCCCAGCCCTTGGCGGCCCATCCGCTGCTCACCCGGATCCAGCACGAACTGTTCTCGTCATTCTTGCCTTCGCGATCCCAGTGGAACTGCACCTTTACGCGTCCGTACTTGTCGGTAAAGATCTCCGAGCCCTTGGGACCCGTGACGGTGGCCGTGTGCGAACCGTGCACCACCGGTCTCGGCGTAATGCGCTGCGGCCGGAACGGAAGCGCGAAGGGAATACAGGTGAAGTCATTGCTGTAGTGGGTCTCAGCCGACTCCTTACCGGAACCGATTTCGTGCTGCGCCGCATGGCTGACCGACGTGAGGACGTACTGTCCGTCGGCGTTGAAATGCTCCGCCAAATTGAATTTGTGGCCGGAAACAAAGTTGCGGCAGTCGCTGGCGCCGTTGATGACCAGCGCGGGAACGGTCTCCTGCTGCAGGCGGATGTTCACCGTCCTCTTGTTATCCTCGAAGATCCTCTGCAAATCCGGAGACCTGTCTCCACCCCCAGGGTCAACGCCGTCGAAACGCTGCGCGTAAGCACCCGGGAAGTCGTAGATCTCGAGCTTGTCGTTGCCGCCCACTTTCAGCTTATGCGCCACTTTACCCACCGACAACGACTCCACGACGGTCTTTTCGGCTTCCAGATGCTTGTACGGAAGCTCGAAGCAGTGATCCCACAGGGTGTACTTCCCGGAACGCAGTTCCTGCTGCTTTTCCCAGCGGTGGATGCGCTCCTCTTCGCGGGTGCCGCCGTTAATCTCGTCATAAATGATCCTGGATCCCTCGGGCAGATCCGGGTGCGATTGCGGGCTATCGGCAACCACCATTTTGTGCCCGTCCTCAGCGTGCTTGAAGAAGTAATAGATGCCCTCTTCTTCCATCAGCCGGGAGGCGAACTGAAAATCGCTCTCGCGGTATTGCACGCAGTAGTCTCTTGATTCGTACGTGCCTTGCAACTCAAACGAAACGTCGAGGCCCTGCAGGACCCTTTTCAGAATGTCCGGGACTGAGATCTGCTGAAAAATACGGCTCTGGACGCGGCGCGTCAGCAGCCAGAATTGCGGCACCATCTCCGCCCGATATTTGGTGAAACGCTCGCCACGGCCGCCCTGCGAGAAACTGCTCACGATGCCGTGCAAGTAACGAGTCTGGTCGTTCGGCAGCATCACTTCGATCAAAATTCTTTGCCCGAGCAGCTTATCGAAAGCCACGTTCCGCTCGTTTTCGGCGGTCAGGTCCAGATGAAACTGGAACAGGCTCGAGATGGCCTCCTGCCCGGAAAAGCCCTCCAGCAGCAGCACGTCTTTACCCAGCGGTGTGCTGACCTTGATGACGCGGTTCTCTTGGCTGAACATGGTGGCTGACAAGTATCCCTCCTTTTTCCGAACGAGCCCGTTATCGGGCCTCGAAGGCCAAAAATCGCACAGCGACGCGCCGTTCAGTTATACAAGAACGATCCGTCGGGGCCCGTGCTCACACGGATGGCATCCAGTCTCTGGCGCTCCGCCAGGCCGCTCAGAATCCGGCGCGAGATCTCGGGCAGCATCGTATTGGTGAGGATGTTATCGACGTTGCGTGCGCCGCTTTCCACTTCCGTGCAGCGCCGCGCCACTTCCTCCACCAGCGGGTCATCATAGGTCAACTGAATTCTGTGGTTCTCGAACAGACGGCGCTGGATCTTTCCCAGCTTGAGCGTGATGATCTTTTTCAGCGCCTGGTCGCGCACCGGAAAATAGGGAATGATGACCAGGCGTCCCAGAAATGCCGGCTTGAAAATCTTGTTCAGCTCCGGCTTCAGCGCCTTGATAAGTCCTTCAGCGCTGGGCATGGTTTCGGGATCGGCCGTCAGCTTCATCAGGGTGTCGGTGCCGGCGTTCGAGGTCAGAATGATGATGGTGTTCTTGAAGTCGATGACACGCCCTTCGCCGTCCTCCATCATGCCCTTGTCGAATACCTGGAAGAAAAGCTCGAGCACATCGGGGTGCGCCTTCTCCACCTCGTCCAACAGCACCACGGAATACGGCCGCCGGCGCACGGCTTCTGTCAACACGCCGCCTTCGCCGTATCCCACATATCCGGGCGGCGAACCCTTGAGCGTCGAAACGGTGTGCGCCTCCTGAAACTCGGACATATTAATCGTGATGAGGTTGCGTTCACCGCCGTAGAGGAGGTCGGAAAGGGCCAGGGCCGTCTCGGTTTTTCCCACGCCGCTGGGCCCCACCAGCAGGAAGACGCCGATGGGCTTGTTAGGATCTTCCAGGCTGGCTCGCGATGTCCGAATGCGTTCGCTGATGGCCCCCAGCGCGTGCGACTGCCCGATGACACGATTCCCGAGCTGCTGGTCCAGCGTGAGCACGGACTGGATTTCGTCCTTCAACATTTTGCCTACGGGAATTCCAGTCCACGCGGAAATCACCTCGCCGACGATCTGCGCATCCACGCACACGCGAATCAGCGGCGTCTCGCCCTGGATGGCTTCCAGCTCGCCGTTCAGCCGCGCCAGCTCGGAGCGCGCTGCCGCTGTGTCGACGGCCGGCTGCGCCACGGTACTCTGGCCGTCCCCCGCAGCGGCTGGTGACGAGGTCCCCGTGGATTCAAGCTGCGCGCGCACTTCCCGGATGCGCGAAACCAGGCCTTTCTCCTTTTCCCAACGTTCGCGCATGGCCGTGAGCCGGCCATCGGTGTCGGCGCGATTTTTTGCGATCTGCTGCAAACGCTCGCCATGGTCCGCGCCCAGGGCCGCCTCGCGCTCGAGAACGCGTGTTTGCACGGCGTAATCGTCCAGCGTGCGCATGGCATCTTCGATGGCCGCCGGGATCGCGTTCTGTCCCAATGCCAGCCGCGCGCATGCGGTATCGAGCACGCTGACTGCCTTATCCGGGAGCTGGCGGTCAGCCAGGTAGCGATGCGACAACCGGACCGCAGATCCCAGGCCCTCATCGAGAATGCGGACGTTGTGATGCTGCTCGAGCGCAGGCACCAGGCCGCGCAGCATCAGATTGCACTGTTCTTCGGTCGGCTCTTCCACCTTGACCACCTGGAAGCGCCGCGCCAGCGCGGCATCTTTTTCGAAATACTTTTTGTACTCGGACCACGTGGTGGCGGCGATGGTGCGCAGCTCACCGCGTGCCAGCGCCGGCTTGAGCAGGTTGGCGGCGTCGTTCTGGCCCGCCTGGCCGCCCGCGCCAATCATGGTGTGCGCTTCGTCGATGAACAGGATGATTGGGGTTGGCGAACCCTTCACTTCCTCGATGAGCCCCTTCAGCCGGTTCTCGAACTCCCCTTTTACGCCTGCGCCCGCCTGCAGCAACGCGAGGTCGAGAGTCCGGAGGGTGACGTTCTTTAGCACCGGCGGCACGTCGCCACTGGCGATGCGCAGGGCAAAGCCTTCGACCACCGCCGTCTTGCCCACGCCCGCCTCGCCGGTGAGGATGGGGTTGTTCTGCCGGCGGCGAGTGAGAATATCGACCACCTGCCGGATCTCAGAGTCGCGGCCCAGCACGGGATCAATCTTGCCGGCCTTCGCCCGCTCGCTCAGGTTGACGGTGTACTGGTCGAGGTTGGGCGTCTTGCCTCCAGCGGCGCGAGCGCGCTCACCCGGCGCCGCCGCGCCCGGTTCTTCCGCGGGTGCCGTGATGGTGTCCTCGTGCGAACCCGAAACGATTCCGAGCAGGTTCTGCCGCAGCGCATCTGGCTGAATTTTCTGCAGCTCCTTGCTTACGTCGCGAACCATGCGCGCGAGGTTTTCGTTCGCGTAGAGGGCCGCGATGGTGAAGCCCGACCGGATCTGGCCGGCGCCATAGTCCACCGAGCCCAGCAGCCACGCCTCCGTCAGCATCTCGACGATCATCTGGCTCATCGCCGGACCGCGGCCGTTCCCGCGTTTCATGCGGTCCAGGCTGCGTGTCAGCTCCGCCGCCAGCCGGGAGGTATCCACATCGAAGTGCTTCAGGATGTGCTGAACGTCGCTGTCGGTTTCGTCGAGCAGCTTCATCAGGTAATGTTCGACTTCAACCTCGTAATGCGTGCGCGACGCGCACAAGGCAGCGGCTTCCTGCAGCGCGTCTCTGGTGGTCTCATTGACTTTGCCGAAAAAGAATTTCCAATTCTGTAACATAGCGAGTCCTTAAGAAATCGGTAAAATGGTGTCGCCCGGATCGCGAGTAAGGGTCTTGCTCTTCATCCAGGTAACCCAGCCGAGTTGCGGCGCGGGCCCGGTTTCGGAGCCCAACTCGCAAAGCGGCACTTCCTCACGTTTCAAAATCAACTGCACTTCGAAGTCGAATTCCGCGCCGGCAAAAAAGCCAAGCACTCCGCAAAGAGGTTCGTACGCCGTGCCGTTCGGCAGGAAATCCAGGTACTGCGCGAGGGTCAGGGGTCCGAGCATCACCCGGACGCTCGACTGTTGGTCCCAGATCTCGTCGCCCACTACCGCGCCCACTCCCAGTTGTTCCGAGAGCGTGATTCCTTCGTCGAAGCAGCATTGCGTTTCCTGGTCCAGCTTGAACCACCCGCCGGCGAACTGTTCGATGGCAACCGGCACTTCGAAATAGTCGGCCAGCACCTGGCACAGCGCGGACGCCGACCGCGGCCATTGCGCCAGCAACCCCGCGTAAAAGATCAGCGAATCGTCGCTCACCGACTGCCGGTTCTGCAAGCCCTCGGTCCCCAACCCGATCATGTCGAGCAGATGGTGCGAAAAGCGGTCCCGCTCCCCGCGCTCGTAGGCCACCGTGAACCGGTACTTCTGCCACGCCTGGAAGAACAGCGAGATCATCCGGTGGTTGAAGATGTCGAGGAAGTCACGGACGGCGTAGTCTTTGGCCCGCACGCGGTTCATGACCAGCTCGGTGTAATACTGAGGCAAGACGCCGAGCGGGCCAAACAGCCCCATGAAGTTCACGGTCATGCGCGCGGGCTCGCCGCGCTTGCGCGTCAGGGAGTAGATCTGGCTCGGTGGAAACGAGATCGATGGATGCGCTCCGAAATGCACCACTTCGTGGGAAGGCTGGACGAAGCGCCCCACGCGCTCACGCTCCGGCATCAGCCGCTCGAGCATGCGCACCGCCTGGAAGAAATTGAAACCGAATGGCTGCTGCTCCAGGGCCTCCCACATCTCCGAGGGCTCAGAGGCAGCCGCCGCTGGTTCCCCAGCCGCGGATTCCGGGTTTACATCAAAATCTTGTGTCCCGCCCGAGGTGGCCACTGTTCCAATACCTCCCTTCTCTGCACGGTGTTGACAACCAGCTGGCTGAAACTGTTCAACGAGACGTAGAGCGCCAGGAAGTGCTCGAGCACGCTGGCGAACAGATAGGCGCCTCCGCCCACAAATTGCTCTTCATCCAGCTCCAATTTCACCCGCGTGCCCCGCGCGAAGCTGACGCCGTGCTCGGAAATGACACGCGCAAAGTGCCGCGCGCTTTCCACCCGGGTGATGCCTTCAATCTGCTTCTGAACGAATGCGGAATCGGTGAAGTTATAGAGCTGCAAGATATGCTGCAGCGATTCCCGTCCGCCTTCCACCAGGGAAAGATAGTTCAGCGAAAGATGCGAAATGAGCCGCCACTGCGCGTTCCGGCCCGTGGGCGGACGAATGGTGCCCGTGGGCTTCTTCAGCATCATGATGCGCTTGATGGGCGCCGCGCCTTCCAGGTCCAGGTCGCCTCTCTCATTGCCGAAGGGAAGCCGCGACGGCAGGTCCCCATTGGTGCAGGTGAGCCGGACCGTCACGGTGTCGACATGGGGCCGAACCGGCTTTCCCGACATATCCACCAGCGAAAGATACGCGTCGATCGCTTCCGAATTGGTCCTGGTGGACGGGCGGCGCGCCGCATGCCAGAACGTCTGCTTATGGTCGCGCCGCGTGGCGTGGCGGTAGGAGTAGAAGGGCTCGAATTCGACCGTCTCGTGCGATCCCGGCTCCACGCTCACCACTTCGTCGACCGAGAAAACTTCCATCGCATCCTGGCGCGAGACGTCCGGCACGACCGGATACTCGTAAACCGTGTGGCTGAGCAGAATCGGCTCGGCGGTTTGCTGAAATAGATTTACGATCGGCGAGCAGTTGAGCCGCACGGTCTTGTCGGTGACCCCGATCTCCAGGGCTTGCTGGCGCTCGGTCCGCTCGAACCGGGAAGTCAAAAAGAGGATCTCGGCCCGGTCCTTGAATCCCGCTTGAGCAAGTTGTTCCAGGCCGGAAAGCTCGAAGAAGAAGAACTTTTCCGGAAACGCGAAGTACTCCTGCAGCAGGCGGTAACCCAGGAAAGAGCGCAGCGGGTAGGGCAACGCGCCCTCGTTCTCTTCAAAACCGACGGCACGCAGGCGGCCGGGTTCCAGCCACACCGGCTTTCCGCGTGTTCCGGCGGCCGGATCACGAATCACGATCTGCGTGCAATTCGCGCACAGCAGCTCATAGAGGCTGTGGACCAGCGTTCCCTCGCCGTTCAGATGAAAACGCAGGGAGCGCAGTTCCAGCTTGTCGAAGGTCACCTCCGGAAAACAGCGCATCTCCAGACGAAGCGCTGCCACCGCCTCGGTCTTGAGCGGCGGCTGAAAACGGTCGGGCGTGCGCCACTGTGCGTCCACCAGCTTGAGCGGCCAGAGCGTCGTGTCGTAGCAGGTTCGATACTTGCAGGGGACGCCGTTCACCGGCGGCGAGTACAGCACAGACCCCTTGGGGATGGGCAGGCCCGCGGTGAGATTGCCTTGCGCGGGATCCAGCTCGAACTCCACGATCGACATCGAGGGAATGGGCCGCAGGTAGTGTGGATAGAGGACCGTTAACAGGGCTTCGGTGATCTCGGGAAATTCATCATCGATTTTGAGATGAACGCGCGCGGCCAGAAACGCAAACGCCTCCAGCAGGCGCTCCACGTGCGGGTCTTCGCACTTGTCCTGCTCGAGAACAAGACGCTGCGCAATCTTGGGGTATTTCTCGGCGAACTGCGCTCCCATGTCGCGCAGGAACCGCAGTTCCCGCTCGTAATAAAGGAGCAGATCATCCCGCACTTTGCTCTCCCTTGACCTGGTATTCGCCGCTGGAGAGATCGAGGACGGTGTCGAACGAAATCAGTTCCGGGGCGGGGTCCATCAGCAGAAGCGCTTCGATCTGGAAGCGGAGCTGCCGGCCGCTGTTCGACCCGGACTCGACCAGGTTCACCTTTATGCTCCTCAGCCGCGGCTCGAACGCCATAATGGTACTCTCCAACATACGCAGAAGCCGGTTTCGGTCGCGGACGGAACTCGCGCTGAGATGGCTGACGTCCGGCAGGCCGTAGCCGTAGAGCGAGCCTTCCAGCTCCGGGAACTGTTCCGGAATACCGCCAGCAATCTGCCGCGTATTGAGCAGCCACTCCAGATCGCGCCGCAGCGCCGCCTTGAGTTGCCGGACCGATTGGGACCGGGTTTGCGGCGGGTCGGCCTTCGCCGCCGGCTCGAGATCCAGGAGCCGCTCGAGTACCGATTGCGTGACGGTTTCCTCTGTTTCCCGCCGCGCCATGGCTTATTTCGCGCAGGCGAGGGCCTGCACGGGATCGAGGCGGCAGATGCGCGCGTACAGCTTTCGCTTGGCTTCGGCATCCCCGTCGAGCTGGTTCATGCAGCGGAACAGCAGCGCCAGCGGATGAGCCAGCACTTCGGACGCCTCCCACTCCTCCAGCTTGCGGTGTTCAATTTCGTCCGACATTTCGTTGAGGATGGGATAGGCGATGGCCTCGTGGCCGGTCGTCATGCAGATCTGCGCCAGTTGAATCTTCCGCTGAAAGCGCGCCCGGCCGCTCCGCTCGTGCGCGATTTCACGGCTGAGAATCTCGATGGCTTGCTGCACGTCGCCGGATCGCGCCGATTCCATGGCGATCTGGAAGGCATCGGGTGGCGCCCCCTCGCCGGGGCCCGCGCCGGCCGCCTTTGCCTCATCCATGGAAGGCATGGCCTGGAACCCGTTCACGGCCTGAGGCGGCGCCGTTACCTCTTTCAACCAAGCCTGTGTTTCGGCATTGGCCGTCGGGGTGTCGTCCGCCAGAGTCCACTGCGGCAACTGCGGGACGTCGGCCAACAGCGAGCGCAACTCCGACCGGATGCCCGACGCGATGCCCGGGTATCCGTATTCGTCAAGAGCCCTCACGGCGTACCGCTGCAAGTCCAGCCACGCCCGCCCGCACGCCATGGCCATGGCATTCTCGGCAGCCTCGATCAGTTCCGCCCAGTTACCTTCTACCGAAAGCCTTTTCAGATCTTGCCGTACCTGCGTCGCCGGAGGAGCCAGCAGCTCCAGGCTGGGCGAATCGCCGCCCGCCCGCAATTCGCCCCAGCGGAGGCCGCGTAGCATCAGGTAGGGGGCCGGACTGTAGGGGTCTTCGCGGCGCAGGTATTTGGCAACCATCGCGACCCGGGCAAACGCGTCATCCTTGTCCGCCGGTTCTTCAGTTACCGTTTTGCGCCGCGCCGGGGCCGGTCCGGCCGCCTCGGCGTCACCCGATTGGCCGGCCGCCTCATCGGCATGGGCCGCCGGCTCTTCATCCGGTTCCAGCTCCCGCTTCTTCTGGAGCAGTCCGTTTACCGTGGACCGCACCTCTTCGAGCGATGTGCGCAATCCTCCGAAGCCCGGAGTTGCGTCGCCGAATTTGGAGTCGCAGGCTTCCGCCAGGGACTGGATGGCCGCAAGACAATCATCCAGGTTCTGCTTGCACTCGACGTAGAAGGTCTTGGGAGTGGCGCTGAAGGCGGCGTCGAAATCTTCGGCGGTGATTTTTCCGTCGGCGATCGCTTGCGTGCGCGCCTCCTGTTTGGTTTCGTTGGCCGCAGCGTCCGCCTCGTAGCCCACGGCTCGCGACTGCTTGAATTGAAACCAGTCGTAGCCCTTGCGCGTCACCGGGACCGTGCGCACCGGCTGATCGAAGCGCGATCCGATCCAGTCGAGCGGCGCCGCGCGAAACTCGGCGTCGCCATCTTCCAGCTCGGGATAGAGGCCGTCCCAAAAGTTCTCAATCAGGCCCTGGCACAATTTCAGCCCCGCTAGCAGCCCGGCAAAGCCTTCGGTCCGCAGCATGGCTTCGTTTAGCCATGCCGCCAGTTGGAGATCTTTGCTTTTGGAAGCCAGCGCTTCGCCCGCCAACTTAATGACCTGTTTCCAGTCCGCGGTTTTGCGCTCGAACTCCCACTCGCCTTGCGGGGCGTCATCGTCTTCGCGGCGCGCCTCTTTGATCTTGTCGTAGACCGGATCGTAACGGAGGTTCACGCCACTCGGGTTGTCACCCGGGATGGGGGTCAACAGATCGTCTCGCAGAGGCATGGGGAATTACGGAGCCGCCTGAGCGGCGGCAAACTCCAGCTTCCGTATTTCGAGGAGGGGAACTTCGTCTTCGTCCACTGCAAACATCTTCTGCCCGAGCGGAACCACCGCGCCCGTCCCGTCATCTTCCCATTCGGTAGCGCGGCCCAGCCGGACCTGGTCGTTGGAATGTTTCCACGAGAGCGGTGAAATGACGGGCAAAAGGACTTCTCCCAGTTCTTTGCCTTTGAAAGCCGGCCCCGTGCGCACAATCGCAGGGGACCAGAGCAGATCGCGCAAGCGCGTAGGCGCCTGCATCTCGATGGAGGAAATGTGCTCGTAAGGGATCCACAAATAATCGCCCGCGGCAAACACTTCCAACCGCGCTCCCAGCCGGGGATCGGCGTCGGAGAAAAATGTGAATGGGTTTCCGTTCAAAGTGCCCGCTGAAGGCGCCTCCGGAGCGGGTCCGCTTGCCGGGTAGTCCCTTTGCTCGAAAATCGCCTGGCGGATGCGCTCGGCGTGCAAAGCAGCCCGGTACAAGAGCGCGCCCATTTCCGCGGCGCGTCCGTCCGACGCCAGCACGTCGAGCTGCTTCTCGGCGCGTTGATATTCTCCGGCAAAGCACAACAGCTCGAACAGAAAGGTGCGGCGCTTGGCGTCAGCAGGGTTATCCCGCAACTCCGCGCCCAGCGCCTGCACCGCCTCGTCGAGCTTGCCGGCCTGAAACAGCTCTTGCGCTTTCATGGTTGGCCCGAACCCCAGGCCTAGACCTTTACGTTCGCCTTAAGATCCCACCCCGCTTTTACTGCGCCGTCCAGGGTGCCGTCCGCTTTCTGTGCCTTGTACTCCATCTCGATCTTCCCGAAGTTGAGGGAAATCTGGTCCGTTGGAATGATGTCTCCGGAAGAAGACCCTCCCTGCTGAAAGGACGACACGAGGCAGTCGGTAAAGGTGTACTTCAGGAATTCCTGTTGATCCTTGCCGGCTTTGCGGCAGATCAAAACGGCTTTCTTGATGTGCTCACCGCTGGCGCAGGCTAGCTTCAGCTTCGGGCTGGCCTTGTTCACATGCATGACGAAGTTGAAGTCGTGAAAGGCCACCTTGCCGGCTCCTCCTCCTCCCCCCATCGCCATGGTTCCACTGTTGGTGGCCCCAAAGGACCACGACATCACATCGATATCGTTCTTGTGCTTAGCATCCGCGCTTTCCCCATCGATGCCATCGAGCTTTAGAAAATAATCCACCGCTGCCATACGAAATCTCCTTTTTATCTAATTCGCAAGTTTCGACAACCCCAAAACTCTACTTCCGGGCCGATTGCGGCAACTCGGCGACTAGCCGCAGGGACACCGACAGCTCATCGAGCTGGAAGTGCGGCTTTAGAAACGCCACTGCACGGTAAGCGCCGGGCTTACCGGGTATCTCGCTGACTTCGATCGACGCCTCTCGCAGCGGATGGCTGGCCTTGGTCGATGCCGAGGCGTTGTCGTCGGGCGTCACATAATTGGTAATCCACTGGTTCAGGAAGCGCTCGCACTCCACGCGAGACATGAAGCTGCCAATCTTGTCGCGCATCATGGCCTTCAGATAATGAGCGAAGCGTGACACGGCCAGGATGTACGGCAATTGCGCGGAAAGCCGCGCGTTGGCATTGGCGGCGTCCTTATCGTAGAGTTTCGGCTTCTGAGCCGATTGCACGCTGAAGAACGCGGCATAATCGGTGCCCTTGCAATGCACCAGCGGAGCGAACCCCTGGTCCGCCAGTTCCTTCTCGCGCCGGTCGCTGATCGCGATCTCGGTGGGGCATTTCAGCGCGACGTCGCCTTCATCCGTGCGGAACGTATGAGCCGGCAGGCCTTCCACTAAGCCCCCGCCTTCTACGCCGCGGATGGAAGCGCACCAGCTAAACTGCGCAAACGACTGGGTCAGCTTCGAGCCCAAAGCCCAGGCCGCGTTCCCCCAAAGGTATTTGGAGTGATCGGTGCCGTCCACGCCCTCTTCGTAGTTGAATCCGTCCACCTGCACGTTGTCTTTCCCGTAAGGCAGGCGCATCAGGATGTGCGGCAAGGTCAACGCCAAATAACGCGAGTCCTCCGACTGCCGGAAAGACTTCCACTTCGCGTATTCGGTGGTGTCAAAGATCTTGCCAATGTCGCGCGGCGCATCCAGGTTGGTGAAGCTTTCCATGTTGAACAGCTCGGGCGAAGCCGCCGTAAGGAACGGGGCATGCGCGGCCGAGGCAGTATTGGAGATCTTTTCCATCAATTCCAGATCCTCGGGACCTTTGCCGAACTCGTAATCGCCCAGCAGCGCCCCGAAAGGAGCTCCGCCGAAGATACCGAACTCCTCCTCGTAAACCTTCTTGAACAGCGCGCTCTGATCGAACTCCGGCGCCCGCTGCAGATCTCTTAGGAGCTCCTTTTTGCTGCAGTTCAATACCTTGATCTTCAGCATGTCGCTGGTTTCGCTCTGGTCCAGCATGTACTTCAGGCCGCGCCAGGACGCTTCCAGCTTCTGCAGTTGCGGGTGATGCAGGATTTCGTTCAATTGAATGGAAAGCAGATGATCGATCTGCGCAATGCGCGCGTTGATCATCGACTCGGTGTCGCGCGAGACCGTCATCTCGCCCTGCAGCACCTGGCTTACGAACTCTTTGACCAGGCTCTTGCCTCGCTCGCGCGCCGCGGGATCCTTGCCCAGACGGCCTTGCTCGACAATCTGATCGAGCAGGCCCAGTTCCTGCTGCTCGACCGGCTGAACGGCCCCTGATTTTTGTTTCTCAGGCATTCGGTTCTCCCTCCGGTTTTACCTCGTCTTTCAACTTGCTCAACTTCTCCGTGTTGGTAATCGCGTCCTGCAAAAGCTCTTCCAGCTTGTCATTGCCCTGCAGACTGCCGCGGAGATCCGAGAGCCTCGTCCGGAGTTCAAGCAGTTCGCGCAACGGCTTCACTTGCCGGGCGACTTGTTCCGGCTCAAAATCCTGCATGTTCCGAAAGTTCAGGTCGACTCTGAGTTGGCCGGCGTCGGCTTCATCGCTGAGCTTGTTGTCCACCGAGAAGGCCAGGTGCGGCTTCATTCCGGCGAGCACCGAGTCAAAGTTGTCGGGCGTCACTTCCACAAATTTCCTGTCCTTCAACTTCGCCAGGGGTTCCACGGGCTGGCCTGTGAAGTCGCCCAGCACCCCCATCACAAAAGGCAGTTCCTTTAATTCGATCGCGCCGCCGACCTCAACGTCGTAAGTAATGTGCACCCGTGGCGACCTCACCCGATCGAGCTTATGTTGCGTACTCTGTCTTGCCATTTTCGAAATCCTCCTTCCCCTCTAACCCCGCGCTGCGAGCTACCCCTCCATCAGCAAGCGCCCGGCGCGACCCTGGTAAACTCCCGCAAGTGCACCAGCCGGCTTGAACCGTTGGACATCTGCCGTCGAAAAGGAGGGGAGCCGTGGCCGGATCTCCAGGCGCGCACAAATACACCTTGAACGCTGAACCGAAATTCTGTGGTGCTTCCGGACCGTGACGCATCGAAGTTCTTCTGTCACAGTCCTGAATAGACTATCACCAGCCGGATCGTAATTACAAGACCAGAAATCATTGAACTCTAAGCCTATTTCAGCCGTTCTCTTTGGTTATTCCAACGGCCCGAGCAGGGCTCGCTCGCCCGCGGACTCCCGATCCTACTTGCTTTCGAACGCCGTAAATTAGCAACCCGAGTGCCAACCTCAGTGTCGGGCCATGCAAGCCGGGCATTCGACGATGAAGGTCTTGATTTCAAGATGATGATCGCGGCTGCACTTGACGCGCGGCTCGCGCGAGCCCGCCACTTGGCTATCCGATGAGCTAGCATCCAATCCAAACAGATAGTGCGAGGCGTCGAAAGTTCGTTTCGCAGGCTGGGTTCTTCGATCAACGGTTGGCGTTCACCGTGACACCGGCGCAACTGGATCCGCTGCCCGCTGTGCAACCGTAACAGTGCTGCCCCACGGTGATCCGCCGGCGCCCGAGTTGCGCCGCGTGGAAATCGCCGACGTGCGCCGGCGCGCCGTAGCCCACCGGCAGGTCCAGCATCTGGTTGAAATCGCAGTCGTAGAGCGTCCCGTCCCACCCTACTGACAGCGTGTAACGGCACATAACTCCGGAAGCAGCCGCCGGATTGTACGCACGGATCAGCTTTTCCATGTAGCGCGCGTAATTGCCGCTGCGCAGCAGAAAGTCGAGGAACCGGTTGATCGGCATATTGGTAATGGTATAGAGCGAATTAAAGACGATGCCGTAACGGTGCGTCAACTCCCGCTTAAAGTCCGCTTCGACCGCGCGCTGTGCCGGCGGCAGAAATGCGCCGACCGGATTGTAGACCAGATTCAGCCGCAACCCGGACCCATCCTGCCCGTAGCCCAGCGCGTTCAATCTACGCAACGCCTCGATCGACTTGGCAAAAACCCCGGCGCCCCGCTGGGCGTCCGTCTGCTGCTCGAGAAAATAAGGAAGGCTGGCCACGATCTCCACTTGGTGCGCGGCGAGAAAATCGGCGAGATCGGCCTGTGTGGGGAGTAACAACACCGACAGATTCGAGCGATCCATCACCTGCCGGCCCAGCGCCCGGCTTTGCTCGACGAGCCAGCGGAAATTCGGATTGAGTTCCGGCGCGCCGCCCGTGATATCCACGGTCGGGATGTCCGTGCCGGCCAGCGCCCTGATGCACAGCTCCGCCGTCTCGCGCGTCATGATCTCGCGCCGGTCCGGCCCCGCGTCCACGTGGCAATGGCCGCAAGTCTGGTTGCAGAGCTTGCCCACGTTGATTTGAAAAACCGTGATCCCGCTTGCCGTCAACGGTTCGAGGCCCGATTCCGCGAGCGCATCGGCGAAAGGCTTTCGCGGCTGCGAGCCGTTATTCAGCACGCGCAACTGCGCCGCCGGAGACGCCAGAGGGTGCTGAGCGCCTGCCATGCTCACATGCTCACCTTGCGCGCGGCGTTACGCATCTGCAGCCCGTGAACCAGGGATGCGCCCCCGCGAATGGCAGAGGCCACGTGCACCGCTTCGCTCATCTGCTCGAGGTTGGAGCCTTTTTCGAGACACGCCTGAGTATAGGCATCGATGCAGTAAGGGCACTGCACCGCATGGGCGACGCCGAGCGCAATCAGGCACTTCTCCCGCTCGCTGAGCGCGCCCTCGGCGAACACCGCCCCATACCATTCAGAGAATTTCTCCCACAACCCCGGCGCGTTCTGGCCGACCTCGGCAAATCGGGGCAGATCTTCGTCGTGATAATACCCGGCCATTCGTTACCTCGCGTCTTCCGAGTTTCCCACGATCGCCCGGCCCGCGGGGATGATTGCCTGATTGCGACCCTCCGTCGAAATTCGCTAGATTAGGACCGGAGGAATGGCCGAGTGGTTGAAGGCGGCGGTCTTGAAAACCGTTAGCGGGGTGACTCGCTCGGGGGTTCGAATCCCTCTTCCTCCGCCATCCGCTTCGACAGCCGGATGGCAATTTACCGATCGCCGCTGATGACAGCCGCTGCGTTGCGTGTCCCTCCCTCTTAATGAACCTGTTGTATTTCCTGTAAGGCCTGAGCGAGCGCTGCACGCGCCGCGTCAGTCACCCGAACCATAGGCCCGCCGCTCCTACCGCGCGGTTCATTTGGAGATTGAATCCCACCGCCACTCATTCCGTCCCAGGATCTGGAGGCCGGCTCCAGAATCCGCGAGGAAGAAGGCTAGAGCGCTACACGGGTAGATCGCATAGAATCAACCTTGGATCTGGAGGCGTGTGATGATTCGTTTCCTCGCAGGGTTGCTGCTGGCCGCTGCGGCGTTCGCCGGGCCGCCGGTGAGAGTGCTGATCGTGACTGGCGGGCACGAGCATTCCCTGTCCTTTTATTCACTCTTCGACGATCCGAGCATGATTGTAGCCGTCAATCCCCACCCCATTGCGTTCACCACGGACTTCCGCGACCGTGCCGACGTGTTGGTGCTCTACGACCTGATTCCGAACATGCCCGAGGAGGAGAAACGCAACCATCTGCGGGCTTTCGTCGAATCCGGAAAAGGGGTCGTGGTTCTTCACCATGCCATCATCGATCACCAATCGTGGCCGTGGTGGTACGAAGACGTAGTCGGCGGCCGTTACCTTCTTGACTCCGCGGGCGGCATGCCTGCCTCTAAGGCCGGGCACGAGGAGCGCATGCTCGTGACGGTCGCAAAGAAGCATCCCGTCACCGAGGGCCTTGCCGATTTCGCGATCGAGGACGAGACGTACAAAGGGATGTGGATCTCACCGAAAGTCCAGGTCCTGCTGACCACCGACAACCCGAATAACGATGCTCCGGTGGTCTGGTTGGGCACGCATCCGAAAGCGCGCGTCGTCTACATCCAGCTAGGCCACGGCAGTCTGGCGCATCACAACCCGAACTATCAGCGTCTCGTGCGCAACGCCATCCTCTGGGCGGCGGGCAACTAGACTCTTGGAGAAAGCTTATGTCCTTCTTGATCCGTGGCACCTCACTCCTCGCCCTGGCGCTCGGCGTCACTTCCGCATGGGCTGGCGAGCGGGCTCGCATCACTATCAACCCATCCGAGCGATTTCAGGTCATCCAGGGCTTCGGCGTCAATTACACCGGGCCTTATTTCCGCGACGACCAGAAACCGATGTTCGACATGCTGATCAAAGACCTGGGCGCGACCATGTTCCGCGTCGTCCCCTATCTGGTCTACAGCAATTGGGAGGAGACCAACGACAACGACGATCCCAACGTCATGAACTGGGAGTATTACAACGAGCGCTACTCCTCGCCGATCTTCGAAGCCACGTGGAACGGATTGCGTTTCCTGAACTCGCGCGGCATCCGCCCGGTAATCGGGCTCATGGGCCCTGTGCCCGAATGGATGCTGGACGATCACTGGACCCCGCCGAAGCACAAAGTGTGCCAGACCGATAGCCAGCAGCGCGCCATCAAGCCCGCCATGTACGACGAATTCGCTGAAATGGTCGTGTCCATGGTGATCTACGCACGGAGGAAGGCGGGAATTGATTTCGAGTACTTCAGCCCATTCAACGAGACCGACTGCTACCCGCCCGAAGGCCCGCGCATCGATCCCGAAGATGCTCCCAAAGTACTTGCAGCCGTGGCGCGCCGCTTGAAGAAGGAAGGCATGGGTGATATCAAGCTCACGCCAGCCGATCAGGCCGTCATCACCAACGATTACATCACGCCGATCTTGCGCGATCCCGAACTGATGAAGCAGGTGGGAGTTTTCACTTTGCACACCTACGGCGAGAATTCCGTAGGGCCGCAGGTGGAGCGCGTGAAATCCAGCAGCTACCCGCAGGTTCCGGTCTGGCTCACCGAGTACGGCGACCTTAGCGATCTCGACAGGACCGCCGAAAACGACTGGAAAAAGTTTTCGCTCGCCGCCAACCGGCGCGCGCTCACCGCGCTCAACCAGGGCGCGAATGCCTTGTTTTTTTTCGATGCCTTTGACGATTACGAAGAGTGCGCCCGCCGGATGACGTTCTACGGTTTGTACCGCAGCGCCGATCATATCTACACGCCCCGGAAGCGCTACTATGCCACCCGGCAGCTCTACCACTTCGTACCGCCAGGTGCGGAACGGATCGGCGCCTCAAGCGACGTTCCCGGGCTGACCCTATCGGCCTTCCACGACGCCGCGTCCCAATCGCTCGTGCTCGTCGGAGTCAAGGAGGGCGGGCCCAAGAACCTCGCCGTCGTCTTGCCCTCCGCAGACGGATCTGTTCCGTCCTGGGATCTGTACATGACGACCCCTTCGGTCGACTGCGCGAAAACCGCAACCCTCCCGGCAACCGGTGGGATCGTCTCATTGGACCTGCCGGATGAGGCCGTGTTCACTCTGGTGGGGCAGCTCCGGAAACCGTAGACCAGAACGGACTCCGGCCGCCTGGGTATTTCTTGCGAACTTTCCGTGGATCGGCGCTGCGCCGGGGCTGACGCGGGGGGCTCAACGGTCGTGGAAGCGCGCCGTCCGGTCCATCACTTTCATTGTCGTGACGGTCATCCTGATTGCTCCCGCTGCAACCCGAGTTTGCAGGACGTTCCTCGCGTTCTCGGCGGTCTGCTTGTCCGTCATGGTACTCACTAGAAGGCGCTTCTCCGAGAAAGGTTCAACGCAGGACGGGCATGCCGGCCACCTCGCCGCCGCCGCACTCGTTTGACGTTAGGCGGGCTTGCCGGTTCGCGTTGCCACGAAGTCAAACACCGCGTCTTTAATCGGAACTCCTGCTACCTCAATCCGGCTCAGATCCGCGCTGCCGAGGCCCACAGCTTCTGCCAGCAGCATCGGGTTATCCGCCCACAGCGGATCATTGGGGATCTCGATGTGTGTTTTGCGCACGTGGAATGGACCTTCGCCGCGTTTCGCCCGGGGATCGAATCCCATCACCGCGGCCGCCACCGCGTCGGTCGAAACCGGATTCCGCCCCACCACCATCACGCCCGGACGCACGTATTTCGCGCCCGTCACCCAGGGCCCTTCGCCCCCGGCGACAGTTTCCACGCCATCGATGATGGCCAGGTCGATCGGCCGCGCCGCCGCCAGGTCCACGATGATGTGGGGCACGCGGTATCCTTCGTACCGGTTGGATGAGGGATCGATCTCCCCCGGTGCGCTCTTGGACGGCTGCCGCTTGCCGGCATGCAGAATGTCTTCTCGGCCCCGCCGGCACTTCTCGTTCGGCTCGTCGATGCCCGCATCGTCGCCGTAGATGGAGTCCGGCGTAATGCCGAACAGGTTCTTGATTGAAAGCGTCAGCCCGCACTCCTCGTGCTGCTTCAGCTTGGCCACACTGACGAACACGTCCGTGTCTTCGTACGAGTGATTCAGATCGAAGCCCGGGAACATGTAAGGCTTCGGTACCTTAAAGCGCGCATAGCGTTTGCCGGATCCCAGCGTGTTGGTCTGTTCGAACTCCACCACCGGCGCGGCAGTGCGGATGGCTTTCACATTCCAGCCCGCATCCAGCATCTTGTCTTCCAGAGACTCTCCTTCGTAGGTGCCTTCGAGCAAGCGAACCCGCCGCGCACCAGCATTTCCGAACAGATGGCAGAGCGCGCCCACCACACTCTCGTGTACCCAGTACGTCTGTCCTGGCGTGTAGCCGGGGAAGCGGCCGCCGCCCGTGAGGTTCAGTTTCACGGCGACGGTCTTGCCGCGCACCAGGCTGCCGATTCCTCCGATCTGATCGAATTGCGTGGCCAGCCGCGCCACCACCTCGCTATAGCTGGCGTACTTGGCGATGGACACCGCGGGGGCGGGCGGCGCGAAAGCGTTCAGCGGCCCATTCCCGACCGCAAAGGCTCCCAGTGCGGTGCCGGACGCCGCCAGCCATTGGCGCCTCGTGATGGAATCTGCCGCTCGGTTCTTCGAATATTTGCACATGAGTTTATCTCTCCAGAAGCAGCGCGGCGTACGTGTGAATCTGCCCGATGGCCAGCTCAATGCCCTGCTCGGACTTCTCCACAGGCAGGTCAGTTGCCGCACCGTACAAACCATAAAGGCGCGCTGTTCGATATGAGCCGCTGACCCGTACCGTGATGGCTTCAGACGGGCCAGAGGCGTAGTTGATCATTTGCACCAACAGTTGCTTGCCGTCTTCGCTTGCGCTCAGATACGGCAGAACGGTGGGCGCGTTGAAAAGCCGGAGTCCCAGGTTTCCCTTGCCCAGAAGATGCAGCAGGTTCTTCGAGAGGGCTTCGGGGTCGGGAGTTTCTTCCCGGTACACGATGAGTTGGCCTTTGCCGAGTTCTTGCTCGATGTAGTCTTTGTCCTTCGGAACCGCCACTCCCCATCCCGGTCCCGTGACCAGCAGGCCGCCTCCCTCGGCGAACCTTCTCCACATCGACCTTTCACCCTCAGCAGGATTCGAAATCTCCGTTACGAGCAGTGCTTTCACGCCTTCGAGCGCCGATGCGTTGAGCGCCGCGCGGTCGATCATGCGGTAGGGAATCCGGCGGCGGGCAATCAGGTTGAGGTTTTCATCGGCGACGTCCGGGTAACGCGTGGAAGGATCCCGCGCGATGCCCAGCGGCCCGGCAGGAACGAACGGACGCCATCCCGCATGCTGTTCGAAAAATCCTGACGCTTCACAAATGCGGCGCCACGTGGCTAGCGCGTCAGGCTGCCGCTGCGAGAGGCCGCCGAGCAAGCCGTCGTCGGGTGCGACCACCCATCGTCCCCCCGCGGCAGCGCTATCCGCGATCGCGCGAGCATAGTTATCAGCCGAGGGATTCTCAAGCGCGAATCCGAGCCAAACTGGTGTCTGGCCTTTTGCCCGCAGCGACCGGACCAACCACAAGTTGGAATCCATCCACGGCTCGCTTGTAGGCGTGGCTACCGTTGCTCCGGAATCCGAAAGAACCCGAATGCCCGGCGCGCCCGCCGCGGCCTGCAACGGAATCAGCAGAAACCCGGCCTGATTTTCGCCGGCCTGCGAGAGCCGCGCAAAATCGGCAAAATCCGGTTCAAGCGCGAGACCATCCAGGTGCGCTTTTGCCGCCGCCTCGACCGCCTGGGCCGCATCGGCGCCCGCGTAGACCAGCCCCAACACCGTGAAGCCTCTTTGGTGAGCCTCTTTCGCGTAGGCACCCGCTATTTGCTGCTGCTCGCGCACCAACGCCGGATCGCCCCCGGCGCTCCAGGTAACTAACAGGCAGTTGATCGGCGTGTCGTGTAGCAAATCGAGCGAGGCGGGCTGGTACCAATCCTTGAGAATCGCCGGATCTGCCTTCTTGGCGGCACGCCGCGCCACTTCCAGAGGTCCCCCCGGCCAACGGACCGGCACGAGTTTGTCGACGTCCACCGCAAACGCCAGCGCAAGACAATTCCAGACGACGAGCACACCTATCAGGCGTTGGAGGCGGTGTTGCATGAGGCTGTTAAATCCCCGTGAGCAACCGGGCATCCAAGACGA
Organism: Terriglobia bacterium; assembly: GCA_020073305.1. Lineage (GTDB taxonomy): Bacteria > Acidobacteriota > Terriglobia > Bryobacterales > Bryobacteraceae > QHXW01. The sequence continues at coordinate 111,874 of JAIQFK010000007.1, forward strand.
AATTGTGCTCAAGTTGTTGAAATGATGACGAATTTCAGCGCTCATCGCGACCTGCGTGCGTTCTCCCACCCACGTGCCTTGGCCCGGAAACCCAACGGCGGTGTTATAGTTCCGGCAGATGAAAGGTCAGAGACTCGGCAATTACGAGGTCATTGAGAAACTGGGCGAGGGCGGCATGGGCGAAGTCTGGCGCGCCAAAGACACGCGCCTGGGCCGGTCCGTTGCCCTGAAGGTGCTGCCTCCGGAATTCGCCAGTGACCCCAGCCGGCGCCAGCGCTTCGAGGCCGAAGCCCGTGCGGTCGGCACGCTAAACCATCCAAATATCGTGGCGGTGTACGACGTCGGCCAGCAGGACGGCCTGGGATACATGGTTTCGGAGCTGGTGGATGGCGAGTCCTTGCGCGCGGCCATCAACCGCGGCCCACTGCCGTTCCGGAAGCTGATAGACCTTGCGGCGCAAATCGCTGACGGGCTCGCCGCCGCGCACGGTTCCGGCATCATCCATCGCGATCTCAAGCCGGAAAACATCATGATCGCGCGCGATGGCCGCGCCAAGATTCTGGATTTCGGACTGGCCAAACAAACCGTCAAGCCGGCCAGTGAAGAAACCGCTACCGCAACTTTCTCCGAGCCAGGGGTGGTGCTGGGCACGGTCGGCTACATGTCGCCGGAGCAGGTGCGCAGCGAGCCGGTAGATCCGCGCTCGGACATTTTCAGCTTCGGCTGCATCCTTTATGAACTTGCCACCGGCAAGCGCGCGTTCCAGGGCAAATCCGCCGTCGATGTGATGAGCGCCATCCTGAACAGCGAACCGCCGGAGCTGGCCGCAGCCAGCGCGCCTTTGCCGCCGGCGCTCGAGACCATCATCCGCCGTTGTCTGGAAAAGCGGCCTGAGCAACGCTTTCAATCCGCGGCCGATCTGGCGTTCGCGCTGCGATCCTCGGCGAGTCTCTCCGGAAGCCAGCCGTCCCAACCCGGTGTGAAAGTGCCGCTCCGTGCGAATTGGCTGCGAGTCGCGCTAGCCGTGGCCGGCGGCATCACCCTGGCAGCAGGCGGATATTTTCTACGCGACCGCACCGCCGTCACGAGCACACCGTCGTTCGCGCGGCTGACATTCCAGCAAGGTCATATTTCCGCCGCCCGCTTCAGTTCCGACGGCCAGAATGTGCTCTACGCCGCCTCTTGGGATGGCGGCCCGAACCGCATCTACCTGGTGACGCCGGGCAACCCGGAATCGCGCGATCTGCAAATGCCCGACGGCGGGCAGCTTCTTTCCGTCTCGTCTAAGGGCGATCTCGCGCTGCTGGTTGGCCCGTTTTCCAAAGACGGCTCCGGCACTCTGGCTCAGAATTCCGTTAACGGCGGCCGAATGCGCCCGCTGCTCGAAGATGTGTTTTCCGCCGACTGGGCGCCCGATGGAAGCGCGATGGCGGTAGGCCGCCGGGTAAATGGAAAGTGGCGCGTAGAGTACCCGTTGGGTCAAGTCTTGTGGGAGGGTGAATGGCCGCCCTTCGGTCTCCGTGTCTCGCTGGACGGTGAGCGTGTCGCGTTTGGTGTTTTTGGCGAGGGGAGCAGGATCGGGATATTGACCGTCAGCCGGTCACGAGAGCGCAAGTTCCTGGGCATTGTTTCGGGCCAGATCACAACGGGGGTTGGCGCACAACTGGCCTGGACACCCAGCGGCCGCGAGATCTGGTTCCGTTCCTTCGATGCCAACGACCTCGGCACGCTCTACGCCGTGAATCTGAACGGAAAACGACGGGTAGTTGCTCACCTGCCGGGGCGAGTCAACCTGCACGACATTTCCCGCGACGGAAAAGCGCTGATCAGCACCGTCGTCGTTCGCCAGGGAATCCTTGGCCTGGCGCCCGGCGAGAATAGCGAGCGCGAACTCTCCATCCTGGATGCCAGCGATCTGAAGGACATCTCACGGGACGGCCATTGGATCCTGGCCAATACGCGCGGCGCCAGCGGCGGTCCCCACGGCAGCGTCTACCTGCGAACCACGGACGGCTCTCCGCCGGTTCGCGTGGGAGACGGCCAGGCCTACGCGATTTCTCCTGACGGCAAATGGCTCACCGGCTACACCTCCAACGATGCCGCCACGCGCAAGTTTGTGCTGATGCCGACCGGGGCGGGCGAAGAGAAAGATTTGGTCATCCCGCGCCTGGCAGGCAACAGCGGAATTGTCGTCGGCTGGCTCGCAGGCGAACAGAATTATCTCGTGATGGGCGGGCTGCCGGGTACACCAGGATGGCAGTTCTTTGCGTGGAACGCCGCGCGCGGAGACGTCCGGCCCGCCTCCCCGCAACACATGACGGACATGTTTCCGCTGGTTTCCCCCGACGGCCGGCATTACCTCGCTCAAGGACCGGATCACGCCTGGTACGTCTATTCCATCGATCAAAGCGAACCTCGCCCGGTCAGCCTGACCCAGCACGATATCCCGGTGAACTGGTGCGCCGATAACCGTTCCCTTTACATCAGAACGCACGCCGACACGAACAAGACCGCGCGTGTCTCCATTCTCGACCTCAACACCGGCCAGAGAACTCCGTGGAAAGAAATCCGCCCCGCACGGCCTGTCGACGACATCAACAATCTCGCGATCACGCCCGACGGCCGTGCCTATGCTTACAACTTCGTTCAGACTACGTCGGATTTGTACCTGGCCGAAGGTTTGAAGTGAGCCACAATGGGAGAAGCATGTCTAGCTTGCGCGAAACCCTGGCGGAAGCGGAACAAAACCACACCGCTGTAGGCCATTTCAACGTTTCCGATCTCGTCACCTTGCGGGCCGTCTTTGAAACAGCTCGCGGGCTGAACCTCCCGGTCCTCGTCGGCGTCTCCGAAGGCGAGCGCGAGTTCATGGGAGTCCGCCAGACGGCCGCTGTAGTCCAAAGCATACGAAACGAGTACGGCTCTCCCATCTTTCTCAATGCCGACCATACTCACACGCTGGCCAAGGCCGTGGAAGCGGCGACCGCCGGCTTCGATGCTATTGTCTTCGACAACTCGACGCTGCCTTTGCCGAAAATATGGACCAGACCAGGAAGGCCGTCGCAGCCGCGAAAGCCATCAACCCGGAAGTCGCGCCGTACAAGATCCTCCCAGGGGCATTCGACGCGGTGAATAAGGTGGTTCGTGGGAGACTCGAGTTGTTCAGCGCGCGCGGCGCCGGCGCGGGCCGATAACGTCCGGCAGCCCGGCTCACACGGCCATCGGCAGGCGACCTTGCGACGACGTCACTCCGCTGATCTTCCTCAGATCCACTTTTGCCGGCGTGCTATGGCAAGACGTTTAGCGTGACGGCGACGGCCGGCGAGTCTGCACCAGACCATGTTGAAAATCGGATGACGGTGCGATAGACACCGGGCGCCAGACTCTTCGAGGCTACTTCAACCGAGACGGTGTCCGAGGACAATCCTGACCCTTCGCCGGGAGTGATGCCCGCTCGCGGTTTCTGGGTCAGCCAGTCGTCATCCATGTGGATCAAATACGGCAGGTTCGGCCATGTCGAGGAAACTTGCACGACCTGGGGTGGCGGACCCGCTTGTCCCGCGTGGTACTCGAAAGAAAGCTGCTCGGGAAAAACGCGAAGGATGGCCTTGCCCGTGACCACGAGTTCAAATGTCTTGACAGTCGAAGAGCAGATATTCGCCGCCCGTATCGAAAAGCGAGACGTTCCGATTTCCCTCGGCGTCCCGACCAGAGCGGTGCCCGCGATCTCAATACCACGGGGCAGCTTCCCATCGATCAAAAACAACCTCATATCGCTCGAAGGGCAGCGCCCACTCACACCGGTCTCGATCGCGAAGTAATACCCTGCGCCGACCGTTGCCCTTGGCAACTCCGGGCTGAAGATCTGAATCTGGCCATGGAGAATGGGGAGTATGCCAACAGCGCACAAGGCAAATAGTCGATTCATCGTCGTCACCAAAAGCGTTCCGTGCGGTCGCGTCTCCTTATTTTGTTCCCGCACCGCTCTGTGCCGAGGTACAGAAGTCGCGAACGGCGTTGCCCAAAAGACGTGTTGACGCTACGTACACCACGTCCCCCGTTCGATCGAATACGACCATCTTGTTGTCCCTGCGGAGGAGTTTTCCCGACTCGCGTTCCAGGGCAACCGTGAACATGGCGTCAGCCTTGCGGTCTGTGACTACCAGGTTCGGACAGCTCTGTCCGAAGGTCTTCATGATCTCGACCGTCTGGGGGTGGGACAGGGAAAGGGACCATGAGTTCGGGCTCGACTCAACAAAGACGCGGTTTGATCGCGCCTGGCCACTCGCGGTCTCTCCCCTTTTCGGAGCAGCCGTCTCACCCGGCACAGACGGACCTTGTGTGCTCGCACTGCTCATCGTCCGGATAATGTCCTCGGTGATCGCGTGTTTCGCGAGATCCGCCAAGGCATCGGCCGTCAAATCGAACTTGGTGCGGCTGCTGGCGATCGTTTGAACGATAAACTCCTCACTGAAGCCGGCGTTCGCGAGTGTAATCACATCATGATTCGTGAGCACATGGCGAGTGAGACCGGGGCCTTCAGCCATGCACACCCACGGCAAGAGCGCAATTCCTAGAGAGGCGACCAAAAACCGTTTCCGTGCGAAGAGTCGTGTTGGCATTCCAACACTGCATATCGGCAAAGTGGGAGCGATTTCTAGCCGGCGATGTTCGTACGCCTTTCGGGAGGGTGTCATCCAGGCCGGGCAAACCCGGATTCCTTAGCCGGCAGCTCTGGCTTACACCACCATCGGCAGCGATCGCGGCCGTTTGCCGGTAGCCTGAAAAATCGCGTTCGCCACCGCTGGAGCTAACCCCACGATGGGCGTTTCTCCGGCCCCGATGGGGGCCAGATCCTTGCGGTCGACCAGCACCGTCTCGATCACCGGTACATCCGAGAAACGGGGGACGCGGTACTGCGACAGCTTCGGGTTCACGATGCGGCCGTTTTCAAAACGTATCTGCTCGAACAGCGCGCCGCCGATGGCCATGATGACCGAGCCCTCCACCTGATTCCGCAGGTGATCCGGGTTCACCACCGCGCCGCATTCGAACGACTCGACCACGCGCACGATCTTCGGCCTGCCGCCTTCGACCGCCACCTCGGCGCCAGCCGCAAGGTAGCTGCCTTTCTCGAAACCAATGGCCAGGCCAAAACCGTGACCTGCCTCTGGTTTCTGTTTTCCCCAGCCGAATTTTTCGGCTGCCGCTAGGAGCACCGCGCGCTGGCGCTCGTCCTTCAAATTCTTGAGCCGGAACTCCAGCGGGTCCATGTGCAGCGCTTGCGCGATCTCATCCATATGGCTCTCACGCGCGAAATGGTTGGCCGTAGCGGCGAGGCCACGATACGAGCCTTGCCGCAGCGGCGACTTCGATGGATGAAACAGGATGCGATGGTGCGGAATGTCGTAGGTGATCTGCGCGCCGGACGAGCCGGAGTTGTAATTATGAAAGTCCCAGGCGGTCAGGCGCCCGTCGTTCTTCACGCCGCTCGTGATTTCAATCACGCCCGCCGGCCGGACATAGCCCCAGGTGAATTCCTCCTGGCGCGTCCAGACCAGCTTCACCGGTTTGCCCGAGGCCTTGGCCAACCGGGCGGCTTCGATGGCGGCCTCGCCCGAATGTTTTCCACCGTAGCCCGAACCGGTGTCGGGAACGATCACGCGCACCCGCTCTTGAGGAATGCCAAACGCGCCCGCCAGCTCCTCACGCACGCCAAACGGCCGCTGTGTCCCCGTCCAGACCGTCAGCTTGTCTCCGGTCCACTCGGCCACCGCGGCCCTTGGTTCGAGCGGGGTGTGCGCGATGTACGCCACGGTGTACGTCTGCGAAAGCTTGTGGTCCGCATCCGCCAAGCCCTGGTCGATCGAACCCCGTGCCTGGCGATCTTCGCCCGCCTCGGCATGCGCTTTGAGGTACGCAAATAGCTGGCTGTCGGAAGGCTGGCCTTCTTCGGTCTTCCATTCGGCTTTGAGCGCGGAGAGCGCGCGTTCGGCCGTCGCGGCATCGGGCGCGGCCACTGCGGCGAACTCGCCTTCGCGCAGCACGATCACGCCGGGAATCTGTTTCGCCGCCGCATCGTCGAGGTTCACGAGCTTCGCTCCAAACGCGACCGGGCGCAGCACTTTGCCATGCAACAGGCCTGCACGCTTCACGTCGGATGCGAAGCGATGCCTGCCCGTAACCATATCGCGGCCATCCACCTTGGGGACGGAGTGTCCAGCGATCTTCCACTCGATCGCCGGCGTCAGCGTGACATCCGCGCCGATCTTGTGAACCAGCTGCTGACCGCCGGTCAGCTCACCCAATCCGGCGGAACGGCCCGCGGCAATAATCCTGCCATCCGCCACCTGCACCGCCGCACGGTCGACGCCCCACTTCGACGTTGCCAGCTCGACCAGCGCCTCGCGGGCGGCCGCCGCGGCTTTGCGAAGCTGCGGAGCCATGGTCGGCGTCGTGCGGCTTCCGAACGTGCCCATGTCGTAAGGCACCAGATCGGTATCGGCCATGATCATGCGGATGCTCGCGACCGGCGCGTGCAGCTCCTCGGCTACGGCTTGGGACAGCGACGTCCGGATGTTCTGGCCCATTTCTGCTTTCCCGGTGTAGACGGCCACCATTCCGTCTTCGCCGATGTGCAGCCATGCGGAGATCTCCTGCGGGCGCGCATCGCCGCCGCGCGCGCGCCGTCCGGATTCCTGGGCGTCCGCCGCCTCAACCACGCAGAGCACCACAACGCCGCCGCCAAGAGCGGATAAGAAATCGCGCCGGGTGAGTTCGCTGGTCATGACGCCCTCCGCTGTGTCTTCATGTGAAGGCCTGCCATGCGCACCGCGGCGACAATCCGCGGGTACGTGCCGCACCGGCAGATGTTGCCCTGCATGCCGTGAACGATCTCGGCGTCGTTCGGATTGGCGCCCTTCGCCAACAGCGAAACGCCGCTCATAATCATTCCGGGAGTACAATAGCCGCACTGCATGGCCCCGGTTTCGAGAAAGGCCTCCTGCAGCGGATGAAGGCGGCCGTCCTGTTCCAGGCCTTCTATGGTGGTCACGCGCTTTCCGGCGGCGCGGGAGACAGGCGTGATGCATGAGCGCACCGCTTCGCCATCCAGCAGCACGGTGCAGGCGCCGCACTGCCCCTCTCCACATCCATATTTCGCGCCCGTCAAATCGAGGTCGTCGCGCAAAACGCTCAGCAGGCTCCGCTCCGAGCTGGCATTCACACGGCGTGCGGCCCCATTCACATTGAGTTCAATCACACGCGGCATAATACTATTATGATCCTCGCGGCAAGGTTCGGAACTGAGCCGCGACGGGAAGGAACTGTGCCCTCAAATTCCCGGTAACGCTTCCATGCGCGCATCCGTCAGACATCTGAGCCCTCTCAACCGTAGAATGCGGTCCCGGTACCTCACGCTCGGTGCCTTTGTTCTATTCCTCGCAGCGGAGTTTCCGCTCGGGGCACAGTACCCCGGCGGCTACCCGCCTGGAGGTTATCCGCCCGGCGGCTATCCACCCGGAGGGTACCCGCCCGGAGGCGTGGGCGGAATCCCCATGCCCCGCCGCGGTAAGAAAAAGACGAGCAAAAAGGAAGAAGACCAGGCGCCGCTCGCCAGCATGAACGGTATGCTCCGCAAGCTCGACGACCAGTCGGTGCTCGTCGAGCCCGAGGATACGCGCATTGTCAATCTGAAGCGCACCAGCACAACCAAGTTCAGCAAAGACGGCGCGGAGATGAAGCCCGGCGACCTCAAGCCCGGTGACCACATCCAGGTCGAATACCGCCAGGATGAGGATGGCTACCTGTTCGCCGTCAACATCAACTTCGAAAAGGAAGGGACCGCAGAGGAGCGCGCCAAGGCTTCGGAGCCGGTTGAGATGATTTCCGCGCAGGGTCAGAACAAGTCCACCACAGGCGGTGATGAACGCCCGGTGCAGCGGCGCAAAGATTCGGCGGCCCAGGCTGACGCTGACAAAGACGAGGACGACGAGGCGAAGCCCGCTCCCGCTCCGGCCAAAACGGCTCCGGCCAAGGCCAGCGCACCGGCGGCGGAGCTTCCGCCGATTGCTCCTCCTGAAGCCGGGCTGGATCTGGATCACATTCCCGCTGCCACGAGTTCGCACCCGCCCGCCGATGACGACGACAGCGCCCCGCACCGTCTCACGCGTAACAGACAGGCACGACAGAAGGCGCCACAGCAGGTGGCAACCAACTACCCGCCTGCCGACGCCACCGAGCGAGCGCCCGCTCCGCCGCCGTCTGGCGCAATTCAGCCGCGGCCTCTGGATGCGCCTCCCAGACCGGAGACCGTTGCCATCGCCGAAACGCAAAGACCGCCGGATCCCCGGATTGAAAAGGCCCGGGAAGCGGCGGCTATGTTCACCGAATCGCTGCCCAACTACGTCTGCCAGGAGCAGATGGCGCGCTTTGCCAGCCAGACGCATGTCGTGAGCTGGCAGCCCATCGACATCGTTTCGGCTGAGGTGGTGTACGAGAACGGCAAAGAGCATTACCGCAAGCTGGCCGTCAACGGGAAACCGGCGAAGAAAAAAATGGCGGAGCTGGGTGGCTCCTGGTCCACCGGCGAATTCGGAACCGTGCTGGTGGATGTGCTGTCAGCCGCCACGGATGCGGACTTCCGGTTCCGCAAGCGCGCCAGGGCCGGCAACCGCGATGCTTACGTGTTCGATCTCGATGTCGACCATGAGCATTCTCACTGGCACATCGAGGCGCCGTCCCAATACGTTCTGCCCGCCTACCGGGGTTCCATCTGGATCGACAAGGAGACCTCGCGCGTGCTCCGCATCGAAATGCAGGCGTATCACATGCCCGAAGAGTTTCCCTTCGACAAAGTGGAATCCGCCACTGACTACGAATTCGTCCGCATCGGCGGCGACCGCGAATTTCTCCTGCCTGTGCACGCCGAGACGCTGACCTGCGAACGCGGCACCAACATCTGCAGCCGGAACGTGATCGACTTCCGCAACTACCACAAGTACGCCGGCGAAGCCGACATCAAGTTCGAAAAATAAACGGTCTGGCAACCGACCGTCCCCCCCCGGCGTTGCCACGGTTGCGATCAATGATCTCTCATGCACTCTGCCTCCAAGCCGCCTGGTGGCTCTGGAAGCGGCAAGCTGGGGTTAAACAGGCGGTGCGTGCAGCTTCGACGAATAAGCCTTTAAGAACTGATCGATTGCGCCGATCCCTTCCCCATTGCTCCGATCATCGCTCACTACACCGAACTCGCATCCCGGTGGTTGGCCTGGCTCGCATGGCTGCTCTTGGGGAGCGTCTGTGTTTGGGTCATCATGCGGCTGATTCGTGGGGTTCTCCGACGAAATGCGGATTCCCGGTTGCCGCCGTCAATAGGCCTGAGAGCGAAGGCGGAAACCGTTCCTGCTCATTTCAGCCGTTGGCGCTTGCCATGGGGGGGTACTATAAGAGCGGGAAAATGCACTCAAACCCAAACGCCTGCAACCATTTACATGAATTTGCCAAACAAAGCCAATTCCGAAACCGGACACCTCGGAAGCACACCATGCGACACTGAAGCATCCATCTTAAGCAGCGCGAAATGGAAGATTCTTCACGCCCATTCCGCGTGGTCGTCACCAACGGCAGCGTGCGTCCTGGCAACTACACCAGCATGGCGTCGGCTTACGTCGTCGACGAACTGCGGAAACATCCCAAGGTTTCCGTGGAAAGCAGTGCATGCGGAAGAATGGCACCTCCCGTTTCCGGGCACGGATCCGAATTCGCCGGGCACCAAGGAATTGCAGCGCATGGTCAGCCAGGCGACCGGCGTAGTCCTGGTCACACCCGAATATCACGGCAGCTTCAGCAGCGTCATGAAGCTCGTGATCGAAAATCTCGGCTTCCCGTCGGCGCTGGTTGGCAAGCCGGTGGCGCTGCTCGGTGTGGCCGCGGGCACGATCGGCGCTATCAAGTCTCTGGAACATCTGCGCGGCGTCGTCTCGCACGTTGGCGGGATCGCTCTGCCCCTCCCCATCTCGATCGCCAACGTCCAAAAAGTCTTTGACCGCGAAGGTCAAACCGGGCATCCGGGCGTCGTCACCCTTTGACCGGTACAGTACTGGCCATGTCGCGACCTCCGGCACTCCGGTATTAAGATAGTTCGATCCTTCATGGCACCGTCCACCGTCTGGCGCAAGCTGTTCGATGTGCGAAAGGGCGAGTACGAGCGCACCCTGTACATGTCGCTCTACCTGCTCTTCGTCATGGTGGCCTATTACATCCTCAAGCCGGTTTCGGCGGCGATGTTCCTCAACACGTTCAACATCGATAAGCTGCCGTACCTCTATATCCTGATCGCCGGAGCCGGCGGCGTACTGGCCTACCTCTACACGCGCATTGCGCTGAAATCGTCTCTTACCACGGCAGTCTCCTGGACGATGCTCATTGCCATCGTGTGTCTGGTGGCGCTGTGGTGGCTGGTCGGGCTGAAACTTCCGTGGATGCTCTACGTGTTCAACATCTGGGTGAGCCTCTTCAGCATCGTGCTTATCTCGCAGGGATGGCTGGTGGCCGCCAACCTGTTCGATTCGCGGCAGGCCAAGCGCCTCTACGGTCTGCTGGGCCTCGGGGCGGTGGTGGGCGCGACCGTGGGCAGCGCGGTCACCAGCCTCACCGTCAGAATCGTGGGAACGCGCAACCTCATCCTGGCCTGCGCAGCGATCGTCACTCTGGCGTTCGGGGCATTTCTCGGCGCCATGCGGGAGGGCGGCGAAGCGTTAACGGGGGCGCGCGCGGCGGATGCCGAGAAGCAAGAATTCTCGGCTCGCGACATCTTCGCGTCCATCGCGCGCAGCCGGCATCTCCAGCTCATCATTGCCATCACCTTGCTCACGTTCATTGTCGATGAGCTGGTGGATTTTCAGTTCCAGGCGGTCGCCAAGCGCAGCTTCCACGGCAATGAACTGACTGCATTCTTCGCCAGTTTCTTTATCTACCTGAACCTGATTTCCCTGGTTCTTCAGTTGTTCTTCACCGCGTGGATCGTGCGGCGCATCGGCGTGGGTGGAACCCTGCGAATCATGCCACTATCGATCACCGCCGCTTCCATCGCGGCGATAGCGGTGCCAGGCCTCGTATCCGCGTTGATTCTCCGCTTCTCCGAAGCCGTCAATCGATACACGTTCAACCGCACCGGAATGGAGCTCTTGTTCCTCCCGCTGCCTACTAGTCTGAAGAACCGCACCAAGGCGGTCATCGACATCTTCATCGACCGGTTCGGCCGGGGGATGGCCGGCGTTCTGCTCGCCACGCTTCTCGCCTTCGGAATGCGCGATCCGCGCATCATAGCGTTCATCACCATCGGATGCACGACGGCCTGGATCTTGCTCGCACGGGCCGCGGAGCAGGAATACACGCGCACCATGCGCAGCAGGATCGAGCGGCGCCGGCTCGAGCTCGAGGATGCGCGGCTGACGGTCGGCGACCCCGCCACCTTGCAGCTTCTGGAACAAACTGTCGAAAGCACCAACGCGCGCCAGGTCTGCTACGCACTCTCCATGCTGGCCGAGGCCCCAGGATATGACCTGGCCCCTGTTCTGACGAGGCTCTCTACGAGCCCGCTCGCGGAAGTGCGTGCCACAGTTTACGATGTGGCGCGAACCGCCGAGTTTCCCGGCCTGCTCGCGGTCACAATTCCCGAGATTGCGCATGCCGCCGCCGATGCCGGAACCTCGACCGTGGTAGCGAAGGCGGTGACGTATGTAGTCGCGGTGTTGCCGGAACCTGCCGGGCGGACTGCCGAGTTTCTCAACCATACCAACCCGGCCGTGGTGGAAGCCGCCATCGCAGCGATGAACGACAAGCCCGAGCTGGCCGGCCGAGTACTGACGCAGGATTGGATCGTGGCCGCGGGCAGACACGCCGATCCGAGACGCCGGAGAATGGCGGCTTTAGCCATTGCGGTGCGCGGCCGGGAAAGCGCGAGCGAATTGGCGCACCTGCTCCGAGACTCCGAAACCGATGTCGTTGCCGCTGCATGCCGGGCGTCGGGCAAGTTGGCGCACCGCCCGTCCGTGGAGCCCATGATCAAGCTGCTGGACGACGCGGCTCTGCGGAGCGTCGTGGTCGAATCGCTGGCCGCCTTCGGAGCGCGCCACTGCGGGTTGCTCGGTGACTGCCTGGCCGATCCCTCATGGCCGTTGGCCACACGATGCCAGATCCCCCGCGTCCTGAAGCTGATCGCAGATCAGCGCAGCGTAGATGTGCTCCTGCAGTCTCTCAACGAGCCCGAGATTTCCATTCGCATCGCCGTCTTGCGCGCCTTGAGTCATCTCCACGAAACTGCGCCGAACCTTAACTATGGAGCAACGTTCGTCAGCGAGCATGTCCTCAAGGAAGCGCGCCACTATTTCGAGCTCTACTCGGCGGTCGAACCCTGTCGTGATCACAAAGGCACTGGAACCGCGGCGGGACTGCTCGAGCGCAGTCTCCAGGAACGGCTGGAGCAAACTCTGGAGCGCCTCTTTCGCCTGCTCGGTTTGAAATATCCGCCCGAAGATATGCACGCCGCGTATCTGGCGGTGCGCGGGCGCCGGCGCGAACAGTTTCTGGCGGCGCTTGATTTTCTCGATACCGTGCTCGAGCCAGCGCTGAAGCGCGTCGTGCTGCCGTTGCTGGATAGCTCCGAAGGGATGACCGAGCGCGGGCGCGATCTGTTCGGCCTCGAGGTTCGCGACGCTGAATCGGCCATCCGCGACCTGATCCGCTCCTCCGACCCCTGGCTGGCTGCGTGTGCCATGGCGGCCGCGGCCGAGCGCGGGTTCCACCGGCTTCGCCCCGACATTATCGTGGCCGGGGAGCGCTCGGGAACCGAGGTAGCTGAGGTGGCCCGCTCCGCCGCTCAAGAGCTGGCGCTCAACGCCACGGCGGACTGATGGGGTGGCCTACGGAAGATCGAGCGTGAGTGCGTAAACGTCTTGGGTGCCGGCGTCGCGCACCAGCAGCGGGGCATCATCCGGATCAATCCCCATCCACCCTCCAACCGTGAAGGGGGCTGGACGAAAATCCTTCAGATTGATCAGTTCCTCAGGCTTGCGATCTCCGGAATGTACGCGGTAGATCACGTTCCCACCAGGGCGATAGCCCAGGAAGTACACGTACTCCCCATGATGGGACCATTGCGGGTAGCCGATGGCTGCTTCAGCCAGCAGGGACCACGTTCGCGTACTGAAGTCGAACATAAGCAGCTTGCGGCCGTTGTTCGACATCGCGACGATGTGGCGTCCGCGGGGTGACCACCGCGGCGACCACAGACCCTCCGAGCCGGGCAGAACTGAAACCTGATGCGTCTTCAGATCGAAGATGCGGATGACGTTTCTGGCCGCATCGCTTTCGGGAAGAATCTGGCCGCCGAAAACCAGAGAATTGCCGTCCGGCGACCAGTTGGGGTCGGCTTGATCCGAGTCGCCGGCGATCGGCTGCTGCATGGCGCCTCCCTCGGCCGGTACCACGTGGACCTTCATTGGTTTTCCAGGCGCCTGCCCCATGAATGCGATCTGGCTGACGTCCGGCGACCAACGCGGCATGTAAGCAACCAGAGGAGGAAAGCTCAATTGCAGGCGCTCGCTGCCGTCGATGCGGCTGCGCCACAAGTTGCCGTCGGGAAAGGTTACGTAGGTAACCCATTTTCCGTCCCTGGAAAAATCCGCAGCCGAGGCCTGAATGCCCGAAAGGAAAGGATGAAACGCCCGCGACGTGGCATCCCATCGCACCAGTTGTCCGCGCGGTTGCATGGTCTCAACAAAGACTCGTTTTCCACCCGGGTCAAGCGCTGGAGCCCCGGTGTTCGTGGGTCCCGAGGTCAATTGCACAGGCTCATGATTCGCGCGTCTGAACAAGCTCCCACTCTCGCGAATGGCCCATACATTGGCTATGCCGCCCCGCTGAGACTGAAACAAGAAATACCGGCCATCCGCGGTCCAGGCGCCGCAACATTCTGATGGTGGGTGGCTCCAACCGGCGAGGATCGGGTGCAGGCCGCTTCCGTCCGATCGGACCTCCCAGAGGCTGGTAGTGTTCAGGTCTGTCTTGGGAGACACAGTGAACCGTAGCCGTGTTCCATCGGGCGACCAGCGCGGCCAGAACGCAGGACCAGGCAAACTCGTGAGCTTTTTCGATTCAGCCCCGTCGGCGCTTGCGACGTACAAGTCGTTGCCGGAGGAATACACCAGCTTGTCGCCCCCAGGCGACCAGGCCGCATCGTAGGCCAGTACATTGCTCAAGCGGCGCGGGGACCCTCCCAGCACCGGAAGCGTCCAGACGCTGCCCGGGCTCAGCAGAAAGCCGCCGCGAATCACGAGGAGTTGCGAGTGATCCGGTGAGACATCCGCCGGAATCATGTCTGGTGTGGACTGTGGAATTGCGACCACTTCTCCACCCGCCGCCGAGACCTGGTACAGCCCGCCCATCGTCGCGAAATAGAGTCGCGAGCCATCGGTGACGGCTCGGGATTTTTGCTGCCCGTCGCTGGTGATCTGAACCGAGCCAACCACTTTGGGCGGCGGCAACGCGGGGCGCGTGAAAAACATTAAGGCAACCACGCCGAGCAGCGCGCAGACGCCGAGCGCGGCCTTCCACCACCGGCGCGCCGGCGCAACCGTTACGACTGCCGCGGCGGTCCTGGAGCCGGAAGCCCCAATCGCCGTGGAGTCGCTGGTGTGAACGCCGCGAGCAGAATCGATATCCCGCTTCAGGCGCTTCAGATCGCTGCGCAACTCCGCCGCGCTCTGTGCGCGCAAGTCGCGGTCTTTCTCCAGCGCCTTGTCGATGATCTCCTCGAGCTTGGGCGGCAGCGCTGGATTCAGGGTTGCCACGGGAGGAGGAACGTCGTGCAGAATGGAGGCAAAAACCGCCGCTGAACTGTTCCCGTTGAACGGCAGTTTGCCCGTCGCCATCTCGTAGAGCACCCCGCCGAAGCTGAAGATATCCGTGCGTGCGTCGAGTTCTTCGCCGCGTGCCTGTTCGGGCGACATGTAAGCCACAGTGCCCATGGCCGTGCCGGGGCTGGTGAGCTGATCGAACTCCAATACGGCCGTCTCCGTCTCACCGGTCGGCTCATGTTGCGCATCCTTCGGGTGCGCGACTCCGGCCAGTTTCGCCAGGCCGAAATCCAGGATCTTTGTCTGCCCGCGAGTCGTCACGAAGATGTTCGCGGGTTTGATGTCGCGGTGAATAATGCTCTTCTGGTGCGCGGCATCGAGCGCGTCCGCAATCTGGATGGCGAAATCCAGCAGTTCTTCCGTGCGCAGAGGTTTCGCGGCAATCCGGTGCTTGAGGGTCTGGCCCTCCAGATACTCCATGGCAATGAAGGGCTGGCCGTCCGATTCATCGATGTCGTGAATGGTGCAGATGTGAGGATGGCTGAGCGCTGAAGCGGCGCGAGCCTCCCGTTTCAGCCGCTCGAGAGCTTGAGGATCGTGAGCCAGACTTTCGGAAAGGAATTTGAGAGCGACCAACCGTCCCAGCCGGGTGTCTTCGGCTTTATAGACAACGCCCATGCCGCCACCGCCCAGTTTTTCCAGAATGCGGTAGTGCGAAACCGTGGTGCCAATCATGGCCGTTGGAATCGAGCTTAGTCTTTGCCCAGAATCTTAGCTCCGAGCGCCCCGCCAGCCGTGCAGGTCAGCGTCAGCAAGATGAAGGTGGCGATCAATGACCGGAGCATTTTCGAAGGGTCCTGAAGTATCCTGAGCGCTTCGTCGACGCTGCCCTGTTGAAACGAGAAATCTTTGAGGCTGTCTTTGAGGGCCGCAAGTCCGCCCATCTGGCGGATAGCCAGCATGAAAAACGCGAACAGCAGCGTCAGTATGGCGCAACTGAGCACGCCCGTAATCCATCCCATGCGCGCGCCGCCGCGCACGTTCAGCCGCTGGCCGGTGCGGCGCCTATAGATCCACACCGAGAAGTAGCCCGCTGCCAGCCACCAAATCACCGCGGCATAATTGATGCCGGGAATCATCATCACCACGCAGAGCAGACCCGCGGCCAGCAGTCCCACACGCAGCGCAGTCGGATTTTGAAAATTGAGCGGTAGGGGCGCTGCGGCTGCCACTGGTGGCGGCAGCGGAACCGCGAGCACCTCCTCGCGTTCGACCATAGGCTCTTCGCGCTGCGGCTTTCCACACTTGTGGCAGAAACGTGCGTCGGGCGGCAGTTGCGCGCCGCAGGTGCAAAATTCAGGCATGAGGTGAACGAGGGCCTACTCGTTCAGTTTGCCGCAGGTTCTCCTATGGAAGCAAGCCCGATACGTGTCTGGCCATCCTGCTCGCGAATGGAAACAATCCGCTTGTAGCCGTCTTCGGTGTATTCCATCTGCACTCCGCCGTGACGCTTGGTGCTGATGATCCAGTGGGGCAGTTCGCGGTGATAGAACTCTCTCACCTTGTCAACGGAATCATTCGTCGAATATTCGGCCGCCAGGACGGTGAACTCCTTATGGGCGGAATCGAAGCTGAAGTCGAAGCTCGCGGCGCCGTTCCGGTCCTCGCGCACCGCGCCGGGATAGACGGGCACACCGATGAGCTTGGGATCGAGCTTCTGGTACTGCTGCACACGCATGGAGCCGATAGGCGTCTCCACCTGCACGGATTCGCCCTTGGCGTTCTTGGTCTTCTCGACGTGGATGTTGTCCGCGAGGTACATGCCGGCCATAAACACGCCAACCACAGCCAGCGCCGCAAGAATCAGGATTGCCGCGAGGACCCCGGCCAGTACGCCACCTCGCTCGGAGTGATTCGTCTTCATGGATGTTCCTTTCCCACCATGTACGAGAACAGTCCGCCAAAAGTTCGCCGGCCCATAAGTCATTGCAGAACATGCCCATGCGTGGTTGCTACCGGAACCGCACCTTGACGTCCGGCTTGTTCTCCAGGTGCACGGTGTCCACGAACCGCACGCGCGCCGGCGAGAGCGTCATCACGATCGACTGGGTGCGCGTGCCATCGCCGAAGAAGCGAACGCCTTGCAGCAGGTTACCGTCGGTGACACCACCCGCGGCAAACACGATGTTGTGGCCGGGCGCGAGTTCCTGAGTCGTGTAGATCTTGTCGGTGTCCTGGATGCCCATGCTCTGCATGCGCTCGCGCTGGCGCTCGTCTTTCACCACCAGCCGGCCGAGGATCTCGCCATTGAGGCAGCGCAGCGCCGCCGCAGTCAGCACGCCTTCGGGCGCGCCTCCGGAGCCCATCACCGCGTGCACGCCCGTGCCCGCCACCGCGGCCGCGATGCCGGCTGAGAGATCGCCATCGCCGATCAGCCGGATGCGCGCGCCCGCTTCGCGAATATCCGCCATGAGCTTCTGATGCCGCGGCCGGTCGAGCACAACCACCACCAGGTCGTCGACGCCGCGTTGCAAGCGCCGGGCGATGGCCTTCAGATTGTGTTTGACGGGTGCATCCAGGTCGACGGAGCCCTTGGCAGCCGGTCCCACGATGATCTTCTCCATGTAGCAATCCGGAGCGTGCAACAAGCCGCCGCGCTCGGATGCCGCGAGCACAGTTATGGCTCCGCCCGCGCCAGTGGCGCACAGGTTGGTGCCTTCGAGCGGGTCGACGGCGATATCCACCGTGAGCGGTGTGTTCGCACCCTTGGCCGAGCCCACCTTCTCGCCGATGTACAGCATCGGTGCCGAATCGCGCTCTCCCTCGCCAATGACGATCGTGCCGTCGATGGCGATGGTGTCGAGGCACCGGCGCATGCTCTCCACCGCCGCGTGATCCGCGGTGTGTGGATCGCCCATGCCCATGGTGCGGGCCGAGGCAATAGCGGCGTCTTCTACGACGCGCAAAACTTCCAGAGAAAGGTCGAACATGCTACTGTTTTCTACTCATGGACGATAGCACAATTTTGGTTTTGGCTAATCCGGTCACGCCAGAACTGGCGCTGCTGGCCGCGTTGCCGGATACCACGGCCATCGCTGTGGGAATGACGCCAGAAGCTTTTGAGCGGACCGCTTCCCGGGCCGACGTCATCTTGAACTGGGACGGCGACGCGCAACTTCTCGAGCAGGTCTGGCGCATGGCCCCTCGCGTGCGGTGGATGCATTCGCTCTCGGCCGGTCTCGACGGCATGCTGTTTCGCGACCTGGTGGAGAGTCCCGTGCCTGTCACCAACGCACGCGGCGTGTTCAGCGATGCGCTGGGCGAGTTCGCGGTCGGCGCGGTGCTGTTCTTCGCCAAGGACTTCCGGCGGCTGATCCGCAGCCAGATGGCGGGGGCTTGGGGCCCGTTTAACGTTGTGCAAGTTCGCGGCCAGAGTCTGGGACTGGTGGGGTACGGTGACGTGGGCCGCGCGGTGGCATCGCGGGCATGCGCGCTGGGGATGAATGTCCTGGCCTTGCGGCGGCGGCCGGAGTTGTCGCGCGAAGATCGCTATGTCGCGCAGGTATTCGGCACAGACCAGAAGCATGAGATGCTCGGACTGGCGGACTACGTGGTGGTGGTTGCGCCACTGACTCCCGAAACGCGAGGGATGATCGGAGAGCGCGAATTTGAAGTCATGAAGCCCACCGCGGTGCTGATCAACATCGGTCGCGGGCCGGTGGTGGACGAGGTGGCTTTGATTCGCGCGCTAGAACAGAAGCGCATTCGCGGTGCGGCGCTGGATGTGTTCGATGTCGAGCCGCTGCCCGCCGGACATCCAATCTACCGGTTGGACAACGTGCTGCTTTCGCCGCACGCCGCCGACCATACTGCGAACTGGAAAGAGCGGACCCTGCGAGTTTTCCTGGAGAACTTTGAACGGTTCCGGCGCGGCGAGCCGCTCATTAACGTGGTAAACAAGAAGCTCGGTTATTGAGGTGAAGATGCGACTGCACTGCATGGCGATTCTGCTGGCCGGCGCGGTGTTTGGCCAGTCTTATCAGCCTTCAGAGGCCAACCTGAAGGCACGCGAGTGGTTTCAGAATGCCCGTTTCGGAATGTTCATTCACTGGGGCGCTTATAGCGTGCTCGGCGATGGCGAGTGGGTCATGAATAATCGCAAGATGACGGTGGCGGAGTACGAGAAGCTTCCTCCGCAATTCAACCCCACCGAGTACAACCCTGCGGAGTGGGTGGCGCTGGCGAAAGCGGCCGGGATGAAATACATCACCATCACCAGCAAGCACCACGACGGCTTCGCCATGTGGGGCACCAAGCAGAATCAGTGGAACATCGTGGATGGCACGCCCTATAAGAAGGATGTGCTGAAGGCGCTGGCGGACGAATGTCACCGGCAGGGCATCAAGCTCTTCTTCTATCATTCCGAGCTGGACTGGCACAGTCCGGATTACTATCCGCGCGGGCGCACAGGGCAAACTTCGGGGCGGCCCGAGAGCGGCGATTTCAATCGCTACCTGGAGTTCATGGACAACCAACTTCGCGAACTGCTCACCGGATACGGCGATATTGCGGGAATCTGGTTTGACGGATGGTGGGACAAACCCGACGCCGACTGGCACCTTGACCGGACGTACCGCCTGATTCACAGCCTGCAGCCGGCGGCCCTGATCGGCAACAACCACCACCGGCGACCGTTTCCCGGCGAAGACTTTCAGATGTTCGAGAAGGATCTTCCGGGGCAAAAGACGGCGGAGTTCAACGCGACGTCGGAGGTGGGCCAGTTGCCGCTCGAAACCTGCGACACCATTAATAATGCCTGGGGCTATAACAAGGCCGACAAGCATTTCAAGAGTACCGCCCGGCTGATTCAGTATCTGGCGCGCGCCGCGGGCTACAACGCCAATTTTCTGCTGAACGTGGGGCCCATGCCCAGTGGGAAGATGCAGCCGGAATTCGTCGAACGATTGCGCGGGGTAGGGAAGTGGATCGAGCGCAACGGCGAGTCGATCTATGGAACGCACGGCGGGCCGCTGGGTCCCACATCCTGGGGCGCGACCACGCAACGGCCAGGCAAGATTTACTTGCACGTGATGGACTACGACGGCGACCGGCTGGCACTTTCTAAGCTGCCGCCGGTGAAGAGCGCGAAAGTGCTGACGTCCGGCGCGCCAGTGGCCGTCACACAGATTCAGGACGGGATCGTGCTGCGTCTGCCCGAAGCGCGCGATGACGCGGATACGGTAGTGGTGCTGGAGACGAAGTAGGGAATGGAAGTTGCCCGCTAGCGATGGGATCCGCAGGCAAGCAGGAAAGGTATAGCGTAACGCATGGAGCTTCGACGGAACGTCGGCCGAAACGTTAGCGAGGGACTACCTGTGGAGCGCCGATATCGCGGCGGCGTACCTTGGTTCTTTCCGTAGACCCTCGAACAGCGGATCGCGGACGATCCGATCCCGGTCACTGAATCCCTCCGCGATCGCACGCTCGAGCGCATCCAGCGCGCGCCGCTTCTCATGAGAACCCGCCCGCGATTCGGCCAGCGCATACCATGCCTCGGCATTTTCCGGACGTGCAAGCACCGCCAATTCCAGAGCCTGCCCGGCTTCCGGGTACCGGTTTGCACTGAGGAGTGCACGCCCCTGCTCTATAGCTCCGATGAAGACACCCGTCAGCACTCTGCGCGCGGCGCGGCGCTCCGGACCATCCTCGGAGCGCTCGGAATCACGCCGCAAACGGCCGATGGTTGAGTGGCGATCGCGCTCGTCGCCATGCTCCACCTCTTCTGTCAGCCGGGAGTAGAGCGAGGCCGCCTTCTTCTGTGCAGACGATTCCGGAGGCGGCGGCTCCCCTGCCAGGCGCCCGGACAGAAAGTCGAGAGCTTCACCGGTGAGTGTTTCGGGCAGCCAGTCGTGCCCGCCCGCGAACTGCGCAAAGCGCTGGGGAACGTCGCGGCGACTCAATTCGCGGCTCATGGCGTACACTTCGTCGTAATTGAAATCGTCCACGCCGGCCGCGGCGTAGATTCGGACGGGGACCTGCTTCGGAATCTGAGAGCCGCCGAAACCCGCGCCGCAGGCGATAACGCCGGCTACGTGGGCGCTGCCTGCCCATGCGAGCGCCAGCCGCGCGCCTCCGGAGAAGCCCGCGACGTAGACACGCGAGTCATCAATGGTGAAGCGCTCATGAGTGTCTGACAGCAGCCATTGAATCGCCTCCCGAGCCAGATCGTTTGGGCCGTTGCGCGAGTTGTTTGAACCGGCAACCATGAAACCGGCCTTGGCGGCGGCGTCGCGAAAACGCTCTACCGGCACCCGGCCGCGCGCGAGGGGATCCAGGCAGTAGAGGATTGGCCATGCGTGCTCCGGCGAGTAAGCTGGCGGCAGGTAAAGCGCATAGCTCTGCTTCGGATTGCCAGTACAGACGACGCGCTCCACCACGCGCCCTTTCGGCAAGTCCTCGCCAGGAAGGCACCCACTCGCCACCACGGCGAGAAACAACAGCCTTGCGATCATATCTGCAGTATCCGGCGTTACGAGCCGTCCGAGCAATCTCGATGGCCCCAAGACGGCGTTACAATCTCCTGCATGCGCATCGTTGCTTTGTTCGTTCTCGCATGCGTGGCTTCGGCACAACAGTTGCCGCTAGTCACGACCGTGGAGCATCAGCCGCTGGCCGCGCAGGTATCCAGGCTGCTCGAAGCGCTCGTGTTTCTGGGTGAGCCGCTACCCGCCGAGGAAACGGCACAACTGAAGCAGTTCACGGGTGCGCCGGGCGACCGCGCGCAAGCGGCCGCTGAGATTCAAAAGATCCTGGACCGGCACTGCCTTGTGGGCGTGGAGATCAATCCGGAAAGCCGTGTGAAGGTGCAGGAGGGTCCGGCAAAAGCGGAACTGATCGAGCAGGGATGGCGCACGTTTCTGGTGAAGGTGATCAACCAGGCGGGGATCACGCCGGTGCTGGCGGCCGAAAGTCCGAACGCCGGCATGCTGGCGGGTAGCGAGGAGTGGAAGGTCTCGCGCCGCTGGCTCGACATTCGCATGTTCGACAAGCAGCCCATGCGGCCGCGGCTCTCAGGGCTGGAGGTGGAGTACCGTATCCTGCAACTCTACTCGCGCGATGCCGGCAAGCGCGAGGCGCGCCTGGAGTTCAACGTGGGCCAGGGGACGCAAGACTTGGGATTCCGCAGCCAGGTGGATCTTCTTTTCACGGCCAGACCGGCGACGAAGGTCACGCTGCGCGTCTTCGATTCCGATGACCGCCCGACCACGGCGTCGTTTCTGGTGCGCGACACCGAGAATCGCGTGTACCCGTCGCAGGCCAAACGGCTGGCGCCGGATCTGGCGTTTCAGCCTCAGGTTTACCGCGCGAACGGAGACTCTCTGCTATTGCCGCCCGGCGACTATACGGTGGAGTACACGCGCGGCCCGGAGTATCGAAAAAAGATGCAGCGCATTCACGTCGGCGATCAGCCCATGGAACTCGCGTTCCGCCTGGAACGCTGGATCGATCCGGCGAAAACGGGCTGGTACTCGGGCGATCATCACATTCACGCCGCCGGCTGCGCGCATTACGAAAAGCCCACGGAGGGCGTGTATCCGGCAGACATGATGCGCTACATCCTGGGTGAGGACCTCAAGGTGGGCAGCGTGCTGAGCTGGGGTCCGGGCTGGTATTTCCAGAAAACTTTCTTCGAGGGCAAGGACAATTCGCTTTCGACGAAAGAAAACCTGATGCGCTATGACGTCGAGGTCTCCGGATTTCCGTCGAGCCACACGGGCCACATCGTGCTCCTGGGACTCACAGAACAGGATTACCCGGGCGCCAAACGCATCGAAGACTGGCCAAGCTGGGGAATCCCGATTTTTCGCTGGGCCAAGAAGCAGAACGCGGTGGCCGGCTTCGCGCACTCCGGCTGGGGTCTGGCATTGAAGGAGGAAAAGCTGCCCACCGATGAGATTCCGCCGTTCGACGGGATCGGCGCCAACGAGTTCATCGTAGGCGTGACGCAGAACCTGGTGGATTTCATCTCCACGGTGGACACGCCCTACGCCTACGAGTTGAACATCTGGTATCACACGCTGAATGTCGGTTACCGCACGCGCATCAGCGGCGAAACCGATTTCCCGTGCATCTATGGTGAACGCGTGGGACTGGGACGCAGTTATGTCCGGCAGCGCGACAAACACGACTACCGGGACTGGGCAGATGGTATTCGCGAGGGCCGCAATTATGTTTCGGACGGCATGAGCCATCTGCTGGAGTTCCGCGTCAACGGTACCGAAATGGGCGCAGGCGCCAGCGAGGTGCACCTGGCCGCGCCGGCGAGGGTGCACGTGACCGCGAACGTGGCGGCATTGCTGGGCGAAACGGCGGATGATAGCATCCGCAAGCTTTCTTACGATGAAAAGCCCTATTGGAATCTCGAGCGCGCGCGCATTGGAAACTCTCGCAGAGTCCCGTTGGAGTTGGTGGTAAACGGCGAGCCGGTTGCGCGGCAGGAGATCGAAGCGGATGGCGTTGAGCGGCCGGTGACGTTCAATTACAAGATCGACCGCAGCAGTTGGATTGCGCTGCGCATTCTGCCTTCCTCACATACGAATCCGATCTTCGTTCTGGTAAACGACAAACCGGTCCGCGCGTCGCGCAAAAGCGCCGAGTGGTGCCTGAAGGCGGTGGACCAGTGCTGGTCGCAAAAGAGCCCGCACATCCGCCTGGAAGAACGGGGCGAGGCCGAACGGGCGTACGCCGCGGCGCGGGAAGCTTACCGCCAGCGGTTGAACGAGACGGCCGCCTCGAACTAATGCAACGCACGGTTGCGCTGGGTTGTGGACTGCCCGAGGTTTGCCGACTGGGGCTGGCATCGCGTGGCAACACGCATCTGAAACCTGCGGACGTCGAGCACGCCATCGAGCGAGGGGTCAATTACTTGAACTGGTGCGGGCATCCGGACGGCCTGAGCCGCGCCGTGGCCCGCATGGGGAGTGCTCGGAAGCAGGTGGTTGTGGCGGCGCAGTTCCAGTCGCGATCGGCGCGGGATGCGGAGCGTGAGTTTGCTTCCATGCTTGATGAACTGAAGACCGGCTACGTCGACGTGCTGACGCTCTACTACGTCGAATCCGAAGCCGAGTGGGAGGAAATCACGGCGACAGGCGGAGTGTGGGAATACCTGGACGAACAAAAGCGGCGCGGATCCTTGAAGAGGATCGGACTCACCAGCCATCAGCGCGCGTTCGCAGCCCGGTGGACTCAATCGGGAAAGCTCGACCTGGTCATGATCCGCTACAACGCGGCGCATCGAGGGGCCCAACGCGACGTCTTTCCCGTGACGCAGCAAATGGGCATTCCGGTGGTGACCTTCACGGGCCTGCGCTGGAAAGCGCTGCTTGAGCGCACGCCGGACGACCCACCGGATTTTCTTCCACCGGTGGCAACCGAGTGCTACCGCTTCTGCCTCGCGCATCCGGCGGTTGCCGTAGCCCTGGCTGCGCCCGGGAATCGAAGCGAACTCGAACAGACACTCGCGCTGCTGGATGACTGGCGCCCGCCGGAGGAGCGCGCGCGGGAGAGCTTGCTCGCGCATGGGGAGCGCGTGCGAAGACATGCCGGCTCGTTCTGGTAAGAAGTTTACGCGCGACCTTCCGCACGCAACAGCGCTGCAAAGCAGTTCAATCGGCCACGCACTTTCCTGATTGGTATAATTCGAAATACTTCCATTGCGGTACACTTTCCTGGAACCGGCAGCCAAGCGAACTGATGCGCAGATGAGTATACGACAGACCAAGCTCGTGGAAGAGCGTTGAGACCCTGACGCGATGGCGAGACGCTTCACTCTCCAGGAAGCTGAGAAGCTTCTGCCAGAGATCGAAAAAGACTTACGGGAAGCCATCTCGCTCAAATCCGAATTTGAAGCCGCGGAGCGCGAACTCCAGTCCATCGGCCAGCGCGTCATGATGCTGGGCGGCGTGCTGATTAACCGCGAAGAGGTTCACGGTCACAGAGAGCGGCGTGACAGCAGCGCCGCGGGCTTGAAGGCAGCCATCGAAAGGATTCAGGCGTCGGGGTGCATTATCAAGGACCTCGACATCGGGCTGGTGGACTTCACTACTCTTTTTCGCGGCGAAGAAGTATACCTCTGCTGGAAGCTCGGCGAACAGGGCATCCGCTTCTGGCACGGCACGCAAGAAGGATTCGCGGGACGCAGACCCATCGACGAAGAATTTCGCGCGCTGCACCGGGGAGATGCGGCGAACTAACAACGTAGCGCAGGCATGCGGCAGTTTTTAGAAAAGACCTGCTACAACTCGCTCCTGACTCCTGACTTCCCGGCAACTCCGAAATGGTAAACGGCCGCTCCCGCGGCAATCGTGGCGAGCGCCGTCAATGACGCCTTCGGCTGCCAAATGACTCCGTAGACAATCATGGCCGCGCCCACCAGAATGTAAGCTCCGGGGATCAGCGGAAAGACGAAGCTCACTGGCCGCATCTTCTGCCAGTGCGGATTGCGGCGGAACACAAACAGGCTGGCCACGGACATCACCGTGAAAAAGGTGAGGCTGAAACCGATGTAAATGACAAGCTGCGGAAACGGGGTCAGGGTCATCAGCACGGAGCACACGCCCTGCGCAATAATCGCCGCTACCGGCGTGTGCCATTTGGGATGGACCGCGGCGGCGGCGCTGAAGAACGCGCGATTCTTCGCCATCGCGTAGTAAACGCGCGGGCCGATGGTCACCATGGCATTGACCGTGGACGTGATGGAGACCGCCATCAGCGCCGCGAACGTTCCTGCGATCTGTGTGCCAAACAAGTTGGATGCAGCCAATGACCCGATGGCGAGCACTCCCTTCATCTGTTCGAGCGGCGTCGAATAGATGAAGATGAGATTTAGTCCAAGATATAGGGCGGTCACAACCGCCGTACCCGTCGCAAGCGCCAGAGGGAGCGTGCGCTCCGGCCGCTTCAGTTCCTCGGCGACGTACGTCGCTGCGTTCCAGCCGCTATATCCCACCATGACCCAGAGCAGACTAATCATGAACTGCACCGGAATCGACTCGGTGGACGTACGCACCGCGGGTTGCGAGAAATGTTCCCAACTTCCGTTGCCCGCTGCGAATCCGAAGACAATGAAGGAGGCGATGACGATCAACTTGGTTGCGGTGAGCACGTTCTGCACTCTGGCGGTGCGGCCCACGCCAAAACAGTTCAAAACGGTGAACGCCGCAATCAAGGCGGACGCCAGGAATTGGGCGCCTCCAAACCTGAACGAGAACACTCCCGAACCGACACTGAACTGCGCGTTGGCCTGTTTGAACGCGGGAAAGAAATATCCCACATAATCCGCGAACGCGAGCGCGGCGGCCGCGATGGGCGCCGAAAAGCCCGCGAAAAACGAGACCCAGCCTGTCATGAAGCCCCACGTGGGTCCGAACGCGCGGGTGAGATAGACATATTCGCCGCCGGAGCTCGGGAAATTCATGCCCAGCTCGGAGTAGCTGAGAGCGCCGCATAGCGCGAAAACCGCGCCTACGAACCAGGCCAGCAGGATCAGTTTGGCGCTGCCCAAGTCGCCCGCCATGAAGCCGGTGGTGGCGAAGATGCCAGTCCCCACCATGTTCGAGACCACCAGAGCAGTGGCGCTGACGAAGCCGAGCTGGCGCAGAAGTCCGGTCGTTTTTGTGGAGTCGTTCTGGGTGGCCACGGGCCTCTCGTGGCCATTGTGTCACACGGGCGCCGCTACGGTCGCGCGGCCAACTCCGGCAGATATTTGGTGACCAGCTCGATCGGCAATCCCACAACGTTGGTGTAGGATCCGTTGATGCGCTCAATGAACTTCGACGCGATGCCCTGGATCGCGTAGGCTCCGGCCTTGTCCATGGGCTCGCCGCTCGCTACGTACTGTTCGATTTCTTCACGCGTGAGCGGCTTGAACCAAACGCGGGTGACGGCCTGGTCGTACAGCAGTTCCGCGCCGCGCCGGAGACAGATGCCGGTGACTACTTCGTGCTCGCGGCCCGCGAGGCATTCCAGCATGCGCTCCGCATCTGCGGGATCCCGTGGCTTACCGAGAATTTCTCCGCCAATCACCACCACCGTGTCGGCGGCCAGAACGACATCGCCCACGCCTGCCTCAACCGCAGCCGCCTTCTGCTGCGCCACTCGCCGAATATAGTCTGCTACTGGTTCGCCCGCATGGACACTCTCATCCACGTGGGCAGGTTTCACAACGAACGGAATGCCTGCCTGCCGCAGAATCTCGCTGCGCCGTGGAGACTGGGACGCCAGGATCAACATCACTTGGCCGGATGCTCGTGAGTCAGTTCTCCTGCCATGATTGACACTCGCAGGTGATTCTGCCGGGGCGGCAGCGGGCACGTGGCATAAGCTGTGAACGCGCAGGGCGGGTTCTGCGCTTGGTTGAAATCGAGAATCACCTTCCCGTCTTTGGGCAGGCCGGCATAAAGAAATCGACCCGCGGGATAAGTCTGCTTGCCGCTGGTTGCGTCCTTGAACAGGAAGAACAGGTGGTCGCCTTCGAGCAGTGGTTCGAGGCGGCGTTCTTTTCCGTCCAACGCAAACTCGGCGTACCCTGGGCTGGGATTTGGTTCCGTGTCGCCCAGCACGTTGAGAATGGGTATCATCTTCGGTTGTGGGTACGAGATGAATTTTGCCGTGATTCGATACGACTCCTTCACGGGAAACCAGCGCGCGCCCTCGAAATCGCGCCGCACCACGCTTGCGTTATCCCACAGCCGGATTCCGTAGCGGCTGCCGCGCTGAATCGCGATCATGCTCAGGCGCCCGAGTGTGATGCGATCCGGCTTGCCTGCGGAGTCCGGCTTCAAGGAAACCTCCGCCGAAATCGGCGCGCCGTTCAGCAGCAGGGGCACGCCGGGGTTCACGCGCAACCGGATCTTGCCATCATGAAAAATAAAACAGCCGGCATCTTCGGGCGCGGAGGACTCTGGCAGCACCATCTCGTTTCTCAAACTCGTGCCAAAACAGTTGTCGCCGTCCTTCAGCCAGCAGAGGCCGGCGAGCGTCAGCCAGCCGTCATCTTGCTTGAGGCTCGCCTCGTAGTCTGCGCGCCATTTTCGGATCTCCTCGCGGTACGCGCGATCCGGGCTGTCGCTGGCAGCCAGCGCCAGCGCCATCAGCAGCCCACAAACGTGAAGGAAATTACGGATGCGCACGCATGCATTCTTCCGGCGAAATTTGCCGACCAGTCTAGCACACGCCCCATGTTAGAATGTCTCATTCCGGCCAACATGGAACGTGCCAGCAAGGTTCTTGGGAAATTGAACCTTCCCGAGGGAACCGTCACTCAGGAAGCTATGGTGTGCGCCGTGTGGGCCAACGCAGTGGGCAAAAAGATTGCCGCGCATTCCCGCGCCGTGAAGATGGTGCGCGCGCACCTCGTGGTCGAAGTGGAGGACGCCATCTGGCAGCGGCAACTGTTCGTGCTGCGGCGCCAGATCGGCGGAAAGATCGAGGAGTGCATCGGCGCCGGGATTGTTGAGGATATCGAATTCCGGGTGGCGCCAAGGCGGATCGGTCCGATGCGTGCGAAGCACTCGATGGCGCAGGCCGATGATGCGGATGGCATCGCCGACCCGGTTCTCCGCAATCTCTATAAGGCTTCCCGCAAGAGGGGGCTGGCTTGAAGATCACGGAAGAGGAAGTCCGCTACGTCTCCGATCTGGCCAACCTGAAACTCACCGAAGAAGAGGTGCGGAAATTTCAGGCGGACCTGGATGAGATTCTGGTCCACGTGGACCGGCTCAAGGAAATCGATACCTCCAACGTGGAGCCCATGGCGCAGGTGCTATATCAGGCCGAGGAGACCGCGACGCTGCGGCCCGATCGCGAGCGGCCTGGCCTGGGCAGCAAGCTGGCGCTGGCCAACGCGCCGCTCTCCGGTTCCGGCTATTTCAAAGTGCCTGAAGTGATCAAGCGCTGACAATCCGATGGATATTCCTTCGTTGACCATCGATCAAGTGCGGGACGGCTTGCGCACACGCCAGTTCAGCAGCGTCGAGTTGACTAGCGCCGCCCTGAAGTTTGCGCGCGAAGAGAATCCCAAGACCAACGCGTATTTAACTTTCGCCGAAGAT
Source organism: Terriglobia bacterium (assembly GCA_020073305.1). Lineage (GTDB taxonomy): Bacteria > Acidobacteriota > Terriglobia > Bryobacterales > Bryobacteraceae > QHXW01. The sequence goes on from JAIQFK010000007.1 coordinate 140,843, forward strand.
CGCGCGCTCGAAGCCGCGAAGAGCGTGGACGAAAAACTTGCGCGCGGCGAGGATCCGGGGCCGCTCGCGGGCGTACCCGTGGCGGTGAAGGACGTGATCGTCACCAAGGGATTGCGCACCACCTGCGGCTCGAGACTGCTGGCCAATTTCATCCCGCCCTATGACGCCACGGCGATCCAGCGCCTGGAGGCGGCGGGCGGCGTCATTCTGGGCAAGACCAATTGCGACGAGTTCGCCATGGGCTCGTCGAATGAGAATTCCGCCTTTGGGCCGGTGCGCAATCCGCACGCTCTCGACCGTGTGCCCGGGGGTTCAAGCGGCGGCTCGGCGGCGGCTGTGGCGCAGGGCACTGCGGTTGTGGCGCTGGGATCCGATACGGGTGGGTCGATCCGCCAGCCGGCATCGTTCTGCGGCGTGGTGGGTGTGACGCCCACTTATGGGCGCGTTTCACGATACGGCCTGACCGCATTCGCCAGTTCGCTCGATCACATTGGCCCGCTCGGGCGCAGCGTGCGCGATGCCGCGCTCTTGCTGCGCGTGATCGCCGGCCGCGACCCGCTCGACTCCACTTCCGCCGAAGCCCCCGTTCCGGACTATCTCGCACATCTCAATGGCGACGTAAAAGGCTTGAAGCTTGGCTTGCCTCGCGAGTATCTAAAAGACTTGACCAGCGAAACCGGCAACCTGATCGCGGGCGCTGTCGAAAAGCTGAAAGAGCTGGGATGCGAGGTCCGGGATATCAGCCTGCCGGCTACGGATTACGCGATTGACTGCTATTACGTGATTGCCACGGCTGAGGCCAGCTCGAATCTGGCGCGTTACGACGGCGTACGCTATACGTTCCGCTCCAGCTTTTCCGGCACGCTCAGCGACATGTACCGAAACACACGCGGCGAGGGTTTTGGAGCCGAATGCAAACGCCGCATCATGCTGGGTACGTATGTGCTCAGCTCAGGTTACTATGACGCGTATTACTTGAAAGCTCAGAAAGTGCGCGCGCTGATCGCTCGGGATTTCACGAAGGCATTTTCCGAAGTGGACGCCATCGTGGCGCCGGTTTCGCCCTTTCCGGCTTTCAAGATCGGCGAGAAGATCGATGATCCCATGGCCATGTATTTGTCCGACATCTACACCATCACCGGAGACCTGGCGGGAATTCCGTGCATGAGTGTGCCTTGTGGAACTACCGCCGAAGGACTTCCGGTCGGGATGCAAATCCTGACCAGGCATTTTGACGAGACCCGGATGTTCCGCCTGGCCGACGCGTTCGAACGTGCCGGCGGCGCAAACGGGTAGCGCCGCGAATCTGAACCTAATTAAAGGAGGCTATATGCCATTCTCACTCCCACCCCTGCCGTACGCTACCGACGCTCTGGAGCCTCATATCGACAAAATGACGATGGAGATCCATCATGGCAAACACCACAACGCCTACGTGACGAATCTCAACAAAGCGCTGGAGTCAGCGCCGAACCTGGCCAGCAAGACGGTGGAGGAGTTGCTCGCCAACAACTGCGCCACTGTGCCGGACAATATCAAAACGGCCGTGCGCAACAATGGCGGCGGCCACATCAACCATTCGATGTTTTGGACCATCATGAGTCCGAAAGGCGGCGGTCAGCCCTCCGGCGCGCTGGCGGATGCCATCAAGAGCGCGTTCGGCGGATTCGATCCGTTCAAGGAAAAATTCAACGCCGCCGCTACCACGCGTTTCGGATCCGGCTGGGCGTGGCTGGTGAAAGACGGCTCGGGAAAACTGGACGTACTCTCCACGGCTAACCAGGACAGCCCGGTTATGGAGGGTAAATTCCCCGTGATGGGTCTCGACGTGTGGGAACACGCCTACTACCTGAAGTATCAGAACCGACGCCCCGACTACATCGGCGCGTGGTGGAACGTGGCGAACTGGGAAGAAATCGCGAAGAGATTCGCGGCGGGGAAGTAAGCGGCTGAATCTACGGTGCAAACGCCGTACCGTTCGCGGCACGAGCATGGGTTGGTCAAGCCGTCCGGTGAAGACGCTACTTGCCACTCTACTTCAATGGGATGCCGGTTGAATCCGCGAAGCGGCTTCGGAATTCAGTCCAATCATCACCCTCGCGGCCGAGGACTTGAGCAACGTCAAACCATGAGTTGGTTGTGGGAGATTCCTGTTTCAGCTTGTCTACGTTGACGCCGGTTTTGGAGATGATTGTCCAGTAGTCCCGAAATCCTTCCCTCTTGGCTTTCTGGTGCGACTTCTCCGCTTCGCCGGCGCGATTGTGGGCGTTACTGATATCGGTGCCGCCTTTGATTTCTATGGCCACCTTATTTCTGAACTTGCCGCCAAAGTCCTCTTGGATGCGGATGTCCGGATCGCTGCTGAGAGCAATGACGACCTTGCGTTTTGAGGCGTTGACGATCGTAATTTTCTTGGAGTCTTGGGCGGTTATGAAACGCTTTACGATCTCCGCAACAGAAAGAAACACGTCAATGGTTGCCTGCCTGCCGATGGAATTATTGTTGCTGCCGTAAAGTTGCGCACCTAGAGTAAGGAGCGGGAGCTCGGTCACATCACGCGCCGTGATCTTGGGAGAGATCTGGCGAACCAGCTCGGCTAGGTGTTCGGCCATCGCAGCGCAGAACTTCTCTAGAGGCGGGCGCCGCTTGGCGTCGAAGTGGCCACGTTCTTCCATACCCTTGAACGGACCCATGCCGGTACCGGCGCGATAAAAGCGCTTCTGTGAAACGCCCAGCAACAAACGGTAGTAGCCGACCAGCTTGGGCTTTTGTTCTAAAAGGGCGGGGACGGGAAAAACGTGCTCGTCTCGAATCCCAGACGCAGCAAGCATCTTCTGGCAGTCAACGGGAACAAAGTCGGCAATTTGCTTTTTGAGCAGTTTCGGATCGAGTTGGCCCAGGACCTCGCTCAGTGCATCCATCAAATAGCTTTTGCGAGCAGCGACGAGAAGGTGATGAAAGGCAACCTGACGAGAGGCGCTCAGGGGTTTAGCACTCACCGAATGAGCTCTCCATTAAGCCTGTCCTCCGCGATCTGCAAATAGGCGGGATTCAATTCGATGCCGACAAAGCGACGCTTGAGTTTCAGGGCTACGATTCCAGTTGTGCCGGAACCGATAAATGGATCCAAGACGAGATCCTGAGGCTGAGAGCTGAGAGAAATGCAGGGCTCAATTAGCTCGGGCGGGAACGTGGCAAAGTGAGCACCCTGATAGGGCTTCGTGTGGACATCCCATACTGTTCGAAGATTGCGACCGTTTGGACCGCGAACGGCGCCGGAGTCGTAGTGATAATGTTCGCTCTTGCTGAAAAGGAAGAGGTACTCATGGCACCTGGTGGGGCGATCTTTCACGCTTTCGGGTTGACAGTTGGGCTTGTTCCAAATGATGTCAGCACGAAGATACCAGCCCTCTCTTTGCAGAGCGAAAGCCAGCAGCCATGGCACGCCAATCAGATCCTTAGACTTCAGTCCATCGGGGGTCGGGGGGCGCACGTTCATCGCTCGAATTGGATTTTTTTTGTCGGTGGCGCGCCAAGTGCGCCCGCCTGAGGTATACGAGTCACCGATATTGAGCCAAAGTGTACCGTCGTTACGCATGACCCGGCGGACTTCAGCGAAAACCCGGACTAGGTGATCGATGTAGTCGGCGACCGAATCCTCCAGCCCTATTTGCCCAGGAATACTGTAGTCACGAAGCGACCAGTAAGGCGGGGAAGTAACACACGTCTGAAAGAGACACTCCGGCAAGCAGGAGAGGACTCTTTCTGTGTCGCCACAGATCAAAGCAGAGTTACGATCGTCGTGTGCCAGGAACGAGGAAATTCGCTCCTTCTCCTCGGCCTGAAAACAGTGAACGTGGGCCGTGGTGTCCGCAAGTTCCGGGAATAGCACGCCGGTTCGCCCGCGGCTGGCTCTGCGAAAACGCCGTGTTTCTGCTGGCAAATGAATCACGTCTGTAGATTCCCTATTTGCTCATTATGCCCAATGTGGGTGTCGGTCGTATCAAGAGTGTTGGCGTTTACGTCCCCAATTCCAACATCGTCACCGAGTGCGCCGGAAACTCGAAGGTGAACTGCGAGCTGAAGTCGCTGTAATCGCGCGTGGCTGTGGCTACCAGGTTTGGTTGCTCGAAGGAATTCGCGGCATCGGGTGACGGTCCGTTGATCGTGAAAACCTTTCCGGCGCGTCCTGGCTTGAAGCCGGAGATTTCGAACTGCGCCCCCAGAGGTCGATCCTTGTGGCGGTTGACCACTCCGATTGCGAGGCGTTCGGACGCCAAGGTGGCGCAGACATCTAGATACTGCGTGCGGCCGGCGGTCGGAGAGTCGTAACCCGGGCCGTCCGTCCAGGAGTGAATCACGCGGTCGCCCGAGTGCGCACGATACAGTTCCAGCGGGAAAAAGTTTGGTTCGAGATACATGCCTTGCGGGTTGGTGTGAATGGGCGCGATGACGTTCACCATCTGCGCCAGGTTCGCCATGGTGACCTTGTCGCCCCAGCGCTGGAACAAATGCAACATTGAGGTCGTCCACAAGGCGTCGCGCAGGTTGTAGGGCTCTTCCAATTTGTCCTTGACGGCGCGGTTGCGGCCGTCGCGACGGCGGTACCAGATGTTCCACTCGTCGAAAGCCAGCTCCACGCGCTTCTCGCGCAGCGGAAAGTCGACGCTTCTCGGCTCATGGCCGCGAATTCGCGACATGGCAATCTCGATCGCGCTGTCGGCGAGCTGTAACTGGTGTTCGGCGCGCTTTACAGAGGCCAGCGTCTCGTAATAATCGTCGCTGCCGGTGTAGAAGTGGACCGAGATGTAATCGACAATGGCGCCGAGCGATTCGAGCACCGTCAAATCCCACTGCGGGTCGCCCGCGCCGCACGCCACCAGGCGGATGGACGGGTCGATCCACTTCATCATCTTGGCGGCTTCGAGCGCCACCTTCGCGTAATCTTCGGCGCTCTTGTGCCCCGCCTGCCAGGTCCCGTAGATCTCGTTGCCGAGCCCCCAATACTTCACGTTGTGCGGCTCGGCATATCCGTGCTTCTGCCGCAAATTGGCGTAGTGGGTGTCGCTTGTGCCGTTGCAGTATTCCACCCAGTTGGCGGCTTCTTCGATGGTCCCGGTGCCCAGGTTGATGCAGAAGTACGGTTCCGCTCCGATGGCGCGGCAGTACTCGATGCACTCGTTGGTTCCGAAACGGTTCGGTTCCACGGCAAACCACGCCGTATCAAAACGCCGCGGCCGCTGGTCTTTCGGTCCGACTCCGTCTTCCCAGTGATACGACGAAACGAAGTTTCCGCCTGGCCAGCGCAGCATCGGGGGATTCAGCCGCTTGACGGCGGCCAGCACGTCTTTGCGAAACCCGCGCTCGTCGGAAAGCGGCGAGCCTTCCTCGTAGATGCCGCCGTAGATGCACCGCCCCAGGTGCTCGATGAACTGGCCGAAGATCATCGGGTTCACACGCGCGGTGATTTCGCCGGCATCGATGCGAACGCGCGTGACGTCGCTGGTGCCGGAATTCTGCTGCCCGCGCAACAGCGCTGCGGCTGGAAGAGTCGCCAGCAACCTTCGTCGAGTCATCATGAAACGCCCACCTCCTGGCAGCCTTGTTCCACTTTTGCCAGTACGTACGGCCCTTCGGGAATGACAGCGATCTCAGCGCCCGGATTGAGCGGCGCCGTCATCGCTTCGACAGCTCCCGCCGCGGTCGCGAACGCGCGGCCCCACAAAGCTGCGTGATACTCGCGCGGCAGGCCTGGCACATAGTACAGAACGTCCGCATTCCTGGCCACCAGCGCCAGCTTCTCCAGCTGCCACTGATCAATGGTGACGGGCGCGTTGGCAATCCTGGTCAGGAACTCCTCGCCGGACGGGCTTTCCTTCAACATGTGGCTGAACTCGGCGGCGCCCGTGCCTTCCTCGCACGCCGCCAGGAGCAGGATCTTTCCGCCCGGCTTCACGATGTGCGCCGCGGCCGTGATCCCTTTGATGGCCTGGTAAAACGTCAGGTCGAGAGGATGACCGGCGCATGTGGTGATCACCGCGTCCACCGGCTTCTCGATCGTCTCCAGCATCACCTGGGAAACGAACTCCACTCCGCGCCGGTGCGCCGAAACCGGCTCGCCCGCGAACACGCCGCAAATGGGCCGGTCCCCCGGCATACCCCGTCCCAGCGCCACATCCACCATGAAATCGTGACGGGCCATGCGGGCGATCTCCAGAAGCTCACGGTGCAGCGGGTTGTCCTCGATCGAGCCTTCCGCGGCGCGCGCATCGCGCATGAATTTGGGACTGTGCAGGACCTTGATGGTTTCCTGCGCGGCGAGGCCGGGCGCGATCAGCTTGCGCCCGCCGGAATACCCCAGCATCAGGTGCGGCTCAATGAACCCGAGAGTGATGTGTAGATCGGCGGATACGAATCGTTCGTCAATGTACACGGAGGTTCCCGACTGCGTGGCGCCGAGGTGTCGGTGCTCCGCGAGCGTGCGGGCGTCGTGATTCACCACGCGGTAACTCCCGGCGATGGCATCCCCGCAGATCTCCCGGATCTCCGCGGCAGTTGCCGGCCGGTGCAGACCCGTGGCGATCAGGATGGTGATGCGCTCGCGCGGGATGCCCGCCTGCTCGAGGCGGCGCAAAACGGGTGGCAACACCAGGCGGTTTGGCGCCGGCCGCGTGATGTCACAAATGGAAATGGCCGCGCTCTGTCTGCCGCGCGCCAGTTGAGGGAGAGGCGCCGCGCCGGTCGGCGCATCCAGCGCCGCTTCCACCGCCGCAACGGGCTCTGCCAGCGGCTGGGCTGACCGAGGTTGGAGCACCCGATACCGAAATCCGGACGGCAGATCGACGATCAGGCCGGTTTTGCCGAAAGCGAAATCCACTCGCATAGCGCAAACGTACCATACCAAAGGGAGATAGAGGTTAGCGCTCGCTTCGGCAGGTGAATTGCATTGTTCAGGGGAGGAGGCTGGTTTCGGTCATGTGGGTCGCTACGATTCTCGGGGGAATGGTCATTCTTTGCTTGTTCTTGTCCATGCTGTCTTCGCCCCCAACAGTTGGACGCTGAGACGTGTCCGCGGACAAATTGACACAGGTGTCAAGGTATGGCACGCCAGTTTGTCAGCAGGCGAAACTCCTGATTGCTTCACCGGCTCGCTGAATCGTTGCTCCCCTCCCCACCCTGCTCTATACTAAAAAGTTAGAGCAAAATGCCGAAAAGAACGTTTCAACCCAATCGCCGGCGGCGTGCCAAGACGCACGGCTTCCGCACACGCATGAAAACTGCTGATGGGCGGGCGGTTTTGTCTCGCCGGCGCGCCCGGGGACGCAAAAAGCTCACCGTCAGTTCCGAAAGGTAATCGAATCGCAGGTTTTCCGAAAAGTGTTCGGATCTTACGCTCCAAAGACTTCCGGCGAGTGTACGACCACGGAGCCCGCTATTCGGGCCCGTATTTCGCCGCTTTCTATGCGCGACGGCCCGACGTCAGCCTGGATGACGGACCCAAGATCGGGTTCACGGCTCCGCGGGCGCTCGGCGGCGCGGTCGTGCGCAACCGTATTAAGAGACGTGTCCGCGAGGCCGTGCGCCTGCGGCTCGATCGATTGAATCCGCAGTGGGAAATTGTCTTCAATCCGCGCCGGGCAGCGATGGACTCGCCTTTCAGCGAGCTGACTCGCGAAATCGAGAAGCTTTTTCTCCGCTGCAACAGTCTGTGATTGCCTTGCTGCGTTTCTATAAGCGATTTTTGTCGCCGCTGCTTCCCGCGGCCTGCCGGTACTCTCCCACCTGCTCCGAGTACATGCGCGCAGCCGTGGAGAAGTACGGGGTCACCCGCGGAGCCTGGATGGGCATCAAGCGCTTGGGCCGCTGCCATCCGTTTCATTCCGGTGGCGTGGATCTGGTGCCATGAGCGACACGCCCAACAACCCCGGTCCGCAGAAAGAACTGTCGACGGAATTGCGGTTATTGATCGCGTTTGCGCTCATGGGCGTGGTTCTGTTCGCGTCGCCCTATTTTTTCAAGATGTTCGCGCCGCCGCCCCCGGCGAAGACGTCCGCGCCACAACAGAAAACCGCCGCAGCCGTGCCCCCGCCGGAAGCGGCTCCGGTTCCTGCACCGGCTGAGACAAACGAACAGCCGGCGGCAACCGCGGAGCAGGTGGCGGCTCAGAAGGAAGAAAGCTTCGTCGTAGACACCGATCTCTACAAAGTGGTGTTCTCAAACCGCGGGGCGGTGGTGAAGCAGTGGATTCTGAAGAAGTACACCGATGAAAACGGCAAGCAGTTGGAACTGGTCAACACCGCCGCTGAATCCAAGGTTGGACCTCCCTTCGAATTGCTGTTCGATCAGCGCAAACCCGCGGTGGATCTGAACAGTGTGCTCTACGCGGCCCAACCCTCCGATGACGGCCTGGGCATCGCCTATGAGTTTTCCGACGGCGCCGTCGTCGCGCGGAAGACCTTTCGTTTTCAGAAGAGCCAGTATGTGGCGCAAGTCTCCACCGAAGTCTCTGAGAAGGGTGCACCGGTAGCGCACCTGATTGGCTGGAGAGGCGGATTCGGCGATCCGTCGGTCGTCAATCCGTCGGCCCAGCACACCATCTGCTTCGACTTGACCGCGCAGAAACTGGTGACGAAGGATGTCAAGGCAGCGAAGAACGGAACCGTCACATCCGAAGGGAACTTCTCATTTGCCGGCGTCGAGGACACGTACTTCACCGCCGCGTTTCTTCCCGCCGCCGGCGGCTCGCTGAAGGTGCTCACGTTCAGCGATAGCGTCGCGACGGCCGCCGACCCCAAGGAACAGCCGCGCGTGGGCGCCGGCATTGGCGGCTCGGGCCACAATGTTTTCGCCGCATTCGTCGGCCCAAAGGATCTTGACGTACTCACCAAGGTGAACCCCAAGCTCGGCAGTATCATCGACTTTGGCTGGTTCTCGTTCCTGGCCAAACCGCTGTTTCTGGCGCTGCACTACACCAATGACAAGTGGGTGCACAACTACGGCTGGGCCATCATCACCGTGACCGTCATCATCAACTTCCTGCTGTTTCCCCTGAAGCTCTCCAACCTGAAGTCGATGAAGAAGATGCAGGCCCTGAAGCCGCAGATCGACGCCATCAACGAAAAGTACAAGGGCATCAGCATGCGCGACCCGCGCAAGCAGCAGCAGAACGAAGAGACCATGGCGCTGTATAAGAAGCACGGCGCCAATCCCATGGGCGGCTGCCTCCCCATGGTCATCCAGATTCCGTTCTTCATCGCGTTTTACCGCGTGCTGGTTGTCTCCATCGAGTTGCGGCACGCCAACTGGTTGTGGGTATCCGATCTCTCGGCCCCCGAACACATTGCGATCCGCATTCTTCCCATCGCCATGATCGCGACACAGTTCTTGATGCAGAAAATGACGCCGACGACCTCGGTGGATCCCAACCAGCAGCGCATGATGCTGATGATGCCGCTTGTCATGGGCTTTATCTTCTACGGGTTGCCCAGCGGCCTGGTGTTATACTATTTCACGTCAAATTTGGTGGGTATCGCGCAGCAGGTGTTCTTCAACAAGACCGTGACCATCGCGGACCTGCCGCAACCGCCGCCGGCGGGAAAGAAACAGAACGGCAGGAACAAGCGGTGAGCGACAAAAAGTATTCCGTCCCCTCGATGAGTCCCCGCATCGATCAGTTTCTCCGGCCCCTGTTGCAGCGGGCCGGATTCAGACTGGACTACGAGATTGCCGAAGGCGAATCCGTGAACCCGGACTTCGAGAATCCGGAAGTCGTGATCCGCTTTGCGGGCAACGACGTGGATCTGTTGCTGGCCAACAAGGCCGAACTGCTCCTGGCGCTCGAATACATCACCATGGAAGCGTTGCGCATGCCTTCCGAGGACCACTCCCGGATCTCTTTCGACGCCCAGGATTATCGCGCCCTTCGCATCGAGGAATTGCGCCTCAGCGCGGTTGCCGCCGCCGAAAAAGTAAAAGGCACGGGCGTTCCGTTCAAGTTCAATCCCATGAATAGCCGGGAGCGGCGCGTCATTCATCTCGCGCTGCGCAACGAGAGCGAAGTGCGCAGTGAGAGTACCGGGCATGGTGGATTTCGTCAGGTGGTGATTTATCCCGCCGGGATGGCCAGCTTGCCGGAAGCATCCCCGCCTCCCTATCAGCACGCCGGCCGGCCCCAGGGACGCGGCGGTGGACGTCCGCGGGCGCAAGGCCGCGGACGTTCCTGATTTGTACCTCGCAGTGGCTTGAATCTTCACGACACCATCGTCGCCGTCTCCACGCCTCCGGGCCGAGGCGGCCTGGGTGTCGTGCGCCTATCCGGGGCGGACGCCACGGCGATCGCCCGAAGAATCCTCCGCTTCCCGCGAGAACACGCCTGGCAGTCGTGGAGAGCGGTTCTGGCCGAGTTACCCGGCGCGCAAGGCACGATCGATCAAGTCGTCGTCACCCTCTTTAAGCGCCCGCGCTCCTATACCGCTGAGGATGTCATCGAGATCTCGTGTCACGGCTCGCCGGTGATCTTGCGTTACTGCGTGGAGCGTGCCGTGGCGGAAGGCGCGCGCCTGGCCGAGCCCGGCGAATTCACCCTGCGCGCGTATCTCAACGGCCGCATCGATCTGCCTCAGGCCGAAGCGGTTCGCGATCTGATTGAAGCCACCACGCTCTACCAGGCGCGTATCGCCGCGCAGCAGGTAGAAGGGTCGGTGTCCCGTCGTATCGCGCCGCTCAAAGAGCAACTGCTGGAGTTGATCTCATTGCTCGAAGCTGGAATCGATTTCGCGGAAGACGATGTGAGCGTGGCGCCCGCGGGGGAAATCCAGCGGAGGCTCGACCCCATCGAGCGCGGGCTCGATCGCCTGGCCGCGAGCTTCGCCTACGGCAATATCGTGCGCTTCGGTCTGACGCTGGCCATCGTCGGCCGTCCAAACGTCGGAAAGAGCAGCCTCTTCAACCGCCTGCTCGAGCAGGATCGGGCCATCGTGACCGACATTCCCGGCACCACACGCGACCTGGTCTCGGAAGTCGCGGCCATCCGCGGAATTCCCGTGAAGCTGGTGGACACCGCGGGAATTCGCGAAGGCGAAGGATTGGTGGAGACGCTCGGCATCGAGCGCAGTTTTCAGGCAATGGCGGATGCCGACCTGACGCTGGTAGTGGTGGATTTGTCCGTGCGGGTGGAAGAGCCGGATCGCGAGCTGATCCGGCGGGCGAAATCGCAGGGCCGCGCACTCGTCGTGGGCAACAAGGCGGACCTGCCGGGGCAAGCGGTACTGGATGATGCCGTGGCTGTCTCCGCGCTGACCGGGGCTGGCGTCGAGAGTCTACGCGAGGCGATTTTCGATGCCGTTGCGCCGGGAGCGACGGGCGAACAGGAGAACGGCTTCATCACCAGCCTGCGGCACGAGCAGCTCCTGCGCGAGTCGCTCAGCTATCTCACCAAAGCTCGCGCGGCCGTGGCGGAAAGCATTCCCCATGAGATGCTGCTGCTCGATCTGTACGCCGCGCTGCGCCCCATCGATGCCATCACCGGCGCGACAACCGCCGACGATATCCTGAATCGCATCTTCTCGACCTTCTGTATCGGAAAATGATTCCCGTTAATGCGCCGCGCGCTGCTGCAGATTGGTGATCGCCTCGTTGACTTTGCTCTCGGCCAGGCCCGGTAGCTGATCTTCCGGGTACTGCACGAAGTATTGAGCCAGCAGGCCGCAGTTGTACGTGACACCGCCGGCGAACACCAGGTGGATTTCCCCCGCATTCACGCTGAAGGGACCTCCGGCGGGAAATACGGGCACTTCGATCCAGCCGACCGCGTGAAATCGCTGGGTCATGGAATCGGCTGTCGGGGGAGTCGCAAAGTAGTACGGATTTAACTGCCAGGAGCCGCCATAGGCGCTGGTGCCGGTGACGTCTTGACGGAATGTCGGGCGAAACGGTGGCGCGGGCGAAGGCTGGACAACTACAGGCTGCGGTTGCGGCCCGGGCTTCGGGTCGAAGGGACTCATAAGGGATCCTTTCTGCTGCGGAAGTGGTTGCAGGAGGGAAAAACTAGCTTCTACCGCGAGGATATCACGCGGCTCCAAATTTCACGGATGTGCTAGACAAATACGATCTGCGCAATCACCAGATCCGGCATGCCCTGGTTCCAGCTTTCCGGGATGGTGTCGAAGGCCAGGCGGAAGGTCTTTTTGTCGCCGGGCGCGAGCGTGCCCGTGCGCCGGCCGACGATGGCCACGCGCTCGCGCAGCACCACCTGGCCATAAGCATCGTGGAACACGCAGTTGATTTCGACTACGTTGATGGGGCGGGGGCCGTTGTTCGTAATTTTTCCGGTGATCTCGACCACCTTTTGCTTCATGTAGCTTTCGGTGGCCTTGATTTCCACGTCGCTCAACTGCAGGTTACGGACGTATTGCTTGGCTTCCGGTGTGAGGACGGCGGGCGCCGGCGGGTGCGTGCGCTCCCAGTAGCCAAGGAATCCCCAGGCTCCCAGGCCAAGGAACACAATGACCGCACCTACCACCAGCGGAATGGGGATCGCGAGCTTAGCCTCTTCGGTTTTGGTGTTCGGCTTAACGGCCGCCAACGGTCATCTCCCGGATGAGAAGCGTGGGGGCGGCGGTGGAGCCGCGAAACTCGAGATCCGACCCGATCGCTTCCATCTCCATCAACATATTAATCAAATTTGCGGCGATGGTGATTTCCGATACCGGAAACGCCAGTTCCCCGTTGCGGATCCAAAGGCCAACCGCGCCGCGTGAATAATCACCGGTCACGATGTTGACTCCCGAGCCGATCAGCTCGGTTACGTAAAGCCCGTTGGAGATGGATGCGATGATTTCAGCCGGCGGGCGCGCGCCGGGCTCGATAAACAGATTGCCGTGCCCGATCCCCGCGTTTCCCGAAAGCCCGCGCGAAGCATTGCCCGTGGTCTTCATCCCCAGCTTGCGGGCGGTGTAGGTGTTGAGCAGATAGCTCTTGAGGACGCCACGCTCGATTACGGGCGTGCGCCGCGTGGGCACGCCTTCGTCGTCGAATGGCGAACTGCCAAACAGGCCCGGAATGGTACCGTCGTCGATGACGGTCAGATTCTCCGTCGCCACTTTCTGGCCCAACTTATCGGCGAGGAACGAAGCGTGGCGGTAAATGGAATCCCCATGGACCGCTTCAAAGATGTTGCCGAGCAGGGTGCGCGCGGTGCGCGGCTCGAAGATCACCGGCACGCGCTGCGTCTCGACCTTGCGCGCGCCCAGGCGCCGCAGGGTTCGCTCGGCGGCGATGCGGCCGATCTGCTCCGGAGTCTCGAGGCCAACGAAGCCGCGCGAGAACGAAACCCAGTAATCGCGCTCCATGGATTCGCCCTCCCGCGCCACGGGAGCCGCGGCGAGCGAGCAGTAACTGGTGCGGTATTCACCGGCGAATCCGCGCGAGTTGGCGAACACGCGCCGGCCCAGGTGCGAATCGAACGAGCCGCCCTCGGAATTGGTGATGCGCGGGTCAGCGGCAAGGGCCGACTCTTCAGCGGCACGCGCCAAGCCGATCTTAAAGGGTGTTTCCAGCCGCTCGACGTCCGCGCAGTATAGCTGCAAGTCGCCGGGGATTTTGCCAAATTCCGCGTCGTCGGGCAAGCCTGCGTGGGGATCTTCGCCGGTGATGGATGCCAGTTCGATGGCGGCATCGACCATCTGGCGAATGCCATCCGGCGACAGGTCCGATGTGTGAGCCGAGCCGGTGTGCTTGCCCTTCAGGATCCGCAGTCCCGCGCCGCGCGAGCCGGCCTGTTTGAGGCTCTCGACCTCGCGCATGCGCACGTTGACAGAGAACTCGCTGCCTTCGGAAATGGTGCACTCGGCATCAGCCGCGCCGCGCTCGATCGCCCGCCTGACGGTCTCAGCCGCGAGTTCCGGGAGATGGTTCTGGGTCAAGCCGTGCCTCCCACGGTCATGCGATCTACCTTGATCGTGGGGATGCCGACGCCTACTGGAACACTCTGGCCTTCCTTGCCGCAGATACCGATACCCTCATCGAGCTGGAGATCGTTGCCCACCATGCTCACGTAGCGGAGCGCCTCGGGTCCGTTGCCGATCAGCGTCGCGTTGCGAACCGGCCGGGTGAGCTTCCCATTCTCGATCAGGTAACTCTCGGAGGCGGAGAAAACGAAGTTGCCGCTGGTAATGTCCACCTGCCCGCCGCCGAAACTCACGCAATAAAGCCCTTTCGCAACCGAGCGGATAATCTCTTCGGGATCGCTTTCTCCGGCCAGCATGAAGGTGTTGGTCATGCGCGGCATGGGGATGTGCTCGTAACTTTCGCGGCGGCCATTGCCGGTGGGCGCGTCGCCCAGGATGCGGCTGGAGAGTTGGTCCTGCAGATACCCGCGCAGGATGCCGTTCTCGATCAGCACATTGCGCTGCGTCGGATTCCCTTCATCGTCGACGTTGAGCGAGCCGCGGCGATTTTGGATAGTGCCATCGTCGATCACAGTGCACAGCGGGCTGGCCACCTGTTGTCCGATGCGGCCGCTGAACGCCGAGACTTTTTTGCGGTTGAAGTCGGCTTCGAGACCGTGTCCCACCGCTTCGTGAAGCAGAATGCCGGGCCAACCCGGACCCAGCACCACCGTGGTTTCGCCGGCCGGGGTTTCCACGGCATCCAACTGCACGATGGCCTGGCGTGCGGCCTCGCGCGCGAAGTGCTCCGGCGTTTTTTCTTCCAGAAAGAAGGACAGTTCAACGCGCCCGCCGCCTCCGGAGTATCCGCGCTGCGGCGCGCCTCCGTTCTGCCTGGCGAGCGCGGCGACGTTCAACCGCGCCAGCGGCTGGCGGTCGAAGCTCAGCACACCGTCGCTCGTGGCGATCATGACATGGCGCAGGCTGTCGGCGTAGACGGCTTGCACCTGGAAAATGCGCGCATCATAGGCCCGGGCGGCCGCGTCGGCGCGTTTCACCAGGTCCACGCGCTCGGTGAAGGCGATTTCGTGGGGCGCCTGAATCACGGGGTAGAGGTTGCGCTTCTTTCCCTCTTCAAGCGCCGTCTTCTCCAGTTTCGCGGGCCCCGCGGCGATGCACGCAGCCACGCGCGCGGTTTTGCGGATTTTCTCGGGGCTGAGGTCGTCGCTATAGGCATATCCGGTGCGTTCCCCCGCGATTACGCGCACGCCGACGCCGAGCGACACGCCCTGCGTCGCACTCTTCACGATGGATTCGTCGATGCTCATGTGGCTGGTGGAGAGATATTCGAAGTAAAGGTCAGCGTAATCTGCACCTTGCGAAAGCCCGTCCGCCAGATAGGACTCGAGGTCGCCGCGAGTTATACCAAACCGCGCGGCGAAGAACGACTCCGAAAATGCCATATTTCCTGAGGTTAGCATGACCGGCCTTAAGGAACTTTAACTGCGCATTAAGCGAGAGTAAAGAATCCGCCGCGTCTCTACTATTGAGGGCGAACGCCCCAGAAGAAGAGGAGAAAACGATCATGAAGAAGCTTTCCGCATTGATGCTTGGTGCAGCCATGGTTCTTAGCACGGCGGCGTTTGCCGCTGCGAAGCCGGAGAACAAGCCGACTACCGACACCCCGAAGACGGCCAAGAAGGTGCATCACAAGAAGAGCACCAAGAAGAGCGCAAAAAGCGCCCCCGCTGCCACGACAGCCACGCCTGCTCCCACGAAGTAACAATCCTGCCAGGTTTGGCAGGCCCGCGAGGTCTGCCAAACCTTGTTCTTTTCCTTCCGCTATTTCCTCATTCATTTTTGTAGCGCAGGCCTACGGCGGGGTGTGCCGGAGACCTGCGGCATTTTCTTCGATCTCGGCAAAAGGCCGCAGGTTCCCGCCAAAGTCAGGTGTGAGCCTGCGCTACAACTCAGTTGAAGGTATCGAAGTATGATCGAATCCGCTCGATTTTCGGCGCCAGTTGCGATAACGTTGCAGAAGTAATGCCACGCCCATCTTCTCTTGCCAACGTTGAAATCGATACGGGTGAACGCAGCCAGCGGGCGGAAGTGCGCGAGCCGGATGCGCCTTTTCTCATTGCCGTTCTCGGCGATTTCAGCGGGCGCGAAAATCGCGGCGTATTGGACGCACAGCTCCAAGGCCGCAAGGCGGTCATGATCGACCGCGATAATTTCGACGACATGATGGCGCGGTTCGCGCCCGAGTTGCACCTGCCTCTGGGCGGCCCGGACGGCCCTCGCATTCCTCTCCGCTTCCGCGAGTTGGACGACTTTCATCCCGATCGTATCTTCGAACGCCTGAAGATTTTTCAAGCCTTGCGGGACACGCGCGAGAGGCTGAACGACCGCGCTACTTTCGACGGCGCCGCGGCGGAGGTTCGTTCCTGGTCAGGCGCTCCTTCGTCGCCCGCAACTTCCGCGCCCGAAGCGCCGCCGCCGGATGTCTCGCAGCTTTCCGCCCGCGAAGTGTTCGAACAGGCGATGAGCGCGACGGAATCGCGCACCGGCGCCGCTCGTCCGGCGCGCGCTCTCGATGATTTCCAGGCGATGCTGCGCGAGATGGTTGCGCCGTATGTCGAACCGAAACCCGACCCGCAGAAGGCGGATCTTGTGGCGCAAGTTGACGGCGCAATCAGCGGGCAGATGCGCGCTCTGCTGCATCACCCGGATTTTCAGGCGCTCGAAGCTGCGTGGCGCGCGGTATTTTTTCTGATCCGGCGCCTCAGGACCGATGAGCAACTGAAAGTCTATCTGCTGGACATCGCCAAATCGGAGCTGGCGGCCGATATGGTGGCGACGTACGAGCTTCTGATCGAGGGAACGCCGGGCGGGGAACGGTGGGCCGTTTTGGCCGGAAACTACAGGTTCGATCAGAGTAGCGAAGACTTGCAGTTGCTCGGACGCATGGCTGCCGTGGCGCGGCACGCGGGTGCGCCGTTCCTCGGGGCCGCATCGCCCAGCGTGCTGGGGTGCGATTCTCTTGCGGAAACGCCCGAACCGCGCAAGTGGCGGGCGCAAGGAAAGCAAAACGGGTCCGACGCCTGGGACGCGCTCCGCCGGTTGCCGCAAGCCAGTTGGCTGGGTCTGGCGCTGCCTCGATTTCTGCTGCGGCTTCCTTACGGTAAGCAGACCGACTCCACGGAGCAGTTCGCGTTTGAGGAATTCTCCCCGATGCCGCAACACGAAGACTACCTTTGGGGTAACCCTGCGCTGGCCTGCGCGTATCTGCTGGGGGAGGCGTTCTCGGAATCCGGCTGGGACCTGCGTCCGGGTGAGATCAACCAAATCAGCGGGTTGCCTGCCCACATCTACCGGGCAGAGGGCGAATCGCATCTCAAGCCGTGTGCTGAGGCGCTGCTCGGCGAGCACGCCGCCGAGGCGATTCTGGACCGCGGCTTGATGCCCTTCCTCTCTCTGAAGGGCAGCGACGCGATCCAGCTTGTGCGCTTTCAGTCGCTGGCTACACCTCCGGCGGCACTTTCGGGCCGCTGGAGTTGAAGCAGCGCGCGGGTTCACGACATCCAATGCGGGAAGGAGCTGGAGCGAATGGCGGATCATAAACATTCTGATAAACATGAGGCGCACCGCAAACTGGTTGCGCGGCTGCGGGAGATGACCGGCGACGTCCGCCACATCACCGCAGGCCTGGACGAGGCATCGCTCGCCAAACGGACCGTTCCCGACAAGTGGTCTCTGAAGGAGCTGCTGTGCCACCTGGAGCGAATGCAAGAGGTGTTCGATGCCCGCGTGGAAGCGATGCTCTCGCAGGATAACCCGGCGGTGGCGCAATACGAACCGGACGATGACCCGGAGTTCGACAAAATGCTGGCAAAACCGGGCGCCGACACGCTGGCGGCATTCCTGGCGCACCGCGCTCGATTTGCCGATCGCCTGGAGAAGCTGTCGCCGGCGGAATGGCACCGCAGCGGCCAGCATCCAGAATTTCCGCACTACGACGTGCACTTTCAAGTGGAGTACATGGCGCACCACGAAGCGCATCACATCTATCAGATGTTCCAGCGCCGCTTGCCGCTGGGAAAGATGCCGCACTAACCGGCGCGATGCGTCGGGCCATGCTTCGCATGGCGGACACGGCGACGGAGGCGACGCGGGGACGCGGCGAGTCAGGGTAGCTCAATGTTCATTGGACACTTTGCGGTTGGGTTTGCGGCCAAGCGCGTGGCGCCGCGGGCTTCGCTCGGAGTGTTGATGGCGGCGCCTACGCTGCTGGATCTGCTGTGGCCCATCTTTCTGGCGCTGGGGTGGGAACAGGTTCGGATTGATCCAGGGAACACGGCCGTCTCACCGCTCGATTTCGTCAGCTACCCGATTTCGCACAGCCTCCTCACCGCCTGTGGATGGGGAGCTCTCTTCGCACTGGTTTACTGGCTCATGACGCATTACGGACGTGGCGCGGCTGTGATTGCTCTAGGCGTCGTCAGCCACTGGGTACTCGACTTTGTCACACACCGGCCCGATATGCCGCTCTATCCGGGCGGTTCGCGCGTGGGCCTGGGACTTTGGAACTCGATCGCAGGCACACTGGCAGTCGAGCTGGCAATGTACGCTCTGGGAGTCTGGCTTTACGTCTCGATGACCCACGCGCGCGACCGGACGGGCCGGCTTTCGCTGTTGGCGTTCCTCGCCGTCTCGCTCTTGCTTTACATGGGAGCGATGTTCGGAGGGCCGCCGCCCAACACGCGTACGCTCATGATGAGCGCTTTTACCGGATGGCTGGTGCCGTTCTGGGCGTGGTGGTTCGACCGGCACCGGGAGGTACGAGCAGTCTGAAATCGCAGGCTGGCTTATTCGTACAAAACATCCGGACCGCTTCCTGGTCAGGCACATTCTGAGCCGCGCGCAGAGCAAGCGGTTTTCAATTATTCGTAGTGGAGCGCCGTTGTTGGGGCCACGCTGGTTGCGCGGCGTGCGGGCACAAGAGCGGCCGCGAGAGCGATCAGCAGCAAAATCACAGGAACCGATACGAACGTGAACGAATCCGTGGCGGAGACGTGGTAGAGGAGGCTAGACAGCAGCCGGGTAACGCCCGCGGCGAGCAGCAGCCCGATCACGATTCCCGCTATGACTGGCCGCATGGCCTGCCGAAGCACCATGCGAAGCACGTCGCCGGCTTCGGCGCCCAGGGCCATGCGAATGCCGATTTCGGCGGTGCGCCGGCTGACGGAATACGCAACCACGCCATAAATTCCGATCGCTGACAAAAGCAGCGCGACGCCGGCAAGAATCGCCAGCATCAGCATGGAGATGCGCCGGCGCTGGAGCGAGTCGGCGAGCAGGTCGTCCATGGTGGCGATCTTGTACACGGGCAGATTGCGGTCGAGCGCTCTTACCTCTCGCTGAATGGCAGGGATGATTCGCATGGGATCGCCGGCTGTGCGAACGATCAGGGTCATGTAGAAATACGGCGTCTGGAGAGACGGGTAATAGATCCTAGCCTTGGGTTCGTCCAAGAGACTCCGATCCTTGGCCGCACCCACGATCCCCACAATCTGGTAATAGCCGGCCTGACCCGGCCCGCTGACTCGCTGGCCGATGGCATCCCCTGCGGGAAAGAAAGTTTTCGCAAAGATCTCGTCGACTACGGCGACTCTTGGCGCCTCACCGGCATCGTAGCCGGCGAAGGTCCGGCCCTGCTTGAGTGGAATCCCCAACGTCTCGAAGTAGCCCGGGCTCGCAATTCGTCGATCCACGTCGGGAACCGGCTCCGAGGGCGGCCACGGGCGGCCGGCAATGTTGAATGAGCCGCCGCCGCTGCCTGCGCCGAACGGCACGCCATTGGCCAAAGCCGCGGACGTGACGCCGGGGAGCGCCACCACTCTGGCATGCAACTCGGAATAGAAACCGGTGATTTGCGAAGGTTCGCGGTACTGGAGAACCGGCAAGCTGAGGCGCGCGGTCAGCAGGTGGTCGGTCCTGAAGCCAGGGTTGGCGCCTTCCAGGCGCTCGAAACTGCGAATCAGAAGACCCGCGCCAATCAGCAACACGAGCGAAAGCGCCACCTCGGAGACGACAAGCGAACCGCGCATGCGCCCGCCGTGGCGGCCTCCGGCGGCGCCCCTCATGCCGGCCTTCAATGCCTCGTTCAGGTCAATCCGTGAAGCCGTGATGGCCGGCGCCAGGCCAAAGAGCAGAGTCGTCACCAGGGCAAGGCCAAAAGTAAAGATCGCGACGAAGGAATTCACTTCGAGATTTTGTCCGAGGAAGAGATCCGGCGGGCCGAAGCGAACAAAAAGATCGAGGAGCCAAACCCCGATGCACAGCCCTACCAGGCCGGACACGGCAGCGAGCACTATGCTCTCACTCAGCAGTTGGGCGATGATTTGCCGCCTGGCGGCTCCCAGTGCCGTGCGGATGCCGATTTCCTTCTGGCGCGACGTGGCACGCGCCAGAAGCAGGTTAGCGACGTTGGCGGAGGCGATGAGCAGGACGATGCCAACCGCCGCGAGAAGCACGAGCAGGGGTGTCCGCATCTCACCCGCAACCGACTCAGCCAACGGATCGACATCGATGCTCCAGCCTTTCGGATACCAACCCGGGAGATGCTGCGTCATCCGCGCCGCCACGACCTTCATTTCGGACCGGGCCTGCTGGAGCGTTACACCTCCCTGGAGGCGCGCCAGCACCGCGAACTTCTGATGGCCGCGTGCATTCGGGTCGAGTTCTTCGGGCTTGAACGTCAGTGGGAAGTAGATCTGAGAAGGCTCCAGGAACTGCAGAACCGGCTCGACGACGCCGATGACGGTGAAGCTCTCCGCATTCAGTTGGATCTGCTTTCCGATGATCCCGGGGTCGCTTGCGAAGCGGTCTTTCCAGAGTCCAGCGCCGAGGACGACGACGTGATTCCTTGCGGGGTTTTCCTCGTCAATTCCAAAAAAGCGGCCAGCAATGGGCCGGACTCCCAGCATCGGAAGCAAGCTGGCGGATGCTCTCAGCCCGAACACGCGAATCGGTTCCTGATCGCCGGTCAGGTTTACGCTGTTCAAGTCGAACGTGGCCATGTGGGAGAAAGATCTGCTCAGATCGCGATAGTCCAGGAAATCCAGCGCCGACGCGTCAGACTTGGTGAGTTCGAACATGGGCATGTTTTTGGTCACCAGGACGAGCTGATTCGGATGTTTGTAGCGCAACGGATGCAAGAGAACCGCGTCGACCGCCGAGAAGATGGCGGTATTGGCGCCAATGCCAATGCCCAGCGTGGCGATGGAGACGACCGCAAACATCGGATTTCGGGCGATCAGGCGCAGGGCAAACCGCAGGTGATGGAGAGTGGTCATGGCTTCATGAGTGATACGTGGCGGCTGTCGAAAAGTCAGGCGGTTTTCACCACCCGGGCGCGGTGTATGTCCCTTCCTCAATCCCTCATACCAAAAATAGGGTGACGACGGGCTCTAAGCCTCACAATGGTATAAACTTACCTCGTCACCTGGCCTGAGTGCTGAAAGAATGTGCAATCTGTTACATCTACGTTGCAGAACGCTCGTTTTATGCGATACGGGGCCGATTTTCCACAGATTTTTCCACAATGCCGTTGAAAACTCGTTCGAAGGATCTTCCTGGTGAAACTCACTCTTGTTGACTGGGCGGTGATTGCCGCCTACTTTCTGTTCAACCTTGCGATCGGCTTCTACTATAAAGCCCGCGCGGGAAAAAACATTGGGGAATTTTTCCTCTCCGGCCGCAACGTTCCTTGGTGGCTGGCGGGGACGTCCATGGTGGCCACGACTTTCGCGGCCGATACGCCGCTGGTGGTCACGGGGCTGGTGGCACGAAACGGGATCGCGGGGAACTGGCTGTGGTGGAACTTTGTCGCCAGCGGCATGCTGACCGTGTTCCTCTTTGCTCGGCTTTGGCGGCGGTCAGGAGTGATGACGGACGTCGAGTTTGCCGAGATCCGCTATTCCGGGAAGCCGGCGGCTTTCCTGCGCGGCTTTCGCGCGCTCTATCTGGGAGTCCCGATCAATTGCATCATCCTGGGCTGGGTGAACCTGGCCATGGTCAAGATCCTGACGCTGACGCTGGGTGTGAGTAAGAGCCAGGCGCTCTGGATCGTGCTGGGGATGATTGCGCTGACATCGTTCATCTCTGCGCTGGCGGGGTTGTGGGGTGTGCTGGTGACCGATTTGTTCCAGTTCGTGCTCAAAATGACGATGGTCATCGTCCTGGCGGTCGCGGCGGTCCACGCGGTAGGCGGCATCGGCCAGATGAAATTGCAGCTCACCCAGATCCACCGCGCTGGTTCGGCGCTGAGTTTCGTGCCGGATCTGAATTCCGCCTGGATGCCAATGATCACCTTTCTGGTCTACATCTCGGTGAACTGGTGGGCGGTGTGGTATCCGGGCGCCGAACCGGGGGGCGGCGGGTTTGTGGCGCAGCGCATGTTTTGCGCCAAGGACGAGCGGCATTCCCTACTGGCGACGCTGTGGTTTAACATCGCTCACTACGCGCTGCGCCCGTGGCCGTGGATCCTGGTGGGCCTAGCCTCGATCATTCTATACCCCAATCTCCAGGACAAAGAGTCCGGGTACGTGCTGGTGATGGTCAACTATCTGCCGCCGGCGCTGCGGGGCCTGATGCTGGCGGGTTTCGCGGCGGCCTTCATGTCGACAATCGGGACGAATCTCAACTGGGGGGCCAGTTACCTGGTGAATGATTTTTACCGGCGCTTTGTGCGCAAGGACGCAGGCGAGCATCACTACGTCGCCATGTCGCAGGTGGCGACGGTCTTTCTGACCATCGTGTCGGCGATCCTCACGTATTTCATGGGCTCGATTGCGGGTGCGTGGAAGCTGCTGATCGTGACGGGCGCGGGAACCGGCACGGTGCTGATCCTGCGCTGGTACTGGTGGCGTATCAACGCGTGGAGCGAAGTATCAGCCATGATCGCGGCATTCGTGGTGTCACTCACGCTGCAGCTTGGATTCCACATGGACAGCGACGATCCCTACGGCTTTGCCCACATCATGCTCATCACGGTGGGTATCACGACGGTGGTGTGGTTAGTGGCGACGTTCCTGACGGCGCCCGAGCCCATGGAGAAACTCGTCGAGTTTTACCGCAGAGTTCATCCCTGGACAGGGGGCTGGGCGCCCGTGGCGCGCCAGGCTCCCGAGATTCCGCCCTCGCGCGACACCGCGCACAACCTTTTGGACTGGCTCTGCGGCTGCGTGCTGATCTACGGTTCGCTTTTTGGCATTGGCAAGATCATCCTCGAAGAATACGCGACCGGATTTGTGTTCCTGGCGGTTGGTCTGGCTGCCGGAGCGGTCATTTACCGTGACCTGTCACGGCGGGGGTGGAGTTCAGTGATGGACTAGCGTTACACTATCCGGATGCAGCGTCTTGCCGTGATCTTTGCGCTGGTTTTGTGCGGTGCAGCACGCGGGCAAGATGCCGAAAAACTCGCCCCCTACTATCCCACCCCGCTCGTCATCGTCGAAAAGATGCTGGATTTAGGCGGGCTTAAAGCCGGGGAGAAGATGTTCGATCTCGGATCCGGCGATGGGCGCATCGTCATCATGGCGGCCCAGAAGTATCACGCCGATGCCACCGGCGTCGAGATGGCGGACGATCTTTACCGTCAAAGCATGCAGAAGATCCGCAGCCTGGGCCTGGAAAAGACGGCGCGCATCATTCACGGCGACATCTTCAAGCAAGACTACAGCTCCGCCGACTTGCTCACCGTCTATCTGCTGCCGGTTTCGAACGACAAGGTCCGCCCCCTGCTTGAGAAGCAGCTCAAGAAGGGCACCCGCATCGTATCCCACGATTTTCCGTTCCGCGACTGGACGGCGGAAAAAGAGATCACCATCGAGGACGACGGCGAGGGCCGCAGCCACACGCTGTACCTGTACCGCCGTTAGATCCCCAAGATCGCATGACCTAACCATTCGGCTGGTAGAACGTCTACTGACATGGTAGACTACCTACCATCCCGATATGGCCAAAGAACCCAACCGCGTCGAGCTTTTGCAAGGCACTCTGGACATGCTGATCCTGCGCACTTTGCTATTTGCGCCGATGCATGGGCACGGCATCGCTAAGCACATTCAGAGGACTTCGGACGAGGCGCTGCAAGTCGAGCACGGGTCGCTTTATCCCGCGCTGCACCGGCTGGAGCGGCAGGGCTGGATCGCATCGAGATGGGAGACGACCGAGCGAGGCCGCGAAATGAAGTTCTACCGCTTGACGGCGGCGGGCCGGAAGCAGCTCACGATCGAGGAATCCAAGTGGAAGCAACTGGCGCGCGCCATCGGGCGCGTGATGCGTCCGGCGTAGGGAGGAGATATGTGGCGCTGGAAGAAGCGGGACCAGGACCTGGAGCGGGAAATCCGCGCACATATGGAACTGGAGGAGGAAGAACAGCGTAATGCCGGAGTGACGCCTGACGAAGCGCCGTACGCCGCGCGCCGTGCTTTCGGCAACGTAACGCTGTTCAAGGAGGTAACGCGCGAGATGTGGGGATGGACGTCGCTTGAACGATTGGGCCAGGATCTGCGCTACGCGGTCCGCATGATGAAGAACAGCCCCGGATTCACGCTCGTGGCCGTGCTTTCGCTCGCGCTCGGGATCGGCGGGAATACGGCGATCTTCAGTCTCATGAATGCCGTCATGCTGCGATCGCTGCCCGTTCAGGAGCCGGACCGGCTGGTGTTGTTCGGCGCAGGACGGGCGGTTGGAATCACAGACAGCCTGCCGGACAAAAGTTGGCAACTGTTCGCGTATCCGTTCTATCGCGAGGTGCAGCGAAAGAATCAGGTTTTTTCCGGCGTAACGGCAATGATGAGTTTGCCCAACGATGTGCGCACCGTCGTGCAGGGAGCCAGAGCGTCGGAGCCAGTCCACACTCGCCTGGTTTCGGGCACGTATTTCTCGGTGCTCGGCGTGACGCCGGTTGCCGGCCGCACGTTCACCGACGCCGAGGACCAGACGCCCGGCGCCAATCCAGTTGCCGTGATGAGCCATTCGTGGTGGCAACGGCGGTTCGGACGCGACCCGTCCGTGGTGGGAAAGACGCTGACAATCGGTTCGACGGTTTACAAAATCATTGGCGTCACACCGCCGGAATTCTTCGGCACCACGGTCGGCGAATCGCCGGACCTGTGGATACCCCTTGCCATGAACGGGCAAGTGCCGCCCGGCTGGGGCGGCGAAAAAGCGACGCGGGATCCCTCATTTCAGTCGCTCTACATTTTGGCGAGGCTGAGACCGGGCGTCGGCGCTGCGCAAGCTGGCTCGCAGGTGAACCTTATTTTCAAACAGAGCTTGCACCAGCGCGTCGGGTCGCATCCTAGCGAGGAAGAACTCAGAGGCATTCGACGCGCGCTGATTGAGATAACGCCAGGCGGCCGGGGGCTTTCGGAGATCCGCCAGCAGTTTTCGATGTCCCTGCGGTTACTCATGGCCGCGGTGAGTCTGGTGTTACTCATCGCCTGCGCGAACATCGCGAACCTGCTGCTGGCGCGCGCCGCCAGCCGTCAGAAGGAGATCGCGGTACGCCTTTCGATCGGCGCGAGCCGCTTGCGGCTCATCCGGCAAATGCTCACGGAGAGCGTTCTGCTGGCCGTGCTGGGTGGCGTCGTAGGCGTCGCTTTCGCGGGATGGGCGGGTCAGTTCCTGGTGTGGATGGTCTCGACCGGCGCCGAGCCTCTTCCGCTTCGCGTGGCACCCGATGCTCCGGTGCTCATATTTACCACGCTGCTCGCGGTGGCCACCGGTATCCTGTTCGGCCTCGCACCCGCCCTCCGGGCCACGCGAGTGGAGCTTAGCTCGTCGTTGAAGGAAGGCCGTAGCAGTGTGTCCGCGCGATCCAGAAATATGTTAGCGAGGGCGCTGATTGTCTCGCAGGTAGCGCTGTCTGCGGTCCTGCTAATTGGCGCAGGCCTGTTCGTTCGCAGCCTGGTCAACCTCAGGAATGTCGACACGGGGTTCAACAAAGAAAATGTGCTGTTGGTGGGAGTGGATGTGCCGTCCCTGGGCTACGAAGGCGATGATCCGCGACTGACAAGCCTCTATCGTCAGGTGGAGCAGCGCGTCAATAACGTACCCGGTGTCCGTTCTACCAGCTTTTCCTTTTTCACATTCCAGGAGGGCGCGTGGACCATGGTCGCTCATCCGCAAGGCCGCACTCCGCCGGTCAATCAGCCGGAGGTCCACAACAACGTCGTCGGTCCCGGATTCTTCGCGACCATGGGGCTGCCAATCACTCTTGGCCGTGGGTTTGGGCTCAACGACACGGCAACGTCACCGAAAGTCGCGGTCATCAACGAGACCATGGCGCGCCGCTACTTCCCGGGTGGATCGCCGATTGGCCTCCACTTCGGTTTTTCACAGGAACACAGCGGAGATTTCGAAGTGGTGGGTGTCGTGAAGGACGCTAAGTACGAGAGTCTTCGAGAAAGACCGACGCCCATGGCGTTCTATCCGTATGCGCAGCGGGTTCAATATCTCGGCGAACTCTCAGTTCGCTACGCCGGCGATCCGCACGCCATCGTTCCGGCCATTCGGCGTGCGTTTGCCGAAGTCAACGGCAATCTGCCCATCACAGGAGTGAGAACGCTCGCCGAGCAAGTGGACAATGCGCTGGTTGGAGAAAAGCTGATCGCCCGGCTGTCCAGTTTCTTCGGACTCCTGGCACTGTTGCTGGCGTCGATCGGTATATACGGCGTCTTGTCTTACGCGGTTGCCCGTCGAACCAGTGAACTGGGGCTCCGCATGGCGCTCGGGGCCCCTCGTTCCAACGTCGTCTGGCTGGTGATGCGCGACGTGCTGCCGCTCGTAACCATTGGGCTTGCGATCGGTGTGCCTGCGGCCGTGTCGCTCGAGCGGCTGGCCTCGGGCTTATTCTACGGACTCTCCGACATCGACCCCTTATCCATCGCGGCGGGCATCGGGATTCTCGCCGTGGTGGCGGGAGTCGCGGCCTACTTGCCCGCGCGCCGGGCGTCACTGGTGGACCCGAGTACGGCCTTGCGCTACGAATAGGATTCCATGTTTTGGCGCCGGCGACAATCACGTGAGTCCGACCTGGATCGCGAGCTGCGCTCCCACTTGGAATTGGAAGCTGAAGAGCAGAAGGGACGGGGTCTTTTGCCAGCAGAGGCCCGTTTCGCGGCTCAGCGCGCCTTCGGCAACACAATGCTCGTAAAGGAGGACGTCAGAGAAATGTGGGGCTGGACTGCAGTCGAGCAATTAGGATACGACCTGCATTATGGCCTGCGCATGCTGGGGAAGAATCCCGGCTTCACGACGGTGGCGGTTCTGACGCTGGCGCTCGGCATTGGCGCTAACACGGCGATTTTCTCGGTGGTGAATGGCGTGCTGCTCAACCCCTTGCCCTACCGGCAACCTGATCATCTCGTCGCGTTATATTCGCGGACGGCCGACGGTACAAGGTCGTCCTCTTCGTACCCTAACTTCCTGGACTGGGTGCACGACAACCGTTCGTTTTCCGCGCTTGCTGCTTACCGGGACGACAGCTTCAACCTGGCGGGAATGGGCGAGCCCGAACGAGTGCCCGTGGAGATGGTCTCCGCCAGCTTCTTCACGTTGCTCGGTGTGCAGCCGACTCTCGGCCGGACGTTCCTTCCCCATGAGGACCAAGTGGGCGCCACGCCGGTGGTGCTGATCAGCGGCGGTTTCTGGAAACGCAAGTTCGGCTCTTCGCCAGGCGCACTGGGCAAGACGCTCACGTTGAATGGGACTACGCACACCATCGTCGGTGTGATTCCAGCCAATTTCCACTACTACAGCAGGAATTTCCCGCCCAGCGAAGTGTATGTTCCCATCGGCCAGTGGGATGCCCCGAACTTTCATGACCGCAGAGCCTCCATGGGCATGGACGCGGTCGGCCGGCTGAAGCCCGGCGTCACCTTCGATCAAGCCAATGCCGACATGCAAGCGCTCGCGCGGCATCTGGCCGATGAGTTTCCTGAAGCAGACAAAGGCATGGGCATTACGCTGGTTCCGCTCAAAAGGGACGTCGTGGGATCCATCCAACCCGTTCTGCTGGTGCTCGTGGCAGCGGTCGTTTTTGTGCTCCTGATCGCATGTGTGAATGTTGCAAATCTCTTGCTGGCGCGCTCAAAGAGCCGCACGCGTGAATTGGCGGTCCGCACTGCGCTGGGCGCGAGCCGGGGGCGTGTTGTCCGGCAACTCCTGACCGAAAGCATCCTGC
The DNA here is from genome assembly GCA_020073305.1 of Terriglobia bacterium. GTDB lineage: Bacteria > Acidobacteriota > Terriglobia > Bryobacterales > Bryobacteraceae > QHXW01. The sequence continues at coordinate 168,983 of JAIQFK010000007.1, forward strand.
TAGCAGTGGCTGGCGGTGGCTTGGGTTGCCTGATTGCCTCTTGGGCAACGCAAGCGGCACTCACGGTGTTGCCGGAGGCGTTGCCGCGGGCCGAGGAAATCCGGCTCGACGGGCGCGTGCTCTTGTTTATGGTCGCGGCTTCCGTGCTCGCAGGAATTTTCTTCGGGTTGGCGCCGGCGCTCAAGACCTCGCGACCCGATCTTCAAGAAACGCTCAAAGAAGGAGGACGAGGGTCGAGCGGCCCACGACATCGTACCCAGAGCGTTTTTGTGGTCGTTGAAATGGCTCTCGCGCTCGTTCTGCTGGCCGGAGCAGGACTAATGATTCGCAGCCTTGCCCGGCTCTGGGGCATCAATCCCGGATTCGATTCCCACAACGTGCTGACCGCCCAAGTGTCGTTTCCCTCCGTCGGCTCCCCGGATGCCGTTCGAGCCATTTGGCGCCAGATTAACGATAGGCTGGATGCCATTCCAGGGGTCATGGCTGCTTCTCTCAGCGCGGGCGCCACGCCCATGGGAGGCGATACCGAGATACCGTTCTGGCTCGAAGGCCAGGTAAAGCCCTCGAGCCAAGCCGGGATGAAATTTGCGCTCACTTACTTCGTCCAGCCCGACTATTTGAAAGTCATGAGGATTCCCCTCGAGCGCGGCCGCTTCGTCACACCGGAAGACAACGAGCACTCGCCTTTCGTGATGGTCATCGACGATCAGTTTGCGCGGTTATATTTCGGCAATCACAATCCAATTGGCCAGCGCGTCAACTTGGATATCCTGAACACCAAGGCGGAAATCGTGGGTGTGGTTGGGCACGTCAAGCAATTTGGCCTCGACGAGAACCCGGCCTCATCCCTTCAGGCGCAGTGCTATTTCTCCGATTTTCAGATTCCGGACAAGTTCATGCCGCTGGCTGCCGGAGACGTTGGAGTTGCGGTCCGGACAGCGGGTACACCGCTCGCGCAGGTTGGCGCGATTCGGCGCGCGTTAGGTCAAATCAATAGCCGGCTGGTGATGTACCGTACGCAGACCATGGATCAAGTGGTTTCCGGCACGCTGGCCGAACGGCGCTTCTCGATGATTCTGTTGGGAACGTTCGCCGCGCTTGCGCTCGTTATGTCATGCGTCGGAATTTACGGCGTGATCTCCCATCTCGCCAGCCAGCGGACGCACGAGATCGGCATTCGGATGGCGCTTGGCGCCGAGCGGCGGGATGTGCTCCGGATGGTGCTCGGGGAGGGGGCAAAGATGGCGCTCTTGGGTGTTGCCATCGGTCTCCTTGCCGCTTTTGGGCTCACGCGTCTGCTGGCGGCGATGCTCTTCGGAATCAGTGCGCATGACCCGCTCACCTTCGCCGGCGTTGCTGGGCTATTAACTTTGGTGGCACTATTCGCCTGCTACATCCCCGCGCGCCGCGCGACCAAGGTCGATCCAATGGTCGCTTTGCGCTACGAATGACCGGCTCTACGGTGCTACGCTGACGGTGTGAAGATCGGCATCACGTGCTATCCGACGTACGGGGGCAGCGGCATTGTGGCCACGGAGCTGGGGTTGGAGTTAGCCAACCGCGGCCACGACATTCACTTCATCACCTACTCCAACCCCATTCGGCTCGATCCCGGGATTCCGCGCATCCACTATCACGAAGTGGAGGTTTCGAATTACCCGCTGTTCCAATATCCACCGTACTGCCTGGCGCTGGCATCGCGCATGGCGGAAGTCGCGCAATGCTATGCGCTCGATCTGCTCCACGTGCACTATGCGATTCCGCACTCGATCTCGGCGCTGCTCGCCCAGCAGATGCTTTCGAGGGAACGGCATCTCCCTTTCATCACCACGCTGCACGGAACCGATATCACCCTGGTGGGTTCGGACCGGTCTTATTTTCCGATCACTAAGTTTTCGATCGAGCAGTCCAACGGCGTCACCAGCATCAGCGAGTTCATCCAACAGCGCACGGCGGAGGTTTTTGGCGTAAAGGATCGCGTGAGGGTGATCCCGAACTTCGTGAACATCAAGACCTATAAGCCCGACGCCAAGAAGGCAGGTGCGCGCCGGTTTGCACGGGAGAAGCTGCTGATTCACTTATCGAATTTCCGGCCGGTGAAGCGCGTGAATGACTGCGTCCACATTTTGGCGCGCGTACGGAAATCCACGCCGGCGCACCTGCTGATGGTGGGCGACGGTCCTGACCGCGGGCCCGCGGAAGTGCTCGCCCGGGAACTGGGCGTGCAGGACCACGTCAGCTTTCTGGGGAAGCAGGACCATGTGGAGCGCCTCATCCCGCTGGCCCACGTGCTGCTGATGCCGAGCGAACTGGAGGCGTTTGGACTCGCGGCGCTCGAAGCCATGGCTTGCGGCGTGCCTGCGATCGGGACGAACGCCGGCGGCGTGCCGGAGCTGATTACCCATGGAGTGGACGGGTTTCTCGAAGAAGTAGGAGACCTGGATGCGCAGGCGGCGCGTGTCGTGGAGCTGCTTACCAACAACCGGTTGCATCAGCGCATGGCAGCGTCTGCGCGGCATACGGCCGTCAGCCGGTTCTCGACCGAGCGCATCATCCCGCAATATGAGCACTATTACGAGGAGATCTGCGGCGCGAAATCATCCGTGAGACCAGCCACGAGCCGGTAAGCAGCGAGTAGACCGGCACGTATTCGAACCAGCGGATGGGGGTTGAGCCTTGCCACTCGCCCAGAGTCACCCACGAAATGACGGCGGAGTATGCGAGTGGCGCCAGTGCGGTCCAGAGCAGCAGCGCCGGCACGGGGAACAAAACCAGCAATGGAAGAAGCCACGTGAGATACCAGGGGTGGCAGTTGGCTGAGACCATCAGCATGACGGCGATCGCCACGAGGCAAGCGCGCTCGAGGGGAATTCGCCGGAACGTGAGGATCAAGACCGTTACCACGACGATTCCGACCGCCGCATATTTGGCGCGATACGGATCCTTCGCCAGCCCCAGGAGGATGCCGAAAAGGCTGTCGTTGTTCCGCCAGCCTCCCATGAACCCGCTCACGAACCGCAGATTTTCGGTGACATCGGTCCGGTAAGGAAGCGCGAGCAGTCCGAGTATGGGAAGCGCCACCCACCATTGATACCCGCGCAGTGGACGGCCCTGGCGCCACCCGATAAAGAGCGGGAACAACAGGACGGGCCAGATTTTGGCCGCCACGGCCAGGGAGAGGGCCACAAAGGCCCAGGTCCAGCGCTCTTTCGCCGCGCTCAGGAGTGCGAGCGTGATGAGCAGCACAACCACCGAATCGTTGTGGCCCGTTGCCCAGAATTCGATGATGGCGAGCGGCGACCAGGCGTAGACCAGCACGCGCTCTCGCGGCAGGCCATGCGCGCCGAGCAGCCACCACAGCGCCGCAATCACGCCCAAATCGCAAAGCGCAAACGGCAGCTTGAACCAGAAGACCTGCCGGACTGGGTCCTTTTCCACTGCGGAAACGGCCCGGTAGCTCCAAAGCTCGACCTGCTGGATCAGCGGTCCGTAAATCGCCTTGAAGTCTTTACCGACGACCAGCGGGAACGTGGAATCGCGCAGGCTGGCCCAACGTGCGTCGCCGGGCCGGGATTCATAGGGATTGCCGCCGGCAGCCTGTAGCTTGCCTTCCCAGCGGTAGCGGTAGAGATCATCGGACAGCGCCGGCGCGAGGGGCCAGACGGTAAGCCGGAGAATGACCGCTACTGCGGCAATTCCAAGGCTCAGACTGTGGTTTGCCTCACCTTTTGAGATCTGGAACACGAGATAAGAGGAAACGAGATAGAATAGACTTGCTAAGACGAGCCATGTAACGGTTTCCGGCACGTGAGCCCGGAGATCGCCTAAAAGGCGGATTCGCAGAAATACCACCCACAACGCTGTGGCGGAGAGGAGAAACGCGATCCGCACTGTCCGGTCCGTTTGGAACAACTCATGATGCTACCAGCTTCGATACCGCCGGCCCTTTTTGCCGCGACCGGTCTCGCCGACCGGCTGGTCCGCAACCTGACGGACACGACGTTCACGGGCATCCATCAACTCGGCTGGTTCGATTATTCCCTGCTCATTCCATACTTCGCCACGCTGGCGATTCTTTCCGTCTATGGCCTGCACCGCTACGACATGATCCGGACGTATTTCAAGCACCGGAAGAACGCCACGAAGGAACCGCAGGCGCAGTTTGAGCAGCTCCCGCGCGTCACCATCCAGTTGCCGATTTACAACGAACGATACGTGATCGAGCGGCTGATTGATGAGGTTACAAAAATCGAGTACCCGAAGGAGTTGCTCGAGATCCAGGTGCTGGACGATTCGACCGATGACACGCACGCCCATGCAGAGGCGCTGTGCGAACGCTACCGCACGCTTGGATTCCCGATCGAGTATCACTACCGAGCGGATCGCCAGGGGTTCAAAGCCGGCGCGCTGGCCGAAGGGCTCCAGACGGCCACGGGCGAATTCGTCGCCATCTTCGATGCGGATTTCATCCCGCCGACCGACTTTCTGTTGAAGACCATCCATCACTTCGTGGATCCCAAGGTCGGCGTGGTGCAGACTCGCTGGAGTTACTTGAACCGCGAGTACAACTTTCTGACCGAAGTGGAAGCCTTGCTGCTGGACGGGCACTTCATTCTGGAGCACGGGGCGCGCTCGCGGGCCGGCTACTTCTTCAATTTCAACGGAACGGCGGGAATCCTGCGGCGCCGCATGATCGAGGACGCCGGCGGCTGGCAGGCGGACACGCTGACCGAAGATTCCGACCTGAGTTATCGCGCGCAGCTCAAGGGCTGGCGCTTTGTGTACTTGCCCGGGCTCGACTGCCCTTCGGAGTTGCCGGTCGAGATGCATGGCTTTCAGGTGCAGCAATCGCGCTGGGCGAAAGGCCTGACCCAGGTGGCGTTGAAAGTTCTGCCGGACATTGTCCGGGCGAAGCTGCCATGGCGGGTGAAGGCCGAAGCGTTCTTGCACCTGACGCCCAATATTTCCTATCCGCTCATGCTGGTGGTTTCTGCGCTGATGCTGCCGGTGATGATCGTGCGTTTCTATATGGGCATGTTCCAGATGGTGTTTCTGGATTTGCCGCTCATCGTCGCGTCGTTCTGGTCGATCTCGGCGTTTTACATCGTGGCGTACCGCGAGCTGTACCCCAAGACCTGGAAACGCTCGGTGTGCCTGCTGCCGCTGTTGATGGCGGTGGGCGTGGCGCTCACGATCGTCAATACGCGCGCGGTGCTCGAAGCGCTGTTGGGCATCCGCAGCGCGTTCGTGCGAACTCCGAAATACGCCATCGAGGGGCGTCCGGTGAATCTGGAACATAAAAAATACCGGCCCAAGAGCGGCTGGCTGCCCTATATCGAGATCGCGGTGGGGTCGTATTTCCTCTATATGATCGCCTTTGCGATCGACACCTACAATTACCTCTCCATTCCGTTCCTGGCTCTGTTCGTAGCGGGCTACTATTGGGCGGCCTTTGCGACGCTGTTCCAGGAGCACCAGAGCCGGTTGCGCTGGCTGCGCGAGCGGCGCGCCTTCGAAATCCAGTCGGCGCGGTAGAACTGCGATAAGCTGACAATCTGCCCATGCAACCCGACCTTTCGGCAGTGATGGTGCGCGACGCCGATGTGCGCATCCGCCCTCTGGCGCGCCACACGCCCGTGTTCACATCGACAAGCATCAATCGAGCCGCCGGCGTGGAGGTTCATTTCAAGTGCGAGAACCTGCAGCGCGGCGGGGCCTTCAAGATTCGCGGCGCCAGCAACCTGATTTTCTCGATTCCGGAAGAGGATCTTCCGCGCGGGGTGGTCGCCTTTTCATCGGGCAATCACGCACAGGCAGTGGCGATTGCCGCCGAGCGCGCGGGCACGAAGGCCACCATCGTGATGCCCGTCGACGCGCCGCGGGGGAAACTCGATGCCACGCGCAATCACGGCGCGCGCGTCGTCACCTACGATCGGAAGACGGAGAGCCGCGAAGCCATTGCCGATCGAATCCTCAAAGAGACCGGCGCAACGCTGGTGCCGCCCTTCGATCATCCGCTGGTAATGGCGGGTCAGGGAACGGCGGCGCTCGAACTGCTTCAGGTTATTCCTCAGCTCGACGCTCTCATTGCGCCTATCGGGGGAGGTGGGCTGCTCGCGGGGTGCGCCACCATCGCCAAGGCCCTCGATCCTGAGATCCGCATCTTCGGCGCCGAGCCCGAACGGGCCAACGATACCTTTCTCTCACTTCAGGCGGGGCGAAGGGTGGAAATTCCACAGCCCGATACGATTGCCGATGGGCTGCGCGCACCGCAACCGGGGGCGTTCACATTCCCGGTGCTCCAACGCCACGTTGAGAAGGTACTGCTCGTGAGTGAACAGGAAATCCGCGAAACGGTGAAGTTTCTCCTGATGCGCATGAAACTTCTGGTGGAGCCGAGCGGAGCGGTGGCGGCCGCGGCGGTGCTGCACCACAAGCTGCCTAAGAATGTGCGCTCGATCGGTGTGATTCTTTCAGGCGGAAATCTGGATTTCGAGGACCTGGCGCGCTACTAAACGTACACGCGCTCCACGCGCGCACCGATGCCGCAGAGGATGGCGTAGGAGATCGTGCCCGCCATCCGCGCCATTTGCTGGGCATCCAGGCTGACGTCGCCCTCGCGGCCAAGTAGAGTGACTTCATCGCCTGGCGCGAGCGGTGCAGTTTGGCTGATGTCGATGGTGGTGAGGTCCATGCAGACTGTGCCCAGAATGGGCACGAGTTTGCCCGCGGCGATCACTTTACCTTTGTTCGACAGCCGGTGCGAGACGCCGTCCGCGTAGCCCGCAGCCAGAACCGCAATGCGTGTCGGCGCCGGCGCGCGGAAGACTCCGCCATAGCCCACGCGCGCGCCTTCGGGAATTTCTTTGACCGTCAGAATCTTGGCTTTCCAGGTGAGCACCGGCTTCACGTTCAGCAGGGGTTTGGGCGCACTGCCGCGCGCCGGGGAAACGTAGCCGTACAACGCATGTCCCGGCCGTACCATGGTGAGCCAGGAGGGATTGCGGCGATAGGCCAGCGCGTTGGTGCTGGACATATGAACGTGAGGCGGCGTGAAGCCCGCTTCTCGCAGTTGCGCAATGACCCCGGAAAAATACTCCGTCTGCTCTTCGGTCTGCGTTGAGGTGTAGTCGGCCGCCGAAGCAAAATGCGTCATGAGCCCGTTCAGACGCGCGTGGGTGGTTGACCGCAGAACGGTGAGAATTTCTTCCGCGGCGGCGCGAGTACCCAGCCGGTTCATGCCGCTGTCGATCTTGAGATGGTACTCGACACTTTGCCCGGATTCGCGCGCCACGCGATCCAGCGCGCGAAGATCTTCGAGCGAGTGGACCGATGCCGTGAGCTTCGCCTCGGCCACCGCCTGCCATTCCTGGGGGAGAACGCCCGTCATCACGAGAATGGGTACCGGAATGCCCGCGCGCCGCAAGGTTACACCCTCAGCCACCGAGCTGACGCCCAGCCACTCGACGCCTTCGGAGACCAGCACGCGCGCCACTTCTTCGGCGCCGTGGCCGTAGGCATCGGCCTTCACGACGGCCATCACCGCCACTCCGGGCCCCGCGGCCGCGCGCACGCTGCGATAATTTTGTCGGAGCTGCTCGCGCGAGATCAGCGCGTAGGACCGGTAAGGAAGCACGGGCATTTTCTAATTATCGACGCCCACGCGCCGCCGTGCTTGAGCGGCGTGTGGTGGCGCGAGTTTGCGGAAGAGCCGGTCATAGTCGGCGGTGACGGCATCCCAGGAATAACGTTGCCGCACGCGCTCGACCGCGCGCCTGCGAAATACGTTGCGCTCCTCCTCGCTCATGGCGAGCACCTGATCGATTTTACCGGCCAGATCGTCCTCGCCGAACGGAATTCCGGCCTCGTGTGCCACCTCGATGTTTTCGGCTGTGTCGCGATAGAGCACCAGAGCGCCGCGGCCCATGGCTTCAATGAGCGCCGGATGCGTGCCACCGACGGTGGTGGCATGAATGTACGCGAAGCAATGCGAGCCGAGCTCCTGATACCCGCGCCCATAGATCGCGCCCGGCATCACGATGCGCGGATCGGCCGTAGCCCGCACCTGCCGGATATAGTCGGCGGCGTACGGCGCGTCCCCGATCAATGCGAGCTTCATACCGGTCTTCACTTGTTCGAACGCCTGGCGCACTTCGAGCGCATGATTCTCGGGTTCCATGCGGCTTACGTAGAGAAAATAACGGCCGGGTTCCAAGGCGAGGGTACGCAGCACATCGTGAGTTTCCGCCTTTCCAGTCTCTGCGCCGTAGGGAATGAAATGGGTCCTCTTGCGGTAGCGTTCGTGGTAATAATCCGCAATAGCTTGCGCGTCGGTCACGACTTCGTTGGGCAAGAACGTCGCCAGCTTCTCCGACACAAGGTACCAGGCCTTGGCCAGCCGGTTCCACTTCTTGCGCTTGCGTTCGATGCCGTCGACGTTCAGTACAACCGGGATACCGGCGAGCCTCGGTAGGATCGTGAAAATGGCGTTGGCGGCGTTGCAGTAGAGCGCGACGTCCGAGCGATGGAACAGCAAGTGAAGGGTCGATAGCCCCGTGTGCGCGAGTGTATCGAAATACTTGTGACGGATGGTGGGGAGGTAGCGCAGTTCAACGCCTCGCCAGGGCGATTCCTGCGGTCGCTCGCGGCAGTAAACCGCTACGGAATGCCCGATCAGGGCCAACCGGGTGGACAACTCTTCAGCAAAGGTCTCGAATCCTCCGTAATGCGCCGGGATGCCTCTGGTACCGAGGAGGGCGATCCGCATGAATCCGAATTAGAGCACAGCCAGAGGCGGGAGGATACCACCGGTCAGGCTAATCCTGAAAGGCCCCGGACCTGGACAGCACGCGCACCATTTTCCGCGGCGCCGGCTTGCTGACAGGTGCGTATTTGAACCAGCTTGCGATGTATTCGTCATCCACGCGCTGCCGTTTGCGGATTTCCCGGCGCTTGGCCATGATGCGCTTCCAGTTCTTTGCCAGGTACCAGAACGCCTTGAGCGATGTATGCTCCCAGACTACGCAGCAAGCGACTACGGTTACGTCGCGCACGGTAATCGAGAGCCAGTTGCGGCGGTAAAGATCCGGCGAGATGTTCTTGATCCGCAACAGAAAACGATTTTTCACCGAGTGCATGTTGATTTCCGGAGGCAACGCCCGGCGTTTTCCCGGCAGTACCTTGCGCACGTGGTACCCGCGCGCATAGGGCACATAGAGGCATCGCCAGCCCAATAACTGGGCCCGCCACGCTACGTCCGCATCCTCGCGATAGACGAAGAAATCCGAGTCGAAAAATTCACCGTCGATGGAAATATCGAGAATCATCTCGCGGCGGTAAAGGGCCGCGGCCGCGGTCGCGCCGAACACATACTCGTAGTTGAGATAGTGCCCGTTGTCGACTTCCAGGCTGCCGCGGTCGAGGTGACGCAGCATGGGGTTGAAGTAGATGCCGGTGGAATCCACGACGGGCTTTGCCGGGAAGTCGAACGCATCCGTCATAGTCAGCAGCTTGCCGCAAACCGTTCCGACTTTCGGATCCATCTGAGTGGCATCCACCAGCACCTGAATAAAATCGGGCAACAGCAGAACATCCGGATTTAACGTCAGCACCCAGTCGCCGCTCGAGAGCGCGATAGCCTGGTTTTGCGCCGCCGCGAAACCGATGTTTTCCTCGTTGTAGACGATCTGACATCGGTCTTCGAACTGTTCGAGGATGTCAGTGGTTCCGTCAGTCGAGCAATTATCGATGACGATGATTTCCGTGGCGGGGTATCTCTGCTCGAGAACCGATTCCAGGCACCGCTTGATGAATCGACCGCTGTTATAAGTAACTAGGGTGACAGATACAAAGTCGCTATAGGACATGAACTCGAACCTGAGAAAAAACTCTACTCTGCCAAGATTAGTGAAAAAGACAACACTCTTAACTTCATCCTGCCGTTCCGAAGAACAACTGCCGGCCGGCAAGCCTCACGACTTTGCCATAGACTGCAATGGGCTTCAGGCTCCTCTGGTGAGGGATACCCAGCACCGTTCGCACGACGGAGCCGATTATCACAGCCAGGCAAACGATTTTCTCCGAGCCCGGAGGGAAATGCTTGGCTGCGTACTTAAGTAGACTACGATACCAATAAAGTTGCCGGAACTCCAGTGAAATCTTCCGGATGGAGTGACCGCCCGTGTGTTTTGCCACGGCCCGCGGCGTGTAACAAATGCGATAGCCGTTCTCTTGAGCGCGCTTCAAGAAGTCCACGTCTTCAAACCAGAGCGGATGAAAGCTCTCATCGAACCCGCCCAACCTTTCCCACGCATCGCGGCGAATCATCAGAAACGCCCCGGCGGGCTGTTCAACTTCGAGTGGCGCTGTGTAGTTGAGGTCTAAGCAACGGTAATGCCAATTCACCGGGTTCCCTGGCCACAGGCGGTTTACAAGTAGCACCTCCAGGCAAAGCGCAGCCGGCGAGGGAAAACGTCTCACCATAAACCCGACTTGAGGCTTGCCGAGGTCGTCTACCAGCATCCCCCCCACTGCGGCTGTTCGGGGATCGTCGCACGCATCGCGCAGGCTTTCGAGTCCTGACTGTATGATTGCGTCCGGATTCAGCAATAGCAGCAGCGGCGTGCGTAGCGCCCGTATGCCCTGATTGACGGCCCCGGCGAAGCCGGCATTCGATGGATTGGCGATCAGGCGCACGCCGCGGCGCTCCACTTCCGCGCAAGTGCCGTCTTGGGAAGCATTGTCCACCACGATCACTTCAGCGCCCGTTGCTACTGCCGCATCCAGGCAGGCGCCGATGTGCGTTGCCGAGTCGTGGGTCACGATGACGATCCCTATCTCGTGCAAGTGTGTCAATCTGCCCCACCTGAGGTCAGCAAAAAATACACACGCCAGTACCAGTCAAGGCCGGTCAGGCGCTGGACCCGGCGTATCTCACGTTCCGAATCCAGCAAAACCTGCGCCAGCCGATCGGGCGGGATGTCTAACCCTGGAGCCCTGCGGCGGGCTTTGCGAATGCTCTTCAGCCCCTCGATCTTCCCCGCCAGAAAGGCAAGGAAGGCGCCATGGCGCAAAGCCACCAGACCCCAAAGCGACTGTGAAACCAGGATGGGCCATGCCAGTCCAAAAAGGAGCCGGCGCGGGTAATGTTTCGCCACCAGAAGTACCTGGTTGCGTGCCATTTTACGCACGACTCCGGGATGCCATTTGCCGAGCGCGGCGCTGCCCAAGTGATAGCAGATCGCGTCCGGCACGTAGCGGCCGGCATAATTCAGGCAGGCGCAGCGCAGGCCGAATTCGACGTCCTCCAGGTACGATTCGAACATTTCATCGAGCGGCCCCAACCGGCGAAACAGTTCGGTGCGGAATAGCGCTGCGGTTCCGGGAGCGGACCAAATATCCCGCGGGCATGAGAACTCGGGGCCATCGGAACGGCCTTGCCCGACACGCCACGCGCACCCGCCGCGGCATAGTGCGTCATACGTGCCGTCAACGCAGTCGCGGCGCCGCGCGCTGAGAATCTTGCCCGTGGCAAACCATGCGTCGCTGGTACGCGCTGCTTCCAGCAACCGTTCGAGCCAGTTCGGGGCAAGTTCGACATCACTGTTAATGATGGCGAGCCATTCGGTTGTGCATTCCTGAATGCCGCGGTTCACCGCGCGGGCGAATCCGGCGTTCGATCCCATGCGGATGACGCGCGCCCCCAACTGCTGGGCGACTTCGGGGGCGCCATCTTCCGATCCGTTGTCCACAATCAGCGTTTCGGCAACCGGGTGCGTCTGCGCGCGCACGCTCATGAGCAGCCGCTCAACCAGGGCACGGCCGTTCCAAACCGGAACGATGACCGCAATGTCGTCCGGCATATTATGCATCCGCGAGGATCGGCGCTGCTATGATGGTGGTTGCCATGCGATGGATCGCATTTCTTTTGCTTTCAGTGTTGGCCGGGGCCGCGGAGATCGGCGGTTCCAGCGTCCGCACCATATATGTTCTGCCGATGGGGCACGGATTGGACCAGTATGTTGCCAATCGTTTGACCCGCGAGCACGTGCTCGAGGTGGTCGCAGACCCGGTGCGCGCGGATGCCATCCTCACCGATACCCTCGGCAAGCCACTCGAATTAGAGCTGGAGAAGCTGCACCCCACACCAAAGCCGCAAGCGGACGACGCGGATAGCGACTCAGGAGATTCGGACACGGCGCAACCGTCCAGGTCCAGGAGGACGATGAACACGGGGGAGCCGCCACCCATTTCGACGTTCGCTCGCGGCAAAGGGACGCTGTTCCTGGTGGACGCCCACTCGCGCGCCGTCCTGTGGTCGGTGTATGAGAGGCCGACCAAGTCCACGTCCGACGATCTGGACCACAGGGCGAAGCGCGTGGTCGACCGGCTCAAGCGCGATCTGGCCGGCAAAGAGCCCTCCGCTTCTCATTGAGGACTTCGCGGTAGCTTCTCTCCAGTCTCTCCGTGAGTATCGGCATGTCCCAGTTCGATTCCACCTCTTTGCGTGCACGTTCGGCCATGGCCCTCGCCTGATCGGGAGCGTTCAGGATCTCGAGCAACTTGCGAGCAAATTCCGCGGGGTCGTCCGCGAGAGCGCAAAATTCTCCATCGCGCCGGGCCAGTCCTTCCGCTCCCACCGTGGTCGAAACCACGGGAATTCCGGCTGCGAACGCCTCCAGGAGCTTAACGCGAACGCCCGATCCGCTGAGAATCGGGCACACAAAGACCCCGCGGCGCATCAACTCGGTCCGGATGTCTTCCACAAATCCTAGCAGTTCGACCGCGCGCGTGGTTTTGGCGAAGAGGCCGCGCGGCGGTGGATCCGAACCGGCCACCACGAGACGAGCGTCCGGCCGCTGCTCGAGGATTCGCGGCAATACATGCTCAACGAACCACTCGATGGCCACGAGGTTCGGAACATGGCGGAAACTTCCCACAAACAGCATCGAGCCGGACTCACGTCCGTCGGGCCGGAACGTGATGCGGCTCGCATCAATGCCAGCGCGCAGTCCCTCTTGAATCCGAGCGGCATATCGAGGGAGATACGAGGCAAGAAATTCGCGGTTTTCCCGCGTGCAAACCTGTACCCCGTCGCAGAGCGGCAGGTGCGTCAGCTCGTAGTGAAAGGCGCGCAGATACTCGAACGCCGCCTTCAGGAGCGCGCGGCCGGTCTGATGCCTGAGCCCGCGGGCGATGGACTGGAAATAAATGTCGTGCTCAAAAACCACGCTCGCCAATCGCTCAAACCGTGCCGCGTACTGAATAAGCGGCGTGTACTCCAGTTGCAGAACGTCGATTTGATCCAGAAAGATCTTGCGATGGATGAGCCACTCGAGGTCCGGGTCGGCGAATTCGCGGACAGCGCGCGGCGTGGCGGAGGCGCTGGCATCCGGCTGCGCCATGCGGACGGGAAGCTCGACCGACGCGCAGAAAGTTCTCAGGTCTTCGTGAGCTTCGCGTTGCTCCGGCAATTCCAGCAGGGCCACGGCATGCACCTCGGCATGCGTTGCGAGTTCACGCAGCGTCCCGTACATGAAAACCCCGCCTCCGTGGACCGGCGGGCAGATCGGGTAGGGTGAAACCAGAAGGACCCGCAGCCGCTCGGGATCGGAATCCGCACAGATGAAGCGGTCGCGAAAATAACCACCCAGGGGCCGCTGGAAGGCTTCTGTGTCGCTTACCTCTGCAAGGCGGCGGGCCCGCCAGCGTGATTTCACGGCGCCGGGCAACTGAAGAAACGCGCGCCCGAGGCCGGCCATGCTGGAGCGCCGCGGCGACTCGCCAAATACCACGCTGACCAGCGCGCCGGCATACGTAAAGAAGAAATGCGACGCCAGCCGGCGCCATTCATGGATGTTTTTCCACGCGAACAGGATAAAGTTCTTGTTGAGCACCGCCTGGATCTGCGCTTCGCTGAACCGTTTCCCGATGGTGCCCCGGTGCTCGTGATACACGACGCTGCGCGGCTGATACAACACTTTCCAACCGCGCTTCCAGGCCAGATAACCAAGGTCGGTATCTTCGAGGTAGAAGGGTTCGAGCACCGGATCGAAGCCGCCCAGCTCCAGGAATTTCCGACGGTCGAAGGCGCACGACCCCCCGCCGCCATAAAAGCATGGATAGAGATCGCGGATCTGGTCATCGATGCGATGCCGCACGCGCAACGCGCCCTCGTCCCACCACCCTTGGGTTAGCCCGGTCTCCTCCCGCCGTTTGTTCGAATCGGTAAACAGAATCTGGCACGAAACCGCAAACACTCGCTCGTCGGTGAAGCCGGCCACGAGGGGTGCGAGGAAATCCGGCGCAACGCGCATGTCGCTGTTCAGCAGCACGATGATGTCGTTGGCCGCGGCACGCACGCCGGCGTTCGAGCCGCCGCCAAAGCCGAGGTTGCGCTCGAGGGCCAGCACTTTTACCGATGGAAAATTTCGATTCAGGAATTCTGCGCTGCCGTCCATTGAACCATTATCGACGACGATGATTTCGTTGGCGGGATTCTCGTCGAGCGCTGCAATGACCGACGGGAGATATTTTTCCAACAGGTCGCGCCCGTTCCAGTTGGGGATGACCACGCTGGCGCCGCCGGTTTGCGGCTGCGTGTTGGCCGCATGCCGCTTGCGTCCGAAAAGACTCCAGGCCAGATCTTCAACCGCAAAGACGATGACACTCGCCGCCAAGATGAGTGGCGAGAGCAGGACCAGCGGCGCCAGCCGGATCAAACGGAACAGCGTCCTCATTTACCGGATTCCGGTTTGGGAACGATTCGCAGCTTGAACCCGAGCCTGAGCCAGCGCGTGCTCCACAGCGCCTGCAACCGGCGGCGCAGGTCATCCGCCTCAGCCTCGTTGCGCCGCGCCCAGGCTGTCCGTTCCTCCACGGTGCGCTCGGAGGCATGCAGATACTCCACGCATTGGCCCAGTTCGGCTACCTTCCCGTCCAGCTCACCGGCCAGCCGCGTGGCGTTCTCAACCGTCTCGCTAAGCTCCCTTTCGACCTGATCGATTCGTTCGCGCGCCTGGGCCTGCTCCGTGGCCAGTTCATCCTGAAGCTGGACCACGCGGGCGATGCGCTGCCGGAGTTCGGATTCCAGCAACTCAATGTGCCGTTCGCGCTCGCGCAGCATGTTGGCTGCCCGCGGAACATAAGTGAGCCCGGGAATGGCGGGGTCGCCCGAGACGCCGCAAACAGCCACGAAGAAGTGCGCGTTATCGGCCGTTGCAGCCACTTCATCGAGCGCCGCTTCCATCGAGCCGGCGCGAGCGGCCTCGGTGAACACGATCGCGTCCGTGTGGTTCTCCAGATACAGGGCTACATGGGGGAACACAGACTCTAGCTCGGCGCGAAATTCATGAAACTCGAATTCGTGAACGTGGAATGGATTTGGCCCGAGCTCCGCGCGCGCTTCCGCGTAGTAGAGCCGGTTGGGCGTGGACACGACCAACCTTCCTTCCGGCGCGAGCACGCGGCGCACTTCGGCGAGGAACCCCCGCCAGTCATTCAGGTGTTCGATGATTTCGAAAGCGACCACCAGGTCGAAAGAGCCGGCCGCGGCGGGTATGCCAAGGCAATCGGCGCGCTCAAATCGCAGGTTGGGGGCCTGGTAATGTTCGCGGGCGTAATCGACGGCCTCTTGCGAAACGTCAATGCCCAGGACCTCACGCGCCTCGACGCCCAGCTTCGCCGAGCCGTAACCGGATCCGCAGCCGGCATCCAGCACGCGCCGCCCGGCCGCCAGGCGTGCGGCAAACGCGTAGCGGGCGACATGCTCGTTTAGCAGGTCGACATCCACCTTGCCCGGAATCACACGCTCGCCGGTAAACTCAGCCAAGCTCACAGCTCCGCAAGTTTCCCTCCCGCATTTGCTGGTAGTGTACCTCCGGCGGAAACCTCATCCACTCAGCGGGCGCCGAGCGCCTCCAGATCGGCCAGATCTTGAGTTCGACCCGTGGCCCTTTTGTTTCGAATCAGGCACTCTCGACCGAGGAAATGGACCGGAATGTCGTGAAGGCTCGCGGCCACGCGCCCAGCCCACGCTTCGTCAAACCCGACACCCGTAATGGAGGTGAGTAAATCGATTCTGTTTGGCACCTGCCCGAGTTGAATAACCTGATCTGCATCGATGAAATCGGCCGCCGTCAGGCCCAACGAAGCGAAACTGAAATCGACGAGAACTGATTCGATCCGCGATGCATTTTCTGCGGACCTTCGAACCAGAATGTCGATGTCGCCGGTGGAACGGGGCACGCCGTGAAAGGCGAGGGCAAACGCTCCCACAATCAGATACTCAACGTGGTGCGAGTTTAACGATTCGATAAACTCTCTCAAATCTTTCTGAAGCGGCATCGTCCTCTTTGCGCGAAGATTCGATCAACTCCAACAAGATATCGAGCCTTTGCTGCGGCGTCAGGCTGCGGTAGTACTCTCGGTCGGCTTGCTCCGCCTCCTGGTGGCTCGAGAATTTTGCGACTACGCGCTTCATCGCTCTTCATTTTAATATTGTTCGTTGTGCGTCACCGGTCTCCGCCGCTCCCGGCTCCAGGCGCGCGTTCACCATGATCTGGCAGGGCAGGCGCAGAAACCCGTAGACTTCTCCATCGCCGCGTGCCATCTGTACGGCGATGGCGTTGTCGATCAGGTCACAAACCCGAAAGGCTTCGAGCGGGCCATCGGCGATGGCCGGAGAGAACGAAAACGATGAGGGATACAACTCCGGCACCTGGAGATGAAAATCGATGGTGTGGATGTCGCCGGGCATCATGGGCTCGAGTGTGTGGCCTTCCCGCAGCGTATTTGTTCCCGCAAAATCGACGCCCAGATGATTGCGCATGATGAACCCGACATTCGGGTGCGGGATTTCGGCCTTGGCGCGAACGGAGATGCGCACGACAATCTGGCTCGAAGGTTCGAGCAGTTGCAGCGGCGTTCCCTGTGGATCGAGCACGGCAATGCCCAGCACCTCAGCGCGCCCGTCACCATACCGGTGGTCGATGTTCGGAATGTGATCCGCGATTTCCGGCGCTTGCGCACGCTCACGGGCAATGCTCACCGCGGCCCGCTGGTGCGCGAGATATGCGGTGTCCTTTTCCACCATGGCGGCCAGGTACTTGGAAACGACGCGGTCGGTTTCGCCCAGATCAACCACGCGGCCCTGGTCAAGCCACAGCGCCCGATCCCCCAGGGCCTTCACATCCGCCAGGGCGTGCGAGACGAACAGAATGGTGATGCCGCGCGCGCGCAGCTCGTGCACCTTGCGCATGCAGCGCTGGCGGAAGTAAATGTCGCCCACCGCGAGCGCTTCGTCGACCAGCAGAATCTCGGGATCGACATTGATGGCGACGGCGAAGGCGAGGCGCACCACCATGCCGCTCGAGTAAGTCTTCACCGGCCGGTTGATGAAGTCGCCGATTTCGGCAAACTCTTCGATGTTCTTGTATCGCGCCGTGATTTCGCGAGTGGAAAGGCCCAGGATCGCGCCGTTCAAATAGACGTTGTCCCGCCCGGTGAACTCCGGATTGAATCCGGCGCCCAACTCGAGCAGCGCCGAGACGCGCCCGTTCACTTCCATGTTGCCGAAACTGGGCTGCAGAATGCCGGCCACAAGTTGCAGCAGCGTGCTCTTGCCGGACCCGTTCTCGCCGATCACGCAGAACGTTTCGCCACGCCCGATCTCGCAACTGACATCGTGGAGCGCCCAGAAATTCCGGTGAAACTGGAGCCGGTTGAAGGTAACCAGTTCCTTCAGACGGTTGCCGGGCGATTCGTAGATGGGATAACTCTTCGAGACGTTTTCAAACCGGACGGCGGTCATCGGAGCCTATTGCGGAAAACCGTTGGCGTTCAGGCCGGGGATAATCCGCAGCGCATTCTTATAGTAAAGCTTCTTGAGCACACCGTCCGGCAGATCGAGACCGTACATCTTCCAGAACGCGTGGCGCTTGCGATAGTAGTCGAAGTACTCGTCGGCCGTTTCCAATACGCGGAAGTAGCAGTGGTATTCCTCCGGCGCCCACACATCTTTTCCAAATAGGACGCGGTCCTGGTGCTGGATGAACCACTCGCGAGCGAAACGCGGCTGGCGGCCCAGTTCCGCGAGAACGGCGCCGATTTCCGTATACATGTTGGGCATCTGGTCCATCAGGCGTCCCAACTCCGCCAGGTTTCCGCCCAGCCATCCGAGGTGCGCGTTGACGAAGATGGTTTTCGGATGCAACGCGAAGAGGTGGTGCTGTTCCCCCATCAGAGTCTCCCAGCTTGGATAGCGCTCGGGTGGGCGCGCGCGTTGCGGAAATTGTTTCAGCTCCAGCCAGCGCTCGTTGAAGCGGTCCTGCGGCTGGAAAAAAGACCAGGGCTCGGCGGTATGGATGAGAACCGGGATATGCAGTTTCGCGCACATGTCCCACACCGGATCGAAGCGCGGATCATCCACGTGGATGCGCTGGCCCTTGCCGTCCTTCAGGTCCATGCCGAAATTCTTGAAGAATTTGAGGCCCTGCGCGCCGTTGTGCACGTCCTGTTCGAGCTGGGCCGCCGCGCGCTGGCCATAATCGGGTGCATCGATGTTTGAATAATCCAGATTGGCGAACACTACGAAGCGGTCTTTGTAGCGGTCCTTCAACATGTGAACGTTCTGCGCCAGCTTGTCGCCGTAGCCGCCGCTCAGGTTCACCATAATGCGGAGGTTGATGCCATCCATATCCGCGGCCAGCTTGTCGACTTTCTCCGGCGTGAGTCCGTACTGGTGATTGTGGACGTCGATGAACGGATAGCGGGCACGGGTGACGATGTGCTGCGGGACCACGAGCGTAGACTTCGGCTCGTACTCCTCGATGGACATGGTCTGGGCGGCGAGCGAAGCCGCAAGGAGAAGGACGGGAAGGATGAGTCTCATCAGCGTGGACTACCCATTTTAGGGCAAGACGGAACGAGCGGCCTGCCACTACGCTTTACCGATGCCGGTGAAAACCAATTTTCAAGCTCTGATGAGAGTGCGCAAGAGATTGGATGCGCCACGTCCGCGGATAGCGCGTTTTACGTCAAAGTGCAATAACATTCCGGATGCGCCGTCACTCGACCATCGAGTGCAAGACTATCGCAGGCCCACAAGTCCACGCACGGAATCAATCAGCTTTGCCGAATCGTAGCCAACGCCATCCTTGAAGACTACCTCGACGTTTTCGATGTCCGAGATTTTCGATGACGGGTCTCCGCGAACGATCACCAGGTCTGCCACCTTGCCCGGAGCCAGCGTGCCGATACGGTCATCCTCGCCCAGAAACCGCGCGCCGTTTTCCGTGGCGATGTGAATGGCCTCGACTGGCGTAAATCCGGCTTCCACGAGAAGCTCCACTTCACGTTGATCGCCGAATCCTGCCACAACGCCTCCGATACCGGTCGGGTCTGGTCCTGCAAGCAGCGTCCCGCCAGCTTTGACAAAGGCGTGCTCCAACTCCATCTCTTTAAATAACTGCGCCTGCGGCTGGGACAGTCTCTGCGCCAAGTAACCCGCTTGTGCTTGGGGTGAAAGGACGTCCAGAACGCGCTGCTGCAGTGGCGGCCGGTCGGAAGAATAGGCCTCCGCATTGGGCAGCGTCGAAGTGATGGCCACATGATGCTGGATGAGTACTTGAAAAAGGTCGCGCAACGGCGGGCTCCCGGCAGTGAGACTGTTGAACGCGGCGCGTGACGCGGCATTGGAAACCGGGCAAACATCGGGCTTTTTTTCCGGGTCGAAGTCCTTGGCGAGACCGAATCCATGCTCAATACTGTCGATCCCCAACTCGGCGGCTTCGCGATAAGTGATGGAGCAGAGGTGGCCCGTCACTTTGAGGCCCCGCTTGTGCGCAACGTCAATCACTTCCTTAAGTTCTGCCCTGGTGATGTGCATGAAGGCTTTAAACGAGGTCACGCCCTGATCGGCCCAGAACTCTGCGGTCTTGCGCGCCTCCTCGGGCCCAGTGAGTTCGTGGACGGGCAGGCGAAAATTGCCCTGGCCTTCAAGATAAGGGCCAGTTACATGAATCTTGGGCCCGGGAATTCTGCCGCCATCGATCCAGGTCTTTAGATTCAAGTCCGCATAGGGTTCAACACTGGCGGTGGTGCGCAGGCTGGTAACACCGGCAGCCAGATAGAGCCGCGGAAAAGTGAAACTCGACTGCTGTTCAAACTGAAGCACTCCCCGCACGCGGCGACCCTCCATGTTGACCGGTTGCGGATAAAACATGTGATCGTGCATGCCGACAAGACCGGGGAAAACGGTGTGGTCCGCGAGGTCGAGACTTTTCGCGCCGGCGGGTATCGGCGTTGAGGTGCCGTCTCCCATGGCTACGATCGTGCCATCACGAAGGATCACCGTCTGATCTGCGCGAGGAGCGTGCCCAGTGCCATCGATCACGCGAACATGGGTTAATGCAATGACGCGATCATCGAACTTCACGTATTCCTTCACCGCAGGTGATAGCTTCGCGGCAGAAGGCGACTGTGCGCTGGCGGAAGCGACGAGTAGGCACACCGTAGCAACAACTCCACAGAGGAGTGATGCTCTCCGGAGTCTGCTCGTCATGAAGTTCCCCCGCCACAGAATTGTAATTCAAAGGAGAATGTAACGTTGCCATGATTGGGCAACCCGAATTGGTCGGTAATGAACCGATTGGCAGCCATAGGGAAGCTAATCCACATGGCCATATAGTCGCTGTCTCGTACAGATGCGACCTCGATTCTCACGGCGTGTCAAGCGCTACTCAGAAGCTGTACCCGGAACAACCCGGCCGGTCTCCGCGATCACACCCTAAGCCCGCTCCAGCCCCTCGTTGCATTCGCGGTTCTTTCCTCCAGCGAACCCTCTGGGGCCGGGCACGGCCCGTTTTCATCGCTCCGGAGCCGCAAGTTCTCTTACCAGCCGGTACATGAACTCGCGCGCCTCGTAGAGTGCCGTGGCCGCGATGCGCTCATCTTTGCCGTGCTCGCGGATGTCGTCAGAGTCGTCGGCGATGCCGGAAATCCCATAAGTGGGGATTCCCGCGCGGCGCAGATGTGTGCCGTCGGTTCCGCCCTGTGACATGAAGGGCAGGACTGGAACGCCCGGCCACATGGCGGATGTCACGACTTTCGCTGCTGCGATCACGTCCGGTGGCAAGGGCGAAGCGGGACTCTGGACCTGGCTGAGGGGTTCGATCGGAGTCATGCTGATCTGGTCATCGTTCAGAACCCGCCGCAGCGTCTGTTCCACCTCAGCCGGGGACTGCGCCGGCAGGATCCGGCAGTTCACCGTGGCTTTGGCGGATTGCGGCAGCGCATTTTCCGCGTGCCCGCCCTCGAGCATAGTAGCGACGCAAGTGGTCCTGAGCGCCGCATTCCAATCGGGTGATTGCGAAATCAGCGCAACAGCCGCGGCATCGGGAGGACTGGTCGAGAGCATCTGGTTGATCGCCCGCGCTACTTCTGGCTCCTCGCGCACGGCCACGACCTCGAAGAAAGCGCGCGTGCCCGCGTCGAGAATCACGGGGAAATCAAAATCGCTCAGGCGTACCAGCCCCCTGGACAGCCGGTAGATCGCGTTTTCCTTCTCCGGCACCGAGCTGTGCCCGCCCTTGTTCTTTACTTCCAGGACGAAGCTGAGAAAGCCCTTCTCGGCATACTGCAGCTCATTCAGCAGCTTCTTTCCTTTCTTGGTTTCGAGGTTGCCGCCGTCCACATTGATCGAGTACTCTGCGTCGATCAAATCACGGTGGTTTTTCAAGAGCCAGTAAATCCCGTTCTCCTCAACATCGCCGCCCTCCTCGTTGGCCGTCAGTGCCAGGATCAGGTCGCGATCGGGCCGGAATCCTTCCCGCTTCCAGCGAATGAACTCGGCCACCAGGATGGCGTCGCCGCTCTTGATGTCCATTGTGCCGCGTCCGTAGAAGTAGCCGTCTTTCTCGACGAACTGGAACGGGTCTGTGGTCCAGTCTTCCCTTCGGGCCTCTACCACGTCCAAATGCGCGATGAGCAAGATGGGCTTGCGGACACCGGTGCCGCGCAGCCGGGCGACGAGGTTCGCGCGCTCAGGCCGCGGACCCACGATCTGAACATCAGAAGGCGCAAACCCGCCAGCGCGTAGATGGGCCGCCATCGCTTGGGCCGCTTTGCCCGTGCTGCCTACGGAGTGCGTGGTATTGATCTCGATGAGTTCACGCAGCAGATCGCGAACCAGCGGGTTCTCGGGGTCAGACGGGCTCGTTTGGGCGAGCAGCAGCGCTAGCAGCAGGGTTTTCATGGAGGGAAGAATTTATAATAGCGCCTCAGCCAGGGACGCTCTTCAGGGTTTCTTCCGCTTTGAATGAGGCTTCGGTGGTTTAGCGCTTAGTCTTCGTGTGAGCCGCTCCTCGCGGCGCTCGAGTTCCGGCGAATCTTCCAGGTTACGCGCGCTGCGGGTCATCTCCATCGCCATTGTGTAATTGCGCTCGCGATGCTCGTAATGTTTCGCGAGTTCTTGGAATGCGTGGGCACGGCAAGGATTGGGTGAAGCGGCGAGATCGCTGAAGACTTCGAGGGCGGCTGCATCGTGCCCCAGACGTTTCTCGATGGCGCCGATCTCAGCCAGCGCGCGGAACAGCAGCGCATCTGGCAAGCCGAGTTCGACCGCGCGGCGGTAGAGCCCAAGAGCTTCCTCGTCACGTCCGGCGGCCAGCAGCCAGCGCGCCAAACCGATCAGGTCCGCGCCGTGCCGGAACCACGCGCCGTCCGGCGATCCGAAGGCCGCGGGAACGATGGCCGTCAGACAGGCGAGCGAGAGGATATCCATCGCGTTGTGGTGAAAAATCGGCACAAGCCGAAACGCCTGCCGCATCCGCAAGTACTCGAAATAATAGTAGGGAATCATTTCGCCCGGCAGATCGCCCTGCCGCTCGACGCCCAGCACGCGATTCTCGAGATCCACCAGCCGGCAACTGTCGAGCCGGAGCTTCCATAAGCGCCGGGCGCCGAACAGCAGATCCAGGTGCTCCAAGCGCGTCAGCGGCGACCGCGACCGCACCATGCGGTAGCGCGTCTCGAGCAGCGGCTCATCGTACGCTTTGCCGTTATACGTCACCAGCACGTCAAACCGCTGGAGATATCCGGCGAGGGACGCGAGCTGGGAGGCCTCTTCGCCGTAGTCGCGCATGAAAAACTGGCGCACTCGAAAACCTTCTTCATCAATGCTGCCCACTCCGATCAAGAATGCGTAGGTTCCGGTGCCGCCCGCAAGCCCTGTGGTCTCGGTGTCAAGAAAGGCCCAACGCTTGGGGTGCGATTGCGGGATGGCGCCTTCGGAGAGCGCATCCAGCAGGTTTTCCGGCAGATCGATCAGATCCGCGATCCCTACCGACCCGTGGCGCCGGTGGCGCTCGTACAAACGTTCGGTTTCAAAGTGAGCGCCGAAAGTGGTTTCGACCACCTCGCCCGAGACGATCTCTTCGATGAGGCACGGCGCCACCCTCGGTTTTTCCGCTACCGCGTATTTGCGGTCGATGCGCGCGACCTTCTGGCGCAGCAGCGCGAGTTGTTGGTGGAAGTTCCCCACTTCGCTTTCTCTTCGCCTACTATAAAAGGAAATCGGCTGGTTTTCAAGTCAGTTGTAGGATTGACTTCGACGGCAGTTGCGCTCATGATTCCTTTCAATGCGAACTTTAGTGCTCTGCGCGCTATTCGCTGCTGCAGTGCGGGCGGAAACTGTGGACGTGTGCAGTCCCGCGCCTGCCGTCAAGGAAAGTCTGGACCGGTTGCCGCGGCAGACACCGGCGGAGACAGGCTGGCAATTTCACGAAAAAAGCGGTGCTGCAATTCGGGCGCTGCTCAACCAGTATCCCGACGATATATTCGTGCACCGCGCCAACATCCGCTCAACCGACTGGAAGGATAAGGACAAGTTCATCGCTGAATACAAGGCACGCCATGAGCAGCACCCGGACAGCGCGCCTTGGTCCTATCTCTATGGAATGACTCTCGTGGGCAGGCAATCGAAGGACGCCATCAGGCTGTTCACCGGCGCTCTCGAAAAAGATCCGAAGTTTCCCTGGCCCCATCTGCAGCTTGTGGATATCTATAACTCAGAAGTGTTCTCAAACAAGGAGGAGAGTACCAAGCACCTGAAGGCTTTCCTGGATGCTTGCCCAGCGTCATTTCAGGGATATGAGCCGCTGACGCGCGTTGATGACAAGGACCTTCTTCGAACGTATGACGCGAGGCTGCGCGCTCTGATCGCGAGCCGCAATGATGCGGACGCTATCGGCGCTTACCGGACACTCTGGTCGCTCGAATTCAAAGCGCATCCGCCATCCGAGTATGAAGGCTTGCGCAAGCAGGTTAGCCAGGACCTCGAACGTATCCGCGGTCTGAGCCTTCAGGACAAGCGGGAGTGGTACGAGGCACTCGAGAGCGGCTACAAGCTAGTGAACGATCAGAAGCAGTCGGACTGGGCGCAGGATCAGGCCGAGATCCGCTTTCCTTCGCCCTGGTCTACACCGGCGATGTCGAAATGGCTAAAAGAACACCACTCCCCGGCTGACGATGCTGCAGTGGACGCGAAGCGAGCCTATTACCGGGATCTGCTCGAGCAAACCACCCAATGGGTCAAGGACTGCCCGCATAACACGGCTATCAGGAGATTGCGGCTGAGGGCGCTCGAGCATCTTGATGACGCCTCCGCGACGGATGTGCAAGCGGCGGTGGATCAGATGATGAAGGTGGCCACGGACAATGCTGGGCCCGACGGCCCGGAATCCGCATATTACTTCAACGCCGCCGGGACTCTTTCAAAGAAACATCTTCAGCCGGAGCAGGTTGTCGAGCTTGCCCGGGAGGGTCTAGCGCAGTGGGAAATAGAATCGAAGGAACCCTTTGATGACCTCTACGCTACGAAGGAAAACGTGGAGGGGTACAAATTCTATATCGGCTACTCGCGTATTGAAGGAATGCAATCGGAGATCGCCGGCTATCTGCAACTGAAGCAGCCGGAGAAAGCGCAGATCGAGCTGGCGCAAATGGACGAGCGGTTGCAGGAGCTGAAGTCGCTGGCGGGCGATAAGCAGGATCGTAAGAAGGACTGGTCCGTTCAAGTCGCAGCCTATTGGGGTCTGATGGCGCGCGCGGCAGAACTCCAGGGGCGCAAGCTGGATGCCATGGCGTTCTACGAAAATGCCTTGCTCACGCGCCTGGACGCCCAGAAGAAGCCCGAAACGGGTGTCAAGGACGACTTGGCGGACAACGCGCATCAGCTTTGGGCCAGGCTGGGTGGCACCGACGACGGCTGGAAGATCTGGTATGGGCGGCGCGCTGACGCGCTAGCCAAGCTCGCCACTCTAACCTGGGAAGACGCAAATCAGCCGCTTCCGCCCTTCGAGATCGCCGACCTTAAAGGCAAAACCTGGGGCCTGGCTTCCCTTCGGGGGAAAGTGACGTTCCTCAACTTCTGGGCGGAATGGTGAAGCTTTTGCCGCGAGGAGTTGCCTCGCCTGCAGAAGTTGATGGATGAATACAAGAATCGTACCGACGTGCAGTTCATTACTTTGAACATGGATGAGAACCCTGGGGTGATCGAGCCCTTCTTCAAGGAGCACCAGTTCTCATTCACGGTGCTCCCGGCGTACACCTACGTGACCGAGACACTCAAAGTGCAAGGTATCCCGCAGAATTGGATTGTCGACGGGAATGCGGTCGTGCGGCTGAAGGGTATCGGGTACGATTCGACCGAGAAGTGGGAAACGGGCATGCGAGACGCCATTGAGAAAGTCAAAACGGCGGAGCCGGCTCCTGCTGCTGGAAGTTCTTCAAGATAAAGGGCAAAGAGAACAACTCCACCTGGTTCAGACATTTCTCATTTCGCACTGACAGTTTGGTTATAGTCAATGAAGTGATCAAAAGCGCGTTGATTCCTGTGGCGGGCCATGGCACCCGCCTGCTTCCAGCCACCAAATCACAGCCCAAGGAAATGCTTCCGGTGGCTCGCAAGCCGATTGTTCAGTACGTAGTTGAGGAACTGGTTTCGAACGGCATCCAGCAGTTGCTGTTCATCACGGGGCGGAACAAGGCGTCTATCGAGAATCATTTCGACGACGATCCGGAGCTCTACCGCATGTTGACGGAAACCAACCGGCAGGAATTGCTCGAGGAGACAAACTTCAAGGACCTGGCCGTTCACTTTTTTTACACGCGGCAGCGCGTGCAGCGAGGCTTGGGCGATGCCGTGTTGTGCGGCGAGAACTTCGCGGGAGAAGAGCCGTTTCTGCTCGCGTTGGGCGATTCGATTCTGGGACTGCACGCGAAATCCAACGTCGTGACACGGCTGGTGGAGGTGTTTGAGTCCCAGCAGGCGAGTTGCGTGGTCGCGGTGGAAGAGGTGCCGCTACAGGAGACTGCGTTCTACGGCATCGTACAGCCGCAGGATGGGGTGGGGGACCACTTCCCCATTTCGAACCTGGTTGAAAAACCCAAACCGCAGGACGCGCCCAGCAACCTGGCGATCGCCGGGCGATACATCTTCTCGCCGCTGATCTTCGACATGATTCGCCGCGTGAAGCCCGATAAGCGCGGGGAGATCCAACTCACCGACGCTATTCAGCTCCTGTGCGAAGAGGGACAGCGGGTGATGGCGGTGCGGCTGCAGCCTGGCGAGAAGCGCTACGACATCGGGAACTTTCCGAGTTACTTCGAAAGTTTCGTGGAATTTGCCCTGGCGGATCCCCTGTACGGCGCCGAATTCCGCAAGATGCTGGATCGCCTGCTCGCCAAGGCGTGATGCGCGCGCGCACTTTTTTCGCCGCGCTGTTCCTCATTCTGCTGGCGGCGCGCCTCTGTCACGTGGACATCCTGTGGGCGGAAGAGGATCTGCCCATGGCTGCCGCGGCGCAGATGAAGTTCGGCAAGGCGCTCTACCGCGACGTCTGGTTCGATAAACCTCCGCTGCTGGCCTCGATCGATCTCGCCTGGGGCGCGCGCCCGGGCTGGCCGCTCCGGCTGGCTGGCGCAATCTACGCACTTGTGGCGTGCGCTCTTGCGTACGCGTTCGCGCGTGACCTGTGGAGCATGCGGGAGGGCTTCTGGGCCGCCGCCCTCCTGGGATTCTTCCTGATTTTTGATTTTCCCTCCGCGGTGATTCCCCTGGCCGCTGACCTCTCCATGCTGGCTCCGCATCTGGCCGCAGTGTGGCTGGCCTATCGCGGCCGCGCGTTTTGGAGCGGAGTGCTCGCGGGCGTGGCGTTCCTGCTCAATACCAAAGCTGTGTTCGTACTGGCGGCGTGTGCGGTTTGGTGTTTGCCCGGGCTTCCACTGATGGTTGCCGGTTTCCTGTTGCCGGCGGCAATTGCGGCTGCGTGGCTCGCCTCCGCCGGCGCACTGGTTCCCTACATCGACCAGGTGTGGCGCTGGGGATTTCTCTATGCCGGCAGCACGTTTCTCGAACACCCGGTGCGCGACGGCATCGTCCGCACGGCAGACTGGCTCGGATTCCACGCGGCATTGGTCGCCGGAGTTTTTGGGGCCAGGCAGGGCATGCAGCCCCCGGTTCAGTGGAAACTCGCCGCCTGGGCCGTGCTCTCGTTCGCTGCCGCCATGGTTGGCTGGCGTTTCTTTCCCCGCTATTACTTTCAGCTATTGCCTGTCATGGTGATCGTTGCCGCGCGGGGGATGGTCCTGATGAAACGCTGGCGCATAATGGCCCTGGCGCTGCTTCTGATCCCGCTGATCCGCTTTGGTCCACGCTATTTCTTGCTGGCCAGGGATCTGGCCGCTCATCAGCCGCACCACTGGAGCGACGTAGCCCTGGACCAGGACAGCCGCGACGCCGCCGGGATTGTCGTTAGGCTGGCGCATCCGGACGATACACTTTTTGTGTGGGGATTCCGGCCCGACCTCTGGGTCTACACCCGGCTGCCCGCGGCCACGCGATTTCTGGATTCGCAGCCACTCACAGGGGTCCCGGCCGACCGTCACTTAACGCAATCCGCGGCGGTCGAGGCGGAGTTTACGCGCGCGAATCGGGAAGAACTGGCGCGCTCGCGGCCTACGTTTGTGATGGATGGTTTGAGCCGGTATAACCCCGCGCTCGCGATGGACCGTTATCCGGAATTGCGGCCGTGGCTGGCCGAGTATCAGGAAGTGGGGCGGACGAAGGGCGTCGTGGTGTATCGGATGGCAAGAGCGGCGCCGTAAACCTGGTGGCCGGGCGTGCCCGGCCACTACGGTCTGGGTCGCGCGGCGTTTAGCGTCCGGTCCAGCAGGGCGGGCGCTTTTCGAGGAATGCGGAGATTCCCTCCTGCGCGTCGGCGGCGAGGGCGTTCAGGCTCATGACCTCTTTGGCATACAAATAGGCCTTGGGCTGGTCGAGATCGATCTGGGTGTAGTAGGCCTGCTTGCCGATACCGATAACGAGCGAACTGGCCTCGGCGATGCGCACTGCTAACCTGCGCGACTCGGCGGCAAGCTCCGAGGGTGGCACGACGCGGTTTACCAAGCCCCACTCGGCTGCGGTCTTCGCGTCTACCATGTCGCCCGTCATGAGCATCTCGAGCGCGCGTTTTTGGCCGATGGCACGGGACAGGGCCACCATAGGCGTGGTGCAGAACAGGCCGATCTTGACGCCCGGAGTGGCG
Source organism: Terriglobia bacterium (assembly GCA_020073305.1). Classification (GTDB taxonomy): domain Bacteria; phylum Acidobacteriota; class Terriglobia; order Bryobacterales; family Bryobacteraceae; genus QHXW01. The sequence continues at coordinate 197,587 of JAIQFK010000007.1, forward strand.
AAGGCCGCCTGATCGGACGCCACGACGAGATCGCACGTCGCCACCAACTGGCACCCGGCGGCGGTCGCGATTCCTTGCACCTCTGCGATGACGGGCTGCGGAATAGCTTGTATCTTTTCCATGAGCTGTGTGCAGACGTCGAAGATGTGGCGGTAGTCGTTGATGGTGCGGCCGGTCATCTCAGAGAGGTCGTGACCGGAGCAGAACACCTTTCCGGCGGCGGCGAGTATGACGGCGCGGATCTCACGATTGGGGCCAATCTCATCGAGGCAACGGATCAACTCCTGCATCAGCGCGAGCGACAGTGCATTACGGCGCTCGGGCCGCTTCAGGGTGACGATGGCGACGTGACCTTCGCGGGCCACGGTCAGCGTCTGGTAGATTGCAGCCTCTTGGACAGGGGGCATGGTCCACCTCCTATCCGCAATCGTACTGCAAACAATGCGCGCAAAGGGTGGGAATAAAACCGCTTGCTGCCGCGCGCGGCTCAGCCACGAGCGGACCGGGACATTTCTGCAGTGACACTGTAGTTACAATCTTGTGAGATGAAGAGAGGCTCCATTCTGGTGACTGGCGGGGCGGGCTATATCGGCTCGCACACGGCGCATCTTCTCGGGGAACAGGGCTACGAGGTGACCGTAGTCGACAATCTCTCGCGCGGGCGGCGGCATAATGTCGATCCCCAACGGCTGCGGGTCGTGGACATCGCCGATACCGACGGGCTTTGCCGCATCTTTGCCGAGCGTCCGTTTGAGGCGGTGATTCATTTCGCGGCGTATATCTCGGTGGGAGAGTCGATGCACGTGCCGGAGCTGTATTTCACGAACAACGTGAGTGGATCGCTCTCGCTGCTGACTGCCATGGTCCGTTCCGGTGTACGGCACCTGGTGTTCTCGTCGACGGCGGCGGTCTATGGAATGCCGGCGGCCGTTCCGATCAAAGAAGAAGCTCCGTATGCGCCGGTCAACGTGTACGGGGAGTCAAAGGTCATGGTGGAGAAGCTGCTGCACTGGTTCGACCTGGTTCACGGGCTCCGCAGTATCTGCCTGCGCTATTTCAATGCCTCGGGCGCCGATCCGGAAGGGAAACTGGGCGAGGAGCATGAGCCGGAAACGCATTTGATCCCGCTGCTGTTCCAGGCGATTCTCACCGGCCAGCCGGTCACCATCTTCGGCGAAGATTATGCGACGCCTGACGGCACTTGCATACGCGACTATGTTCACGTCAACGATCTGGCAGAGGCGCACATTCTGGCCCTCGAGTGGCTGATGGGCGGAGGCGCGTCGGACGCTTTCAACGTGGGAAACGGCTCCGGTTATTCGGTGCGCGAGGTGGTGCGTGCGGTGGAGGAAGTGACCGGGAAGAAAGTGCCGTACGTTGTAGGGCCGCGGCGCGAAGGAGATCCGCCGAAGCTGGTGGCCGATTCCACCAAGCTCCGGCGCGCGCTGCAGTGGACGCCGCGACACTCAGACCTGCGCGATATCGTCTCCAGCGCCTGGAACTTCGAGAAGAAGCGCAGCGTGCAGCAGGCGAGCTGAGCGTTATGCTCCTGCTCCGGTTTCCGCGCGCAAAGCCGTGCGTACGCGAATGCGGGTAGCTTGTGCCTGCAGTTTTTCAGCTTCCGCGAACTCCTCCAATTTGCGCAGGACCATGGCGTAGCTCTCGATGGCGTCGGCGAGTTTCGGGTGGTAAGCGCCGAGCGCCACTTCACGCAGCGGAAGCGCGCGCTTGAAGAGCGGAGCGGCCTCCGCAAAACGATGCTCGGCTATATACAACGCCGCGAGATTCAGGAGCGGGTCTGCGAGGGCAGGCGTTTCAGGACCCAGTGTCTGCTCGAACATGGCAATCGACTTGCGATAAAGTTCCTCAGCCTCACCATGCAGGCGGCGGTGGTAGGCCACCGTAGCCAGATTGTTCAAATTCGTGGCGATCGCGGCGTGTACGGGCCCCAGGTGCGATTGCTCAATCCGCATGGCCCTCTGATACAGCGCCTCGGCTTCCGCGTACTTGTGGTGTGACTGGTACAGGGTGGCCAGATTGATGAGGCCGGACGCGAGATCGGGATGGTCCGGTCCCAGCGCTTTCTCCCAGATCGAAATCGCCCGCTCGTACAGCCGTTTCGCGTCCGCGTATTTCCCTTGCACCCCAGCGAGCTGCCCGAGGTTGTTGAGCGCGGCGGCAACGCGTGGGTGCCCAGGCCCCAGCGCTTTTTCGTCAATTCGCAGGGCGCGTAGCAGGAGCTGTTCGGCTCTGCTATAGCGCCCCTGACTCCTATAAAGCACTGCGAGGCTGTTCAAGGTTTCCGCAAGCAGCGGGTGATTCGGACCCAAGGCCTTCTCTCGAATGGCGATGGCGCGTTCATACAGGGGCTGAGCGTCGGCCAGCCGCCACTGGCTCCGATAAACGTCGCCGAGATTCGAAAGCGCCGCCGCTACATCCGGGTGATCCGGTCCGAGCGCGCGTTCCCGGATGGCCAGCGCACGTGTAAGGAGTTGACCAGCGACGTCATATTTTCCTTCGTTTTGGTAGAGCACGCCGAGATTGGAGAGAACCAATGCAACGCTGACGTCCTCCGGGCCAAGGGACTTCTCGAAAATCGTGAGAGCCCGACGGTAGAGCGGTTCCGCCTCCGCAAAGCGGCTGGTGGTCCTGTAGATACCGGCGAGATTATTGAGAGCCGTGGCGACGTGCTGGGCTTCCTGGACGGGAGATTTTTCCCAAATCGCCAGGGCGCGGCGGAATAGTGGTTCGGCGTCGGCCCACCTGCCCTCCGCGTGATAGAGCGTGGCGAGGTTGTTGACCACAACGGCCACCTGAGCATGATCGAGGCCGAAACTGCGCTCGCGCAACTCGAGCGCACGGCGGTAGAGCTTGTCTGCTTCCGCGTAGCGACCTTGCGCCCGGTAAGTGGTCCCCAAGTTACTCAAGCTTGTGGCAAGACGGTCGTCAGACGGGGCGAGTTGTTCCGCAATCGCCAGTGCGGAAAGCTGCAGTCGTTCGGATGCAGCGTACGCTCCGCGGTTGAAGGCTTCCGTACCTTGCTCCGACAGCGTCCCCCAGTCGTTCGCCTGAGGCGTTTGCGCCAGCGCCGAAGCCAGCGCGAGACACAGGGCGGACACGAATTTATATTTGTGAGTGTGAACCATCTCGCTCATTAGCTATGTTTGACTCGTAGGAACGAATTTCGTCAGGTAGCTGCAGGTAAGTTTACGGTGTGTTACTTACGGTAACGGTAAGGCGTGTTACAAGTTCGAGACGTTTTCAAGGAGTGTTAATCTAAGGACTAAATACAGCCTGGAGTTCAATTCAAAGTGCAGCCCAATCCGCTTTCGGCTGAGTCCGTTCGGACGCAGCTCAGGAAAATTCTATCCAGCAGCACTTTCGCGCGTTCCGAGCGCCTGGCGCGTTTCCTCACTTTTACCGTTGAGCAGACGCTGGGCGGCCGCGGAGAGAATCTGAAGGAGTTCGTGATCGGGGTAGAGGTCTTCGACAAGAACGAGAAATACGATCCGCGCATGGATCCCATCGTGCGCGTGGAGGCGCGGCGGCTGCGCGAGAAACTGCGCAAATATTACGAGACCGAGGGACATGATGATGCTCTGTACATCGACTTCCCGACGGGAGCCTATGTGCCGCTGGTCAAGACGCGGGAGGCGGCTGGGGTTTCAAAGCCCGCGGCTACCAGGGCCGAAAACGCGATTGCCGTGCTGCCGTTCGTGAACCTGAGCTCCGAGCAGGAAAACGAGTATTTCAGCGATGGTTTGACGGAAGAGTTGATCAACGCGCTAACAAAAGTGGAAGGTCTGCGCGTGGTGGCATGGAGCTCGGCGTTCCAGCTCAAAGGCAAGGCGCGCGATATCCGCCGCATTGCGGAGCAGCTTCGCGTTCGTGCGGTGCTGGAGGGCAGCGTCAGGCGCACGGCTGACCGCCTGCGCATTACCGCCCAGCTTGTGGACACCACGGATGGGCATTACCTCTGGTCGGAAACGTACGAACGCGCGATCAAGGACGTGTTCTCTATTCAAGATGAGATTTCGTCCGCCATTGTCGGGGCGTTGCGCATCAAGCTCACGGGGTCTGCGGGCCGGTCACTCATCACGCGCTACACCGAGAATCTCCAGGCCTATCACCTGTACCTGAAGGGCCGCTTTTACTGGAATAAACGTACGGAAGAGGATTTCTACAAAGCCCTGGGCTTTTTCGAGCAGGCTATTCAGATCGATCCCAACTACGCGCCGGCCTACGCGGGGATGGCGGATTCGTATATCATGCTGGGCGAACACGGCTCGGTTCCGGCGCTCAGCATCATGCGCAAGGCCAGGGCCACGGCCAGCCGCGCACTGGAGATCGATCCCTCGCTGGCTGAGGCGCACGTGTCGCTCGGTTCGGTAGCGGGCCTCTACGAGTGGAACTGGCGAGAGTCGGAACAACATTTCCGGCGGGCGCTCGAGCTGAATCCGAGCTACCCCACCGCGCACCACTGGTATGGCTACGACTATCTGGCGCCGCAAGGCCGGCTGGATGAAGCGATAGCGGAACTCGAGCGTGCGCATCATCTGGACCCGCTCTCGCTCATCATCACGACCTGCCTTGGCACTACGTATGACATTGCCCGGCAGCACGAGCGCGCGCGCGAGTACTACCAGAAAGTCTTTGAGCTGGAGCCCGGATTCGTGCGGGCTTACCTGAGTGCGGGACGGTCGTATCTGCACCAGAACATGTGCCGTGAAGCCATCGCCACCTTCGAGAAGGCACGGGAGCTGCTGCCAAATTCGCCGGTGCCGCTGGCGCTGCTGGCGCACGCCTACAATGTTTCAGGCGCCAGAGCCGAAGGGGATCGCCTGAGGGAAGCTCTCGACCGCTGTTGCCGTACTTGCTGTGTTTCATCGTACCTGCTGGCGCGCGCGCATCTGAGTTTCGATGACGATCGCGCCTTCGAACTGCTGGAGAAAGCCTGCGAAGAGCACGACCCGCGCCTGGCTCACGCCAACGTTTCCCCGATCTTCGATTGCCTGCGGCCCGATCCCCGTTTCGCGGCGCTGGTGAAGCGAATGGGGCTCGAGCCATCGAGCCGCCAGTAAGCGCGGTTCAGGCGAATCATCCGAGCGGGCACTCCGCTGGGCCCCTACCTCGATAGAATGTGTTCATGAAATTCCTGGTTTGCATAATGCTGGCGTCTGCCGCACTGGCCCAGACACCGTACGACCTGCTGCTCCAAGGCGGCCGCGTCATCGATGCGAAGAATCAACTCAGCGCGGTCCGTGACGTCGCCATTCAAAATGGCCGGATCGCCGAGGTGGCGAGCCATATCGATCCCGCCAAGGCGGCCAAGGTGGTGGATGTCTCCGGGCTGCTGGTGACGCCGGGCTTAGTCGACATTCACGCCCACGTCTATGCCAGCACCGGTGTTCAGGGCGCGTACTCGGGCGACAACAGCGTGTATCCCGACGGCTTCACCTTCCGCGTGGGCGTCACGACCGTTGCGGATGCTGGCGGTTCCGGATGGCGTAACTTTCCCGATTTCAAAGAGCATGTCATCGACCGGTCGCACACCCGCGTCTTTGCCTTTTTGAACATAGTGGGGCACGGCATGGGAGGCGGCAAAATTGAGCAGGACGTGCAAGACATGGAGCCCAAGGCGACGGCCGAACAAGCCGAGCGGTACAAAGCCATCGTGGTCGGTGTGAAGACGGCTCATTACGCCGCTCCGGACTGGACGGCCGTGGAGCGCGCTGTCGAAGCGGGAACCATCGCCAACATTCCGGTCATGGTGGATTTCGGCGAGTTCCGCCCGGAGCGGCCGTACCAAGAGCTGGTCACGAAGAAACTTCGCCCCGGCGATATTTCCACGCACATGTACCTGGGCGCCGTCTCCATGCTGGACGACAACGGCAAGGTGCTGCCCTATTTGTTCGAGGCACGGAAGCGCGGAGTGATTTTTGATGTAGGGCATGGTGCAGGTAGTTTCCTGTTTCGCCAGGCTGTTCCGGCGGTGCGTCAGGGATTCGTGCCGGATTCGATTTCGACCGATCTGCACATTACCAGCATGAATGCCGGGATGAAGGACATGCTGAACGTCATGTCCAAGTTTCTGAATATCGGGATGCCGCTCGACGATGTGATTGCACGCTCCACCTGGAATCCGGCGCGCGAAATCAAGCACGAAGAAGTCGGTAATCTCTCGGTGGGGGCTCCGGCGGATGTCGCCGTACTGCGCCTGGAGCACGGCAACTTTGGTTTTGTCGATGTCAACGGCGCGAGAATGCGGGGCGATCAAAAACTCGTTTGCGAGCTAACGATTCGTGACGGCAAGGTTGTCTACGATTTCAACGGCATCACGCGCGAGGATTGGGATAAGCTGGGGACGCATTACAATGCGCAGGGTGACGCCCGGTGGGATGGGACCATCGGGCATACGGTACGGGCGCGGAAGTGAAGCGGAAGCTTACGGTTACTTCCTGGGCGCGCGGCACACCTTGTAGTAAACTCTCGCCACTGACGAGATGGCCGGAACAGTCCACTAATATGCCAGCGCGCACCATCCGCATCGGAATCCTCGGTGACTTCGACCCCGACTATCACTCGCACTGCGCCACGAATGCTTCCCTTCAGCACGCGGCCAAGGCTCTGGGGCGCGAAGTCGAATCCGCCTGGGTGCCCACGCCATCGCTCGAGCGCCCGCAGGTTGGGGAGGTGCTTTCAGGCTATGACGGCCTGTGGGCCTCACCGGGCAGCCCCTACCGCAGTATGCGCGGCATGCTGGCCGGTATTGTGTTCGCGCGCGCGAGCGGCCGGCCGTTTGTCGCGACTTGAGGCGGATTTCAACATACTCTGTTAGAGTATGCCCGCAACGTGATGGGGATCGCTGACGCCGATTCGGCTGAGCATGATACGGTTTCGCAGAACCTCATCATTGCGCCTGTGGCGTGTCCGGTTCCGAGCCGCCGGGAGGGTGCCCCGAAGCTTTCCGGCGCCTGCAAACTACGGATCAAACCTCATTGCCGCCTGGCGGAAATCTACGGGGCCACGGAAATCGAAGAAGAGTACTTCTGCAACTTCGAGATGAATCCCGAATACTACCAGCGTTTCGAGGATGCCGGGCTGCTTCCGGTGGCATTTGGTCAAAACGGCGAACTGAGGGCGGTCGAGCTGCCGGACCGCTTTTTCGTTGCGACGTTATATCAGCCGCAACTGTCGTCGAACGAACAGAGGCCACACCCGGTGATCGTGGCGTTCCTCGTGGCGGCCGGCCGTTGAACGCTTGATACAATCTGGTCCGTGGACCATCCGCTGGAATCGAAAGTCGCGCTGGTCACGGGTGCGAGCAAGGGTGTGGGCAAGGGAATTGCCGTGGAACTGGCGCGCCGGGGGGCGAACGTCGCGGTCAACTATAACACGGACCGCGCGGGGGCCGAGACGACGGTGGCGGAGATACACCGCATAGGCCGGGAGGCAATGGCGATCCAGGCGAACGTCGCGGTGGCGGCGGACGTGGACCGCATGTTCGCGCACTTCCTCGAGAAATTCCCGCGGCTCGACATTCTGGTAAACAACGCCGGCGTGCAAACCTGGAAGCCGCTGCTGGATTTAACCGAACCGGAATGGGACCGCACCATCGACACCAACCTGAAAGGCTGCTTCCTGTGCACCCAGCGCGGCGCGCGCCACATGTGCGAGCGCGGCGGCGGACGCATCATCAACATCGGGTCGGGCTGCAATAAAGTGGCGTTTCCGAACCTGGCGGATTACACCGCGAGCAAGGGGGGCGTCGAAATGTTTACGAAGTGTGCGGCCGTGGAGCTGGGGAAATACCGGATCACAGTGAACTGCGTGGCGCCAGGGGCGATCGAGATCGAGCGGACGAAATTGGAAGCGGGCGATTACGCCGCCACTTGGGCGAAGCTGACACCGCTTGGCCGCGTGGGTGAGCCGTTGGATGTAGGGCGAGCGGTAGTGTTTCTGGCGAGCGAGGCAGCGGAATTCATCACGGGACAAACCATCTGGGTGGATGGCGGGCTGTTTAGCAAGCCAGCATGGCCGTATTCGTAGCAAACGGTGCCAGTTAGTGTGTATTGCGCGGCTTGTGTTAATCGGGTGACAATAAGAATCTGTCCTCTCCTGTTTGGGCTTCCCTATGCTGAACCAGATCACCGTCCACGGCGCGCGCCAGCATAATCTCAAAAACATCGACGTCGAGATTCCACGCAACCGGCTGACTGTAATCACGGGTCTAAGCGGCTCCGGCAAGTCCTCTCTGGCCTTTGACACCATCTATGCGGAGGGCCAGCGCCGGTACGTGGAGACGCTCTCGACCTATGCGCGGCAGTTTCTCGACCAGATGGAACGGCCCGAGGTGGACTCAATCGAGGGTCTCAGTCCCGCCATCTCGATCGAACAGAAAACCACCAGCCGCAGCCCGCGCTCGACGGTGGGCACCATCACCGAGATTTACGATTACCTGCGCGTGCTCTATTCCTCCATCGGGATTCCGCACTGCCCGGTGTGCGGCAACCCGATCTCGCGGCAGACCACCGAACAGATCCTGCATCATGTGCTTGCGCTGAAGCCGGAGGACCGCATCATGGTGATGGCGCCCATCGTGCGCGGGCGAAAAGGCGAGTACAAGAAGGATCTGGAAAAGCTCGCGCGCCAGGGGTTTGTTCGCGCGCGCATCGACGGCGTCCTGCGCTCGCTCGATGAAGATATTCCCCCGCTGGACAAACGCCGCAATCACACCATTGAAGTTGTTGTAGACCGGCTGCTGGTGAAGCGTGGAATCGAGAAGCGCCTGGAAGCATCGATTGAAACCGCGACCAAGCTGGCCAACGGGTTGGTGATCATTGCGGTAGTGAATGGCGAGGAGCGGCTGTACTCCCAGAAGCTGGCCTGCACGGAGTGCGGCACCAGTGTTCCGCAGCTCGAGCCGCGCTCGTTTTCCTTCAACAGCCCATATGGCGCCTGCGAGACCTGCTCGGGCCTCGGCAGCCGCTGGACGTTCGATCCCGGCAAGGTGATCGTGGATTTCTCGAAACCTCTGCTCGAAGGCGGGCTGGGTCCCGGGGCGAGTTCGGCGTACATGACGCACTGGATCAATGAGGCGGCGCGAGTGCTGCGCATCAAGCTTGCGACGCCCTTCGAGCAGTTCCCGAAGAAAACCCAGAAACTGCTGCTCGAGGGGACCGCCGGTTTCCCGGGCATCCTGAAAATTCTGGATCAGGCTTTCCAGGAGTCTTCGGAAGGTTACCGCGAGTGGTTGACTGACTACATGTCGCCGGTTGAGTGCGGGGACTGCCACGGTAAGCGGCTGCGGCCGTCCAGCCTGGCCGTGCGCGTAAAGGAACTCTCCATTTCCGGTTTCACGGAGATGCCGGTCTTGCGCGCGCTGCTGACCGCCAAGAGCTGGACGTTCGGCGAACGCGAGACGCAGATTGCGGGACGAGTGCTGGACGAGATCCGGCGCCGGTTGGAATTCCTTTCGGCGGTGGGGCTCGACTATTTGAGCCTGGACCGTTCCGCCACCACGCTTTCGGGCGGTGAAGCGCAGCGGATTCGCCTGGCCACGCAGATCGGGTCGAAGCTGCGCGGAGTGCTCTATGTGCTGGATGAGCCGTCCATCGGCCTGCACCCGCGCGACAACGGCAAGCTGCTGGAAACGCTGGCGCACTTGCGCGACATGGGCAACACCGTGATCGTGGTGGAACACGATGCGGAGACGATTGAGCGCGCGGATTACGTGGTCGATCTGGGTCCCGGCGCGGGACGGCTCGGCGGGGCGCTCGTGGCGACGGGCACCCCGGCAAGGATTACGAAAAATCCTAACTCGCTCACCGGCCGTTATCTCGCAGGCGAAATGGAAATCCCGGTACCGCCGCAGCGCCGCCCGTCGAACGGCAAGAAGCTGATGGTTCTGGGGGCGCGCGAACACAACCTGAAGAACATCGATGTCGAAATTCCGTTGGGCGTGCTTACGGTAGTGACGGGCGTTTCCGGCAGCGGCAAATCGACCCTGATTAACGAGATTGTGTATCGTGCGCTGGCCGGCCAGCTTTACGGTTCGCGCGAGAAAGCGGGCGCGCACGACAGGATCACGGGCCTGGAGAACCTCGACAAAGTCATTCGCATCGATCAATCACCCATTGGCCGCACGCCGCGCTCGAACCCCGCTACTTATACCGGCCTGTTTGCGCCGATTCGCGACCTGTATTCGCGGCTTCCGGAATCGCGTGAGCGAGGCTACAAACCGGGGCGGTTCAGCTTCAACGTCAAAGGCGGGCGTTGTGAAGCGTGCCAGGGCGACGGCCTCAGGCGCATCGAGATGAATTTTCTGCCCGATGTGTACGTGACCTGCGACGTCTGCCATGGCCGCCGGTACAATCACGAGACGCTCGAGGTGAAATATAAGGGCCTCTCGATTGCGGACCTGCTGGATACGACGGTGGAGGATGCGCTGCCCGTGCTCGAGAATATTCCGCAGATTCGGGCCAAGCTCGAAACGCTGCACGACGTCGGGCTGGGATACGTTCATCTGGGCCAGTCCTCCACGACGCTGTCAGGCGGCGAGGCGCAACGCATTAAACTGGCGCGGGAGTTGAGCAAGCGCCAAACGGGTCGCACCTTCTACCTGTTGGACGAGCCGACGACGGGACTGCATTTCGACGATGTGCGCAAACTGCTCGACGTGCTGCAGCGGCTGGTCGGTCTGGGCAACAGCGTGGTGGTGATCGAGCATAATCTGGATGTGGTGAAGACGGCGGACTGGGTGATCGACCTGGGTCCCGACGGCGGCGAAGACGGAGGGCGAGTGGTGGCGGCGGGGACTCCGGAGCAGGTGATGCGGTCGAAGAAGAGCTACACGGCTGAAGCGCTCCGCAAGGTGTTGAGGGGTACGAGCCTGCGTGCGAGCGCCGCGCAGAACTAGTTACGCGATGAGCAAGTACGACATCCGGCCCATTGATTTCACGCCGCTCAAGACGGTTCCTCTTGCCGGGCGCGGGGGCAAAGTGCGCGTGGAAGACTTCGCCGCACCTTACACCAAAGGAGATGGCGTGCGCGGGTGGCTGGGTTCGCTTCCCAAAATTCTGGCGGCGGATGCATTTCGGTCGGTGCTGGAAGCTCTTCAGAAAGCGCGCGCCAGCCGCAAGCCCATCTTGTGGGGACTGGGCGGCCATGTCATCAAGTGCGGGCTCGCGCCGGTGCTCACGGATCTGATGGAGCGCGGATATGCGACGGCATTTTCGATGAACGGTTCAGCCGCCATTCACGACTTCGAAATCGCGATCGCGGGACACACCAGCGAGGATGTCGAGTCGGTCCTGCCGGATGGCACCTTTGGCACCGCGGAAGAGACCGGCCGCGAGATGAACCAGGCTATCGAATGCGGCGACCGGGATGCGATCGGCGCGGGCGAGGCGCTGGGACGCGCTCTCTCGGCAAATGGCCGCGCGATGTACGGGAGCCACAGCCTGCTGGTGGCCGCTTACCACGGCGCCGTTCCGGTTACGGTGCATGTCGCGGTGGGGACGGACACGCCGCACACGCACCCAGCCGCCAATCCGGGCGCCATCGGGCGTACCACGCACCACGATTTCCGCCTGTTCTGCACGTTAGCTGCCGGATTGAATGACGGGGGCGTGTACCTCAATGTGGGCTCAGCTGTGGTGATGCCTGAAGTTTTTCTCAAAGCCGTGTCGGCCGTGCGCAACCTGGGGAATCCACTGGCCAACTTCACGACCGTGAATTTCGATTTTCTCCAGCACTACCGTCCCCGCGTCAACGTGGTAGAGCGGCCCCATACAAAATCCGGCGGCCGGGGTTATGCGATTACCGGACACCACGAGCTGATGCTGCCGCTGCTGGCCGCGGCGTTGATCGAAAGCGAGGGCTGATGCAGGTGCCAGGTGTTAGGTGCCAGGTGTCAGGGAAAACCAAGTGATGGAGAACGAGCCGGGCTTTTCGTCCTTGGATCCGCCGCCGGTTGACAGGCCCCCAGAACCCGCGTCCGCGGAAGCGGCTCAACAGCAGCCTGAAACGTATCCGTTCTGGAGTTACGCCGATCTGGTGGTTTTCTTCGGCCTTGCTTTTCCCTGTCTCCTGCTGGGCGCGGCCTTAGTGAAAGCCTTTCTCTGGATATTCCATCTCCGCGTGCACAGCATCGCGCTCGAATTGGTGCCGGCTCAGTTCGTGGGATATGGGCTTCTGTTTTCCGCCTTGTATCTCCTGCTGAACCTGCATTACAGGCGTCCGTTCTGGCCGTCACTGAAATGGGTGCCCGCACGGCCCGGTGTCTCGCGGACGATTCTCTACGGCTTCGTATTGGCGTTCGCAGTGGCGCTTTTGGGCTCCGCGTTGCGCACCCCCGATGTCCAGACGCCCATGAAGCAACTGCTCTCTGACCGCAGTTCGGTCGTCCTGATCGCCATATTCGCCGTGACCCTGGGGCCGATTTGTGAAGAACTCGCGTTTCGCGGATTCCTGCAGCCGGTGCTGGTGCGCTCTTTCGGAGCCGCGGCGGGAATCGTGCTGGCGGCCATTCCCTTCGGCCTGCTCCACCTGTCGCAATACGGTGGCTCGTGGCGCCATGGGTTGCTCATCACGGTCGCGGGCATCGCGTTTGGCTGCATGCGCCAGGTTTCGGGATCCACGCGCGCGGCGGCCATCATGCACGCAGCTTACAACTTCATTTTCTTCGCCACGCTCTTTAGTCAAAGAGGCAACCTGCCCACCTCATGGTAGAGACGATTGAATGGACGGATGCGGGTGTGGTCATGATCGACCAGACCCGGCTTCCGCGCGAGGAGCGATATGTCACCTGCCGCACCTATGAGGAGGTGGCGGAGGCCATTCGCTCGATGATAATTCGCGGCGCTCCGGCGATTGGGGTAGCCGCGGCCATGGGAATCGCGCTGGGCGTCGCGCAGGCGGATGCGAACAATCTGGAGGCGCAGTTCGAAAAGATCTGCGCGACTCTTGCGCGCACGCGGCCCACGGCCGTCAACCTCTTCTGGGCGATTGAGCGCATGAAGCGCACTTTCGCGGAATCGGCCGGCCTTTCTCTGCCGCGGCTGCGGAATCGGCTGATTGCGGAAGCGCAGCAGATCAGGCTGGAGGACATCGCCATTAACGAAACGATCGGCCGGAACGGCGCGGCACTCGTGCCGGACGGAAAGACGGTGCTCACCCACTGCAATGCGGGTGCGCTGGCCACGGCAGGTTATGGCACGGCGCTGGGGGTGATCCGAGCCGCTATCTCGTCCGGGAAAAAGATCGATGTGTTTGCCGATGAGACGCGGCCCTTTCTGCAAGGCTCGCGCCTCACAGTTTGGGAGTTGCAGCAGGACGGGATCCCAGCGACGCTCATTACCGACAACATGGCCGGTCACTTCCTGAAGAGCGGGCGCATCGGCTGCGTCGTAGTGGGCGCTGACCGCATCGCCGCGAACGGCGACGTCGCCAACAAGATCGGCACTTACTCCCTGGCCGTGCTGGCGAAAGAGAACGGCGTTCCCTTTTATGTAGCGGCGCCCATCTCGACGCTCGATCTGGAGCTGGCCTCGGGAGATCAAATTCCCATTGAGCAGCGGGCCGCATCGGAGGTGACGCACGTGTTCGGGGTGCCGGTGGCGCCGGAGGGAACGGCAGTCGAGAATCCGGCGTTCGATGTCACTCCCAACCGCTATGTGACCGCCATCATCACCGAGCGCGGAGTGGCCAGGGCGCCGTACGGGGAGTCGCTGCGGGGGTTGACCGCGGAACGCGCGGTGCGCTAGCCGGCCGCCACCTGCACCTGCTCCTCCACCACACGGCCGTCGAAAATCCGCACCGTGCGGTCTGCATAGCACGCATAGCGGGGATCATGTGTCACCATGCAGATGGTCGCGCCGGCGCGATGCAGGCTGCGCAGAATCTCGATCACTGCTTCGCCGTTTGCCGAATCCAGATTGCCGGTTGGCTCGTCCGCCAGCAGAATCGATGGCTCGCCGGCGAGAGCGCGCGCCACCGCTACGCGCTGCTGCTGGCCGCCGGATAGTTGTGAGGGATAGTGCTTCTGGCGGTGCGCCATGCCGACTCTCTCCAGAGCATCCCGCACCATTTTGCGGCGTTCCACGGCCGGGACGTGCCGGTAGATGAGAGGCAGTTCCACATTCTCGAACACCGTGAGATCGCCAATCAGGTTGAAGGCCTGGAAAATAAAACCGATCTCCCGATTGCGGATGCGGGCGCGCTCCGACCGGTTGAGGTTCTCGACCGGCCGTCCATTCAGCTCGTACCGTCCATCCGATGGGGAATCGAGCAAACCGAGGATCGCAAGCAGCGTCGATTTTCCGCAGCCGGAAGGCCCGGCGATGGAGACGAATTCGCCGCGCTCGATATCCAGATGAATGCCCGCCAGGGCGTGGGTTTCCACTTCCTCGGTGTTGAAAACTTTGCTGAGGTTTTGGAGATGGATGAGCGCCGGCATGTTCACTTCGCTTTCCGGATGAAAATGTTTCCGTTGAAAGTCTGGAACTGAAATTCCGGCCCACCGCCATTGATGGTGCCGTACATCGCATGGTCCACGCGGACGCGATACTTGCCGCGATTGGCCCGGCCATCCTCAATGATGGGCTTCTGGGCGGATGCGTCCAGACGGATGTCGAAGTCGCTGAAAATCTCGCCGTTGTCCGTCTTGAACTTCACGCGCGCTTTGGCGTCCGCGGGCAGCGTCACATCCACGTCGCCGTTGAGCGAGCTGAACGACATGGATTTGTCCGGTGTGATCTTGTTCAGGGTGACCACCACGTTCTTGTTCAGCGCATGGGCGATCACGGAGCCCGATACGTTGGTCAGCTTGACGCCTCCGTTGGTGTTGTTGACTTCGATCTCGCCGGAGATGCGGTCGACCACGATGTCGCCGCCATTGATGCAGCTCAGCTTCAATGAGGTGTTGACCGGGACCTGAATCGTCAGATCCGCTTCCCGGCCCGGATGAGCGCCGATGGTGAGAACGTTGTCTTCTTCCTCCGCGGTCAGACCCATGGCGGTGTTATCGATGCGCTTCATGCCTTCGGCGCCTCGCGGCGTGTGCCGCCGCTCATGCTCCGAGCTGTCGCCGCCGCGGCTTTCAATGATGGCATCCTTGCCGTCATAGCCTTTGACCGTGATTCCGCCGTTGATGAGACTTACTTTGAGAGTGTGAGGGCGCGAAGGGTCGCTGAACGGCACGGTGATGCGGCCGCCCGAATCCTGCGGCCACGCGAGGCCGCACGCCAGCAGCGGTAAAATTCCAATTAGTGTTTTCACTGCATTTCTCCTGACAGACTATTTCTCCCGATTACGAATCCGAATGTCGCCATTGAAGGCGTCAAATTTAAGCTCCGGCCCGCCTTGGCCCACGCGCACGCCGAAAAACTCGTTGCTCTTGTAAACGAACTTGCCTTCGCGTTGCTCGCGCACTGCGGCACGGGTGGGGAGCGCGCTGACGTCGAAATCGGTGTAAGCGTGGCCGTTGAAAGTCTTCATCCACAGGTCGGCGGAAAGGCCGGGCCGGAACGTGATGTCCACATCGCCGTTGAGTGAACCGAAATCGCTCGCGGCTGCCGGATTCCGGCTGAACAGCACCTTAACCGGACGGTTGAGCGCGTACGCATGCCCGGAACCGGAAACCTCCACGAGCTCCAGGCCGCCGTTAATGTTTTCGAGGTCGAACGTTCCCGCGGTATTTTCCACGCGGATGTTTCCACGATTGACGGTGCGCAGCCGCAGGTTCGTGTCGCGCGGGACCTGCAGCGTGAAATCGAAGCTGACCTCGTAGCCGTAGAAGCGCGAGCCGCGGTTATTGATGGATCCGTCTCCGCATTTGCAACGGAACGGCCCATCCACATAAACCCGCAACCCGTCATCATGCTGCGCCATGTCGAGCTGCACTTCGCGTTTGGCTTCTTGTACCTTTTCCGGCGAGCACGCGCGAATGGTTTTGTGAATCTCGACCTTAATCTCCCGGGCATCCGATCCTGTAACAGTGACCGAGCCGTCGAAATTGTCCACGTCGACCGCCCTGGTTACGGGAAACGTGCGCTGGATGCTTTCGCTTTCCACGACACTGAGGTCATCTGCGACCGCCACCGCGGCGAGCGAAACACAGAGCACCAGCCATATTGCGATGCGTGGCCTCATTTCAAATGCTCCAGCGCCCATTGAGCGCGCTCACGAACTTCCGGATTCAATCCGGCCTCCTGTGTCAGGTCCTTCAACGCGGTCGCCGCCTGCTGATCGCGGATATCCACCAGCACATCGATCAGGGCAATCTGCAACATCGGCGAAGTCTGCCGGTCCAGCGACTCCACCAGCCCGCGCCGCACGGTGTCGTTCGAGGCGGATTGACGCAGGGCGTCGAGCGCGGCCAAGCGCACGTTGATGTTCTGGTCGTAATTCACGGTGTGCATCAGCGCCGAGAGCACTTGCGGATCGGGCTGCGCGATGCGATTACTCCAGTCCACGCCCTTCAACCGCTCGCTGGCCGACTGCTGCTGCAAGAGCGACAGCGCAACGAGTTGTCGCGTGTGAGTGACCTCTTCGCGCAACCGGGCCACCTCGCCATCGCCGCGCGAATTCTGCGTTAGCGAATAGCCCACCAGGAGCCCGATCGCCAGAAACGCCATGGCAAAACCAAACTGAAACGCGGGCTGGCGCGGCCACCATCCCTCCAGCCAGTGGTCCAGTTTTTCGCGCTTCGAGGGGCCGCGTTCCGCCTGGCGAAGACCTTGCATGTACGCCTCGAGCGTGGCTTCGAACCGTGCACGCAAAGCCCGGCCCGGCCGCTCTTCAGGAATCGCTCCCAGCTTCTTCCAGATCGCGCCCAGCGTCTCCGCTTCGGTGCGGCACAGAGAGCACGCAGCCAGATGCGCCTGCATCTGGGACTTGGCGCCTTCATCCAGCGCGCCCGTCCAAAAGTCTGGCAATTGGTCTCTTACTTCATCGCAGTTCATGATGCCTTCTCACCTGAGAGTTCATAAAAAATCTGGCTCAACTCACGGATCGCCCGATAGACCCGCACCTTCACGGCGCCGATCTCGCAATTGAGAATCTCGGCGATCTCACCGTATTTGAGGTTCTGAAAACGGCTGAGCACCAGCACCTCGCGCTTTTCAAGAGGTAACTTTGCTAGCGCGCGCCGCAGCAACCCGATGTCCTGCGTCTGTTCCAGTTGTTCGAGCGGATCGAGATCGGCGCTGGCCGCATCCCTCCAGGCGGCGTCGTCATCCGGGACGATTTCGAGGCGGTGCTTGCGCGTTTGGTCCAGATGGGCGTTGCGCGCGACCTGGTACATCCACGCCGTATAATTTGTAGCCGGCTGAAACGTTTGACGGTATTTCAACATGCGAAAAAACACTTCCTGCACCAGATCCTCACTGAGCGCGCGATTGGCAGTGAGCCGCAGGAAGAAGTTGAAGAGCATGCGGTGATGGCGGTCGAACAGAACGCCGATGCGCTCCACGTCGCCATCGCGCACCGCGAGCATCACCAGGTGATCTGCCTGGGCCTCCACTTAAATCCTCTGCCTCATCTCGCTCTCAATCCTGAAAACCGGCCTTCCCGGAAAAGGTTACAGGAAAGTCAGGCACAATGTGGAGAGCGGGAGGCGAGGATTCGCTGAAACTCAAGCTGAGTCAGCAAGATGCGGGCAAACGGCTGGACCACGTGCTGCACCATCGGTTTCCGCAGTTCAGCCGGGCGCGTTTACAGGGCTGGATCAAGAGCGGCCTGGTGTTGGTCAATGGCGCGGTCTGCCGGGCGTCCCAACTGGTTCGACCCGGCGATGTGGCGGACGTTCATCCGGCTGAGCCTGCGCCGCTGCGCGCCACCGCCGAAGAAATCCCGCTCACGGTCCTCTACGAAGACGACGACCTCGTCGCCATCGATAAACCCGCCGGTATGGTGGTTCATTCGGGCGCGGGCGTTCATTCCGGAACGCTGGTGAACGCGCTACTGCATCGCTTCGCCTCCCTCTCGCGATCAGGGGGCGAACTGAGGCCCGGTATCGTGCACCGGCTGGATCGTTACACCAGCGGCGTGCTGCTGGTGGCGAAGACGGATGCCGCACACCAGTGTCTGGCCGAGCAGTTCGCCTCCCGCCGCGTGGAAAAGACCTACCTGGCGCTGGTGCACGGCAAGGTCAAGCTGGATCGTGGCCGCATCGAAAAACCAATTACGCGCGATCCGCGGCAGCGCACTCGCATGACGGCCCGGCTCGCCCGGGGCCGCTCCGCCTGGAGCGAGTACCGTATCCTCCGGCGCTTCGCGGATTTCACCTTTCTCGAAGTGCGCATCGGCACGGGCCGCACCCACCAGATCCGGGTCCATCTGGCCAGCATCGGCCACCCCGTGGTGGGCGACCGCCTCTATGGCGCTCCCGCCAGGATCGCCGGCCAGCCGACGCTCACGCGCTACTTTCTGCACGCACACCGCATCCGCTTCGAGCAGCCTACGACGGGCGAGCCGGTGACGGTGGAATCGCCGCTGCCGCCGGACCTGGCAGACTGGTTGAAGAGTATCTTGTAGCGCAGGCCTACGGCGGGGTGTGCCGGAGACCTGCGGCTTTTTCCGATCGCGGCAAAGAGCCGCAGGTCCCCGCCAAAATCAGGCGTGGGCCTGCGCTACAAGGAACCGATTTTCTACGGCCGTCGCAGGTGCACGACCCAAACATCGCCCGGCGCAAGGGAGCGCTGAAGGGTGTTACCCGCCGCAATCTTTTCACCACTGACCAGATCTACACCCGTATACGACGCGTCAAACGTGACCGTCGGCTCTACCGCTTTCTCCTGATGATTGAACGCAAACAGAATGAGTCCGTCGGCGGTCTCCAGGAGGCGGACCTCAGCTTCGCCACCAGCGATGCGGAACGGCCTCGCTACGCCGGCCCAATCCAGCAGGCCGCTGAAGAATTTTTGTCCGGTTGCATCATGCCGATGTTCGTACGCCACGCCGATATAAGAGCCCAGCGTCAGTGTCTTGCCTCGCCCGAAACTCGAGACAACCGCTGCGGGGTCACCACTGGCAAAGCGCGCTACTACGCGCGCATTCGGCCCGACCGGTTCCAGGGTTTCTTCATAGAGAGTTCCAGGCAGGCGGTCGCCTTCGTGAAGGCTCGCGACATCGTTTGCGACCCACTGCAATTCCGTGCGGCCGCTCGAAGTCATCTGGACAGCGCGTTCCCGGCATCCGGTGACTTCATGCAATCCAAGGCCGGGGATGATCTCGGACGCCCGTCCACGCTCGTTGTTCCAGGCGAGGCGCGCCTCGGAAACGAGGGCGCCGCCATGGCGAACGTAGTCCGCAAGTTCTCCTGCGGCCTCGCGCGGAATCATCAGTGGATACGGCAGCAGCACGAGCTTGTACTGGTTGATGGCGCCGTGCAGCCGGCCGATGTGAATGAAATCCACCGGAACGTTGGCGGGAAACAGCGCGCGGTACATGCCCAGCATGGAATCCCGTTCGATGCTCGCCACTTCACCCTGCGCCAGAACCGGCGACGACGCCTGTTGCCGCCCACCGACCATGTGCGACAGCGGATTGTAGACGATGGCGACTTCCGCGCGCGGCGGGCGCGCCTTCAGGAACAGCTCCTGATTGCGATCCACCACGCGCGCGATCTCACCCGCCACGCGTGCACGCTCGGTGATCGTGCCATCCAACTGTATTAGCCCGTACCCGCCCGATTCGTACCCTGAGCTCATCGGGTACCACGCGTAGAAGTTGATCCCCTTGGCTCCGCGCGCCAGCGCGCTCCAAGTCCAGACGCGGAGATCTTCCGGCATCACGGTAGCGCTGACGTTCAACGCCACGGTGCCGAATCCGCCCTGCAATTCGCCGATCCACCAGCCGCGCCCATTCTCCGAATATCCGGCTGAGCGCGTGAAATCGAGCAGCGCGCCGCGCCACGCCGGGTCGCGTCCGACGGCGCTCGAGTGCTTGGGATAGAATGACGTGCCCCAGTAATCCACTTGGCGTGACATCAGCCAGTCATCGGGCGTGCCATCGCCGCTGCGAGGCGAAGTGAACAGGTTGGGCGCGTCGGCGTGGCTGGTGGCGACGCGATCGGGTGCCACGCGCTTTACTGCGTCAAACTTCATCCGCAGGTCTTCGGCCAGCTTCTCTGTGATGAAGTTGCGCCAGTCGATGTAGTCCGTATACGAGAGAATAGTGCTCAACCGGTTGGGCTGCACTTCGTCCCAGGAGGCAAATCGCCGGTACCAGGCCTGGTTCAGCTCATCCAACGCGCCGTATTTCTTCTCCAGCCACTTGCGAAAACGCGCCACGGAGTGGGGACAGTAACAGAATTCCGCGTTGGGCAGATACGTGGCCTCCGCCCAGTTGATGACATGTGGCTCGCTCCACAGGTCCCAGCCGAGAAACGCGGGGCTCTTCCGCGCGCGCTCGGCCAGCGCTGTGAAAAACGCGAGTTCGGCCTGCCGCACTCCAGGGTGATCGAAGCAATAGCCTGGCGCTGATTCGGGGCGCATGACGTGGCCGCTGATATCCACGAACTGCGCGTCCGGATACTTGCGCCCCACCCAGTCCGGCGCCGCGTCCATGTACGTCTGGATGAGCAGCTTCAGCCCCTCCTGATGCGCCAAGTCGAGCAGCACGTCGATGGTGTCGAACTGGTAGACTCCCTCCCGCGGCTCGCCTGACGCCCAATCCATCCAGCAGCGAACGGTGTTAAAGCCGAGGCTCTTGATAGCGCGCAAATCGCGCCGCCAGATTTCCTTTTTTGCCTGCGGACCCGGTTCGAGCATCGGCGCGCGCGCCTTGCCCCCTCCGTACCAGACGGCCATGGGGAAGAAATCGGATTGAGCGAGGAGCAGTGGGGCTGCCAGAAAGACCGACGCGGCGACATGGAGACGCGGGGACACGGCGAATTTGAACATTGGACATATCCTAGACCGGTTTGGCTTCCGTCGGTAATCCGTCGTACGTTGAGAGGCATGCGCGGACGTGAGTTTCTGGCAACCCCTGTGGCGCTGGCCGCCGGTTCAAATACCTTGGGCGTGAAGGCTCTGACCTTCGATGTCTTTGGCACGGTTGTCGACTGGCGCGGCTCGATTATTCGTGAAGGCGCGGAATGGGTGCAAAAGAAGGGTCTGCAAGTCGATTGGGCGAAGTTCGCCGATCGCTGGCGCGCTGGCTACGGGCCTGCGATGGACAAAGTGCGCCAGGGAACGCTGCCGTGGATGAAACTCGATGCGCTCCACCGGATGATTCTGGATGACGTTCTCGGCGAATTCCAAATCGCTGGATTGAGTGGAGACGAGAAGGAGTCCTGGAATCAGGTATGGCATCGCCTGACGCCCTGGCCGGATTCCGTACCTGGTCTAGCCCGGCTGAAGGAAAAGTACGTCCTCGCTACGCTCTCGAATGGGAACGTTTCGCTATTGGTTGAGATGGCGAAACACGCGGGCTTGCCGTGGGATGCCGTCTTATCGGCAGAGTTGTTCCACCATTACAAACCGGATCGGGAGATCTATCTCGGCGCCGCCGATCTGCTCAGTTGCAATCCCGGCGAAGTGATGATGGTTGCGGCCCACGCCGGAGACTTGAAGGCCGCGCGAGCCTGTGGCCTTCGCACCGGCTTCGTCCCTCGTCCCAACGAGTATGGGCCGTCAGGCAAGGCGGATACCGCTGGCAATGAACCCTTTGATGTGACAGCCCTTGACCTGCTGGATCTTGCCCAAAAGTTGCAGCCGCTTGCACCTGGACGGGGTTAGCCTTCCCACGGATTGAAAACCAGCACGCCGGTTTCGGCGACATCGCCGGTGTTTCTCGTCACAAGCGTAAGGTTATTGTGAATTGCCGTCGCCGCAAGCAATCCGTCGATTACCGGCATCACCGCCCCGCGCATCGCCGCGTTGCCCGCGATTATGCCCCAACGCTCCGCCACAGCCTCGTCCACCGTTAGAATTCGTCCCGCGAATCGCAGACGCAAGTCTGATTCCAGCCAGGCTTCCAGTTCCGCCTGGCGTGCCGCGTGTGGCAGTCCGACGATGCCCTTCCGGATCTCGCCCAGAGTGAGAACGCTTAAGTACAGCAGATTCTCGTCGGTCGCATCCACCCACGCAACCACCCGCGGTTCCGGCCGCGGCTTAATCAGTTCCGCGATGATGTTGGTGTCGAGGAGAAAGCCGCTCACAGATCAACAGGACGGCCGTAATCCGGTTCGCGTTCGAGGTGCAAATCCGCGCTGGCCAGCGGTGATTTCGCGAAGAACTCCACCAAATTTCCGGATTGCTTCTTCCGCCTGGTCAGCCGTTCGAATTCTTCCGCGGGCAACACCACCACCGCCTCTTTGCCGCCACGGGTAATCCACTGTGGACCCTGTGAACGCGCCAACCGGAAGACCTCACTAAACCGGGCCTTGGCGGTCTGGAGTTGCCAGTGTTCAGTTGACCCTCGTGTCTTTTTCGCGGTCATAAACTAGTCAGACTAGTCTGATCGTACGGAATTACGGGCCCTTTTGTCAAGCGCCCTCAGTGGATTCCCCCTTCTTCACCGCCTGCAAATCGATGCCCAGCGCCTGACATTTTTTGTATAAGTGGCTCCGCTCGAGCCCCAGGGCTTTGGCCGTCTCCGTCATGCGGTAGCTGTGGCGTTTGAGCTCGGCCAGTAACACTTCGCGCTCGAAACCATCGACGCGCTCCGACAAGGAGCCGGTGGCGGGCACGCTTTGGGACGCGCCGGCGGCCGAGGGCTGTTTCGGCAGTGTGGCTTCCACGGTCGCGGCGTCCACCTGATCGCCTGAAAGGAGCAGCAATCGCTCCACGATGTTCCGTAATTCCCGGACGTTGCCCGGCCAGGAATAGCGCTTTAGCGCTGCCAGGGCTTCCGGCATGAAGCTCTGCGTCTTCCAGCCGTTCTGGTCCGCGATCTGGCGCGCGAAGTGTTCCACCAGCACGGGAATATCTTCCAGCCGCTCGCGCAGCGGAGGCAAAGCGATCGGAAAGACGAAGATCCGGTGATAGAGATCCTGGCGAAAGACCCCGCGCTTGACTAGGTCCTCCAGGTTGCGGTGCGTCGCCACTACCACGCGTACATTTACCGTCACTGGCCGGTCGCCGCCCACACGTTCGATCTCGCTCTCTTCCAGCACGCGGAGCAACTTCGTCTGCATCACCGGCGGCATGTCGCCGATCTCGTCCAAAAACAGCGTGCCGTGCTGCGCCTGCTCGAACTTGCCCACGTGACGGGAGGCCGCGCCGGTGAATGCGCCCTTCTCGTGGCCAAATAGCTCGGATTCGATCAGCTCCGCCGGAACCGCCGCGCAATTGAGAGTGACAAACGACCCGGCCGCGCGCGGGCTGCGCGCGTGTACCGTGCGTGCGATCAGCTCCTTTCCCGTGCCGGTCTCGCCCAGGATGCAGACTCGCGTCTCGCTCGCCGCCACACGCTCCACCTGCGCCATCACGCGCTGCATGGCTTCGCTCTTCCAGATGATCTCGTGCTTGCCCACGCGCTGGCGGAGCTGCCGGTTCTCTTCTTCCAGGCGCCGGAGCTTGAGGACATTGTCTACGGTCAGCAGCAGTTTCTCGGTGGAAAGCGGTTTCTCCAAAAAATCCACGGCGCCCAGCCGCGTGGCGCGCACCGCCATTTCGATGCTGGCTTGTCCCGAGATCATCACCACCGGCGCCGAGACGCCCAGCGTCTTGAAATCCTCGAGCAAGGCCAGCCCGTCTTTTCCCGGCATCACGACGTCGGAGAAGATCAGATCGAAATGCTGCGACTTCACCAGCTCCAGAGCCCGGCCGGCATTGTCGCAGACCGTGGCGTCGTGGCCCGCCAGGCGGAAGGCACGCGCCAGGGAAGCCAGCGTGTTGGCGTCGTCATCGACAATCAGCAGGTGTGCCATATCAGGCGCCGGCGGCGCTCGCCGGGCGCGTTACTGGCAGCTCGATGCGGAAGGTGGCGCCGCGGCCTGGAACGCTCTCGACCGAAATGGTGCCGCCGTGATCGCTCACCACCGACTGCACGATGGCCAGCCCCAATCCGGTGCCGTGTTGCTTGGTGGTGTAGTAGGGAGTAAACAGCCGATCGCATTCTTCTTTCGTCAGGCCCTGGCCGGTATCGGAAACTTCGAGAATCACCGTGCTATTGTACTGCCGCGTCTGCATGCGCAACGTGCCGCCGCCGGGCATCGCGTCCATGGCGTTCAGCGCCAGATTTTGCAGCGCGCGCTTGATCTGCTCGGGATCGGCCTGAATGGACGGCAGGCGCGGATCCAGATGGATTTCCGGATGAATGGCGGCGCTCGTGGCGAGCTGCGCCTCTAACAGCCGCAATACGGCGCGCACTAGCGCATTCAAGTCCACGGCCTCGAACTGTGGCGCGGGCATCTTCGCGAAATCGCTGAACCGGCCGATGATGGTCTTCAGATTCGCCAGTTCGGCCAGTAGGGTTTGCGTGCTCTCGCGAAACACCTCTTCGAACTGCTCCGGATGCTCGCGTTTGGCCCGCTCCAGGTTTTCCACGGTGATCTGCAGCGGGAAGAGCGGATTTTTGAGTTCGTGGGCCAGCCTGCGGGCCAGTTCGCGCCACGCTGCCACACGTTCGGCTTGCACCAGCCGGTCGCGCTGCTCGGTGAGTTCTCGCGTCATCTGGTTGAAGGCCCGGGCCAGATCGCCGATTTCATCATGCGAATCGATTTCGACGTGAGCCTCCCAGTTGCCGCGTGCTACCTCGCCCGCTCCCGCGGCAAGCTGCTTTACCGGCCATGTCACCCGCGCCGTGGCCCATCCGGCGAGCAGAAGCGCCAGCAGAGTCCCCGTGCCGCCGACCACCAGCCCTACGTTGCGAATGAACCGGACGAGCGCCACTACCGGCGCGCGTGAGCTGCCAATCAGCAGCACTCCCAGCGGGCGCTTGTCGCGCCCATCCAGGGGGAGTGCATGAAACGTTTCTTCACTCGCCGCATCGGAAGTCCATGGGATCACGCTGGTGGCTTCACGGTTCTCGTGCTGGACCTGCTCGATGAGAGACTTGAGTCTCGGGGCATCGCCGGGTGCGGCGCCGGAAAGCGCCTGAGGGGAAAAACCCGGTTCCAGATTGCGATAGAGCAGCGCCCGCATGCCGGAGGGAAGCACGAGGGACGCGAGAAAGCTGTCGCCCAGCCGCCGGCCCGCAACCACGTAGAGCCGGCTATCCCCGCGCGCGGCTACGCGCACCGCTTCGAGCGCCAGCACGGATTCCTCGGCGAGATCTTCGCGCTTGAGAAACGCGGTCTGGCTCTTCCAGTCCACCGGCTCGAGGAGCCAGGCTTCCTTATAGCCAAACCGCGCCGGCCACTGGGCCGAGGAAACGATGGTGCCGTCTCCCGCAACCAGTTCCAGAAAATCCAGACCATGTGACCGGGACAGCGCCGAGGCGTCACCGACGTGCAACGAGTAATCGCGCTCCGCACCGTTCACGTCGATGAGGATGCGTTCCGTCGCGTCCGCTTCGGCGATCCGCTCCGCGGCGCGTGCCACCTCCTCGCCGCGCAGATCGAATTCCTTGCTGAACTGCTGCACCAGCGCCGCCGTACGCTCCGCATTCGAGCGCTCGAATTCGCGGCGTGTGGAGGAGGAGACAATTCCCACCACCATGGCTACCGCGGCGACGATGGTCGTGGCGAAGATGACGAGGATCCTGGTACGGAAGGTCACGGAGTCCTCGGTTCCAGCCAGACGTCGTCCAGACGCCAATCGCCCCAGCGATGCGGCTGCCAGTTTCTCACTCGCGACGCGATGCCAAGGATTTCGGGTAGATGACCAAGCGGGATCACACGGAAATCGTTGATGACCTTCTTTTCGACCTGATATCTGACTTCATCCGTGGCAGCCGATGGTTCCATCAGCTCGCCGATATGGAACGCGGACGCCAGATCGGATAGCGCCTGCGCGGGATCCGATGAGCGCAGCGGGACTCGCGCGATCCGCATGTCAGCCTGACCGCCAGGCGCAACCTGGATGAGAACGCCGGCTTCGCGCGCATCCACCGCGATACGTTCCGCAATGGAACGCGCGAGCGCGTCGGCCGGATCATAGGAGAGCGTGGCCCGCAGCCCGGACTTGGGGACGGCCGCGGCCGTCCGTTGAGCTCCCTCGAGATCCCGCGCCGCGGGAAATAGGAACGCATGGCCGGTGACCCACTGGGGCAGCAACGCGCCACTGGCTTCTCCCTGCTTCTGCAACAGGACGTCGTGAATGGCGGCGCGATCGACGGAGAGCGCTACGGACTGACGGAAGGAAATGTTTTCGGCGGGCGCGCGCCCGCGCTCGAAGACCAACGCGATGAGCTCGAAGGGTGCGGAGGTCCACGTCCGCAAGCCTCGTTGCGCGGCTCGGCGCGCATCTTCGATACTCAGCTCGACCACGTCCGCTTTCCCGAGTTCCAGGTCGACGGCTTGATCCCGGTAGGCGCGGAACATACGCAGCTCGATCCCATCCAGAAATGGCCGGCCTTCCCAATAATCTTCGTTCGCGGCGAGCACCGCACGGCGTCCAGCCTGCCATTCGGCAATGCGGTAGGGGCCGGTGCCGCTGGTCACGCCGTCGGCGCCGCGCCGCAGGATGGCATAACGAGAATCCGCCAGGGTGCCGGGCAGATCGGGAGCGGGCGTCTCATCCTGGATGACGACGCTGGCTCCCTCGCTGGAGATCGCGACTTTGGGGCCCATTTTGAGGCTGGCCGCCACGGCTGCGGCGGTGACCGGCGATCCGTCATGAAATTTCACGCCGGGACGCAACTGGAATTCCCAGCGCCTGTTTTCCGCGTCGTGTTGCCAGGAAATGGCAAGGGCCGGCCGGGGTTGGCCATGGTCGTCCAGCCGGACCAGCCGGTCGTACACCCATGGAACCAGCGCCGGCGGCCATTCGCCGGGATCGGTGAGGGTGATGGCCTCGTGAATCTCCACCGTCGCCGTACCCCCGTAGCGCGGGCGAGTTTCGGCAGGCGCGCTCGTGCGAAGGCCGGTCAGGCTAATGAGCGCAAGTAATTGCCAGGCGAAACGCCGCATATCGGCCGCTGTTCAAATCACGGGAAACCGCGAAGGCCACTCCGCGCTCAGCCGCCGGCCAAAGCGCCGTTACCGGCCCGGGGAACGGCAGCGCGTCGCCAACCGGGTGCGGAGAGCCGCCTGCGATCTCGTAGGCGGTCACGGAATCTGCGGCCGCCGCGTCACCGGAGGCTGTGGCGAGCATCTGCGACCGGGCGCCGCACTCGCTCTCGATCCCGGCGATGTCGCTTCCCCAACCGGTCCACCCGCCGGCATTCTCCAGAGCGGCGTTATACAAATGAATGCGCGCGTCGGTCCCGGCAAACGCCCACACTCCGTCGCTGCGGGTTTGGAGCGCGGCGGCCGAGAAAAAAGCGGGAAAGGTCTTTGACGATCCGTTGGGGGTGACGACCCGCCCCTCGAAGAAGTTGCGCGCCTGCGCGAACTGCGCGAAGCCCAGCATACCCGGTCCAGCGCCGACGGGCCATAGCCATTCCTCACGGCAACTGATGCTCAGGCCGCCGGACGCGTTTCCGATGCAAGTTAGCCCTGGCAAATAGGCCTGGTAAGCTTGCCCTTGGACCATGAGGCGGCCCCGGAGATCGCGGGGCAGCGGCCGCGCCGCCGGAATGCGCACACTCAGCTTGCGCTGCCAGCCGCTCGCTGCATCTTCGTAGACCGACACGCTTTCGGAATCCAGAACCAGCCACTCCCGCGCCATGGGAGCGAGATCCAAAATCCGCTGGTCCTGTTCCAGGAGGAGCTTTTTCTCGATGGTCATCGGCGGCACGGGGGTCCTAGTGGGCGGCTGGGGTCTCGTCTCCATGGCCGTATCTGTTCTGTCGGGATGGCGAATCTCGGCCACCCAAACGAAGTCGCGCAGACTCTGCGAAAACGTAATGGCCACATCCACCGCGCCCGGAGATTGCCCAGCCAAAGTCACACCTAGCGCGCGCAATTCGCGCTCGATCGCAGCCTGTGCGCCATGGACATCGGAAGAGCTCATGGTGGAGAGGTTCCGAAACGAAACGACCGCGGCTTCGCGGGGTTTCAGGCTGGCGGCAATCTTCTGCGCCAGTCCGTGGGCCAACTCGTCGTAAGTCTCGGCCCAGATTGTTGCCGAGGCTAAAGCAAGAATGGCCGGAAGGAGAATCCTGAGGCGGGGGCCCACCATCGGGTACGTGCGTCATAATAGCACACGATGCTTCCCTGTCCGCTGCTCACTTGCGGGAGGCCGCTCTGGCCGGCAAGGCGCGGACCAGGCCCACCAGGCACAACCGCGCCATCAGAAACGCGATGGGAAATACCGCCGCAACCACCGCACCAAGCAGAAGTGTGTTCATCAGGTCTTCCATAGGTCACCCCCGTTACTGGCCGCCCCCACCCGCTATCCCCGAACCGGAGTCCGTGGTTCCGAATATTTGCGCGAGTTCTGAATCACGCTCGCCGCGCAACTCCACCACATCGCCCACCGAGACCCGGGCGAACAGATCTTCGACGTCGCGGTTGCGCATACGCACACAACCGTGAGACGCGCGCTTTCCGATGCTGCGCGGGTTGTTCGTGCCGTGAATCCCGTAGCCCTTCCGGCTCAGCCCCAGCCACCGCGTGCCCACCGGGTTGTCCTTCCCCGGCCCGACCACGGTGTCGGGACCGTACCAGGTGGGGTTGGCTACGCGCTGCGCAATCTGAAAAGTGCCGCTCGGCGTCGGGCTCGCCGCGGCGCCTACTGCCGTCGGGTAAATTTTCACCACGCGTCCGTTTTCGATGAGGGCGAGTTTGCGGTCAGGAATGCTCACCACGATGCGGCGTTGCAGCTGGCCGTCTTCCACGCTGGGCCGTGTGTCCGCCTGCTTCTCCTGGCAAAGCGCCTCCGCCGTCGCGACCAGCGCCACAGCCATTAGTGACCTGAGATTTCGGATCGTCTCTCGGTTGGGTCTCATTTTCTGGCTTCCTCCGTGTCTCACGCCGGTGAGAAATGCAGGCTGGTCGCCAGGCTCTAAATAGCTGATTTGATTGCTTATAGCGCCCTGGCTGCGTGTTCGACCAGACACGGATGTGGAAAGCGGCACCCAGATTCATTTAGTCAGGACTAAGGGTTTCGTCCAATTGTCCGACCGGGCCCGGCCCTCTAGGCTGATATGGGGAGTCGTAATGTTACGAGGCGCCATCATCTGTCCGGATACACAACTGCGTGCTGAACTGCAAGACGCGCTGGCGGAAACGCACCACGTGGCGATCGTGAGGGTCGTCGACCATTACCTCGAAGGAGTCGAGCTGGTCCGGTTCTTACGCGCGACCGCTCCGGAAATCGTGTTCCTGAGTGTGGCCTCAAGCCGCAGGGCGCTGGAATTGGCGGCGCGCATTGAGGCCCAGACACCGGGCGTGCAGATTGTCGCTGTGGATCGCGAAGTCAATTCGGCCGCGCTGGTCGAGACGATGCGTACGGGCATCCGCGAGTTTCTGGCACCGCCCTTCGAAATCGACGTCGTCCAGCAGGCGCTCCAACGGCTGGAGGGGATCCTCGAACGCAGACCACCGAGTATCGAGTCCACGGATTTGTTGCTCGCCTTCATCCCTGCCAAGGCCGGCGTCGGCTGTTCGACTATCGCTCTGAATACCAGCATTGCGCTGTCCCGTCTTCCAAAAACCAAAGCGCTGCTGGCAGATTTTGATCTGAACTGCGGCATGATCGACTTCATGCTGCAGACGGAATCAAAGTACTCGATTGCGGCCGCGGTGGAAAATGCGCACCAAATGGACGAAATCCTGTGGGAGAAGCTGATCACCAGTCGTGGCGATCTGGATGTCATACCCGCGGGCAGGACCGCGCCCGGATTTCGCATCGATGCACTGCAGATTCGTTACCTGCTGGAGTTTGCGCGCCGCAACTACCAGGTGATTTGCACGGATCTTTCCGGCATCCTGGAGAAGTTTTCCGTCGAGATCCTTCACGAGGCTCGACAGATCTTTCTGGTGTGCACGCCCGAAGTGCCGAGTCTCCACCTGGCGCGCGAAAAGCTGCGCTTTTTCCGAACCATGGATCTGGACGGCCGCGTGAAGATCCTCCTCAACCGGGCGCAGAAGCGCAGTTTCATCCCCGTCTCCGAAATTGAGAAGGTCCTGGGTATGCCGGTTTTTATGAGCTTTCCCAACGATTACGTCGGCGTCCACAAGGCGCTGACGGCAGGAAAGCAGGTAAGCCCGGCTTCGGAACTAGGAAAGGGTTTTCAGGCTTTGGCCGAAGCCATTTGCCGCCCGGAAAAACCGCTCGCAGAGGCCGGATTCTTTGAGTCGCTGCGCGCGCGCAAGAGGCCGGTGTCCGATTCGCGGGTGCCGGGTCTGCTCGCGTCGTAATCACCGGCGCAGACCTTCACGCCATAGCACTCAAGCGCGGACGCCGGCCGGAACCAACTCGCTACTTCCCCATTTCAAAAGACTGGTGCATGGGCGCGTGAGCGGGTCGTCGTAGTGGTTCGGGCTGATGCGTAGCGCGTACCCCAGCCGGCCGGTCTGTTGTGGCACGATGTCCTTCGCAAAAACAGCGACGGAGCCGTTCTTCTCCACCGCCGGCAACACCATCACTTCGGTGTCCTCCAAACCGCCGCTGGCAGCCACGCGTCCCATCACCAACTCGACACGCACATCGTCCGGATCGAGCCCGCCCAGATCCACGACGGCACGCACAGGCACGGTCACGCCGCTGATCACCGGGCCCGAGGGAGCCGGCCCCGTTTCGACAAAACGCACACGGTCCCAGGCGCTGCGCACCTTGGAATGCCACCGCACCCGTTCGCGGGCGTTTTCAAATCGGCTGGTCAACTGCGTGGTGAAGGCCAAATGCGCCGGATGGTACAGTTCCCGGTCGTACTCATGCAACATTCTCCGGCAGTCGAATCTCGGGCTCAGGTACTTGATGGACTGCTTCACGCGCCGCATCCACTCCGAGGCGCCGTGATCACGGCGCTCGTAGAACATCGGTACAATTTCGTTCTCGAGCAGGTAGTAGATCGCGCTGGCGTGCATGCCGTCCTGCTCTTCGGAATACGGCTCGCGGTCTCCGATCGCCCAGCCGCCGGATTCTTCGTAGGCTTCATCAAACCAGCCGTCAAGAATGCTGAGATTCAATACGCCGTTCAAAGCGGCCTTCATGCCGCTGGTGCCACACGCTTCCTCGCCGCGCCGCGGGTTGTTGAGCCAGAGGTCGACCCCTTGCACCAGTTCGCGGGCCACCTTCATGTCATAGTCCTCGATGAACACGATGTACTTCCACAACTCGGGATCTCGTGAATACTGCACGACATCGCGGATCTGCGATTTCCCGGGATGGTCCTTGGGGTGCGCCTTCCCTGCAATGACGATCTGCACCGGCCGGTCCTTGTCGCACAAGATGCGCTTGAGCCGCTCGGGGTCGCGGAAGATCAGATTGGCGCGCTTATAGGTGGCGAAACGCCGCGCGAATCCAATGGTAAACACGCTCGGATCGAGCACCTCGGAGGAATGACGCAGCTCGCTTGAGGCCGCTTTGCGGCGGAATGCGGAGGCGGTCTGCCGCTCGCGGATAAAATTGATCAGCCGCCGCTTGCGCCGCCGGTGCACTTCCAGCAGTTCCTCATCCGGTATTTCGTTCACCAACTCCCAGGTTTTCGGATTATCGGTGTGCTCGCGCCAGTCCGGTTCGAGGTATTGGTCGTAAAGATCGGCCAAGTCGCGGTTCAACCAGCTCGGCAAGTGAACGCCGTTGGTAATCGACGTAAGCGGGACCTCCCACACCGGAAGGTCGGGCCACGACTCGTGCCACATCTCCTGAGCTACGCGGCGGTGCAGGCGGCTGACCGCGTTGCGGTAACTGGAAGTATTGAGCGCCAGCACTGCCATCGAGAAGCGCTCGCCCAGATCCAGTGGATTGCGCCGCCCCAGCGACATGAGCTGGTTGAACTCGATTCCCGCATCGGTGCAGTACCCGCCGAAATAATAATGCATCATGCCGGTGTCGAACAGATCGATCCCCGCGGGCACGGGCGTGTGCGTCGTGAACACGTTATTGACACGTGACGCTTCCAGTGCTTCATCAAACGCGAGCTTCTGCTCGTCCATCAGGCAGCGGATGCGCTCGACAGCCAGAAAGGCCGAGTGCCCCTCGTTCATGTGGTAGACCGTCGGCTCGAGGTGCATGGCGCGCAGAGCCCGCAGGCCGCCGATTCCCAGCACGATCTCCTGGCGAATCCGGGTATCCATATCGCCGCCGTACAGCTGATCGGTGATGTCACGGTCCTGCGGTAGCCGGTTCTCCGGAATGTTCGTGTCGAGCAGGAGCAGTTGCGTGCGACCCACGTTCATCCGCCAGACCTGAATCGCGACAGGACCGGTCGGCAGTTTCACAATGACCTTCAGCTCTTGGCCCGACGAGTCACGCACCGGCTGAGTCGGCAACGTGTAGAAGTCGTTATCGCTATAACGTTCCTGCTGCCAGCCGTCGGCATTCAGGAACTGGCGGAAGTAGCCCTTTTGGTAGAGCAGTCCGACGCCGACCAGAGGCAGGTCAACATCGCTGGCGGATTTGAGATGATCGCCCGACAAAATACCGAGGCCACCCGAATAGATGGGGAGGCATTCGGTCAATCCATATTCGGCCGAAAAGTACGCGATGACCTTGCCTTCGGTGTAATCCCGGCCATCCTGCATGTGGGCGTCGTAACGCTGGCACGCCTGCGCATAATGCGCCAGGTAACGCGGGTCCGCGGCCGCGCGTTCCAGAGATTCCTGCGACACCCGGCCCAGCATCACTACCGGGTTGTAGCCGGACTCCTTCCACAAGGCGGGATCCAGGCGGCGGAATAGCGCGCGAATGGAGGGTTCCCAACTCCAGATGATGTTATAGGCCAGCTCGGTCATTCGCGAAAGAGCCGTCGGAATAGCCGGCCGGACCAGAAATTCGCGAACGGGCTGAATTTGAAAAGGCATCGTTTCTTATGATCTTTCATGATAAGGCAAACGCGAAGCTGAGGGGCCGACGCGGCCGGGAACCCGTAAATCGAGTTACGGGGCTTTGTGGGTTTTTTCTACGGCTCGTCTGGTGCAAAGGCCAGCAGAACGTTGCCCGGCATTCCGGTGAGCTGACTGTACCCGGAATTCACGTAAAGCATGCCCTCGCCGACGGTGGGGCCAGTGGCATTGAGCGAGCCGCCGTTGCCCTTTACGCCGTTGCGAGTTTGGTATTCACGCACTGTATCAAAGTCCCAAACCAGCCTCCCGTCCGACGTGTTGAAAGCGCGCAAATGGCCGTCGAGTGAACCCGAAAAAACGACGTCTGGAATCACGGTCACGGGAGCCATTTGAGCCGCGCTGCAACCGGATTTTCCGAGGCAGCCCGGCTTGGGCGGCGCGGCGTACCAAATTTTTTCGCCATTTGGAATACGAAGTGCGAAAAGGCCGCCGCCGCTCTCCGGTTGCCCTCCTTCAAAATCCGAAAGCGCCACATAGATGGCTTGATCGTCCGCCGCCGGCCCCCACTCGATGCCCCCGAGCGGACCGCCCTTTCCCAGCCGGACCTGCCATACGATCTTCCCCTCCGCATCCGGATCGATGGCGTGCAGCACACCGGACTTCTGCCCGGCGAGCAGCAGTCGCCGGCCGGGCGCGATGGTGCGCAGGATCGGGGATGAGCCGAAGTCGACATCCGGGCCGCTGTGCTCGGGACAATTGGAGCGTTTGGGGCTGAGGCAATTGAAGTTCCAGCCGTCGGCTTCAGTCATTTGGCGCACCCATTGCATGGTGCCGGTTTCCAGGTCCAAGGACAAGATGGCATCGCTCGAATGAACAGGCGGATCGGAGTAGGCATTGCCGGTTGCTACGTACAAGGCCTTCCGGTCTACGTCGATAGTTGGTGAAGACCAGATGGCCGCGCCGGCTGGTCCCATCATTTGCACGCCAGCGCTATTTAAGCGAGTGGCTTTCGGAGGGTCGGGAATCGCGTACGTTTTCCAGATCGGTCTGCCGGTTTCCGCGTCGAGGGCTGCAACGCTACCGCGAAACGTGCAACAGGGATACTTCGGAGATCCCCCGCTGACTTCTTCGGTGGAGGACACTGGAACATAGAGGCGGCTACCGTACAGCTTGGGCGCCCCTGTTATACGCGCGTGAGGATGCTCCTCCACCCGGACTTTCCACACGAGCGCACCCGTCATGGCATCCAGCCGGTAGGCGTTGGCCTGGACATCGCCGAAATAAATACCTCGCAGGGATGAGTCCACCGAGATGGCCGTCCGCACCTGTGAGGAAGCCTTGTATGTCCAGATGATGCAGCCCGTGCGTGCGTCGAGGGAGTAAACCGTGCCATCCTCGCTCCCAAGAAACAGATGTCCGCCGGCAATCGCTGGCTGGCCGAAAACGGATTTGCTGTTGGGAAATCCGAACGCCCACTTTAGCTTCAGGCTGGGCGCCTGCTGCGCGGTCAAACCGGGTGAGGGTTGAAAACGCGTGTTGGAAAGATCCACACCCCAGCCACTCCAGACGATCGCGCCGCTGAGGTTGGCCGAAGCAGCCGCGCAGAAGCCCGTGCGCGGCTCGGTGGTGGCGACTACCGACGAAAGCAACTCCGTTACGGCTCGTCGCTCGGCGGGCGTGAGCGCGGCCCCTTGCGTTTTCATGCTGCCGGTCTGGAGAGCTGCCAGGATTGCCGGCCGCGACATGCGGGCGAGCGCGTCGCGCAACGGCGCCCGCGTGCTGCTATCGGGGCGGTGACAGGACGCACAGTGTTTTTCAAACAAGGCGGCGCCATCTTGGGCCCATGCGCCGCAGGCAATCAGGAACAGGGGGATGGCCCGCATCAGAGGGAGGATAACACGGCGACGCCGGACGGCCCGAAGTTGTATAGTGAGGTTAGCATTGCGTTTCTTAATCCTGCTCGCATGCACCTTCTCCGCGGCTCTCGCGGAAGCCGCTCCGCGAGTGCTCGCCGTTGATATTGATTCCGTCGTTCACCCCGTGACGGTAGAGATCGTTTCGCGGGCGCTCGATCAGGCTCAACAAGAACACTGCGAACTGGTGCTGATCCGGCTGAATACGCCGGGCGGCCTCATGGAAGCGATGCGGGAGACTATTCAGAAGATCGTCGCATCGCCCGTGCCGGTAGTGACGTATGTGACTCCGAGCGGCGGCCGTGCGGCATCGGCCGGTTTTTTTCTGCTCGAAGCGGGCGATATGGCGGCCATGGCGCCTGGCACCAACACCGGCGCCGCGCACCCTGTCCTGTTCGGGTCTGAGATGGATCCGATCATGAAACAGAAGGTCGAGAACGATGCTGCTGCCTCGCTCCGCAGCCTGGTGGGCAAGCGCGGACGCAACAGCGATCTCGCCCAGAAAGCCGTCCTCGAAAGTAAATCGTTTACGGAGAAGGAAGCGCTGGATAATCATCTGATCGAGCTGATTGCCATCAGCGAGCCCGATCTCATGCGTCAGCTCGATGGGCGCGAGATCACGCGCTTCGACGGGCACAAGCAAGTCCTGCATCTCGGCGGTTTCGAGATGGTCCAGTACGAGAAAAATCTGCGTCAGCGCGTGCTCTCGGCAATCAGCGATCCGAATATCGCGCTCATCTTGTTGGTGCTCGGCGCGCTGGGCATCTATGCGGAGTTCTCCAGCCCCGGCTTAATTTTTCCCGGTGTTGCGGGCGCCATCCTGGTGCTGTTGGGCCTTTCCGCCCTCTCCATGCTTCCCATCAACTGGCTGGGCGCCACACTGCTGTTCCTGGCGTTCACCTTTTTCGTTCTCGAAGCTAAATTTGCCTCCCACGGCGTCCTGGCCCTGGGAGGCACCGTAGCCATGATCCTGGGGGCGGTGATCCTGATTAACAGTCCGCTCCCCGAGATGCGCATCCGCCTTTCCACCGCCATCGCCGTGACCTTGCCCTTCGCCCTTATTACGGTGTTTCTGGTTTCGCTGGTAGTGCGTGCCCGGACGTCGAAAGTAGTTACGGGCAGTGAGGGAATGATTGGTCAGATTGGCGTGGCGATCGGCGACCTGACGCCAGGTGGCCGTGTCTTCGTTCGGGGAGAATATTGGAATGCAGTCGCAACGTCGCCGCTCAAAGCCGGCGAGCGGGCGCGGGTTACGGCCGTCGACCACCTGAATCTGACTGTGGAGCCTTTCGAAAATCAAGCGGGAGCCTGACTTATGCCATTCGATGTTTCGACTTTGCTGATCACGCTGATCATCGTCATTTACTTGCTGTCCTCCATCAAGATCCTGGCCGAGTACGAACGCGGCATTATCTTCCGGCTCGGCCGCGTCCTGCCCAAGCCCAAAGGTCCCGGCATCATCCTGGTCTTCGCGCCCATCGACCGCATCGTGCGCGTGTCCCTGCGGATCGATACCCTGGAAGTTCCGCCGCAGGACGTAGTTACACGCGACAACGTCACGGTAAAAGTGAACGCCGTGATCTTTTTCCGGGTGATTGACCCGTCGCTGGCCGTCATCGAGGTTGCGAATTTTCTGTATGCCACGTCGCAGCTCGCGCAGACCACACTGCGAAGCGTGTTAGGCGAAGTGGAGCTCGACGAATTACTGAGCCAGCGCGAGAAACTAAACGTACGGCTGCAGTCCATTCTCGACCAGCACACATCGCCTTGGGGTGTGAAGGTGACGATGGTGGAGGTCAAGCAGGTGGATCTGGCCGAGCAGATGATTCGCGCGATCGCTCGCCAGGCCGAGGCCGAGCGCGAACGTCGTGCCAAGATCATCAATGCGGAGGGCGAATATAGTGCGGCGAACAAGCTCGCTATGGCCGCGGAAGTCATCCAGAAGCAACCCGCGGCGCTCCAGTTGCGCTACCTGCAGACGTTGATCGATATCGGCGCGGAAAAAAATACGACTATTGTGTTCCCCCTTCCACTCGATATACTTTCTTCTTTAGGGCGCGCTCTGGACCGGGTAGCCGGTGGAGAGCCTCCGGTCAAAACGTAACTTAGGTCGAAACTCGTGCCTGAAACTGCTATGAGCAAAACCGAGGGCGAATACGAACTGGTGCTGGGCAACCGGCAGCTGTTGAGCGCCTTTTTCATCATCGTCATTCTGTTCGGCGTGTTCTTTACCATGGGCTACGTCGTGGGCCGTAACTCAGCGCCCGCGACTGCGGCCTCGCCCATGCCGGTGCCAGTCGCGACGAGTCAGCGGCCCGAAGCTGCGTCGCCTCCGCCTGTGCAATCGCCCGCGTCACCATCGCAAACGGCCGCTCCCGCTGAGACGCCCGCGCCTTCACCGGTACAGGAGACGAAAGAGTCCAAGCCACCGGCAGCGGTGGAAACAAAGCCCGTGACTCCAGCCAAGCGGGAAGTGCCTCCGCCGAAGAGCGAGGCTCGGGTTGAGCCGGCGCCTCCGGCTCGCACCAGCGCTCGGCCCGCGAGTGCCTCGGGCGCGGCGGTGGCGTTAACTCCTGGCCCCGGGAAGATGTATCTGCAGGTGGCGGCGGCCGCCCAGCCACAAGCTGGCGTGGTGGTCGATACGCTCAAGGGGAAGGGTTTCCCGGCGCTGCTGGCGCAAGGGCCTAACGCCACTCTCTTCCGGGTCATGGTGGGGCCATTCTCCGACGCGGCCTCGCTGGGCAAAGCCAAGGCTGAACTCGAGAACGCGGGCTTCCGTCCGCTGGTGCGAAAATAGACGGGGAACAGGCACTCCTGCCTGCGCACAGTCTCTAGTGCTCGATGCCCTCGTTCAAATCGGTTCTCACGGTCCGCGCTTGCCGGCATGGGCGCGCAAGAGCCGGACGCATTTCGAATCCCTGCACGCGATCAAGACCGATCTTCGCCGGCTTAACCTGCACACCGTCTGTGAATCCGCGCGCTGCCCCAACATCCACGATTGCTTTCAGCGCGGCGCCGCGACCTTCATGATTCTCGGCAACCTCTGCACGCGAGGATGCGGGTTCTGCTCCGTGCCGAAGGGTTCACCCTCCAGGCAAGACATGCGGCTCGATCCGGAGGAGCCGGCCAACGTCGCGCGCATGGCCGCGCGCATGAATTTGCGTTACGTAGTGATCACCAGCGTGAACCGGGACGATTTGGCCGATGGCGGCTCGCGGCATTTTGCCCAGACCGTTCGCGAGGTCCGGCGCGCGCTGCCTGACGCGCGCGTCGAAGTCCTCACGCCGGATTTCTGCGGCAACCTCGAGGCCGTAGCGCGGGTGCTCGACGCCGGCCCGCACGTGTTCAATCACAACATGGAGACGGTCGAGCGTCTCTATCGCCGCGTCCGCCCGCAGGCGGATTACCATCAATCCCTGCGCGTGCTGGAATTCGCGCGAAACCATCGGCCCAGCGCGCTCACCAAATCCGGATTCATGGTCGGGCTGGGTGAGTTCGGCGACGAAGTGTGCGGATTGCTGCGCGATCTTCGCGCCGCAGGCACGGATGTGGCCACCATAGGGCAATACCTCCAGCCCACGCGCCGCAACTTGCCGGTTGCGGAATACGTCGAGCCCCGGCAATTCGACGACTACCGCGACTTCGGTCTTTCCATCGGATTCAAAATGGTGTTCAGCGGTCCGCTGGTGCGCAGTTCCTACATGGCCGATCACGTCAGCGAACAGGCGCACCGTTGAATTATCTGCTTGCCGCGCTCAGTGCGCTCCTGCTCGTTCTTGCTTTTCCTCGCTTCGATTTCGTTTGGCTGGCGCCGGTAGCGCTGGCTCCGATGCTCCTGGCTGCCGCCCGCGAGCCGCGACCCCTCCGGCGTTTCGCGGTGGGATACCTTTGCGGCGTCATTTACTGGTTCGGCGTTTGCTACTGGATTCAGTTCACACTCGCGGTTTATGGCGGCATCGGCGCGGCAGTCGGATGGGCCGCATTTCTATTGTTCTGCCTGTTGAAGGCGCTGCACATGGGCGTGTTTGCGTTCGCCGCCGGCATCCTCATGCGGTCCTCCTGGGCCATTCCCGGTGTGTCTGCGCTTTGGGTGGCGATTGAAGTCACGCACGGCTCCCTGGGATTCGCGTGGCTGGCGCTGGGCAATGCGGGCATCGACATGGGCATCCCCATGCGCCTCGCCCCTTTCACCAGTGTTTACGGCCTCTCGTTCGTGTTCGCGATGATGTCGGCCGCTCTCGCCCTGGCAGTGTTGCGCCGGCCGCGATGGCAGCTCGCCTGGCTCCTGCCGCTTCCTTTACTGATCCTGCTGCCGCGGCTCCCCGATTTTCAGCCGGGCAAGCAGACCGCGGTGCTGGCGCAGCCAAACATCTCCGACACCGTGGAGTGGACGCCGCAGTCTCTCGAAAAGATGGAGCGCCGGCTGCTATACCTGTCGATGACCGCGGTGTTTCAAGACCAGAACCAGGCTCCGCAATTGCTGGTGTGGCCGGAAGTGCCGGCGCCGCTCTACGCCGATGATCCCGGATTTCTGCAAGTGGCCGGTGACCTCGCGCACACCACACGCGCCTATTTCCTGGGAGGCGTGGTCGCACACCGGTCCGACGGGACGCCGCTCAATTCCGCCCTCCTGGTGGCGCCCTCGGGAAAAGTGGCGGGCAGATATGACAAAGTGCATCTGGTCCCCTTCGGAGAATTCGTGCCTTGGCCTTTTGGCTTCGTCAACAAAATCTCGACCGAAATTGGGGACTACAAACCTGGAGATAAGGTTGTGGTGCTTGCCGTCGCCGAGCACCACATCGGCGCCTTCATCTGCTATGAGTCCGTCTTCCCGAACTTCGTGCGGCAATTCGCGGCCAACGGAGCGGAACTGCTCGTGAATATCTCGAACGACAGCTGGTTCGGCAAAAGCGCCGCCCGATTGCAGCACCTCAAGATCGTGCGTATGCGCGCCGCCGAGAACCGCCGGTGGATTCTGCGTTCAACGAATGACGGCATTACCGGAACCATCGATCCCGCTGGCCGCCTGCTCGGCACGCTGCCGAACTATGTAGAGTCGGCTTCGCAAACGGGATACTCGTACGTGAAGGAAACCACCTTCTACACGCGGCATGGAGACTGGTTCCCCCTCGCCTGTGCTGCAATCAGCATTAGTCTTCTGGCCTGGATGCTTTGGAAAACAAAGCAGGCGTGACCCTGCCGCCGACCCCGCAGCTACCGCTGATTCGCCTTGAGTACTTTTTTCCGGAGTCGGATCGAATGCGGCGTGACTTCCACGAACTCGTCGTCACGGATGAACTCGATGGCCTGCTCCAGGTTCAGAATGCGCGGTGGAACCAGCCGGATGGCTTCGTCGGCGGTTGAAGCGCGCATATTCGTCAATTTTTTCTCTTTGACGATGTTGACATCCAGATCGTTGTCGCGCGCATTCTCGCCCACGATCATGCCTTCGTAGACCTCCAATCCGGGCGTCACGAAGATCTCGCCGCGCTCCTGGAGATTCCAGATCGCGTAGCCGGTCGCTTTGCCCGCGCGATCGGCCACCAGTGATCCGGTAGGCCGCGTTGGAATCTCGCCCTGCCAGTCGATGTAGCCGTGAAACAGGCTGTTCATGATGGCCGTGCCGCGCGTGTCGGTGAGGATCTCGCTGCGCAGGCCGATGAGCCCGCGCGACGGAATGTGGAACTCGAGCCGCACGCGCCCCGAGCCGTGGTTCACCATCTTGGTCATCTTGCCCTTGCGCGAGCCGAGCTTCTCGATGACCACGCCCAGAAACGATTCCGGGCAGTCGATCACCAGCAGCTCCACAGGCTCCTGCACTTTGCCATCGAGTTTACGCGTCAGGATTTCCGGTTTGCCCACCGCCAGCTCATAGCCTTCGCGGCGCATCATCTCGATCAAGATGGCGAGCTGCAACTCGCCGCGGCCCATCACCTTGAACGCATCCGGACCACCGGCTTCTTCGACGCGGATCGAGACGTTCGTCAGCAGCTCTTTGTCGAGACGGTCGCGTAGATTGCGCGACGTTACGTAGGCTCCCTCGCGGCCGGCGAATGGAGACGTATTGACCGTGAAGGTCATGGCGATGGTCGGCTCATCGATCTGGATGTTTGCCAGCGGCTTGGGGTTTTCGGCGCTGGTGATGGTTTCGCCGATGGTGATGCCTTCCACGCCGGCGATGGCCAGCAACTCGCCGGGGTGCCCTTCGGTTTCGTCCACGCGTTTCAGTCCTTGAAAGGAGTACAGCTTGGTGATGCGCGTCTTTTGCAGCGAGCCGTCGAGTTTCGCAATGCCCACTTCGTCGCCGTATTTCAAAGTGCCCTCGAACACGCGCCCGATGGCGAGCCGTCCCAGATAATCGCTGTAATCAAGATTCCCCACCAGCATCTGGAGCGTGCCCGCTGGATCGCCCGGCGCCGCGGGAATATTTTTCAAGATGGCCTCGAACAACGGCCGCAAATCCTCCGACCCATCCTCCATCGACGCTTTGGCGATGCCCGCCTTGGCATTGCAGTAAAGCACCGGAAAATCCAGTTGATCTTCGGTGGCGTCGAGATCGATAAAGAGGTCGTAGATCTCGTTCAGCACGTCCTGCACGCGCGCATCCGGCCGGTCAATCTTGTTGATCACGACGATCTGCGGCAGCTTGGCTTCCAGTGCTTTCATCAGCACGTAACGGGTCTGGGGCAGCGGGCCCTCGCTGGCATCCACCAGCAGCATCACGCCATCCACCATCTTGAGCGCGCGCTCCACCTCGCCTCCGAAATCGCTATGGCCCGGCGTATCCACGATGTTGATCTTCACGCCGCCGTAACGCACTCCCGTGATCTTGGCGAGAATGGTGATGCCGCGCTCGCGCTCCAGTTCATTCGAATCCATCACGCGGTCCATCACGGCTTCGTTCTCGCGAAAGATGCCGCTCTGCTTGAGCATGGCGTCCACCAGCGTGGTCTTGCCGTGGTCGACGTGCGCGATGATGGCGATATTGCGAATATTTTCGTTTTTATTCTTCATGAATCACTTCGATGGGATTGAGCCGCGCCGCCGCGCGCGCGGGGTAGATGCCGGCCAGAACCGTGGTCAGCCACACGAGAGTTGACGCTCCGGCGAGCAACAAGAACGGTGGATGAAATTGAATGGTCCAGCCGAAACTTTGCTTGTTGATGACATAAATCAGCACGAGCGATAGGACAAACCCAAGCGCCAGGCCGAGCAGGTTCGCCGCGATGCCGAGAAACCCGGCTTCGAGTAGGATCATGCGCCGCAGCTGGGCCGGAGCCGCGCCCAGGTATCGCAGCAGGCCGAATTCGCGGCGCCGATCGAGCACCATCGCGAGCAGGGAGTTCGCAGCGCCCAGCATGGCCACTGCAATGGCTACCCCTTCGAGCGCGTACGTGATGGCGAACGTGCGGTCAAAGATCGTAACTGCATTTTGGCGTAGCGCGCGATTCGGAGCTACGGTGACACGGTAATTCGCCAGGCGCGCTTCCACAGCGTGCCGCACGCTGGCGGGATCGGCGCCCGGCCGTACGTAAACAGCCAGATTGGTAGCGGGGAGATGCGGGAGATATTTCAGTAGAGTGGACCGGTCGAAGATGACAAACCCGCGCTCGCTCGAATAATCGAAGTAGATGCCGGCTACCGTGACTTTCACGAGACGATCGCCCAGCGGCAGGTTCAGGACGTCGTTGACGCGCACGCTGTGCTTGTTGGCGAAGGGCTCGCTCACAATCACGCGATTGCGTCCGGCGAGCGACCGTAGAATGGCGTCCCGGTCCTCCCCCGGCAAGAATCGCAGCCTCCCGTAGCGGCGGACAATATCCGCGTTCCCCGCGCCCAGAGTGGCGCGCCGGCCTTCGTATTCGAACTCGAGCGCATGAAAAATGTCGACTGACTCGACGCCGGGAATCGCGGACACAAGCCCCGGCACCTCTGCGGAAAGCGCGGGATGCTCGCCCGCGCCAGCATGGGCCGCCGGACGAACGTACAGATCAGCGCGCAACTGGGTGTCGAGCCACACGATCACGGTTTCGCGGAAGCTCCCTACCATAATGCCCACGCTGGCCATCATCGCAATGGCGGTGGCCAGCGCGCCGACGACCACGGAGGTGCGGGCCAGTGACGCCGCCAGACCCCGCACGGCCAGCAATCCTTCCGGCCCGAACAACGCGCGTGATGCACCTCGTGTGCCCGCTGCCAACCCCGTGACCACTGCCGGCGCTGCCAGTGCCATGGCCACCACCGCCAGCAGAGTGGCAGCATAGCCCGCAATGGGCTTGTCATCGATCGGCCGCGCCTGTGAAAGTGCCACTGCAATGATGGCGGCAAGTGCAGCCCAAAACAGATTCCGCCGCGCGTGCGTTCTTGAATGGTGCTCGTGCGCGCCGCGCCCCATGGCCTCCACGGGCGCAACGTGCATGGCCTCGCGCGCCGGGGCCAGCGCCGAGAACAGTGCGACCGCGACCCCGGCAGCAATGGCCGCCGCCACAGCAGAAGGATCCAGCGCCACCGCCGCCGGCCGGCTGCTCACGTAGAGTGAATTCACCGTCTCCGCGACCAAACCGACCGCACCCTCGGCCATGACTCTTCCAAACGCGATGCCGGCCAGCGAACCCGCCAGCCCGAACAGCAGCGCTTCGCCGAGAAACAACCGGAGTACCCAGCGCCGGCTGGCGCCCACCGCACGGAGCACGCCGATTTCGGCCCGCCGCCGTACCACGCTTACGGAAATCGTGTTGTAGATGAGGAAGGCGCCCACTACCAAGGAAATGTAGCTGAGAACTCGCAAATTCCAGCGAAAGGCGCGCAACATGCGTTGGTTCTCTTCGCCACGAGTGCCTGGTTTTTCGAGGCGATAACTGGCCGGCAGCGTCACGCGAACCTCGCGCTCCACGCGCGAAAAATCTTCATGCGGCGAAACGAAAACATCGATGCGGTCCAGCCTGCCATATTGGTTGAGCGCACGCTGCGCTTCGGCGATATCGAGCAAGATGAATTCGGCGTCTTTGGCGTCGGCAATACCCGCCACCTCAAAATTTTGTGTCCTGTCGCTCAACGTGAGCGGAAGATGATCGCCCTCCTTGAGCCCCAGCCGTTGCGCCAACCCGCTTGAAACCACTATCGCGGAATTCGGATCGCGCGCAAGAGGCGTTGCGGCCCTTGCTTCTGGCCCTTGGGAAACAAAATCTACGCCATACACCGTCACAGATCCCGCCGGTTTCAGCACGCCTTGCATCTCGATTACCGGAGCGAAGCGCGCGTTCACGGGCAGCGCTGTCAAGGCGGCCATCCACCGCTCGTCCACTCCGCCGTTGGCCACGATTTCCAGATCCGTCTT
Organism: Terriglobia bacterium; assembly: GCA_020073305.1. Classification (GTDB taxonomy): domain Bacteria; phylum Acidobacteriota; class Terriglobia; order Bryobacterales; family Bryobacteraceae; genus QHXW01. The sequence continues at coordinate 241,784 of JAIQFK010000007.1, forward strand.
GCCCACCAGCGTTTCGAGCGAAGACCGGAACGACCCCGTGGCCGCGTCTCCCGCAAGATCGATCGCGATCACCACACCCACGCCCAGCGCCACCGAGATAATCGTGAGCGCGGTGCGCAGCAGGTCGCGCCGCAGCGGGCGGAGAATGAGCGTTCGAAATAGCTGAAGTTGCCGCATAGAATTCTACGCCCGCTCGAATGCCGCGATTCGCCCGTCGCGCAATTGGACTCGCGTGTGGGCGATGGCCGCCGCTTCCGCGCTGTGAGTGGCTACCAGCACCGTCGCGCCAAAGCGCCCGGCCGCGTCACTGAGCAGCGCGAGTACCTGCTCGCCGCTCGCATTATCGAGATTGCCCGTGGGCTCATCGGCGATGAGGATTTCCGGTGAGTGCGCCAGAGCCCGCGCAATGGCCACTCGCTGCATCTGGCCGCCCGAAAGCTGGTAGGGAAAGGAATTCACCTTATCCACAAGACCCACCCACTCCAGGCGGTTACGCGCAGCCTCGCGCGCTTTTTGCGATCCTGCCAGCAGCAGTGGCAGTTCGACATTTTCCAGCACGCTCAGTGCCGGCAGCAATTGAAAAAACTGAAACACAAATCCAATTCGTGTACGCCGCAGCGCCGTCAGCTCATCTTCGCGGAGTGAACTGGTGTCGCGGCCATCAATCAAGACTTCGCCCGATGTCGGAAAATCCATGGCGCCCGCGAGATTCAACAGCGTCGTCTTCCCGCAGCCGCTGCGGCCCACCAGCGCGGTAATGGTGCCGGGTTCGAGCACAAGCGAAACATCCCGGAGAGCCTCCAGCTTCTGTCCATTGGTTTGATATGTTTTCGAAGCCCGGCGCAATTCCAGGCGGGGCGGGTTCATCGATACCGACCATTATAGCGGTGGCCGGATCTACGACAGCGTCTGCCCCGGCGCGCGGCGTCCCTTTTCCCGGCCGCCCGCACGTCCGCCGCGAAGGACCTTGTAGAAGAAAAGCCCCACCGGCCCCAACAGCCCTGACGGAAAAGGGTCACGCACTTTCTGCCATTCCTCACCGGGCGGAAAGCGCTGGCCATAACGCTCGTACACCGCCGAATAATCGATCGGCCCGTTGCCGAGCACACGGTTGATCAACAGATTGGTGATGTCAATGCGCAGACGATTCGCTCCCGCCTGTATCTGGTGGGTCACATCGAAGCGATAAGGCCGCATCCACGCGACTCCCGCCTTCCGGCCATTCAGCCACAGCTCGGCCGTCTCGCGAACTTCGCCTAGATCGAGCACTACTCCTACATCCGGCCCAAGCTTCATGCCGAAAGAGAAATCTGCTTCGTAAATGCCACGACCCGAAAAAAACCGCGCGTTCGAAAGTTCCGTCCACGATTTGAGTTCATCCAGACCGATCTCGGGCACGCTCGAATCGTCGAATCGCAGCCGCCAACGCGCCGTCACGGGGATCGGCGAGGGAATGCCGCTCACCGTGATTTCTTCACGCCCGCGCGGACGCTGGATGTAATAGTCGCGGTTCTCGAAGACGCGCGTCGTCCAGCCCTCGCGCGTGGCTTCCAGGTCGAGGTTCGTATCGACCGCCACCGGGCTCCTGCCATTTTCGGCGAACGCAATGACGCGTGATTCAAAGGGCCCCAGTGTCACGGCAACGCGGGTGCCGGCTTTGGTGTGCTCGAACGCGATCATGGGCTCGACTGTGCCGGTCTTGAGATCCCAGAGTTCCGGCTGTTTCGCTTCGACCCGGAAAGTGGCATCCAGGTGCTGCGGGTTTTCGCTCGTGTTTGCGAGGAAGTAATAGTCCCGGTCCGCAGTGCGGCGATGCACGAATCCCACCTGTGGGCTGGCCTCGCGAAATGCGATGTCGGGCAAGTGCCAGCGCAGTGCGTTAAGGAATGACGTCTGCTCGTCACGCGAGAAAATCGCCACGCCGTTGCCGCATCGATGCGAGTGGAGGGCGGGAGCCTCGGGCACCACGCCGAATAGTTCGCGCACCAGTCGCACCACTTCGCCGCGATTTTTCTCCCGGTCCCGCATGCCATAGGCGGTCTGGGGCAGCCGCTCGGTGGCGATGACGATCCCGCCTTGGTCGACAAATGCCTTGATTTTCAAAAGCGAATCCACATCAATACCGGTGAGATGGGGCAGCACCAGAACCGAGTACTCGCCGTCACCCGATCGCAGCCGGCCGTTCTCCACCTGCATCCCGGCAAATGCAAAGGTGTCGACGCCGTCGAACGAATATCCGTTGGTAATGATGGTCTTCACCACGTTGGATTCATAATGCAGCGCGTTCGCCAAGCCGAATTCGGGCGGTGTGCCGTTCGAACTCAGCCGGTCGCGGACCGCCCAGTTGAATAGCAACTCCCTGACCTGGGCTTCCGCCATCACATCTTCGGCAGCGAGATACACCGCGATGTCTGCAACCGGTTTGCCCTGCTGGAGAATGTAGCTCGCGCGATTTACGTAATCCGCAAAAAGCGGAGCATACGGCCAGAAGGGGGAACAATGGTTCATCTGCGGACCGAAGTAAGTCACCCATCCGGGCGAACCGGCCGCAGCCGGCGAATACGGGTACACGACTCCGTATAGCGCATTGATGCCGCTTAAGAAGTGCAGGTCCGAGCAAAGCTTGAGCTGCTCGAGCGTGTCGCCGAAGCGGTTCGGGTTGCCAAGCCAGGTCCACGCTTCGGCGAGGACCGTGCGTTTTCCCGCGAGGTGCGCGCCGGAGCTTGCCCAGCGCGAGGTGTTGAACTCCTTCCATTCGTAATGCTCGCCCGTGGGAACGTCCACGGCGCGGTAACTGGCGAGCGAAACTGGGGGCACACCGTAGGATTCCACCTGCGCGGTCACGCCCTTGCGATGTGCCCAATCGGCCAGCGGCTGGACGAAGGCTTCGGATGCCTGCTCGGAGAGCGTCCTCCAGTAATCGCAGCGCAAATCGCGCGAATCCGCATGCTTGTGGTCGAACAGCGCGGGCAGGTGCGCGACCATGTCGTATCCGCGTTTGCGCTCAAAAATGCGAGGAAATTCGGCTGTCCAGTTCGCGCTGTACACCTCGAGCGAATCGCAGAAGATGGATCGAATACCGTGTCCGGGACCTGCGTCCAGCAGCTTGTCACCCACCGCGGCCAGGAATCGCTCGAGCGCGCCCGCGTTGTAGTGATCGAGCACCAGGCCTTCGGCGCCCAGCGACGCGCGTTTGACCTGCATGCGCGTGGGACACGAATAATAAAAGTGAACGTCGCCCCCGCCAGGCGGTGTTAACGAGGCGCCGCCGGCCTCTAACGTCAGTCTCGAATAGCCGTGCTCATCCACGTGGAACACCGCGAGGATCTTGCCGTCTTTGTCGATCTCCGGCAGAGCGACCGGTGAGGCGGAAGTTACCGGCGCCGTCTTGCGCCGCAGCGTTTGAGCGCTGTCCGCTACGCTCACACTGGGGCCGCCATACGGCCACCCGGTTCCCAGGACCATGTCCACGGTCAGCCCGAGTTTCTTTGCGATGGCCAGAACGGAATGCAGAACGTCCAAAAACTCAGCCGAAAGGTAACGCTGATTGTGAATGCCATGCGCCGGATCGTCTAGCGCGATCGGATAGGTGGGGCAGATAAGGACTCCGCCAATATGGGCAGCCGCCATCAGCTTCAACTCGCGTTCGCACTCCTCCACCGTCCACGCCGGTCCGAAGATGCTCCATTGCATGCGCATGCGGCTTTCATTTGGCATTTCCAGGAACTCGCGTGCGTCGGGCTCGTTTGTGGACGCTGCCCCCAGGGGCTTCGACCCGGCTGCAACACTGAGTGCCAGAAATGTTCGCCGAGTTAGCTCGCTGCTACACCGCATGCAGTCGATTCTATCGGATTGAAATCGCTCAAACACGGTCCAGTATGATATTGGAACTGGCGCTTTCATGACCGAGCGGCTTTACTACGACGATTCTTACCTGCGCGAATTTCGCGCGCTTGTACTCGACCGCTCGGATGACGGCCACCTTCTGTATCTGGATCGCACGGCCTTCTATCCGACCTCGGGCGGCCAGCCAAACGACCTCGGTTCGATCGGGGGCGTCGCGGTTGTCGATGTCGTCGATGAAGACGAACGTATTGCGCACCGCACGGCGTCTCCGGTTGATGCCGCCGAAGTCGAGTGCTCAGTCGATTGGGCTCGTCGTTACGATCACATGCAGCAGCACAGCGGCCAGCACCTCCTCTCTGCCGTCTTCATCGAACAGTTCGGCATTGAAACTTGCAGTTTTCACCTGGGCGAGGAGATTTCCACTCTCGATCTCGAGGTCATGGCGATCGACATGGAAAAGGTGATTGCCGCGGAGCGAAGAGCAAACCAAGCGGTTTGGGAGAACCGTCCGATCGTCGTTACATATGAAGAGTCCCACGCCGCCGGAGATCTGCGGAAGCCGGCTGGCCGCGCTGGAACGCTGCGCATCGTGTCGATCGATGGGCTGGACCGCATTGCCTGCGGGGGGACGCATGTCCGCTTGACGGGCGAAATTGGGCCGGTTCTGATTCGCCGCCTGGAGAAAATCCGGAACACCATACGCGTGGAATTTTTGTGCGGCAGCCGCGCCCTGCGGCGGGCACGTGCCGATTACGATCTGCTCACGCGCACCGCGCAGGCATTTACTACCTCCGTGGACGAGGTGCCCGACGTAGCCGGCGCGCAGCTTGCGGCAGTTCGCGAAACCGAAAGGCTACGCCGCAAGCTGGAATCGGAACTGGCGCGGTATCAGGGCCGCGAATTGTACGAGGCGACCGCGCAGGATCCCAACGGTGTGCGCCGCGTCGTGCGGCGGCTGGCCAAAGGGTCCATGGAAGAACTGCGAGCACTGGCGCAAAGCTTCACCGCCCAGCCGAAGGCGATGTTCATTGGAGTGGTCGAGCAGCCGGCCTCCGTGCTGTTTGCGGTCTCCGCGGATGCGGGGCTGGAGGCGGGAAGGGTGCTGCAGCCGCTTCTGGTGCAAGGCGGCGGGCGTGGTGGGGGAAACGCGCGCATGGCGCAGGGCAGCGTGCCCACGGTCGAAGCCCTGGACGCCGTCGTGCGGTCACTGAGCCGGTAGCGCTACAGTAATCGACGGGTGCAGCTTTCCGATTTCGACTACCATCTCCCGCAGGATCTGATCGCGCAGGAGCCGCTGCCGGATCGCGCCGCCTCGCGCATGCTGGTCCTTCGCCGCGGTGAGCAGCGCTGGGAAGACCGCTTGTTTCGCGAGCTGCCCGAGTTTCTCCAATCCGGCGACTGCCTGGTATTGAACGATTCGAAAGTGTTCCCTTGCCGCCTCTTCGGCCATCGCGCCGGTGTCCATTCGCTTCCCGTAGGCAAGCGGAATCCGAAGCGCCACGAGAATCTGAGCGGCGCCGTTGAGGTCTTTCTGTTGCGGTCCGTTTCTCCGGACGGCAAGGAATGGCAGGCGCTGGTCCGGCCCGGACGCAAAATGCGCACCGGAGAGCGCGTTACGTTCGACGGCGCGCTCGAAGCCGAGATTACCTCGCGCGGCGAATTCGGCGAGCGCACGCTGCGCTTCCTGACAGAAGCGGATGTCTACGAGAGCCTCGAGCGCGTCGGGCACGTGCCTTTGCCCCCCTACATCAAGCGGCCGGATTCGCCCGCCGACCGCGAGCGCTACCAGACTGTGTTTGCGCGCGAGAAGGGCTCGGTTGCGGCTCCCACGGCCGGCCTGCACTTCACGCCGGAAATGCTGGAACGTTGCCGCGCCTTGGGAGCCGACATTGCTTACGTCACTTTGCACGTTGGCCTCGGAACTTTTCAGCCCATCCATAGCGAACAAGTGGAGCAAGCTCGCCTGCATGCCGAATCCTACAGCATTACCCCGGAGAACGCCGCCAGGATGGACGCCGCGCGCCGGATCGTGGCCGTCGGAACCACCAGCGTGCGCACCATCGAGAGTGCGCACAGTTCAGGAACCCTGCGCGGCCAAACTGAGTTGTTCGTCTATCCCGGCTTCCGCTTCGCACGCACGGGAGCGCTGCTCACCAACTTCCATTTGCCCCGTACGAGCCTCCTTTTGCTGGTCTGCGCGTTTGCCGGTACGGAATTCGTGCTGGCCGCCTACCGTCACGCGGTCGAGAAGCAATATCGCTTTTATTCGTACGGCGATTGTATGCTGATCCTTTAATCATGGACTGGCACCAGGTTCGCGACCCGCAGGACCCAGAGCTCGACCGTCTCGCCGGACTTTACCGCCTTCATCCCCTGCACATCGAAGACTGCCGGCACCGCAATCAGAGCGCCAAGGTGGAGGAGAGCCGCGGATACGTGTTCGCGGTCTTCAAGACGGTGGAAATCGCGAGTGATGGCTCGCTGGCGCTGGCCGATCTCGACGTGTTTCTGGGCCGGGATTTCATCATCACCATTGAAGATCCCAAGCTTCATTCCGCCCGCGGGCTGCTCGATACCGTGCGGCAGGCGGCCAGCGGGATGCGCGCCGATCAGGTGTTTTATCGCATCACTGACGGCGTCGTCGATTCCTACTTGCCGGTTCTGGATCGTTTCAGCGAGATCATCGATGAACTGGAAGACCAGGTGCTGGACCGGCCTGCGCCGCAAACCCTGTCGCGCGTCTTCGAAACCAAACGCAGCCTGATTCTGTTGCGCCGCGTCCTGGTCAATACTCGGGACGTTGCGGGGCACTTGCAGCGGAGCGAGAGCGACCTGATCCATCGCGACATGTGGCCGTTCCTGCGCGACGTCTACGATCACGTTGCGCGCAACCTCGATCTGGTCGAAATGCAGCGCGACCTGCTGACCGGGGCGCTCGACATTTACCTTTCGAGCGTCGCCAACCGCACCAACCAGGTCATGAAGGTGCTAACCGTGCTGGGCACCATCGCGCTGCCGGCACTGGTGATTTCGGGGATCTACGGGATGAATCTGAAAGGGCTGCCCTTCGCGGACTCTCCCTACGGAACCGTGATGGTGAGCGGGGTCATGCTAGCTACCACGGTGGTGCTGCTAGCTGTTTTGCGCCTGCTCCGCTGGTTCTGATCGCCCTACATTTTGGGCGCGTAGTATCCCTTGCGGGCGCGCACGATCAGGTCCTTGCGCCCCTTCACCCTCAGATCGACCGAGTGGTACAACCCGTCGGTCTTCAGCGGCTCCGGCCGGTAGAAGATGTTGTACTGGTGCCGCAACTCGTTCGCGATATTCTCAAACGATTGCGCCAGGTCCTCGGCTTTGAACGGGAAGAACGCTTGGCCGCCCGTTTCCGCGGCCAGGTATTTCAGCACCTTGTCGCCGTCCGCCTCGATGCGCGAGATATTGGTCGAGATGCAATAGATCACCGCGTCGGCCTTTTGCGCCATCTCGAGCGCCTGGTCGCGCGATTCACGGCTCTGGTTGTCATCGCCGTCGCTCACGATGATCACCGCGCGGCGGAACTTGTGCCGTGGCTGATCCTGCTGCAGCTTGTCGCGGCAGGCGAAAAAGAGCGCATCGTAGAGCGCCGTGCCGCCTCCTGGGCGCAGGCTGCGCACGGCCGTGGCGAGCTTTTCGGGATCATCGATCAGGTCGGCCACCAGCTCGACGGAGGAATCGAAGCTCACGATCATGCACTTGTCCTGCCGCGGGCGGATGACGCTGTTGATAAAGTCCACCGCGGCTTGCTGCTCGAAGCGGAAGCGTTCCCGGATGCTGTTGCTGGTGTCGACCAGGATGGCGATGCGTAGCGGCAGGTCGCTCTCCGCCGTGAACTCCTGGATCTTCTGCGACCGCTTGCTCTCGATCACCTGAAAATCTTCTTTGCCGAGATCCGTGATGAACTTGCCCTTCTTGTCCGTCACGGTGAAGAGCATGTTCACGCGAGTCACGTCGAGGATGATGCGCGTGTCCGACGGCTCGACGCGGTCCGGCTTCTGCTCCGGTTGCTGTCCCGCCAGGCACAATCCGGCGGCGCCAACCACAAAAGGCAACAACCATTTCATATACGTCGATTATAGAACGGGTGCCTTAGCGGTCCCTCGCCCTCGGGCAGCGGTCAGGCCAAAGCCAGAATCTTGTCGAACGCGTCTGAGACCTTCCGCAGCTTCTCCGGATCGTTGGGCTCGTAACCGATCTCGGGTGAGAGGAACCCGCGATACCCGACCTTCACCAGCGCCGCCATCACTGCCTTCCAGTCCACGTCGCCTTCGAGCAGCTCGGCGAAGTGGCCTTGCTCGTAGCGGTTCGAGAGCTTGTAGTCTTTCAAGTGAACTCGCTTGATGCGCGGTCCCAGCGTGAGGATCCAGTCCTGCGGATATCCGTATTGCATGACGTTGCCGATATCGAAGTGCGTCTGCAGCCACGGGCTGTGGAATTGGTCGACAAACGCGCGCATCTCGAGCGGGCTGACCAGAAACTTGTTCCAGACGTTTTCCGGCGTGAGCACGACCTTGGCTTCCTGCGCCCAGGGAATGGTTTTCGGCAACTCCGCGCTCACGCGGTTCCAGGTGTCTTCGTAGCCGAACTCGAGCTTCGGCCCCTCACCCAGCCGGCACAGATAAAGCAGCAGTGCGCCGCAGTTGAGATACGCTGCGAACTCGATGGCTTTCTTCAACCCCTCGAGACTCCGTGCGCGCACCGCCGGATCAGGGCTGTTCAAGGGATTGGTGCGGAACGCCCCCGAAACCCACATGCTGGCGATCTGAATACCTGCTGCGTGCGCGGCATCTCCCAGGCGCTTCACTTCGTCGGCGCCGAGCGACGGCGAGACCTCATCGCCGAACCGCAATTCGATGCCCTCGAAGCCGGCGCTCTTCGCCTGGCGAAACTTCTCCGCCACGGGCATCCCGTTTGGAAAGATCACGGAGCAGATGCTCTTCACAAAACGTGGCGGCTGAGACTGGGCGGGAAGCGCGGCAGCTGCGCCACCTGCGAGAAACGTTCGGCGATTCATGCAATCAGTGTACTCCCGCGTCGCGTAGTTCGACCCGTCTGATACATTTGTGTCTTGGTCGCGCTGACTTCCGAACGTCGAAATTTTCTGCTTTATGCCTCTGTGCTCTTCGCTCTGAACGTGTACCTCGTGCACGATCTCTTCGCCGTCGAGCACACGCAATACATGGGATCGATCGAGGGCGCGTACATCAGCCTCGCGCACCAGCTTGCCCGGCATTGGGACTTAAGCTGGTGGCCGTTGTGGTACGCCGGCATCCCTTACCAAAACACCTACCCGCCGCTGCTGCACTGGATCGATGCCATCGTCGCCAAGCTCGCCCACGTTTCTGCCGCCCACGCCTATCATGCTGTGACGGCTTTTTTCTATTGCTTGGGCCCGGTGACGTTGTTTTGGATGGCCTACCGTCTCTCGGCCCTCCTCTGGCCCAGCTTCACCGGCGCGCTGCTGTATTCGCTGTTTTCACCTTCGACCTTGCTCATCGCGTCGGTTCGCCTTGCACTGGGTGGCGTGTGTCGTCCGCGCCGGCTCCAGGCGCTGGTGGAATACGGAGAAGGCCCGCACGTCGCGTCTCTGGCGCTGCTTCCGGTGGCGATTGTGGTGCTGGACCTCGCGCTTGCGAAGCGCCGCCCCGCTCTGTATGTGCTCGCCGGCGTGGCCATGGCCGCCGTGGCGCTCACCAATTGGCTCGGTGCGTTCTCGCTGGCCGCCGCAATGGTTGCCTACATCTTTTCTCGGCGGTCCGGAGAGTTGAAGCGCGTGCTGCTCGCGTGCACAGCTCTCGGCGCGTTCGCCTATGCTCTCGCGGCTCCCTGGATTCCCCCATCAACGTTGGGGAACGTCCGCATCAACGCCCAGCGCATCGGCGGACCGTTTCCCATGACCGCAAAGCATCTCCTGTACGCAGCCGTGATTCTGGCCGTGATGATTCTACTGTGGCTGTTCTTCGAGTGGACAAGCCAACCCGCCTATCTCCGGTTCCTGGCTCTATTCGCGTTTCTCATGGCTGCACCGCCGCTGGCCGACGCGTGGTGGGAAGTCTATCTCGTGCCCCAGCCCGACCGGTATCACCTCCAGATGGAAATGGCGCTGTGTCTGCTTGCCGCTCTCGCGATTGCGCCGGCTGTCGAACGGCTGGGGCGAAGCCCTCGGTTCGCAATCATCCTTCTCCTCGCCGTGTGCTGCTTTCTCCAGACCAAGCACTACCGTCGTGCCGCACGCTGGTGGGCGCGCCCCCTCGACATCCATACGACCAGCGAGTACAAGACGGCGCATTGGATCGACCAAAACCTGAACGGCCAGCGCGTGTTTGTGCCCGGCTCCGATTACTTCTGGCTGAACGCTTTCACGGATGCGCCGCAGCTCGCCGGCGGCTTCGATCAGGGAATCACCAATCAGCTCCTCCCGGCCGTCGGCTATCAGCTTTTCTCGGGCGAAGGCACCAACAAAGAGGGTGAGCTGGCCGTGCTCTGGCTCAAGGCTTTCGGCGTGCATGCCGTGGGGGTGAGTGGTCCGCGTAGTACCGAGATTTACAAACCCACGCGCAACTGGAAAAAGTATGAAGGCCTGTTGCCGGTCCTTTTCCGCGATGGGGATGACGTGCTCTATCGCGTCCTGCCGGATTCGGCGTCTTTGGCGCACGTGCTCCGCCCCGAAGCCGTGCTTACTCGGCCACCTCGGAGCGTACTGGACATGGGCTGGGCAACCACCTACGTCGCCGCGATTCAGAATGCCGGCCTGCCGCGAGTCGAGATGCACTGGATTAACCGTCATCACGCCGTGCTCGCCGCCGATCTAAGAAAAAACCAGCTCTTGTCAGTCCAGGTGACCTACCATCCGGGTTGGCGTGCGCGCGTCGACCGCGCCGAGCGGCGGATCATGAGAGACCCCATCGGACTGTTGCTGATTGATCCCGAATGCGAAGGCCGATGCACCGTCGATCTGGAATACGGAAACGACGCCGAAATGCTGGCTGCCCGGATTGCGAGTTGGACAGCGCTGGCCGCCGCAATCGTATGGGTGATCACCTCCTTGCTGCGCCGGAACCGCGCACCGTCCGTGCGATATTGAGGGCATGTCCCTTTCCCTCAGCATCGATGAGCTGATCGGCTATACCAACGGTGAGCGGGCAAAATGGGAGGCGTGGTTTCAGGAACACCCTCCGTCGGCGCTCGATGCGCCCGTGCAGCGCGAGGGTGATTTCAGTGATGTCTGGCGGCTGATGCACCACATTTTCCGCGTGGAGAAACGCCATACACAGCGGCTGAAGCAGGAATCTCCGCTGATGGAACAGATCGGCGTGGCGCGGCATGACGTGACGGCGCTGTTTGCGTTTGGCCGCACGGTCCGAGAAGAACTTACCGGCTTCATCCACTCCGCGAGCCAGGCCGATCTCAACCGCACGCTGGAAGTCAGTTATCGGAACCAGGTGACGAAATTCACGGCTCGCAAGCTGGTGTTCCACATCTTCGTTCACGAGATCCGCCACTGGGCGCAGATCGCGACCGCCGTTCGCAATGCTGGCTTCCCCCCGCCAGGTCTTCACGACCTTCTTTTTAGCGACGCGATGGAATGACCTTCCAGCCCGCATTCTCACGCCAGACCCGCACCCGCAATCTCGAGCGCCTGCGCCGCGAATCGTTCGGCGTGCTGGTCCTGGGCGGTGGCATCAACGGAGCCGGTATTGCGCGCGACCTTGCGCTTCGTGGCGTGAAGGTAGCCTTGGTTGAGCAACGGCATTTTGCGTCCGGCACCAGCGGCAAGAACTCCCAGCTCATTCATGGCGGCCTCCGCTACCTGAAGTTCCTGCAATTTCATCTGGTGCGCGAATCGCTGAGGGAGCGCGCCACTCTGCTCAAGCTCGCTCCGCATCTCGTGACACCTCAACCGTTCCTGATGCCGATGTACGGGTGGCCGGCGCGCATCTTCTACGGGACCGGGCTCTCTATGTACGATTTGCTGGCCGGCAAAGACAACGTCGGACGGCACCGCGTGCTCTCCTCTGCTGAAGTCGGCAAACTCGAGCCCGGCCTCGCTCGCCAAGGGCTCACCCACGGCGCTATTTTCTACGATTGTCAGATCCATTCCGCGCGCTTCGTGCTCGAAAACATCTGGGACGCCTCGCGTCACGGCGCCGTCGTCGTCAATTACGCTCGGGCTGACCATCGAGACGGCGGAGTCCGCATCACCGATCAGTTGTCCGGTGAGTCGTTCCCGCTCCAGGCGGCGAAGTTGGTGGACGCCACCGGCGCCTGGGCTTCTGGCGAGGATCTCCGCCTGGTGCGCGGCTCGCACCTCGTCATTCCGCGCGTGAATGCCAGCGACAACGCCATTGCGTACTTCGAGGAATCCGGCCGCATCATTTTCGTCATCCCGTGGGGCGGCGCGCGCCAGTTGTCGCTCGTAGGAACGACCGATGTCGATCACAGCAACGGTCCCGACAACGTCCGGATCTCCGCGGAGGAGACCGCGTACCTCCTGCAAATCGTGCGCCGGCTCTTTCCGGCGGCGCGCGACACCACGCCCATCTCGACTTTCAGCTCGCTTCGGCCGCTGATCCGAACCGGTGCCGCCTCCGCCACCGCAGCCAGCCGCGAGCACCGCATCTGGATGGCGCCGGATGGCGTGGTACATGTGGCGGGCGGCAAGTACACTACTTACCGCGCCATGAGTGAAGAGGCCGCGGATCTGATTTCACCCGCGCCATCGGCCACCGCCGAAAAGCCGCTGGGCGGGAACACCAAACAGCAGATCGACACCCTGCTGGCCTCTGCCGCCGAGATCGCTGTCCGGTATTTGCTCACTGCACAAGAGGTGGAGCATCTTATCCGAAATTACGGCGTGCAAGCGCCCAACCTTCTCGCCTACCTCCCGCAAAGCGCGCCACCCGCATTAACCCGCGTCGAGTGCGCACAGATTGCGTTTGCCGCCGGGCATGAGATGGCCGAGACGCTGGCGGACTTGATGTTTGTCTCGACCTATTGGGGCTACGAGCTGCGTTGGACCCGCGAAACCCTCACGCCCATCGCCGAAGAATTAGGCCGCCGCCTCGCCTGGGATTCGTCAAGAATCTCCGCCCAAATCTCTGCTTTCCTGTAGCGCCGTTCTACGCCCGATTTTGGCGGACACCTGCGGCTCTTTGCCGATTCTTATTTCCGCAATGTCGCCGCCAGCGCGGCCGCAATCTCGAACTCACTCTGGATTTCACGCGTTCGCAGATGATCCCGCACGTGTTCCAGCTTGCGGATGTATGCGTTGAGCGCCTGTTCGATGGCTACGTTGTTGGTGGCGAGAATGTCCCGCCACAACTCGAACGAGCTGAGCGCCAGCCGCGTCGTGTCCGCCAGGCCGGGCCCCGCGACGGAAAGCCGGTCTCCCGCCTGCTCGGCCACCGTGGCAGCCAGCGCCGTCGACGCCAGTTGCGGCAAATGCGACGTGAACGACACGATGCGATCGTGTTCCTCAGGCGCCAGCACCACGGGATGCGCGCCCATGCGGCGCACCCAACCCAGAAAATCTTTAGCCGGCTGTCTTTCCAGCTCTGCCGGGTCATCGGGTGTCAGGACGTAGGTGCGGTCGCGGAATAATTCCGCATCGGCTGCGGCTACCCCGCGCTTCTCCTTGCCCGCCATGGGATGGCCGCCCAGAAACGCGCACCGCCCGATGTGCTGGCGTGCGGTGGCCACGATGGCGCTCTTCGTGCTCCCCGCGTCGGTGATCAGCGTGCCGGAATTGACGTAGCTGTCCAGGTGATGCAGCGTGTCCAGGATCCGGCCGATGGGCTGCGCCAGGTAGATCAGATCCGCTCCCCGTGCGGCATCGGCCATCGGTGCGGCTTCGTCGATGGCGCCTCGCTCCAGCGCCACCCGAACCGTCGCCTCCGAACTCACCCCGACGATTGTTCCCTTAAATCCGGCTTTCTTCAGCGCCAGGCCGAACGAACCGCCGATCAGGCCGACGCCGAAAATGGCCACCGTCTGCATCGGCCGTTAAACCACGCGGCTCACGGCCGCCGCGATCATCCGCAGTTGTCCCATCAACTCTTCGAACTGGGCTGGGTGGAGAGATTGCGCGCCATCACTCAGCGCGTGGTCGGGATCGGGGTGGACCTCCAGCAGCAGGCCGTCGGCGCCGGCTGCCACCGCGGCGCGTGCCATCGGAGCCACCTTGTCGCGCCGCCCTGTGCCGTGTGAAGGATCGGCGACCATCGGCAGATGCGAAAGCTTCTTCACCACCGGGATCGCCGAAATGTCCATCGTATTGCGCGTGTAATTCTCGAAGGTCCGAATCCCCCGCTCGCACAGGATGACATCGTAATTGCCGCCCGCCAGAATGTATTCGGCCGACAACAGCAGTTCTTCGATGGTGGCGGAGATGCCGCGCTTGAGCAATACGGGTTTCCTTTGGTTTCCCAGTTCGCGCAGCAGGTTGAAATTCTGCATGTTGCGCGCGCCCACCTGGAGGATATCCGAATATCTCGCCACCAGTTCCACCTGCGTCGTGTCCATTACTTCGCTGACCACCAGTAGCCCATGGCGGTCCGCCGCGGCGCGCAGCAGCTCCAGGCCCTGCTCGCCCAGTCCCTGGAAGCTGTACGGTGACGTGCGCGGCTTGAACGCGCCGCCGCGGATCACCTTCGCACCCGAGCGCGCCACCAGCTCCGCGCATCGTTCGATCTGGTCCTGGCTCTCCACGCTGCACGGGCCCGCCATCACCGCCACGCGCTCTCCGCCGATTTCAACGGCGGCCCCTCCGCTCCCGCGCACCTTGACGATCGTGCCGCCCGGCCGGAAGGTGCGGCTGGCCAGCTTGTACGGCGAAACGATGCGATGGGCCTCCTTCACCCCTTCCATCACTTCGAACGTGGCGATATCGAACTCGTCCTTGCCTCCGACACCGCCAAGAACCGTATGCCTCACGCCCGTGGAGCGGTGAACGTCGAAGCCCAGTTCCACTAGCCGGTCAATGACACCCTGAATGTGCGCCTCGGTGGCGCCCTCTTGCATGACTACCAGCATTGGTCCGCCTTTAACTTGGATCGTCTATTCCACTTCCCCATCGCCTGTCGCTTCCATTTTCAGCTTCTGTAGCGTGCGCATCTCGTCGATAATGCGTTCGAAGATGCGCCGTGCGGCGTCCACCGCCATGGGCCCTCCATTGTGCTCGGAGACGTTGCGCAGCACGTCCTCTTCGCGCTTGGGCTCGTAGATCGGCATCTTGCATTCCCGCTTGATCCGTCCGATTTCTTCCACCACCCGCGTCCGTTCGTTCAACAGCGCGAGCAGGCGCCGGTCGATCGCGTCGATGCGTTCGCGGCAGTCCGCAAGCGCCTTAATCGCCGCCTCTCTGCTCATGGCCGGTGCGCTCCCGCCTTCGCCATCTCAAAACCATGCTTCAGCTCTCGCGCGAACGATTCGAGCTGCACTTCGAGCGATGGATTGTCCAGATTCCGCTCGATCAGATGCATAATCGCGCTGCCCACAACCACCGCTTCCACCTGCTGGCCCAGTTCGGCCACGTGTTCCGGGCGTGAGATGCCGAATCCGACCGCCAGCGGCAATTCAGTGATGGAACGCATCGAGCGCACCAGCGGGCCCACCGCGTCCGAGAGCGTCTCGCGCTCCCCCGTCACGCCCGTGTGCGAAACCAGGTACACGAAGCCGCTCGAATACTGCGCCACCAGTCGCTGGCGGCGCGGCGAACTCGTGGGCGCGGCCAGGAATACCGTATCCAGACCAGCGGCCCGCATAATCCGCACGTACTCGCCCGCTTCTTCCACGCTGGCGTCGGTGAGCAGGCAGCCGTCGATGCCGCTGGCCGCTGCATCTTTCGCCAGGGCTTCCAGCCCGTATCGCAGCACCGGATTGAGATAGGTGAACAGCAGCAGCGGAATTTCCGAGCGTCTGCGCACTTCGCGCGCGATGTCGAGAACTTTGCGCAGCGTCGTTCCGGCGCGCAGCGCCCGCTCTCCCGCTCGCTGGATCACCGGACCATCGGCAATCGGATCCGAGAACGGCACACCCAGTTCGATCAGGTCCGCTCCTCCGCGCTCCAGCGCCTCCACCAGCGCCGGCGTATGCTCCGGCGTGGGATCGCCCGCTGTGATGTAAGCGATCAGCCCCTTCCCGCCGGATCTCTTCAAATTCTCGAACAGCCTGCCAATCCGGGTCATAAGTTAAAGGGAGCCGAAAAACGGGGACTGTCTGCACCGTCCCAAGCCGCATGCTCTTGCGAATCATGCAACCCTTTACATCGGCGCGTGGACGGTGTTGCCTGTCCCCGTTTTTCTTCCACACTGGTCATGAATCCAACTCTCGAAAGTTCTCCCGGTAAATATCAATATCCTTGTCCCCTCGCCCCGACAGATTGACAACGAAGACCTGCCCCTTGGCTTGAGACGCTCGCGAAGCAGCTTCCGCCACCGCGTGCGCCGATTCGAGCGCCGGAATAATGCCCTCGGTCTGCGAGAGCATGCGTGCCGCGTCGAGCGCCTGCCGGTCGCCGATGGAAACATACTCCGCGCGGCCCGTATCGTGCAGCCATGCGTGTTCGGGGCCCACCAGCGCGTAATCCAGACCCGCGGACACCGAGTGTGTGAGGGAAACCTGGCCGTTCTCGTCCTGGAGCAGGTAACTGCGCGCGCCCTGCAGCACGCCGGGAGATCCGCCGGAGAAACGCGCTGCGTGTTCGCCCAACCGCGCGCTGCGCCCGCCCGCCTCGACACCAATCAGACCAACGCTCCGGTCAGGAATAAACGCATGGAAAATCCCGATGGCGTTGCTGCCCCCGCCCACACAGGCGAAAACGGCGTCCGGCAGGCGCTGCTCGGCCTGCTGGATCTGCGCGCGCGCCTCTTCGCCCATCACCTTGTGAAATTCGCGCACCATCAGCGGATAAGGGTGCGACCCGAGCGCCGACCCGAGCAGGTAGTGCGTAGTCGCGACGTTCGTCACCCAATCGCGCATGGCTTCGCTGATTGCGTCCTTGAGCGTGCGGCTCCCGTTCGACACCGCCACTACCTTGGCGCCGAGCAACCGCATGCGGAAAACATTCAGCCGCTGCCGCCGCATGTCCTCTTCGCCCATGTAAACCACGCACTCCAACCCGAACAGCGCGCATACGGTGGCGGTCGCCACACCGTGCTGGCCCGCTCCCGTTTCCGCAATAACGCGCTTCTTGCCCATGCGCCGCGCAATCAGCACCTGGCCCAGGCAGTTGTTGATCTTGTGTGCGCCGGTGTGCAGCAGATCTTCGCGCTTGAGGTAAATGCGCGCTCCGCCCAGCGTCTGGGTCAGCCGCCGGGCAAAATACAGCGGCGTGGGCCGGCCGGCGTACGTGTGCAGCAGCTCGTCCAGCTCAGCGTGAAACGCAGGATCTTCGCGAGCCTCGCAGAATGCCCGCTCCAGTTCTTCGAGCGGCGACATCAGCACTTCGGGGACGTAGCGCCCGCCGTAGCTGCCGAAGTGCCCGCCGGCGTCGGGTTGCGGTGTCATCAGGTTAAGGCCGCCTTCAGAAATTGCGCCATCTTGCCGTGATCCTTTCTGCCGGGCGCGCTCTCGATGCGCGAGCACGCGTCCACGCCCCACGGCTTGGCCTGCTCGATAACGGTCCTGACGTTCTCCGCATCCAGGCCTCCGGCGATGATCACTTTCTTCGCGACTCCCGCCGCCAGCTTCCAGTCGAAGGTCACGCCATTTGCCGGCCCATCCAGCAGAATCGCTTCCGCCGGATACCGGTCGAGCGACGCCGCGTCGAAATCTCCGCGAATTCGGATTGCTTTCCAGACCCGCTTTGACTGCGGAAAATTGGCTGCCTTCTCCTCGCCGTGCAACTGTACGATATCCAGGCCGGCTTCCTGCGCGATCCGTGTCACTGCGGCGGGATCCTCATCTACAAACACTCCTACTTTCCAAACCGCGGCCGGAAGACGCTCGATCATACGTGCGGCGGACGCAGGCGTCACATAGCGCGGGCTGCGCTGCCAAAAGTTGAAACCCAACGCCGAGGCGCCACCTTCCGCCGCCGCCATCGCGTCCTCCACATTCGTAATGCCGCAGATCTTGACCATCATGCCGTGCCGGCCAACGCACGCAGCGCGGTGCCGGGGCACGCCGATTTGAGAAGGTGCTCGCCAACGAGAAATGCATCGAAGCCCGCGTCCCTCAGCCGCCGAATGTCCTCCGGCGACTGAATCCCACTCTCGCTGATCTTCAACACTCCCGCCGGAATCTCTTCAGCCAGCCGCATCGAAGTCTCCAAAGTCACCGCGAAAGTTCTCAAATCCCGATTGTTCACGCCGATAATGTCCGCTCCCGCCCCCAGCGCCGCCCGAAGCTCTCGCTGGCTGTGGACCTCGACCAGCGCGGCCATGCCCCACCGCCCTGCCAGCTCGCGTAGGTCCCGCATCTGTTTTTCTTCCAGGATTGCGGCAATCAGCAGAATGGCGTCCGCACCGTTCGCCGCGGCTTCCACCACGTGGTATTCGTCCAGCGTAAAATCCTTGCGCAGTGCCGGCAGGCTCACCTCTCGCCTCGCCGCGCGAAGATCCGCCAGGCTGCCCTGAAAGAAAGGCCCGTCGGTCAGCACGGAAAGCGCCGCCGCGCCGTTTTGCTGATATTCGCGGGCGAGTGCCGCCGGTTCGAAGTCTTCGCAAAGAACCCCCTTGCTGGGTGAGGCTTTTTTGATCTCGGCGATAATGGCCGGCGCCCGTCGGAGAAGCGCCGCGCGGAATCCGCGGCGGCCCGAGCGTTGTTCTTCGGCCTGCCGCTCCAGGTCCACCCGCGGAACGGTGGCCTGCGCGAACTCTTCGCGCTTACGGGCGACAATCCGGGCTAAAATGTCTGGAACGGCGTCAACCAACACGGTGCCTTCGGGTTACTGTCCATCGTAGCAAACCTGAAACCGGGGTTCGCCCCTCGAAGCCGGCTGTAGTATGCTGGATTTACAGACATTAAAAACTTGTTATTGGAGGATTTTCCTCATGCCCGGCCTTAGAACTGCGGCTCTGTCCGCCGCAACGCTCCTGCTTCTCGCCTCCGCGGCTTTCGCGCAGGTTTCGTCGCTCGAAGGCGACGTGAAGGGTGAAGACGGTGCGCCGATCAAAGGTGCGCTGGTGAAGATCGACCGCAAAGACATTAAGGGACACTACCAGGTCAAGACCGACAAGAAGGGCCATTACTTCCACACCGGCCTGCCGCTTGGCCAATACAAAATCACCCTTGAAGTCGATGGCAAAGATGTCGACTCCGTCGACAACGTCCGCACCACGCTCGGCGAATCCGTCGTCAACAACTTCAGCATGCAGGAAACCAAGCAACGGCAGCAATCGCTCGCCAAAGCCGCCGAAACCGGGACGCTGACCAAAGACCAGGAGCGCGGCATGTCGGCGGAGCAGAAGGCCGCGCTCGAGAAAGCCGCCAAGGAGCGCGAACAGGCGCTGTCCAAGAATAAGGCGCTCAACGATGCCTTTAACCAAGGCATGACCGCCATGCAGGTCAAGCAGTGGGACGCGGCCATCGCGGCATTCACCAAGGCCAATGAACTGGATCCGAAGCAAAGCACCATCTGGGCCCAGCTTGCAGACGCCTATTCGCAGTCCGCTTCGCAGAAGACCGGCGCCGATCAGCAGGCCGCGCTCGACAAAGGGCTCGAGGCGTTTACCAAGGCTCTGGAACTCAAGCCCGATGACGCTGCCCTGCATAACAACTATGCTCTGGCATTGGTCAAAGCCAAGAAGATTCCTGAAGCTCAGACGGAGTTGTCTAAGGCTGCGCAACTCGATCCATCCAACGCGGGACGCTATTTCTATAACCTCGGCGCGGTCATGGTGAACACAGGCCAGAACGACGCGGCCGGCGAAGCGTTCAAGAAAGCCATCGACATGGACCCGAATTATGCCGACGCGCAGTACCAATACGGGATGTATCTGTTGGGCAAAGCACAAGTCACCCCGGAAGGCAAAGTCATCCCCGCTCCCGGCACGAAGGAAGCGCTGGCGAAGTATCTGGAGTTGAAACCCACTGGCCCGTTCGCCGACTCGGCTAAAGGCGCGCTGACCTCCATCGAAGGCACCGTGACCACCCAATACGAAAATCCCGCGGCGCAGAAGAAGGGCAAGAAAAAGTAACCGTTGGACAGGCGTGCCGGCCTGTTCTCAGCTCAGATCACCCATGGGCCGGCGCGACCGCCCGCACCGTTTATGTTCCGGCTTCTACTTCGCTTTCTCGTTCTGCTGGTCATCTTCGCGATCATCCGCTATCTTTTCGTCGCGGTCTCGAAAATGATCTCGCAGGTCGTGAATCCCCAGGCCTCCCGCCAGGAACAGAACCAGGCTTCGCGCAGCCCGGTCGGCGGCGAATTGAAGCAGGACCCCGTCTGCGGAACTTTTGTTCCGGTCGCCACCTCCGTCAAGAAAACTATAAACGGCGAGTTGGTTCACTTCTGCTCGGTGGCTTGCCGCGATAAGTTTAAAGTAGCCTGAAGGTTTCGGAACTAGGAGAATGTGGATGCGAGTCGGGGCTGCGGTTTTCGTCTTTTTCGCAGGCGTGGGTCTGGCGCCGGCGCAGGTGGCCGAGATCTCGGTCAGCGGCGGCGTTTCCCGGTTTGGCAACGCCACCCTGGGGAGCACCGTGGATCAATTGGGAAATCCCGTTGCCGTTACGCTGGACAACGGATTCCGTCTCACCTTCCGCTTCACGCTCAACACCTATCGTTTCATGGGCCACGAGTTTGGCTATGCCTACAATCACAGTAATCTGAATACCGCCGGCGCCAAGAGTTCCATGCCCATTCATCAGGGCTTCTACAACTTTCTCTTGTATGCCACTCCCGAGGGATCTCGTATCCGTCCCTTCGCAACCGGCGGTGTCCAGTTCAGCAGCTTCGTCCCGCCGGGAGCCTCGGTGTACTACGGCAATCAAATCACCAAATTCGGAGTCAACTACGGCGGCGGTATCAAAATGCGAGTCACCGAGATCATCGGCTTGCGCTTTGATTTCCGCGAGTACAATACCGGACAGCCCTTTAAACTCACCAATACCCCCGGAAGGTTGAACCAACTGGAAGCCTCCGTGGGTGCCGCCTTTTTGTTCTAGGCGCCACCGATCGAATTCTTATCTTTTGTTAACCTAAACCTACTACTGCCCGAGAACCCAGTTGCAAGCCTGCCAGGTACCGTTCGATGAAGATTTCGACGATTGGCTGATGTTCCCGTTGACGGGGGTTAAACCCCGTGCTTAAATGCCGATGCGAGCGGCCAAAATTGGGTCTACGCGTTGAAGATAAAGAATTTTCTCTTGACACGGGCGTTCGTCATGAGGTATCAATGTGTTTACCACGTCCGATGCAATTTGCAATTGTGCGCATCTATCCCGCAAGCACAGAAGCAGAAGTTTAAAAAAAGAACCGATTTGATCATGTGCTGATCGCGGGTTTTTGGATTGTGTGCCGTCGGTCCACTTGAGGACCTGCGGAAGTTCTGGCTCTCCGCCCGACACGGAGAGGTTCCCCAAGGTTGTGAAAAGATTTCGCGAGTAGTGAGAGGCTCAGGTTGCAAGAAGACTTTGGCCGGTTCAATAACGCACTTTACAAGGAGAAGGAAATGGCAGATTTTCGCAGATGTATGATCGTGCTTGCCGCGTTGGCCCTTCTGTTAGGGACAGTGAGCACGGTAAGCGCAGCAGGCTTCCAGTGCCAGACCAATGCTGCAACCCCTCAGCAGGCCCGTCAGCAGGGGATCACGGAATTGATGGGTGATCTGGTGTTGAATTGCACCGGTGGTGTCGCCACCGATGCGGGCGTGAAGGTTCAGACCGTGAATATTACCGTCACTCTGAACACCGAGGTCACCAGCCGGCTTTTGGATGACAACGTGAACGGATCAGAGGCCATTCTGTTGGTTGACGATCCGGCAGAGGGCACGCAGAGTGTTTGCTTCGCTTCGGCCGCCCCCTGCACCATGTGGGGCCAAGGTGCTATCGCAACGTCGACCTATCTGCCGGGTGCCGCCCCGGCCAATATCAATAAGAACGTCTTCCAGGGGCAGTGGAACTCGAACCAACCTGGTTCCATCGTGTTCCGCGGCGTCCCCATTGACCCGCCTGGAACGAATCGAGCTCTTCTCGTCATGCGCGTCACCAACGTTCGCGGTAACGCAACCCGGTTTGCGGTATCCACTGGCGTTGGCATCGGCGGCATTCCGATCTTCATGACCATCGCCGTCAGCAACCCCAGCGCGTTGCCGATCAACAACCCGCAGCAGATCGTGGCTTACGTGTTTAACGGTCTGGTCCAGAAGCAGGATGACCAGGTCAGCTTCAAGCAGTGCAACGACGTCAACGTCTCCGGCGGCAAGCTGAAGTTTCTGGGAGATGACGCCGATTACCCGGATTCTCCT
Organism: Terriglobia bacterium; assembly: GCA_020073305.1. Classification (GTDB taxonomy): domain Bacteria; phylum Acidobacteriota; class Terriglobia; order Bryobacterales; family Bryobacteraceae; genus QHXW01. The sequence goes on from JAIQFK010000007.1 coordinate 264,073, forward strand.
GGGTTTGCTGGTTATGTGAAGGCTATTGAGGGATTCGCCTCAGCTTTCAAGATCAGGACCATCGCAACTACCCCGGTGAATCCGTCAGGCTTACCGACAAGACAAGATGCTCCGGGCGCCAACTATCCCGCCGTGGAATCCGGCTTCTATAACCCCGGCGATGTGGATACGGATTACGCGGACACCAGAATTGCTACCTTGGGCTTGGCCGATGCCGGCACCCGCGTCAAGGTTGAACTCAACAACGTCCCGGTGGGAGTGCATGTCTATGTTCCGCTCGTAATTGCAAGCGGGCTCCTGCAGGCAAACCTCGTGAAGAATGAGGCGGGAGCTTACTCAGCCGCGGGCGCAAGTTCGTTCGATGCGGGCGGCGGTTTGTCCGAAGTTACGATTAGTGCCGGCGCCGGCGTGGCCGTCTACGAAATCGTAGCCGAGGATCCATCGAACACCGAGGAGATCGATGTCCCGATCATCATCGCGTACATCGCCAACCCGGCCGGGAACTCCCCGTCCATCACCAGCGGGCCGTCAACGGGTGGCGTGAGCTTCGCTCCGACCACCACACCGCCCGATTACGCTTCCGAGGATAGCGGAACTCCGGTTCCTCGATTCCTCGATACGAGTACGCAAGCCAATCGCTTCAGCGTGAATGCTTGCAGAACCAACCTGTTGTATCCGTTCGTTAGCAATCAGGCTGGATACGACACCGGTCTTGCGGTCGCCAATACTTCGCAGGATCCGTACGGCACCATTACGCAGCATGGCACGTGTGCTCTGAACTTCTTTAACGGAAGTACCACGCCGCCGCCGCCGGCGACGTTCACAACCGCGGATGTCGGCGCGGGTTCGGTGTACACCAACTTGCTGTCCATCGTTGCTCCTGGGTTCCAGGGCTACATCATCGCCGTCTGCAACTTCCAGTACGCGCATGGTTACGCCTTCCTGCTCGGCGGAACGCCGGGTGGCGCGAATCAGGTAGCGCAGGGTTACATTGCGCTGATCATTCCTGATCCTGGTCGCGGAATCGGGGCCAGTCCGTTCGATGAAGGCGGACCCGGCAGCGGTGAACAGTTAGGCTTCTAATTTGTAGTTCTGTAGGGTCTAAAGGGGGGGAGCATTTTGCTCCCCCTTTTTTTTGTAATTATTCTCACTTTTAGTGATAAAATAATCTTCCCGCGTCCATTTCCAACATTACCCACAAGCGCCGGTGCCTACCGGTCGCTTAGCTGGAATTAGGAGTCATTGCGATGTCCTTCTCGTCATGTTCTAAGCTGATTGCTCGTTTCGTGATTGGCCTTTTGCTGGCTGGAACGGCGCTCTGCCAGTCGATTTCCATCGTCTCCGGTGACGGCCAGTTGCTCCAACCGCTGGTGAGTGGCGACTTTGTGCAGCCCCTCGTGGTTTTGGTTCGCGATGCCGCGGGTAACCCGCTCCCTAACGCCACCGTGACCTGGGCGGTGGTGACTCTGCAGGGCGGCGGTCTGGCCTTCATCACCACCAAGACGGATTCCACCGGTCAAACCAGCAACAGCCTCGCCGCGCCCGCGCTTCCTTTGAACTACTCTTTTTTTCAGACCAGTATCAACGCAGTCTACAGCAGTAAGAGCGTGACTTTTACAGAGACTGTAGTGGGCCAGATTGGTGGTGGGGCGGAAGTCGCCGCGGAGTTGAAAACCCCGCCGTTGGGAACTAACTTCGTCGGATCAGCGGGCCAGCACAGTTCGACGATCATTCAGGTTTTGCTGGTCGCCACGGTAGGGGCGCAAACCGGAACTCCCGTAGGGCACGTTCTGGTCAAGGTGGGTCCGGCCGACAAGGCCTACACGTCGACGCTTACTTGTGTCGAGGGAGCCTCCATCTTTACTGATATTCACGGCCTCGCCACGTGTACCCCGGTGTTCGGAGGCCAGATCGGTACCGGCGTGGCCTTGGTCCAAATTGGAAATTTTCAGTTCCAGTTTAATTATCAGGTGACCGCCGGCCCGCCCGCGGTGATTGCCATCATAGGGGGCAACAATCAGTCGGGCCAGCCCGGCCAGCCGCTTCCCCTGCCTCTGGTGGCACAGCTCACTGACGTCGCCGGCAACTGGCTCACTGGAGTCAAACTGAATTTCAGGGCGGTCGTGGCCGGCACCGTGGCTTTCAGCAATGTCAGTGACGTCACGGATGTGCACGGCGAGGTCTCGGCCATCGCCACTCCGGGCAACACCACAGGTCCGGTCGCGGTGAGTGTTGAAACGCCGGATGGGAAGGTTTTTGTGGCGTTCACCATTAACGTCGCCGCCAACGTGGGACAAATTCTGAAGTCCGGCGACCAACAAACGGGGTTCATCGGCCAGACCTTCACCGATCCCCTGGTCATCACTGTGAATGATCCCCATGGAAACCCCATCCAGGGTGCGCAGGTGGCCTTCGCCGTTACCCAAGGCTCCGCTACAGTCGGGTCTGCGACCGCGGTGACCAACGGGCTGGGTCAAGCCAGCACTACTGTAACCGCCGGTAACACTCCTGGCCCCATCGTGGTCACCGCCACAGTGGGCAAGACGGTGGCGACGTTCAGCCTGACTTCTCGTCCGCCCGGTCCCTCCTGCACCGCCGGCCAGACGTTTTATAACGGCGCCGGATTCCAGGCGAACTACATATCGCCCGGAGTGGTTGCGACCATCTACTGCGTGGGACTGGCTCAAGGGATTCAAGGCTCGGTCATGCCGAATCTCTTCGGTCCCCTGCCGACTCAGGTCGCCGGTGTTTCGTTGACGTTCGCCACCGCTGCCGACCCAGGTGCAGCTTCTCTGACTCCCAACGCTCCCATCTTCAATGTCTCCAACTACAACGGCTCCGAGTCAGTCACCGTTCAGGTTCCTCTGGAAGCCTTGGTGGGCCAGAGTGTACCCGTCACTATTACGGCCGGCGCCGTCGGTACCCTTGTCAACGCAACCATCCTGCCAGCCTCCCCCGGCGTCTTCGATACCGGTGCGGCGGGACCGGACGGGTTGCGGGCGGCCGTAGTTCTCCGGCCGGACGGAAGCGTCGTATCGCCTTCCAATCCCATCGCTCGTGGTGAAGTTGGCCGGGCGTTTATCACCGGCTTGATTCCGCCCGCGGGCCTCACCACCAACGCGCAACTGCCGATCGACAGCGATATCGTAATCACGACCCCGGTGATCGTCGGCATCAATAACGCCGGAGTAAAAGTGAATTCCGTCAAGTACGCAGCCAATCTCGTGGGAGTCTGGGAGGTGCAGTTCACAGTTCCCAGCACCGCGCCAACGGGAAGCAACATTGCGTTCGTCGTCGCGATCCCGGTACCTGGGGCCAGCGCCGCATTCTCGCAGGTGTCGGATCTGGCGATTCAGTAGCTCCAACACAGCCGGGCGGGGCGCACACGCGTGCTCGCCCGGCATTGTCTGTTACTAATGCGCGGCGCAGGTCTCTCGGCGTGTGGATCCGGAGCTCCCGGCGCCGATTCGCTGGCCCTACTCAAAGAGAATGCGGACGGCAATCAAGGAGTTGATCGGCTGTACCGTGATGCCCGTCAGCAGCGAATGCCGCGGTACATTTGCACCAGGCTCAAAATGGAAGGACAGCACGGCCTTCTCTCCCGCCTTCAATTCCGTCTGGTCCAGTTTGACCGACAGGCCGGGAAATTCGGTCGGCTGAAGCTGTAGGGAAACCGTACCTGCAAACTGGCTGGAAATCGTGATCTGGTCTGACGAGGCTTCCCGCGCTTTCAATCGCACGGCGCGCTTATCCGCGTGCACCTGCTTCTGCAACGACACGATGTTGACTGCCTTGGATGCGTCCCGCGGCAGTTCAGGCGCCGATCCATCCGGTTTCGCCGGCCCAGGATTCATCTCTCCGAACGGCGTACTTTTGGCAGCTTGCGGATCGACATACCAATACCACTGCCCGTCCACGACCTTCCACCAGGTCATGAACGGCACCTTCATAGGCTTGTTCGGGAAGTTCGGCATCTGGACGTACATTTCCACCGTGATCATGGCTTTCGCTTTGGTGAACTCGTCCGAATACGTGATGCTCCCGATTTCGAAGCTCAGGTATCTCGGCTTCTGCATCTCGTAGTAGTAGTCTTTGGAGTCCTCGGCAACATACTGCTCGGCCAGCCGTGGTTTACCGTCTACTTGTAACTGCATGTATTTCGAGATGCGGTCGCGGAGCGCTTCATCGATAGCCGGCGGCGCCTTGCTGAACAGGTCCGCCGGTTGTTGGCCGAACGCCGAAGCAACAATCGCCCAGAAAAAAACGGAGACCAGCCAAGACTTGGACATGACCTCTTCATTTTACCTGGACGGTGTACGCTAGCGAGGTCTCACCTTCACCGCAAAGACGCTCTGAGGCGCAGGGGAATCCGGCTTGTGCGGAGCCCTTCAGCAGCGTCCACGCCTGCATGAAAATCCTTCTCGGCGTCTCTGCGTCTCGGCGGTGGACTGGGAAGCTTGACGAGTGCGTTTGGATCAGGCTTCGTCGAGTCCCTGGCGGATGATGCGATCGGCCAGGCCGGGAAACTGCGCTTCCGGCATGCGCCGGTAATAGTCGGCTAGCAGGCCGGCATTCACCAACTCGCCGTTGTTGAGACGGACGTAATACTCGGTTCCATTGGCGGTGTAGGGGCCGCCTGTGGCGTTATAAGGACGCGCCACTACTTCGCCTGTGCCATATCGGTTTGCCATGACCTGCGCGGTTTCCGGCGTGGCAAAGTAAATCGGATTGAGCGGCGAAGAACCGCCATACGCGCTGACGACCTCGAGGTTCTGTTGGAATTCCGGCACGAATGGCGCGCTGGCTGTGTCACTGGATGGCGCTGCCGGCTGAGTATCTGTGCCGTTGCTCGCCGGGGCGGCGGGCTTTGGCTCAAAGATCGCCAACGGGTTGAAACTCGACGCGGTTGCTGGTGTGGGGGTGTCAACATTTTGACTGCTGGTCGGTGCAGTGACGGGATTTTGGCTGCTGCTTTGGTCAGAGACTTCGAGCTTGGAGGTGTCGATGCCCCTCTTTTCGAGCTCCCCTACGAGCGCGTTTACCGATTCGCCAGCTAATAGATCCGAAAAGGCTTGGCTCGATTTGGGTGCCGCCTGCGCGCGCACCGGTGGGGCAAGGTTAACCGGGGACTGATTCTCGATTCTGGACAGCATGCCGAACGATCCTCCACCCGTGTGCATGCACGGGAAATGCCAACCGTGCGGCGCGACCTACCTGCGTCCCAGGTTTTTGGTGGGTGTGGAGTCGACGACCCGAATGAGCGAGTTCTTCTGTTCCGGTCCGGCGCCGCGCGCCCGGGCCGCGAACTCCCGGTTGAGATCGGAGACGAAAGTCTCGATTTGCCGCTGCATCTCGGACATCTTCTCGCGCATGTTGAGAATAATGTCGACACCCGCGAGGTTGACGCCGAGATCGCGCGTGAGATGCAGGATCACCTCCAGCCGCTCCAGATCGTGGTCGGTGTACAGGCGCGTATTGCCCTCGCTGCGCGACGGCCGCAGCAAGCCCTCGCGTTCGTACAGCCGCAGCGTTTGCGGATGAATCTCGTATTGCTCGGCCACCGCCGAGATCATGTACGCCGCTTTGGAACGCCCCTTCGCCATAAGTTAGCTTCTCACCGCTGCCTTTTCGCCCTGTCTCCCTGTCTCCGTGTCCGATCCCGCGTCATGCGGGATCGCAAGGGCGCAGCCCTTGCTCACACCTTCGCCCAGATCTCCGCGCGCGGATCTTCGGTCTGATGCTTCGCCAGCTCGCGCAGAAGTTCCTTGGTCCGCTCGTCCTCGACTCTAGGCGCCTGGATCACTACCTCCACAATCTGATCGCCTCGCTGGTTTTTGCGAGAGTTGAAAACGCCCTTATCGCTGAGCCGGAACTTGCGGCCGTTTGGCGTGCCGGGCGGAATCTTCAGCAACGCCCGGCCGTCGATGGTGGGCACCTCGATCTTGGCGCCCAGACCGGCTTCGGTCACCGTCACGGGCACGCGGATTTCGATGTTGTCCCCTTCGCGGCGGAAGAACGGGTGTTCCTCTACACGTGTGGTGATGTAAAGATCGCCCGCCGGCGCGCCTTGGGTTCCGGCGTTGCCTTTCCCCGGCACCCGCAGGCGGGATCCGTTCTGCGCGCCCGCCGGGATGTTCACTGTCACCGGTTCCGTACGCGGGATGCGCCCGTCGCCATGGCACGTGGGGCAGACGTTCTGCAGTTTTCCCTTGCCGCCGCAGCGCGGGCACGTGAGGTTGAACTTCATCGCTCCCGCCATCTGCGAAACCGACCCCGTGCCGCTGCACTGCGGGCACGTCACCGCATTCCCGGGCCCCGCGCCCGTTCCGTGGCACGTTCCGCAAACTTCGTGGCGCGTGATATTGAGCTTGGCCTGCGTGCCGCGGATCGCTTGCCAGAAATCGATATTGAGCGCGTACTCCAGGTCCGCGCCCTTCTCCGGCTGTTCGGCTGGCTCCTGCGCGCCGCGCCGGAAGAACTGCGAAAAGATATCGGAGAAGCCGCCGCCTTCGGCCTGCTTTGGGTGCCCGCCAGTGGTGAAGACGTCCGAGAAATCGAAACCCTCGAACCCCATTCCGTGCGGCGCTTCGCCGCCGGGCGCTCCTCCCGGAAAGCCGTTTTCCGAATAGAAGCCAACCTGGTCGTACATCTGCCGCTTCTTGGTATCGCTCAGGACATCGTATGCTTCCTGAACATTTTTGAAACGCTCCTCGGACGCCTTATCGCCCGGGTTCAAGTCCGGATGATATTTTCGCGCGAGCTTCCGGTATGACTTCCGGATCTCCTCCGCGGAAGCCCCTTTTGCCACGCCCAGCGTTTCGTAATATTCGTGCTTCGGCTGTTGCTGCATAGGAACAGGTTTCAGGTGTTAGGTCTTGGTTTTCCCTAACACCTGAAACCTAACACCTGAAACCTAACACCTGAAACCTAACACCTGAAACCTAACACCTGAAACCTAACACCTGAAACCTAACACCTGAAACCTAACACCTGGCACCTTCTCTTACTTCTTCCCCTTGTCGTCCACGTCCACGAACTCCGCGTCCACCACATCGTCTTTCGGTTTGGACTGGCTCTGCTGGCCGTCGCCGGCGCCTGCGCCCGCCCCCGCTGCTCCTCCACCCGCGCCTGGCTGGCTGGCCGTCTTGTACATGGCTTCGGCGAGCTTGTGGCTGGCTTGCGTCAGCTTGTCGGTCGCGGCGTTCAATTTGTTCGGGTCGCCGTCGCCCATGGCCTTCTTGGTCTCTTCGAGCGCTGCCTCGATGTCCTTGGCTTCGGCATCGCTGATCTTCGAACGGTGCTCCTTCAGCGTTTTCTCGACGTTGTAGATCATTGCGTCCGCCCGGTTGCGCGCTTCAATCTGGTCGCGCTGCGTGCGGTCGTCGGCGGCATGTGACTCGGCGTCCTTGGCCATCTTCTCCACTTCGTCTTTTGAGAGCCCGGAAGAAGACGTGATCGTGATCTTCTGCTCGTTGTTGGTGGCCCGGTCCTTGGCCGTCACGTTGAGGATGCCGTTGGCGTCGATGTCAAACGTCACTTCTACCTGCGGAATGCCGCGAGGAGCCGGAGGGATGCCCACCAACTGGAACACGCCCAGCAGCCGGTTGTCCCGCGCCATGGCGCGCTCGCCCTGGTACACCTTGATTTCTACCGACGTCTGGCTGTCGGCCGCGGTCGAGAATACCTCGCTCTTGCGCGTGGGAATCGTCGTGTTGCGCTCAATCAGCTTGGTGAAGACGCCGCCCAGGGTCTCGATGCCCAGCGACAGCGGAGTCACGTCGAGCAGCAGAACGTCCTTCACCTCGCCGCCCAGCACGCCGCCTTGCACCGCGGCGCCCACGGCCACCACTTCATCCGGGTTCACGCCCTTGTGGGGCTCTTTGTTGAACAGTTCGCGCACCAGAGTCTGGATGCGCGGCATGCGGGTCTGCCCGCCCACCAGCACGACCTCGTCGATCTGCTGCGGCGTCACGTTGGCGTCCGTCATGGCCTGCTTGCAAGGGCCCACCGAACGCTGGATGATGTCCTCCACCATCTGCTCGAAGCGGGCGCGCGTCAGCTTCATGATCAGGTGCTTGGGGCCGCTCGCGTCGGCGGTGATGAAAGGCAGGTTGATCTCGACTTCCAGCAGCGTCGAAAGCTCCATCTTGGCCTTCTCCGCCGCTTCCTTCAGCCGTTGCAGCGCCATCTGATCGCGCGAGAGATCGATGCCCTGTTCTTTCTTGAATTCGGTGATGATCCAGTCGATGACGCGCTGGTCGATGTTGTCTCCACCCAAGTGGGTATCCCCATTGGTCGACTTCACCTCCACCACGCCCTCGCCTACTTCCAGGATCGAGATATCGAACGTGCCGCCGCCGAAGTCATACACCGCGATGGTTTCGTTCTTCTTTTTGTCCAGGCCATACGCCAGCGCTGCGGCCGTGGGCTCATTGATGATGCGCATCACCTCCAGGCCCGCAATCTTGCCCGCGTCTTTCGTCGCCTGGCGCTGCGCGTCGTTGAAGTACGCCGGTACCGTGATGACAGCCTGCGTCACCTTTTCCCCTAGATAAGACTCGGCGGCTTCCTTGAGCTTGGTCAAAATCATCGCCGAGATCTCAGGCGGCGAATATTTCTTACCGCTAATGTCCACGCGCGCGTCGCCGTTATCGCCGCGAACGGCCTTGTAGGGGACCATCTTCATCTCTTCGTTGACTTCTTCATAGCGCCGTCCCATGAAGCGCTTGATGGAGAAGACCGTATTTTCCGGGTTGGTGATGCTCTGCCGCTTGGCGACCTGCCCGACCAGCCGCTCGCCGCTCTTGGTGAACGCCACGACCGACGGCGTGGTCCGCGCACCTTCCTGATTGGCGATCACGGTCGGCTGTCCCGCCTCCATGACCGCAACTACTGAATTCGTGGTACCGAGGTCGATACCGATGATCTTGCTCATATTGGGGAGCCTCCTGAAATGGATAATGGCCTTATACTCAACGCCATGCCTGGCGACTGAGTACAGTCACATTATTAAATATTAGTGTCGTGTTGTCAAGTTTATGATAAGTTGTTTATTTTCTTAGTCGTACTTCTCGTAAATGATTCTCTTCCTCTCGAATCCAAGCCCTTTCAGCATGGCCCGGGTTTCGTCTACCATGGCCCGCAGCCCGCAGATGTAGACATCACAGTCGCTTTGAGATTCGATGGCGGCAGTGAGATGCTGCTGGACCCGGCCGGTCCTCCCGCTCCAGGCCGGTTCGGGGCGGGTGAGGGTGGGCCAGAAGTGGAAGTTCGGGTGGCGATGTTCCAGGGATTCGAACTCGGCGCGGTAGAGCAGGCTGCCTTCGTGGCGAACCCCGAAGAGCAGAGTCATTTGGTGAGCGGCGTCCTTCGCCAGCCTCGCCGGCAGCATGGCGCGGAACGGCGCGATGCCGGTGCCGGTCGCCACCAGCACCGAGTCGTTGGGCGGCTCGCGCAGAATGAAGGTGCCGAAGGGCCCGCGCATTTCGATCTCGTCGCCGGGATGGAGCGTGAATAAATAGGGAGACAGGTGGCCGTACTGGACGCGGTTCAGGCACAGTTCAAAACGATTGCCGTCCGGCGGAGACGCGATCGAATAGGCCCGCGTGATGGGCTCGCCATCGACCCGCTCCTCGACCGAGACCCACTGGCCGGGTATGAAAAGGAATTGCGGGGCTTCCGGCACCTCGAAGATAAAGTGCCGAATTTCGGGCGCGATCTCGCGCGTTTCCACCAGCCGCGCTTTCACCGGGTGTTCTCCAGCGCTTCCTGCGCCCTTTGTTTCAGGATCTCGCTCAAAGCGGGATGGCCTTCGAGCGGCGGCGTCACGTGAAGCTCCACACCTTTATGGATGCGCGCCAGGCCGCTGACGATGTTGGGCAGATCACGCTGCAGATGGACGCCGAGCGTCAGGAAATAGGGGACGACGACCACGCGGGCCGCCCCTTGCGCCACCGCCGCCGCCACCGCCCCGGCAAGATCCGGCCGGCCCTGCTCGAGGAACGCGGCTTCAACCACGTCGAACCCGGCTTCCCGCCGGACGTTTGCCGCAATGCGCCGTACCGAATCGTTGGCGGACTCGATACTCGATCCATGGGCGAAAATGACCACCGCGGTCTTGGGCACGGCTATGATTGCAGTATCGCAGATGTTCTTCCTTCGCCGGCCGTCTGACGCGCGGATCCGCGGGATTCTGGAATGCCAGAGTCAGACGGGTTTTTCATACCCCGAGGTGGGCGCGACCGGGACACAGGCCCCGCGCGGCTACCATGTGGATCACGAGCGATTCGCCCTGGGTCATGGGGCGCCTGCGTTTGCCCGCGCGAAGAGCGCCATCCGGGTTTGGGAGATGTTCCACAACGGCTGGACTCATCTTTGCTGGCCGGGCGCGCCGATCGAGCGCGGCGCTACGGTGGCCATGCTGGTTCGGGCGCTTGGACTTTGGTCCGTCAATGTTTGCCGGATTGTATACGTGATCGACGAGCCTCACAGGTACGGCTTTGCGTACGGCACTCTGCCGGCGCACGTCGAAGCAGGGGAAGAACGATTTCTGGTCGAGTGGTTGGATGATGGCTCGGTGTGGTTCGACTTGCTCGCGTTTTCACGCGCGCGGCACGTGCTGGCCAAAATCGCCAGCCCCCTCGTGCGGGCCTTGCAGCGGAGGTTTCGCCGCGATGCCGGCCGGGCCATGCGGCGCGCGATCGCGGCCGACAGCTAAGTGCCGCTGCTGTGGATGTAGTTGCGCATGTGGTGCAGTTCCTCGGTCTTCTGTTCGAGCGCGTAGTTCATGAGGTCACGCATCGACAGGAAACCGGTCACCCTTCCATTGTGCGTCACCGGAAGATGACGGCAATTGTGGACCCGCATGGTTTCCATGGCGTCCTCCAAGGTTGCCATGTCCTCAATCGACGCGACGTTCGACGTCATCACGTCGGCGACAGCCGTCTTCTCCGCGTCCCGTCCCCCTACCACGACGCGGACCAGAAAATCCCGTTCGCTGAAAAGCCCCTTGAGTTCCCCGTCTTTCATCACCAGAATTGCGCCGACACGCAAGTCGGCCATGCGGTGAGCCACCTCGGCGGCCGTCAGGTGCGGCTCGACCGAATACAGCTCCCGATTTCCGAGAATGTCCATCACCCGTGACATCCAGTGTCCTCCAGGCACATAGAAGTACCACAAACCGTCGCCGGATTCTAGGGTGGGCCGGGCGAATCTGCGCGAGGGGACGAAGGCTCTGGGAATCGCTTTAGTATTTTCCAGGCTGGACGGAGACGGTTAAAAACCAAAAACCGGCGGCCGCCTCACGGCGACCACCGGTCCACTACCAAGGAGATGGAACTAAGCGCGATCGGTGTTGCGATCCTTCAGAACAACAACTGCCGCAAACAGACCGCCGACCAGAAGCAATCCATAGCGGGGCTCGGGAATCGCGGCTGGCGGATCTGGTGTCGCCGAGAGGGCGGAGAGGAGCACGTTGCCGCCCTTCTTGCCCCCTTTGCTTGAATAGAAGTCCAAATATACAAAGCCTTTCGTTAGATTGAGATTTACCGGCACCGCGGTGAAGCTGCCTTCGCCCTTACCGCTGACGGTACCGGAATTGCAGAGAACGCCGCTAACGTTACATCCGCTGACCGACCACTGTTCGCCCTGAGTCGTCGAACCCATCTCGAACTGAAGGTTGGTGAAGCCGGCTTTCAGCAGGTTGGTCACATCGAGCTGGACAAAGTCCTGGTTTGCCGACTTGTACCAAATCTCATGGTCGCCGCTGGGATCGCCATTTAGCCCGAGGCCGCTCTCGTCACCACCGTTATTCTTTCCGTACAGATCGGATGCTGTTGTGCCAACGAACCCGCTGGCGACGATGGCCACCCCATCCAAAGTGAAGGTATAAGTTTTGCCAAGATCCGTGTTGGGACCGCTGAAACTCACGGTGTCGGCAAAAGCCAGAGAGCCCACACTCAAGCTCACAGCGAAAACCGTTAAACGAATTCGACTCAAATTTGTGTCTCCAAGTGGCATCGAACGATCAGTAATAGACCCTAGGATAAGGGAAACTCCTTGACAAATCTAGTACCAGAAGAACCGAATAGTACTATCACATATATCTCTTTCCAGCTTTGGGGATAGACGCCGTCCGCTTTAAATAGGGGGGCACGTATGTAACGGTATTTCAGACGTTATTTCGAGTCGTTCATTTGGGATAAACGGGTACATTAAAGACGGTCAGCGGCGTATTTTTCGCTCCATATTCGTGGGTGTGCAGATCGGGAAATCGGACGCCGCCCCCCCAAATAGGTGGCTTCGACGGGCGTGCTGGGTCGTCGCGGTCGAGCACACGGGAGATGCGCCGTTCGGTATGCCACACCGGCATCCTGCCGCCCCCATATTCCAGCGTTCTACCCCTTGCCAAACGCCTTGTGCCCGCCTCATACTCTCTTCAGTAAGCGGGGGTGGTTCACGGGTGTTACGTTCTGTGCCTGCTGGTGGGGCGTTCGTCGGCTGAAACAACGATTGCGCGCCCCTGCTTGGGCGAAAAAGGGAGGATCGCATGCTCGGTGTGTTTAGAAATGCAGGGCGTTGTGTGGCGCTCATTCTTCTATCGGGGGCGCTGGCGTTTTCTCAAACGGCGTCCGTTTCGGGAACGGTTGTCGATTCCAGCCAGGCAGCGGTACCGGACGCGAAGATCACAGCGACGAATCTAGCCACCAACCTGGAGCGCTCCACCCAGACCGCCACGTCCGGAGCCTACTCTCTCCCGAATCTGGCGCCCGGCAAATACACGATCACAATCGAGAAGGCCGGTTTTGCAACGGCCAGATTTGAAGGCGTGGAGTTAACCGTCGCCCAGATCCAGACGTTGAATGTCACGCTGGAGGTTGGCACAGTCAACGCGACGATTGACGTATCCGGTGAGACCGTCACTCCCATCGAACTGGAGACCGCGCAGATCAGCAATGTGGTGGATCAGAAGAGAATTGTCGATCTGCCATTGATCGTGCGTGATCCTTATTCGCTGATCCTGCTCGCTCCCGGGGTAGTCCAGACGAATTCCGGCCTGGGCGGTTTTTCAGTCAACGGATCGAGGGAACGCAACAATAACTTCCTGCTGGATGGGGCGGATAATAACGACACCTCGGTGCCGGGCATTCCGGGCGGCCTGATCTCGCTCAATCCCGAATCGACGCAGGAGTTCCGCGTCATCACCAACAACTTCCTGCCGGAGTTTGGCCGCAATACGGGCGCAATCGTCGATGTGATAACCCGGAGCGGAACGAACGATTTGCATGGCGACGCTTATTGGTTCGGACGCTACAACGCGATGGCGGCCCGCGACTACTTCAATACCACGCCAAACCCACAGGATCCGTTTGAACGCAACCAATTCGGATGGTCATTGGGTGGGCCGGTCATCAAGAACCGGACTTTCTTTTTTGTAAACAACGAATACCAGCGGTTCAACACGACGCTGCGGGAGTCCACCGTGGTTCCGACGGCCGCGTTTAAAACCGGAAAGTTTACCTTTGACGGCTTCAACGTCAACCTGGCGGATGCGAACTCGCCGAATAATGCGCAGCAGATTCCGCTGGATCCGACGGTGCAGAAGCTGCTGGCGCTGCTGCCCAATCCGAATGGCGAATCCGTTGACGATGTGCGCGGCATTTACCGGTTCCCCAGTTCCTCCCGGCAGCACTTTAACGCGGTGAACTTCAAGGTGGACCAGCGGATTACCGACAAGCACAACCTGTTTCTCCGTTATTCCTACAATGGATTCACCGATCCTGATCCCTTCCACGATGAGTTCATCCAGGGATTGGGCGCGACGGGCACCGACCAGCAGACCCACAGCCTGGCGGCCGGCCTGGTGTCGGCGCTTCGCCCCACGCTGGTCAATGAGTTTCGTTTCGGCGTCAACCGCGTCGCCGATATTTTCTCCTGCGGGAACCGCACCGCGTTCGACTCCCTGAGCACACTCGATCCGTTTGGAAACGGTTCGGATTATGCCATCTCGGGTATTGCGACCGTTGGCTGCGCCGCGCTGGGTGACACCAACGCCCAGTTTCGAAAGACCGGAACCTGGCTGGTGAACGACAGTATTGCGGTGATCAAGAGCAGTCACTCGTTCAAGTTCGGCGGTGAATTCCGGAACGTTTTCGAGAACGGCGATAACGCGTTTGGCTCGCGCACGTATGATTCTTTCAATGGCTACACGACCTTTGGCGTACCCATTGCGAATCTGGACCCCAACAACCCGTGTGATCCGAACACCGGCAACAACTGCGGAGGCCGTCAGTTTCAGGACATGGCGTCGGGACTGCTGGGGTTGGTGGATTTTCAGTCGCAGTATCAGTATTTCGACAAGAGCGGGAATCGCCGGGCGCTGGATTTTCTGAAGTTCCGCCAGCATGAATACGGTGTGTATGCGCAGGATAGCTGGAAGATTCGTTCCAACCTGACATTGAGTTACGGTCTGCGGTACCAGTTCAATGGCGTCCCGTTCGAAGTCAACAACAACCTGTCGAACCTGTTCGCGAACCCGCAAGGAGCCGCGCCGTTCACGTTCTCGATCGTGGGTCCGGGAACGGGCAAACTCCTCTACAACAACGATCCTCACAATTTCGAGCCGCGCGTGGGCCTCAGTTGGGACCCGTTCAAGAACGGAAAAACGGCCTTCCGGGCCGGATACGGCATTTTCCACGACCGCATCTTCGGTAACCTGTTCGGCAATGCTCGCACGAACCCGCCGTTCGTTCAGCAGGTGCAGAACTTTCCTGGCGACATCCTGGCGAATGTTCCGACGCCAGCCACTGTCCCCACGTCGCCGACCGTGACGGATGGCGCGTTTCTGTCGCCGACGCTTTTTGCGCCGAATCTCAAAATTCCTTACAGCCAGAACTGGAACGCCGGCATCCAGCGCGAGCTTCCGCTGGCGCTGACCTTGGAGGCCAATTACGTTGGTTCGAAGGGTACCAGAGAGCTGCGCGCCATCAACAGCAACCAGCCGCTGCCGGCGCTGGTTAATGCCCTGATCGCGCAGGGAACATCGCCGGACCTTCTCCAGAGCACCGCTTTGTACGTGCAATACCCGACAACCCTGAACACCGCGCTTTATGAGCCGGGGACCAACGAGTCGGTGGGCAACTCGACGTATAACTCTCTTCAGTTCAAAGTGACCCGCAAATTCGTGCACGGTGTCGAGATTCAGGGGGCGTACACGTGGGCGCATGCAATTGACGACGCTTCGGACCCACTGGTTGCGGCCGCGGGAAATCGGAATTTTCCGCGCAACTCTTTCAACCTCCACGAAGAGCGGGGACAAGCGGATTTCGACGTCCGGCAGCGCCTTTCGGTGAACTACATTATGGAGCTGCCGTTTGGCAAAGGACGCGCGTACCTGCACGAAGGCGCGATGGGCCGCATTCTGGAAGGATGGCAATTCGCCGGTATAACGACGGTTCAGGATGGTCTCCCCTATGACATCTTCGGGAACCGCGACTCGGAGCACACGGCTCTGAGCTCGCGCGCCAGCCTGGTGGGCAGTCCCGCGATTCCGGCGGGCTCCGATCGCACACAGACCGGACCTCCGGTAAGCGCCTTTGCGCTGGCGGCGTTCGGCGGTCCGGGAAATCTGGGCCGGAACACGTTTGTGGGGCCCGGATTAGCGAACTGGGATCTGGTTCTCAGCAAGACCCAGAGCCTGACCGAGCATGTCCGCCTGCAGTTCCGCTTTGAGTTCTACAACCTGTTCAACCGGGTGGAGTTTACGCAGCCGGGAAACCTGATTTATGATCCGGGAACGTTTGGGCTCTCCACCGGCACTGGGACGCGCCCGGACGGCACCAGTTCCAATCGCCAGATTCAGGTCGCGATGAAGCTGCACTTCTGATTTCAGTCAGCGGCGCTCGTAGACGAGCTTGCCGCCGAGATACGTCTCGTTAACCTGAATATTCCGTACCTCCTCGAGCGGGCAGGTCAGAATATCGCGGTCGAGCACGATGAGATCGGCCAGCTTACCCTTTTCGAGCGAGCCCTTCTCTTTCTCCTCAAAGGTCAGGTAGGCGTTGTTGATGGTGTAGAGGCGGATGGCCTGCTCGCGAGTGATGCGCTGCTCCGGATGCAGAGGCTGATCGGTCCAGCGCGGTTGCCGGGTCAGCGTGATCCACATCCCGAGGAATGGATTATAAGGATTGATGGAACGCAGGCTGCCGATCTTTTGCATGTGATCGGACCCACCGCCCACGACGACCCCGGCGTCGAACAGGCTCTTATAAGGCTGGAACCAGGCCATGCGCGCGTCGCCAAACTGTTTGCGGAGCGTGGCGCCGTCTAACCACAGCCAGTCGGGCTGAAGATCCAGGACGATGCCGAGGTCCTTGATCTTCGCGATCATGGCGGCGCTCATGAAGTTGGCGTGGGTGATGGAGGGCCGCGCGGGGCGCACCGAAAACTCGTTGTTGACCTCCGAGTAGCCGTCGATCATGGCTTGGACGGCGGCGTCTCCCACCGAATGCGCCGTGAACTGGAGATCGTGCTCGAGGGCAAAGCGCTGCATCTGGTAAAGCTTTCCGGCTTCGATGTAGCGCATGCCGCGGTAGTTCGGGTCGTCGATGGAATAGACCTTGCTGATGCCCCAGGGCTGCAGCATGTAGGCGCTGCCGGTGAGCATGCCCCCATCCATGTAGGATTTCGTGCCGCGCAGCCAGAGCATATTGTTGTAGCGGTGTAGAGGGCTCCCAGCAGCCTTGAGCATGCGCGCCTGGATTTGATCGAGCGGCATCTGGGCATCCACGCTGTAGGTGACGTAGATGCGGCAGCTCAGCTCGCCGGCATCGCGCACCTGCCGGTAGGTTTCGAGGCCATCGTCGCCCAGATCACGCTCCGAAAGGCTCGTGATGCCCACCGAATTGTAGTCCGCCATCATCAATTTGAGGCGCTGGCGCCGGTCTTCATCGGTTGGGTTTTTCTCGCCGGACTGGATATTGACCAGGCGGCTGCCACTGCGGAGAATGCCGGTCGGCTCACCGTTCGCATCGCGCTCGATGCGGCCCGGCTTGCCATCGGTGATCCGGAAGTTCTTGTCGATGCCGCTTTGCTTGAGCGCTAGCGAATTGACCGAAGCGTCGGGGCCGGTTCCGAAGTAAACCGGGTTGGCGGGAGCGGCGTCGTCCAGCTCGGCGCGCGTGGGGAAGCGCTGATCACGCAGGCGGGTGATAAAGACCTGGGTGAGGACGATCCAGTCGCCCGGCTTCGCCACGGCCGCGCGCGCCTGGATGTAGTGGAGCACGTCGGCAACGGTTTCCATCTCCGGAACCGGGTGATCGAACTCGTACAGGGAGGCCGCGAACGCGTGCGAGTGCGAGTCGATCAGGCCGGGCAAGACGGCCCTGCCATGGAGGTCGAGCTGGCGGGTGTTCGGGCCGGCAAGCCGGGCCACTTCCTCGCGGCTTCCGGTTGCCAGGATGCGATCGCCGCGGATGGCGATGGAGTCCACGATATGAAATTGCGGGTCGACGGTGACAATCTTGCCGTGGTGGAGAACCAGGTCGGCCGGCTGGGCTAGCGCCGCGACCGGGCAAAACCATAGAACCAGACTTAAGACGCGACAGGACATGGCTGGAACATCATACTCCGCTGCGGACAGGGCTGGGGCGGGCGGCACAAGCTTGCGGTGCTACGCCCCCATTGGATGGGGCATGTCACCCACCGGAAGGCGCATCTGAACGCCGTGATGCTTATTGCTGAATCACTTGCGCGATCCGGGTCCGGTAGTTGTTCTGCATGGGCACCAAATACGGACCATGCTGTTTCCGCCTAAGAAAATCCTGTTTCCGGTGGACTTCTCCGAGCGCGCGCTGGGGGCGTCGCATTTTGTGGAGGCGCTGACTGGACGCTTCGAGGCCGAACTCATTGTTCTGCATGTGGCGGAGCCGGTTCCGTATTACGGCTATCCGGAAAGCATGCGGCACCTGGAGGAGCGGCTGGCGGCGTTCCGGCAGGATGAGTTGCGACAGTACCGCGTGCGGCGGGTTCTGGATAAAGGAGAGGACGCCGCGGAAAGGATTCTGGAGCTGAGCCGCACCGAGAACGTGGATCTGATCATGATGCCGACTCACGGATTCGGCCCCTACCGCCGGTTCATCCTGGGTTCGGTTACGGCCAAAGTGCTGCACGACGCGGATTGCCCCGTTTGGACGGGCGTTCATCTGGAGCAAGCACCGGCGCTCGAAGACCTCCACATTCGAAGGGTGGTTTGCGCCATCGACCTGAATCGGGAGAGCGAGCGGGTGGTGCAATGGGCCAGGCAAATCACAGCCGAATACCAGGCCGCGCTGCACGTGGTGCACGCCACCCCGGCTTATGAGACCCGGCCAGCCCGCTATTTTGACGCAGACTTGCGAGCCGAACTGGCCCTCCAGGCAGAGGTAGAAGTCCGGAAGCTGATGGAGGCGCAGGGAGTGGAAGCAGAAATCGATGTTCAAGGCGGCGAGGTGGCGCATGTCGTCAGTGGCACGGCGGAGCGGTTGCACGCAGACCTGGTCGTGATCGGGCGCAGCTCGGAAAGCGGCCTGGTAGGGCGGCTGCGCGCCAATGCCTACTCCATCATTCGCCAATCCCCCTGTCCGGTGATCAGTGTCTGAGAGTTGGGATAATAAGAATCTCGTTCTGGCGCAGATCTCCGCGTCAGTATCCATGGGCAAGAATCCAAACGATAGCCGCGAAAAGCAGTTGTGGGAGACCGTTCAAAGACTGCACGCGGTCGTCGAGAGTTCACCGCTCGCCATCATCGCGCTGGATGGCGAAGGCCACGTGCGCATGTGGAACCGGAGCGCGGAGCGAATGTTCGGCTGGACCGAGGCTGAAGTGATCGGGCGGCCCAATCCCACGATTCCAACGGACCGCAAGGAAGAATATCGTGCCTTGCTGAAGTCGCGCATGCAGGGCGAGGCGCAGTTGGGCTTCGAGACGATTCGCGCCCGCAAGGACGGCGCCCCGGTGGATGTCAGCATCTGGACGGCGCCTCTGCGTGATTCCACCGGCAAGATCATCGGGATCATGACCGAACTGGCCGACATCACCGAGCGCAAGCGCATCGACAAGGAGCAGGGACAGTTGAGGGCCAGTGAACACGCCGCGCGGGCCGAAGCCGGCATCGAAAAGCGATATCGCAAGCTGCTCGAAGCCGCGCCGGATGCCATTCTCGAAGTGGATCGCCAGGGCCGGATTGTGCTGGTCAACGTGCAGGTGGAGAAGCTGTTTGGTTACACTCGCTCTGAGCTGCTGGGAAAACCCATCGAGCTGCTAATCCCCGAGCGCCTTCTGAGCCGCCACCCGGTTCATCGCGAGAGATATTTCGATAAGCCGGTCATGCGGCCGATGGGTACGGGCCTGGAACTGTACGCAAAGCGCGCCGATGGCACCGAGTTCGCGGTGGATGTGACGCTGAGCCCCTACGAAGCCGAGGGCGGCGATCGCGTGATCTGCGTGGTGCGCGACGTCAGCGAGCGAAAACGAGCGGAGGAGCAGATCCAGACGCTCAATCAAAACCTGGAGCGGCACACCGAGGCACTCATCCTAACCAACAAGGCGCTGGAGTTCCAGAATCGCGAGGTGGAAAAGGTCAACCGGTTGAAAGACGAATTCCTGGCCAGCATGAGCCACGAGCTGCGCACCCCGTTGAACTCGATCATCGGGTTTTCGGACCTGTTGGCCGAGCGGGGCGATGAACAGTTCACGCCCAAGCAGAAGCGGTTCATCGGACACATTCAGCAGGGGGCGCGCCATCTGCTGGAACTGATCAATGACATCCTCGATTTATCCAAAATCGAAGCAGGTCATCTGGAACTCAAGTACGAAGATTTCAACGTCTCGGCGGCGGCCGCCGAAGTGCTGGCTACGGTCCGGCCGATCGCCATCGCCAAGAGCATCGAAGTCAGCAGCATGTTTCCCGAGGATCTGTCGCTCGAGGGAGACCGGCTGCGATTCAAGCAAATCCTTTATAACCTGCTGAGCAACGCGATCAAGTTTACGGCCGCGGGCGGACGCGTCTCTATTGAATGTTCGGAAACCGGCGGCATGGCGCTGGTCTCGGTAACCGACACGGGGATCGGCATTCCCGCCGAAGAGCACGAAGCGATTTTCTCCAGTTTTCACCAGGTGGGGACCACGACCAAGGGTGTGCGCGAAGGCACGGGCCTCGGTTTAGCGATCACCAAGCGCCTGGTCGAGCAGCACGGGGGCAGAATCTGGGTGGAAAGCGAGCCGGGCAAGGGCAGCCGCTTTACTTTCACGATGCCGATTCAGGCGGAAACTCAGGACTACGGCGTCTCGCACCAGCCCGGGGATCCTCCCCTGATTCTGGTGGTGGAGGACGAGGGAGCCGCGCAAGAGCTTCTGGTCAGCTACCTGGAAGAATCGGGCTATCGGGCCGTCGCCGTGAGTACAGGGACGGAAGCCATCCGGGCGGCGCGCGACATCCACCCCGACGTGATTACGATGGACGTGCTGATGCCCGGCAAAACCGGGTGGCAGACGCTGGAAGAACTGAAGAAATCTCCCGCTACGGAAGCCATTCCGGTTATTATTGTCTCTGTCGTCGAAGAACGGAAAAAGGGCCTCTCCATCGGCGCGGCGGATTACTTAGTCAAGCCGGTGTCCAAGGAACACCTGCTGGAGGCGATTCGGCGCTTGACGGCAACTTCGGGCTGGAAAAGCAGAGAGGATCGCTCGCGGAGGCATGAAGAGAGTTCTGGTGGCTGACGACAACCCTGTGAGTCGCGAGCTGATTCGAGAAATCCTGGAAAACGACGATTGTGAAGTGATCGAGGCCGGCAATGGCCGCGAGGCGCTGGAGAGAATTCGCGAGCACCAGCCTGATCTGGCGCTGGTGGATATCCAGATGCCGGTGATGGACGGCAACGCAGTGATTCGCGAGCTGCGCGCGGATCCGCGATTTTCACGAATGCCCGTGGCAGCGCTGACCGCCTACGCCATGCAAGGGGATCGCGAGAGAGCGCTGGCCCTTGGGTTCAACACCTATATCACCAAGCCGATTGATATCCCGGCGTTCCGGACGGAGGTCGCGGAACTGCTGCGAAAACCGCGCGACTAACCACTGCCATGGCGCAATCCAAATCCCATTTCAAGCTGGTGGCCATTGACGACACTCCGGAAAGCCTGGAGCTGATCACCGAAGCTCTTGCGGAGGACAATCTCCAGATCTTCACCAGTACGGATCCCGAAGAGGGCCTGGATATGGTATTCCATGAGCGCCCGCAGGTGGTGCTGCTGGATCTGGTGATGCCGAAGCTGGGCGGGATGGAAGTGCTGGAGCGGATTGTGGAGTTTGACCCGGGTATCGAAGTCATCCTCATGACGGCCCACTACTCCACCGAATCGGCGGTGGAAGCCATTAAGAAGGGCGCCAGCGACTACCTCAACAAACCGGTATCCATCGCCCTGCTGCGCGACCGCGTGCGCAAGCTGATGGACGAGGCGCGCCAGCGGCAGCGTACCCTCGCTCTCGACGACGAGTTGCTCTCAACGAGCCAGTTCGAAGGCATGGTGGGGCGCAGCGCCGTGATGTGGGAGCTGTTCGCCCGCATCCGGCGCGTGGCGCCGCATTACCGGTCGGCTCTGGTGACGGGAGCGACCGGGACGGGCAAGGAGCTGGTGGCGCGCGCGCTGCACCAGTTGAGCCCCGTTTCCGGCGGCCGGTACGTGGTGTGCAATTGTTCGGCGGTGGTGGAGACGCTCTTCGAGAGCGAGCTGTTCGGCTACGTCAAAGGGGCGTTCACCGGGGCCAACCAGGACAAAATGGGCCTGTTCGAGTACGCGCATAATGGCACGCTGTTCCTGGACGAGATCGGCGACATGCCGATGAATACGCAGGCCAAGCTGCTGCGCGTGCTGCAGAACCAGGAAGTGCAGCGCGTGGGCTCACTCACGTCGCGCAAGGTGGATGCGCGCGTGGTGGCGGCGACGAATCACGACCTGAGGTCGCTCATTAGTCAGAACCGTTTCCGCGAGGACCTCTATTACCGGCTGTCGATGGTCGAGATTCGGACACCCCGGCTGGCCGAGCGAAAAGAGGACCTCGCCCTGCTGGAGCACTACTTTATCCGCAAGTTCGCCGACCAATATCAGAAGCCCATCCAGGGCCTGACGCAACGCGCGCAGATCCTGCTGGCGCGGTATTCGTGGCCGGGCAACGTGCGCGAGCTGGAGAACGTTCTGGGCAGCGCCTGCATGATGGTGATGGGCGAGACCATCGACGTGGCAGATCTTCCGGAGAACATGCGCCCGCATGCATTGGAGGCAGGGGTCTCCGCGCCACTGGGGAGCGGCGCTGAGCCGGATAAGGATCTCTCGCTCGAGGAACAGGAACGGCTGCTGCTAATCTCGGCGCTAGAGCGAGCCGGCGGCAATCAATCTCAGGCAGCGCGCCTGCTGCGCATCAGCCGCGACCGCATGCGCTACAAGATGAGCAAGCACAACCTGAAATAAGGGGGCGTGGGGACAGGCACCACGGTCCACGAGGAGCAGACCGGTCAGGTGCGACTGTCGGGATTAGGGACAGTGGAGCCAGTCCCCTCACCTACTGCGGATTGACGGAGCGGTAGGCTTTTACGAACTGTTCCACCAGCTCATCCACGGCACGGGAGACGTCCCGATCCAGATCGCGCGTGGATACGGAGAGCGTCTTTTCCACCCCCCAGGTCTCGACAACGGTCTTGGTGGCCATGTCGCGGGTCAGCACGGCCACCTGGTACGCGCCCAGGCTGATGGACAGTGAGAACCCGCCTTTCTTCGTGAAGAGAGTTTTCCTCCCGCCTTGCGCGAAGGACACGCTGAGCCCCATGAATTCGTTCACGTCGTTGTCGACTTTGATGCCGGCATCGCGTAACCTCTGCTCGATGGTGATGCGCAAGTGATTGGCGTCGAGTCCTTCGCGCTCCAGATCGGAACCCAGCGGATCCACCACCACTTTGACGGCTTTGAGCCCGCGCAGAGTGGCGCGGTCCATCGACGTATCGCTCGCGAGGCACACTTGGGCGATCACCATCAGGACGGCAAAGCAAGCCATTCTACCAGGAACCATAGCTCTCCCTCTACCGGCGCGGCTCGCGGATCGTCACGACCCGATTCACTTCCAGGTTGCGTTCCACCTGGTGTACTCCGCCCGGCCAGTCAATTTCAACCCGATCGATCTTCGACGCCGTACCCAGCCCGAAGTGCAGCCGGAGGTCGTTCTGCGAAAGATAGCTGCCGCCGCTGCGCACTTCATCGATCTGCGTGTGCGCGCCGGCCGTTAACCGGACTCGGGCGCCGATCGCGCTGCGGTTCGATATTGTACCTTGAAGTGCCAGGATTACCCAATTCCCGGCGGATTTTTTCGCGCATTTGAGCAGCGAGGGCGTTTCGTTCTGATTATTGATCAGGACCTCGACCGAGCCGTCGTTATCATAGTCACCGAAAGCGACGCCGCGCGCGGCATGGCGTTCCAGGATTCCCGGTCCCGCGCGTTCCGAGATGTCAGTGAACGTACCATTGCCGTTGTTGCGGTAAAGAATCGCACGGTCCTTATAGTGGATGTCGATCTTGAGCCGGTCCACTTCCGGGAAGACATGGCCGTTGGCCAGCAGCAGATCTTTCCAGCCGTCGTTATCAAAATCGAGAAACCCGCAGCCCCATCCGACGAAGCGCGTGTTGTGCGTCAGGCCCGCGGCAAGAGTGACGTCATCGAACTCGGCGCTGCCGCGGTTGCGGTAGAGCGTTTCGCGCTCATCGGAGAAGTTGGAGCGGAAGATATCGGGCTTGCCGTCACCATCGTAGTCGGCCGACGCGGCTCCCATACCCGACATGGCTTTGCCGTTTTCATCAAAAGCCGCGCCGCGCAGCAGAGCTTCTTCGCTGAACGTGCCATCCCCGCGGTTGATATATAGCAGCGATGGCGTCTGGTCGCAGGCTACGAAGATGTCGGTGCGGCCGTCCTGATTGAAGTCGCCGGTGAGCACGCTCAGACAGTAGCTCTGCTCGGGCTTGGAGATCCCGGAGGCATCCGACACGTCGGTGAAGGTCCCATCGCCATTGTTGTGAAAGAGGACGTTGCGGTCGAAGGGCAGGCCGCGGGGGCCGCAACTGACGGCCAGATCGCGATACCAGCAGTAAGGATTCTCGCCGGGCTTGGGCGTGGTGGCGAAATCAAACTTCACGTAATTGGCCACGAAGAGATCGAGTTTGCCGTCGTTATCGTAATCGAGGAAGGCGCAGCCGGTGTTGTAGCGGACGCGGCTCTGATCGAGGTGCGCCTGGCGGGTGACGTTTTCGAACCGCCGCCCCTCCACGTTGCGGTAGAGGGTAATGCCGCCCCAGGAAGTGACCACCAGATCGGTGAAGCCGTCGTTGTCGAAGTCGCCAGCGCACACGCCCTGGCTCCAGGCGTCGCTGGTGAGCCCGGCTTCGCGGGTGACGTCGGTGAAATGGCCGCTGCCATCGTTGCGATAGAGGCGATTCGTGCCGCCCTTTCCCGAGAGCACGAAGAGGTCGAGCAGGCCGTCATGGTTGTAGTCGATGAACGCCGCTCCGCTGCCGGTGGTCTCGATAATGTACTTTTTCGACGCGGTTCCGCCGTTCGGGAACACATCCGTCAAGCCGGCCTGGGCGGCAATATTGCGGAAATCCGGCAATTGGGGAGCGTTCGCGGCCGCGGAAAACGCCGCCAAAAGAAGAGCGAGTCGGGTCACTGGTTGGGCGCTTTTTCACCCAGCTTCTTCAGAAACTCGGTGAACTCGCCGGCGGGCGGGCGCTTCAGTTTGTCGACTTCCGCCTTCTCGCGCTGCGCGTCCGCGGTGCGGCCTGCGTTGCGATAAGCCAGCATCAAGTTGTAATGCGCTGACTCGTTGGCCGGTTCGAGGCGCACGGCGCGTTCGAGCAACGGAATGGCTTCGTCGTAGCGTTTGGTATCCGCGCGGATTTTGGCGACAGCGAGCAGGGCTTCGGTGAAATCGGGCGCTTGCGCGAGCGCATGCTCGAAGCGCGGCGCTGCCTCGTGCGGCTTGTTCTCCGACAACAGGATCTGGCCGACTTCGTATTCGGCGACGGCGTCACTCGGGTTCAGCTTCAACTCGGCTTCGAATTCTTTACCGGCCGCCGCCAGGGCTTCTGGCGAATGCGACTGCAGCAGCAGCGCGCGCCCCAGGCGGAAATGAAGATTGATAGCCGCGGGATTCTTCTCGATGGCTTTCCGGTACTCCGCGACCGCGTCGGTGTAGCGCCCCTGGATTTCGAAAATCTCGGCGGACACCTGGTTGACGCGATAAGACGCAGGTGTCTTCTGGAACATCTGGAAGACCACGTCGTTCCACGCCTTCATGTGCAGCCGCGCGGCCTCGTAGAGGACGTCGGCATCGGCGGGAAACTCGCGTTGGAGCGCGAGAGCCACGGGCACCGCGGCTTCCAGGCGATTGTGCGCGAGATGGCATCCGACGAGCGCGAGGCCGGCCATGCGGCGGAGGTCGGCATCCTGCTGGTTGGTGAAGGCGTCGTAGAGATCGTTGGATGCGGTATCGCAGCCGCCAGTGGCCGCGCGGGAGAGTGCGAGAAACGTGCGCGCGTGGGCATCGCCGGGCTTGCGTTTCAGCACCTGTTCCAGCGTGATTTTCGCGGCGTCGTACTTGCCTTGATGAAATTCCTGGATGCCTTTGGCGATGGGGTCCTGAGCGAGGAGACCGTGGGCAAACAAAAAGAATATGGCCGCTTTTGCGTGAACCCGCGAACTTTGGCTGCACCTCGGCCAAAAAGCCGCAGGTCTCCGGCAAAAAACGCCGTAGGCCTGCGCTACAAAAGCAATCGTTCGCATGGGTCCATGGAGAGCAGATTTAGACGCGGTAGCGCACGGAGTGAACTTGTAGCGCAGGCCCACGCCTGACGTTGGCGGGGACCTGCGGCTTTTTGCCGCGATCGAAGAAAAAGCATCCGCAATCGTTCGTGTAGGTCGGCGGAAGACGGATCTAGTGGCCGGCATCGTCCAAAGCCAGGTCGAGGTTGCTGAAGCGGTGGCGCATCTTGCCCTCGAACAGCCGGAAGCTGACGAGCGGCGGAGCGCCCGGCGCCATCTTGGGCGGAGGCGCAAGCCGTTCCGATGCGGGCATGGCGATCTCGACCACGCGGCCGGATTCGGCCACGAGTTTGGTCAGCCGTTCCACCTCGCCCGTCGAGAGGAGCGCCAGGAATAACAGAGAAGCCGTCATAAGCTCAGCCAGTCCTTCATGGTACCGAACACTTGCGCCAGATTGATCGGCTGCCTCGCAGTCAGCAACGGAAAATCAGGCGGCGCGATGGCCAGCAACTCGTCCATACCCTCACCCACGAACAAGTACGCGGTGTTGTGGCGGTACTCGGGGTACTTCTCGAATTCCTGCCAGATGTATTGATAGAAGATCTCGAGATCCACGTACGTTCCGAGCGTGTCCATCTGGGTCGGAATGGGATTCGACTTGTCCTGATCGGCGTAGATCAGCAGGCTGGTGAACGGTTTGATCTTATTTCGGATGCCGAACGAGGCCACCGTCACAGAAGGCCGGGCGCGCCGCACGGCTTGCATCGTGCTCCATTCCACGAACGTGTTGTTGATCAGCAGCGTTCCATTGCCGCTGAGCAAAGTCGCGCGGGTGAATTCGGCAAGAACCGGATCGCGGCCCACGTCGCCTTCCGAAGCCAGGATTTTCAGCTCTTTCAGCTTGGCTACCAGTTGGCGCGGGCCACGGACGTCCTCGGTCTTAAGGATGTGCGTGACCTCATGGGTCAGGCGGGCGCGGTAGTCGAGCAGCCGGTCGTAACTCAGCGTCACCAGAGCGCCGGGACCGTCGAGATCGCTCAAGCCACTGCCGGCTTCGATCGACCAGGCGGCGTACGGCTCTTTGGCGAGCGCGTATCCGGCAGTGATGGTCTGCGCTCGATCCTTACGCCGCGCGCCCGTCAACAGGAGCGGCAGGTAGTCGGCAACATCCTCCGGCGGCTCGAGGGGAATGCGTTTGCCGTGCTTGATGCGAAGCCACATGCGGTCGGGCGAGACCGGGAGCTCGGCCGGCGCGATCACCACCACCAGACGTGCGTGGCCTTTGCGCGACATTTCCTGGTCGAGCAGCGGATCGAGCCGTGCGAAAATGTCCGAGACGGTTTTGCGCCACTCGGGATAATGCGCCGAGCGGTTCAGAAAATCCACTTGATCGAGCGTGAAATGCCGCCGCGGCCAGTTCTTCTCATTCACGCCCATGACTTGCTCGATGCGGCGCAAGGGTTCGAACAGCTTCTCGACCACCGCCGCGTCAGACCGGTCGATGAGCGAGAACAGCCGCTCGTGGTAACTGCGCTCGGCGGGGAAGAGCGTGTCCCACTCCTGGATCTGCTCGAAGAAAAATGTGGAGAACGTGGGAGGCAGGCGGTCGAACAAGCCCTTGTCAATGAGCGCCTGCAAGGAGGGAGACAGTTGGGAGCTGGCGGCCATCAGCTCAGAATCTCTTGCATCGGCCGGCCCGTGATCTCACGCGCCTTGAAGCCGAGCAGGCCGGCCGCAGTGGCCGCCACATCGATATGGAAGACCGGCCGCTCCACCTCGCCCGGCGCAACGCCCGCGCCCATGGCCAGCAGCCACATATTCCGGCAGGAAGGATCGCCGCTGCGATGATTGAGAAAACCGTTGGCGGCGTTGATATCGCCATCGCGACCCAACTCGGGAAGGATCAGCAGCGTGGTCCGGTCCTTGTAATTCGGATTGGATTGAATCTCGTCCCACAGCATGCCGGTGAGCCGGTCGGTTTTGGTGATCGCCTGGAGATAGAGCGAGTACGAGCCCCAGTGCGCCACATCCATGTCCCAGAAATTCACCAGCATCAGGCGCGGCGCAAACTCGCGCATGACTTCTCGGGCGATGAAGAACGTCAGCTCGTCGCCCGATGACGGCGCTTCCGGACCGTTGATGTATTCAACCAGCGCGTGCGTGAGCGTGTCACGCACCGTCCGGTCGAGCTGGCCGCCCGCTTTGAAAATGGTCCAACCCACGCCTTCGTAGCCCTCGCTGAGGATGGTCTCTAGATGCCGCAGCACGTTTTCGCGATTGGCCACGCCGGCGTCGGAGTTCTTCTTGACCACACCCTCCACGGCTTCGAGCAGGAGCTGTTTCGGCAGCACGACGTTGGCGCCGTAGGGCTGGCCCAGGCTGCGATCGGCGCCTGAGCCGATCAGCGAGAAGCTCTTGTTGGTGGCGACGGCCCACGCATCCATGGGGCCCGCGCCTGTCTGTTTGCGATAGTACTCGAAGATGGTGGGCGTGGCCGGCGGCTGGAATCCAAAATCATCCACGCGCTGCCAGTTGCCGGTGAGAATACTGCCGGTTGAATTGTAGTGCGAGAGCACGCCCGCGTTGGTGCAGCTCTTGAAAAACGCGCCGTTGGGCTTCATCTCTACCAGGCGGGGTATGTTGCGCAATCCGTCGGGCGCGAAGGTTTCTGCATAGCGGACGCCGCCGCCGAAGGTCACAATGATGACTCGTCGCGAGGCCTGCGGCTGCCGTGTGGCGCCTGCCCACAGCCGGGTGGGAAGAATGCGGTGAGCAATCGACAGTCCGGCGAGTTGGAGGAAGCGGCGCTTGGTCAACGCGAGCATCAGTACTCCGTGATCTCGCCGCCCGCAATCTTTTTTCGGACCTTGCTTCCCAAGTCAAGAGGATGATCGTAGCCCGCCTGAATTTCGCCACCAGGCGAGTAATAAGGGCCGATGTCGCACGCCATGCTGCCCTTGCCTTGGGCCACGAATTGAATGGACGTGATCAGCTTGGCGGATTTGTAGCCGTAGCGCGAAGGGTCGATCAGGCGCAGCGGCGCGCCGTGTTTGTCCTCGAGCGGCTTGCCCGCCATGTCGAGCGCCAGCAGCACGCGCGCGGAAAGCAGATCCTTGATGGTGAAGTACTCGTACCATTTGTCGGCGCAGTCGATGCGCACGGCTTTGGCCGTCGCTTTAGGCTTGACGATTTCCACGAGTTCATGGAACCGGAAGCCGCCCCAACTGGTGCGAGCGGACCAGCATTGCACGCACTTCATCCGCGAACTCTGAGCCTCGTGCGGCAGCTTGCGCAGATCGGCCACTGACAGCGCGGCTGGTTTTTCGACCAGCCCCCCGATGTTCAGCCGCCAGGTCTTCTGGTCGATGGGCGGCACCGGGTTGTACCACATGAGCCGGAAGCCGTTCTCGTCCGGCTGGTCGCTGGGAAGCAGGACCTTGGTTTCCGCGGCGCGAACGGCGGCTTGACCGGCGGCCGCTGCGAGTAGGAATCGGCGGCGGTTCATGGGAAACCTGAGTGGCACTGGCTATTTTACACCGGCGGGGGAAAGGACCCGCGCCGCCGCGTTACAATAAGGATTCGTATGGCTACAAAAGAGAAACCGGCCAAAGAGCCGATGCCGCCGCTGAACGTGTGGCTGGCGCCCGTCGCGGTGGGCTGGCTGATTCCCGGTGGCGGGCACTATCTGTTGAAGCGCACGGGACGCGCCGTGCTGCTGACGGTGTCGGTCACGTGCATGTTCGTGCTCGGGCTGCTGATGCGCGGCGCGATGTTCAAACCGCAGTCCGGCGATATTTTGACCATCCTCATCAACTGGGGCGGCTTCCTGGGCGACATCGCATCCGGCATCCTGTACCTGCTCACGTCGTGGCTCGGATACGCGCAAGCCGACGTGCCCGGAGCGGTCCACGATTACGGGACCAAGTTCCTGGTGACTGCCGGGCTGCTCAACGTGCTGGCCATGGTGGACGCCTACGAAATCGCGGGCGGGAGAAAGAGCTGATGCCCAAGATGAACCTCTCGCACTTCGAAGCGTCCTTCCTGTTCGCGCTGTTCACGTCGGTGGTGCTGGGCGTGGTGACCAAGCGCACCGATCGCGAGCGGCTGCGGTACGGCCTCTACGTTTTCGGCTGTTTTTTCGCCGCTTTGGTCGGGATCGGCTGGCTGATGTATTTCGGCCACGGATAAGCCGCAATTTCACTGCACGATCTTTACCAGCGGCCTTAGCTCGTTCTTCACAATCTCCCCGTTTTTCATGACGAACTTCACGCGCTCAAGCTGCGTGATGTCCGCCAGCGGATCGCCTTCGACGGCGATGAGGTCCGCGAAGGAGCCCGGTTCTAGCGAGCCGACGCTGTGCTCCCAACCGAGCAGTTCGGCGGCGTTGACCGTGGCTGTCTCGATGGCTTCGAGCGGCTTCATGCCGAGCTTCACCATCAGCGTTAACTGCCGCGCGTTTTCGCCGTGCGGATAAACACCGCCGTCTGTCCCGAATGCCATCCGCGCGCCGGCTTTGTAGGCGCGTTGGAAATTTTCCCGCTGCAAGACGCCGATCTGGCGTTCCTTCTCGATGGCTTCGGGCAACATGCCGGCTTGAAGCCCCTGGTGCATGATGAAGTCGTCGTTGTAGATGTCGAACACCAGGAAAGTGCCGGCTTGTTTCGCGAGCGCAATGCCTTCATCGTCGATCAAGCTGCAGTGCTCGACGGAATCGATGCCGGCGCGGATGGCGTCTTTGATGGATTGCGTGCCGTGTGCGTGCGCAGCCACCTTGCGGCCCAGCTTGTGGGCTTCGTCGACGATGGCTTGAATTTCTTCCAGCGTGTATTGCGGCGCGCCGGGCTGATCGCCCTTCGACATCACGCCGCCCGAGGCGCAGATTTTGACCACGTCGGCACCGAATTTAATCACCTCGCGGACTTTGGCGCGCGCCGCCCACGGGCCATCGGCCACGCCTTCGCTCGTGGCGTGATATTGGGGCGCTAGCAGGTTGTTGTCGCAATGGCCGCCCGTGATGCCTAACGCGGGACCCGACGCCTGCATACGCGGTCCGGGCACCTCACCGGCCATGATGCCATCGCGCAGCGCGATGTCGCTGTAACCCTGCGCACCCAGGTTGCGAACGGTGGTGAAGCCCGCTTCAAGAGTGATGCGGGCATTTTTCACGCCCTTCACCGTCTTCCGGGGGACGGAGAGGCCGAGCGACTTGTAACCGGAATCGGTGGGATCGGAGGTGAGATGATCGTGCACGTCGATCAGGCCGGGCAGGCAAGTGGCCTGAGTCAGGTCGAGAGCGGTCTCGTTGTGCAACAGCCGCACGCGCGCGGCCGCCCCGGCTTCGTGGATTTTGCCGTCTTCGATGAGCAATATGGCGTCGCTGATGCCGTGCCCGGTGCGCACGTCGAGCAGGGTTCCGCAATGCACCGCGGTGTACGCGTGAGGGACATCGGCAGCGGCGAGCGGAAAGGCCGCAAGCAGCATGATCAGAATTCGCATGGGACTGATTGTAGCTTGAACTTTCGGAGGGGATTTGGAGCGTACCACTGGGCCGTGAAACCCCCGTGATTGACCCCTACTTTGTAAACGGGGCGGGCGTCCGCCGAGCGCCTTTAGGCTTCTCCGTTCGAGGTTGCCCGTCGCCGGAGCTTGCTCACCAGCGCTTAAGAAATCGAGTCAGACTCCCTAACTTTTGACTGTTGGATCAAAAATTGGAGACCCCACCTGCTTTGCAGAAACGCTCCATAACAATCATATCACCGCAGAGGCGCAGAGGAAGCTGAGAACACAGGATTTCAAAGCCTATTGGTTCTCGGCGTCTCTGCGTCTCGGCGGTGATTAGGCCCTTCCGCTCACCCGCCGCCACAAATAGTAGACCGGGATGCCGCTCGCGATGATCAGGAACGCTATCGTGGAGGGTCCGGGCTGGGTGATCCACGTGTTGATGACGAACCACGCGGCCACGGCCGTGAATAAGCAGGGCATCACCGGGTAGCCCCACATCCGGTAAGGGCGCGCGCGCTCCGGATATTTCCGCCGCAGGATGGTGACGCCGGCGACGGTAAGCCCGTAGAAGAACCAGGCGGCGATCATGGCGTAAGGAACCAGCGTCTCGAAAGAGCCTGTCAGCACCAGCAGGGAAGTCCACACTGCCTGCGCGACGATGCCGGCGGACATCGTCTGGTAACGCGGGTGGAGCGCACCCAGTTTTTCGAAAATAAGGCCGTCGCGCGCCATGGCGAAACAGAGGCGCGGCGCCACCATGATAAAGCCGTTGATTGCGCCAGCAATGGAAAGCAGAACGGTGAGCGAGAGGACCGCGCCGCCGGCCGTTCCCAGAGTCCTTGCGGCAACGGTGGCGGCGGTGTTGCCGGTGGAGGCGATGACGCCGACGGGCAGCACGCGCAAGTACGCGACATTGGCCAACACATAGATCGTGGTGACGAATGCCAGGCCGAGCCCCAGGCCAAGCGGGATATTGCGATTCGGATTGCGAATCTCACCGGCCATGTAACTGAAGCACGGCCAGCCGTCATAGCAGAGCACCACAGCGACCATGGCGAGGCCCACGGCGCTCCAGGAAAAACCGCCGCGCGGGAGCGACCAGTCGATGGCCACGGTTCCGCGTCCGGGAAGAAAGGCGCTGCCCACGATGACGGCCAGTCCGAAAACCTTGAGCGCGGTGAGCGTCTTCTGCGCCGCCGCGCCCAGCCGGATCCCGCGATAATTGATCAAGGACAATCCAACGATCAACGCCAGTGCGATGAGCTTCGATGCGACGGCGTTCAGGGGGATGAAGTATTGGAGTGTAATGGAAAAATTGACCGCCAGCCACGCGATCGCCGCCCACATGACCACCAACGTGAAGGTCCACCCGCAAAGGAAACCCGCCAGCGGCCCATAGCATTCAGACAGGTAAACGTAGTGGCCGCCGGTTTCGGGCATCATCGCGCCCATCTCGGCATAAGCCAGCGCGCCGAAGAAGCACAGCACGCCGGTGATGATCCAGACGGCGAGAATCAAGGGCGCGGACGGCAGTGCCTGAGCCACCAGCCGAGGGACCAGAAAGATGCCCGCGCCGATGACGATCCCCACGATCACCGCGGCGGAGTCGAGCAGCCCGAGTGTGCGGGGTAACCTGACGACCTCGATTTCCGGCGCGGTCCTGATTGTGCTCACGTGAGTTTCTCAAGATAGCATTGAGCGCGAACTGCAAGGGTGGGAGCGAACGGCGGAAACCGCTCCCTCTGGTCCCATCTCGGTTAACGCAAACCTGAGCCGCGCGCGGAGCAAGCGGTTTTTTTACCGCGGTTGGCCCCCTCCAGCCAGCACCAGCCACGCGGCGATCGCACTCAGCTTTTGATCCTGAGTCCAGGGCGGGCCGATGCCTTTGCCAAGTGCAGCGGCGCGGCGCTCAATTTCCGCCGCCGGGAGGCGGAGTGCGGCCGCCGCCTGGTTCACGAGCTCTTTTTCTTTGACTCCCAAGACGGCAACGCCGCAGTTTTCGCAGGCCAGTTTCAGAGCATTACGGAAGAACTCACCTTCGGCGGTATGGATCAGCGCATGAGACGAGAGTGTTTTGGCCAGGTCGCCTGTGGGACGGCCTGAACTTAACAGGACACACGATCCGGCCACGCCCAGTCGCATCTCGGTTAATTTCGCCACCGCATCTCGCACAGCCGTTACGGCCAAGGCCCGCGTGGAATCGGCGCAGCGCTGGATGTGAACTTCGGCATCTTTGACCGGCATCGGTTCGGCGGCGTGAAAAGGCTGCTTGGAACCGTCCATGCGACTGTCCGCGATCTCCACTCTCTGCCGCAGAATCACCACTGGAGCCGCAGCCGAGCCGGTCACGGCAACCAGCGCAGCCCAACCGGAATGCGCCCGAAATCCCAAAGCCGCGCGTTTCAGCACGGAAATGCCTGCATGGGCGCCTTGGGATCAAAGCGTGGGATGTAGCGCCCGTCTGTATCCGTGAAGCCGTAGTCTTTAGCCAGGTCCGCCACCCAAAGCAACCGGCCGGTTTTGCGGAAGACTTTGCCATCCGCGGCCAAAGCCGCCACCGCGCGCCCGATATATTCCGGGGTCTCGCTCAGATCGAAGCGGAACTGCTTCTTGAGGGCCTCGGTCTTCATGTGCATCAGGACGCGCTCTGTGCGCATGAAACCGGGGTTCAGGCCAACGACCGTAATCTTCGACTTCTTCGCGCCAAGGCTCAAGTCGTGAATCAGGCGGTTCAGAAACTCGTGGCCCAGATCGTGGAGAATCTGCCCGCGATAGGCCGAGGGATCGTCTGGAAGGTTGTCGGTGACGTGGATGATCAGCCCGCTGCGCTGCTTCGTCATGATCCTGGCGGCATGCGCGCTCGTCAGCCAGGCCACGCTCATGGTCTCCATGGTCTCACGCCAGATGGCCGCGCTCAGATTCCAGGGCGGCTTCGACCACTCGGGCATGAAGTTGGCGCCCCATGCGGAGTTGGCTAGAACATCGAGGCGGCCGTGCTCTTTCTCGACGCGGCGAAAGAGCGCCGCCACCTGCTCTTCGCCGCTCAGGTCGGCGGGAACCGGAATACCCTTACCGCCACGCGCCGTCACCCGCTCGGCGGTATCCTCGACGCTGCCCGGCGCACGGTCCGCCGGCTTGGGGCCGCTGCGCGACGTCCGGGCGGCAACATAGACGGTGGCGCCCGCTTCCCCCAGAGCGAGCGCGATGCCGCGCCCCGCTCCTCGGCTGCCTCCTGCGCCAATGGCGACGGTTCGTTTGAGCGGCTTCATGTCGGGAGTGTAAGCCGCAATTCCTGACATCTGATGTCATGTTTCGCCTGTCAAAAGTGAGAATCGGGCACATGTGTGGCTGGGATGCACGATGGTCGCGAGCCAAGCCGTTTCGGCGGATCGATTTTACGAACGGCATCCGACTTGCTTACGTCGAAGCCATGCTTAGATCCGTGGTTGCCCTAATGATGGCCGCCCTGCCTCTCGTGGCGCAGGATGCCGATGCGCAAAAGAAGTTCGCGGGCACATGGGAGGCGAAGTTCAAAGACAAGGTCATCTGCACCATCAAGCTGAAGGCCGGTGAGAAGATCTCGGGAGAAATGGTGGCGTGTAGCATCAGCGTAGACGGTAACGGCGATTTGCAGGAACAGGACTCCAGCGAACCGCCGGACAAGCCCTCACCCCTTCTCACCCCGAAAATTCAGGGCGATATCTTGACCTTCGAAGATAAGGACGATGATGACGTCCTGAAATTCGAGATGAAGCTGACTGGCGACGGTCAAGCGGAACTGCGCATCCTGGAAACTCCCGTTCCAATCAAGCCCATCCCCTTCAAGAGAACCTGACACAACAGCCGCGACCGGCCGGTTTCGCTGCTACAGTCTCTGTATGCGCGCCGACCGGCTGCTTTCGATCCTGCTGTTACTGCAGGTCCACCGGCGGGTGACGGCGCGCGACCTGGCGAAACGCCTGGAGGTCTCCGAGCGCACGATTCTTCGCGACATGGAGGCCCTGAGCGGCTCCGGGGTTCCGGTCATGGCCGAACGCGGGGCAGGTGGCGGCTGGAGCCTGCTGGATAACTACCAGACAAAACTCACCGGTCTGAGCGCGGCGGAGATTCAAGCGCTCTTTGTCGCCAGGCCTCCGCGCCTGATGGCGGATCTCGGCTTGAAGCACGAAGCCGAAGCGGCGCTGATCAAACTCCAGGCCTCGCTGCCGGCGGGCGCCCGCGAGCAGGCGGATTTCGCGCGCGAGCGGATCCTGATCGACACGCGCGGGTGGCGCGATCCCGCGGAATCGATCTCTTGCCTGCCCGTGCTGCTCGATGCACTCTGGCGCGCGCGCCGGCTGCGCTTCCGCTACAGCAAGGTCCTGGGTGAAGTGGGCGAAAGGGCCGGCGATCCGCTCGGCCTCGTGGC
This sequence comes from Terriglobia bacterium, assembly GCA_020073305.1. Classification (GTDB taxonomy): domain Bacteria; phylum Acidobacteriota; class Terriglobia; order Bryobacterales; family Bryobacteraceae; genus QHXW01. The sequence goes on from JAIQFK010000007.1 coordinate 299,817, forward strand.
CAAGGGGAGCGTCTGGTATCTGGTGGCGAAGGTGGATGGCGAACCGCGAACCTATCGCGTGTCGCGGATTTCCGCCGCTGCGATTCTCGACGAACCAGTTGTGCGGCCGGCGGAGTTCGATCTCACGGCCTACTGGGAACGCTCCGCGGCCGAGTTCCGCGAAAAGCTGCCGCGATACTATGCGACTTTTCTGGCGAGCCCGGCGGTCATGCGATGGGTGCGGTATCGCGGCTGGCGGCTCGAACAGGAAATACCGGAAGGAGATCGAGTCCGCGTGCGGCTGCGTTTCGACGTCGAAGAAGAAGCCGTGCAGTTCGCGTTGAGCTTCGGCGGCGACATCGAGGTCATGGAGCCGCAGGAATTGCGGACCAAAGTGCTCGCCGGCGCGCGGGCAATCGTTGCACGATATCCCGAGGAGCGTTGAAAAACGAGTTCGCTTGTGGCTCGGAATTCAGGAACTTACTGACCCGCAGGCGCCGCCAACTTCACCGCGTTCGATCCTCTTTGCATTTGTTGCGCACGATGGTATTGGCCTCCAGCGAGACGCCGGGGGCGGCGGCGATGCATTGTAGGCCGAAGCCCGAAATGTCGTTCTCTTCGATCACGTTGGTATGAGCGGGGGCCGGCCGTTCCGCTCCCGCACCCAGATAAATGCCGCTGCGCAACAAGTCGGGCTGATCGGGCGCGTAGCTGCACACGGCGGACGGGCTCGGGCAGTGCGCGAGGTTGAGCCGGCGCAGATGGTTCCGCAGGATCAGATTCTTTGAGCCGATCACGAAGATCCCACCAAAGACGGCGCCGTCGATCTCGTTCTCAACAATCCGGACACCCTGGGATTGCATATCCGGATTGCTGTTGTTCATGACGATTCCGTAGTGCCCGTAGGGATATTGATCGGCCGTGTGCCGGTTGGCGCAGGTGTTGGCGCGCACCTCGCCGTCATGAAATCCGTCGAGATCGATGCACTTGCCGTTGATCTCCTCAAACCGGTTGCGCTGATAGATGGAATCGTCGGTGTTGCCCGCCGTGTCGATGGCCACCGGCATCCCGCGACCCTCCACGTCCACGATCTCCACCGGGAACCCGATGAGCCGGCCGGTGTTGTTTTCGACGCGGACGCGAGCGGCATGCCCCACCTGAGCGGCGTCCCGTCCGATTTGCTCCAGATGATTCTCCGCGATAAGCCCGTTGCGGTTGCGCGGCGAAGTGTAGCGCGAGTGCGTCCAGATCCCGTTGCCGCGCACGTTGCGCAGCGTCGAGCGGGTGATCTGGAAGTTCTCCGTGCCCTCCTCCAGCAGGATGCCGCCCGTCGTATTGTTCCGGCCGAGCGCGTTGCGGGAGCCGCTGTCTGCAATCTCGACGCGATCGAACGTAAGCTCTCGCGATTCGCTGGCCAGAACGGCGAAGCCGGGCACCTCGACAAAGCGCACGCTGGCGACCGAGAGCCCCGTCACCCTAAGAGCGAGAATGCCGTTGCCCCTGGTGAATTCGGCGAAAGACAGGTTGGACGGCGGAAGCCCGCTCCGCCGCTCGAGGGCTGCGCGGTTGCCGTCGATGGTGAAACCCGTGAAGCGGATGCGGCGCGCCGATTCACACACAATCAACGCGCGTCCCCGAAAACGGTCGGAAGTGCGCAAGGTCGTGCCGGAAGGGGCGCCGCGAACCTCCAGGTCGTGCGCCTTCGGGCCCACCGTGAGCTCTACGGAAATCTCCGTCACTCCCGCGGGCAGTTCGACCACTCCTGCGCCGGATAGGAGCGCGCGCCTTAGAACGGCTTCACGGGTTGGCGGAGGACCCGGTACGACGAGCACCCATGCGGCCAGAACCGCGGCCACCGTCGCCCAAAACAGGCGCAATCAGGCCACCTCGATGGCGATGGGCGGAAAGCGCCGTTCTCCCTGGGACAGCTCGAGCTGGTGGCCTCCTGGCAGGAGATGCGGCGGGAGCCGCAGGTTGAATTCAAACCGGCCCGCCAGCGGATCGGTCTCGAACCAGTCCAGGCTTTCCACCGGCTGGCCGTCGACCGAAGCGCTCACCGTCTGCGCCTCCGCCAGGTCCTCCATAATCAGCTTGAGCGAGCCGCTTTCCGCGCGTGCTTCGGCGAGCAGGTTGGTTCCGTCGGTGACGGAGCACACGCGCGGAACCGAGGGACCCGGCGGGATGATGCGCAGCCAAGCCGGTGGACACAGGGGCTTGCCCAGCCACAGCAATTCGACGGGCACGATTCCCGTCCGTACGCCGCGCGGCAGCAGCACGTTGAGCTGGCTCACCCCGTCCCACTCCGGCGGTCCCAGGTAGCAGGGCGTGCCCGAGGCGCCGTCGAATTTCACGTCGAGATCGTTCAAGTCGCAGCCCTCCGGCAGCCGTTCCATGCGGAAGGAGGCGTAGGCGAAACGCCCGGATTGAGGCACCACCGGCTCGCCGGTATGGGCATCGCCGCAACGCTCAATGGCGGCCTGGGCGCCCCCCGCATTCTTCAGCCTGGCGCGCCAGCCGTCGGGCTGTTTGCGCCACGTCGTCCACATGTATTGTGTGGCCGCCCCTTCGATCACCAGAAGCTGGAGATCGTGGCCGCGAGCGAAGTCCGCCACCTCCTGGCGCGAGAGCCGGACGCCTTCCCAGGTATCCGGTGTTTTGCCGCCCGGGGGAAGTCCGTTGAGCTGGAAGCGGGCGATGCCGCCGTCCTTGAGCACGCGCCGTATCTCGCTGAAATACGAGAGCACCACTTCACGGCTGGGGATGTGCTGGAACACGGCGTAGGAATAGACGAAGTCGAAATAATCCGAGGGAAGCGGGGCGAGGTCCGAACCGTTGGTGGTGTGAACCTTAATGCGGGCGCCGCCGTGGAATCGCTCTTCGGCGAGACGAATCATTTCGTCGGAAACGTCCACGCCGTGGAGTTCGCCGAAGTTCCGGCTCATGGGCCGCAGCAGACGGCCGGGGCCGCACCCCACTTCGAGGCCGCGCCGCGCCTCCGGCGCAATTTCCCGTGGCAGGCGCTTCAATTCTTCTTCGAGCAGGCGCACGACATCGTTGGCCGAAGAGAAGAACTCCTCATCCTGCTGGCCCCGGCGGCCGAACGCCACGTAGTAGCGGACATCCTCGCGGGCGCGGGCATTCCAGTCGGAGCGCATCTGATCCAGAACTTCGGGTTCGGGCATTTTGGCTATTTTATCGCGCGGGCCGGCGGCTCCCCTACAGATCTCTTGCGAGTCCGCCGATCAGACTAGAGCTGGCCCCTATGCTCCGGAAGAATGTTCGTCCTATCTGCGCCCGCTACGCCCTGGCAGTGACCCTGCTGCTGGGCGGGCGTGCGCGTGCGCAGGATGGAGCGGGGCCCCCCGTTGCAGACGGGTCCCCCCCGGAGTCGGTGCTGTTTGAGGCCCTGCCGGTGGTCGAGGCGGCCACGCTTCATGCCCAAACCCTGCAGGAAGCGCCAGCCAGCGTTACGGTCATCTCGGCCGCAGACATCCGCACGTATGGGTTTCGCACCCTGGGAGAGGCGCTGGCCTCGGTGCGCGGATTTTACATGACCTACGATCGCTCGTACCGCTACGCCGGGCTGCGCGGCTTCTCGCTGCCGGGTGATTACAACACGCGGTTTCTGGTGATGCTGAACGGACACTATCTCACCGAGAACATCTATGGCGCGAACAACTTCTTCGGGCAGGATTTCGGGCTGGACATGGATCTGGTGGAGCGCATCGAAATTGTGCGCGGTCCGTCTTCGGCGCTCTACGGCAGCAATGGCATCTTCGCCACCATCAATATCGTGACGAAATCGCCGGTCGAGGCGCGTCGCTTGCGCGCCAGTGCGGAGACCGACAGTTTTGGCGAGAACAAAGTGCAGCTCTCCTCGGGCATGTCTCTGGGGCGCGGCGCCAACGTGCTCGTCTCCGCTTCCGCTTTCAACGGCGGCGGGCAATCGCTGTACTTTCCGGAATTCGACCGGGCGGCAACCCATTTCGGGCAGGCCGTGGATGTGGATGGCGAGCGGGGCTACCACGTGTTCGCCAACCTCATCTGGCATAACTGGAGCGTCACCGGCTACCTGGGCTCGCGCGAGAAGCTGATTCCCACCGGATGGTACGGAACCCTGTTTAACGACCGGGGTAACAAGATCCTGGATGCGAGGGGTTTCTTCGAGGCCGCGTACTCGCGCGATCTCTCGGCCAAGTGCAAGCTGCGCTGGCGGATTTACTACGACCAGTATCGCTACCGCGCGCGCTACGACTACTCCCTCGGAGACGCGATTCAGGATTACCGCGATCTGGGGGCGGGAGATTGGGTAGGAACCCAGTTGGCCTATGACTTGGCGGTGCCGCACGTCGGCGTTCTCACGGTGGGTGGCGAGCTGAACGCCGATCTCCGGGCCCTGCAGCAGTATTACGCCGTGTCTCCCGCGCGCCTGGATGTTTTGAGTGCGAATCATCCGGATCTTTCCTACGGCTTGTTTGCGCAGCAACAGTGGCGGATCTCCCCGGCCTGGAACGCGTATCTGGGGGCGCGATTCGACGATTCGAAAAATCGGCAGCACTTTGTCTCTCCGCGCGTCGCGCTGGTCTATCAAGCCTCGACAAGTTCCTCGTACAAAATTCTGTTTGGCCGCGCGTTCCGCAACCCCAATGCCTATGAAATGTTCTATGGGGATGGAGCAAACCAGGTTGCCAATCCGGCACTGCGCCCCGAGAACGCGGTGACTCTCGAAGCGGCGGCGGAACGGCGGTTGTCCAGGCACCTGACCGGCGTAGCCACTGTGTACCACTACCAGCTCCGCGATTTGATCGCGGCGTCCACCAATGCCGCGGGCTGGATCCAGTATCAGAACATCGATTCGGCAAAAACAAATGGCGTGGAAGCCGAGCTGAACGGCAGATTCAGGCAAGGGATGGAGGCCACGGCCAGCATCGCGCTCCAGCGCGCCACGGAGGCGCAGTATCACTCCCGGCTTCCCGATTCACCCGGTTGCGTGGGCAAGATTCGCGGGGCGTTTCCGCTGTTGAAAAACAAACTGCAGGTGGCCGCCGCACTGCAATACCTCAGCCCGCGCGAGACCGTTTCCTCCGCCCAGGTTCCCTCGTACTGGCTGACCGACGTGACTGTGACCACGCGCAACCTCGGTCGGGATTTCGACCTGCAATTCGGGGTGCGCAATCTTCTGAACCAAACCTATGACGATCCGGCAGGCTCTGGCCTCACTCAAGATGTGATTCGCCAGGATGGCCGCTCGCTGTTCGTGAAACTCGTCTGGCGGACCAATGAGTAAATTGCCTCACGCACTGTCGATCCTCGCTTTCCCAATTCTCATGAGCGCGCCGATGTTCGGCTCGGGAGGATCCGGTCAGGGTTCTGCGTCCGTGGTGGTCGTGGCCTCGCCTGGGGTCGAGGCGCACCGCGCGGCGGTCGAGGGCATCGAGGCCGCGATGGCGAAAACAGGGTTTCAAGTCCGCGTCCTGGAACTGAACGACGCTCGTACTCTACTGGCGTCCGGCGTCGCATTGGGCACGCCTGGCACCCGGGCGATTATCGCCATCGGCTCGGAGGCGCTCGAAATCGTGACTTCCGGCCATCCCGCCGTGCCGGTGATCTGCACCATGGTCTTGCATCACACCGCCGACAAGAACCTCTCGTTGTCTGGCGCGGCGACAACCGTTTCTCTCGACATCGCTATTGAAGACATGGCCGCGCGGCTCAAGCAGCTCTTTCCGGAGAAAACCCGGCTCGGCATCATCCGCAATCCGGCATCGGCCCGCTGCACCTCTGCGCAATTGCAGGCCCGCGCCCAACCCCTGGGTTTTACCGTGCGGGTGGTGGATGTGGCCCGGCCGGAGCATCTGCTGCCCGCCCTGGTGGCGCTCAAAGGGCAGGTGGATTTCGTGTGGTGCGTGCCGGACGGCCTGCTCTATAACAGCGTGACCATCAAGCCGCTGATCCTCGCCTCTCTCGAAAACCGGCTGCCCCTGATCGGTTTCTCCGAGAGCTTCGCCCGGGCGGGCGCCGCGCTGGGCGTCTATCCGGACTTCCGCGATATCGGGGTGCAGACCGGAGAAGCGGCGCGGCAAATCATCGAGAATCAGCCGGTCCGCGTTCCCGACGGCCCGCGCAAGCTGAGGTTGGCCGTCAACCAGAGCGTGCTGCGGTTGCTGGGGTTGCGCTACGCCTCCGCGGCGACGGGGCACGAGGATCTCTTGATTCTTCGATGAAACGCAACCTTCCAGCACGGCGCAAGAGCCTGCTGAACCAGGCGCTGGTGGCCAATATCGTCCTGGTGGGTACCGCGGTCCTGGTTCTGGCGGGACTGTTTCTGATCATGCAGCGTTCGGTACTGCAAGACCAATTGGAAGCGCGGGCCGGACTTCTGGCCGAATCCCTGGCCACCCAGAGCCAGTTGTCGATGCTGGTGCACAATCAACCCGACCTGCAGCGCACCGCCGAGCTGGCGCTGGCCAGCGAAGACGTGCTCTACGTCTTGCTGTCGGACGCATCCGGCGCCGGGCTGGCCAAGGCCGTTCGGGCGGGTTTCCCGGGGCAAGCCATTCCCGCGCGCGAATCCAGCTCCAAGGTTCTACACGGCCCCGGCGTATACCTGGAGTTCATTGAGATGGCACGGCCGGTAACGACGCGGGGCGGCGCTCAGGTATTCGATTGGGATCCGCCGAAAGCCGCGGGCACGCGTTTGGGCTCGGTGCGAGTGGGATTTTCCATGGCCAAGCAGCGGACTTTGTTCCTGCGAACCGTGGCGAACGGCTTTACGGTGGCGATCGCGGCCTTTGTCCTGATCCTCGCGGTCCACTACGTCCAGTTTCGTCGCATGCTGAGGCCGCTGAAGGACCTGGTGCGATTCACCGGAAGAGTGGCCGCGGGCGATCTGACGCAGCGCGCGCCGGTGGTCAGCATCGATGAGGTGTCCGATCTCACGCGGGCGTTCAACCACATGGTGGAGGAGTTGCAGATTTCCAGGCAGGAGCTGATCGGCCTGGTCCAGCAGGCCCAGGAGGGTAATCGCCTCAAGAGCGAGTTCCTGGCCAACGTCAGCCACGAGATTCGTACCCCCATGAACGGGATTCTGGGTATGACGGAGCTGATGTTGCAGACCCACTTGACGCCGGAGCAGCAGGACTACGCCGCCACGGTGCAGGACTCCGCGCTCGCCTTGCTCGGCGTCATCAATGACATTCTCGATTTTTCTCGCATTGAGGCCGGGAAGATGGCTCTCGACGTCGAGCCGTTTGCTCCGCGCGAACTCCTTGGGCAGGCCGTGCGGGCCCTCGTCTTGCGGGCCCGCGACAAAGGAATCGAGCTGTCGTGCCGCGTGGCGCCCGACGTGCCGGAAATGCTCGCGGGTGATTCCGTCCGCCTGCGCCAGATCGTCCTGAACCTGGTGGGGAATGCCGTGAAGTTCACCGAGCGCGGCGAAGTGGTGATCTCCGTCGAGATGGACGGGGAGGTTGACGAGGGGATGCTGGTGCATTTTGTGATTCGCGACACCGGGATCGGCATCGCTCCAGAGCGCCAGCGGGCCATCTTCGATGCCTTCACGCAGGCCGATGGCTCGACCACGCGTAAGTACGGCGGAACAGGCTTGGGCCTGACCATCTGTGCCCGCCTGGTCGACTTGATGGGCGGCCGGATCTGGGTGGACAGCCTGCCCGGTCTGGGCAGCCAGTTCCACTTTACCGTCCGGCTCGGCCGCTCGTCCGCGGATCACCCCAGGGCGAAGCCCGCTCGCGGCGAGTCCTTGGCGGGGATGCGGGCCCTGATCGTGGATGACAATCCCATCAATCGGCGCATCCTCCATGAGACATGCACGCATTGGGAGATGCGGCCCGATGAGGCGGGCTCCGGGTCGGCGGCGCTAGCGGCGATGCGCCAGGCCCAGGCCGCCGGCGACCCCTTCCGGCTGGTCCTGCTCGATACGCAAATGCCGGAATTGGACGGCTTCGAAGTGGCGCGGCGCATCCACCAGGACCCGGACCTTGCGGACGCGGTGATCCTGATGATGGGCTCAGGCCATCTGCAAGTCACTGGCCGCTGGCGCGATCTGGGCATCGCCCGGTACTTGACCAAGCCCGTGGTGCATGACGAGTTAATGAATGCCATTCTGAGGACTGTGGGGCTTGCCACTCCACCACCGGAGGCAGAGTCCCCCGCGGCTCCGCTATCCGTCCCGACGGAGCTGGCGGGCCGCCGGATTCTCGTCGCCGAAGATCATCCGGTCAATCGCAAGCTGGTTACGAAGTTGCTTGAAAAGAGATCGCTCGTTCCCACGGGCGCCACGAACGGTGAGGACGTGCTGCGCGCACTCGAGGGAAATACCTTCGACTTGATCCTGATGGACGTCCAGATGCCCGGAATGGATGGGCTGCAGACAGCGGCGGCCATACGAGAGCGGGAGAAGTCCACCGGCGGCCACATTCCGATCCTGGCCATGACCGCGCACGCCCTGAACCGGGACCGGGAGCGATGCCTGGAAGCCGGCATGGACGCCTACGTCTCCAAGCCCGTGAGTCCCGCCGAACTCTACCGCGCCATCGATGAACTGCTCAAGGGTCCGGTGGCGGCCGGTTCATGATGTTGCGAGTGATTGCCTGAATTCTAATCCAGGTGAAAGACCTCTTCGAGCCGCATCATGCCCTCGTCTGGCCGGCCGGCGAGGCCTTTAAAGAAGGGCGCCATCTCGCGCTGCCAGCGCTGGTTGACTTCGAGAGCTTCCATTCGCTCGAGCGCATTCTGAAAGTCCGGGGTCTCCAGGTAGCCGATCAGCAAACCGTCTTCCCGAAGAAACAGCGAATAATTGTGCCACCCAGTTTCGGAAAGCGCACGCAACATTTCCGGCCACACTCCCTGGTGCCGCTGCTTGTATTCGTCCAGCCGCTCCGGCCGGACCTGCAAAGTGAAACAGACACGCTCCACAAATCGAGTGTGGCACAAGATTCGCCGGAGAGGCGGAACCGTTTGCCGCGCCTTACTGGCCGCTAGCCTTCTGCTGCTCTTTGCCTTTGTCTTTGTCCTTCTTGGGCCCGGCCAGCTCGTTAGGATCCATGTTCAGCGGAATCGCGAAATCCACGAAGCCCGCCAGCATCTCGTCCCAGCTCTGGTCGCCCCAGTAGACCTCCGACTTCGGGTCTGGGTTATACGGGTTGTTGGGTGAATTGTCGTAATGCGCGACAGCGGTGATCACCGTGCCTTTAGGCAAATTCAGCGGCTTTTCCAGTTCGTAGGTAAGCTGCCAGTTGAAGTCATACCTGGGCACGCGGAGCAGCGTCTCGGTTTCACCGGTCGGATACTTCACCTGGTATTCGAACGCCTTGCCGCGGAGATGCATATGCGGGAAGAGATTGAGCAGCGTGGCGTCCTGATGAACCGTGACCCTCGCATCCACTACCTGGTCAGAAGCCCCGGGCGGGATGCGGAACCGGGTATTCTTGATGAACGTGTTCACGACCCGTTCGCGTGGCGCCTCTTTGGCGAAGACAATCCCAACGCGCGACCGGTCCGCTGTCTGTTTCCCGTTCGCCGTATAGTGCATCTGGAAGATTAAATCGGAGCCGGCTTTCATCAGCCGGGCTTGGCCGGGTCCGGTCTGGTATGCCAGACCTCCGGGCACGTAGACCGAAACCATCTCGATATCGCCGAGGAGAAACGCCCCTTCGCCGGTGTCGGCCTCGCGCTTCCCGTCGTCTTTGTCCTTGGGTGGAACCCAGGCCACACCGGGCTTCATGTCTTCCAGCCATTTCGACCCCGGGGGCCGCGCCACCATCACCACGTGATGCACCACCGAGCGCGCTCCTGGCCGCACTTCGATTTTTTCGATCCACTTGTCTTCGCTGAAGACCTTGGGGAGCAGGAAGTAGGTGTACTCGATGGTCCCCTTTGCCGGAACCACGTACTCCACCGGCATTTCCAACACCACGTCCGGCTTGCCAATGGTCCAGCCGTCGGTGAAATCGAGAGGCGGAGGCGCATCCTTGGGCTCGCCTTCGAGCGCACCTTGATCGACCCAGGAAACCAGCGTGTTCACCTCCTCCGGCGCAAGCCGCCGGTCATTGGAGAAGTGGCCATAGGCGGGGTCGGCAAACCACGGCGGCATCTTCTTGGTGAGCACCGCTTCTTTCATCGCCTTGGCCCACGGGCGCGCGTCTTTGTACGTCAGCATGGAAAACGGCGCTGCTTCGCCGGCACGGTGGCAGCTCTGGCAACGCTTCTGCAACAGCGGCAGAACCTGCTTGTTGAAAGTGACCGCGGAAGGGTTGCTGGCAGCGAATAAGCTGCCCGCGGTAAGCAATGCGGCCAAAAGAGTGCGCAAGGTGATCTCCTCTCGAAATTGGCTCAGATTTGCAAAATTATACCCTCTGCAGCATGGGCGGACAAATTTGGCGGCGCCGAAGTAGCGCAGAGTATGTGTCGGGATTACACCCGATTCCCAGCGAACCCCAGGACTGATAAAATGAACGCCACCTCCCCGGTATAACGGGTCACGGGCTTGTCATCGTCCGGACCAGAACTGGAGTTGGCACATGCGAGTGCGTGTACGCGTACATTCCATGCCGCGATTTTGGCGGCGAGGCTCGGGGAAGCGTGAAACCAGGGCTGCTCGCAGCATCATCGCTGCTCCGCAGAGCAGGCTGGCCGCCGCCGAGAGTTCCCAAATCCAACCCATAATCAGCGTAACTTGCTCACCGGGCACGCTCACCGCCGGCCCAACGGTTGCCATGGGCATTAAGCTCGCCGGCGAGAAGGGACTGCTGATCGATATGCGCGCGGATGAGGCCTACGACCTCGCAAATGAGTTGCTGACGGCGGTCCGGCGATCCGAGCGGAAATACGAACTGAAGTTCGGAACAGAGTAGCGAACTGGCGCATAAAAGGAGCTATGTCTCACTCGCCTGAATTAGATTTCCGGGAGTCTCCGCGGCATCGGCGCGACTTTCTCCAGATAGCCGTCGCCGGTGCGGCAGCGCTCGCTTGGCCGCACCGGGCGCGGGCCGATGCACATGACCTTGCCCCGGTTCGCGCGGAGGTCGAAAAGCGTCATCACCAAGCGGTAGAGCGTCTGCAGGAGTGGATCCGCCAGCCGTCGATTGCCGCTGAAAATCGCGGCATGACCGAGGGCTGCGATCTGACGATGCGCCTGTTGCGCGATGCGGGATTTGGCGAAGTCAAGAAGGTTCCTACCGACGGGCAGCCCGGCATTTTCGCCACCCTTGATGCCGGCGCTTCCCGAAGCGTTGGGGTCTACTTCATGTATGACGTGAAACAGGTGGACCCGGCGGAGTGGTCCTCGCCGCCTTGGGAGGCCGCGCTCGTCGAGAAGTCTGGAGTCGGCAGGGTAATCATGGGGCGCGGCGCGGTGAACCAGAAGGGGCCGGAGTCCGCGTTCCTCGGCGCGCTCCATGCCATTCGCGGCGCCGGCCGCAAGATCCCGGTGAATCTGGTGCTGGTAGCCGAGGGTGAGGAGGAGATTGGTTCTCCCCACTTCCCTCAGATCGTGCGCCGTCCAGAGGTACAAGCGGCGCTCGCGCGTTCGATTGGGGTCGTCATGCCGGCGGCTTCGCAGGATCTCGATGGCGTTGTGACCATCACCCTCGGAGCCAAGGGCGTCGTCGAACTCGAGCTGGTTTCGAGCGGTGAACGCTGGGGCCGCGGGCCTCGCCACGACATCCACTCGAGCAACAAGGCGCGCGTCGACAGCCCCGCCTGGCATCTCGTGCAGGCGCTCGCGACGCTGGTCTCGCCCGACGGCAACACGCCCGCCATTGAGGGTTTCGCCGCTAAAGCCCGCCCGATTTCCGAGGCCGAAAAGACGATGATCCATGAAGCCGCGCGCCGCCTCGACGAAGCCACCGCGAAAAAGCAGCTCGCCGTCGACCGGTGGGTCGACGACGTGAACTGGCAGGAGGCTCTGGAACGCCTCGTGTCGCGGCCTACCGTCAACATCGAGGGCCTGGTCGGCGGCTATACCGGTCCGGGCGGGAAAACCATTCTGCCCCACCGTGCGGTGGCCAAGCTCGATCTCCGTCTGGTGCCGGACATGACGGCCGCCGGGGCGCTCGCGGCGCTCAAGGCGCATCTGGCCAAGCAGGGCTTCAGCGACATCGAAGTCAATATGACCGGCGGATATGATCCTACCAGCACGCCCGCCGATGCCGGACTCATCCGGGCGCAATCCGCCCTGTACCGGCGAGACGGCATCGACCCCATCCTCTGGCCGCGCAGCGCCGGCTCGTGGCCCGGCTACGTGTTCACGGGCGAGCCGCTTCGCCTGCCCGCGGGTCACTTCGGCCTCGGCCACGGAAGCGGCGCGCACGCGCCTGACGAATACTACGTCATCGAATCAAAGACCCAGAAAATCCAGGGTCTGGACGGCGCCGTGTTCTCTTTCGCCGAATACTTGTACGAGTTGGCGTCGTGAGCTGATTTCGGTTTCCCTGAACCCTCCCTCTGCCCTGCCAGTTAGCTTTCCGAGCCGCGAGCAGAGGGAGTGGTCGCCAGTCGCAATTCTTCAACAAGCTCTTAGTACTACTGTGTTATAAAAGAACAATTTGATGTAGAATTGTTTCGTGGGCAAAAAGACCGCGCCAGGCCCACAGGAACAACGCTTTGCGGCATATATCGAGGGCCTGGCGGAAGCCGCAGGGCACGTTGACCGAAACATCCCACTGAAGAGCTACTGCACGGGACTGTTGTTGCCAGGCGAGCGCAAGAGCGTCGAGCCCATGGCCGCGCGATTGGCTCCAGATAACGTGCGGCGTATGCATCAATC
>JAIQFK010000023.1 GCA_020073305.1 Terriglobia bacterium
ACTCTCTCCGCCTGGTCGGAGGAAATCGTGGGCATGTGGCGCTTCACTCGCAACAACGGCATCACCGAAGGTTTTCACAACAAAATGGAGCTCATCAACCGCCAGGCCTACGGCTTTCGTAATTTCCAAAATTATAGACTTCGCGTGAAGGTGTTATGTTCTTAGAAATCAGTTTGGGATCGGGATTTGCCCCCGTTGTTGGCGTAGAGCCTGGAAAGTGCTGAAAATGTTGGAGGCGCGGGTCGGAATTGAACCGACGAATAAAGGTTTTGCAGACCTTGGCCTTACCACTTGGCTACCGCGCCTGATGGATGATCGTACTATTTGGAACATAACGCGCCGGATAGCTCGAAGTCAATTGGGAATCACGGGCAGCAGGACGCGTGAGGGATGCGCCGCATCGTGATAGATGGTCTGAAAGGCGCTGCGCAGCGTGGTTTCGTCGGCAATGGACCGACCAGTATTGGGGTTCCGGTCAAAGCGTGGAAAGTTGCTGCTCGAAATCTCGATCCGCACGCGGTGGCCTTTGAGAAAAACATTGCTGGTGACGCCGGCATCGATGGTCAGTTTGTAGATCTCGCCCGGATGCGCCAGCTCGGCCTTGCCGAGCGAAGAGCGGTAGCGCAGGCGCAAAATGCCATCGCTCAGATTGCGCGCTTCGCCGTTCGGAAATACGTCCACCAGCTTGGCCGTGAAGTCCGTGTCGGGCGCTGAGGTGGAGGCGTAGAGCACCACCTGGGTCTGACCGGTGACTTCGAGATCCTTGGTGAGCGGCGGCGAACTGAACACCAGCACATCCGATCGCTGCTCGACTCGCCGCTGGTCCATGGGACCCCAGGGAAAAATCCTCGGATTACAGCAGACGGCTCCACCGGCAGTCGGCGCGGGGTTGCGAGGATCGAACGCGAAGCGATCGGGCGGCGCGATTCGCGAAGGGCGCGGCCCCAACGTGCCATCGCCATTCAAGGTATTGGCCCGCCCTTGACTTCGGAAGTAGAGCGGCGTGATGCGGGTGCGTGCGAGAGGCCATTCGTGCTCTTCGCGCCAACGGTTCACGCCCATTACGAAAATCTGCACCGGCGGACGCGACATGAGCAGCGTGTCCTTCGACTTCAGCCACTGGTCAAACCACTGCAGCTGCATGCGGCGGATGGGCGCGCCCGACTCCTTACCGAAATCGACATTGGCGAACTTGATCGACATGTTGTGCGGCCAGGGACCAATCAGGATTCGATGCACGCCGGAGTTTTTGCGGAGGGCCTGAAAAGCCGCCAGGTCGCTTTCCACGTAATTGTCGTACCAGCCGCCGACGGAAAAAACGGGAACGGAGATCTGACCGATATGCGCGCGTGTGCTGACATTTTGCCAGAAGGCATCTTCGGTGGGGTGATCGAGCGCCTTCTGAAAAGTCTCGCAGCGCTGGCCCGTGGTGGCCACATCCGCTTGGCGCAGCGGCAAAGTGCGCACGAAGCGATCGAATTCCGGCATTGCGAAATCCGGCGCGCGCAGGTTCTCCGCCATCCACAACAGCCGGTGCCCGAGCTGGAAAGCGCCTCCGGTCGAATAAAAGCGGTCGCGGTAATCATCGTAACCGGAAACCACGGGCGCGATAGCCTTCAGGTGCGGGTTGCGGAACCACGCGGCTTTCCATTGCGCAATCCCCAAATACGAGCCGCCGAGCATTCCGATCTTGCCGTCGGACCACGCCTGGCGTGCAATCCAGTTCAGAGTATCGTCGCCGTCTTTCGGTTCCTGGGTGAACGGATCGAAGGTGCCTTCCGATTCGTAGCGGCCCCGCACATCTTCGATGACCACGCCGTAGCCGTGCTCGACGAAAAATCGGTAGTTGGGGAACAGGTCGTCGCCCTTGTTATAGGGTGTTCGGGCCAGGAGGATGGGAAAGCGACCAGCTTCTGAAGGCAGAAAGATGTTAGCCGCAAGTTGCACGCCGTCGTGCATGGGGATTCTGACGTGCAGGTGCTTGACGATTTCAGGAGCAGACGCAGAAGCAGTGAAACTAAAACATGCAGACAGTATTAGCGGCCATGTGCGCACAGAGTTTCCCACTACTTTTCCGCAACGCGCTCCAACGACTGGAACGGAAGGATGTGCCCGGCGGCCCGTTTGCCGACTTCACGGGCGCAGTGACGCAGCTCCTACACTATGTTCCGTCAAACTGGCCTTCTCAGCAACATGGGGCAGAACAAGCCGATTTCACTTCGATTTCGCGGCCTGGAAACGGATCTTCGCCAGCCATTCACTCTCGTTGCGAAGCTCTGCGGCGCCGGCCGGAAACTCGTTGAAACCAAGAATGAATGCCAGAATCGCCGCGTTCCGCTCCCGGCTCATACTTCCAGGATGATCTGCCGGCATGGACTCCTGCATTTTCTCGAACAGATCGTCCACGGTTTGTCCGTCCCACCTCGCGAGGAACTCGGAGCCCGCGAGCGAGGGCGTCGTTCCATGGCCCTCCAGATTTTCGCGGTGACAGGAAGCGCAGTGCTTGGTGTAAAGAGCCTGCCCGCGCTGGGCTTGCGCGGCGGTGTAAATTCCATCCCAGACCGACCGCTCTGCCTGCGCACGAGCCGCGGGGATGGCCGTGATGCCCGCAACCATACACATCACCGCAACCGCAGTTTTCGCCGTCATTCCGTGGGACGCAGGTTATCGAACGGCAGCCGCACCCGCTTCGGCCACGGCATGGTCCTGCTCGCCCGACCCGCCGCTGACGCCGATGGCTCCCGTGACTTTCCCGTTCTCCTTGAGGGGAATTCCGCCGGCAAAGATCATGATGCGTCCATGATTCGACGCGTGAATGCCGAAAAACTGGCTGCCCGACTGAGAATGCTGGGCAAGATCCCTGGTCGCGATGTCAAATGCACGCGAGGTGAATGCCTTGTTGATCGAAATATCGATGCTGCCGATCCACGCCCCGTCCATGCGAACGTGCGCCACCAGATTCCCTCCGCCATCCACTACGGCAATGTTCATCGGCTGGCCGATTTCTGTGGCCTTCTTCTCGGCTGCGGCAATGACTCGGCGCGCCGTCTCGAGATTGATCATGTATTCGTGTTCTCCAGGTCGCCATGAAATCACATGCAGATCGATGAGTCAAGTGATTCCGTCCCGCCATCCGGCCCGGAGCTGCGGCATCCAAAGTGCTATTCTTGCGTCAATGCGCTGGTGCCGGAACCCATTCCGGCGATCGCAGGTTGTTTCCTGTATCCTATACATTGTCATGCTAAAAGGACACACCTACAAGTCACACCGACGTCAAAGAACGGCGGCCCTGGAAACGAACGGCCGGGCGGTAGTCTTTGCTGCTGCCTTCGCTCTGGTTCTCGCCTGGAATCTCTCGGCGGCCAATCCGCCTGCCTGCGATTCCGGAAACGGAGGGCTCGAGCTTCCGCCCGGTTTCTGCGCCCTCGTCGTCGCCGACGGCATCGGGCCCGCGCGACACATGGCGGTCGCGCCCAACGGCGATATTTACGTCGGGCTTCAAGCCAATGGCCGCAAGGGCGGTGTCATGGCCTTGCGCGACGCCAACGGGGACGGGCGCTTCGAGATCAAACAGAAGATCGGCCAGGACAGCGTCACCGGCGTTGCGCTGCGCAACGGTTATCTATATCTCGCCAAGTTCCATTCCGTGGAGCGGTACAAAATGACGCCGGATGAGTTGACGCCCCCGGGCCCGCCTGAAATCGTCGTCTCCGGCCTGCCGGGAGTCGAAGAGCACGGCGACAAGGGCATTGCTTTCGACGGACAGGGCAGCCTTTACGTGAATATCGGTGCGCCGTCCAACGCCTGCCAACCGAAAAATCGCCGGGCCAGGGTGCCCGGGCAGGATCCCTGCCAGCTTCTGGAGAAGCAAGGCGGCATCTGGAAATTCTCCGAGGACAAACTCGGGCAGAAGCAGGAAGACGGCACCCGCGTCGCCACCGGCCTTCGCCAGATGCCGGCCATTGCCTGGCACGATGGCGCGCTGTACATCGCCATGAATAACCGGGATCAGCTCGACACTCTTTGGCCCGGCCTGTTCACCGCGAAAGAAAACGCCGAGCGGCCGGCTGAACCCCTCTATCGGGCGGAAACGGGTGCGAACTTCGGTTGGCCCTATTGCTTCTTCGACTACGGGGAGAAGAAACTTCTCATGAACCCCGAATACGGCGGCGACGGCAAGAAAGCTGACCGGTGCGCCGGGTTTACGCCGCCCATCGCCAGTTTCCCGGCGCACTGGGCGCCCGTGGACCTGATGTTCTACTCAGGCGCGCAGTTTCCCGAGCATTACAAAAACGGCATCTTCATCGCCTTCCACGGTTCGTGGAACCGCGCTCCCATGCCGCAGGACGGTTACAACGTAACCTTTCAGCCATTTGTGGATGGCCACCCATCCGGCAGCTTCGAAGTTTTCGCCTCCGGTTTCGCCGGCGCAACCCCGCCCATGAATCCAGACAAGGCTGCGGCTCGCGCCGACGGCGTGGCCGAAGCCCCCGACGGATCGCTGTACATCAGCGAAAGCCAGCACGGCAAGATCTGGCGCGTGATTTATCGGGGCCGCAAATAAGCAACGGTCTCGCGGGCCTGCTGGCCCGACTTGACGACACAACTGGCTCTCGTCCCGGTGCCGTGCCCGCCCATCTCGCCGTCCAAGCCAGCACCTGAATAGCAACCGCCAGGTTGCAGCACCTGCGGGCCGCGCCACACGTGCGTGGCAACTGCCGTTACGGCTCTTCTGTCACTGCTGCTTCGCCAACTCCGGAACCTTCTGTCTTACCTTCTGGACCTTGGGCATCGCCACGCCCATCACGTAGGGATTTCTGGGATTTCTCCGGCAAAAGTTCTGATGATGCTCCTCCGCAGGAAAAAAGCCCTTCAATTCCACAACCTGGGTCACAATGTGCGATCGGAATACCTTAGCCTCGTCCAACTGACTGATGTAGGCTTCGGCAATTCTCTTCTGCTCCGGGTTGGAGTAGAAAATCGCGGATCGATATTGGGGACCCGTGTCCGGGCCCTGCCGGTTCAGTTGAGTGGGGTCGTGCGCGACATCGAAGAAAACCTTCAATACTTGCCCGTACGAGATTTTCTGCGGATCGAAGGTAATCTGAACCGATTCGGCGTGCCCCGTTCTTCCCGTGCTCACGATTTCATAATGAGCCGAAGCCGCGTCGCCGCCTGAATAGCCCGATACGACCTTCTTGACACCCTCGATCTGCTGAAATACCGCCTCGACACACCAAAAGCAGCCGCCTGCCAGCACCGCGGTCTGGTCTCCTTTAAGGCCTTTGTCATCGACAGCAGGATCGGGAAAACCAGTCGCCATGAGCATTGCCACGCACAGCACCAGAATGGCTATGGGGATTCGTGCTCCTGCGATGCTCAATCGCATTTCAGCCTCCTCGTTAATAGGATCGTACCAGGATCTGGTTGTATCGAGGGTTCAATGTCCAATTGCGCACAGCGTTTGCCAATACTGTTCCGCCACGCGATCCAGCGAGTGGAACGAGCGGATGTGTTCGGCTGCCCGTCTGCCCATTGCAAGGACGGTTTCCGGAAGTGAGGCAGCTACTAAACCATGTTCCGCCAAGCTGGCCTTCTCCGTAACTCCGGGCGGGATACGAAAACAAGCCGTCTCGGGGTAATGTACGGTTTCTTCGCCGGTGGTAACCATCACCGGTTTTCCGATTCCCATCAATCGCACCGAGATGCCGGACGTCTCCCCCGCCCCCGGATAGCGGAGATTGATGCAGGCATCCACGGCGGACGCAGCCAGCCAGAACTCGCGTTCCGGCAAGTGAGGGAGGCGCAATACGCCGGGCGCACCGAGCAACGGTTCCGCCGCGCGCGCCAGATCCCGCGACACAAAGTCGCCGCAGATCAGCAGAACACTGCCGGGGACCCTGCGCTGAACAGGATCGAACGCGCGGAGGATGTTCATGATGCGCTTGGATTCCCGCAAGTAACCGAACACCCCGAAAACAAACTGGCGCGGGCTGAGCCCGAGTGTCTGCCGGTATCGCTGCGTTTCTGCCTCGGAAGGTAGATCGGGTGGCGCAAACAGGTGGGGGATCTCGACAACACGTGCCGCGGGAGCGTGTTCGCGAACCATGCGCGCCGCCGCGGGGTTGTGCACCACCACGGCATGCGACACCTCCGCGATCCGCCGCAGCATGGGATACATGAAGTAGCGCTGGCTCAAGCCGGAACTCGACCGGCCTCGCCAAAGCTGCCGCGCCAGTTCGCGGTGCCATTCTCCATAATTGTAAACGAACTCCTCCGCATACTCCTGCTCGTCGAGTGAGCCCAGAAAGAAGTGTTGCAGCACGGCATCGTGCAGCACCGCCACGCCCGGGCGCGCGAGCGCCCGCTGATAGATGTCACGGTGAAGGTGGTTGTTGCCGAGGTGGTAGAGCCGTACATCGGCGCGCCGGGGGTTCACCTCCACGGCTCCATGACGGCGCAACGCGGCCAGGAGCGAGGCGGCATAGTCCGCGACACCCGTGCGCGCCGGAGGAAGAGGTGAATCGAATCCGACCGTCATGGCTTCTTGCGCTTTCCGAAAAGTGCGGTGCCAATGCGGATGAAGGTGGCGCCCTCTTCGATCGCCACCTCGAAATCGTGCGACATCCCCATGGAAAGATGCGGCAGCTCGTGCTGCGAACCCAGCTCGCGCAAGCGCTGGAAATAGGGCCGTGACGGCTCGGCGTCGTCCGACCACGGCGGCATGGTCATCAAGCCGAGCAGGCGCAGATTTTTCGAGGAGCGCACGGCTTCGATAATCGCCGGCAACTCGGACGTATCGGCGCCACTCTTAGCCTGCTCCGGCGAAAGCTTCACTTCGAGCATGATGTCGAGCGGCTGGGCGGCTTCGTCCAGGCGCCAGACGAGCTTCGCGGAATCCAGAGTCTGGATCACATGAAACAGCTCGGCGGCTCTTCTGGCTTTATTGGATTGCAGGTGCCCGATCAAGTGGAAGCGCGCTCCGGCGAGGCGGCGGACCTCAGGCGCCTTGGTTTCGAACTCCTGCACGTAGTTTTCGCCAAAATCGCGGACGCCGGCCTCGTACGCTTCGAAAATGGCACTCGCTGGAAAAACCTTGGTGACGGCGACGAGTGTGATGGAGCGAGGATCGCGGCCGGCTCGCGCGGCGGCGCGCTCGATCCGGTCGCGCACCTCCGCTAATCGCTCGCGCACGCTCACGGCGTTCTATTGAGCCGGTGCGGCTTTCCAATCACCATCGTCTACAGCAGCCCCGTTCTCCAGCACGACCGCGTGATATTTGCCCTCCATGGAACTGGCCTTGCGCTCTCCTTTAATGGTGGATTGCAGCCTGTTGCCGCCGAGGTCGTAATCATATTGCGCCTCGATCCTGGAACCATCGATCTTGCAGAGCGTGACATTGGTTTTCACTTCTTCGCCCGCGTAGTCGAAGCTCACCGTGCACTTGATCTTGCCGCCGTCATCCGCAACCGCGAGCCTGAACTTGCCGCCCGCGCCCGAAGATCCGCTCCAGTCGCCGACAAAGTTGCCGCGAATGGCATCTTCGGCGAAAGCCGAGAGGGCCAGCGTCAATACCAAGGGGAGAGTGAAAGCAAATCGTCGCATGCCGCCAAAATAGCAGCCGGCCCTCCCGCTTGCAAGTTACAATAGAGAGAGTGAGCAAGACCGCCACCCGGCGGGCTCCCGGCCGCAGCGCCGAGGAACTCCAGGCGGCAGTTGAGCGTTTTCTCAAGGCCTCCCACAAACCCGCACTGCTCGAACCGGGCGAGCCCATCATTCCGCTCACCGGCGCGAACTTCTCGCTCGACGTGCGCAGCGCGCGTGTCACTCTGCAAGCGTGGGACGAGCAACGAAACGTGGTCCGGCGCGTCATCGATATCCAGGAAGAGTCGCGCGGGCGCCTGGAGCTGATCGCGGAGCGGTTTGCGGGGAAGCGCGGAACGCTCTACTTGATCGACCTCGCGCGCCCGGCCGGCCCCGATTGGGAGCGCCGCGGCACACGCCTGGTATTTCGCGAGCGGTTTCGGCAGTTCCTCTCACGCGAGTTTCCTGCCTGGCGAATCGCGGAAGTTTCTACCGAACAAGACCTCGAACATACCCTCTCGCCGGCTTACCCGCGCGCGCTCCTTAAGCGAGCAGGCACTTGCCTCGCCGCCATTGGCGCTCCGCCCGACGGACTCGGTTCTTCGGGCGTTGTAAGCTTCGGCTTAATCTGGCTGGATTACCTGCGAAGACGCGAGCGGCGCGCCATCGTTGAAAATCTGGTCCTGTTCGTACCGGCCGATCAGGAGCGTCCCACCGCCCTGCGGCTGCGTTGCCTCCATCACGAGCGGGCGCGTTTCGAGCTGTTCGCTTATTCCGACTCCGGCCGAACCGCGCGCATCGACCTTCGCGATGCAGGCAATCTCGAGACGAAGCTCGACCGCTGCCGGCAGTTGTCGGGCACGCAGCGGGAAACGCTCGAGCACTTGATCTCCATACGCGGCGTCGAACAGGTGATTACCACCGACGGCGAGGCCAGCTTGCGTGTCCGTGGCCTGGAATTCGCGAGAACGGCGGGCGCCGAAATGGTGTTTGGACTCGGTGAACGCATCCTCCTTTCGGCGGCGAATCTGGCGGAATGCGAACGGCTGGCCCGCGATTTGGCGCGCCTCCGCGATGCAGATGCCAATGGAGGCGATCTCTATCTCCGCAATCCCGAGGCATGGCTCGAATCGCAAGTGCGGCACAATCTCGATGCCATAGATCCGTCACTGGTCGCGAATCCGGTTTACGGCCAGGTGCCGGCCTTTGCGGCCGGGGATCGTGGCATCATCGATCTGCTAGCGGCCGACCGCGCCGGCAGGCTGGCGGTGATCGAGTTGAAAGCTTCGGCCGATCTTCATCTGCCGCTGCAAGCCCTCGATTACTGGATGCGCGTCAACTGGCATCTCGAGCGGGACGAATTCGGCTCGCACGGTTATTTCCCCGGCATGGCCCTGAGGAAGGAGCCGCCGCGGTTGTTGCTTGTGGCCCCCGCACTCGAATTTCATCCGTCCACGGAAGGCATCCTCAGTTATTTCGCGCCCAGCATTGAAGTGGAGCGTATCGGTCTGGGAATCGGCTGGCGCCGCGGGCTAAATGTAATGTTCAGGTTGCGCGGCGCTGAACGGCCCGCGTGATTGCGATCCACCTGGGCATTCATGCAAATTCACGTGCATTCATGGTGCATTCGCCGCTAGAATGACGATGTATGTCCTTACACGCGCTGAAAGAAATTCGAGCAGCGGTGGCGAATCTCAATCCGCATGAAGTGCAGGCGGCCGCCGACCGCCCGTTGACCCTCGGCCTGGTGGCATCGAGCGACGCGGCGTTCGAGGCCATGGAAGAATTCCTGCTGCCCCAGGAAAAGACCTCCGAGGGCAAGCGCGTGGAGGCATCCGCCCTGTTGCACCGCTCCACGAATCCTGAGCTGCCGGAAGATTTTGACGTGGTGATCTACGAAGAGGGCCTGGCCTGCCCCGAAAATGCGTTTACGTTCTATTCTGAGGACCCGCAGCGTACGGTGCACGAGATTTTAGCCCGGCGGGACGAACTCGGTCTGGCGCTGGCGCGCAACTTCCCGCTGTTCCGGCAGCCGGTAGTCGATCGCATCATCCTTTCGGTGTCGCGCGACAACGCGCTGTTCGCCGTGGTGACGGCTCTGCCCGACATCATTCCCAGTATCCTCGAGCTTCCATGGTCTATCGGCGAGTTCGCCAGTGACACCGCGTTCATCACCATGAACCAGATTCGCATGACGTTCCTGATTGCCGCCGCCAGCGACAAACCGGTCGGTTATTCGCTGCAGAAGGGCGAGATCGCAACCCTGGTGACGGGAGCTTTCGGATGGCGCGCGCTGGCGCGGGAACTGGTGGGAAAAATTCCCTTCGGCGGCGGGCTCATTCCCAAAGGGGCCATCGCCTTCGCCGGGACTTATGTGGTGGGCCTGGGGCTCGACCGCTTTCACCGGCTGGGATACGGACTATCCAGCACAGAGCGGCGTCACTCCTATCAAGCCGCATTTGAGCGGGGAAAAGGCATCGTTGAAGTGGTGTTGCGCGGCATGAAAAAGGGTAATGCGGCGTGAGCCACGGGTCCGAAATATTTCCCTTTCTTCTGAAACGCAACCGACTCTAAAATAATCTCTAGGAGTGTGAGGAGAATTATATGCGTTATCAAGGCGTGATCAGCGGAGTCTTGTTTGCGTCCGGCCTGATGAGCGCCGGCTTTGCAGACACGCTCACTCTCAAAGACGGGCGCGTCATTGATGGAACTTACCTCGGCGGCAGTGCCCGCCAGATTCGCATGGAGGTGGGTGACAACATCCAGACCTTCGAAATTGGACGTGTGTCGAGTATCCAGTTCGGTCCCGCCGCACCCGCTTCCGCGGCTCCGCTGGCGGACCCCGGTCCGCCTGCGCCGCGCGAGCGTAGCAATGTTCTCCGGCCGGACCGCCCCAGCGAGACCGCGGCTCCTCAATCGGGAATTGAGCTTCCGCAGGGAACCGTGCTCACCGTGCGGATGATCGATCCGGTGGATTCGCAAGTCAACCGCATTGGCGAGACGTTTCGCGCCAGTATCGATGAGCCGGTGGTGGCGGGCAGCGAGCAGGTGATTCCCCGTGGCTCCGACGTCATCGTCAAGCTGGTGGATGACAAGCAATCCGGCAAGATCACCGGCAAAACGGAACTGACCCTCGACCTGGTTTCCGTCACGGTGAACGGGCGGGTCATCGATGTGAACACGGAGTCGGTCACGCGCGAAAGCAGCTCACGGACGGGGCGAAGCGAAAAAGTGATTGGCGGGACCGCGGTGCTTGGGACGATCATCGGCGCCATCGCGGGCGGTGGTAGAGGTGCGGCCATCGGGGCGGCGAGCGGGGCTGGCGTTGGCACCGCGGCCCAGGTGGCCACCAAGGGCCAGCGCGTCCACATCCCCTCCGAAACGCGCCTTACGTTCACGCTGGAATACCCGGTCCGGATATGAGCGGGTCCTTGCTCGCGGCGTTCGCGGCCGCCGCCGTTGGCATTTCCGCACAGCAATCGCTGGTCGAGGGGCCTACCGAAAGTAAGGTGCGCGTCCTGATCTACGAAGATCTGGCGTGTCCCGATTGCGCGGCTTTCCGTCAAATGATGGATGAGAAGCTGCTGCCGAGTTATACCGCCCGGGTGGCGTTTGTGCATCGGGACTTCCCGCTGGCCAAGCACGCGTGGGCCCGAAGAGCTGCCATGGCGGCTCGTTATTTCGCCGGCATCAAACCCGAACTGGGGCTGGCGTACCGCAGACACATCATGGCTACGATTCCGCAGACCACGATGGCCAACTTCAACGAACACCTCTCGCAATTTGCGCGGGAAAACGGAGCGGATCCCAAACCCGCACTGGCTGCGCTGGACGATCAGCGTCTGGGTGCGCTCGTCGAAAGAGATTTTCAAGACGGCGTAGCGCGCGGCGTGTCCAAGACGCCAACCGTGTTTGTGGGCGGAAAGGCATTCGTAGAAAGCTTCTCGGTGGAGGAGATCTCACAAGCCATCGACGACGCTCTGGCCGGCAATTGAATCCCCGTCCCACCGCGATCGTCACCGGCGGGAGCCGGGGCATCGGCCGTGCCATCGCACGGGAACTCGCCCGCACCCACCACGTCGTCGCGACCTATAAGGGCCGCCGCGATGCTGCCGAAAGTCTCCAGGCGGAAACCGGTGCTGAGATTTTCCAATGCGACGTCTCGTCACCGAGCGACCGGACGGCGCTCGTGGAATTCGCGCGAACGAAGTTTCCCCGGCTGGACCTGCTGGTCAATAACGCCGGCATGGCGCCGCGAGAACGCCGCGACGTTCTGGACGCCACCGAAGAAAGTTTCGACGAACTCATCGCGACTAACTTGAAAGGCCCTCATTTCCTGACCCGCGAGGCCGCCGGCTGGATGCTGAATACAGGGCCTCGCACCGGTCGCATCGTCTTCATTTCGTCGATTTCCGCCTACGCGGTTTCGTCCAACCGGGCCGAATACTGCATCTCCAAAGCAGGACTCAGCATGTCTGCAGCGGTGTGGGCCGAACGGCTAGCGAAGGAAGGAATTCGCGTTTTTGAAATCCGCCCCGGCATAATCCGGACGGACATGATTAGCGCCGTTGAGAAGAAATATGAAGAGCGAATCTCAGCCGGCTTGGTGCCGCAGGGCCGTATGGGAGAGCCGGAGGACGTCGCCCGCGCGGTTCGCGCCATCGCCGATGGCCTGCTCGATTACTCCGCCGGCCAGGTACTGGACGTCGACGGCGGATTTCACCTCCGCAGCCTGTAAATCAGACTTGAACCCCGACCTCCAGGGCGGCCTCCCCGATGCGGCATTCCAGATAGTGCTGGAGCAGTTGACGCTTCAACTGGCCGACCGTGGCTTCTAGGGCTCTGACGGAGTCCACACCCTCGTTCCGCGCCGTGTGATAATCGATCAGCAATTGGACCGCGTGCTCGATCTCCTCACACAGCGTAGAGATTTCGGCAACGCGACGCAGCAGTTCATCATGACGATCGATTACAGACGTGGCGCACACGCAGTCTCTGGTGCAATCCAGAAGCCACAACGAGATTGCGCCGGCAACTCTAGACCCACCCGTGCAATGCGTCTCGGCCGCGCGGGCGCATCTATCCTTTTGGATAGATGCGCCTATCTCGGAGGATAGGATCGCGGGGTTCACGGCAGTTGCTAGAGCGTGTGCTGCAGTTTACACTGAAGGAGTTCGGGGCGTGGCTCAGCCTGGCTAGAGCGCCTGGTTCGGGACCAGGAGGTCGGTGGTTCGAATCCACTCGCCCCGACCAAATTTCCTTTTACATTTCAAATAGATACGGCGGTTGGAGATAATGGTCTCCAACCGCCGTTTTGCTATAGGGCGAAACCATAGGGCGAAACCCAAACCCCAAACCCCAAACCCAAACCCAAACCCAAACCCAAACCCGGGACAGTACACTCAAATCAGATTTCTGAAAGCGGATGATGGTGTATTGAGTGTACTGTCCCTCTTCCCCCTCCTCTTCCCCTCCTCTTCCCCTCCTCTTCCCCCTCCTCTTCCCCTCCTCTTCCCCTCTCTTCCCCTTGAATACGAACGAAGCGAGGATTTTGGTCGCGGGTTTGAACATGCCCAGCGAATTAAGGCGAACGACCCGTCGGCGGTTATACAGGTGAAGATCAGGCCGTAGGGGGAACAGAGATCGTGGACGCACGAACAAATCTGATTGCGAAGATAAAAGCCCAAGGTCTTCCGTCCGCTGATCGGCCCTTGCCAATCGTTTCGTTAGAGGATTTCTTTACGGGAAACAATGAATACGGCTCGATCGGATGCAATCTTGCGGATCATCCAGGACCGCAGTTGTTCTTTAAGGTGTTAAAAGAGATTCGGGCCCGCTCGACGGTTCAAGTGCTTGGTACCGTCTCTGGACGAGAAGAGCGCCGGACATTGCGAAACGTCGCGGCCCAGTCGTGCGCGGCCCCAGAGATTCCGGCTGCTGTCGCCGAGCCGCTAGGCTTCCTCTTGCAAAGGCATCCAGACGTCAACAGGGCGATCGCGATATATCCCTTCCAGCCTGCGCGCGGCGGATGCGAAGTTATGTTGGCGAGAGTGGCATACCCGGCAATGCCGGCATTCGCTCCGACCCGCGCAGTGTTCCTCTGTCGTCAGTGGGATCGTTCAAGTTGTGACGGTCGATTAAGAGTCTCGTTATATACGGTTATCATTGACACTACTGCTCGCCCCGCTTAGCATGGGGTGTCGCGCAAATCTGTGGAGTTTGGGTAATAACAGGTTGCATTGGACGAGAAATGGAAGCATTTCGAATGTTCAATTCAGCCGGATAAAGCCATTACTTTTCTTATTTTCGCTATGTTGGGTATCTGTTTCGAATGGGATGCTCGGCCCGGTACATGCACAGATGCACCGGCAATTCTTGCACACTTCAATCGGTCAGGCCCGAGCGACGTCAGCAACATCGGCGGATGCCGTGCGTTAAGAGCGGTCGATTCTTCGTGCCGGATTTCGTCCGGCGGACCCATGCCGATCCGCTGGGGGTTTGACAGTTACGAATTTCAGCGTAATTCTAACAGCATTACAAATAAAAAGAGAGTGAAACCACGATCCGCATACTAGCGTGTTAGTGACAGCCGGCCAGGAATGCCGGAATTCCAAGGGGAGTGCTCTAATAACATGATTACTAGAACTGTGCGTGGCTGCAGAGTGGCGATCCGGGGAGCTGTGCTTGCACTGTTCGTAGCATTCACGTTGCATGCCAATACCACTGTAGCGTTTCAAAACGGTGTCAATGGGTACTCGGGAGCCACGGACATATCGATCAACACGCAATACTCCCAATACAACGGCGGCAACGGCACTCAATGGCGCGGCAACCCTGAACTGGGCTGCTTCACCACAACGGGGGCTGGCGCCTACACGGCCAAATATCTTCTGAAGTTCGGGGGGCTGTCCATCCCGGCCGGATCGCAGGTAATTTCCGCAACACTCGCGATCTCGCTCGATACCTGGATTCAAAGCGGCGGGAATATTACCGGGTTCTATCTAAAAAATGCATGGGATCCGACCTTTAGCCAACTCGGCTGGGTGCATCGGAGTGCCGCCGTCAACTGGGCCAGCCCGGGAGCTTCTTCTTCGGGGGGCGATACAGTCGGCGGCAAAAGGTTCCGGGTTCCAGCGCTTCGAGCCGTAGGGCCGCAAGCCGTGACTATTCCGCTGGATTTGAGCCAGGTTCAGTCGTGGATCGACTCTCCGGCCGCGAACCAAGGGATCATGCTGGTCAACAATAATCCCGGCGAAATTGTCCGCCCAGTGAGCACGGTTGGCACGCGGGGCATGCGGCCGAAGTTGACGATTGTCTTTGCGGCTGGCGCAGCAGTTCAGGTCGCCATTTCTCCGGCAAATGCGGTCTTACAGCCAGGCGGACAACAGACGTTTACGGCAACGGTGACTGGTTCTTCCAACCCCGCCGTGACCTGGACGGCCACCGGCGGCAATATTTCCGCTTCGGGTACCTACACGGCGGGCGGCACTTCCGGGAACTTCACCGTCGCCGCCACTTCCGTAGCTGATCCGACCAAGTTCGCGACCGCGAGCGTTAGCATCCAGCCGGTGGTCCAGGTCTCGATCGCTCCATCGAATATCGCCCTGCAGCCGGGGCAAACGCGTCAATTCACCGCATCCCTAACGGGTAGTTCAAACACCGCGGTGACGTGGGCGGCAACGGGAGGCACGATCTCAACCAGCGGCTTATTCACGGGTGGTTCGTCGGCGGGCAGCAACTTCACTGTCACCGCAACTTCAGTTGCCGATGCAACGAAATCGGCTACGGCCCATGTGACGATTCAGCCAGCGCCCGTTGTTGCGGTCACGATCTCTCCAACCGGCGCCACTTTGCAGCCGGGCGGAACTCAGCAGTTTACCGCCACAGTCACCGGCAGTTCCAACACTGCCGTTACGTGGGCGGCGACGGGCGGGACGATCTCGTCGTCAGGACTTTATACGGCAGGTCAGGGCACCGGAAATTTTGCGGTTACCGCGACGTTGTTAACGGATCCGAGCAAAAACGCAACGGTCCCGGTTGCCATCGGTAGCGCCCAAGGTCTTCCACCCGTGCCTCGGCAGGCGGATGGAGCCTATGTAGTGGTTCAGAGTCCCGTGTCCGGCATGCACTTCACGGCCCCCGCGACGATCCGCATCTACGCCGATCCGTTCGACATCGACGCACCGGACCCTGACGCGCTCACGGTCAAGTTCCTCATGAACGGGCAATCCGTCGGAACCTACACCGGAAACGGCGCTCAGAACGGATATTTCGCGCTAACCGTCAACAATATCGCCCCCGGAACGTACAGCATCACCACGCAGATCACGACGACGCAACAGCGCGTTGTCACCAGCGCACCGGTCACGGTCTTCGTCGACAATCCCACGGCGTCATCGGGATCAGTCTACACCCTCAGTTCGGATGTCGTGCTGTCCGGATCACAGAACGCAACCTACGCTGGAACGGCGAGCAATCACTGCGCGATCAATGGAAACGGCTTCCAAATCCGTTCTGCGGCCGCCTTTACCGGTTCCTTGACAATCAGCAACTGCGATATCCGCGGGCTGGGAACCGCGACCAAGCCCGGTATCAATGTGACTGTCAATGGTTTGGGTTCCATTCAACTGACGGGCAACATTTTCGATACGTTCGGAACTATCTCCATCGGGGCAAACGACCAGGCGCAGGCTTCGGTCCGTAACAACGAGTTCCGGGAGAATACTCTGGTTCCCGTTACCTCTCTGCCTACCGAGTACGGTGGGCAGACGCTCCCGGTCTTCTTTGCTACTGGCAATTCCTCCGCGCAGAAGTTCTTCCAAGGCAATAACGTCGGCTTGTCGACGGTTCTCTTTGATAGCACGGGGAATTGGTTGATCGGCGGGAACACCGATGCGGAGAGCAATGTTTTGATGGGCGTGCGATGCGGTTTCACGATCTCCAATTCGTCGAACATGGTGCTGCGTGGCAACTACAGTCAGCACAACTATCCGCATCGCTTCTCACAAGGCGAGAACTTTCAGTTGGATGGAGACGGGTTCCTGGCGGAGCACAATGTCATCCGCAGTTCGTCCTGGCCTGTCCGTGGGGTGGGCGGTGAACTCCGATACAACTTGATCGATGCCAGCGGCAACTCCGACAACGTCGTGCAGGGGCCCATGAGCAATGCAAACATTCATCACAACGTATTTGTGTTCACAGTGAGCCAGACGTTGTACAGCCCCGGATCGGGCGTCCACCTGCTCTATGACGTGGACAACGTCCAGTTCCATAACAACGTTATGGACGGCGGCGGCGCCTTCATGATGTTCTACGGGCCTCCCATCTCGATCGAGAATGGCTCGTTTATTGGAAGTTTGCGCAACAACGTCTTCTACAACTTCGCGACCCAAACCGGCTCAGCGTTGTCTGGCGCATCGGGTGAATCGACGAATCCGCCCCTTCCACGCCTTCGCTATGCCGACTACAACGACTTCTATAATCCCAACGCCGTCAATCAGGCCAGCTACGGACTCGGAGTGGTTGGAAAATCGCCCGGCGCGGCCGGCTTCGGCCTGCACGACCTGGGTGGTTTCAATGGACAGGTGAATCCAAAGTTCAAGCAGCCAACCAGCATTCCGTTCCCATTTTTACCGGAGGATATTTGGAGCCGCAGTAAGAAGGTCTCCGACGTCCTGGCAACCTACCGTTTGATGTATTCGCCGGCTCCGGGCAGCCCGCTCATCGGCGCGGGAGATCCGCAAGATGGATCGGGAGGGAATATCGGCGCGGTTGGAAACAGCGAACCTGCCGATCAGTTCGGAATGTTTGGCGCCGGCAGCGGGACGCCGCCACCACCGGCAACGCCTATCATCGCAAGCTTCACGGCTTCGCCTGCCACAGCGCAATCCGGACAGAGCGTAACGTTGAGCTGGTCCGTCACTGGCGCGACAACATTGAGCATTACTCCAGCACCGGGCCCTGTCACGGGGAATTCCGTAACGGTGAACCCCACTGCAACCACCACTTATGCGTTGACAGCGACGAACGCCAGCGGTTCTGTGACCGCGGCAACGACCGTTACGATCACCGAAGCAGGCGTGGTTGCAGTTAGCATATCTCCAACCAGCTCAGCCCTGTTTGTTGGCGGAACACAACAATTCGGCGCAAGCGTGACGAACGCAGCGAATCCGGCGGTGACCTGGTCGGCGACGGGTGGCACGATTTCGTCCACCGGTCTTTACACCGCCGGCACCGCAACGGGCTCGTTTACGGTGACGGCAAAGAGCGTTCAGGACTCGACTAAGAGCGCCTCGGCGACGATCACCATCTCACAGCCGCAGACCTCGGGCGCGCATCCGCGCATCATTCTCGATGCACCAACGCTGGCGACACTTCGAGCGCGGGCACATGCAGGAACGCAGGAGTGGGGCGCGTTGAAGTCAGTCTGCGACTCGTTTATTGGTGGTGGCACAGTAAATTTCCCGGGCGATAATGGCTATCCGAATCTGCCGAACGTTGGCGAAGGTTACCAGGGAGATGGCTATGTCGCGGCCTTGATGCCGCTCGGCCTGTGCTATCACACGACAATTCTTTCGGATCCGGCAACGGCCGCGCCATATGGAGCAAAGGGCGTTGCGATTTTGATGGCGATGTCCGATCCCGCACACCAAAGCATCGGCACCACGCCCGTGTGGGACCGCGACGACGGATACGGCATCCGCAATTTCGGGTTCGCCATGGGCATCGGCTACGACTGGTTCCACGATCTGATGACGCCTGCGCAGCTGGCTCAACTGCAAACGGCGCTCAGCCATTGGATCACGGGATTTGAAAACGACCCGTCTGACAATTTCGAGTACGCGCATCCGCAGGGAAACTACTTCGCGGGATACTACGTGGCGAAATGTATGGCAGCCCTCGCGGTCCAAGGCGACAGCCCGCTCGGCGACACGTGGTGGGACGATTGGTACAACAACCAGCACCTAGCGCGTGTTGCGCCATATTACAGAGCCAATCTAGCTGGCGGAGGATGGACTGAAGGTTACGCACAATACGGCATTCTGGCAACACGGAATCAGTCACTGCCGGCGCTGGCGGTGAAGACGGCGAAGGGCATCAACCTGGTCCAGTCCGGAAATCCTCAGTCCTCGTACACCTACCCACTGGACAACCCGCGCTGGCTGATGGCCTTCACGTGGCCGACGCGCGATCTTATCGACGATCGCGGCGAGTTATATGGCACCGGTGATCCGCTGATCTGGCCGGGCACGGGCCGGCTTGACACGTACCGGTTCTCCGCCGGTCTTCTCGCCATGCTGGGAGATCCGATGGCGCCGATGATGCACAAATATGCGCGCGATGCTAAGACGGCTCTGGACGCCCTCGGTGTCGGAGACACGACGGAGTGGATCGACTTCCTCTTCTGGGATTCGGCCACTCCGGAGACCTCGGACTATTCGAGCCTTCCTCTGTCCTACCTGGCTCCCGGCATGGGTGGGGTGGCTGTGCGTTCCGACTGGTCGACGAGTGCGACGTTCATGTCCTTTATGTCGGGCCCCTACATCAACAATCCGGGGGCCGGTCATGAAGCTTTCGACAAAGGATCACTGGCGATCGAAAGAGACAAAAACCCGCTGGTGGTGAACGCTGACGCGTGGCTGGCTCACGATCCCAATGGCGATCCAGGCTGGACCCTGACCTTTGACGACCGTTACGGCAATTGGAGCGTGAATCACGCAATCGGCAATCGCACGCTCTACAATACCTTCCAAGTCCGTCAGTTAGACGGGCTGGGTAACCTGGTCGCTCCTTACGGCCAGAGCTCCCGGCAGCGTACCGATGGCGTGCGCACCAAGATCGGCCGCTTTGAAGACGGCGGATCGTACGTATTGACCGTGGGGCAATTCCTCGAGGACATGTATTATCCCTTCCGGGACCCTGCCACCGGCCAAGCTACCATCTGCTCCGGTGCGTCCTCAGCGGTTACGTCTTTGTCGCGGCAGATTGTGTATCTGCGTCCATCGCAATTCATCGTGTACGACAGAAGCGGAATTTGCGATGCCTCACTCGATCAGTATTTGGCCTTCCACTTTCCCGCGAACCCGGTGGAAGTCGCCGCGCCGGCACCCGGACTGCATCGCTTCGATGTGAACACGGGGCAATTCGCCGGGTCGATGACCATCGTGCTTCCCTCGAACGCGGCAACCGCCACCACCAGTCAGTTCTCGACCGATACCAGGACGTGGAACAAGGTGTGGAGGACGGAGATTCGCGCCACCGACGCGCCAACGGCTACGCGCCGCTGGTTGACGGTATTCGATCTCGCTCCGTCGTCCAGCCAAGTGGCATCGGCAACCTCCGTAAGCGTGGCTGGTGGCCCCGCTGTGGGCGTCCTTCTGCAATCGCCGACGGGAAACAGCGTCGTCATTTCGGGAACCGCTGCAATCGATACTGCGATCGCCGGGCCGCTCAGCTATGCCGTGCCGGCGGCGCAGACCCGTCATGTCATTACCGATCTAGCGCCATCTACCGGGTACACGGTTTCGGTCACTGTCTTGAACGGAAATCACTCGGTGAGCATCGTGCAGGGCGGCAACAAAACTACCTCTGCCAATGGTGTTCTCACGTTCCAGGTGAGCGCCGCCGGTCTGGTGACGCCGTAACGAAGCAACTCTAGCGGCTGCCTTCGCCCATCAGAACGATTCTTATGGTTCGGAGGATGATTGCACAGTCAAAGAAGATCGAAAGGTTTTTGAGGTAAAAGAGGTCGTATTCGAGCTTACGAAGAGCGTCCTCGGCGCTGGCGCCGTAGTGATACGAAACCTGCGCCCAGCCGGTAATTCCAGGCCGAACGGAATGACGTTCGTCGTAATATGAGATCTTTTGCCGCAGGGAGTCTACGAATACCGGCCGCTCAGGCCGTGGTCCCACAAAACTCATATCTCCCCGCAGAACATTGATCACCTGCGGCAGTTCGTCGATACGATAGCGCCGGATAAACCGTCCTACTCTCGTCGCCCTGGCGTCGTCCGCGGACGCCCATTGCGCTCCATGCTTGGCCTCGGCATCGACGGCCATGGAGCGAAACTTCAACACATTGAATAACTTACCGCAAGCTCCGACCCGCTTCTGGCGATAGATCACCGGTCCTCGGGATTCCAGCCGGATCGCCACAGCTATGATCACCAGGAAAGGGAATGCAAGGATTAGAAATGCGCAGGAAATTAGAACATCGATCATGCGCTTGATTAAGAGCGTGGATCGGGAACGGCGGAAGCCTTCCGAAAAGACAAACCAGCTAGGTCTTAGCGTTTCCAGCCAGACGCGGCCTGTGAGAGCGGCCATAGTGGAGTGCACGTCCTCCACGCGGATGCCGGCTAAGCGAAGCTTAACCAGGTCTCGGATCGGTAGATTCCCGCGGCGGTCTTCCAGGGCAACTATGATGCGCGAGACTCGGTAATCGCGAACAACTTGCTCCACAGAAGTGATGTCGCCGAGCACCGGCATTTCGGCTATTTCTGCGGCGTGGACCGACTGGTCCCCGTTGATGAAGCCCACTACCTTGACGTTTAGATCTTGCCGGCGGCAGAATTCCCTGGAAACAACAATGCCGAGCTCCTGCGCACCCAGGATGAGTATTCGTTTCGGTGGCGACGCAAACCTCCACGCTCTCTCGAGGATGAACCGGTTGGCAAGCATGAACAAGGGAATCAGCCCGAGGCTGATCGCGAACACGCCGCGTCCTATGAGCAGCGGGGGGAACAAAAGGTATAGAGTCCCCAAAATCAGCGCTGCGGTCCCAATGGATTGCCACACCCGCAGTGTGTCCTCAATACGAGGGCGGATGTCGCTAAAGTCGTATAACTTCGCGTAGTGAAATGTAACTTGGAAAACGCCAATGACCGGGATCAACTGCAGCCCGAAAACGGGCAGGTGTATGTAAGCTTCAAATTCTGCAGGATCGTTCCAGAACCGCAACTTGGCCCCGCAAACCACCGCAATGGCCACTATTAAAGTTTCCAGCACGGCCAGCAGCAGCGTTCTGATTGGAAAATACTGGCTGAAGATCTGAATCATTGCAAAGTCTTGACAACGCCAGAAACGCAAGCCAAATGCCAAACTCCTGAGCGGCCAAAATTAGACTTGCGAGAATTCCTCGGCCGCAAATGCAGGGAGAGTGTCCCGAGTTTGGGAACTCCTCCCTTCGATTTCTCACCAACGCCAACTCCCACGGCAAAGCCGCGCCCTTTAAACATTCACCGGCTGGGTCCTGTCCGGACCTGCGGCAGGAACCCTCCCGGATCGGTTCTCAATCCAGCGGTCATACCATAAGTTCAAGGTCATCGCGGTCCACAAGCGGTTGGCGTAGTCGCCTTCGCCTTTCCGGTGCCGGTTAAGAATGTCAGCCAGATGCTTTTGTTTCAGAATGCCCTCACGGGTTAAGCCGGTTTCCATCAGGATCGGCTCGGCCCAGTTGCCTAACACACCCTGGAACAGTTCGACCACCGGAGTGCGAAAGCCCTGCTTCGGCCGGTAGATAATTTCGTGAGGGAGAACCCCTTCAATCGCCCTCTTGAAGAAATATTTAACAAGACCATCTTTAGTCTTGAACTGTCTGGGAATGTTGTAGACGAAGTGTGCGTAAGCAGGCTCCGTGTACGGGCAGCGAGCTTCCAGACCGAGGGACGAAGCCAAGGCATCGAGCTTTCCGAGCATCAGATTGCCGAAGTAGAAATCTTGCATCATCGAATAGATGATATAGAAGAGGTAATCACGGTTGGCGTGACCGCTGGCATCGAACCGCTGTTTGCATGCGCTCACAATCACTGCCGCTTGACCGGCGCGAGCTCTTACGGAGGATGCGAGGATGTCCTCCTTATCCGTGTCCATCCAGGCGGTCTCGTAACTCCAGAAGTATTCGTCGCCGGCGGCTGCGCGGCCCAACACGTCCAGGCGCTTCGGTGAAATCACGGGGGCCAGTCCAGCCATCAACTTGCGGACCAGAGCGGGCTTTTTCATGTAGGGCAACCAACGGCTATAGTATCCGTCGCGGACGTGAATCATTCCTCCGTGGCCGCAGCAGAGCTCATCGTTGGCTTCGCCTGTGATGACGACGCGCAGCCCCCGGTCCTTGGCCATCCGAAGCGCGTGATAAAGAAAAACGCTCGACGGTTCGGACACCAGATCTTCCATAGCGTCGATCGTAGCCGGAATGGTCTCCAGGAATTCGCCGGTCGAAAGCAGGCGTTCGTGATGATTGGAGTGGATTAAACCCGCCACCTTACGCGCATACTCAAGATCGTTATATTTATCCTGGCCCTCCAGGCCGGCGAGTCCTACCGTGAAAGTGTGGAGAGGGCTGCTTCCGTACCGAGCCAACAAGGACGCATTGGCACTGGAATCGTTGCCACCACTGAGTAACGATGCAATCGGACCCTCGACTTTACGGCGCCGCAGCGCTTGAGAGTGCAGTTCGCGCACGCGATCGACGTAGAATTTTTCGTCATTTGATTCGGGTACCGGATCCGCCAGTAGATCCCAATAGCGCTGGAGTTGGACAGATCCATCGGTACGGCAGATAGCGGCCATGCCGGGAGGCACCTTCTGGACATCACGAAAGAGCGTGCGAGGTCCGGGGACGCTGGTAAAGGTCAGGAACTGAGACACCGCGGTTTCGTCTACGGCGCACGGAACCTGCGAGTGATGCAGGAGTGATTTGATTTCGGACGAGAAAGCCAGGCCCTTGGGGCCTTGCCAATAGTAGAGCGGACGAACACCCAGGAAATCACGCAGGAGAACGAGCTGTTTTCGGCGATTATCCCAGAGCGCCGCGGCGAACTGGCCATCCACACGGCGGAATCCAAGAACTCCCTCCTCCTCATAAAGATGCAGCAGCGTCTCGACGGAATGCGCATACGCGTACGTGTGTCCCTTTCCGCGGAGTACGGGCCGCAGATCGGCGTCATTGAATACATGGCCGTCACAAACCATGAACAGTGTCCGGTCCTCATTGGCGAGCACGGCTGGGCTTGTCTCACCAGGAGCGGACCTCAAAAAACGAAATCCAAGCATGATTTGGCTGGCGCGATTTATGTAGTCGGAGGCGCCGTCCGGCCCGCGCGCCTGGAGCGACGCGAGCATCGAGGCTAAATCTTGTCCGGCATCTCCAGACGTAGCCACTTGGCCTAGAGCACCACAAACGGCTGACATGAAACTCACTTTCTCCTATTCATCGGAAATCAACGGAAACAAAGTCGTTACGCAAGGGAAGCATGGTAGAGCTCCTGGTAGCCGCGAACTACCGATTCGAGGCTATTCCGTGCACGCGCTTCCGCGCTCGCCTGCTTCCCCAGCGTGGCGCGCATCTCACGGTTCCGTGCAAGCAAGACGAAAAGCCGGGACATCGATTCCGGATCTTCAGCGGGCGACAGTAGTCCGCTTTCCCCGTCTGAAACTATTTCCGGGATCTCGTTCACTCGTGTGGCAACAATTGCCACTCCTGCCGCTTTAGCTTCCAACAGGGCAACACCGAACGGTTCAAATCTTGAGGCCAGTACAAAAATGTCAAGGCATCGCAAGAACGCCGGCACCCGCTCGCAATGACCGATAAACGACACTTGCCCGGAGATCTTCAATTCACGCGCCATTCGTAGAAGGTCTGCTTTCAAAGGGCCGGCGCCGGCTAACACCATTCGCAATCTCGGGACTTCTGCGACTGCCTTTGCGAATGCACGGAGTTGCGTCGGATAATCCTTTTGCTCCACCAGCCGACCGACACTGCCAACCAGGATCTCGTCGGCGTGGTAGCCTAGCTCTAGCCGGAAATCGTTGGCTTCCTGAACGGTTACTCTCTCGACGGCACTCAGGTCGGCGCCATATGGAATAATGCGGAGCTTGTCAGGTGCCAACCCGTTGTACTCGCAGAATCGTTTGCCGAGCGGCGCGGAAACCGTGACGAGGTAGCGCATTAACCGCGCTGCGATCCGATTTCGGTAAATGTTGCGGCGAGACGTCGTGGTGAGGGGCTGCGGCAGGAAGCGGTAAGTCTGGTCAGGCATTTGGCAGGCGAACGCGCTGAGAAACCCGACCGTGCCGCGCACGCCGGCGAGTTTGGCCGCCAGTCCGCCATACAGTATCGGCCGGGGGTTGTAGCACTGCACCACGTCGCAGCCAAACGAATGCATCAGTTTAGCGAGACGAAATGGCGCCATGCCATCGATCCCGTCGCGACAGGCGATGTGGTGGATGGGGATTCCGCCAGCTTTGAGTTGCTCCTCCAGGATGCTGGTTTCATTAGCAAACGTGCACACGATACTGCGAAAACGGCGTGGATCCAGATGCGTGGCCACAAATGCCATGGTCCTCGTCTTTCCACTAAGACCGAGGCCATCTACGACGAATATGATGTTCTTAGTTGAACCAGCACTCATACCAGGAAAAGAGATTGATCAGACACCAGAGGTCGAAGCTATTGTCGCGTAACCCATTCTTGTGGCCTTGCCACAACTGGCCAATGTGACCGAAGTCGAAGAAGTCCAACCGCCGGGCGGCCGGCGAGAACAAACGTTCTTCCGCCCAGCCGGACAGCGGTCCGCGGAGCCATTCCGGGAGAGGAACCCGGAATCCCTGCTTTTTGCGGTTGATGATCTCATCGGGGAGAATACCCGTGACCGCTTGCTTGAGCACATGCTTGGTGGTTTGCCCCTGAATTTTCGAGTTTTGCGGAAGGCTGAGCGCGTAGGAGACCAGTTCGTGATCCAGAAACGGAGCACGAGCCTCGAGGGAGTGGGCCATGGAGAATTTATCGACCCTCATAAGCAGGAGTTCCGGAAGCCGGTTGCAGAGTTCCACATATGACATCTGTTGCAGGAAGTCGGCCGCGGGTTGACGCTCACAGATTTCCCGGTAATAACCTTGGACCAGTGGCGCGCTGCCTGACCCGAAGATCGATCGCGCACTGGGCCGGAGCAAGGACTCTTTTTCGGTATCCCAAAAAACCACATCGAGCCCCCAATAGAACGGCTCGTCCCTGGCTGCACGGCGCAGGACATCCAGCCGGCCATTCGAAGACCCAGTCGTGCGCGCCACGGAGTACAGGGCCTGCCTAAGCAAGTGAGGCAGCCTCAACAAAGGCGTCCAACGGCCGGCGTGTGTCGCGAGTGTGGAGACGAAATCACCATAACCGCCAAATACCTCGTCACTGCCTTCACCGACAAGAACCACGGTGACACCGTGCTGTTTGGCTGCCTGAGAGACAAAATGCATCGGCAGGCACGCGGGATCGCCGATCGGTTCGTCCTGGTGATAGATCAATTCAGGGAGGCTCTTGCGGCAGTGGTCCGCCGTGAGGGTGACGTCCTGATGATTGCAGCCAAACTCGCGAGCAATCCGGTGGGCATACGGCAGGTCGTGAAAGTTCTCGGCTTCGCCGAATCCCTCAAATCCAATCGAGAATGTGCGCAGGGGTTCGGAAACCAGCCGGCTCATCAGCGCCACGTTGGTGCTGGAGTCGATTCCGCCGCTCAGAAAGGCGCCGACCGGCACGTCGCTCATGAGCCGTTTTTCGACGGCCCTCGTAAGCAATTCACGCACCCGCTCGGCGCTTTCGTCCTCGCGAACCTCTTTTCCCCAACCCGATCCATCTAACGGCGACCAGTACCGCTCTGTCTTGATGTTGCCTGCGGCATCGCAGATCATCACGTGCGCGGCGGCAAGTTTCCGAATGTTACGGAAGAGAGTGAAGGGGGCAGGCGCATTCGAAAACGTAAGAAAATGGCCCAAGGCTTCTACATCAACATCGCGGGCGATGCCGGGATACTGTAAAAGCGCTTTGATTTCCGAGGCAAAGAGAAGCTTGCCCCCCGAAATTGTGTAGTAAACCGGCTTTTTCCCGAGTCGATCTCGCGCCAGGAGCATCGTCCGCCTGTTCTGGTCCCACAGCGCAAACGCGAACATTCCATCCAGGCGGGAGATGCAATCGACGCCGAACTCCTCGTAGAGGTGAATGATGCACTCGGTGTCGGTATGCGAACGGAATTGATGCCCCATGGCGAGCAGCGGGGCACGGTGTTGCTGGTGATTATAGATTTCTCCGTTAAACGTAATCCAAATGCTGCCGTCCTCATTGGACATCGGCTGGCGGCCGGCATCGCTCAGGTCGACAATACTCAGCCGGCGGTGTCCTAGTACGACACGGCGATCTGGGCTCTGATACAGTCCAGAAGCGTCCGGCCCCCGGTGAGCCATCGTGTCGCGCACACGACAAAGGTCTGGCCGTTCATCGCGCTCGGATCCCCCGTAGTTATACAGCCCAGCTATGCCGCACATTCTTCTGCTCTTCGAATCGAAATCGGATCCTGTTCCACTGCCAAGCCAGCGATGTAACGCGCTAATGGAAGGATCAACGAAGCACGTACAATACCAGGCGCGGAAGGCGTGGGAAGACGGGATTGAAGAAGCTGGGCGTAAGGAATGTCGGAAAGAAAAGGGGACAATGTGCCGTAAAAGGAGGCAACCCGCTAAATATCATACGAGTAAGAGGGCTTCGAACCTGGCGCTGAAATTGCATAACGCATGGAGCGATGTTCAAGTGCCTTCACCTGATGCTTTATCCCACGCGAGATCTTGTACGCAAGCGTATTGGCCGCGGTACGACGAGTACAGCATCCACCGGCCTGCTCTTGCCCGCAATCGTTCTAACGTTGTGGGTCGGCCCGCACGCGAACGCGCAGACCGCGGACCGGGGACTGCAGGTTGAGGGAATCTCGTTCTCGGAGACCTACTTCACGCAGTCGGTGCCAAACGGGGTTGCCACCTACGGCGATGTGTTTCTCGGGTCCGGGACCTCAGTGACTAGCGCGGCAACCATCAAGTGGACGAGGATTAGCGCCAAGTCTTTCATGAATTTGCGGGTTTTGCCGACATACGGAAACCGATTTGGGGACCTGAAAACGCGCACGTGGGGCGACGCACTCTCCTTTATTTACAGCCGCAACCTAGCTAGCAAATGGACGATGAATTTTTCCGGATCAGCGCAGATAATGAACTTCGATGAAGCGCTCTTTGCCGAGTCCACTCTTACTCAGATCGCTTCAACCGCCATCACGTTCGACGACCTCGCGGGGTCCATTATCCAGGGAAAATCCTCCGATCCGCAGTTGAACAATACCGCCTATGGTTCGCTTCATCCGGATGGCGGCATTCAGACCTTTCTGTTTGGCCAGCGAACCGCAAACGCCGGCGCACAGGCGACGCTCACATATGCCCGTTCGCCGCGCCTGTCGGTCAGTTTCATCGCTGGAGGGATGTTCGTGCGACACCTGAAAGACCCGTCTGATCCTGCGGGCTTTATTTATCCGAAGGTGAATTCGACCGCCGCAGGAATTAACGCAACCTATTCACTCTCTCCCCGGACCCAAGTCGGCGTATCCGCGAATATGGTTCGCAGCGAGTTCCTCGGCGCCACCAACCTCACCACCAACTCGTTCTCCGGTTCAATCAGCCGAACGATGAGTCGCCGGTGGTTCATGCAAGCATCATTGGGGCTTGGCTCCGAGACCCTGGGAAGTGACCGGCACCTAAATAACCGATATTCGGCGGGCGTGGGTTTCAAAACTTTCAGTCATACCGCTCTGATCGCCTACGAACGCGGACTTGACGACCCGTATGCGGTGACGTTGGCAACCCTGGAACATACGAGCGGTCTTACGGGAACCTGGCATTACGCTCGACCGGGTAGTCCGTGGTGGACCAATAGCTCCTTTTCTCAACTTGTCGCGATCTATCGGGGCGTCCCCGGGACCAACACCTGGCTGGTCTCGCAGACCGTAGGCAGGCGGATCAGCCGGAATTGTTCTTTTGTAGTGCAATACACCGCGGCTCGAGTTGGCGCCAAACGGTACATTCTTGACGGGCGCCAGTACCAGTTGGAGCAAACCGGGATTCGCACGACGTTTATCTGGACCCCACAACCGGCGCCACGCCCTCAGGGATGACGAAATATCGGCAACCCTTAGGCTTCAGTTGCGGATACGTGCTGAAAACATCAATTCTCTTCCTCTTGGCCCTGTCCGTCATCGCGAGGGCGGCTCAATCAGTCGC
Organism: Terriglobia bacterium; assembly: GCA_020073305.1. Classification (GTDB taxonomy): domain Bacteria; phylum Acidobacteriota; class Terriglobia; order Bryobacterales; family Bryobacteraceae; genus QHXW01. Next base: position 28,666 of record JAIQFK010000023.1, read on the forward strand.
TCCTCATCCGCGCATCTGGCTGACCAGCCAAATGATCGCTGATATGAAGGCCAAGAAAGCCGTCTCGGATCCGGACTGGGTCGCCATCAAGGCCTCCGCAGACGATATACTGGCCCGACGCATCCCGAAGCTGACGATCGTCTCGGCCACCAATGCGAACCCGGTGGTGTTTACGACGAACCAACCCCTTCCATGGCACGGGACCGCGACCAGAGTTTATTTGGCTGGCGCGTCTGGCGCGTGGCTGCCCATAGACAACAACCCAGCCACCAATGGTTGGACGGCGACCGCCAAAGGCGCGAACAAATTTAGCATCCCCGTCGACTCAACATCCTTCGGCTCATTCGCGGAGCAGACCTTGACGTTTTTCATGGCCGAGGGAGAGAACAACCCGGGCTTCCTCGCCTACGGACAAACCGGCTCCGGCTGGTACGATGCTCTCCTTCAATGCGGGCTCGTGTACAAGGTCACGGGCGACTCGAAATACGCAACCAAAGCGCTCGCGCTGCTCGATTGGATCAATACTCTGGGTGCTGCCGGCATGATCTCTCCGGTCTCGCAGGACAGCGGACGAGGGAGTATGGGCGCCACTCTGGGCGTGGCCATCGCCTATGACTGGTTTTACGATTTGTTGAGCCCTCAACAAAAGGACGCAACCGCTGCGACGCTAAACTTATGGAACGCGTGGACTCAAGCCCACGCATTTTCCACCACAGACCCGCGGAGCAACTATTGGGAGGCTCACGTAACGGCTTCGGCCGCCAGCGGATATGCAACCTATGGGGACAATTCAAATGCCCGGACGCTGATTGATTGGGCTGCGAACAACTGGAACTCCCACTTCGACCCGAAGTTCTTCAATCCACCCAGCACGACCGCAAAAGCGGCAGAGGATTCGAGCGGCTATTTCTACGGTGGCTTGGCTATCCTCGGATACAACTACGGCGGAAACGACATATCACGCCACCTCAAGTATATGTTGCTTTTGAAGACGGCAACGGGAATCGAGATGCTCGCCACGCGGGATTACGGTCGCCGATGGACCACGGACCTTATCTATTCGCTCAAACCAGATCGTTGGCACGTTCCACCGCTGGGTCAGTGGCCCGGCTCCTGGTACGGAGTGATGACGCTCAGCGAGGCACTAATGCTCTCGTACTCGTTGGAAGGAACAACAGAAGGCGGTTGGGCGCAGTGGCTGTACCAGCATATGGGGAAATATCCACCCGAAGTAGGTCCCGTTATTCAACCAACCGTCCAGGACCGCTTCATGTTTTTCAAGTGCAGTCGCACTGCCGTTGACTATCGAGCCGCGCAACCCCCTTTCCATTTCTCAGACGGTGGCGAAGCGCAGGTGTTTTGGCGGTCGGATTGGAGCGATACGGGAGATTACGCATTTGTAAACGCTGCAGACGCACACTATACGCCGATCACTCCAAAGCATGCAGGGCATATTGACCTCACGCGCGGAGCCGACTATCTGCTAGTCGCGTCGGGATGGTGGAAGGGAAGTACCGGTGATGGCACGACCGGCACTCCGGAGAATATCGCCCAAAACAGCGCGATGCAGAGCACGTTGTATTTCTGGGACGGCGGCTCGGCTGCTGGCGGTAAGTGCTTTAATCAAGACGCATCCTATGACGGATGCCAGCTGGGATTTGGTATTTACAGGCCGCCCATTCAGAAACTGACGTCACACTTCGCGTTCACAGAAAATGATTTCTCAACATCCTACGACCACGCACAGATCCCAGCCAACCGTACATTACAGTATTTCTTTCGCGCCTTTGCGGCATTAGGTAACGGCACCTATGTCGTTTGGGACAGAGTTCAGTCCACCCGTGCCAGCCACATCAAACAACTCCGGTGGCAGTTGTCCGCCGCGAGCACTCCTCGTTTGAGGGCTAGCACGATTGAGAGCACGGTTGGCTCTTCCAAGATTTTCATCAAAACGTTGCTGCCGGCATCTCCGCAAATCAACATTGTGCGCAACCTCACGGTCAACGGTTGCCGGCCGATCAACTGGCGAGCCGAGGTCACGGACTCTTCACCCGCCACCACATTCAATGGGCTGACTGTCCTGTTCACTGGTCCTAACAGCGGATCGCTTCCAGATACGACTCCTCTTTCTACGGATTCCAGCCACGTGGGAGTTCAGATCGCAGGGAGCGCCCCGAAGGTCGCCATCTTCCCACGGGGCACGATCGCGGTGGGAGACGGAACGTTCAATTCCGCGACGTATTCGTCGGTCAGTTTCTCAAGCACGCACTCCGGAACTGGCCAGTACTTAATTGCCGGCCTAGAGCCGGGCACGTATGCCGTGCACAAAGACGGGGCAACGGTGAAAGGACTGGAAGCGGTTGCGGTCGCCTCGGCTGGAGTTCTTGACTTCAGATCTGCCGCCGGTTCCTTCTCTGTCGCTGAAACCGCTCCGCGAGTTGCGAATCAAGAATCAGGCTCGGGCCAAGAATGAAAAATGCACACTCGAACGTGCAGAATGGCGCGAAATTGCGGACTGAAGCGTTGACCATGGCGAAGACTGACGCGATGGATTCAAACACTGTGGAACTCCAGGGCTACAGAAGCAGGCGACTGAAGATCCTCAGTTTGAGTACGGAATACCCGAACCCGGTGGAACCTGGCAAGGGGCTTTTTGTCCACGCCCGGCTCCAAAGCATTGCAACTGGGGCGGATCTTACGGTCATTGCGCCGGTCGCGGTACTTGACTACGCGAACCCGGAAGGACGCCTTCTTGCCAGCTTCACAATCCCGAAATCGCGCACAGATCACGGTATAAGGGTGTTCCACGTGCGATGGCTATATCCTCCGCTCGGCGGCTGGTTGAACGCCTTCTTCCTGTATCTCCGCCTACTTTTGCCGGTGGCGCGGCTTCGTCTGAATCACGCGGTCGACCTCATCGATGCTCACTTTACTCACCCCGAGGGCATTGCGGCGGCCCTCCTCGGAAGGACTCTTGATATACCAGTCATGATCACGATGCGCGGAAGCGAATTACGCTACCAGCGTCACCGGCTGAAGAGGGTCTGGATGGCATGGGCTCTACGGCGGGCGGAGCGCGTGATCACGGTGTCCGACGGGTTGCGAGCCTTGGCCGTTGCGCTCGGGGCGGATCCATCCGCGGTCAAGACCGTACCGAATGGCATCAACAACGACATATTCTTCCGGCGAGATCACGAGGCGTGCCGCCGCATCCACGATATTCCGAAAGATGCCCTCGTGGTTCTCTCCGCCGGCGACCTCGCGCGACTCAAGGGACATCACCGCGTCGTTGAGGCCTTGCGTAGCTTGGTTGACGAGGGACTGCCCGCTTACCTCCTGATTGCAGGGGGTGTGGGCCGGTCGGGACAATATGCGGCCACGTTACGCATGCGCGTCACAGAGCTTGGGTTGGAGGACAAGGTGAGGTTCGTTGGCATGGCATCACAAAACACACTTGCCGAACTGATGTCTGCGGCCGGTGTATTCTGCCTGGCCAGTGCCAGCGAAGGATGGCCGAATGTGGTGAACGAGGCACTCGCCTGTGGAACGCCTGTGGTCGCCACCGACGTAGGCGCCGTAAGGCAGATGCTGCCTTCAGGCCAGTTTGGAACTGTGGTACCGGTGGATGACACTCCATCGCTGAGAGCGGCGTTGCGCGAGGCGCTGACGCGCGCGTGGGATCACGCTGCGATCTCGAACTGGGGACGATCGCGCTCCTGGGATCAGGTCGCCAAAGAAGTATTGGAGGAAGCGGCACAGGCGGCTGCCCACGTATGACCAGTGCGCGAGTTATCATCAACGCCGACGATTTGGGAATCAGCGAAGTGGTCAACGACTCTATTTTCGATCTGATGGCGCGGCGGCGGGTCACGTCTGCCACAGTGATGGCAAACGGACCAGCGTTTAGACACGCCGCGTCAAAGATTACGCACTTTCCACGCTGTTCGTTCGGCGCCCACCTCAACCTGACCCAGTTCGAGCCCGTGACATCGGGCCTTGACGCGGCCCGTCTGACTGGTGCCAACGGCTTTATGTCGCGAAGCCTCCAAAAAGAACGGTTCGGACCTAAACTGCTTTCAGCCACATATCAGGAACTATGCGCCCAAGTCGATCTGCTCGGTTCCGCAGGAATTGAACTCAGCCATTTCGATTCCCATCATCATGTTCACACCAATCCTCAACTCCTACCAGTCATAAAAGCCTTGCAGAAGCGATACGGGATCCGGAAGGTGCGGATCTCGAAAAACATCTACACTCCCCAGCAACCGGTTAGCTTCACACTCGCTCGAAAGAAGATGGCCTACAACTGGGCGCTGCGCAACTTCTACGCAACTCGCACGACCGATGGGTTCACGGAACTGCTTTCGTACCAAACCGAGTTTGGCCGAAGAGCGCTTTCCTATCGGAGCGTCGAACTGATGGTGCATCCGGGTGCTCCCTACGCCGCGGAAGAAATTGCCGTTCTGGAATCAGATTGGCTGACCGCTTCGGGCCTTGACGCTCGATTGATCAGCTATAACGAGCTGTAGAGAGCTTGGGCGCGCCATCTAGGTCTCTTCAAGTTAGAACTGGAAATAAATAAACTGCGCGTCCCGGTCGTCGAAGGTCAGGAACAAAAGTAGTCCGCACGCGTACATCGCGGGACGAAGTAGAAAAACGTTGGCCGGCGCGGCAATGCGCCTCTCGAGCGCGCGCAGCCATCCGGCAAGCATGGGTTCCACCGTCGCAAACAACATCACGAGCATGGTAATGAGGTAGAAATTGATCGAATACGAAGGGCGCAGCCCGTGCGGCACCACAAGGCTCCACAACATGACCAGCGACTGATGCAGAGTCGCGGCACGGAAAGGAATCCACGCCGCCATTACCGCCAGCACCGTGACAATGCGCAAGACCACGGAGGAGATGCGCGAGGCATGCAGAGCGGGGAAGCTCCGGCCCAGTTGTTCCCAAATACGAAAGAGCACCAGGTAAACGCCGTGCAGGGCACCCCAGAGCACAAAACCCCATCCCGCTCCGTGCCACAGCCCCACTAGCGCCATCGTTCCGACGAGGCTGAGATAGAGAGCCGCCCGGGCGCCCTGGAACTTGGCGGTGACTGGAAAGAACAGATAGTCCCGGATCCACCGCGAAAGTGTCATGTGCCAGCGTGACCAGAACTCTGCCGGGCTGCCGGCGTGATACGGAAAATTGAAGTTTTCCGGCAACGTAATTCCGATCAGGCACGCAGCGCCGATCGCCATGTTTGAGTAGGATGCGAAGTCAAAATAGATTTGCAGACCGAACGCAAAAGCGAAGAACCAGTTGTCGACCGTCGTGTTGGCGCCCGCCGCCTGGGCAAGAAAGCCCATATCCACCCACGGAGCGAGATTGTTCGCAATCAAATTCTTCTGCACCAGCCCCAAAACGATCCGGTCGAGCCCCTGAATCAACATGTTCACGTCAAACTGCTTTTTGAACCCGAGCTGCGGAACCAGTTCCCGAACTCGGACGATCGGCCCCGCGATCAGGTGCGGCCAGAAAGTGACAAAGATGCATAGATCCTGGAAACTCACCTTCTTCACGCGCCCCTGCCGGGTATCAATCAGGTAACTGATCGCCTCAAATGAGTAGAAAGATATTCCGAGCGGAAGCCCGAGCACAACGATCGCCCGGACCGGTGATTGCCCCAACATCTGGAGCATCCCGTTGACATTGTCGATGAGAAACTGCCGGTATTTGAAAAAGACGAGTATTGACAAGACGAAAATCGTACCGCTCCACATGGCCGTGCGCGCATTCCGCGGGCTCGCAATCATTCTCCGCGCGCAGAGGAAGACGACGGCGCAAATCAGGAACGGCAACAGCGCAAACGTCCACGTCCACGAGGCATAGAAGGCGACACTCAACACCAGCACATACCACCGTCGCAGGCCGATCGGGACCATCCAGAATATACCGACGGCGACAAATAACAGGACGAAATATGAATAGGAGTTAAACTGCACGGTTAATATTCCCCCAAAACATCCCGTATAAAAGCAGCCACCTTGCGGGCAACCACGGCGTGGCCGGCGCGCCCCATGTGCAATGGATCCGGACCGTTCAGTTGGCGGCCCCAGAATCTGCCCGTGACCGAGGATTCCAGATCGGCCACCGGAAGGCGGTAACGTTCGGCTATTGTGCGGACGAACCCGTCGTATCGCGACTTATCCTCGGGAGAGCGATACAGCGAGACGGAGGGATTGACGGGCGCTTTGAAGATCGCCAGCCGGACACCGGCAGCACGGCAGGACTCCGCGATCTCTTCCACGGCCGCTTGGCTGCGACTAAGCTGCGGGCCCGAGATGGAACGGGCGTTGCTCGGTTTGATTCGAAGGAAGTAGGTACGCGCCCTATAGATCATCTCTTCAAACGAATCCTTGGCCTGATGGCGCCGCCGGTATACTTCGACCGCTGAGAGCTGCCGGCGCGTGAGATTCTCCAGGCCGAAACCGAAACCCGCCTGTTGCATCGGGCTTGGCGACCCTGGCCGGGTCTCTCGCTCCTCGTAGTTTGTCACGGCGGAGGCGAAGTCATCCGCGTACGGTTTACCGGACCGGGCAAGTTTTCTCGCTTGCTGATGGAATTCGGGTTCGTCAAGGAGTTCGAGAAGAGACTCGCGAATCCCGCTATTCCAAAAGGCCTGGTAGTTCATTTGGAGTACGATTAACGACGGTCGCAGATCGGGACGACTTAAGAGGTAGTCGATCTCGCACAGTGCTTCGCTATAGCTCAGACCAGGAGCCGCTAGACGATAAGTCGGGACGGACTCCGGCTGCAGGAGAGCCATCACAAGGTCCGGGTAGGTGGGCTCCGGCGCGGCTTGGGGGAGCTCCCCCGAGGCGAGACTAAGGGAAAACATCTGCGAGTTGCCGATCAGCACTACCCGTCGCTTTCCCGGCTGCGTGCGCCAGTATTCGGCGGCCCGCTGGAAGCTCGTCAGGGGATGTTCACTATGATAGATGTCCTGGGTGCGGGGATCGCGAACCAGATTCGTGACCTGCGTCCATTTTGGCGCCGCGCCGAAAGCAGCGTCGAGGATCGAGCTGATGCCGCCGAACGGATCGATCCAGAGAAGCGCCGAAGTCAGGAGCAGGGTACTCACCAATACACCGGTGGCAATCAGGGGAGCTTTCATTGGGAAATGGCAGCCCGTTCCACGGTATCGACAATCCATTCGATGGTTTCGAAATCATCGGGTTGAAGATTCGCCGGTGGGATGGACACCTTCAGCCTCCTTTCCAGGCCGCTGATCAGCTTTAGAATCGAAAGCGAATCGATACGGCCGGAGGAGATGAGGGGTTCGTCGTCTGATACTGCGGCGCCAACCATGTCGCAGACCACTTCGTGGGCAGCCAGGCGGATAGTGTTTCGATCGCGCATAAGGTTAGTTGCACCCAGTATGGAGAATGCCCCGGACCAGGTTTTCCTTCTCCTGAAGAAATCGAACATGAGTTTCGCCCCGCGAGATTTTCCCAGCGGTGCTTTTGACAATCCATCGCTCGGGAACCGCGAAAACGTAGCGCGGCGCGATGCCTATCGCGGAAAGGACCAGTTTCTGAATATCGCGCTGCACCAGTCGGGCGTGTTCCCGGCGGTATTCGCCTCGCAGCTCGGCAATCACGGTCAGTGCTTCGGTTCCAAGCTCGTTGTCTTCCACTCCGAACGCCACCACCCGTCCCGGATAGATTCCATCCAGACCGTTGACCACCGCTTCAACGTCTTCCGGAAAAACGTTCTGCCCTCCGACGATCACGATGTCTTTCAAGCGGCCAATGACGTATAGATCGCCTGCCGCCAGAAAGCCGTAGTCGCCCGTGGAATACCATCCATCCGCGGAGCGCGCGTTCTTGACGAATCCTTCGTTGCCCCAGTATCCCGAAAACAACGACTCCGTCCGGATCAGGATCTCGCCCGGTTGTGCCTCGGCAAGCTCTTCTTCTCCGGCGGTAATTCGAAGTTCCACGCCTGCCAGAGGCTTGCCGCTCGAGACATACACCGCATCAAGCAGGTCGAAGGCCAACGGCGAAACAGCCGCCGTCCGGTGAAACTGCAGCGCGCTTCTGGCAAATACCGGCGGCGCTTCCCCGAGCGCCGTCTGCGTCACGGCAAAAACGTTTTCTGCCATGGCGTAGCTCGCTTGCAGGCTTTCCCTGGTAACTCCCCATTCGGCAAATGCCTCAACGAAGCTGTCCATCGAGGCCTGCCGAACCGGCTCGGAGCAACTGATCCACCCGCGAACATGTCCCAAGGAGTAAGTCCCCTTCATTCGCCCCTTCTGTGCAGCCAAATAGGAGAATGCGAAATTAGGCAGCCAGCAGAAAGTCGCACGGAATTTCTCCATGTGATCGAAGATTGACTCTGGATTGAGCAGCCAATCCGTGGCGCTGAACTGGAGAGAAGGGGCGCCAGACAACAGGGGAAACCACAGGCATCCCACCAGCCCCATGTCGTGATACATCGGCAGCCACGAGGCCACACGGTCTTCCGCCGTGAAAGCCAGGCATTCCCGCAATCGGCTTAACTGCGCGACCAGCATTTCTGCCGTAACTACCACCGCCTTTTGCGCTCCGGTCGTACCCCCGGAAAACTGAAGAAACACGCTACCTTCCGGTGCGACTTGCTCGGGCAGATGTTTCTCCGTGCCGGTTGACGCTTCGATCTCCGGGGGAATCGCGAACGTTTTTTCAAATGTAACGGCGCTCTCAATCGGGCAGGCCGTCACCTTATAGGACAGCGCCAGTTCCATGTTTTGCGCCAGCCGGGGAAGAGTGATCAACTGGCTGGCCGGCAGGTTGCGCAACTGATGTAACAAGTTTCGCTGATACTTCTGGGAATCGACGCGGCTCGTAGGCCAAGCCAGGATGGCCGGAATCCTGCCCTCGAGAATCAGCCCCAGGTGCAGCAGAAACAACTCCACGGAATGCGGCAGCAGCAGCACCACCACCCCAGCCTCGGGTGCGTCTTGATAGCGTCGCGCCAACTCCACCGCGCGCTGCAGGATAGCCGCTCCCGTAAGCTCGATGCTCTCCGCGCCTATCACAATCCGCAACAGCGTTCGGTGGCTATTCCGTTTCAGGTGCTCACGTAGATGATTGCGGAAGGACGCAGAGGTCATGTTTCATCCCACGAATACAGTTGACCGGTTGCCCGTCACTGCAATCGAGCTAACTGCACACCGCAAACCAAACGGATACTGGATTGCTCTTCCTCGCTGGGGTAGTGAGTTGCCGTTGCCGTTCGGAAAGAACACTCCATCCGCGGTCGTCGGCATTCCCCAAAAATCACCAAAAATGCCCCAACACGGGTTGTCGATCATCTATTTCGGGAACGATTGGGCGGCCGAAAACCGCACCAGCAGTCATCACGTTGCGGAGCGGCTTGCCGCTCGGATGCCGCTGCTCTATATCGACTCACCTGGGCTCCGCGCACCGACTACCAGCCGCCGCGATATGCAGAAGCTTTTCCGGAAGATAATCGATGCATTTCGCGTGCCACAGCCAATTGGCCCGCGGATGTGGAGTATAAGCACTCCTCAGATACCGTTTCGCAGACTGCCGCTTGTCAATCTCCTGAATCGGTTGTTAGGACGCTTTCTTGTGAAGCGGGCCGTTCGGCGGTTGGGCTTCCGGGACCTGATTTCCTGGTTTGTAGTGCCCCATCCGGGACCTTTGGCTGGTTCGTTTGGAGAAAAACTAATCGTCTACTATTGCATCGATGATTATGCAGCACTGCCCGACGTCGATTCAGAAGAAGTCGCTCGGATGGACGAAAACCTGACCCGGCGCGCGGATCAAGTCTTCGTAGCTTCTCCCACTCTCGTCGAGGCCAAGAAACGGCTCAACCCGCAGACTCACTATTCGCCCCACGGTGTGGATGTCGAGCTGTTTGCGCAAGCTTCTGACCCGTTGTACACCATGGCGGAGGCGGCGGCAAAGCTGCGGCATCCGGTTATCGGATTCTTTGGGCTCATCGAAGCCTGGATCGATCTCGAACTGATCGCGTACCTGGCAGCGTCTCGTCCGCAGTGGACATTTCTTATGATCGGCCGCCTTGCGGTGGACAACGCCTGTGTGAAGCACCTGGCAAACGTCGTCTTCACCGGTCCCAAGCCGTATGGGACTCTGGCCCGATGGGCGCGAGCGTTTGATGTCGCCGTCATTCCGTATAAACGTACGAGGCAGGTTCTGAATTCAAACCCCCTGAAGTTGCGGGAGTATCTGGCAACCGGCAAGCCCGTGGTGGGGGTGCCCATCCCGGAAACCCTCCGCTTTGGCGACTGCGTGCGCATCGCCGGTAGCCGGGAGGAATTCATGGCAGCCATTGAGCATGCGCTAGCTTCAGATTCGCCGGCAGACGCGCAGCGGCGCATGGCCGCCGTAGCCGGCATGAGTTGGGACGCACGTGTGGATGAAGTTCTGCGGGTGGTACAAAATCGGCTCGACACAATAGAAAAAACATGACAGAACTGTTACCTGCAAGAAAACTTCGCGCTGGGATAGCCGGCGCGGGCTACGTGAGCGCCTATCACATACGTGCGGTCCAAAGCCTCGATTTCGCCGAGGTGGTAGCTATCGCGGACGTGGACCTTCAACGCGCACGTGAAGTTGCCGGGCGGTTCCATATTCCTGCCGCTTGCGGCTCCCTGGAAGAGATGCGCGCCGCTTCACCCGATATGATCCACGTCCTCACCCCGCCAGGTCTTCATTGCGATCTTGCGGTGCGGGCTCTTGAAATGGGTTGCCATGTCATGGTCGAGAAACCCATGGCGAATACCGTTGAGGAATGCGATCGCATGATAACCGCCGCTCGTCGCAACGGCCGCACCCTTACTGTCAATCATTCCGCCCGGATGGACCCGATTGTTCTTGAGGCATTGCAGCGCGTCCGCGAAGGCGAAGTGGGGAAGGTGCTGGCGGTCGATTTTTTGCGGAGTTCGGACTACCCGCCGTACACAGGCGGCCCTTTGCCTCCCCCTTACCGCAATGGCGCCTATCCGCTCCAGGACATCGGTGTGCACGGCCTTTATTTGCTCGAAGCCTTTCTCGGCCCTGTCCGTTCGGCGGACATTCGCTACGCCTCTACCGGGCGTGACGTAAAACTCTTATTTGACGAGTGGCGCGCGACGGTTAATTGCGAAAACGGTACCGGTCACATGTATCTTTCGTGGAACGAGCGCCCCATGCAGAATCTGTTGATCGTACACGGGACCCTTGGCGTGATGCAGGTGGATTGTTTTCTGCAGTGTTGCACGGTACGCAAGGCGTATTCAGCGCCGAAGCCCGTGCAGATCATCCTGGGCGCGGTCAGCACCTCGGTTGCCACTCTGGCCGCAGTAACGCGAAACACCTTCCGGTTCGCCACGGGTAAGCTGGTTCCTTCTCCTGGAATTCACCGGAGTGTGTGCGAGTTCTACAGGTCTGTTGCAGCCGGTTTAGCGCCACCGGTTAGCCCGGGTGAAGCCAGGCGTATTATTGAGGTGCTGCAACCAGCGGCTGCGAGAGCGGATGCTGACTGGCAGCGCTTTTTCGCGCCTTCGCGCTCCCCTGGCACGGCCTCCGTTCTCGTCACGGGCGCAGGCGGCTTCATAGGGCGCGCGCTCATCAACCGCCTGCGCGAATCAGGCAAGAGGATCCGCGTTCTTTCCCGGAGACCCATCCCAGGTTGGGATACGGACTCGGATCTTCAAGTAGTCTATGGCGACCTGGGTGATCCGGAAATCGTGCACCGCGCGGTCGAAGGAGTAAGCACTGTATATCACGTGGGCGCGGCAATGAAGGGGGGAATCGCTGACTTCCACAGCGCGACCGTCGTGGGAACTCAGAATGTAGTCGATGCCGCCTTGAAGTACGGGATCCGCAGGTTGGTACATGTCAGTTCGATTACCGTTCTGGATTACGCCGGCCACCGCGGAGCGCCAATGACTGAAGAGTCTCCTATGGAGCCGCATCCGGAATGGCGAGGTGCGTACACGGAGAGCAAGTTGCGGGCCGAGCGGATCGTTTTGGATGCCATCGGGAAAGGTCTTCAGGCTACGATTGTGCGCCCAGGGCAAATCTTCGGGCCTGGCGCCGAAATGCTCCCGCCTTACGGCACCATCGCCCTCGCGGGGCGATGGGTAGTCGTCGGTACGGGGAACATTCTCCTGCCACTGGTGTATATCGACGACGTGGTGGATGCGCTGGTGCTGGCCGCCCAACGGGACGGGGTTTGCGGTAAGACTTTCCAGCTTGTCGACCGCGAGCGCCTCACCCAACGGCAGTACATTGACCACTGCCGTGAGCGCCACGGACAAAAGATTCGAGTAGTTTATGTTCCGAGGCCCGCTTTCTACGCCGCGGGGATCGGGATAGGCGCCTTGGGGAGGCTTCTCCGGCGCTCCGTCCCTTTGTCCCGTTATCGGGTTTCCTCGATTCGGGGAATTGAGACCTTCGACTGCTCCGCAGCACGCGAACTGCTGGGCTGGGCACCCCGTATTGGAGTGAAACGAGGCATGAAGTTGATGTGTAGTCCTCCCTCCCCAGCAAGTCATGCCGCACTTATCGGCGTGGCATGAAACTCCCCGATTGCGATTGCCTGAAAAGGTATCTTGTCGTGGGCCACAGCATCCTCACAAACCGTACACTGTTCCCACGACTTGACCGTTGATTGTCGTACAGCCCCTTGGGCTCAGCGCCGAATTGGTGCGGACGCCGTACCAAGTGGCGAACAAACAGGGTGCGATTGACCTACTTTGGCTTGCCGAATACGCGTCGTTTATTCAGGCATTTCGGAGAAGACTCAGCGGATAGCCGCTATGTTCGGACTCAGCGTGGACTGATGCATCAAGAGGGTACCCAGCCGGCAAAGAGTACGGTCTTTTGAGGGCACTATGGCGACCTTACTTCCGAACCCCCGGGAATTGCTGCGAGACAGCTCCCGCCGCAATTTAAATGAAACATGAGTGAGCGAGGTTTGCTTCCCCGCCATCTTTCACCACCCCTGAAGGACGTGATACGGACGCGCGGGCATCGCCGTGTTGATCATGCAGAAGTAGCACTTGCCCCCCACTTGACTCTTGAATTGACCCTTAGGATTTGTCCTTGGAATACCAGGCCCCCCAACCTATGCAATGTGTAAAGTATGACGCAGAAATATGGACATCCAGACTATTCTCGGTTTAAAATCTAGAATATCGTTCTGCAAATCGATGATGGACTGTTTCACAATTGTAAAACTGGCCTGTTTTTGCCTTCTGAATTCAGAACACTGTTCTTCAAAATGCAGATGGCCCAGCATGGAAGGTCATAGGAACAATCAAAAAAGGTATGCATTGGAAGGTCAAAGGAATCATCCAAAAGGTTTTGAGCGGCATTCCGGGGGGCATTGCTCTCAATGACGCTCTGCAAAAGACAATTGGTGGGTTGTCCAATTTTGAGGCGAACATAGACATGAAGGTCATCCAGGATTGGCTGGTCTTCATGCGACACCTGAAGAACTTGAATATCGACCCCCAAGGGTTGGACTACTTCGAGGTGGGGACGGGCTGGTATCCTACCCTGCCGTTTTGTTTTTCGCTCGCCGGGGCCCGACGCGTTCTTACCTATGATCTGAACCGCCATGTAAGGCCGAACTGGACGTTCCGAATGCTTCAGTGTTTGGAAAAGCATCTACCGGCGATCGCGGCCGCCTCAAATCGGCCTATTGAAGACGTTTGGCGGGATTACCGGAAGTTACGGCTGGAAACCAAGCTCAACACCTTGCTCGCAGCTGCGCGAATCGAATACCGCGCCCCAGCCGATGCCGGCTCGACAGGTCTCCCCGACGGTTGCACCGATGTGGTTTACTCGAACAGCGTTCTGGAACATGTCCTCGCCGCGGATATTCCACGCCTCATGCGCGAGGCACGCCGCCTGCTGCGGCTCAACGGCATCGCCATTCATAGTGCCAATTGCGGAGACCATTACGCCTACTTCGACCGAGACATCACCGCGATTAACTACCTGGCTTACTCCGATGGAGCCTGGGCGTTTTGGCAGAACAGATTGTTGTATCAAAACCGGCTGCGTCCTGAAGATTTCGCAAGGATTGCCACACAGGCGGGATTCATAATGCGGCATTGTTACTTCACTCCGAAGCAGCACTTGATTGATGCGCTGCCTTCCATACGGATTGCGCCGGAATTTCAGCACTATTCTCCCGAGCAAGTATGCAGCACGTCAGTTGATCTGCTGCTCGATCGCGGGTCCAACGGTAACTACGAGTCCTTCGATCGGTAATCAATAACACACAGCTGGCACGGCAGACCTGGTTGGCATCCTCGACGCACGCCGCGCCGCGCTTAAAGCGGCTTTGCTTCGCTCGCCCTGATTCTTTCCGCTCACGGTCGCCGCGGCCGAGTCAGAGATATCTCCACGTAATGGACTGCTTGTGCTCAGGTGCTCTCAATCCACGTGCGCTGTTACCACATGCGCTGTCGTAGCGATAAGCCCGGAAGCGTCATCCGCGTGAGTGACCGCCGGCATCAGCGAGTCCTCCAAACCAAGCTTCTTCATTTTGTACAGCAGGGCTTTGTAGCCGATCTTCAGCCGAGCGGCAGCCTGCTTGCGATTCCAGCGCGTCGCGTGCAGCGCCGCCAGGATTGCATCGGTCTCACCCTGTTCCTTGGCCTTGATCACTTGTTCCAGGACTGGGGGATTTTCGACTAATGGCACGTTTACGGCAGGCTTGGCTTCAACCGTCGGCGGTGCCGAGACCAGCTTGTGCGCCGCCTTCGCCTCGAGTTCCTGCACGAGCGACGAGCAGTCGCGGAAGATTATGAGCTTGCGGATAAAGTTCTCCAGTTCCCGCACATTGCCGGGCCAGCGGTAGTTTATCATCGTATGCTTCAGCTCATGCGTGAGCCCAGGAGGGGGAACGTCTTTTGCGGAATGCTTCTGCATGAGGAATTGAGCGATGGCAACAATATCTTCCTTGCGCTCGCGGAGCGCGGGCACGTGCAGATTGATGACGTTTAACCGGTAATAGAGATCCTCGCGGAACGTGCGTTCTGAGATTGCGCACTCGAGATTCCGATGCGTGGCGGCCATGATGCGAACATCCACTTTGATCGTTTCCTTGCCGCCAATACGCTGGAATTCCTGGTCCTGTAGAACCTGAAGGAGCTTTGCCTGAAGCCTGATTTCCATGTCGCCGATCTCGTCCAGCAGAATCGTGCCACCATCAGCGGTTTCAAACAGACCGGCCTTTGTCCGAAATGCACCCGTGAAAGCGCCCCGCTCGTAGCCAAACAACTCGCTCTCCACCAGCTCCGGGGGAAGAGCGGCACAATTCAGCTTGAGTAGGGGTTGGTTGGCGCGGGGCGACTGAGCGTGTAATTCGCGCGCGATTATTTCCTTCCCACTGCCGGTTTCTCCTTGAATGAGAACCGGAGCGTCAGACCAGCCTATCAAACCTAGCCGTGACTGAATCTCCTTCATGCGAGGGTTCGTGCCGAAGAACGCCTTTGTGACGGCTGCGGTAGTTCGGACAGGTGGAGCATAGGCGGCCCGCCGCATCTCCAGTGCCTGGGTCAGCGCTTTTCGAAGGCTTTCGTGGGAGATAGGCTTATCAAGGAAGTCGACGGCACCGCCCTTCATCGCGGCAACGGCATTCAGCGTGGAAGACGAGCCGGATATCATGATTACAGGCAAGGTGGGATCCATGAGGCGGATCTCGCTCAATGTTTCAAGGCCGTCCCGGTTAGGCATCACGATATCAAGCAGTACAGCGGCGACTTCGGATCCCGATCGCAAATAGGCGAGCACTTCATCCCCGTCTTGAGCGAGTTCGACAGAGTAACCCAAAGCCTTCAGGGCGATGGCCAGATTTCCACGGACCTCTGATTCGTCTTCACCAACAAGGATAGTTGGGCCGTTGTTTGTATATTGCATGTTCACCTTCGAGTGCAGGTTTCCAAGTGCGTCTGGTGGCCTTCGCCTTGCGCCAGGACACTCCTTGCGCATACACTTCGGTCAGCGCTCCGACCAGCCTTTTCAGTACAAAGATAGCGCTCGAACACTTTACTACGGAATCGGCCCTGCCGGTCCTGTAACACGCGGAGCTCGAGCCTGCCCACACGCGTCACTAGCGTTCGACCGCAGTCACCAGCGCAGTATCCCCGATGGTTGGGCGTGCGCTCCCTTCTCGGCGGCCAGGGCCGCCTCCTTCTCTGCCTCCAACGACCTATTTCTATTTGCAGAACGTCATTCCGAATCTTAGCCGAGACTTCGGCTTGATGTCCATTTCCTGCCTCATGCTTTTACACATTGGATTGTTAACCTGTCTTCAGGACAAAATCCTGCCTTTCGGGAGGCACCTTCGCATCTGTTACTAGTTCGCGTTAAATTAGCTTACACAAGATCAGTTGCAGGAGTTATTTATTTAAAGAGCCAGGACATGGAATAAGTACCAGAAGTACTAGAAAGCGCTTGACAACCTACTACGGTGCCCGCCTCATGGCAACAGTCGCTGCAAGGCCGCAGTACTTGAAGTGAAACACAAAACGCCGGCGGGCTGGACGCCGTCAATAACCTGTCAGGTCGTGGGAACGGCAGCACCGTTTGTGAGGATGCTCTGGACCAATGACAGAAATATCTTTCGAGCAATGCCATCGGGGAGTTTCGGTTTGATTTGCCAACCATCCCATGCGGCCATCGATTCGCTGCGCTCGTCGTCTTGGTCGATGAGGGCGATCGTTTTCAGAAGGCCTCGTTGCGAACCACGAAGTTCGGCTGCGAATACATTTGCCCCTGGCAAGCTGCAGAGCACCATAAGGACGTCGATTCTGACCGGGACCTCTCTCAACAGTGCGAGTGCCTCACCGATGCCCTTAGCCGGCAAGGTTTCGTACCCGGCCGCGTCCAAGATGCGGCCCAGCCAAAATGCAAATCCCAGGTCATTATCGACGATAAGAACGTTTTTCACCAAAGACCGCCCGATGTTGCAGATCGATTCGGAACTCCCGTGCAATTTCCGAAACCAGGAAAGCGGTGCATATATTTCACTAATATTACAGGCCGCCTCGGCTGGCTAAAATGCGCATTTTCCAGTTCGCGGCAGTCAGTCTGTTAACACGGACACCCCAATCGCTACACACATCGAAGGCTGGTTGTTCAGGTAGCCTTGCTGTCGGAAGTCAGTGTTCGACGGATCCGCTGGTCCAGTGGAGTGGTCCCGCCAGCACCGCGCGGCTCACGAAGCCCTGACCGTCCCGACCCGGACAGGTTGGGCTTGGCTCTATTGCGGTACGACGACCGTGTCATCCGGCAGCAAGGCGATGTTCAGCTCCATATGCTCGCCTTTGAGAACGGCATTGTAGTTAAAGGGAAGCCGAGATTGCCGCCCGTTCTCAGTGCGCAGCACGTAGATCTTCTTCCGCTTCGCATAGTCAGTCAGCCCGCCCCCTTCGCTGATCGCCTGCATCACACTCATGCGGTACGTGTAGGCCAAGGGCCCTTCCTTCTTGACGGCGCCAACCAAGTAGACTTTCTTGCTATTGATTTCGGCCACCACCACAGTCACGTCAGCACCAGTGATGAAACGGCCAAGCTCTTGGGTAATCATGATTTCGGCTTGTTTGGGCGTCAATCCTGCAACCGAAACCTCCTTTAGCAACGGTAGGGAGATTCTTCCGTCTGGCCGGACGACTGCCGTGGGAACCGAGGCATCGGGCTCCTTCCAGACGCTGACTTGGAGCACGTCTCCAGCCCCGATCTGATAATCGTAGGGGACACCACGGGAAACGTTGGAGCTCAACGGAACCTTTGGCGCCGCCACTTCGGTCTTAGCTGCCGCCAGCGGTAGTGCAACAGGAGGCATGACCTTCGGTCGCACCTGCTGGCCCGCCGATAGAGGCGCAACCATCACGATCAGATAGCAAACAATTTGTCGAAGCATAATTCCATTCTCCAAACCGTAACTGAGCATTCCCTGACATTCCCGATCAAAACAGCCAGCGTTGTTCAGGATCGGCGGAGCTTCTTGCGGAGCAGCTTGCTCAAACCTAACAAAGCCGCACCCAACAGAGCTAACGACGCCGGTTCCGGAATCGCAACACCACCAGCGTAGATTGAAGTCAACGCGCCACTAGCGCCGCGCAAACACAGTGCTCCAGCCACGAGAATTGCCAGTATGCGCAGTCGCATAGCTCGTTACCCTTCCCAATTCACTGAACAACGTTCGTCAGAGCGTTTCCCAAATGCAATCGGGACACCAAAGGCATCACGTCGCATAACGAACTTAGAACAGACAATTTACAACGAATTGCCATTTTGGGTACCCAGGACGAAAAGCGGGGAATCGAGTCGAATCTTGCGGAACCGCCTATAGCTGTGGGGACTTCCCTCACTGATGACTGTCTTTGAGGACAAAGTCCAAAAGGACTGCGAGCTTTTCCTCGAACCGCGAAGAAACGGTTCCCATCGCGAGGGCAAGAAAGCCAAATGAGGTTTGGTCCAGCACGTGCTAACAACGGCAAGATATTGCCAACACACATTTCAGGATCTTCGGACACAATGAAAAACTCGTTATCGACTCCGCCGCTCTCGCTAATCAAAATGATCTGGAACCGCAAGTGGCTGTTACTGAGTGTGTGGGCAATTCTCAGTGTGTCGACTGTCAAGGTGGTGTACAATCTCCGGCCCACCTATCGCGCAGAAGCCGTCGTGCTTGTCGATTCTCAGAAGATCCCGGAACGGTATGTTTCGTCCACGGTGAATACAGAAGTGCAGGACCGGCTGGCGACCATTAGCCAACAGATACTGAGTTTCAGCCGCCTGCAGAGGGTTATCGATGACTTTTCTCTCTACCCGCGGGAAAGGAAGAGTCTCAGTCCGGAAGAGCTGATAGACACGATGCGGAAAGATATCAATATTAAGCTCGAGCGCGGTTGGACGGGCAACCGGCCAGGCGCCTTCCGGATTGCATATTCGGGGGAGGATCCAAACACAGTCGCTCAAGTGGCCAACCGTTTAAGCGTCTTATTTGTCGACGAGAATATGCGCACCCGAGAGGTTCAAGCCATAGGCACCGAGGAGTTCATCACTGCGCAGCTAGGGGAGGCAAAGAGGTCCCTGGATCATCTTGAGGCCAAGGTCAGCCAATATAAGCTCAGTCACAGCGGCGAATTGCCCGAGCAGCAGCAATCGCTCATCAGTACATTGGCACAGTTACGGTCTATCCTGGATGCCAGCCGCGACAACTTGAATCGCGCGCAGGATGCAAAGGTCACGCTCGAAAACAATCTGAGCATGACCGAGATCACTCTTCACGCTCTGGAGAAGAGCTCGGCCGAGCGAGCACAAGCTGAGGCCGCTCCTCCGCCACGGCAAAAGCCGGAGTCGGAGGTCCTCCAGGAGCGGTATACAAACATGCTGAAACGGTACTCTCCTAATCATCCCGACGCGCAGGCGCTCCGGCGTGCCATTGAAGCAGCGGTCGAACAGGAACGATCGAGCGCGCAGCAGACTCCCGCTAAAGCGGCTCAAATCAAGCCGGAAGCGACAGGTGCGTCGTCCAATACGCTACAGCTGGAACAGACGCGCGAGCACGTTCGAATGCTGAAGTCCCAGATCGCCCAGGCAGAAAAGGAACTCCTCACCCGTAAGGCCGAGCAGGATAAGACCCTCATGGACATCTCAACGTCTCAGGACCGCTTGGGGAGGCTCCCGCTCCGGGAGCAGGAAATGGCGCAACTGTTACGCGACTATGAGAACTCCAAGAGCAATTACCGGATGTTGCTGGACAAGAAGCTTGCGGCCGAGATGTCTACGGAGTTGGAGCGCCTTCATAAGTCAGAGCGGTTCACGATCCTGGATCCGGCGCGCCCGCCTACGAAGCCAATGAGCCCCAATCGCCCGTTACTTTATGCCGCCGGTTGCCTGCTCGGACTGGCTTTAGGTGTCGGCCTGACCTTGCTCCTTGAGTCACGCAAAGCCGTGTTCCTCGGGGAATGGGAGTTGCCGGAAGGAGTCATGGTGCTGGGAAGATTACCCGTGGTTGAGATTTTGCCGACGGCCGGAAGCGAGTCGAAAAAGCCGGGATTTTGGCGGCGCCGGCGTCTTAGAGCGGAGACCTGGGCCACATCGGCCCAGCCAC
Organism: Terriglobia bacterium; assembly: GCA_020073305.1. Lineage (GTDB taxonomy): Bacteria > Acidobacteriota > Terriglobia > Bryobacterales > Bryobacteraceae > QHXW01. The sequence continues at coordinate 48,802 of JAIQFK010000023.1, forward strand.
TTCAATAACGGATGATGCCGGCTGCGTCGTAGAAAACCATGTACAAATCTCATTTCGGCCTAAAGACAAATCCTTTCAACCTGACCGCCGATCCCAGCTTCCTATATCTGAGCAGCGATCATCGGGAGGCTCTAGCCGGGTTACTCTACTCGATCTTTGCGCGTAAAGGCTTTGTGGTGCTGGCAAGTGAAGCTGGTATGGGCAAGACAACGCTTCTCGGTGCGATGCTACAACGGTTTCAGGGGCAGATTTGCAGCAGCCTCATCCTGAACCCGGCCCTGACGCCGAACGAATTTCTCGAAATTGCTCTCATGGACTTCGGGATTGCCGATATTCCCGCCAGCAAGGCACTCCGGTTGAATCTTCTCCAGCAAATGCTCCTTCGGACGCAGCACGAAGGTAAGATTGCGGTCCTGCTTATCGATGAAGCGCATAAGTTGAGTTCAGAAGTACTGGAAGAGATCAGGCTGCTGAGTAATTTTGAGATGGCGGATCAGAAGTTGTTGCAAATAGTTCTGTGCGGTCAGAAAGAACTGGCGGCGACGCTCGACCGGTCAGAACTATGGCAGTTGAAACAGCGGGTCGCCTTCCGAATGACAATTAAGCCTCTAGCTGTGGCAGACGTCGAGCAGTACATTCAGCACCGATGGAAAAAAGCTGGCGGTAGTTTGCCCACTGCATTCGGAGAGGATGCGCTTGAGCAGATTGCCGTGTCATCGAAGGGTATTCCGCGCGTGATCAATGTGATTTGCGACAACGCTCTGACGGTGGGCTTTGCCGATGGCACGCACGTGATTACCGCGAACCACATAGTCAAGGTGTGTGCAGAATTGCACTTGAATGGAAATGATGTGCGACCGCCAAGAAGTCTGGCGGATTTTACGGCCGGGCCACGGCAAGTGGCAGCCCCAACGGCCGCACCCTTCGTGACGCCGGCGTATTCCGGACCGCTCCGTACATTGGATCGTTACGACGCCACCAACAAACGGCCATCCAGATGGTCACGGTGGTTCAAAAAGCCCATGATCAACGTTGCAACCACAGAGAACGTATGAGCCGAATATTTGACGCACTCAGTCGCACAGATGGAGAGTATGAAGACCTTCTCCGACCGCTTCACGAGCCATCCGCAAAATCTACGGCGAACCTGAGACCACCGGCTGCCATCGAGAGCCCAGGCTTGAGGGATGATCTACCGATAGACGACCGCGGAGGGGGGCAGGCAACCGATGTCTTCGATCGCGGGCTGACCCCGCAGCAAGAGGCGGATTCGCAGCTTTTTCCTTCGGCTGGATTTCAGAGCGTGCGGATCGTCGATCTGAGAATCCCTCGCTCCACGCCAGTGCTGCCGTTTGATGGCGTGCACGGCGCCGCCAGCGAGGAGTATCGGAAGATCCGCACCCGGATTCTGCATCATCCGTCGCAACCGAAAGTGTTTCTGGTTTCCAGCCCCTGCCCGGGAGATGGCAAGACGATTACGGCTGTGAACTTGGGTGGCGCTCTAGCCCTCAAGGGAAGTGCGGACGTGCTGGTAATCGACGCCGATTTTTTCCGTGGCACCCTTACAGCCATTACAGGAATCCCCGATTCGCCGGGCTTGGGGGAAGTACTTACCGGGAAAGCACAATTGGACGACGCGATTGTGCGAGGCACACAGTTCCCTCGCCTGCATTTCCTGGTTGCCGGTCGGAGTGCGGCCAATCCAGCAGAGCTGTTGGACTCCGAGGTCTGGCTCAGATTAATGGAGAATCTGCGAAAGCGCTTCGGTTACGTGGTCTTCGATTCGCCACCGGTGGAGGCTGTCCCGTTTTACGCAAGGTTACTGGCCGCCTGCGATGGAATGGTTCTGGTGGCAAGGCCCGATCATACCGGGCGAGATGAGTTAAACGATGCTCTCCGCAGCGTACCCGAGCAGAAGCTTCTGGGTGTAGTGCTCAACTGCCATCAACCTTGGCTCCTATACCGGAAAGACCATAGAAGTTACAGTCGCTATTATTCGAAGGTTTAGGGCTGTAGCCGGGATGCCCACATGTACCCTAACTTAAGGCTCGAACTTTGGAAACGGCGCATCCGGCAACATGAGTTTGCGAAAAGCCTGCAGATGGACGAAACCGTGTTGAGCAAGATTGTAAACGGCATTCGGCGGCCGAGTGTGCAACTGCAGCGTCAGATCGCGGTTTTGCTCAATAGGGATGAGGCGTGGCTCTTTGAGCCCGTCGAGGGCGCAGCGCGCCCGCAGAATGAAAAGGCGGATGCACCGCAGTAAGAATCGCGCCCATGATGAACAACTTTCTTCAGGCAGCGCTCGCTTTGTCTGCAGGGCTGGTCCTTTACACCTATTTTGGATACCCATTGGTCCTCGTGCTACTTACCAATTTCAAGCAACTCGTGGCGGACATACGCTTCGCTGCAGTTAAGCGGAATCGCCGCCGCAGCCGGTGCAGCCCGGAACTACCAAAGGTATCGCTGGTGTTCGCGGCCCACAACGAAGCCCCTGTAATTGGATGGAAGATGCGGAATTGTAAGCATCTGAACTATCCCGCAGATCGGCTCGAGATCCTAGTTGGTTGTGATGGCTGCACGGATCGAACGGCCACACTGGCGCGTCAGGCCAACGTGCCCAACGCGCGCATCCTGGAGATTTTAAATCGAGGTGGGAAACCGGCGACTTTAAACCTGGTAGTGCCTCTCGCTCAAGGAGACATCATTGTTCTCTGTGATAGCAATACGATGTTTGAGCCTGACACTCTTATGTTCCTGGTTCGGCACTTTGAAGAGCGGAACGTTGGCTGCGTGTGCGGCGAATTGCGCCTGGTGGATGGTAGCCAGAAAGGGAGTTCTGAGAATCTGTACTGGAAGTACGAGACGATGTTGAAGTTCCTGGAGAGCCGCCTCAATATGCTCGTAGGGGCCAACGGCGGCATCTTCGCGATTCGCAGGGAACTCTTTACGCCTCTGCCGCCGGATGGGATCATTGACGACTTCCTGGTAGCGATGCGGATCCGGGCTGCTGGCCACAGGGTGATCTATGATCCTGAAGCGGTCGCCAGCGAAGAACTGGCGGAGGGCGTGCGCCACGAATTCCGACGAAGAATCCGGATTGGCGCTGGCAATTTTCACGCGCTGAAGTACACGTGGAAGCTGCTGAATCCCACCATGGGATGGGTCGCATTGTCTTACTGGTCCCACAAGGTGTTCCGGTGGGTAGTGCCGCTTGCCTTGTGCATCGCGGAAGCGTCGGCGATTCTGCTGGCGAGCGATGTTCGGTATGCCGCGTTGGCCGCGGTTGGCGTCCTGATTGTTGGGCTTGGGTTGGCAGGGTACCGTCTGGACCTTCGCGGAGTTCACTGGGCGCCTTGCAGTCTGCCCTACTACTTTCTTTCCATGAACCTGGCTCTGCTTCTGGGGTTTGTGCGTTTTCTCCGGCAATCCCAATCGACCGTTTGGAAACCAACTCCAAGACCGTCCTTTTCCCCGATCCACGCGGATCCGGAGGATGCCGGTCTGGCACCGGAAGATGGCCCCCGCTTCAAAGGAGCCCGCGTATGATTGGGGCGCTACGGACGGCGCACTTGTGGCTGCCCGGATACTGCCGATCCCGAATGCACGTGCGCGGCCTGGAACCGCCTAAACGGATCTGGCTCATGATCGCGGATCATTTCGAGCCTTGGTGGCGAAACCCGGACGACCAAAAGGCCTTGGAGCGCGTGGCCCGCTGGACCTTGTTATGGCCCGAAATTGCCCAGCGGCACTGTGACAGCGCCGGCCGCCCCGCCTGCTATACCTTCTTCTACCCCGAGGAACAATACCATCCACAGGCGATGGACGATCTGACTACGTTGTGCCGGGAAAAAATCGGCGACGTTGAAATCCATTTGCATCACGAGCACGATACCGAAGACCAGTTCGCGAACCGTATGGGTTTGTTCATAGACCGGTTGCATAACCGGCATGGCCTGCTCCACAAGGAAAACGGGCGGCCGGCCTTTGCGTTCATTCACGGGAACTGGGCCCTGGACAACTCGCTTCCTGGAGGACGATTCTGCGGCCTCAACAACGAGATTTCTTTGTTGCGCGAGTTGGGCTGCTATGCGGATTTCACGCTTCCCAGCGCGCCTTCGCCGGCACAGGTGAGCATGGTGAATACCATCTACTGGGCGACCGACGATGCTTCGCGGCCGAAGTCGCACGACCGCGGCATACCGGTTCAAGCGGGCGGCGCCGTCTGCGGCGATCTTCTGATGGTACCTGGCCCGTTGACTCTGAATCTGAAGGAGTGGAATCGGCCCCTCGTACCGAAAATCGAGACCGGAGAGTTGGCCGGATATGCGCTTCCCTCCAGGCACCGAGCCAGCCTATGGACGAAGGCCGCTCCGCGAATTGGCGAGGACGTATTCGTCAAGCTGTTCACGCATGGCGCGCCGGAAAGAAACGCCGTCGCTCTGCTGGAAGGCGGCGCGCTGGGTCGCACCCTGGATTATGTGGTCGAAGAAGCCAATCGCATAGGGGCCCAATTGCTGTTCGTCTCTGCCTGGCAGATGTGGAAGGCAATTGATGCTGTCCGCTGCAAATCCGACCCGCTGGCAGCCGTGGGGATCGGCGAGATGGCCGGGGCGATGAGGAACTGATGCAGCTATACCGGCATCTGCTGGGGTCCGTCTTCTTGCCTGCCTACGATGGAATTCGGTCTCGGAGGTACGTGGGACACAGCCGCTTTCTTGAGGTCAGTCAGTGGTGGAAACCCGAACAACTCATCGCGTTTCAGTGGGCCGAATTGCATAAATTACTACGGCATGCATTCGACTTCGTTCCCTACTACCGGTGGAAGTACCGCGCCGTGGGCGCATCTTTCTCCGACATCCGTACCTGGGACGATTTCAAGCGCCTGCCTAGGTTGACCCGCGGTGAAATCCGGCAGCACCGTGAAGAGTTATGCTCGACCGCATACCAGGGAAAGCTGCTTCCGCACGCCACCGGAGGTTCCACCGGCGTGCCTACCCGTTTCTACCGGACCTACGAAAGCTATGACTGGCGGACCGCCGCCAAGGATCGGGTCTACTCTTGGCCGGGACTGCACGTTGGCGATAAGTCCGTTTATCTGTGGGGTGCGCCTGTCGGAGATGTTCCAAAATACCAGATCTGGAAGACCTGGCTGCATGAAACAGTGCAGCGGCAGCGGACCTTCAATACATTTTCCCAAACCGAAGAACTGTGGTGGCGCATTCATGCGGAAATTTGCCGCTACCGTCCCGCTGCAATCGTCGGCTATGTTTCGAGCCTGCAGCAGTTCGCCGGTTTCCTTGGGCGGACCAAGCGCAACATACCACGTGTGAGAGGCGTCATTGCGGCCGCGGAACCGTTGTTTGAGGGTGTGCGCCGAACGATGGAGGAAGCATTCGAGGCCCCGGTGTATAACACCTATGGATCGCGCGAGTTCATGTCGCTTGCCGGGGAGTGCGAGCAGCGGGACGGACTTCACGTCAACTCCGAGAACGTCGTTGTTGAAGCCGGAGGTGAATTCGATGAGCCGTCGAATATCATTGTGACCGACCTTCACAACTACGGAATGCCCTTCATACGGTATGAAACCGGCGATCTCGGCAAACTGAAAGACGGCTTGTGCGCCTGCGGACGCGGCCTGCCGCGCTTGGCGGAAATCGAAGGACGCGTCTTGGACAGACTGCGCACCGCGGACGGCCGCATCGTTCCAGGGGAGTTCTTCCCTCACCTGCTGAAAGAGATTCCCGAGTTCGTGCAGTATCGCGTGGAACAGAAGGACCTGGAGCGAATCGTCATCTCAGCGGTAATGACCTGCGAGCTCTCCAGCCACAGTCGGGAATTGCTCGATCGCGAAATTGGTAAAGTCTTCGGCGGCGCGACCCGGTGTGACATACAGCCGGTAGAGGAAATTCCAGCTCTTCCGTCGGGAAAGCGGCGAATCACCATTGGAATGGCGGGCTGACTCGGGAAAATGAGAATCGCGCACGTAATCGATAGCATGGAGGTCGGCGGCGCCGAGGCCGTGGTGGCTGCGCTCTGCCGTTTGCAGGGTGCTGCCGGACACCAGGTTTCGCTGCATTGTCTGTTCCAAGGCGGGACCTTGGCTGAGAAACTTGAGACCGAGGGGTTTCCCATCTTTGTGCACGGTCCCGCCGCCGGCAAGCTCGTCTGGCGGCTTTACCGGGAATTCCGGCGCTTCGGGCCGCATGTCGTGCATTGCCACAATAAGGCAGCCACCGTTCACGCGGCGCCGGTTGCCCGGCTGGCCGGTGCCCGCGCTGTGTTCAGCACCCGGCATGGGATGGCGGCGCCTCCCTATCGCCTGCGCAAAGATTTCAAGTATTGGGCTTGCGCAGCTCTGTTTTGCAGCGGTGTGGTGGCTGTCTGCGAGACCGCGCGGCGCAACATGCATCGGAACGCTGGGGCTCTCGCCCGCCGCGTGATCACCATTCGCAACGGGGCGCATCCCGCGCCGTCGTCTGGCGACTACGTGGGGACGCGAGGTGACGGCTTCAAGATGGTCACCGTCGGAAGGCTGGCGCCGGCAAAGGACTATCAGGGGCTTCTGAGAAGTGTCGCCGTCGCGCTGCCTCATGTCCCCGACCTCCAACTTTGGATCGTGGGAGACGGGCGCGAAGCATCTTCGCTGAAGGCCCTTGTTGCGGAGTTGGGGATTGGGCCATCCGTCCAGTTCTTCGGTGAGCAGAAAACCGTGGGAGATTGGCTGACTCGCGCGGACGTGTTTGTGTTGTCTTCCGTCAGCGAAGGTCTGCCCATTTCGATTCTCGAAGCAATGGCCGCTGGATTACCTGCGATTGTCACCGATGTTGGGGGAATGCCGGAAGTGCTCGGCCTCTCGGGTGCGGGCAAGGTGGTGCCGGTCGGGAAGGTAGATCTGCTGGCGCAGGCCATTACCGAATTCGCGTCGCGCCGCCGGGATCTCAAGGAACTGGGCCAGAAAGCCCGATCCTGCTATCTGCAGCACTTTCTGCCGGAACGAATGGCGGAAGAGTATCTCAATCTATACCGGTCGTATCTACCCGGTGAACAGGCGGCAATCTGACATGGGTATCTTCTTTCTGATTCTGTACCTGTTCACATCTTTTATCTTCCCGGGCGAGATCTTTCCAGGTCTGATCCCTTATCACCTGCCTTACTGGATTGGAATCGGTGGTTTGGCGGCCTCGCTCGTCCTAGTCTTCGTTCGTCGCGGAGCACCGCTGCGAAGTATCCAGGTGTACATCCTGTTTGGTTTTTTTACCGTGCTGATTCTCTCCTGGGTGATCGCCGACCATTCGTGGGGGGCCCTGCCGGAAGCCAGTAAACAATTTGCGCCATCGTTGACCATGTTCGTGTTGACCGTCTGCAGTGTGGACTCACTGAGAAAGCTAAACGTGGTAACCGGCTTTGTGGTGCTCCTCTCGTTCATGATCCTGGCTCAGGGCTTTGCCGCTTACCATTTCGGCATTAACAAAAAGATGTTTCTATTCGATGCGGCTAGAGCAGAAGAACACTCGCCGGAGGCTGACACGGTTGATGAGAGCTCCACCGACGACCCGGATGAACCCGCGAACGAAGACGATGCTCCAGCCAAGCGAATTCGGGGGCTTGGCATTCTCCACGACCCGAATGACCTGGCTCTCAGCTTCGTGGCAACTCTGCCGCTCATCAGCATAGGTGTGAGACGCTTGCGAATTATGAGGTTCTTGTTGGCATTCCTTCTCTCCGCAGCCTTATGCTACGGCGTCTATCTGACCCACTCCCGTGGGGGCACGCTCGGTCTCCTGTTTGTGCTCTTTTGCATCTTCGCCAGACGGGTGGGACGCCTGCGTGCGGTGATGTTGGTAGGCATTCTGGCAATTGGTGCAGTCGCAGTTGACATCGGCGGAGGACGCAGTTTCTCGGTGCAAGACGAATCCGCAGTCGGCCGTATCGATGCATGGTCTGAAGGTCTTCAGATGCTGAAATCGCAGCCAATTACCGGTGTGGGCTACCGGCAATTCACCGAGCACCATCCCTTGACGGCGCACAATTCCTTCGTCCTGTGTTTCGCTGAGACCGGCTTGGTCGGCTACTTTCTGTGGCTCAGTCTGTTGGGCATTACCTTGCTCCAGTTGCAAAAACTGAAGGATCTCCCGGAATCCATTCCGCTAGAGCTAGACATCAGAAGGCACGCGTCGATTCTGCAGGCCGCACTGATTGGGTTCATGGCGGCGGCCTTTTTTCTCTCGAGGACATATGTCCCATTTCTTTACCTGTTAATCGGTCTCTCCGCCTCATTGGTTTTGATCGCAAAAAAGAACGACGTGCCGCTAGTGTTGCCGACCTATGTCAGGATCGGAGCTCTGATAGCTGCATCGGAGCTGGCAAGTATTTTTTTGATTTACATCATTAGAGAGTTGGAGTTTGTTGCTTGAGCACAGACGCGCCAACCGCTAGCCCTAAGACGATAGCCGGTAATTCGTTTTGGTATGCCCTGGATGCATCAGCTACGACAATTGTCATGCTGATTGCGTCCGTGCCCGTGGCGCGAGTTATGGGTCCAAAAGTTCTCGGCCACTATATTTACCTGTTGTTTCTCACCGGAACGGCTCAGCGGTTGGCCAACTTTGGTATTCCTGCAACTTGCTGCAAATACATGGCGGAGTTTCTGGGGCGGCAGCAATATGGTATCGCTCACGAGGTGTTTCGGGTCACGTTCCGGTATCAGGCGACGATTTCTGGAATCATCACATCTCTGGGCCTCTGTCTTGTCGCCTTCTCGGAACCGGAATACCGGCTGATTGCAGCTTTGATCGTCGCCAGCATGTGGCCGGCAATGATCAGCTATATCCCGGCCCAGGCAAACGTAGCGGCGGAGAATCTTCGGGCCAATCTGCCGGCTAGTATCGTCTACCTGATAACCTACACCGCACTGGTCATACTCTCGCTGGCGCTTCATTGGGGCCTTGTTGGCTTAGCCATTGCCACCCTGGTATCGCGAGTATTGGAGGCGGGGTTACGATACTTCGGGGTTCAGAGGTGGCTACGAAGTTATCCCAGGGCGGCCCTGCCGCCACAACTACGGAATCGGATGTTTAACTTCTCTCGCCATAATCTGGTCCTGCTGGCGCTCGGCCTTGTGGTCTGGGATCGTTCGGAAGTTCTTTTCTTGAAACAGCTCTCGGATGTTCAGCAGGTGGCGTTTTATTCGCTGGCGTTCAGCATCGCAAACCAGCTTCTGATGGTGCCGAGAGCCCTTTCGAATGCCATTGGAATCACGATTCTGGCGCAATACGGACGCGATCCGCTGCGTCTTGGCGCTCTGGTGAGAAATGCCACCCGGTATGTCAGTGTGCTCGCTATCCCGCTATTTCTGGGCACCGCGGCCATTGCCGAGCCCCTCATCCGGTCGACTTACGGCGGCGGCTATGTGGCCGTGGTGCCCGTCCTGTGGATCATTTGCATCTCCTCGATTCCGCGAGCATTTCAACTGCACACGGAGTATCTCTTGCAAGCAACGGAGAAGCAGAGGTTCATGGTGAAGTGGCTGGCGGTTACCGCCCTTGTGAATGTGTCCTTGGATGCGCTCATCATTCCAAATCACGGCGCCCTGGGCGCTGCCATTGCGAACGGATTGGCCCAAACGATGGGCGTTGCTGGCTTGTTCTGGAAAGCGGATGGGGCATATTCGATGCGATCGCAAATCCGGTTTCTTGGAGCCCTTTGCGTGTCGGGAGCCGTGATGGTGGGCGCGGTCCTCGTGGTTGTTCGTGCTCTGCCCCCCTGGTTAGGTCTGGTCGCCGGCGTCGCCATTGGTGCCGTCATTTTCTTCGTGTGTCTTCGGACTACTCGATCATTGGAAGCGGAGGACTGGGGCCGCTTGCACCAGTGGACGCAGCCATTGCCAAGGCCGATCCATAGGATCATGCTTCGTCTTCTAGCTTTGCAGTTTGGGCCGGACTCCTCGCCTGCGCCGGTGGTAGCGGCCCAGAGTTCAAACCAGTAAGAGGAAACGTGGGTGGTCTACGCGCAGGTTTTTGGTTCGCTTTCCGCGGACGTCCGAAAACGATAGCGCAGATCTCGGATTCTCGAATCAGCGAGGTCGAATGCAGGTTTACAGACGGACAATCTTTGCCGAGTCAATTCCCTTGAGAGCGTTGCGGGTGTCCAAGACCAGCTTGGCCTGCTCGGCGATCTTGGGGAAGTTAAATACTGAATGGTCTGTGACGATCGCGGTGCAGTCGGCCTGCGCCACCATGCCGACATCTTCCCCATCGAGACGCTCCCCTTCCAGGTCGAGCGAAGCTACGTACGGGTCGGAATAAGTGATTCGCGCGCCCCGGTGTTTCAACAACACCATGATGTCCAGCGCCGGCGATTCTCGCACATCATCGATATTCTTTTTGTACGCCACGCCCAAGATATGAATATGGGAGCCTTTGACCGGCTTGCCATGATCGTTGAGCGCATTCTGGATTTTGTCCACAACAAAATGCGGCATCTGGCCGTTAATATATCCGGCCAGTTCGATGAAGCGCGCCTCGATGCCGGCTTGTTTGGTTTTCCAGGAAAGATAAAACGGGTCGATGGGAATACAGTGTCCGCCCAACCCCGGCCCCGGGTAAAACGGCATAAAGCCAAACGGCTTGGTGGCAGCCGCTTCGATCACTTCCCACACGTCGATTCCGATGCGATCACACATCATCGCCATCTCGTTTGCCAACCCGATATTGATCATGCGAAAGGTGTTCTCGAGCAGCTTCACCATCTCGGCGACCCGCGTCGAGCTGACCGCTACCACATTCTCGAGCGCCTGTGAATAGAACTGCCGGCCCATCTCCGTGCACGCAGCTGTAACACCACCCACCACCTTCGGAATGTTGGAGGTGTTGTACTTCGGATTGCCGGGATCGACACGCTCGGGCGAAAAGCACAGGAAGAAATCCCGGCCCACCTTCAGACCACCCTGCTCCAGCGTAGGCAACACCAGTTCGTCGGTCGTGCCCGGATAAGTGGTCGATTCCAGAATGATCAGCATCCCAGCATGCAGATACTTTGCGATCTCGCCGCAAGCCGACACGATATAGCTCATGTCCGGATCCTTGGTTTTACGCAGCGGCGTGGGCACGCAGATATTCACCGTTTCCAGGTCCCGGACGACGGAGAAATCCGTCGTGGCGCTCAGCTTTCCGGATTCTACCAGCCGCGCGAGTTCCGAGCTCGGTACGTCGCCGACGTAAGATTCACCGGCGTTCACCCGTGCGGTTTTGGAATCGCTGAGATCGATTCCGGTGACGCCGAAGCCCGCCTTGGCAAACTCCACTGCCAGCGGCAAGCCCACGTAACCCAGACCCACAACTCCAACCTTCGCCTGGCGCGACCGGATCTTTTCCTCGAGGGCATGGACGGCCGATTGCATGCTGGTTTGGGGACTCGTCACTTTGCCCAGTTTCTCACAGGAAATCCGGTACCGTTGTGAAATTTGGGCCGGCGCGCCGATTCCTCCTGCTCCTGGATTGACTGAGGGTGCGGTTTCTGCAAACAACGTGCAGCGCCTTAAATTCAATGCCATCGTGGCAGACAGAATGAAAGAACTCGGCTGGCAAGCTCAAAAGGAAACTCAATTGACGGCTCTCATTGGTAAGCCTCTCGACCGGCGGAACTGGGGTCGGTCGCCGCCAAGGCGCTCACGAAACGCATCAGGGGACCCGTCGGCAACGGACCCGAGAAAATCCTACTGCCCGCAGAACGGGTTGTCCGCCGATCCACCTGCCCTCCGCCTACAAGCTGACCGCCTGCGCGCGTAAACCTTGCGCTCGTCAGCGGTGGTCCTGGTTTCGGCGCCGATCATGGCGTTGACCGCTCGCGCTCGGCGCAACTCACTTCCGTAAACTAATCTGCGGGATTATGGCCGTTACTCGATTGCATCGGTGTTACAAAGCGAGGCGTCTTCGACTGAGCCTGCCCGAATCGGACCGCAGCTCGATTCGGGCTAGCGGATTAAAAAATCTTTACCTTGAGCCCCGCCTGACCGATAATCGGAATAACTAACCCAGAAGGCAGTTCTGAAGCTGAGAAACAATAACGTGCGCCGGTTCTCGCTTCCAGGTGTCCTTAGCGAAGGATATTTTGATGAAGAACTCTCGCGAGATCACGACGACCGGAATCGTTCCGGTTCTGTCGATAAGCCCCGTACAAGAGAATCAGTCGTTTTGCAGGACGTTCGTAATCGCCGCGAGGAACGCTAGACCCGAGTTGCACATTCGCGGGGCACAGTGGCACTACCTGTGCCGCTATGCTCGCCTCGGAACGAAAGGAGATTTAGAATGCGGCTCGCCTTAGTCGCACTGTTTTGTGCGTTGGCGCCGGGACAGACCGGCCCCAACGTCGTTACGCAACGCGTAGACAGCCAGAGGAGTGGGGTGAACGTGCTGGAGAAGGAATTGAACCAGCAATCTGTGAAGTCTCGCTTCGGCAAACTATGGACACTGTTTTCCGATGCCAAGATCATGGCCCAGCCGCTGTATGTCTCCAACATGAAGAGCGGCACGTGTCCGAGTGGTTGCAATACCATCATCTTCTGCTCGATGAAAGGCACTGTCTACGCTTACAAGGCGGATCAGAAGCCAACCACGATCAACGACACACTGGTGTGGGCAAGATATCTCGGCGATCCACGTCCCGGCGGCGGAGATATCGATGCTTGGGCCACCGACGATCCCTGGTGGGGCATTCTCGGAACTCCCGCAATCGACCTTGCCAACAATCTGCTCTACGTTGTCGCGTGGAACCCGGACCAAAACTACCGGCTCTATGCGCTCAGTCTCCTCAATGGCCAGGTGGCAAAGGGTCCGGTGGTGGTGCAAGGATCGGCCGGCGGTGAGTCTTTTGTGCTGAGCACGCCCAACTGGAAGCAGCAGCGCAAGCAGCGTGCCGGTTTACTGTTGGACCATGGCACGCTATGGGTTGCGTTCGGCGGAGACAATCCGCGCGTGCAGTCGGGTTGGTTGTTCGTTTATGACGCCGCCACACTCAACCGCAAAGCGGTGTGGAGTCCCACACCCGGTACGAACAATGGCGGCATCTGGATGTCGGGGAACGGTCCGCTGGCCGATGACGTTGGAGACGTTTATTTGATGACGGGCAACGGCGAGTTCAATCCATCGAGTCAACGGTTCGGAGATAGCCTCGTCAAGCTGAGTCTGAGCACCTCCGGCGGGACCACAACTGTGAACGTGGCAGACTCGTTCACGCCATGTAACCAGTCATTTCTCAACGCACCCAACCAGGACTTGGATTTGGGCTCCTCCTCTCCCATTTTCTTACCGGGCAATCTGATCGCAGGTGGTGGCAAGGACGGAATCATCTACGTGATGAACCGCGGCAAGCTTGGAGGTTTTCAGCCTGGGGCACCCGCGAATCCGCCGCAATTGCCTGTTTGCAGCGATACGCCCCTCGTCCTGCAGCGCGTCAATGCAACGGAGGGCCATATCCATGGCGCACCTGTTTTCTGGCAGGGTCCGAATGGCGCCGTCTGGGTATATGTGATGGGCGAGGGCGACAACTTGAAAGCATTCCCCTTCAAAAACGGGAGATTTCTGACGGGCGCGGCCGACGTGAAGAAGAGTGCTTGGCGGCCTCCCCACCCTGCTCCAGCAACTTGCGCGGGAACCCCCGACAACTGGATGCCCGGTGGAATCCTCAGCGTTTCCAGCGACGCCAACCGGCAGGGCAGCGGCATCGTTTGGGCACTTGTTCCCGCCAACGGCGATGCCAACAGCTATCGCGGCGTAAAGGGCATGTTGATGGCGCTGAATGCCGAAAACGTTGGCCACGAACTCTGGCGTAGCCAGGGTACTGACTCGGCAGTTGACACTCCCGATAGCTTCGGCCTTCTCTCCCGCTTCTGCCCCCCCACCGTGGCCCACGGCAAAGTATTCGTTGCGACGGCCGGTGACAAGGAACCACTCAAACGCTACGGCGGCTTCGGCCAGCCACCGCCTTGCGGTCCGCGGCCGACACAATTCCCGCAGAACTTTGGGCTGGTCGTGTACGGTCTGAGGTAACTGGGCACCAACGCTGCAGTTGCTTATCGCGTATAAGGGCATTGGACGGCTCACCAGCGGTCCAACCTCCATTTCCCCTCGGTGCTTCAAAAACCGCGCCGAGCAACCGCTTCCTCGCGGTCGCGGCTCGGTAAGCACCTGACGGCGCAGAGAGCGCACTCTGAGCCGCGACCGTCAGGGAGTGGTTTTCGCCCTTTTTTCAACAGCCTCTAAGCGTCCAGTGCGATCTTTCCCTGATCAGTTCCGCCAATCGTCTTCATCTCGAACTTCATCGTGGAACCTTCGATGGTCGCGATGCTAACCTGGGCCCATGCGCCTTCTGTTGCTGCTTCTTTCGTTTGTCCTCCTTTCGTGCTCCTCTTCCGGACCAGCGGTTATGGATTCGGCGGGGTCCAAAGCCTATCTTGAGAAAGCCGCCGCGGTACCGGGCGCCATCCGAACCTCGAGCGGTCTCGTCTATCGCGAATTGAAAGCCGGCACGGGGGCTTCCCCCAAGGCCACCGATGTGGTGAAGGTCCACTACCGCGGAACTTTAGTGGATGGGGCGGAGTTTGACAGCTCCTATAAGCGAAATGAGCCGACGACATTTCCTCTCAATCAAGTCATCCCGTGCTGGACCGAAGGCGTGCAGAAGATGAAGATAGGTGGTAAGTCACAGTTGGTATGCCCTTCCAGCATCGCCTATGGCGATCGCGGAGCCCCTCCTGATATCCCTGGCGGCGCAACGCTCATCTTTGAGATCGAATTGCTGGAAATTGCGGGCTCTTGATTGCCCGGCCTACGGGGCCGTAACGAAAATCGACTTTGGCAGCGTCGCGTGCACGCCTTTTACGCCATCGACAACTTCCGTGACGTGCAAATCAACAGCGGCGCTCGTGAGCATATAGGCATCATCCCGGGAAAGACCACGCGCTGTCACCAGGTAGTCAATCATTTCCCTGGTGGCGCGGCGGGCCGCTTCGTCCAGGCTTTCATGAAGCCCCATCGTGATGAAGTGTGTAGGGGTCTCGGCGCGCGGCCAGCGCAGCTTCATGTCCTTTCGCACCGTGAGCCGGAATACTCCCGTCAAGTTGGTTTCGATCGCGGTCACGCACACTTCGCCATCCCCCTGGGCCGCATGTCCATCGCCCACTGCAAACAGCGCCCCGCGAGCGTGCACGGGAATGTACAGTTTCGTTCCGGCCACCAGCCATCTGTTGTCCATGTTGCCGGCGTTGTAGGACGGGGGACCGCTGTCCAGGCGGCCCTCGGGAGGAGCCACGCCCAGGTTCCCAAAAAACGGGTGAACCGGGATGCGGATTCCCGGCGCGAATTCGGCCACATTATTCCGCTGGTCCAAAGGCACCAGCTTCTCTCTCAGATATGGAAACTCCTCTGGGAGTGCGCCGGCGCTTGGCGCGATCATCATCCAGCCGTAGGGAGAGCGCAGGCGGATGTCCATAATCTCCACCTCGAGCACGTCGCCGGGCATCGCGCCTTCTATAGCTACGGGGCCGGTGAGAAAATGCGGTCCCGGGCCTTTGTCCTTTACTTCGGCGTACATTTGCTTCATCTCCCGAATGGGCCCGTCGGGGGCCGCGCCGAGCCGTTCCAGCATCTCGGGAACGCCGCATATGGTGTCCATAGTGACGACCTCACCGGACTTCACCGTGAGCACTGGCTTGACATCTGCGGCGAAATGACCCCATTCCACGGTAGAGGGCGTAACACGAACCACGTGCTGCCCCTGTGACGGGAAAATCAGTGTAGTCCCCAGTACCAAGATGGAAACTGGAACGCGATAGTGATGACGGCGATTCATAGGGTCCCCTATCCTGGAAGCACTATACATCGAACCGCCGGAGCACGTTGCCAGACCTCACAACAGGCGGACGTTGAACTGGGCCACCGCGCCCCTGGAATCGAAAGCCAGCGTCACTTCGATGGCGCTGCCGGCTTTGTCGAACTTCGCCAGGCGCCGGTAAACCCGCAGTGCACCCTCCGGCTTCACGCTCTCGTCAGACACTTTGCTCTCCACGCCCATTTGCTGCAGCACTTGCCCGCGGAGCTCATGGAAATTGGCCTCGGTGCCCAGGGCCTGATGCATTACCGGACTCAGCTTCTCCCAGAGTTCGGGAATCTTGCCCTCATAGAACCACCGCGTGTAGGTCCGTCCGTTCTCGAGCGTCTGCTGCTCATCGAAGAGTTTCCATGTGTTGCCCGGGTCCTCGCCCCTAAGCCAGGTGAGCGGCCAGATCGCGTGGTCTTGTGACCATGAGCCAACAATGCGTGAGCCGTCCGCCGCGATCTTTCCCTGATAGGTTCCTCCAATCGCCGTCATCTCGAACTTCATCGTGGAACTTTCGACGGCGATCGAGTCCACCGGCAGGTCCATACCTCCCTCGTCCATGCTGTCGACGGTGGCTCTGATCCCGCCAGAGCCGGTCCGCACAATGTGCAGCGCCAGCCGCAAGGGTGCGTCGTCTTCGATTTCGATCGACCCGTGCCATTCCCCTGCGATATCTTGCGCGGCCGCGAGTCCGGGGCCAACGAGTGCGACCGCCAAAAGCAGATTGAAAGTTCTCATGGGAGATGTCTGACTTCGCTGACATTATCCGACAACTGCGGTCGAGCCAAAATGATTTCAATGCAGAGCGAAACAATTTGCGAGAATCAAAGCAAAGGTCGATAGGGCCAGGGCCGGATGAGAAGCCTCGAAGAGTCCTTGTTTTGGGAGATTTTTTACCGGCATCAGGCCGTGCGCTCAGAGCTGGCGCGCCTGTTTGACGTCAGTGCGGCGACGATGTCCCGGTCCACCGCCGTGCTCCTTGCCAAGCATTTGGTCGTCGAATCGGGCGGCACCAGCTCTTCTCGAGGGCGCCGGCCCGCTCTGTTGCAGGTGAATCCCGCACTGGCCTATGTTGCCGGTATTGAAATCGATCGTGACCGGGTCACCGCGGTGATCACCGACATGACTGGCAATCTGCTTGGCCGCAGCGGGGTGGCCGCTACCGCGAGCAACCCTGTTCGCAAGACGCTCAAGGACTGCCGGGAAGCCGTGCGTGCCGCCTTCGCCGATGCCGGGCGGGTCCCGGGACAACTGGCGCGCATCGGCGTCGGGCACACCGGAATGCTGGACGTCGAGAACGGCCTGTGTCTGGATTGGGAAGGGGCTCCCCACTGGCGGCGCGTGAATCTGAGGGGCGCGTTGCGGGAAACCTTCGATATGGAAATTACCTTGGACGATCGCGCCCGCGCCGTCGCCCTGGCCCAGCACCTGCTATGGCCGGAATATCGCCGCCACCGCTCCGCCATCTACGTCCAGATCGGCACCGGCATCGGTGCGGGGATCTTCGTGAACGGCCGCATGGTGCGCGGCGCGACGCTGGCCGGCGGCGAAATCGGACACATCGTCATTGACCGCAACGGCCCCCTGTGCGCCTGCGGAAAGCGCGGGTGCGTGGAAGCGTTCGCGTCCCTGGGCGCCACCATTGCGCGAGTACGCCAGGCGCTTGAAAAGGGGGCGAAGACGTCGCTGCGGACCCAGGTAAAGTCGCCCTCCCAGCTTACCGTCGAGATGATCGTCTCGGCGGCACGCCAAGGTGACCCTCTGGCAGCGACAGCGCTGTCCGAGGCCGGTGACGCATTGGGCTTCGGCGTGGCCAACGCCGTACAACTCCTCAATCCGTCCCTGGTCGTGCTGGCCGGCAAGTTCGCCAATGCCGCCAGCGATTTTTTGCTCGAGGCCGTGACCCGCGCCATCCATTCCCAGTGCTTTGAGACGATGTCGCGCGGCCTGGAGGTCCGGGTAGCCCCATTCCGCAAGGATGCCGGGCCCGTGGGCTGCGCCTTGCTGGCATCCCTCGACGTGGGCGCGGCGCTCGTCCAGAAAGCCCTCTTCGTACCGCCTTCTTAATTTCAAGCTGCAACGAATTTCCACTGCCCCGCTTGATAATCAGGGGTAAGCAGCCGTCTAATGAGTGGTCGTGCATCCAAACACGTCCGGAGTCGGACTGTGAAAATTCCCCGGTCCTGCCACGAGCGCCAACGCGCCTGCGCCGCAGCCGGAGCCACCTGTCTGGCCATGCTCTGTCTGCCTCTTTTGATGGCGTCGAGCCCGCTGGACGTTCGCGACTTCGGCGCCAAAGGGGACGGTGCAACCAAGGACACAAAGGCCATTCAGGCGGCCATCGACAAAGCCTCGTCGTCTGGCGGAGGAACGGTAGTCCTTCCGCCCGGAAAGTATGTCAGCGGGACCATTCACCTTCGCAGCAATCTGACCTTGCAGATCGATCAGGGTGCCGTGTTGATGTTCAGTCCGGATGACGAGGACTTTGATCCGTACGAGGCACTGCCGTATCACATCGCCGCCCCGCCGCAGAAGACCGAATCGCAGGTGAGTTTCGTAAGCCGCATTCTTCCCGAGCGCCGCAGACTCTCCGCGCCTCCCGCGTACGATGACACCGAGACGACCTATTTCCACTATTCGCTGCTGTCGGGCGACGGCGTGCACAATGTCGCCATTCAAGGAACAGGCGCCATTGAAAGCAACCGGAAACGCCGCGGCGGACCCAAGCCAATCGGCATCAAGAATTCCGAGTGGATCTCGGTCCGCGGCATCACTATTCGCAACGCGCCAAACTACAACATCAGCTTCGCCGGCACCGACCATATCGAAGTGGAAGGAGTGACACTGATCAACGGCTTCGCGGATGGCGTGGACTTCGACGGCTGCCGCTACGTGCGGGCCACCAACAGCTACATTGACGTCTGGGACGATGCGGTCTGTCCGAAAGCCAGTTGGGCGCTCGGCAAGCTGCGGGCCACCGAACACCTGGTAGTGGCGAACTGCGTCCTGCGGACTTCGTGCAACCATTTCAAGTTCGGAACCGAAAGCGCGGGCGACCTGAAGGACGTCGCTGTCACCAATTGCGTGATGCTGAAGCGGGACGCGGGCCGGAAAGCGCTCGGTGGCATCGCGCTTGAATCCGTCGATGGCGCCAACATCGATGGCGTCGTGATTTCCAACATTTCCATGGAAGACGTGATCTCGCCCATCTTCATCCGGCTTGGAGCACGCGGCCGGGGCATGGACAAGCCTGCCCCCGGTTCCATCCGGAATGTCTCGATCCAGAACGTCATCGCGAGACGCGCCATGCTGGCCAGCACGATTACCGGAATCGAAGCCGGCCGCGTTCAGAACGTAACCATAGACGGCTTCAATGTCACGGCCATGGGCGGAGTTGCGGCGCGTGACCTCAACGTTCCGGAGGTCCCGGCAAAGTATCCCGATCCGGACATATTCGGCGAGCTTCCGGCTCTGGCTTTGTACGGGCGGCATGTGGACGGACTCATGCTGAGAAACTTCAACGTTCACTCGGAGGAGCCGGACGGACGCCCAGCCGTCATTCTCGACGATGTCGCGCGCCTCGAGGTCACCGGATTCGACTCGACGAATATCCCGCCTCATCAGCCCATACTGCTCTTCCAAAACGTCGTTGGAGCTTTGCTCTATGGCAACCGCGCTCCGTCAGCGGATGTTTTCCTCAGCGTTCGAGGCGCGAAGAGTAACGGCGTTTCGTTGCGCGGCAACGACCTCCGGCATGCGCGGCAAGCCACCCAACAGAGTTCCGATGTGCCTCCGGAAGCGATCTCGATCGAGGCGGAGGGCGGTTCCTCCCGTTGAATGCCCATGTCAGGAGTCAACGTGAAATTCGACATTACCCAAAGGCTGGCCATCGACGGCGGTGAACCCGCCGTCCGCACGCCCATTCCGCCTCGCAAGCGGCACGGCGACATGGAGAAGCGCTACCTCAACGAGGTCATCGACTCCGATACGCTGTTCTTTTATCTCGGCACGAAAGTCCACGAGTTCGAGCACCGGTTCGCCGCGCTCTACGGAAAGAAACATTGTGTGGCCTGTTCGAGCGGCACAGCCGCCGTGCACATGGCGATCGCCTGCTTCGAGCTTCCGCCGGGAAGCGAGGTCATCACTTCCGCCATTACCGACATGGGTTCGCTCACGGGCATTCTGTATCAGGGGCTGGTGCCGGTATTCGCTGACGTGGAGCCCGACACCCTGAACATGGACCCCGCATCGGTCCGCGCGGCGATTACTCCCCGGACCAGAGCAATCCTGGTGGTGCACCACGCGGGCCTGGCCGCCGACCTGAATGCGATTCTCGCCATCGGCCGCGAGCACGGTATTCCCGTGATCGAGGACTGTGCCCAAGCCTGCGGGTGTGAGTACCAGGGCGAGCGGGTCGGGAGCCGTAGTCCGATTGCTACGTTTTCTCTGAACCATTTCAAGCACATCACCGCGGGCTCGGGTGGCATGATTCTCACCGATGACGAGCATCTGCGTTACATCGCGTCGTTGTTCCTGGACAAGTGCTATCAGCGGGAAGAGAGCATCCGCAATCCTTTCTTCCTCGCGCCCAACTACCAGATGACCGAGATGCAGGGAGCCGTGGCCCTGGCGCAACTGGAACGCCTGGGTGAGTTCACCGAACGCCGCCGCCAGCTCGGCACCCGGTTGTCCGCCCAACTGGCGGAAGTCGAAGGGATCACCGTGCAGCGCATTCAGCCAGGCTCGAAGCATTCTTACTTCCTCTACCTCTTCCAACTCGATCTGGAACGCCTGGGATGCGCGGCCGAGGAGTTTGCCGAGGCTCTCCGGCGCGAGGGCGTCAGCGCTAGGGCCCATTTGATTACCGGCGGCCGGCCGGTTTATCTTTACGATATTTTTCAGCAGCGTTCCGCATTCCCTTCCTCTCATTACCCGTTTGAGTCGAGTGACCTGAACACAAACCGTTCCTACCCGCGCGGAATGTGTCCCGTCGCAGAAGACGCCTTCAATCGCTGGATGACTCTGGAATTGCTGGAAAACTACACGGAGCAGAATGTGGACGAGATGGCATTCGCGGTAGCTAAAGTTGCGTATCACTTCGCGAAACGGCCGGTCGCGTCACACACACAGTGACTCCGCCGCTTGAGCCGCGAAGATCGCGCGTCCGGTGGTGGATCGGCGGGCTGCTCTTCGCATCCACCATCATCAATTACATCGACCGCCAGACGCTCAGCGCGCTGGCTCCCATCATCAAGACCGAATACCACTGGACGAACACCGACTTCGCTTCGCTCCTGATCGCCTTCCGCATCGCCTACACCGTCATGCAAGGCGTGGGGGGCCGGCTGTTCGACACTCTGGGATCGCGCCGCGGCTTCGCTTTCGTGGTCTCTTTCTATTCCCTTGTCGCCATGAGCACGGCGTTTGCCCGCGGCCTGGGGGGCTTTCGCTTTTTCCGCTTTCTACTTGGCGCCGGCGAAGGGCCGAACTTCCCGGGGGCGGCCAAGACGGTCTCCGAATGGTTCCCCGGCCGTGAGCGCGCATGGGCCGTGGCTCTGTTCGACAGCGGCACTTCGATCGGAGGCGCCGTCGCTCCGTTCATCGTGCTCTACACCTACAAATTGTTCGGGACGTGGCGGCCTGCCTTCGTGCTCACGGGCTGTCTCGGGTTCGTATGGCTCTTTGTCTGGCTGCGCTACTACCAGTCGCCGGAAAGTCACCCGTCCGTCTCAAATGAGGAACTGCGCCATATCCGGGAAGGACGCGCCCCCGAATCGGCTACTCTGGCCGTGCGATGGCGAGACCTGATTCGTTACCGCCAGACTTGGGGGATCGTTCTGGGCCGCTTCCTCCTCGATCCCTACTGGTTCTTCGTCGCCGAGTGGTTCGCAATCTACCTTTTCAGCAAGGGGTTCCGCCTGGAACAAAGCATCCTTGGTTTCTGGATGCCCTTTCTCGGAGCGGATCTCGGAAATTTCGCCGGCGGCGGCCTCTCGAGCTACTGGATCTCCCGCGGCTGGCCCGTCGGCAAAGCCCGGCGCGCTGTTTTGCTGATCTTCGGGCCCAGCATGATTTCGCTGCTGGGCGTGTTGTATACGTCGAACTACGTGGTAGCGGTGTCGCTGTTCGCCTATGCGTCGTTCGCCTATGCCGCCTGCTCGACCATGTTTCTGTCGCTGCCCACCGACGTGTACGATTCAAGGGCCGTCGGAACGGTCGCCGGCATGGCGGGCACGGGGGCCGGCATCGGCACCCTGATTTCTACGTATTTGATCGGGCGCGTCACCGATGCCACTTCGTTCGCTCCCGTGATCGCGGCGGCCGCCATCGTCCCTTGCCTCGCCACCGCGGTGTTCGTCAGCCTGGTCCGTTCTCCTCGGCGCCCCGATCCGCGAGGCCTGCTACGCGAGTTTTGAAGGAGTCCGCCCTACGCACCATCAAGACTGACGACGCAAAGCGCGGATTTTCCGAGCCGCGACCGCAGGAAGCGGTTGCTCCGTTGAAGCCAGCCTCCCCTTAGAACGCTACTTTCAACGAGAACTGCAGAATGCGAGCGTCGCCCGACGTAGCCGTGAGTTTGCCGAAACTGTCCGTCCCAATCAGGTTGCCCGGATTGTCCAGATTCAGATCTCCAGGGTTCGCCAGATTCACGCGATTGAACAGGTTGAAAAACTCGGCGCGAAACGCCAGCTTGCCCGCTTCTCCAAGGAAGCGCAACGGAATGTCACGCGCCATCGAGAAATCCACATTGGCGAAACCGGGGCCGACCAGGGAGTTGCGGCCCAGCGTTCCATAGGTGCCGGGCGCGGCTTGTGCCACGGCGTTCGTGTTGAAATATTGGTCGATTTGCGCGCCCCGGCTCCGCGACGTCGACAGGTGCACGCTTCCGATCAGGTCGGCATTGGCGGTTCCGGCGCCGGCCGCCGAGTCATCCGTGGAGAGGATGCTGAACGGGCTGCCGGATTGCAGCGTGATGATGCCGCCCGCCTGCCAGTTGCCCAGGATCGCGCTCGCCACCTGCGAGTGCATGGCTTTCCCCGCATCCGGGATCTGCCACACAAACGAATCCACGAAGCGGTGGCGGTGATCGAAATCGGCCGGGCCGCGGAATCGGAAGTAGTTGAACGGATCGGGAATAGCGTTTGACGTGGCTTCGTAATTCGATGACATGTAGTCCAGATTCTTCGACCACGTATAGCTGAGCTGGTTGCTGATGCCGCGATGAAATCTCTTGTTCAGCGAGACCTGCAGCGAGTTGTACGACTGATTGAGGCCGGCGAACAGCAGATCGATACTCTCGTACGGCTGCCTCGGACGGCGTGGATCGTAATTCTGTTGGTTGTAGCTTAACGACTGCGAGAAGTCGTAGATGGGTGCGTTCACATCGTAGTCGGCCCACAAGTGCGTTCCCTTTGTGCCCACGTAACTGGCACGCAACGTCCAGTCCTCGCGGAACTGGTGTTCGACGGTGAGGTTCCAGTTTTGCGTATACGGCCTCGGCTGATGGGGCTGAAGAGCGATCGCGCTGTCCGGGCTGGGGAACAGCGAATTCTTGCTGAAGTCGCCGGAGAACGGAAAGACGTTGTCCTGGCTCCGGCCTGCATACGGCTTGTCGAACAATCCGTTCAGGAACTCAACCGTAAAACTGAACGGCGCCTGGTCGTTCATGTTGTTGAGCTGGAACATCTCGGGCGTGTCGTAGTAAATTCCATAACCGCCGCGCAAGCTGGTTCTGCCGTTGCCGAGAACATCCCAGGCGAAGCCGATCCGCGGTGTTACCTGCGCCAGGCTGCCGGATGAGCCACTCCGCGGAACCGTGTGGCCTCCAAACGCGTCGCCGGGAAAGACGAGACCCGGAGGCGCGTTGACGTAACGCTGGGAGACGTAATTCGCCGCGTAGGCCTCCTGGCGGAACTGCACGATGCGGTCGTTGAGGTCCGTCATTGGAAAATACGGCTCGTACCGCAGCCCGAAGTTGAGCGTGAGGCGCGGCGTCACACGAAACGTATCGCCGCCGTAAAAACCGAAGTAGTGGTACCGCTTGAACTCAATCTCGCCGTTGCCCTGCTGAAAGTCCGACATCTGTCCGGTCATGAAGTCCGCCTGGTCGAACCCGGTCCAGCGTCCGTTGAATTGGAACGATCCCGATCCCAGAAAGGTGTTGTACTCGTTGTAGCGCGAGTCCTCGATGTCGGCGCCCCATACCAGGCTATGCCGTCCCTTCACCCATTGCCAGGAGTGTGTCAACTCGAAGTTGGCGCGAGCGAAGACGGCCGGGCGCGCCGTCGACAAATTAATGCCGCTCGTCCCGTTAATCTGCACCGCGATCTCGTTCGACGAGGGACTCAAGTTGACGCCCAGCGTTTGAATGCTGCCCGGGAACAGGTTCGTTCGGTTGCCGCTGAATTTGTTGGCCGTGAAGTGCGTGTCAATCACCAGGTTGGGCGCGGGCGTGAACGTCTCCGCCACCGTGCCGTTCTGTGCGATGGCGTCTACGCCTCGTTTGCTGGTGAAAATGTTGTTGGCCACCAGGACCGCGGGCGTCTGATCTTCATTCCGGAACAACCGCACGTACAGGTTGTTCTTGTTGTTAATGCGGTAATCGGTCCGCGCAACCCATTCCTGGGTGTCCAGCTTCGAGGGCTGCGAAAAATGAACGAACCCGTCGGCACCGGGGACCGGCGCGTACTTCAACAGGTTCTGCGCCGCCGGTGAAAGCTGGGAAGACGGGATCTGGTTGTTCGGATAGGGCTTCCCGGTTGTGGGATCGTTGATCACCACCGGGCTCGAACCGTTCAGCAGATCCGAGAAGTCGCCGGAACGGTAAGCTGCCGGCACACTCAGCGCCGTGCCGCTACCGCTCAATGAGCGCACCCACGTCTGCTGGTAGCCTCCAAAGAAAAACAGCCGGTTCTTGATGGCAGGTCCGCCTACGGTAAAACCTCCCTGGTTTCGCTTGAGCTGATCGCCCTCGTGGGAGAAGAAATTGTTGGCGTTGAAGGCCGTGTTGCGCACGAACCAGAAAGCATCGCCGTGATAGGCATTCGTGCCGCTCTTGGTCACGATGTTGACCGAGCCGCCCGAACTACGGCCAAACTCCGCGCTCGCGTTGCTGGTTTCCACGCTGAATTCCTGCACGGCATCTGGAAAAGGAAAGGGCATGCCGGTATTCTGCAGAGTGTCCTCGTTATCGCCGCCATCGAGGGTGTACTTCAGGTTGTTCTGCCGCGATCCATTCACCGAAAAATACCGCGTGAATCGCGATGCTTTGGCGCCGTCGCCCTCTCCACCGTTCACGCCGGATGCCGACTGCACGCCAGGAACCAGGAAGGTGAGGTCGGCAAGGTTGCGGCCGTTCAGCGGGAGATCGACGACCCGACGGCTGTCCACCGTGTCCTTCAGCGTCGCACTGCTGGTGTCCACCGCCGCGGCCGCAGCCTCCACATTCACGGTGGTGCTGACCTCGCCGATGCGCAGGGAGACGTCCGCGCGCCGGTTATCGTTCACCTGGAGAACGATTCCCGTCTGCTCCACCGTGCTGAAGCCCTGCTTCTGCACCGTAAGCTGGTACTCGCCCACGGGTATGGTCGCAAACTCGAAATCGCCCAATTCATTGGACTGGGCCGTGCGCACGATCCCGGTCCCCACCTGAGTCAGAGTAATTTCAGCTCCGGGTACCGCTGCCTCCTGCTGATCCGTCACCCTCCCATATAACCCGGCTGTATTGCGCTGTTGACCCCACATGATGCCGCTGATCATGACGGCCAGGAACAACCTCGTACAGTTCACCATTGCGAAGCGAAACACCTCATTGCTCCTTTCTCCCCGAGAGCGCCGGTCGGTTTTTGACCGAAATGAAATCAGACACTCCCTGTCCTGGCGGACGAAGCCCGTGACGGTGCATTCTTTATAAGTCCAGCCCGATCGAATTGCAAGATTCTCATCCTCCGTTCGTTTCAGGCTGAAAAGAAGTCTTTGGATCACTCTGCCGTGCTCACGCGGGAACCGATTCGCGCTCGCCCGCTCTGCTCGGTTTTCCGGCGGTTGACTTCTTCTGCTCGAGTTGCCTTTCGTTAGCCGCGACCCCGCTGCTGACACCGGTCTGCGGTCGTGGGTGACAATCTGTCACTGGATCCACGAAGACGACTGCATCCTAAGCGCTGATCTTTCCATGTTTTACGGTGCGCGCGTCTTGGTCCCAGGCGTGCACTAACGGACGCCAAGGAGTGAACCAAACATGAGAACGCTGCTGTCTAATTTCGTAAAAGACGAACAAGGCCAGGACCTGATCGAGTACACGCTTTTGCTCGCCTTCGTGTGTCTGGCTTCCGCCGCGCTGTTTATCAGTGCGGGTGGTAGTGTGGGTGGCATCTGGTCCGCCACCAATTCCCGGCTGGCCGCAGCCAATACCTCGGCTAGCTAGTCGACTTTCCAGGAGGGTGCGGTACCTCGCGCCCTCCACTATTTTGCCCGGTTGGTCTTATGAACTCATCGAACACGGATTCCATGCAGCCCGCCAAGCCCAAGAGCCGCCGGCTTGAACCACGAATTCCGCGCAACAGTCAACTGGTCCTATGCTGTCTCGACCGGCAAGGTGGCCAGCGCCGTTTTCGCGCACTCGCTTTGGATGTGAGCAAAAACGGCATTCTGGTGCAAACCGAAGAAGCCGTCCCGGCCGGCACCATCGTCTACCTGCAAACTGCGAGTTTCACGGCGTTGGGCAAAGCGTCCGTCCGTCACTGCACACAGAAAGGTCTGCGGTTTAGAATCGGCCTGTATCTTCCGGATCGCCTGACGCGTGCCCTATGAAGCATACTGTATCTATGGCTGAAGAAAGTCGCCCCACAAGGTCCGCCATGCGGTCAGACCTTCGGGCACATGAGCGCTTAACCGTCTCGGGACCGATCGTTCTGGTCTGGAAGGATGGCGACCGAATCCGGTCCATCTATGGACTCGCAAAGAATCTCAGCACCGGAGGCGCGCTCGTGCAATCGTACCGGGGGCTGCCGGTCGGATCCTTCGTTCGCCTGCGCTCGAACAAGCTGTTCTTCATGTCGGGCTGCGCTAAGGTCCAACATTGCGCGCGCCGCGGCTTGACCTACCACATCGGGCTGAAATTCTACAGCGATCTCTCCTCCCGGTTCTAACGGATATCCTCATAGCGCTGCGCTTCTCGTTGCGGAATCCTCGACAAAACAGCTAACGTAGACCGAAGCCGGCGCGTAGCGCCGCCACGAGATGAATACCCGAAGCCAGCTTTGGCTCATCCGTCACGGCGAAACCGAGTGGAGCCTGTCCGGCGCGCATACCGGGCGCACGGACCTTCCGTTGATTCCCGCGGGCCGCGAGCGCGCCGCCGCTCTGGGACGTTACCTCGCGGGCCGGCCCTTTGAGCTCGTGCTCACCAGCCCTCTTCAGCGCGCACGAGAAACCTGCCGCATCGCGGGCTACGGCAACGCTGCCCAGACTGAACCCAATCTCTGTGAATGGGACTACGGGGCTTACGAAGGCCGCACCACGGCCGACATTCGCCGGGAAGCGCCGGACTGGGATCTCTGGACCATGGGTGTCCCGGGCGGCGAGACCATCGAACAGGTCGCCGCTCGCGCGCGCCGGGTCATCGAGCGGGCGACCACCGCGGGTGGTGACGCCGCGCTATTCGCTCACGGCCACATTCTGCGCATCCTGACCGCGTTCTGGCTCGGCCTGCCCCCTGCGGCCGGCCGCCTCTTCGCCCTCGATACGGCCTCCGTGAGCGTACTTGGATACGAGCGGGAGTCGCGCGTCATCCGCCACTGGAATCGATGTCCCGCGGATGCCGAGCCGCACTCGCCTCCGCCGGCCGCGCCACCACGTTGACACTCTGCTTTTGCGCTTGCCTACAATGAATTGATGCAGTCACGTCGTGTCGCAGCTTGGGTTACGCTTTCGTGCTCGGTTCTGTTGCAGGCGTCCTGCGTGGCGCGGCGCCGCGTCATTACTCGAAGCAAGACCACGCCGAGCCAGGTACTGCGCGTTTCCGACAAGGCCACGCTGCTTGGCATCATCCGAACCGGGTATGAGTCGATTCAGGCGCTAAATGCAACCGTCGACATGGTTCCCGCCGTGGGCAGCGTCAACAAGGGCAAAATCACTGAATACAAGGACTTCCTGGCCTACATTCTCTTTAAGAAGCCGGCCGAAATTCGCATCATCGGGCTGTATCCGGTGGTCCGCAACAAGGCCTTCGATATGGTCTCAAACGGCACCGATTTCCGGCTGTTCGTGCCCTACAAGAACCAGTTCATCGTAGGGCGAAACGAACCAGCCGCGGTGCCCGCTTCCAATAAGATAGAGAATCTGCGTCCCAGTGTGTTCCTGGAGGCGCTCCTTATTAAGCCCCCCGATCCCAAAGAATTTGTGGTTCCAACCGATTTCACCGACGAGGACAATGCGGTCTATATCTTGCACATCCTCTATAACGGAACCGATGGGCAACTCCTCCCGGCCCGGGACATCTGGTTCAGCCGGCTCACTTTGAATATCATCCGCCAGATCACCTTCGACCCCAGGGGCGAGATCCTCACCGACGCCCGCTATAGCGACTGGAAAGCCTACGATGGCATCCCTTTCCCCCGGGTGATCGATATCAATCGTCCCCAGGACGAATACGGTGTGGTGATCACCTTGGTAAAGGCGGACATCAACAAGCCCATCAGCGACAGCAAGTTCGTGCTCGAGCGGCCCGAGGGAACGGTGCTCCAGGTCTTGGGCGCTAAGCCGGTGCCGCAAGCCGCCACCCCGGCACAAACCTTCTCTGCTTCACGAAAGAAGAAGACCGCGGAGTGACGTTCAAATTAATCCTTGAAAATATGCGGTACCGCCCGCTGAGGACCCTGCTCAGCGTGCTGCTCATCGCCATCCCGGTAACTCTGATTCTGACGCTGGTGGGCCTGAGCCGGGGCATGCTCGATGAATCGAAGAAACGCACCAGCGGCGTGGGCGCCGATATCATGGTGCGGCCCCCCGGATCCTCCATCATCAGCTTCAGCGGCGCCCCCATGCGTCAGGGCCTGGTGAAAAAGTTGCGGCAGGAACCTCACGTCGTCCAGGCAACCGGCGTCATCGTGCAACAGGTGAGTGGCATCACCAGCATCTTTGGGGTCGACCTGGGTGAATTCAACACCATGAGCGGCGGCTTCGACTTCATCGAAGGCGGGCCCTTTAAAAGACCCGATGACATCCTGATCGATGATTATTATGCCCAACAGGAAAAGAAACACGCCGGCGATACGATTAACGTTCTGAATCACAACTGGCGCGTCGCCGGGATCTTCCAATCGGGCAAACTCGCGCGCATGGTGCTGCCCATCTCCGTCGTCCAGGACCTGACGGGAAACACCGGCAGAGTCAGCTTGATTTATCTCAAGGTAGACAAACCAGCCAGTATCGATCCGGTCGTGGCTTCGCTCCGGAAGCAGTTTGAGGGCTATCCCATCTACCCCATGGCTGAATATCTGTCCGCCATATCGGTCGAAAACGTCCCGGCCCTCAATTCGTTTATCCACGTGGTCATCGCGATCGGCGTCGTGATCGGCTTCGCGGTGGTCTGCCTGTCGATGTACATGGCCGTGTTACAGCGCACGCGCGAGATCGGAATTCTGAAGTCGCTCGGCGCCTCGCGCGCTTACATACTCGCGCTGATCGTCGCCGAGGCCTTTATGATGGGCTTCTTTGGCACTCTGGTGGGCATCCTGTTCAGCTTCGGCGCCCGCTGGCTCATTCTCACGCTGGTTCCGGCTTCCTTACAGCAGGCCATCGTCCCCGACTGGTGGCCCCTCGCCGGTCTGATTGCGCTCTTCGCATCGCTGCTGGGTGCCCTCTATCCTGGATTCCGCGCGGCGCGCCAGGACCCCATCGAAGCCTTGTCCTATGAGTGAAGCGCCGATCATCGAGATCCGGGGCCTGCGCAAGACCTACCATGTCGGCCGCGTGGACGTCGAGGCTCTCCGCGGCGTCGATCTCGATGTCGCCCGCGGCGAGTTCGTTTCGATTGTCGGCCCGTCAGGTTCCGGCAAGTCCACGCTCTTCCATATCGTCGGCGGCCTGACGCCCGCGACCTCCGGCGGCGTGCGCATCGGGGGCCGGGAGGTCGGCGCCATGTCCGATGCCGCCCGAACGCGGTTGCGCAAAACCACCGTGAGCTTCGTCTTCCAGAAGTTCAATCTGCTCCCCAATCTCACTGCCGCCGATAACATCGAGCTGGCCCGGTTCCTGGCCGGCAAAAACCATGGGGCAGATCCCCACTTTCAGGATGTGCTGAAGCTGCTGGGCATCGCGGATCGACTGCGCCACAAGCCCAGCGAACTCTCCGGCGGCGAGCAGCAGCGCGTGGCCATCGCGCGCGCCGTGGTCAATCACCCGGCTATCCTGTTGGCCGACGAACCCACCGGAAATCTCGATTCCGTCAACTCGCGCACCGTACTCGAACTGCTCCGGGATCTGAACGAGCGCCTGGGCCAGACCATCCTCATGATTACGCACAACCCCGAAGCCGCTGCCTACGGCCATCGCCTCGTGCACATGCACGATGGCCGGATTGTCGCCACCCCGCCGCCGACGTAACGCGTCGCCCGCCATCAGCAATGAGCTTCCCCCAATTGCGCTGAGAATTCACCCACGGCTCCCCACTTCCTTGTTAATGAGACATCCAATCCCGCCGGCTCAGTATCCCCCGGAGACAGCCGGCGCCACTCCCGATCGGGAGTTGGACAACCTTCTGGCCAACGATCCCTGGCTCGACAGTCTCGAGCCCTTTGAGATCGTCTGGGAAATGATCTGGATCATGTAGCAGCACCATGGGTCTATAGAAGACCGCCTCTTCAGCCGATCCTGAAAACATGAGCCTGTTCGCATGGAACGAAGCCTATAGCGTTGGAAACGTCACCATCGACGCCCAGCACAAGATGTTGTTTCAATATGCCGATAAACTGCATGCAGCCATGTCGGCGGGAAATGGGAAAGACACCCTCAACCAGACTCTCTCGGACCTGATTGCTTACACAAAGAAGCACTTTGCGGCCGAAGAGAACCTGATGCAAACCCATCATTATCCTGAGTATCCGCAGCATAAAGCCGAGCATGATGCGCTCACTGAGAAGGTTGTCCGGTTTCAGAACGACTACCTGGCGGGGCGTGTGGCGCTCACCGGTGAACTCCTGCGGTTTCTGAAAGACTGGCTAAGCCACCATATCGGTGAAATCGACAAAAAGGTCGGGAAGCACCTGCAACTGCAGGCACACTGACGTGAACCAAATCGCGTCGAGCGTGCCCGGCCCCTACACGCGCTTTCGTCCGTCGTTGTAGCGGTCGAGCGTGTGCTCGGCCCCGCCTGTCCTGACTGCGGGATCGAATCGATTTTTTCACGCCTTCCTGTGGCCCAATCTTGGACAAAAATCCTAGAAGTGCCGCCGCAGGTCCGCGAAGGCCTCGATCACCAGTAACCGCCCGTCCACCGGCTGAATCTCCTCGTGCTCCAGGCCCCACGTGCGTGGATGCGGGATGAACACTGCCTTCAGCCCCGCCGCCAGCGCCGGGTTTATGTCTGATTTCGGACTGTTCCCCACCATCCACGTCCGCTCCTTATCCAGCGCGCGTTCCCGCGCCAGCGTGGCATAAGCCTGGGTGTCTTTCTCTTTGACAATCGCTGTGTGGTGAAAATACTCCCCGACCCCCGATCGATCGATCTTGAGCTTCTGCTCTTCCGGGTGTCCTTTCGTGAACAGCGTCAGTTCGTGGCGCGCCCCCAGATAAGCCAGGGTCTCGACGACGCCTTTGATCAACTGCATGGGGCAGTCGAGAATGCGTTCGGCGAAAGACATCACGGTTCGTAAATCGCCCTGTTGGATCTCACCCTCCGCCAGTCGCTCATAACACTGCGCCAGATTGCGCGCAAAGTTCGCCGCCCCGTAGCCGTGAATCTTGATGTTGGCGATTTCGATCTCATCCAGAACCGTACGGATCTCGGCCGCGCTCATCGAAGCATGATCGAGAAAATCGACGAACTGCTCGAAGGCCTCCTCGAAGTAGATGTTATTCTCCCAAAGCGTGTCGTCCGCATCGATCAGCAGATGCTGTTTCCCATCCGCTGGTTTCATCGTTTGACCTGCGGCGCCAGCAGGAATGGGATCTCGGCAACCAGATCCACCTCCACCGGGCTGCCGTTCCGGATTGCCGGCTCGAACTCCCATTTCCGCAAAGCGTCTTCGGCGCTTTGGTCGAGCCTCGGATCAACGCTCTTTAGGATGCGCACCAGATCCACGCGGCCGTCGGCTCGGATCACCCCGGACACCTGCACCTTGCCTTCCACGCGTTCGGTGATCGCCGCCGGCTGATACTTGGGATCCACTTTATGGAGCGGCACAGGCGGCCGCAAACGGCCGGCGCCGCGCGGCCCTTCAGGCGTGCGCTCGGCAAACCACATGATCCAGCTCCCCACATAGCTCGTGATATTGGGCATCTGCACGGCCAGGGTGTAGACATCCCTTCCGTTGAACTTCGGATCCGGTGGAGGCGCAAGATGAATCTCCGCCGACGGCGGGTCAGTGGCCTCGCTGGCGCCCGCTGCCTTGATCGCGGCTTCCAACGCCTCCCGTGACGTGGGAGCCGCGCGCGCGATGAGCAGCGGATTCGCCCCGGTGACGTGCTCGGGATTTGTGGCGCTGTGAATCAGCAGCCCGGGCACCGACAGCGCCGAAGGGCCAACCGAACCGTCGCCTCCCGCATTGCCGTTGGCATTGGGCCCCGCCGAGAATTTCGCCTCGCGCGAACTATCCGGCAACCGTCCGGCTAATTTCGTCGCGGGATTCAATCCGACCACAGCCACATTCACATTGGCTGAAGGCATGCCGGCGGCGTTCACCGTAGGCGCCTCTTCCAGCAGCGGCACGGCCGCGGAGCCGTTCATCCCGTGGCCACTCCCGGACGCCGCACGGGGCAGCACAAACTCCCGGGGCTTGGGCGGACTGGCTAGAGCCGCGGCGGTAACGCCCGGAATCGCACGGTTTCGTTCCCCGCCTTTCCCCGGTTGACTCGCGATGCTGGGAGCATCCGGCAACGCCACCGGCGTGGCTGCGGCGGCCGCGCGTGCCGCTGGCGGAACAAACCGGCGCGACTGCGGCCTGTTCGCAAGCGGCGCGGCCATGTTCTCCGCCAGTAGCGGAACCCGTTCCGACCGCAGCGCCGTCGAGAGCCGCGGAGCCTCCGGAAGCATCTCAACCGCCACGCGGCGCTCCGGCTTGGGCGCCGGCGGCACAAAATTGCGCGGTTTGGGACGATTCTCCAGCGCCGCCAGGCTCGCCAGCACCGCCGCACCCTGCTTCATCTCCTGCACCTTAGGCGGCGCAGGCAGCGGAGCCAGAGGGTCGGCTGGCTGCGACGGCCGACGCTTCGGCGGGACGAAAAGTTTCCGCGGCGGCCCGGGCGGAGGGGCTGGAATCAGTGGCAACCGGAACGCGAGAATGTTGGGCGATGCTACCTCCGGCTGCAGTTTGATCTGCGGCGCCGGCCTCCAGATCATCTGCGTGCCGCGCTCCCCTTCCTTTGGGCGCGAGACGATGGTCTGATTCGGGCTTTTGAACTCCGCGCCGGCGGGCTGCTGCGTGATTTCCGCCGGCGATACCTCGGGCAGTTTCTCGCGGAAGCTGTACCACACCAGTTCGTGCTCCCGCGGCTTGATCACCTGTTCGTACAGCGTGTGGCGTCCGGCCCCTGGCGGCGGTCCAAGCGCCACCATACTCAGGATGCCCGCATGGGCCACGAGCGAAAAAGCAATCGGTTGGGGCCTGGGACCGTTGCGCGTCAGCGGCCCGGTTCTGGCGGCGCTGAACATCACCCTGGCGTTCCGGGAGGCGCCGATCCGTGCCCGTTAAGCGGCGCCAGTTTGCGCATGCGCGCGGCCTCGCGGAGCCTGGGCGCCTGGCGCGCCAGATACTCGCTCAACTGCTCCAGGCGCTGCGCTTCCGAGCGATTGCGTAGCAGCACGTTCAAAAAATCCAGGTCCTCCAGCGTCTGCGCAAGCTGAAAGCTGAGCTGCTTGTCTCCCAGTTCGGGCTCCAGGGAGGGCAACTCGCCCGCTTCGCGCAGGCTGCGATATTGCACCAGCGCCTTTTCCCGCAACTCGGCCGGAGCGGGTGAGGAATCATCATCGTCAAAGAACTCGACCTCGCCGCGCAAGTAAGCTTTATCTTGATTCAAGCCCACAATCTCGAAACGGCGAACGCCCCGCGTCAGAATATCCAGGCGTCCGTCCGCGTACTTCTTCAGCACCTCTTTGACCACCACCGTACAGCCTGCATTGACAATGCCGTCGTCTTTGGCCAGCACGATGCCGAATTCCGAGTTCCCCTGCATCGCCTCGCCGATCATCTCCTTGTACCGCTCCTCGAAGATATGCAGGGGCAGAGGGGTACGAGGAAACACCACGACCCGCAGCGGGAACAAGGGCAGCAGAGTTGGCTGCATGGTACCATTATTGCGTTTCGAGGCCGAATTTTGTTTTCGCGGCGTTCCCGGGCGTCGCCTGACTGCATGCAAATCAGAAATAGTGTGGTCCTGATTACCGGAGCTTCTCAGGGAATCGGCGCCGCCTGCTCGCGCGTGTTCGACGAGCGCGGCGCACGCCTCTCGATCGTCGCCCGCGATGCGCAGAAACTGGCGTCGGTGGGCGGCCCGAATGCTCTTCGCACCGCCGGCGACATCACCCGCGATGAGGTGCGCCGCAACGTCGTCGCGCGCACCATCGAACGCTTCGGTGGCATTGATATTCTCATCAACAACGCGGGCATGGGACTTTACTCCGCGGCCTGGAATGCGCCCATGGAAGATGCCCGGACCCTCTTCGAATTGAATCTGTTCGCTCCACTCGCCCTCACGCAGCTCGTCGTGGCCGGCATGCGCGAGCGCCAGCGCGGCGCCATCGTCAACATCAGCTCGATTGCCGGCAAAATGACGCTCCCCTGGTTCACCCTGTATTCGGTTTCGAAATTCGCTCTGGGTTCGCTGACCGATGGCCTGCGCATGGAACTGAAACCCTACGGCATTCACGCCATGACCGTTTGGCCCGGTTACGTCAAGACCGATTTTCAAGCGCACGCGTTGGGAACAAGGCCTCCCGACGCCGTCAGGAAGGGAAAGCGCTTCGCAGTGACTGCCGGCGCGTGCGCGGAAGCCATCGCGCGCGGCCTCGAGCGTGATGCCCGCAACGTGGTGGTGCCGCGCATCGGCTGGGTTCTCGTTGCGCTCACCCGCCTGTTGCCCGCCCTGGTGGAATCCAGGCTGGCGGCCATCAATCAAACTCGCGCTTCCGCATGATCCTCAAATTGAAGCGCACGCCCGGCATCTACTTGACCGGCTTCATGGCTTCGGGCAAGACCACCATCGGCCGCTTGCTCGCCGACGAGCTCGGCTGGCAATTCGTGGACCTCGACAAAGAGATTGAAGCGCAGCAGGGAATTTCCATCGCGGAAATCTTCGACACCCGTGGCGAGCAGGAGTTCCGCCGCATTGAGACCGAGGCCATTCGCGCACACTTGCGCTTAATCGAGCGCGGCCGGCCGGCCGTCATTGCCTTTGGTGGCGGTGCGTTCGTGCAACCGGAAAACTTCACAATGCTGGAGAACAACGGAATCACCATCTGGCTCGACTGCCCGCTCGAAACCGTGCGCAAGCGTGTCGCCCAGGCTTCCCACCGTCCCCTGGCGCGGGATGCGCAGCGCCTGGATGAGCTCTACCGTGAGCGCCAGGCCGCTTACGCGCGCGCGGACTATCGCATCCCCATCGATAGCGACGAACCCTCAGCGGCCGTCGCCGCCATCCTCGCGCTCCCGCTGTTCTCATGAAGATCGAGCGCAAGCTGCGGCATCAGGCTCTCGAGATTTTTCGTGCCGCGCTCGCGGCCGCCGATCCCGTCGCCGCCACGCTCCGCCACGTCCGTCTTCGCGATCGCACCCTTCTCGCCCAACGGACGCGCTACCCTCTGCGCGGTATTCGCAAGATCCACGTGATCGGCGGCGGCAAAGCCGGCGCATCCATGGCGCAAGCCATCGAGAAACTGGACCTGCCGCAGGCGCTGCGCGGCCCCTCGTTCGTCAACGTGAAAGACGGCTATCGCGCCCGGCTGCGCTGGATCGAGCTGAACGAGTGCGGCCATCCCATACCCGACGAGCGCGGCGTGCGCGGCGCCGCGCGGATTGCTGAAATCTCGACCGGCGCCGGTGCGGACGATCTGGTCATTTGCCTCATCTCCGGCGGCGCATCCGCCCTGCTTCCCCTCCCCGCCCCGCCCGTCACTCTCGACGAGAAACAGGCTGTTACCGGGCTGCTGCTCGCCTCTGGCGCCAGCATCCATGAGTTCAATGCCGTCCGCAAGCACATCTCGCGCATCAAGGGCGGCCAACTGGCGCGCATGGCGTATCCGGCGCGCGTGCTCGCGCTCATTTTGTCGGACGTCATTGGCGACGATCTCGACGTCATCGGATCCGGATTGACCGCGCCGGACCCTTCCACCTTCGCCGGCGCTAAAGCCGTACTTGAAAAATACGGAATTCTCGGCCGCGTTCCCGCCGCCGTCCGCGAACGGCTCGAGAGCGGCGCGCGCGGCGAGATCCGGGAGACGCCCAAACGCGGCGATCCGGCTTTCGCCCGCGCTCAGAACCTGATCGTGGGCAGCAACCGTCTCGCCGTCGAAGCCGCCGCCGCAAAAGCCCATGAACTCGGTTTCAATACCCTGATCCTCTCCACCCAGGTGGAAGGCGAGACGCGCGAGATCGCGCGCATGCACGCCGCCATTGCCAAGGAAATCGCGCGCTATCGGCGCCCGCTCGCGCCGCCGGCGTGCGTGATCAGCGGTGGGGAAACTACGGTAACCATCCGCGGCAACGGGCTCGGCGGCCGCAACCAGGAATTTGTACTCGCTGCGGCCATCGACCTCGCCGGCCAAGACCGCACCGTCGTCTTGAGCGGCGGCACTGACGGCACCGACGGCCCCACTCCCGCCGCCGGCGCCATCGCCGATGGCCAGACGCTCGCACGCGGACCCGATGCCCGGCAATTTCTCGCCGCCAACGATTCCTATCACTTCTTTGAAAAGCTGGGCGACCTCGTCATCACCGGCCCCACCAACACCAACGTCGCCGACGTTCGCATTCTCCTGGTGGGCCGCCCGGAACCTGTCCGCCTCTGACGTGTTTCACACCGGCACGTACTGCTGCAGGTACCGCCGCGCCATGCGGAAACCCGTCTTGCATCCCTCCGTAAAGTCGCCCTCGCCCTCCGGCGGATCGTACACCGGATCTTCGTGCTCTATGCTCATGGCGCCCTTGTACCCCACGTCCTGCAGCACCGTGAAGAACGCCGGCCAGTCGATCGACCCCAGCCCCGGCAGGCGATACCGCCACCACTCCGCGTCATCCACAGGATGGATGCCGCCATGCCGCAGCACCGGCCAGCGGATCTCCGTGTCTTTCAGATGCACGTCGTAGATCTTGTCCACAAAATCGCGCGCCGTCTGGATCGGATCCATCATCTGCCACACCAGGTGCGAAGGATCGTACTGCAATCCGACATATGCAGAGTTTCCGAACGCCTTGAACAGCGCTTCGTAACCGGCGGGCCCGGTCGCCACATTCGGACCGCCCGGCCACGGCTCCCACAAGATGCGCACATGGTACTTTTCGCACGCCGGAAAGTATTTCTCGGTGTACACGCGCACAACCTCGTCCACCTGCTGCGCCAGATTTTTCTTAGGATCCTTGCCCGATGCGGTACCGATGTAGGGCACGCCCAGCTTGCCTGCCAGTTCAATAGATTTTACAAAATAGGCGTTCTCGCGGCTGCGCCGGCCGCCATCGGCGTCAATGTGATTCTGCGTGACCTGCAGCGCCGAAACATGCACTCCAGAGCGCTCGATCGCCGCTCGAATGGCCGCGATCTTCCCGTCATCCAGCGCCGCCGCATCGAGCGCCGTCTGCGGAGCCGAACCCAGAATCATATTGTTGAAGCCGGCCTCGTGGGCAAAAGCGAGATTGGCCTCGGAGTACGGCCCTAGGATGCCAAGCCGCGGCTTCCACTCGCCCGGTTCGCGCCGCTGCGCCAGCGCGGCGCCGCCGGCTGCCAGCGTGTTCAGAAGTGCGCGTCTGGAAACAACCATGGGGGTGTTGGACATCGAACGATTGTAATCCGCTGGAACTGTCTAGTACCATCCCGGTCCCGGAAGCCTGGAAATCGCTTGTTTTTTGTGCACAAATGCACCAAATTGAGGCATACTCTTTTATTGGTCTGGCCGCCCGGAATGGGGCAGACCAGGGAGCGCCACACTGTGTCGGCCTACGCGTTCTTGGATCCGCGCCACTCGTTTCCCTTGCCCGACGGCTTCGATTATTCCAATTACATCGAGACGGAACAGGAACTCTGGGCCTTCTTCCCTGAAACTCACGGCAAGCGAGTGAACTTCTGCCAGCTCGGTCTTACCGCCAACCTCTACGTCGAGACACCCGACGATAGCTCCGAGTTAAGGACGGGAGAAACGTACTTCCTGATGCCCTGGCCGGACCACACCATGCGCCCGCTTCGCATGAAAGTCGTCCGCAAGCTGACGCTCACCGAATATCGCATGAGCCATCTCACCGCGATTCGCCTCAGCGAACAGCTCGATGGCACCGGCGACATCATGGACGAAGTCCACTTGCACATCCTCGGCCCCGAAATCATCGCCGAGTCTCAGTAAGAAACGCTCGCGGTTTTCATCGTCCCACGCTTCACTCCGGTAATCCGATATCAAAATTCCATGATCCGAAGATCTGCTGCCCGCCTTGCGGCGCCGCGGTCAACAGCGGCTCCACTCCGGCCAGAATATTGATCGCCGTAACCCGCATGCCATCGGTACCGTTGGTGGACGCAAGCATGATGGCGTCCCCGACTTTCAGATCCTCCAGCTTGCTGGGTGGCATGCGCTCGAGCATGTCCTGGAAATCCATGTTGCCGCGCCGCATTCCTCCGCCGCCGGGAAACTGCGCGTTCTCTGTTGGCGCGCTTCCCGCTCCCGGCTTGGGGCCCTCCGGACGCTGCGGTCCGGGAACCCCCTCGGCAGTTCCTTCGCGTCCCGCACCAGGCCTGCCTCCAGGCGCCGCTCCAGCTCCGTTCTGCCCGCCGGCCCCACCGGCATTTCTCCGCGCCAGCATCTCGGCCATCGCTGGCGGCAGCCGGCGCAGCGCCGTCTCAGCGGTGAACACAACCGTCACCGGCTTGTGCAATACCAGATCCGTCAGCGTGATCTGGTGCGCGCTCGCATCTATCGTCTTGATCACTCCCGCTATATTGCGAAACGACCCCGAAACGATCGCTTCCGCTTTGATCCGCGTTCCGTCCGCGTTCTTGTCACCCAGGACCCGCAACTGGTCGCCTGCCTTCAGCTCGGCGAACGAGCTGGGCTTGGCATCACTGAAGCGCATCGAGTCCGGCGCGTACCGGCGGAAGTCC
This sequence comes from Terriglobia bacterium, assembly GCA_020073305.1. Classification (GTDB taxonomy): domain Bacteria; phylum Acidobacteriota; class Terriglobia; order Bryobacterales; family Bryobacteraceae; genus QHXW01. The sequence continues at coordinate 88,192 of JAIQFK010000023.1, forward strand.
ACGTTCCCCGCAACCTCCACCACCACCGGCTTGGGGCCCTCATGCGTCCGCGTCGAAATGGTGACTTCTTTGGTTTCAGGATTCAGCGTTGTGATGGGTCCGGCCATCCCGCGCCGCTTCCACTCCTCGCGGTCGCGCTCCTGTTTCTTGGCCAGCTCCGCCTTGGTCATGATGATGACCGCCACCGCCGCGATGGATTTCTGGTCCGCCGACAGGTGGCCGCGCACGAAAGCGCGATCGCCTAACGCGACGTCATCGAACGTAATCGCGGCGGCGCTCTTCAGATCTTTCTCGCCCGGAGGAACCCGCAGGTATCGCGTCTTCTCATCCACCGTGGCAGCCACGGCCGCGCCCGCATCCGGCTTGACCGTAATGCGATTCGTATTGCCGTCAATCGCCGTGACCTCGCCGATCACTCGATCGAGCTTCGGTGCCTGCGCGCTCGCCAGGGTGACGAGCAATGGAACAGCGGCGAGCATCGCCGCACACACACACTTCTTCATTAATAGTTGGGCGTGTAATAGGACCATTTGGTTACCGCCTTTGGTATGTTCGAACTACTGCTGCATCTGCCGGTCGCGGTTGGCCATATCTTGCGACACCGTCCGCGATCCCGCGTAAAGCACAACCGCTAACCCCACCGATAGCACAGGAATCACATACATCGCCTGGTGCAACCCGGTCGCCCGCGCCGCTTCCGTGACCGTGGCGGCGCCTGCCAGGTTCGCAGCGCGGTGAGCCATCAGGTCGCTGAATCGGCCCGTAATCACCGGTCCGAATGAAGCGCCGCAAAGATACATGGCCATGAAATAGACCGACATCGCTGTGCCGCGCAGCGCCGGCACCACGATGTCCTGCAGCGCCGAATACACCATTCCATAATAAGTGTTCAACAGTCCGTATGATGCGCACATCAGGGTGATGGTTGCGGCCCACCGGCCCGCCGGCTGCATCACCGACCACAAGGCCAGCGGAGCCGCAATCATCGCGGCGGCCGACGCCATTAGCATCCTCCCGTTGCGTCGCTTGCGAATGGCATAGTCGCCCATGAAGCCGCCCGCCAGCACCGCGAAGAGTCCGGCGAGCGCATGCCCTACTCCCAGCCAGAAACCGGATCGCGCCACCGACAGCCCGTGAACGCGCGTGAGAAATGCCGGAAGAAATGTGCCCAGCGCATAGAGGTTGAAGTTGATCATGGCGCCCGAAGCCGCAATCCACCACAGGGTCGGAATCCGCGCCAGCGACCACGCGGAAACGTGGTGCCCTGCGGACAGGTGACTTTCCGACGCGCCACGCTTCGGTTCCCGCAGCAGCATCAGCGCCGGTGTGAGAACCACGGCCGGCACCGCCGCAATCATCAGCGCCGCGCGCCACCCGAACGCCTGCGCCGCCGGGCCGCTCACCATGTAACTGAGCGCCGTTCCCAACGGCACCGCCATCATGAAGAATGCGAGAGCGCGCGACCGCTTATGCGCCGGGAACAGATCGCCGATCCAGCTCGTTCCCGCCGGCGCGCACACCGCTTCCCCCACGCCCACACCGAGCCGCGTCACCACCAGCATGGCGTAGCTGGTCACCAGCGCCGACGCTCCTGTAAGCGAACTCCAGACCATCATGCCGAGCGCGAGCAGTTTCTTCCGGCTCCATGAATCCGCCAGCCGGCCGAACGGCACCCCCACCACCGCGTACAGCAGCGTGAAGATCGTGCCCAGCATGCCTAATTGTGTATCGGTGAGATGAAATTCCTTGCGGATCGGCTCGGCCAGCGGCCCCAGCGTCTGCCGGTCGTAAAAATTCAGCAGGTTAATCGCAAACAGAACCGCGAGCCCAACGCCCGCCCCCCGCCGCGAGACTCGCGCCTGTTCGGTAGCCTGCCGCGCCGCGACGCGTGTCTGCGAACTGGCCATGCGGCCTCCAAGTGTACCTCAGCCTTTGTCTCCGCGTCCGCGATGCGCAGCATCGCCCGGCGCTCCACGCCGGCTCCTTGCTTCCGCCATCTCGAGAGACTATGATGGGCGCTCAAAGAAAGGAGACCCTATGGCCAATTTCCTGCTCCAGGTTGCCTACACACCCGAAACCTGGGCGAATTTGATTTCGAATCCTCAAGACCGCATCGAAGCCGTGCGGCCCGTCGTCGAGAAACTGGGCGGCACCATCACCCACGGCTGGTTCGCCTTCGGCGAGTATGATCTGATCGCCATCGTCGATATGCCGGGCAACATCGAGGCGGCTGCGTTCTCGCTGGCCGCTTCAGCCGGAGGCGCCGTCCGCACCATCAAGACCACGCCCCTGCTGACCTCCGCCGAAGGCGTGGAAGCCATGAAAAGAGCATCCATGTCGGGCTACAAAGCCCCCGTCCGCGCCGCCCGCGCGTAAAGCGGTCCCAAAAACAAACGGGCCGATCCGCCGATCGGCCCTTTCCCTTCCACACCGCTCTTCTCTCACTCGCCGCCGAAGCCCGTGCTTCACCGGGGCGTCGCCGTGTCAGCTTTCGTCCCCGCGTCGCCGCGTCGGCTTTTTGTCTCTCCGTCCCCCCATCTCCTTGTCTCCCCGTCGGCTCTTGTCGCCGCGTCGCCGCGTCAGCTTTTCTTCACCGTGACCGACCCGCGATCCGTCGTGATCGTCAGCACCGCGCCTTCGCCCACTTTCCCCTTGAGCTTGGCGCCCTCTCCTTCAGTCACCGCTTCGAGCGGCGAACCGTACTCGTTCTGCACCTCGCCGCGGTTGGTCGTGGCTCTCAACTCGAACTTGGCCGACTCCGGCAGTTCCAGGTCGATGTTCCCCGACCGGCTGCGGGCATCGATCTTGGCGACCGGCATCTTCCCCGGCTTCAGCTCGATGTCGCCGCGTTCCGTCTCGAGTTCGAGCGATTGCGTGAAGTCCTCCAGATGAATGTCCTTCGACCTCGTGATCAGCCGCACCGGCCCCACCAGGTTCGTGCCCGTGAACTCGCCCAAATCCATGGTAATCGTGCCTGGCACCTTCTCCACTTTGAGATCCGTGTTCCGCGATTCCAGATGTAACGGCTTCGCCAGGTTTTTGAACTGCAGCGTGCCGGAGTATGACCCGTTTACCGTCACCTGGCCGGCGATGTTTTCCAGCTCGATATCGTTGCCGCGTCCCTCAATGTCCACGTCGCCTTTAACGTCCACGGCGCGCACGATGTCGCTCCGCTGCAGATCCACCTTGGCGCTTCCGCCAATATTGTTGAGCCGCACGCCCGAATTGCCGCTCGTAATGTCGATGCCGCCGGCCACGTCGGTCACATCGTAATCTCCGCTCGTGCCCCGGCCTTCAATGGCGGCCGCGCGCGGCACGCTCACTTCCAGATCGCACGAGATGCGCCGCGCGTGCGAAACCTTATCCTGGTTGGTGCGCACCACGATGCGGTCGCCATCCGTCACGATCTCGAGCGGCGATTGGCGGTCCGCCTGGTCCGCATCATTCTTGTTGAACGCGCGGATCATCTTGTGCTCATCCACCTTGACCACCGGCTCATCGGAGCCGTTGACCCGCACGTTGCCGCGCAGATTCTCAAACACCACATGCACTTTGCCCGGCGCACTTTTCTGCGCGCTGGTGCGGTAGTCATTTTCTTCGCCGAATACTTCCAGGCTCGTGTTGCCAAAGGGCGGCAGATGCAAGCCGTGCCGGTCCGCCGCGTACATGCCGGAACCGACGATGCACAACAGGATAATCAACGCGACTTCGCCGCCCGAAAGGCCGCCGGAGGGCAGAGGCTTGGAGCGCGCCATCTCAATCAGCACTTCCACCAGGCGCAGCGCACCCCACCCGATCAGAAGGAAAGGCCAATACTGCGCGATCCACTGAAACAGCGGAACCTCCTGCCACATATTTCGCGTCAGGAACGCCACGCCGATCAGGATCAGAATCAGTGGCCCGGTGAGGGAACGGCGCGTCATGCCACACCCCCGGCTGTGGGCCCCGATCGCGTGGCCCGGCCTACCAGCGTGAGCAGGCCGATCACGATCAGAATCACCGGCCACGTCTGCTGAAAACCCCACGGCGTGAAATGATCGAGCGCGAACAGCGTCCCGATGGTGATGAGAATGATGGGACCGCGCACCGCGCGAACCAGCTCATTACCGTTCATCATGTTGCACCTCCTTGGGAGCATTTCCAGAAGCCGCGCCGCCGGAGCGCTCACCCAGGCCGGCCAATCGTACGTACAACAGATAGACTCCCAGCAGGATGAGCAGCACCGGCCAGTACCGCAGAACTCTTTCGAACGGGATGATGTCGGTGGTATTTAGCAGCAGCAGCACCCCGAGGCCGATCAGCACTACCGCGCCCGCCGGAAAGCGCGAGCCCTTCGTGTGCAGGTTGATCAGGCTCGAAAACTCGTCCACCGGCTCACCGGCTCGCCGCTTCTGTGCGGTGTGATAGGCCTCCAGGCCCATGTAGAACACCCAGGCGGCGATCAGGAAGCCGAACAGCGGCTCCAGTCCGTGCGCCGAGCCGGAGCTGATGATGCTCACCAGCAGGCCGAAGATCACAGCGTGCACCAGGCCCTTGGCGTACTGGCCGTTGTAAATCGCACCCACGCCCGGAATGACCAGGCCCAGCGCGAACGCCAGGCCGGGAGACACCCCCGGCTCAGCCACCGGCGGGGGCGAATAAACGGGTGCAGCCGCAGGCGGCGCGGAGGCCGCCGGCTGCGCGGGCACATGCTCCTCGCAATAGACGGTTCCATGCGCCGCCCGCTTGCAGGCGTCGCAGAGCGGCTTTCCGCAGTTGCGGCAAAAGGCCGTGGCCGGTATTTCCGGATGGTTCAGGCAGTTCATAAAATCCCCTACTTTCTCGGCGCTGCTGCTTTGCCCGGTTGGCCCGGGTCTCGTTCGGGCGGCGCATTCGACACCGGCAGCCGTCGCTCATCGGTCACGGGTGCGGTGCTCTCGGCGGGAGCTGCGGCATCTTGGTCCTGCTGCTCCCTCCACTCCCGCACGCGGGACTGGATCTGGTACACAAACCGCAGATTCTCGTAAAACTTCACCGTGCGTTCCCAGCCGCGGTGAATGCGTTCTTCCGCACCCACCCAGACATGCGCCGGATCCAGGTCGGAGGGCGTCAGCTTGCGCTCCGGAATTCCCGCGCAGCGCGCCATCATCCCAAAAAACAAAATCGTCAGCGACAATCCCATCACCATGCGCGGCTGCAGCATGGGCTGCACCAGATTGCGCAACCAGCCCCGGATCCCCGCGCGCATCGAAGTCCGCGCCTCGGGCAGCCCGGGAATGGCAAACATGCGCGTCACCAGCTCCGGCGGCGGCTCCACATCCGCCACTCGCTCCATGAATGCGATCGCCGCACGCGCATCGCGCGCCGTTTCCGCGCACGCGGCGCACGTGGACAGGTGGCTCTCCACTTCCGCCTTTTCGGCGGGAGCCAGCGTTCCGTCCAGGTAATCGCACAGCGCGATCTCAAGGTTCGCGCACGTCATAAAGCTGCCTTCTGCTTCCGGAGTAATCGCCCCAGTTCTGTCCGCCCCCGGTTCAGCCGTGACTTCACGGTGCCTTCGGGAATCTTCAGCACTTGGGCAATCTCACGATACTCCATTTCCTGCAAATCACGCAGGATCACCGTCTCGCGCAATTCGGGCGACAATTTCCCCAGCGCGCCCTGCAAAACCTCACTCGCCTCGCGCCCCGCCAGCACCCGGTCCGGCTGTACGGAAGTCTGCGATCCGTGTTCGCGTTCCTCGAGCGTGGCCAGCTGATCTTCGATCGGCTCCGTGAGACGCTCTTGACGCGTACGGCGGTAATGATCGATCAAAAGGTTACGGCTCAGCCGCGTTAACCAGGTGACGAAAGAGCCTTCCGCGGACCGGTAACTCTTCAACGAGCGGAACACCCGCAGAAAAATATCCTGGGACAGATCCTGCGCTTCCGCGTCGCTGCCCGTAAACCGGTAACAGAGTCCATAGACTCTCCGCGTGTGAAGCCGAACCAACTCCTCCCAACCGGTCGCGTCACCGCTCAGGCACCGTTGAACGAGAGTGTATTCGAGATCCAAGCTGTGTGAGGTTGATCCCCAGCCACGCGCCGCCGCAAACGGGCTGCGCCCCCGTGCGCCAGGATAGAATCCACCCTGCGCCGGAAACACAGCATGTATGGCGGCAGTTGCCATAAGTTTACCTCGAATGCTCTCCTTGCCGGTTCTGTCCAAGCCCTGGATTCGCGCCCAGCTCCCTGGGTGCCCACGGTTTTCAGACTTCCACTTACAAGTAACGAGGTTTTATGATGATAGGTTCATTTTTCCGATCCGGGGCAGGCGCACCGGCAACTCCCCGGGGAAGGTGGCTTCATCAAAAAGAGCGGCTGGAAGTGGCTGGCACTCGGCGCGATCCTGTTGCTGATCGCGCTGTACTTGCTGCGTTCGGAGCTTCGCAAAAGCGGTTTCCATTGGTCCGTATTCGTGGCCACACTGGCCCGCCTCGATTGGCCCTGGCTTTTGGCCGCGGTGGCGCTGGCGCTCGCCACCTACTACGGCAGGGCCCTGCGCTGGTCGGTGCTCCTCAAGCCGCTCAGGCCCCATCCCAATATGTGGAAGCTGGTTTCCGCAACGGCGATCGGCTTCACCGCCGTCACCCTGCTGGGCAGGCCGGGGGAGTTCGTCCGCCCCTACCTGATCTCGGTTCAGGAGCGCGTGCCGTTTTCTTCCCAACTGGCCGCCTGGGTTCTCGAGCGAATCTACGACCTGCTCATGGTTCTGGCCGTCTTCGGATTTGCGCTGACCCGCTTGCGGAACATCGCCAATCCAGGGCCGACACTGTCCTGGGTGCTCGAAATCGGCGGCTGGCTGGTTTGGATCTTGAGTGGGGCGTCACTGCTCATGCTGATCCTGATCCGCCGTTACTCCGAAGCCATGCGCCGGCGCCTGATGGACGCTCTTGGCTTCCTTTCCGAACACCACCTGAACCGCGCCGGCCGTTTTCTAGAGGCGCTGGTTCAAGGCGCCGAATCGATCCGCAGCACGAAAGCCGTCTTGCTGCTGCTCTTGTACACCTTGCTGGAGTGGGCACTCATCGTGGGCTGTTACTGGTGCATCGCGAAGGCTTTCGGCCCCGCTCTGCAGTTCACCCTATCGGATGCCATTACCTTCATCGGCCTCATCGCCTTTGGGACGGTGGTCCAGATCCCCGGCATCGGCGGTGGCATGCAAGTGGTTGCAGTGCTTGTGCTAACCAAGATCTTCGGGCTCTCGGTCGAGCTATCTACCAGCATCGCGGTTCTGCTCTGGCTGATTACGTTTGTAGTAATTGTTCCTTTCGGAGTGGCAGCGGCCCTGCACGAAGGGCTAAGCTGGCGGAAGCTCCGCGAACTGGAGCGGGAGGCGTCACAGTGAACTGTCCTTTTTGCGGACACTTACATGATAAAGTAGTCGATTCCCGCGAGAGCAAGGAAGGCGACTCCATCCGCCGCCGCCGCCAGTGCCTGTCCTGCGAGCGGCGCTTTACCACGTACGAGCGCATCGACGAAGTCCCCTACATGGTCATCAAGAAAGACGGGCGCCGGGAGAAATTCGACCGGCAAAAAGTCCTGGCCGGCTTACTGAAAGCTTGTGAAAAGAGGCCGGTTAGCATGTCCAAACTCTCGGAACTGGTCAACCAGGTGGAATCCAGGGTGATCGACTCGCCGGACCGCGAGATTCAAACTACAGAAATAGGAGAAGTCCTGATGGAGGGCCTTCGCGAACTGGATAAGATTGCCTACGTCCGTTTCGCCTCGGTCTACCGTGATTTTCAGGATGAGCAGGCTTTCTTCAATGAACTGAAGAACTTAATGCGGCAGAAGGGGTCCTGACTATGGGCTTGGCCGTTTCCATGTCACGCAGGCACTACAAAGTCGTGGTGTAGCGCATTTCGATGAAACCAAAATGCTTTTGAAACATCATTCAATTGTAGGGCTTAACATCTGATCCGATACGTGTTATCATCATTCGACCAGGCGACGCTGGATGGTACGCACCTTTGCCATCGGGTTCGACGTTAAGGCAAATCGAATTCATCAAATCTGCACCCCACCGGAAGATTTCACATTCCGTATGGTTTGTCGTATGTGGGGGAGGTGAGTCTTAGTGGACCATTTCGACGATCATTTTCTCAACGAGAGCCCCTTAGGTATTAATTTCGAAGAAGAAGCGAAGTTTTTCGATCCGGAAGCGGCGCAAGAAGACTTCTTACACCCGCAGCCGGTGATCGAGGAGTCGATCTATACAGACGATCCCGTGCGGGTGTACCTGCGCGAGATGGGGGCGGTTCCACTACTCACGCGTGAAGGCGAAGTGGACCTGGCGCGCCGCATGGAACGCGGCAAGCTGCGGATGCAGAAAGCCATCAGCCGGTCGGCGTTGGTGCAACTGGTGGTGGTCGAGTCCGCCGAGCAACTGAAAAAGGGTGTAGAGGAACTCGACAATCTGGTCGACCTGGGTGACCTGGAAGAGGGCACTCTCGCGGACACCAAACGGCGAGGCGAGTTGAAACAGCTCTTCGCCGATGTGGTCGTCACGCACAAGAAGCAGCAGCAAACCGAGGAGAAACTGGAAGCCACGCCGCTCAGCAACAAGCGGGTGCGCCGGCGCATGTGCTCCAAGGTCAACCGAGCGAAGGTAGAAACATCGCTCGCGATCCGCAAGATTCCGTTCCTGCTTCCCAAATGGAAAGAGTTTTCGAAGGAAATCGAGCGGGCCGTTGAGGAGCTGACGCATCTCGAGCGGGAGTTGCAAAAGATCGAAGCCCGGGCTGGCGTAACGGCGCAGAACCGGGCACGCGAGCTGAAGCGCGAGATTCGCAAGCGCGAAGCCACGGCCGGCGCTCCGCTGGCGGATCTGAAGCACACGCTGAACATCATCCGCCACGGCGAGCAAGAGGCCGAGCGGGCCAAGAAGGACCTGGTGGAGGCCAATCTCCGCCTGGTGGTTTCGGTCGCGAAGAAGTATGTGAATCGCGGGCTGCACCTGCTGGACCTGATCCAGGAGGGCAACATCGGGCTGATGCGCGCAGCCGACAAATTCGAATACCGCCGCGGCTACAAGTTCTCGACGTACGCCACGTGGTGGATTCGCCAGGCGATTACGCGGGCGATCGCCGACCAGTCGCGCACCATCCGCATTCCGGTGCACATGAACGAGAGCATGAACAAGTTCCTGCGCGCCTCACGTGAACTCGAAAAAGAACTGGGCCGCACTCCCACCAATGAGGAGATCGGGCGGCGCATGGACATTCCGGTGGAAAAAGTTCAGAAATTGAAAACCATTTCGCGCGATCCGGTTTCGCTCGAAACTCCAGTGGGCCGCGACGGCGAGTCCGCCCTGGGCGACTTGATTGAAGACCGCTGGGTGGGATCGCCCGTCGATGCCGTGATCGAAGGCAACGTGCGCGACGAAACAGCCGGCATTCTAAAAACTCTTTCGCCCAAGGAAGAGAAAGTGATCCGGCTGCGGTTCGGCATCGGCTGCGAACGCGAGCACACGCTGGAAGAGATCGGGCAGGAGTTCGATGTCACGCGCGAGCGCATCCGCCAGATCGAAGCCAAAGCGCTGCGGCAACTGCGCGCTCCCGAGAGGGCGCGGCGGCTGCGAGCGCTGATGGCAGCGCGGTAAAGGGTCGCATTCCAATCTGCAGTTGACCCCGACGCAGTCCCTCTGTCGCGCGCGGGCGCGGCGCCACATCAATATTGGTATATTGATCTGCGATCGGAGCAAAGGAGGGATCGGATGGTACTCACTAAAGAAGAACTCATCGCATCGCTCCAGAATGAAACCCGCATCCTTCTGCACCTGGCCGGCAAAATCGATCGCAGTCAACTTGACTACCGGCCGACGCCCAACCAGCGGAGCACGCTCGAGTTGCTCCAGTATCTGAGTGCCATGGGACCGATCATGATCGCGTTCGTCAAAGCAGGTGCATTCGATCAGGAGGCGTGGCAGGCTGCGATCTCCGCGGCCGGCCGCAGGAATTTTGACCAAGCCCTTACGGCGCTTGAAAAGCAGAGATCCATTTACGGGGATGTGCTCCAGGGATGGTCTGATGACGATTTCCGTGGTGAGATCGAGATGCTCGGCCGCAAAATGAGTCGCGGCGGGTTCATCGTGAACCTGGTGCTGTGCGCCCACGCGGCTTATCGCACGCAACTGTTCCTTTATCTCAAAGCTTGTGGCCGCGATGAACTCAATACGATGAACCTTTGGGCCGGCGTGGATGCCCCGTTTGCCGGCTGAGACCCTCTCTGGCCTCGGCCTTCAGGGGCGGGTTATCCCGCGCCGTCAAGTCATGTTCAGGAGTTCCGGCCCGCCTGCCGCTACAAAGCTGGCGTGTGTGCGGGCCCGCTGTTGGTCCGTCCTCATCACCAGCGTTGAGTAACCGGGGAACGACTGGAGCGGCGCCAGCCAGGCGTCCCGGGAGAGCGACGATGCGCACAAAAAACCGCCGTCCACCACCAGCGAGAGAACATCGAGCGCTCGTGCCGCCTCCGCGATCTGGGCCAGGTGCCGGGCCTCGTAGAACAGCGATTCCGGGTCTCTCCGCGTCATCTGCTCGCCGGCTTCGATCGCCGTTAGAGAGCCTTCGCGATCCCCCTCTAAGTAAGCTCTGAGCGACTGCATAATCGCTCGCACAGAACCCGTCGCGCCTCCGGACCGCTCGCGCGCCCGCAGCCGAGCCAGCGCTTCTTCCTTCTCGCCGAGCATGACCAACGCCGCGCAGTCGAGGTAATACCCGCCTTTCGGGCTCCCGTAAGACTCGATGGTCTTTTGATAGTCCCCGAGCACGAAGTAGGTGTGCGAGACGCTCGTGACGATGTGCGAATCCAGATGCCGGGCGCGCTGGTGCGCCGCCACCGAAGCCTTCAGTTCGTCGCAATACCGGCAAGACTGCACCAGCCCAGCAAACAGGTCGGCATCGTTCCGCCGGAACCGCGCCCGCTCCCGCAGCCGTAGCATGGCCGACAGCGCGCAACCCCGGTCGCACTCGATCTGGGTGTACAGGTTGTGGGCAAGGGGGAGATTGGGGTTCAGTGCGAAAGCCTTGCGGAACGCGTCGTCGGCCCGCGTCAGGTTCTCCTCCGCATCCTCGCCGAACTTCTCGATGAACCGGTAGATCCGCCCCAGTCGCGCCCACGCCGGGGCGTACTGCTGGTCCTCCTCCAGACATTGGGTATAGAGTTCGCGAGCCAGGCGCATGTTATCCGGCGTCCGTACCTCCGCCACTTGGTTCGCCCTCAGGTAATACTGGTACGCGCTCGCCGTGGCGGGAATGTCATGCCGCAGGATGCGGTGTTCCCGCTCGGTCAGGGGGAGCATCAGCGATTCCACGATTCGCCGCGACAGCTCGTCCTGAAGCTGAAACAGGTCCTCCATCCCTGCCACCGCGCTATCCGACCAGATCACCGCTCCTCCGGGCGCCTCCACGAGCTGACAGGTAACCCGCAGTTGCTCGCCGGCCCGCATCAGCGTACCCGCCAGGATCGCATCCACCTCCGCCTCGGCCGCAATCCGCCGTGGATCGAGTGGCCCGTCGAACCTGGCCGCCACCAGGCTCGAGCGCACGATGATGCCGTCAGCGCCCGACAGTGAGCTGCTGATCGCATCCGGCAAGCTGTAGGCCAGGAAGTCGGTGTCCTGGTCTTTCCGCAGTACCCGAAAGGGCAGAGCAATCAGCCGGGTGACGGTGCGCCGCTCCACCGCCGCGGTCGCGCCCGCCGTCAGCGGCACGGCGCCCACCGCCATCCGCATCTCCCGTGCCGACCCGTAGCGGTCTTCCTTCCGCTTGGCCAGCGCCCGCCGGATCACCTGGTCCAGGGCTTCCACCTCCCGCGAGCCGGCCAACGGTGGCGGGTTGTGATGCGCCACCGCGTACAGCACATCGACCACTGAAGCGCCATCGAACGGCCGCCTCCTTGCCAGCATCTCGTAAAGGATCGAGCCGGCAGCGAAGATATCCGCCGGCATGCCGGCCTCCTGCCCCTGCACCTGTTCCGGGGCCATGTAGTGGGGCGTGCCGGCAATCAGCCCCGGGCGCGTCGTGAACGTCGCCGCGGTCTGCGTCCGCTCGCCATTTCCGACTCCGCCGGTCGCCACCCGCGCGAGACCGAAGTCCAGCAGCTTGACCCCGTGCGGCGTCAGGAAGACGTTCGAAGGCTTCAGGTCGCGGTGGATGATCTGGTGGGTGTGCAGCGCTTCCAGCGCCTCAAGGATTTGGCCGATTATCTCCACTGCGTCGGCGGCCGCAACCGGTCCACCCGCCAACCTCCGGTCCAGCGAGTGTCCCTCGAGCAGCTCCATCACCAGGAAGAGCCCCTCGCCTTCCTCGACCGCGTCAAATAGCTGGCAAATCCGCGGATGACTCACCCGGGCCAGCGACCGGGCCTCGCGCCAGAGCTGCTTCCGGCCTTCCGTGTTCTCGCTCGCACCTCGAATTGTCTTCATCGCCACGAGCCGGCCCAACCGGGTGTCTTCGGCCTTGTAGACGACGCCCATGCCGCCCTCGCCAAGCTTCTCGAGGATCCGGTAGTGCGAGATGGTGGTGCCGGTCATACTCGCCTCGAAAGGATCTGGATGACCAACTCTGAATCTCTGAATCTCTGAATCAGTGTACTGCCGCGCCATTCCCGAGACAATGCTGGCTTGGGTCTTTCTTTGACCATGTCATCGCCTACCCGCAAGCAAGTCACCTGGCTGCGATTCGGGATCGCGTGCGAGCGCGAGCACACGCTGGAAGAGATCGGGCAGGAGTTCGACGTTACGCGCGAGCGCATCCGCCAGATCGAAGCCAAGGCCCCGCGGCAACTGCGCGCTCCCGAGCGGGCGCGGCGCCTGCGGGCGTTGATGGCCGCGCGGTAAAGCAGCCCGAGCCGAAGTCACAGGCGCCCTTCCCCGCTTCCCAACTAGCCTCGGGACTTTAGCCACAGGTGCCAAACTACCAATCCGAGATCAATCGCGGCCAATGTTGAAAACGCCCACCGTCACGGTACCACCGGCAAGATGAGCGCCGAGGCATGCCGCGCATCGTGATAGATGGTGTTGTCGGCTTTGACCATGTTACCGGGGACGCCGGCGCTCTCGCCCGTGTTGAGGTTACGGTCGAAGCGCGGGAAGTTGCTGCTGGAGATCTCGACACGCAGCTTGTGGCCCGCCAGGAACACATTGCTGGTGTTCCACATGTCGATGCGAATCTTGTAGACTTCGCCGGGCTTCAGCGGGTCAGGATGCGCGTGTGAGTGGCGATAGCGGGCACGCAGGATGCCATCCGTCAGGTTCTGCGCGAAACCGTTGGGCCAGACGTCGACGAGTTTCGCCGTGAAATCGGTATCGACGGCCGAAGAAGCCACGTAGAGCTCGGCGGCGATGGGACCGGTCACTTCGAAGTCGCCGGAAAACGCGGGCGTGGTGTAGACCAGCACATCGGGGCGCTCCTCAACGGTACGCTGGTCGAATGCGCCCGAGGGAAGGTGGTCGTTATCGCAACAGAGCCCGCCGCCGCGCGTGGGCACGGGATGGGCGGGGTCGTAGGTGTAACGATCGGCGCGCTCATCGGCCGGCGCCGAAGTACTCAGTGTGCCGTCTCCGGTTCGCGTATTGGCGGAGCCGCCGGAGCGCAGGTAGTAGTACGTCGACCGCGCCCGCGCCGGCGGCCAATCGTCTTCGTCACGCCAGACATTCTTGCCCATGACAAAGATCTTCACGGGCTTGTTGCGCGCTTCGCCATTGTCGATACCGCGGAGCAAGTGATCGTACCACCGCAGTTGGTCGGCATCGGTATCTCCCTTGGCGGAAGCACCGAAGTCAATGTCCCCCGCTTTACCGTTGAACGGACCGTGATACCAGGGCCCGATCATGAGGCGCTGGCCGGGCACGCGCGATTTCAGGCCCACATAGTTGCGGATGGTACCGCCTTGAAAGATGTCGTACCAGCCGCCAACACTATAGGCGGGCACCTTGAAATCGTCGTAGTGATCTTCGATGGACCATCGCCGCCAGTAGTCGTCGAAATCCGGGTGACGCAGCCAGTCGGCGAAATACGGCGCGAGGCTGGCGGGACTCGGCGCTTCGAAAAATGGATATTCGGTGAGCGGCAACTTCCATACCCAATTCAGCGCGTTATGCGACCCGTGCACCCGGCGGTTGAGTGTGTCTTCCGTGAGGCCGGACGTCCAGGATTCGTTGAACCACTGCTCAAACGCGCCGCCTTGGTACGTCCAGCCGTCGTGATAATTCGATGCCGTTACCACCGGGAACACCCCCGCGAGGTGTGGCGGGTGGGCGATGGCCGCGAGCATCTGGGTGGCGCCGACATAGGAGCCGCCGAACATCCCGACCTTGCCGTTCGAGTAAGGCAGCGCGGCGGCCCATTCCACCGTGTCATAGCCGTCGTCGCTTTCGTGCTTGAACGTGTACCATTCGCCGTCCGACGTAAAGCGCCCGCGTACGTCTTGCAGGATAACGACGTAGCCGATCGCCGCCGCGTGCCTGCCAAATCCTGAATCGCCGCTGCCTTTGTTGTACGGCGTGCGCTCCAGCAGAACGGGAAACTTGCCCTCGCCTTTCGGACGGTAAATATCGGCGCGCAACGTCACCCCGTCACGCGTTTTCATTTCGACGCCGCGCTCAATCGTGACTTCGTAAGGGTCACCGGCGAGCGCGAACGAAGCGCTTAACAGAAGTGTGACCGAACAGAAGCGTAGCATGTCCCTGTAGTCTACACCCGCGGTTCCTACAGGCAGGATCGACTCTTACTCCTCGCGCAGCAGTGTCACAGGATCAAGGGACAGCGCGCGTTGCGCTGGAATCCACGTAGCCAGCAGCCCCAGCAACAACATGACCAGAACAACACCAGCCAGCACCAGCGGATCGCGGGGAGTTGCCTGATAAACGATAGCAGCAAGCACCCGGCTTGCCAGTATTCCGAGGATCAATCCTGTGGCCGAACCAACGGCCAGCAATTTGAATGCCCGTCCCAACGCGGCCTGTAACAATTCCGTACGCTGCGCGCCGAGGGCCACACGAATCCCCAAGTCCCGCAGCCGCCTGCTGACCGAGTAGGCAGCCATTCCAAAGATGCCCGTTATCGACAGCATGGCGCCCATCAGGCCCAGCACACCCAGCGACACCGTCGCCGCACGCGAAGGAAACAGAGTGAAGCCCAGTTGTTGGTTCCAGGTTTGGATGAAGAAAGGCAGCCCTCGATCCAGGCCCCGCAGTGTATTCTGTATGGCGGCAGCCAGTTGCAGCGGATCGCGGTTCGAGCGCACCACCAGGCAGGTCTCACTCGTTGGCGCTTGCAGGATGGGGAGAAACAGCGCCGGCTCTGGATCTTCGGTGAGGTTCAAATATTTTCCATCCTGGACAACCCCCACCACTTGTATCCGCGTTCCATCCCGTATCTTGAAATGTCCGCCCACTGCGCTTATTGTTGAGCCAAAGATTTTCCCGGCAAACTCCCGATTCACCAAGGCTACGCGTGGCGCGTCTTTATCGTCATGCCAGGAGAAGGCCCTGCCCGCCAACAAGACTGTACCCGCCGCGTGGAAGTATCCGGGAGATACGTTGTACCTTATGGCTTTAGCAGCGGCATTCGAGGGCCTCAGATCCGCCGTTTGGTCGGGAAAGACAAGCGAGGCGAACCCGCCCCCATTTAATGGTGGCCGACCAACGAATCCCACGGATTCTACGCCAGGAATCGTCTCCACGGCAGCCATCATGCGTTTTTGCATTTCGGGCACGCTGTCGCCGCGGTAACCTGCAATATTCAGATCGGTGTCTACCAGCATCGCGTTGCGCGGCTCAAAGCCGAAATTGCTGTGCAGCGAGCGCGCCAGTCCGCGCACCGCAACCATCGAAGAAGTGACCAGCACGGCACAGATTGCAATTTGAGCAACCAGCAACAGGTCCCGGAGGGTAATCCTCCGCCCAACCGTGCCGCTTGGCCCCGCTTTGACGATCTGGTAAGGATTGGCCCGAAGCACCTGGCGCACGGGAACAATGCCGAAGAGGAGTCCGCTAACCAACGCCAAGATCAAAGCAATTGCGTAAACGTTCGCGTCCGGGCTCACGGGCACATTCGTGGGAAATCTGGGGACTGGATGCCATACGCTCAGTCCCCGCAAGAGGACGACGCTGCCCCATAGCCCGACCGCGCCTCCGACGAGTGAGATCAGCACGGCTTCGGTGAGTAATTGCCGTAGAATGCGGTTACGGCTTGCGCCCAGCGCGAGCCGCAGTGCTACCTCGCGGGAACGGTCAGCAGCGCGTGCGGCGAACAGGCTGCCCAAGTTGGCGCAGGCAGCCAGCAGAATCAGCCCCGCCAGCAGCATCAACCCCGTGAGGAATGCCCGCGTCGGACGGCCCAGATAGTTGCCATAGAGACCTGGACGAGCCAATAAGAAAGTCGTTCGGCCGTGGTCTCTGGGATAGGTCATTTCCAGATATGCGCCAATCGAGTTTAGATCGGCAACAGCTTGTTCCGGAGTGACTCCCGCCTTCAGATGCCCCACTGCCATGAATACCAAACTGGTCCCGCGCGCGTCGAGTGTATTCTTCCCTTCGACCTGCTCCTGGTTCACCATCGGCACATAGAAATCGGGGGATATGAACAGCAGGGTCCCATTGAACTGCGGCGGCGCTACGCCGACGATGGTAAACGGATGTTTGTTTAGCCGGACGATGCGGCCCACCACCCCAGGGTCATCTTGAAAACGGGTATGCCAATACCCGTGACTGAGCACGATGTACGGCGCGCTGTTAGGGCCATGCTCATCGGAACCGTGGAAGAAGCGGCCAATGTAGGGCTGAATGCCCAAGACGTCGAAGTAGTTCCCGCTCACTGCATCAATCCAGGCGCTGGATGGATTTTCGCCCGTGTCCAACCCCACTTGATCGATGGTAAAGGCTGCCAGACCCTCGAAGCTGCGGTTGCGATCGCGCAGGTCGACATAGTCGGGGTACGACTCCCACATGTTATGTTCGTTTCCATGCTCGATTCCGTAAAGGCTTTCCGCATGGGGCACATTCAGCGGGCGAAGGATCACCCCGTTCAAAACGCCGAAGACCACGGCGTTGGCGCCAATGGCCAAGGCCAGGGTCAAAATGGCGACGATGGTAAATCCGGGGGACTTGCGCAACACGCGAAGGCTGAAGCGCGCATCCTGTATCAGAATGTCGACAAACCTGCCGCCGAGCACGTCGCGGCATTCCTCCTTGAACCGCTCATAGCCGCCGAACTCGACGCGCGCCCGGCGCTCGGCTTCCGTGCGGGGAAGACCGGAACGCGCAAGATCGTCGGCGCGGTGTTGGATGTGCGAGCGAAGCTCATCCTCCATTTCCCGGCTGATCCGGGAGGGCTGAAACAAAGTGGAAGCGAGAGAGCGAACAGAGGCGAAGAGTTTCATACTTCCTCCGGTTGCGCGGCGAGGGCGCTGGCGATGGCGGCGGCGAGGCGATTCCAGCTGTCTGTTTCCTCCCGCAAGCGTTTGCGGCCCGCGGCGGTCAACTCGTAGAATTTGGCGCGCCGATTATTCTCAGAGGTGCCCCAACTGGTCTTCAGTAGTCCCTGGCGCGCGAGCCGAAAAAGTCCCGGATAGAGCGCGCCCTGTTCGATCAGGAGTGAGTTGTCGGAAATTTGCCCGATGCGCAGAAGGATCCCGTACCCGTGCAGCGGGCCAAGGGAAACCGCCCTCAATATCAGCAGGTCGAGAGTACCGGGAAGAAGCTGGGCCTTGACTGTCACGATTCCTCCTAAGATCCTTAGGAGACTATAGCCGATCTTTCCTAAGCTGTCAAGGGGAGCAATTCGGTCCGGACTGCCAAAACGGCGTCGAATTGCCTGGCGTGTGGATCGACCTGGGACTGTGGAGCCGTTCACCTTTTTTGACTGGCGTTCCTATCCCCGCTGCAATCGCACCGCTTCGCTCAACGCGTTGCCGTTTTTGACTTCGCTCTCCTCGGCCGGCTCTGCCAGGTGTTTCTTGCTTTCGGGAATCCGGGGACCCGCGCGTGCAGGGTTCTCATGCGTCCGAGCGACTCGCCGATACCCCGACAAGGACTTCCACGGTTTGCGCATTTCCCGGCCAAGTGGCTAACTGTTCCCCGAGAGTCAACTTCGGTAGCCTCACTCGCTACGGAGCAATCCCACAACTAACGTTAAATGAGAGCTATGCCCGGCAAGTGCGATTTCTATCGAATTTACTTCATTGGGATCTGCCGAATTACACCTTCAACGTGCGCTTGACGGTGAGGTCGTAGAGGCCTGACGAACGAGGCCGAAACCTCTCCATGATCATCGTGACCGGCGCTTCGCGCCTCCGGCATTCACCAAGCTTGGCACGGCCAATGGCGGCTGCCGGTAATGTGTAGCCTGCTCATAGGCGTATGCGTAGCCGATGATCCTGACCTCATCCCACGCGCGGCCTAGAATCTGTAGACCCTGCGGCAGTCCCTCACCTAAATACCCGGATGGCACTGACAAGGCCGGCCACTGAAGGGCGCTCGCGACGCCGGCAATCGCGGGACCGCCACCGGATGCAGTAGGTCCCGCATTGGGCGCGGACTTGGGCTCGGCTGCAAGTTGTGTGTTGCGGTCGCCGTTGAGCGGCGGAAGCTGCGCCGCGGAGGGGAACACCACGGCGTCGATTCTTGCGGCGTTCATTGCCTTGGTGAAGGCATCGCGATAGCGCTGCTCGTTTTTTCCGGCCTCGATGGTCGCTGGATCTTCTTCGACCGGCTTGGACGCTGCGGCCGCTTCGAGCGTGGGCTGATGAAGCGGGTGCAAGAGTCCAGATTCGACGATTGCCTGCATGGATGCGTACGGAACTCCCGGATGTTTAGCGAACCATCTGGTAAGGTCGTCTCTGAACCGGGCTGGTGGGTTGGGGATTGGGCGTGGAAGCGAGTCGAGATCGGGAACGATAAAAGGGTCGACGACCTCGGCACCTGCGGCCTTGAGTTCTGCGATCGTGGTTTGGAAATGGGCGACAATACGCGGGTCGGTGACCTCCTTCGCAAAAATCTGACGCAGCACGCCAAGACGCGCCCCTTTCAGCGAGTCTCTCTTTAGGGCGGTCGCGTAAGTTGGAGGAATGTGGTCCTGTGCTCCTGATGTTGCTGCGTCTTCCGGGTCCGTACCGACGATGACGTCAAGCAGCGTCGCCAGGTCGCTGACCGTGCGGGCCATCGGACCGGGTGTGTCCCGCACGGAATTGAGGGGAACGATACCAGTCCGCGATGCAAGGCCGACCGTCGGGCGTAGACCAACCAATGCGTTAAAAGCGGACGGCAAGCGAACGGAACCGAGCGTATCCGTTCCGACGCCCACCACGCCGAAACTTGCCGCCAAAGCGGCGCCATTGCCCCCCGATGAACCGCCTGTCGCGTAAGCCGTGTTGTAAGGATTTCGTGTGTAGCCTGGAACCACTGAGTTGATGTTGTCCCCCGAGCCTCGGGCGAACTCGGAAAGGGAACTCTTCGCCAAGATGATGCCACCCGCGGCCCGGATTTTCTTCACCAGCGGAGCGTCTTCGGATGGGTAGTAGTTCTTCCATCCCTGAAATCCCGACGTCATCGGTAAACCCGCCACGTCAATGTTGTCCTTCACAATCACAGGGACTCCGTGCAGCGGACCTGCGGATTTGCCGGTTGCCTTGAGCGTGGCGTCCATCCGGTCTGCCTCCTCAAGAGCATGTGGATTGACGGTAATGAGTGAATTAATCAACGGACCGCGCTTGTCATAAGCCGCGATACGATCCAGATGGGCCTGTGTAACGGCATGTGCGGTAGTTCGACCAGAACGGTACGCCGCTTCGAGTTCAGCGATCGAGATCTCCTCAACACGAATATTGTTGGTGGATGCCACACGTTGAAACGCTGCCAGACGGTGCATTCGCGCCTGCGGGGCGAAAAAGTTCGATATTAATCCAATTAGAAATACTAGCCTAAACAGCCGTCTTGCCGCCGTCACTTGAAAACCAACGGATGCCCGGGGTTCTGGGGGCAGGGCGTGATCATTGATTCTATCCCGCCAAAAACCTCGCGTGGGACATTCAGCCTGCGAAACAAGCTGTTCGGAAACTGTCGCGAAGTCACTCGGACGGAAAGTCGCCTACGCTCCGATGTGTCTGATCCGGCGACGTGGCCGGACCAAAAGCACGGAATGCGCGTGATGCGGCCAAGTGAACGCGAGCAAACTGAACCACCGAAGTGCTCAACGATTTGTATGCATCAACGTTCGGCGCGGTATCTGAAAAACATGCACGGCGATCAAACTGTAGCACCCAACTGCCGTGTATTGAGAATATAATGTTTACATCGGGCATGGGCAATTGCGCCGGCGCCGACCCCCGGCTTCGACGAGACTAGTAAGCTGTCCCGGCGATTTTGTTAGCCGTGATTCTTCGTTTGGGATCGGTGTAGGTCCAGCGGAAGGGTCGTGCCGATTTGGAGTAGGCGCGGATGTATTTCCGCAGCTTCTTGCCCAGATCTGCCACCGAGGTGAATACGCCGCGCGCAATCACGTCCCGCTGGATCTTGGCGAACCACAGCTCGACCTGGTTCAGCCACGACGAATACGTCGGCGTGAAGTG
>JAIQFK010000024.1 GCA_020073305.1 Terriglobia bacterium
CTCCTGATACGCCTGCCGCTTGCGCTGCATGTTGCGCACGCTCATCCCGGCGATCTCTGCGGCTTCGATCCAGGTCAGTTTCTTGGCCATGGCTTTCAGAATCACGTCCTGCAGTTTCATCATCCGCTCCATCTCTCGGGCGGGTATCGGCTGGCTGGGTTCCACTCCGCCAGCTTCCTACCCCGCCCGGCCTGGACCGGACAACTCACGTGTTAATTACACCGGACAAATCACATGCTAACGACAAGCCCGCGGCGGCGACTTGACCTGAAGGCACTTTTTTGATGGGATGGTCCGTCGCAATCAACTCTACTCCTGAGGAGAAAACGCAATGGCTTCCAATCGCGGTCTCGCCTACATGGGTCCGGGGAAAGTAGAAGTGCAGTCGATCGACTTCCCCAAACTGGCGTTGGGCTCGCGCAAATGCGAGCACGGTGTCATTCTCAAAATCGTCACCACGAACATTTGCGGCAGCGATCAGCACATGGTGCGCGGCCGCACCACGGCTCCCAAGGGCCTGGTGCTGGGGCACGAAATCACGGGCGAAGTGATCGAGGCCGGACGCGACGTGGAGTTCGTCAAGGTTGGCGACCTGGTTTCCGTCCCTTTCAACATTGCCTGCGGGCGATGCCGCAACTGCAAAGAGGGTAAGACCGGAATTTGCCTGCACGTGAACCCGGCGCGTCCCGGCGCGGCTTATGGGTACGTGGATATGGGCGGCTGGGTTGGCGGGCAGGCCGAGTACGTGATGGTGCCGTACGCCGATTTCAATTTGCTGCGGTTTCCGGACAAGGCCCGCGCGATGGCAAAAATCAAGGACTTGACGTTGCTCTCCGACATCGTGCCCACCGGATTTCATGGCGCGGTGACGGCCGGAGTGGGACCGGGATCGATTGTCTACGTGGCGGGCGCGGGGCCGGTGGGGTTGGCCTGCGCCGCCGGATGCCAGTTGCTGGGCGCGGCGGTGGTGATTGTCGGCGACATGATTCCGGAGCGGCTCGCGCAGGCCAAGAGTTTCGGCTGTGAAGTGATCGACCTGAAGAAAGACGCCACGCTGGCACAGCAGATCGAGCAGATCCTCGGGATTCCTGAGGTCGAGTGCGCGGTGGATTGCGTGGGCTTCGAAGCCCGGGGGCACGGCAAGGATGCCGTTGTCGAGAGGCCCGCCACGGTACTCAATTCTCTAATGACCGCGACCCAGGCCGGCGGCAGGATCGGGATTCCGGGGCTCTACGTTACCGACGATCCGGGCGGCGTGGATGAAGCCGCGAAGACCGGCAATTTGAGCATTCGCATCGGCCTGGGCTGGGCAAAGTCGCATGTGTTCAGCACGGGACAATGCCCGGTGATGCGCTACAACCGCCAGCTCATGCACGCGATTCTTTATGGCAAATTCCAGCCGGCGAAAGCGGTCAACGCGACCCTGATTTCGCTCGACGATGCGCCGCAAGGCTACAAAGATTTTGACAAGGGCGCCGCGAAGAAGTTCGTCATCGATCCACACCGGATGGCGGCGGCATAGCGGCTCTGCTGAATTCACGCACCTGGGACGGCCGTCGTGGCCTGACTCGGCCTGAAATAGAAATCGCCCGGCCGTTTTGCTTCAGCTCTGCGTCGCCAACTCTTCCCGGGCCCCCCGCTCGCTCCAGTATTTTTTGCGCAGATCCCGCTTCAGCGTTTTCCCGGTCGCATTTTTCGGCAGGGCGGATACGAATTCCACCGAGCGTGGCGCCTTGTAGTGCGCCATGTGAGCGCGGCAGAATTCGAGCAGTTCGAGCTCGGTCGCCTGTTCCCCCGGCTTCAACACCACAAATGCCTTGGGAACCTCACCCCACTTTTCGTCGGGGACTGGAATGACAGCGGCGTCGTAGACACTGGGGTGGGCTGCCAGCGTCTTCTCCAGCTCGAGCGAGGAAATGTTCTCTCCGCCGCTGATGATGATGTCCTTCTTGCGATCGACAATCAGGGTGTAGCCGTGGGCGTCCACGGTGGCCATGTCGCCGGTGTGAAGCCATCCGCCGCGCATCACATCCGCGGTCGTCTGCTCCTGTTTCCAGTAGCCTTCCATCACACCGTCGGCGCGGGTGATGATCTCGCCGATGGTTCGCCCGTCACGTGGCACATCGGTGTCGGTTGCATCCACCACGCGCATTTCCACGCCGGGGAGGGCATATCCGGTCATGGCCTGGCGCTCGTAATGCTCTTGTCCCTTCCACGGAACGCCACCGGCCCTTTGCCGCGAAATGGCCAGCACCGGTGCGGTCTCGGTCATGCCGTATCCGGAGAAGCAATCGCAGCCCAGCTTTTCCTTCACTTCCCGCACCAGGGTGGGAGACGATGCCGAGCCGCCAATCGCCATCCACTTCAAGCTGCTTAAATCGTATTCAGGGCGTTGCGGCGCGTGGATCAATCCCTGCGCCATGATGGGCACGACGAAACAGGATTGCACGCGCTCCTGCGCGATCAGGCGCAACACTTCCACAGGGTCGAAGCTGCGAATCATCACGTGCTTGCCACCCATGACGGTAATGAAATGTGCGGCTCCCCAGCCATTGGCGTGAAACAGTGGAATGGTGTGCAGGTGAACGGTGTCGGCCGGGACAGTGAAGCCAACCGCCACGTCCAACGCGTGGAGATACACGTTGCGGTGGGTCAGCATCACTCCCTTCGGGCTGGCGCTGGTTCCGCTGGTGTAGAAGAGTTCCGCCAGCGCGTTCTCGTCAAATTGCATGATGTTGGCGAAGTACGGCTGCGCCGACGCCAGCAGGTCTTCGTAGTTTTGCGAGGACAGCCAACTCGCGTGCGGCTTCCCGTTAAGCAGGAAGAAACTCCGCACCGTGGGAACGTTCTTGCGGAAAGAATCCACCAGCGGCAAAAACGCCTGATCCAGGAAGAGCACTGTGGCTCCGGCGTCATTCAGAATGTAGGCCAGCTCGTGTGGCGCCAGCCGGATGTTCAGAGGGAGCAGAACGGCTCCGGCTTCCAGGACGCCGTAGTAGGCTTCAAGCAGCCGGTGGCAATTTGGACTGAGGAACGCGACGCGGTCACCGGCCTTCACGCCGGACTCGCGCAACGCGCCCGCCAGACGGGCGGCGCGGTCCCCAAACTGCGCGTACGTGAACCGCTCCTCGCCACACACGACGGCCATGTGATCCGGAACCTGCTCTTGGGCATATCGAAGAAAGCGTACAGGAGTAAGTGGAACGTTCATAGGACCTCCAGACAGACTGCGGGGACAACCACTCCTTACCAGTCGTGGCTCGGAATCCGCGCTCTCGGCTGTCTGCTACTTAAACGGAGCCGCGACCGCAGGGGCGGTTGCACCCCTCCAAATCTCACCCGCGCCTCGGTGTGCTAGTGGTGATGCGCCAAGCGCGCGGTCCAATACAACATGACAGCGACAAGGCCGAACCAGCACCAGATCGAGCCGAACAGACCGAACAACGACACCAACGGCTGATCCGGATATGTGCTATCCAACAGCATGCTGGCGGCGACCAGCAGAAAACCAGGGCTGAGAGCCCACAGCGTAAACTTCATACCCCCTCCCCGTTTGGCCCCCCGGGCATCTGTTGCCGCCCGAACCTACGGCGGATGAGCAGGTCTGACTACGCACGCACCTTTCAGTGCGCCACCAATGCCGACTGAAGCGATTCCACCAGCGCCGGCACCACCTCGAACAGATCGCCGACGATCCCGTAATCCGCGACTTCGAAAATCGGCGCGTTGGCGTCTTTGTTAATGGCCACGATGGTCTTGCTGCCCTTCATGCCGAGCTGGTGCTGGATCGCGCCCGATATGCCGACCGCAATGTAGACCTTCGGCGAAACGGTCTGCCCGGAGCTTCCCACCTGGCGCTCAATAGGCAACCAGCCGCTGTCGCACACTGGACGCGTGGCCGCCAGTTCTCCGCCCAGCGCTTTAGCCAGTTCCTCGACGATCGGGATGTTGTCCTTCTCCTTGATGCCGCGGCCAACCGCTACGATGATCTCCGCGGCAGTCAGGTCCACCGCGCCGGTGGATTCCCGGAACGGCGCCTGCGGGCGCTGGCGAATATCGGCCGCCTTCAGATGGGGAACGAACTTCTCCACCGGGGCCGCGCCTGCCTCGAGCGATTCCGCGTTGAACGCGCCCGCCTGGATGGAGATGAAATATGGCGCCGGTCCGCCGGGCCTCACGTCGGCATTGAGCTTGCCCTGAAAAAGCTGCCGGACGAAGATGGGCCCGTTCTCGTTGCGAATGCGGATCACGTCGCTGATCAACGCCTGGTTGAAACGCGTGGCCAGCTTGGGCGCAAAGTCACGGACTTGGTAGGTGTGCGGGAACAGCACGATCGACGGCTGCACCTGCCGGATGAGTTCCTCGAGCGCGGCTGCAAATCCGTCAGCGGTGTAGTCGTTGAGCAACTCGTGCTCGACGGCATACACGCGATCGAGCTTTTTGGACGCAACCTCATTCGCGAGCGCATCGACGCCGCGCCCCGGTATGGCCGCCGACACCGTCTTTCCCATCTCTGCCGCAAGCCGCTGGCCTGCTGCCAGCGTTTCAAACGACGTGCGGGTCCATGCTCCGCCCCGCTGTTCCATAATCACCAGAACGGTCTCGCTCATAGGACTCGCACCTCGAATCTCAGCTTCTCAATCAGTTTGGCCGCTGCTTCTCTCGCGCTGCCGGTGAGCAACTGCGTCTGCTTCACCTTCTGCGGAGAATAGATGCGCTCAATGGTTGCCGTGGCGGATGCGGCCACTCCGAGGTCGCCCGCCGCCAGAGCCTTGAGTTCTTTGCTCTTCGCCTTCTTGATTCCCATCAACGTGGCATACCGCACTTTATTGATGCCGGACTGGATGGTGAGCACGGCGGGCAGCGTCATTTCTATGTTCTGAAACCAGCCGCTCTCGAGTTCCCGCTTCACGCGGATGCTTCCATCGAGCACCTCCGCGGCCATAATGATGGTCGCGTGCGGAAGGCCCAGAATCTCGGCCAGCACAACGCCGGTCTGCCCATAGCCCAAGTCATCCGACTGCAGGCCGGTCAGGATCAGGTCCGGCTTCTCCGGACCGGCAGCTTTTGCCAGCAGACGCGCGAGGCCGAGCGTGTCCCACGACGAGATGTGCTCGTCTTCAATGTGCAAGGCGCGGTCCGCGCCCTTGGCGAGCGCTTCGCGAAGGGTTCGCGATGCACCGGACGGGCCCGCGCACAGAGCAATCACTTCGCCGCCGTGCCTCTCCTTCAACTGCAACGCTTCTTCGAGCGCATAGGCATCCGGCTCATTCATTTCGTAACTGAGATCGCCATCCTCGATCCAGCGCCCGTCAGCGCTGATGCGAAGCTGGGAATCTCGAACGGGGACCTCTTTGATGGAAACGATGATTTTCATAACGTGTTAGGTTCCAGGTTCCAGGTGCTAGGTGTCAGCAGACGCTTCATTACTGATACTCAGCCCCTTCAGTTCTTGACCGTCATGGACTCTGAATTGACAGCCTTCCTGCCGGTAATGCCTTCGAGTCCGGCTAGGACGCCCCGATAGTCGTTCTTATCGCACTGCATGGCCAGACCGCAGAACTCACTTTACAGGCGCCGGAGGATGGCTGAGCTTCTCGAGATCGCGCAAAAGTTGTTTTACGACCTTGTCGGCTGCATCTGCCATGGCCCCCTTGTACTTTGCACCCTTGCTCTCCTGGGTGGTGGACCATACCACGTCACCATCGTTAGACACCAAGCGCACGGCTACTCGCGCATCATTCAGGGTCTCGACCGATGCTTGCGAGTCCTCAACGCCGAGTTGGCGAGCCACAAAACCTCCACTGCTGGAGCCCGACAACGAGCCGCCTGCTGGCCCCGAAAAGCCTGCAACGCTTGCGCTGCCCCCTCCGGCTGCCCCTGCAACTGAAGTTGCGGAGCCGAGAGCGTGAGCCTCTTGCGTCGTCTTTTCGAGCGCAGCACCCTTCAGCACGAGGTCAGCTTTCTCCCTGTTCTCGGTCACGATAAACCGCTTGCTCGCTCGGAGCGCGTCAAGCACCATGGCTTGCAGGGCCTTGTTGACGGGGTCCTCACCGAAGCTATCTAAGTAAATCCGCTTGGCCGTGAGTAACTTGTCTTTCAGTTGGGCATCCAGCTGCGATGCAATGTCTGTTTGCGCATTCCGGGGAGTCGAAGCAGAAGACGTTTGGCCTTTCGCGGAGGCCAGCATTGCGAATATTATCAGGCCTTTCCACAGCATGGCAGTTCCCTAATTGCCCTTGCTGCTCTTACGGGCTTCTTCGTCCTGATACTCGATCTTACGGCCACTGCGAGCCTCAAGACTGGCCAGCGTCGTCCGGACGACATCCTTGCCGAGTTCCAATACGACTGCTTGCTGCTTCTCGCTATCGTCCAGGTAACTGACGGTCAAGAAATGCTTACGCTTCTTTGACAAGAGAGCGATCGGCGAAACCGCGATGGCCAACCCCACCCGCCTACCCGCTTTTTGGCCGTATTCCAAGGTGTTCATGCGTTCATACGGAATCGTCAAGTTCCCATGCTTGGATACGAAGGTGAATGCCTTTTCATCGGCAGTTGAAGATTTTCCCTCCGTTCCTTCCTTGATCGTTGTCGCTGTACCCCCCACATACATTGCATTGTGGCTGCCAATGCCGGCGCGGGCCACGCAAGCAAGAAGGCACAACAGCGCGACAGCTGAACAGATTGATCGTTTCATCTACATTTCTCCGAGACCGCTAACGCCCGGTCGGCGCCCAGCCCCAGTGCTAGGTTCAGGTACCAGGCATCAGCAGCCCGCTTGGGTGCTAACACCTGGCACCTAACACCTGGCACCTAACACCTACTGCACGTTCTCGAAAATGCCGGCTGCGCCTTGGCCGCCGCCGATGCACATCGACACCATGCCGTACTTCGAATTGCGCCGCTTCATTTCGCGAAGAATAGTTGCGGTGAGTTTCGCGCCGGTGCACCCCAGCGGGTGGCCCAGGGCGACTGCGCCGCCGTTCACGTTGATCCTTTCGGGATCAAGACCAGCCTCGCGAATCACACCTAGCGATTGCACCGCGAACGCTTCATTCAGTTCGATCACGCCGATGTCGTCGAGTCTCAGCCCCGCGAGCTTCAGTGCTTTGGGAATCGCCACTACCGGGCCGATCCCCATGATCTCCGGCGGAACGGCCCCCACCGCGTAGCTGACAAAGCGGACCATCGGTTTGAGCCCCAGCTCCTGCGCCTTCCTCTCAGACATGACGATGGCCATCGCCGCGCCGTCGCTGGTTTGTGAGGAGTTGCCTGCTGTGGAGGCGCCATCGGTCGCAAACGCCGGCTTCAACTTGGCGAGCGCTTCAAGATTGGTGTCCGCGCGTGGGCCTTCGTCCTTGCTGAAGGTGGTCTTCACGCGCTTCGGTTTCCCGTTGAAGACCGTGCTCTCCACTTCAACCGGGACGATTTCCTCGTCGAATTTGCCGCCCGTCTGCGCGGCGATGGCCTTCTGGTGGCTGCGCAATGCGAACTGATCGGCATCTTCCCGCGTGATGCCGTACTTCTTGCGCAGGCACTCGGCGGTCATTCCCATCCCCATGTAAGTTTGCGGCAGGTTATCCACAAGCCAGGGATTGGGCGCGAGCTTGTTGCCGCCCATCGGAATCATGCTCATGGACTCGCAGCCTCCCGCCAGAATCAGATCCGCGGAGCCCGCGCGAATGCGCTCCGCCGCCAGGGCAATCGCCTGCAGCCCCGACGAGCAGAAGCGGTTGATGGTCATGGCGGGAACGGTATTCGGAAGACCCGCCCGAAGGACCACGGCCCGGGCCATGTTCATGCCGGCTTCGCCCTCGGGAAACGCGCACCCGAGGATGAAGTCGTCGATCTCTTCTGGCCGGACCTGGGGAAATTTCTTGAGCAGTGCCTGCACGACGAACGCGGCCAGATCGTCCGGCCGGGTGTTGCGCAGGGTGCCTTTCGGCGCCTTTCCAATGGCGGTGCGAAGACAATCAATAATTACGGCTTCCATATAATCTCCTTTTTGACTGATGCCTGTGGCTCGTCCCGGCTTAATTGCGCAGGGGCTTGCCCGTCTTCAGCATGTGCGCCATGCGTTCCTGTGTTTTCACATTGCCGCACAGGCTCAGGAACGCTTCGCGTTCCAGATCCAATAAGTACTGTTCAGAGACCAGTTGCTCACCCACCAGGCGGCCTCCAGCCAACACATAAGCCAGTTTTTCGCCGATCACCGCATCGTGATCGGTGATGAAGTGGCCTTGCTGGAAACTCCAAACGCCCAGCTTCAGCAGCGCGTACGCGGCGTCGCCCCCAACCTTGACGTCGGTGCGAGGAACACCCGGTACGTAGTGCGGCACCAGCTTTAGCGCCAGCGCCTTGGCGTCGGCGATCAGCCGTTCCGGATTCATTGAGATGGGAACGCTGCGGTCGAGGAGCCCCAGGTTCTTGGCTTCCTCGGCGCTCATCGAAACCTTGGCCATGCCGATGAGCTCGAACACTTTTCGCGCGTCCTTCAACCGGAGCGTCAATTCCTTGCAGCCGCCGGCCGCCGGAATCAGGCCCACACCCAGCTCGACTTGTCCCATATAGAGTTCAGCCGAAGCCTGCGGAATCGTATGCAGCACAATCTCGCAGCCACCGCCCAGAGTCCGGCCAAATGGAGCCGAAACCACGGGTTTGGGGGCATATTTCAGGGCCATGTTGACTTGCTGGAAGCGATTCACCGCTTCGTTTATCTCGTCCCATTCGCCCTCCTGCGCGGCAAGCAGGATCGGCACCAGGTTGGCGCCGACGCAGAAGGTTTCGCCTTCGTTGGCGACGATCATCGCCTCGAAATTCCTCTTGGTCTCTTCGAGGCCCGCATACAGCATGCTGATGATGTCTTCGCCGATGGAGTTCATCTTGCTGTGGAACTCGACGCACAACACGCCGTCGCCGACATCCACCAGCGATGCGCCGGCATTCTTCTTGACCACGCCGCGCGCGCGCTTGATGTCCGCCAGCACCAGGGTGCCGGGGCGGATGTCAATCGGCTTGTGCTCCATCTTGATGACGTCGAAGTACTGAGCATGCGGGCGGTCCCCTTCAGCCCAGCGATAGAGCGACGTCACTCCTTTGTCGACCATCTCCTGGATGTTCTTCGGCAGCACGCGGCCTTCTTTTTGCAACCGCCGCGCGATGTCCTGGAACCCGAGGGCATCCCAGAGTTCAAACGGCCCTAACTTGTGGCCATACCCCCAGCGGATGCCGCGATCAATATCCACGATGCGGTCGGAAATCTCGGGAATCATCTCCGCCGAATACAGGAAGTAGTCGCTGAACAGCTTCCAGAGAAAACGGCCGGCCCGATCGTCGGAGGAGATCAGAGCCTTGATGCGTTCCGGAACGT
Organism: Terriglobia bacterium; assembly: GCA_020073305.1. Lineage (GTDB taxonomy): Bacteria > Acidobacteriota > Terriglobia > Bryobacterales > Bryobacteraceae > QHXW01. The sequence goes on from JAIQFK010000024.1 coordinate 9,371, forward strand.
CCTCGATGACGTTGGCAGCCTCTACCGACGGGAACTTGGGCTTTTGCGTCGGATGGTATTCCATCGTTTTCAAGTCGAGGGCCCAGATTGACTTCTCTTCGCCCGTGACCACGCGCTTGTAGAAGCCCTGGCCGGTCTTCTCGCCCAGCCATTTCCGCTCGATCATCTGCTTTTCAAACGGCGGCAGCAGGAAGCGCTCGCTCCACTGGGTGCCCTTGTTGGCCTCAGCCAGATTGGGACTGACCTCACCCCACACGTCCAGGCCAACCAGGTCGAGCATTCGGAAGCTGGCGCTGTTCGGCAAGCCGATCAGGGGACCCGCAAGTGCGTCGGCTTCCTCTACGGTGTAACCGTCTTCCCAGGCGATTTTGCTAACGGTCGCGCCGAAGAAGCAGCCCACGCGATTGGCGATGAAGTTCGACGTGTCTTTACACAGAACGACCCCTTTGCCAAGCCGGCGGTCGCCATATTCCTGAACGAATGACATCACCTCCGGATCGGTCTCCGCCCCGGGAATCACTTCCAGCAGGTGCAGGTATCGAGGTGGATTGAAGAAGTGCGTGCCAAGAAAGTTGCGGCGGAACGCAGGCGAGAAGCCTTCCGAGATCTTCGATAATGGAATTCCGCTAGTGGACGTGGAAAGAATGGTGCCCGGTTTTGCGACTGCTTCCACTTTGCTCCACAGGTCGCGCTTGATTTGCAGGTTCTCGGCAACCGTCTCGATGACCCAGTCGCAATCGGCGATGTCCTTGAGGTTATCGTCGTAATTGCCGGGCTTGACGAGCCGGATGGCATCCTCGGCGAAGAAAGCGCCGGGCTTTTGCTTCACCGCGGTTTGGATCGCTTTCACGGCCGTGGAAGAGCGGTTGGGTTCCTTAGGAGTGGTTCTGCTTAACAGCAACGAGGGTACCCCCGCGTTGGCAAAATGCGCGGCGATGCGCGTCCCCATTGTGCCGGCCCCGAGGATCGCGACGCGCCGAAGTGCTCTCAGCCCCGTTGGTTGAGCCAGATCAGCTCGTGGAATCTCCTCAGCCCGGCTGAGTTGGTCGATTGCATGTGCAGTTACCGCCATGACTAGTTGCCTTCCTTTCTGTTTCTATTGGTTTTTTTCAAGCTCAAAATCCGTGGCGCGGCTCACCCGCGCTCCAGGCACACCTACTGGCATGCCTCTGCTTCCGCAGTCTTTGCTGGGTCTCGATGTTTCGCGCTAGTCCTGGAGGCGGGTTGATGACCGACAGGTGCAGCCCACTGCAGCGTGACGCGGTATCAAAACCGTGCAGTGGCGCTTATCAAAGGTCTTCCGTTCCCCCGTCAGAAGGAAAGTCACTTCCACGTCGAGGTCCAAAACTTCTCTCGGTGAGATTTCCTTAAGATAAAGGATAATCTTATCCGATATTCCTGTCAATCCAAATCCGGCGGTTTATACTGAGATTTCTCGACTTCAATGGCACAGGCGGCCGAACCCGTTCAGTTGCACCAGGACACGCTGGGAGCCTATCTCGAGTATGTCCGCGAGACCGAGGCTCAGATGGAACGAAGCATGCAAGGCGATGGCCCGTTTCTGTGGTCTGACGCCTCTCCGGAGCGGACCCGGCAACTCGGCCAGGGAGAGGCTATCGCGCAGCTCTGGTCTGGGAAGCGGCCGGTCCACGTGCCGGCTGGCCTGATCCACGACTGGATCGGAGCCATCCGTATTCCCAACGCCACCCTCGACGAAACCCTCGCCACCATCCAGAATTACGACAATCACAAGAACATCTATAAGTCCGAGGTGATCGACTCAAAGTTGATCCGTCGCCACGGCAATGATTTCGAGATTTATCTGCGCCTCCTCAAGAAGAAAATCATTACCGTGGTCCTGGACACCGATCATGAGGTGCATTACGCGTCTTTGGATTCCACGCGGTGGTCCTGCCGCTCCTACACGACACGGATTGCAGAGGTGGAAGATGCCGGCAAGTCTACCGAACGGGTGCTTCCGCCTGACACCGGCTACGGGTTCCTGTGGCGTCTCTACTCCTATTGGCGATTCCGGGCAGGGGATGCCGGCGTCGATGTGGAATGCCGTTCCCTTTCGCTCACGCGCGATGTGCCCAAAGGACTTGGATGGATGATTGAACCGATCATCCAGAAGCTGCCGAGGGAATCGCTGATCCACATCCTGCACGCTACGCGCCAGGCACTGACTTCGCATGGACTTGCAGGCGGGTACTAGTACGGGTGGATGGTAAGCAATCCTACACATTGCAACCGGAGTTGTGTAGACTGAACAACAAGTACCCTAACCCAGGGGTAAGGAAGGACTTCGAGGTTTTCACCTCCAATGCGCCCGGATGAACATCCTTGGAATCAGTGGCCTGGAAAAAGCAATTCGGTTCAAGAAGTCTCAATGGCCCGGCCTTGAGGACCGGGAGTACCGCATCTCCCAAGGCCACGATTCCGCTGCCGCACTGGTCGTTGATGGAAGGATAGTCGCGGCCGCAGCCGAAGAGCGGTTCAGCCGCAAGAAACACACCGGGGATTTTCCAGTTTGTGCCATCTCCCGCTGCCTGTCTGAGGCAGGGCTTTCCCTGGGTGACGTGGACGAGATCGCCCATGGGTTCGACTACGCCCCGTACCGGGAGCTTTACTCGCTCGATCCGATTACGGCGAAATTGTACGACGAAGTCTTCGCCAAAGACGTCCTGCTGGCTCAAGTCAAACGATGCCTGCCTGCCTTCCCGGCGGAACGGGTCCACCAGGTGGGCCATCATCTGTCGCACGCGGCGAGCGCCTTTTTCACTTCCGGTTGGGACGAGTGCCTGGTGATCATCCTGGATGCCATGGGCGAGGTCCAGAGCACATCCGTGTACCAAGGGCGCCAAGGCTCCCTGCGCAGCCTCTGTGAGATCTCCGCCAACGATTCCATTGGCATTCTGTACTCGCTGGTGACGCTTCATCTGGGTTTCGATTTCAACGCCGACGAGTACAAAATCATGGGCTTAGCCCCTTACGGGAATCCCGAGCGCTTCCGGCCATTTTTCGAACGAGAGGTGCAACTGCGCAAAAACGGCACGATGCGAATTCCAATGCTGGGGTTGAACCGGACGAGAGATGAGCGCGAGAACTACCTTCTGACACGGAAATACCTCGATGAAAACCTGATCGGGCGCCGCCACCCCGAGGACGAGATCACCGAGGTACATCGCGATGTCGCCGCCGCCCTGCAGGAGGCTCTGGAACGGTGCGTGATGCATGTGTGCACCTCATTCGCCCAGACCACGGGATTGCGCCGGCTGGCTCTGGCCGGTGGTGTGACACTGAACTGCACGGCCAATGGCAAACTGCTCCGATCGGGCCAGTTCGATGAGATCTATGTGCAACCCGCGGCGGGAGACGATGGCTCCGCGCTGGGAGCGGCGCTCTACCGCGCATCCCTAGCCGGGGAATGCAGAAATGAACGATTGCCCGTGCCGTTCTTCGGTCCGTCTCAACCCATGACGGCAGTCGAGACCGCGCTCGTGGAATTCGAGGACCGGATCGCGGTGAAGCGGTTTGACACTCTGGAGGAGACCTGCGCCGAGGCGGCGGGCCTGATTGCTGACGGCCGGGTGGTCGCATGGCATCGGGGGCGAATGGAGTTTGGTCCCCGCGCACTGGGCAACCGAAGCATCCTGGCGGATCCGGGCCATCCGGAGATGCGCGACCGAATCAATGCGATGGTGAAAAAGCGAGAGGCTTTTCGCCCTTTCGCCCCCGCCGTGTCGATCGAGCAGGCGCATGTCTGGTTTGATCTCCCGGCGGGTGCCAACTTGCCGTACATGATCATGACGGTGGACGTCCGAGAGCGTTATCGCCCAGCATTGCCGGCCATAACACATGTCAACGGGTCTGCAAGGGTGCAGACGGTCTCCGCAGACGATAACGAAGCGTTCCACAAACTTCTGCAAGCGGTAGGCAGGAGCACCGGCAAAGAGATGGTGCTCAACACGAGCTTCAATGTGAAGGGCCAGCCCATTGTCAATACGCCACGAGAAGCGATCGAGACCTTTCTCGGCACCGGGATCGACTGTTTGTTTGTGGAGGACATCCTGATTACGCGCGGCCAGGCAGACAAGGGCAGCAGACAATGAGTGGGTGTGATATGCCTAACGCGGGGCTCGACACCCGGGTTCCGTACGACGCGGACCGCTGCATCCACCAACTGTTTGAGGAGCAAGTGGCACGCACTCCCGACACGGTGGCGGTGATCTTTCGGAACGACCCTCTGACCTATCGCGAACTCGACGCCCGCGCCAACCAGCTTGCACGCCGACTTCAACAACTTGGGGTAGGTCCCGGCTCGTTGGTCGGAATCTGTTTGGAACGCTCGTTGGAAATGATGGTGGGGTTACTCGCCATCCTGAAGGCGGGTGGAGCGTACCTGCCTCTCGATCCTTCTTACCCGCGCGAACGGCTGGCCTTCATGCTGGAAGACGCGCAGGTGCCTGTGGTTCTGACACGGAGCCGTCTGGCAGGCTCTCTACCCGAGCATGCGGCGCAGGTGGTCGCGGTGGACGCGGACTGGCCCGCGATCGCGCAACTCAGCCCGGAACGCCCCACCAGCGGCGCGCGCTCCGAGAATCTCGCCTATGTCATCTACACTTCCGGGTCCACCGGAAAGCCCAAAGGCGTGATGGTGACTCACCGCAACGTGGTCAACTTTTTCGCTGGAATGGACCAGAGAATCGGACCTCAACCCGGCGTCTGGCTCGCCGTGACCAGCATTTCGTTCGACATTTCGGTATTGGAATTGTTCTGGACGCTGGCTCGCGGGTTCAAGGTGGTCCTTCAGGAAGATGAGGCCATTGGCGCCGTGTGGCGTGTTCCCAGCGCGCCAACGGCAAAAAAGACGATCGAGTTCAGCTTGTTTTATTTCGCCGGTGATGAGCGTCAGAACGGCGGCAAGTACCAACTGCTGACCGAGGGGGCCCGCTTCGCGGATCAAAACGGCTTCACGGCGGTGTGGACTCCGGAGCGGCACTTTCACGCTTTTGGAGGGCTTTTCCCAAATCCGTCGGTTACCAGCGCCGCGCTTGCCATGATCACCCAACATGTACAGATCCGGGCGGGTAGCATCGTGCTGCCGCTACACGACCCGCTTCGCGTGGCCGAAGAGTGGTCGGTGGTGGACAACCTATCGCACGGACGGGTGGGTGTTTCCTTCGCGTCCGGATGGCATGATCGGGATTTTGTCTTTGCGCCTCACCATTACGCCGAGCGCAAGAAGGTCATGTTCCGCGAAATCGAAACGGTACGCGCCCTTTGGCGGGGCGAGGCCATCCAGCGCCAGCGAGGCGGTGGCGAGAATACAAGCGTTTCCATCCTGCCGCGCCCGGTCCAGCCCGAACTGCCGGTCTGGGTGACCGCCGGCGGCGATCCGGAAACGTTTCGCCTGGCCGGCGAATCACGTTCTAACCTCCTCACTCACCTGCTCGGGCAGAGCATGGAAGAGCTGGCGGCGAAGATTGCCGTTTATCGGAAAGCCTGGTCAGGCGAAGGGCAGGGCCACGTAACCCTGATGCTGCACACGTACGTGGGGAACACGCCGGAAGAGGTCGCCGAGAAAGTCCGAGGACCGTTCTGCGAGTATCTGAAAACCTCGGTAGACCTCATGAAGCAAGTTGCCAAGGGCCTCGGAGTCGAGTTTGCGTCCGGCAATCTGACGCCCGCGGATCTGGAGTCGCTGATCGATCACGCCTTTCACCGTTATTTTGAAACGAGCGGCCTGTTCGGAACGCCGGACACGTGCCTGGCACTGGTCGAGCGGCTGAAGGCCATGGGCGTGGATGAAGTGGCATGCCTGATTGACTTCGGGATTGAGCCTGAGGCCGTGCTGGCGAGCCTGGAGAACCTGCGTTTATTGATGGAAAGAGCGAACCACGAGCAAGCTGACCGCTCCGATTTCTCCATTCCGGAACAGATTGTGGCCCATGGCATATCGCACTTGCAGTGCACGCCGTCCCGGGTCAGGATGCTGCTGATGACGCCCGAGGGGCCGCGGGCCGTTGGTTCCCTACGCAAGCTCATGGTCGGCGGGGAAGCGCTGCCGCAGTCGCTGGCGGAGCAACTTCACGCGCTTCCCGTCGGCGAGATTTTCAATATGTACGGCCCGACCGAGACGACCATCTGGTCGACAACGCACCGGCTGGTGAAAGGGGAAAACCCCGTCCCCATTGGCCGCCCCATCGCCAATACCTCGGTCTACGTTCTGGATGAGAGTCTTTCGCCGGTTCCCACGGGTGAAGCAGGCGAGCTGTTTTTGGGCGGAGACGGCGTTGTCGCGGGATATCTCAACCGGCCCGAACTGACCGCGGAGAAGTTCATCGCAAACCCATTCTCTTCCGAAGCCGGCTCGCGTCTGTACCGGACCGGAGACCTGGTGCGGTTCTCGCGGGCGGGCGTAATCGAGTTCCTGGGCCGCGTCGATCACCAGGTGAAGATACGGGGCTTTCGCATCGAGCCCGGCGAGATTGAAGCCGTGCTGGACCAGCATCCGCACGTGCGTCAGGCTATCGTCAGTTCTACCGAGGATTCCGAGGGCACCCGGAGCCTGGTGGCCTACGTCCAATCCGGCGAGGCGAAGGCGCCAACGGTGCGCGAACTCCGCCGCTTCGTGGGGACGAAACTGCCCGCCCACATGGTGCCTTCGACTTTCGTCTTTCTAGAAAGCTTTCCGTTGACTCCCAATGGGAAGATCGACCGGCGCATGCTGCCGAAACCGGGGGTGTCACAACGCCAGGCGTGCGCCGCCGCAGCGCCCAGCGCCCTGGAGGAAAAGCTGTCGGCCATCTGGGCAGACGTTCTTCGGGTGGAAAGGGTCGGGGTCCGCGACAATTTCTTTGACTTGGGCGGACATTCGCTGTCCGCTGTCCAGATGACTTTCCTCGTCCGGCGCGCATTCGCCGTCGAGCTTCCTCTGCAGGCGGTGTTTGACTTTCCAACCGTCTCCGGACTCGCCGCCGAACTCGAAGCGAGGATCACCCAACCAGGCGCCAGCTTCGGACCCCAGCCTGCGATCACGCCGGCAGCCAACCGCCGCAAAAAAATAACGGCGCCCGAAGGTGGAGCCAAGCTCAGTGCATGACTTCGCTGAGAATCCCAACGGCGACGACCCAACGTACGCGGAACCGCTGACGTTCCCCATATCGTTTGGCGAGCAGCGTTTGTGGTTTCTGGACCAACTGGAACCCACCAAGTCCGCTTACAACGTGCCAGAAGCCGTCCGGCTCACCGGCCAGATCCACGCGGACGCGCTCGAGAGCGCGATCCAGGAGATCGTCCGGCGCCATGAGTCCCTGCGAACCACCTTCGGGGAGGTGAACGATCTCCCGATGCAGATCGTGGCGCCTTCACTCGACGTGCGACTGGTGGCGAGGGACCTGCGGAATCTGCCCGCCGCCGAGCGGGAGCCCGAGGCGGGGCGGCTCGCCAGCGAGGAGGCCAACGCGCCGTTCGATCTGAAGCGGGGGCCGTTGATCCGCGCTCTGCTCATCCGGCTCCAAGACCACGAGCATATTCTGGTGGTGGTCATGCACCACATTGTTTCCGAAGGGGGCTGGTCCATGGGCGTGTTCCGCCGGGAACTCAGCGCGCTCTACAACGCCTATTCGTCCGGCCAGCCTTCGCCGCTGGCGGAGCTGCCCATTCAGTACGGAGACTACGCGGTGTGGCAGCGAGACACACTGAAGCCTCAGGTGCTGCGACCCCATCTCTCCTATTGGAAGGACCAACTGGCAGGGGCGCCGGCGCTGATCGACTGGGCAGTCGGCCGTCCGCGTCCGGCGGAACAGACCTACAACGGCGCCCGGCAATCTGTCCTCCTTCCCAAGAATCTCAAGCACGGGCTTGATGTTCTGGCCCGCCAGGAAGGGGTCACGCTCTTCATGACCCTGCTGGCGGCGTTCCAGGTTCTGCTGTACCGCTACACCGGCCAGGAAGACCTGGTTGTGGGGGTGCCGGTCGCCGGACGCACCCCGCAGACTGAGCCGTTGATCGGTTTGTTTCTCAACGCCCTGGCGCTTCGAACACAGCTCTCCCCCTCGGTTTCCTTTCGCCAGTTCCTGAAACGGGTGCGAGAGGTCGTGGTCAGCGGCTTGACTCATCAAGATCTGCCTTTTGAATGGTTGGTGGAGGCCACCCACCCGGATCGCAGCATGGCCTTCACGCCGCTGTTCCAGGTCATGTTCTCGTTCCAACCTCCAGGGCAGGCACTGGATCTGAATGGCCTCACAGAAACCCCTTTTGAGGTCGAGAGCAAGTCCTCCGCGTTCGATCTGACCCTGTTCGCTTGGGAGATGACCGACGAGCTGAAAATCCGATTCGAATACAGCACCGATCTGTTCGATTCCGCCACGATCAGCAGCATGCTGGATTATTTTCAGGTGCTGCTGGAAAGCATGGTTCGAAACCCCGACGAGCGGATCTCGACGGTCGAACTCGTGACCGGCAAAAAGCGCACCCATCGTTTGCTGGATCAGAATCAGTCCGAAACAGGCCCGGTTTTCGTCGCGCCGCGGGATCCTTTAGAGCGCTCTCTGGCAAGCATCTGGGAGCATCTCCTGAACGTCAAGCCCATCGGCGTGCGCGACAATTATTTTGATCTGGGCGGACACTCGCTCCTTGCGGCGCGCCTTTTCTCGGAAATCAGAAGAGGGTTCGGCGTCAGCCTGCCCTTGTCCACGCTTTTCCATGCGCCGACAGTCGAACAACTGGCACAGGTTCTAAGAAAGGACCGGCACTCGGCTCCGCCGCGCTCGCTGGTCCCGATTCAGCCCAACGGATCGAAGCCTCCGCTGGTGTGTGTCGCGGGGCTAGACGGCGAAGCCGTTTTCTTCCGCCGCCTCGCGGACTTCCTCGGGCCGGATCAACCGATCTTCGGATTAGAGCCGCCCGGCAGGGATGGCCAGCAACCCCTTCTGCTCCGGCTGGAAGATATCGCCTCTCATTATGTTCGCGAGTTGCGCGCCGCGTACCCGAACGGTCCCTATTACCTGGGGGGCTACTCCTTTGGCGGTCTGGTCATCTTTGAAATGGCGCAGCAACTCCATCGGCAAGGCGAAAAAGTCGGCTTGGTGGCCTTGCTGGACACCTGGAACAAGACGTACGTCAAACAATTGCCGCGGACGCAACGATGGCGCCAGATATTCCAGCTTTACCAATACCATTTCAGCCGGCTGTTGTTTGGCCCCGAAAGGCTGGGTTACGTGAAGCTCAAAGTCGGACACCGGGTGCTACGAACGATTTGCTGGTACTGCGATAAGACGGGTCGCCCGTTACCCCAGCAGGCGCGCAAGTTGTACGACGTCCAGTCGTTTGCCGCGGCCAATTACGTACCAAAGGTTTATCCGGGGCGACTGGATTTGTTTCGAGCGAAAGTGAAGCACCAACTCGAGATCCACGACGGCGAACTGGGGTGGGGACGCCTGGCGCAAGGCGGCGTCGCCGTTCATGAGGTCCCCGGGGATCATCTCACCATGAATGTCGGCGGCAATCTGCAGATTCTTGCGGAACAGTTGAAGGCTTGCCTGGAGCAGGCGCAACACCGCCCGGCGCGAGTGTCACATCGTTCTGCGGAGAACCCTGCGCTAGTTTCGTAGAGACCAAACTGGAAGTGGCCGAGCCGGGCAGGGCTCGAATTTTTTGCGATCCTTGTGTAGGCCCTCGGTGTATACTGCGGACCTGGGGCATCAGGTATGGTCATCAATCGTCAGATATCGAGACGCTGTTTCTTTGGCGGGGCGCGCCAAATCCCGTCATGCTAGCCGGTGTCATCCGGCTCGCCGTGAAAGGCGATGCCCCCGGCGCGGATTTCTTGTTTGCTGAGACAAAGGTGCCCATGGAGACCATCCTCCTGATCGAAAGTGACCCGGATCGTCTGGTAGCAGTCGCCTGCATTCTGCGCTGCTTTGGATATAGAGTCCTGGAAGCCAGTAGCCGAGGTGACGCTTGGCGAGTCTGCCATCATCACCGAGCGCCGATCCACCTCGTAATGACGAAAGCCATTCTGGACCATGACAGCACCAGTGAGTTTGTCGCCCGGCTTCAGCTCCTGTATCCCCAGATACGCGCCGCCCTTTTTCTTTCCGACGCATCATCGGGGGAATTGGCTACCATGCCCTGCGAGTACGCCTTCGTGCAAAAACCGTTTCGAGCGGACGCCTTAGCTGATACCATAAGGGGACTGCTCGAAGATCCAAAAAAAAGAGCAGTCTCTTCCCTTTCGTAACGGATCGGCCAACTTCGCGCCATGGCCTCATCTGGTGATCGCCGCAAACGCAAGCGGGTAGCCGTGCATTGGCCCCTCCGTCTGTTCCGGCAGCCTGGAAACCCGTTGGTTGAGAGCACTACGGAAAACCTCAGCAGCGAAGGACTCTATTGCATCACCGGCGAGCCGTTCAGGCCTGGCGAGCGCCTGCAATGCGAGATTGTCATTCCCGGGGAGAGACTCGGTTTTTCAGAACCTTCCATGCGACTGCAATGCCATGTCATGGTGAAGCGAGTGGAACACCTGCGCGGTGGTTTCGGCCTTGGCTGCCATATTGAGGATTACTCGCTTGCCACTGGCTCGCCGCCGCCGGCCATGTGAATCCGCCGGCCCGGCGCTGCCAACGCAAATTTTAGAAAAAACTGGTGAGCCGGGCGGGACTCGAACCCGCGACCCTTTGCTTAAAAGGCAAATGCTCTACCGCCTGAGCTACCGGCCCTGAGGATGGGACGGTTTCAGCTTAGCACAGCCGCTTTCCTAGCCATTTTCGACGATGGACGCGCGGGAATTCCTAGTGGCAGAATGTTCTCATGCCAGAACCTGTAGTCGTCATCGCTAACGGCGATCTGCGCCTTGCCGCCAATCAGAAGTGCTGGCCCGCACAGTCGCGCGCTGAAGAAGCCGTCATGGACGCCATTCGCGGCGAAGGGTGCGAGGTCAAACGCGGCCATCCCTACGATCCGGCGAAGCAGCACGGCTTCATCGACAGCCAGAAGCGGGGCATGGAAGTCTTTCGCGAAATTCCGCCGGCCGCGCCTCTGGTGGTGGTCGAGGCCGTCTGGCAATACAGCCATCACCTGCTGCACGGCTTATACACCCATCGCGGCCCCATTCTCACCATCGCCAACTGGAGCGGCGAATGGCCAGGCCTCGTCGGCATGTTGAATCTCAACGGGTCGTTGACCAAAGCGGGCGTAAAGTATAGTTCGCTCTGGAGCGTGGATTTTCGCGATGAGTTTTTTCTCAGCGGTCTGCGGGAGTGGCTCGCGGGAAAACCCATTGAGCACGACACCAGCCACGTACACCCGCTTCGTGATTTCAAATTGCCCGCGCGCGCTGAAAAAATCGCCGGAACTTTGGCCGCCGGCCTCCGGCGCAGCAAAGCCATCCTGGGCGTTTTCGACGAAGGCTGCATGGGCATGTACAACGCCATCATCCCGGACGAACTGCTTCACCCTACCGGCGTTTTCAAGGAGCGTCTCAGCCAGTCGGCGCTCTATGCCGCCATGCAATGCGTCTCCGAGGAGGAAGCGCACCACGTGCGTTTGTGGCTCGACGCGCGCGGCATGCAGTTTCACACGGGCGTGGATCCGGAAACCGAACTCACTGACGCGCAAATCCTTGAGCAGTGCAAGATGTATATCGCCGCCATGCGCATCGCCGACGAGTTTGGCTGCGATGCCATCGGCATCCAGTATCAGCAGGGCCTGAAGGATCTCACCGCCGCTTCCGACCTTGCCGAAGGCCTGTTCAATAACGTAGACCGGCCGCCGGTGCGCGATGCTCGCGGGCGCGTGCTTTTTGAGAACCAGGCGCTGCCGCATTTCAATGAAGTGGATGAATGCGCGGGCCTGGACGCGCTCGTCACCAACCGACTTTGGAACCATCTGGGCTTTGACCCCGAAACCACGCTACACGACGTTCGATACGGCGAGACTTACGGCGCCAACGGGAAGGGAGAATTCGTCTGGGTATTCGAGATCTCGGGAGCGGTCCCCCCCAAGCACCTCATCGGCGAATATGCGGGCGCAGTGAGCGAGCGCCAGCCACCCATGTACTTCCGGCTGGGCGGCGGGACCGTGAAGGGTATCAGTAAACCGGGAGAAATCGTCTGGAGCCGGGTGTTTGTCGACCACGGCACTCTCAAGGCCGACCTGGGCCGCGCCAAGGTAGTCGAGCTGCCGCGCGAAGAAACCGACCGGCGATGGCGCATCACCACGCCGCAATGGCCCATCATGCATGCCGTGACTTACGGAATCACACGCGACCAGATGATGGCGCGCCACAAGTCGAATCACATACAGGTCGCCTATGCCCCGGACGCTGTTGGCGCCAACCTGGCGCTGGCCACCAAGGCCGCGGCATTCCGCGAAATGGGCCTCGAAGTCAGCATCTGCGGCACCGAACACGGGTTGTTATAATCCGCTGTAGAACCCTCAAAAAGCCCGAGTGGCGAAATTGGCAGACGCGCTGGATTTAGGTTCCAGTGGCCGAAAGGCCGTGAAGGTTCAAGTCCTTTCTCGGGCACCATTAACACACCGGAAGCGGCGGGCGGAACCACTCCCCTTGGTTCGCGCCTCGGAATGTGCCCTTTGGGCGGTCAGCGACTTGCCGAGCCGCGACCAAAGGGAGCGGTTGCTTAGCGGAGTTCTTCAACGCTCACTAACCGCCAGAAAATGATGTTATTTTTCTTGGTAACTTAGAGTAATTCGTATGTTAGTAAAGTTACTCCGGCGACGTATTGGCGTATCATTCGATTGCTAACTTAAGTTAAACAATCTTTCGACTTCATTAATTATTGACTAAGTAAGAAAACTACCGGTTATAATATTGGAGAGGAACCCACCGTTCGGTGGGTAGATAAGACGATGCTCTGGTGGTGGAAGTTACAATTCAACTCACCTGATGGGGCCACCCGTCAACGAGCAATCGATAAGTTCACCTCTTTACTCGAACACGGCGACGAGGACCGCCAACAAAAGGCCGCCGCGGTGCTGGCGACGCTTGGCCACCCTCTGGCGGTGCGATGGGCGCTCGCAGGCGTCACGAACCGCGATTGTGCGGAATCGAGAGTCCGTATCCTGGAGCAGATTATCGCTGACTTCCCCCATGCGATGCAGCTTGAGATTTTGGAACGTATTGCGGAACTGGACGATCCACTGCAGAAAATTTCAACCCCGCCAGTGAGCGTAGGCGGAAAATATCAACTTGCCAACTGGGAGAACTACCGCGCCGTGAATTGCTCGGGGCTGCGTGAGAAGGCCGATGCTGAGTTGCTACGGCGATGGGAGGCCGAGGCCCAGTGGCTCGCCGCGGACGAAGAGCGAAAGCGGCCGCCAGCAGCCTTGCAGACGGTGGACCGCCGGACCGCCTGAGCGAAGGGACATACGGCTCGCGTTCTAATGTGAGGCGACCTTGTCAATAGAGGCATTTATTCCCACACTCCCGGAAACCCGGCAAGAGCCTGACTGGCCGCCTCCGCCCGTCCTGGAGCAACTGACGCAGGACCTGGGAGCAGCCTTTGTGATCGAGCTCATCCACGCATTTCTCGATCATTTCGCCGCCACCCTGCCAATTGTATGCGCTGCCACGGCCCGAGGTGATCTTGGAACCGTCGCGAAAGAAGCGCACAGCATCAAGGGCAGTGCGAGACAGCTCGAAGTAGAAGTCATTGGCGCGATTTGCGAGCAAATCGAAGCTCTCGCCAAAGAGAATAAGCTTCGGGAAGTTCAGTTACTTACCGTGCGTCTGGAAGAGGAAAGCAACGCCGTCGAGCGAGGACTCGGCGCGTACCTGGAGAGGTTGGAGGCTCAACAATCCGCGTCCACGGAACTGGCTCCGCCACTTGGGAACCGGGAAGTCGAATGAGATTCCTCCCTGGAATGTGCCAGCGATTCCCGTGGACGGGTGCTTGAAAGCCACCCCTGCGGTATGCCAGACTGATAGCCAACGTCCGGGTAGAGGCTTCCGAAGTCATCCAGCGCCGGTTTCGGTTGCTGGCCTACCTCCCCACTCGACTCCGGCGCGCCACAGAGCGTTCGATTGTCTCATTCGCCACCAAGAACCGCGTCACGGCAACCACGGATGGTTCCTCAAGATTCTCATTCCGACCCTTTGCATTCGATTGAACCGCTGGATCCCAGCGGGAGCCTAACGGGCGTGGCCGGCATCGCCCAGGTTCTCAGCGAGAGCAAGAAAGCCAACCATGCGGTCCACGACGCCGAGAGTCGCTGGCAACTCTTGTGCGAGAGATCGGGAATGGCCATCCTCACAGTGGACGTGGCTTCGAAAATTTTGAGTGCGAACCCCGCTGCTCAACAACTGTTTCGGTATACCGAGCCGGAGCTGAAGCAGCTTACCACCCTGCAGATGACGCACGAAGACGACCGCGCGCGAACGCGACGGATCGTGCGCGAGATGATCGCGGGCAGGAAAACAGTGCACCGGTATGAAAAGCGTTACCGGCGCAAGGATGGCCGGATTGTCTGGGTGAGTACCACCGGCACGCTGGTGCGTGACGCGTTAGGTCAACCATGGTTCTTCACGCTCATGCTGGAAGACATCACCGGGCGGAAACGAGCGGAAGCCGCACTCGATGGGCTTTCCAAACGCCTGCGCCGCTTGCAGGATGAGGAGCGGAGCAAACTCGCGCGCGAACTTCACGACAGCACGGCGCAAAGCCTGGCGGCGCTAAGTCTGAACCTCGGTGTGGTCGAGTGCTCCGCCGACCAGCTCAGCCCGCCCACGCAACGAGCGCTGCGCGAAGCCATATCCCTGGCTAACCAGAGCGCACGTGAAATCCGCACATTTGCGTACCTGCTGCACCCGCCGGAACTCGAGGAATTAGGTCTGGGATCTGCCTTGGCCACCTACGTGGAGGGTTTCGCCCAGCGGAGCGGCATTCGCGTCGAGCTTGACCTGCCGCGGACGCTCGGCACGCTTCCACGCGAACTGGAACTGAATATCTTCCGCATTGTGCAGGAGAGTCTGGCCAACATTCGGCGGCGCTCGGGCAGCAAAACCGCGCGCATCCGGATCGTACACCGCCGTGAAGCGCTTGTGTTGGAAGTGAAAGGCCCGCGTAACGCTCTTCTGGGCGGTGCGGCGCGATTGAAGAATTCAACCCTCGCCGTCCGCATCGCCGGAATGAGAGAACGGGCACGCCAGCTTGGTGGCACGCTGGAAGTCCTCGCGCGAAAGACCGGAAGCACGGTGAAGGTCATCCTGCCGCTCTCGCCCCGAAAGGAAGGCGAGCGTGGCTAAACTGCGCATCCTTATCGTGGACGATCATGCGGTGGTGCGGAGAGGTGTGCGCACGCTCATCGAAGGACACCGCGGTTGGACCGTGGCTGGCGAAGCCACCACTGCGGCTGAAGGCGCGGCCAAGGCGAGAACACTGAAGGCCGAGGTAGTTCTGTTGGACCTTGGATTGCCGGATGTCCATGGCACTGAGGCGATCAACATGATCCGCCAGGTGCGGCCCGAGGCTCAAATTCTCGTGCTTACCATGCACCTTTCCGCAGGGATCGCCACCAAGGTCCTGGCGCAGGGAGCGCGCGGCCTGGTACTGAAATCCGATGCAACGTCGGATCTCGTACGCGCAGTCGAAGCGCTCGCGCGAGGAAAGGCGTTCGTCTCACCGGGCGTCATGGAAGTGATTGTCAAGGGGCTGGCTGAGAGCGGCAAAACCCTGGAGAACAATCTTACGCCGAGAGAGCGGCAGATCCTGAAATTGCTGGCTGAGGGCAGAGCCAACAAGGAAGTGGCAACCGCTCTCGGCTTAAGCATCAAGACGGTAGAAGCACATCGCGCCAACCTCATGCGCAAACTGGACCTGCGCTCCTTGACCGAACTCATCCACTTCGCAATTCGTAATCACCTCGTCGACCTCTAATCCGCGGCCCGACGCCAGTCAGCACACGGCTCGAAGGCGCCAGGCGGCGAATGCTCCAAAACCCTTAGGTGGTTTCCTTAAGGGCGCCACGCCGAATTTGTAGGTAGCCGCCCCAGTAGACAGTAGGTCTTCGCGGATGCTTCAATGTAAGCATTCTTCTCTGCCACTTCGCAGAGGCTTTTTGCGCCATGATGAATCGTCCTGATCCCGTGCCGGCTGCCACAGGTGAAACCAAATCCTCGAAGAGTATGTCTCCAGGAGAGAAGAAGGGCGCGGCGCTTCGTATCCTGGTGGTCGATGATCACGCGGTCGTTCGGCAAGGCATCATTCGGATTCTCGCCAGCGATTTGCCCGGCGCTATCCTGGCGGAGGCCGGGACCGGCCAGGAAGCGATCGACGCCACCTGGAAGGAAGATTGGGACCTCATCCTGCTGGACATCAGTCTCCCGGGCCGGTGTGGAATCGACGTCCTAAAGGAGATCAAGTCGGCGCGTCCCAAGGTCCCGATTCTGATTGTCAGCATGCATTCGGAAGGACAGTTTGCCATCCGCGCTCTGAAAGGGGGCGCCGCAGGCTATCTCACCAAAGACAGTCCGCATGAGACTCTGATTTACGCTGTCCGGCGCCTCTTGGGTGGAGGCAAGTTTATCAGCGCCACCCTGGCCGAGAAGCTTGCCGTCCAGTTGGACGTTGACACCAGCAAACTGCCTCACGAATCCCTGTCCGACCGCGAGTTTGAGGTCTTGCGCATGCTGGGATCCGGCAGAACCGTAGGCGAGATTGCTCAGCAGTTGTTCCTCAGCGTGAAAACCATCAGCACATACCGGGCTCGCATCCTGACCAAAATGGGTCTCACTAATAACGCCGAGCTTGTGCAGTATTGCATTCGCAACAGCCTGGTTGACTAACCCGGTAATAAGCCAAACCCCACAAGGGCGGCGGCCAAGATCCTACCGGTAAAGGCGCGCCTCACTTATTCCCTGATCCGCCGCCGCATTTTACACTGGCACCGTGACCTTGTTGAGGGTCTTCCTTGCGGAGGATTCACCGGCCGTGCTGACGGCCCTGAAACTCATGCTGGAGCCCATTCCGCAAGTTCAAGTCATCGGCGACGCGGAACGCGCCTCGCAGGCAGTGGAACGGATTGAAACGCTCCGGCCCGATGTGGCTTTCCTGGATATCTCTCTTGCGGAAGGAAGCGGCATCGATGTCTTGAAACGGATCAAACAGACCCTGCCCGCCGTGATCGCCATCATGTTGACATCCCACGACGATCGTTGGACCCGTACGAAATGCAAAGAGGCCGGCGCCGACCATTTCTTGAGCAAGTCCGACGATTTTGCCAAAATTCCCGCTTTATTGCGGCAGATTGCCCAGGAAACGGGGCTCGACCTCTCTTAGTCGTCTCACCGGCTGCCCACCGCTATACACCGGCAACTGCCGCTGGATAATTGCCAAAAGATCGCTGCCCCGGAATGTTATCTCCAGTCGGATAAAACAGGACTCGCTTCGGGTCCCAAGGTCTACAACAAGCTCAGATGTGTTCCGATTGTTGCTCTTGAAAAGTCATGCCATTCTTTAGAAGGTCATCGTTCCATGAATCTCGAAGTACAATTACCCAGCGTTCCAGAGCCCATGCCGAGTCCGCCTAGAAAAGGCATCGGTCGGCCGAAGAAGACGGCCCAGCGCAATCCCCTGGCTCCTTACCCACGGTGCCGCTGCGGCGTTTGCTCCATGTGCAAAGACAACGCGAAATGGGATCGCATCTTTGCCAAGTTCGTGGTGCTCGAGTATGCGGATGTCAAAGGGGTGTTTCAGTCTCCGTTGAAGGATCTTTCTTAACCGCGCGACTCGAAAATGACTCAACCCATGGCGAGCACGTTAGTCGATCAGCAAGCCAGCGCGAGCCTGGCGCCGCTCCAGGGCTTTCTCCAGGATGCCGGCAGCCCGGCCGTCTCACCGCAGGCTGTCCAGCGCCAGTTGAGCAAAATCGTCGCGAGCCACATCTTCGCCCGATCCAAGCAGCTCTGCCGGTTCTTGCGGTTCGTCGTTGAAGAGGCGCTGAATGGCAACGCCGACGGGCTGAAGGAGTCTCTCATCGGCACAATCGTTTTCGAGCGCGGCGAACTTTTCAATCCCGGCATCGATCCCATCGTGCGCGTGCAGGCCCGCCGCCTGAGAACCAAGCTCGAGGAATACTACGAAACGGAAGGCAGGCGGGATCTCCTGGTGATCGGACTACGGACCGGTTCTTATAGCCCGGCCTTCGTAACCCGGGCAAACGAGGCTGTCGAACCCTCGCGGAGTTCCCCCGCGGCCACGTCTGCAGAAATCCAGCAAAGTATCGCGGAATGCGAGCGCGCCTTGAATATCAATCGGGAGGCCTCGCTCACCCCGTACAATCCCCTGGACACCGGCGCCACGATGGCTCGCGTCAGCGAAATCCTACTCAGGGTCCTGGACCTCACACGGCGCGTCGCTGAACTTCCCGCCGTCCGTGCCGCCGCAGTCGAAGCCGGAGCTTGGCATGCGGAGAGCGCGGGCCTGCGCCACGACCCGGTCCAAACCCCGCGTGCGGTTGGCCGGCCCCATTTCCGGTAACGGTCCCTCCACTCGCCTGAGCCTGCAGCCGAGACTGTCTCAGGCGCAGGCCATCCGGTTACACTGAGATTTCAGCCATTCAGAATGAAGCCGCTCCTCGGTTGCTTTTTCACCGCTATCGCTCTCTGCGCCCAACAGCCTCATCTCGACTTCCTGAATCATAACCGCCCGGTCCTCGACGCGCACAACTGTTACCCCTACGAAGGCCGTTACGCCGACCGCATCGATCGTGTTCTCACCACCAGCTTCCCCGTCGCCATTGAACAGGACATCGCCTGGGCCGTTGACCGCACGACTGGAAAAGGACGCCCCGTAGTCACGCACTCGGCGAAGACCACCGGCGCCGAGCCCTCATTGCGGGATCACTTCTTCGAGCGCGTCCGCCCCATCATCGAAAAAGCCCTCGCCGAAAACGACCGCGCGCATTGGCCGCTGATCATCGTGCACTTTGATTTCAAGTCGCTCGATCCGAAACTGCTCCGCGCCGTCTGGGACGTCTTGGGCGAATACCAGTCCTGGATCACCACCGCGCCGCAGACCCGCGATCCTCACCAGCTCGCTCCGTTGGATCCGAAACCGCTCCTGGTGCTCACCGAAGACGCCGACGCACAGGAAAAGGTCTTCTTCCGCAACCTTCCGCCAGGCACCGGGTTGCGCGTCTTCGGCTCGGCTCATACCGCGCGCATTCGCGCCCGGTCCGAAAGGCAGCGAATTCACCTCGCCGCCACTCTCCCGCCAGAAAGGTTGCTGGTCGAACGGCCCACCAACTATCGCCGCTGGTGGAACAATTCCTGGTTTGAAGTCGAAGAAGGTGGACAAAATAAAGCAGGCGACTGGACTCCGGCCGACGCGCGCCGTCTCCGCGCGCTGGTCGACCACGCGCACCAACTCGGGTACTGGATCCGCTTCTACACTCTCGACGGTTTCACGCCAGAAGAAAATCGCGGGTGGGACAACAGCTATAATTTCGGCTCCCGCCAAGCCGTCGAAGCCCGCTGGCGGGCGGCGATCGAGGCCAGCGTGGACCTCATCGCTGCCGATCAATACGAAGACCTTGCCGCCTTCATGCGAGACCACCGCGGCAGATGAAAAGGACTCTAACGCACTAGATTCGTTGATTAATGAAAGATGAACGCCGCAACCTGGGAAAGGCGCCGCGCGTTTCCATCAGCAGGAGGTTGATATGAAGCGAGCACTCTTGCTGGTACTGGTGGCACTCTCCTTGACCGGTTGTGCCGTGCGCGCGGGGTACTATTCGCGACATGACCCTTATTGGATGCGGGATCACGATCGCTACGAGCATCATGACCGTGACCGGGATGACCGCTGGCGCTAGCGGTATCTTTCGCTAGAACGTCTTCAGCGAATCCCCGACCTTCGCTTTGTCGCCCACGACGACCAGCGTCATCTTGCCGGGATCCAGATACGTTTCTGTGATTCGCTGTACGTCCTGCCGGGATACGGCGTTCACCCTCTGCACATAGGTCTTGAGGTAATCATCGGTCAGCCCGTGCAGATCGACGAAAGCGAGCTGCCCGATGATGCCTTGATTGGACGAGTTCCGCAGGACAAAGATGCCGCCCATGAAATTCTGGATTCCCTTCAGCTCCTTCGCGTCCGGCGGTTCTTTTCGCAATCGGTTGATTTCGAATTGAATCTCGCGGACAGAATCCGCCGTAAACTTCGTGGTCACGTCGGCTGACTCCTGCCAGGCCGCCGTGCGGTAATGCGGTACCACCTGGCTGAACGGCGAATAGGTATACCCTTTCTGCTCGCGGATATTGTTGGTGATGCGCGAGGTGAAGGCGCCACCCAGAAGAGAATTCGTCACGTCCAATGGGATGTAATCCGGATGGGCCGGGCTAATGCTCATCGGCAGACCGATCCGAAGCGTCGATTGCACCGCGCCCGGCCGGTCCAGCAACACCAGACTCTTCTTCGCTACGGGATTCGGCGGAGTTCGTCTCACCGCCGGCCCCGAATCCCAGCCTTCAAAAACCGCTTCAATGGTCTTTCTCACCGCTGGATCGAAGCGTCCCACCACGTAGAGATGTGTCCGTTGTGCGCCGGCATTATCCGCATAGAACTTGCGTACGTCGTCGATCTTGTAACCCTTCAACTGGCTTTCGGTCGGGAACAACCGCCCGTACGGATGGTCCGGGTACAGGCTGGCCGCGAACGCCCGGTCAGCCTGCGATTGCGGCGTTGAAAGTTGCACCGTGAGTTGCCGCAAGAGATTGCCGCGTACCCGCTCCAGTTCGCTTTCGGGCAGCTTGGGATGCTCCAGCACGTCCGCCACCACCTTCACGGCGTCCGCCGCAAACTCGCTGAGGACCTCGATCCGCGCCGACGATTCATCGGTCCCGGCGATCACTTCCAGTTGGCCTCCCATGCGGGCGGCCTCCTTCGCCACTTGCTCCGCCGTCATGGTGGCCGTGCCTTCTTTCATCAATTCGGCCAGCAGGTTCGAAAGCCACACCTGATCGGCGCTTTCGTTGGCGCGTCCGAAAGCCAGCCTGGCGTTGACCGCTACCACCGGTACGGAGCCGTATTCCGCCAGCGTCACCTTCATTCCGTTCTTGAGCGTGAAGGTGGTGGCCGCCGGCAATGCAAACGGCTTTGGCGTTCCCGGTGGTGGTGGCGCCTCCCTCTCCTCCGCGGCAAAGCATGCGGTGGCAAGAATAACCGCCAGTGCCCAGATCCTCATCGCGCACCTCCTGTTCCTTGCGCCTTCCCTGCGGCTCCGGCCTCCACCACCAGCACCGTGCGGTTGGTCCGCCGCAGATATTCCTTGGCAGTCTTCTCAATCAGCTCCGGCGTGACCTTTCGCAGATCCTTCTCGAGACTGTTGATCAAGGCCGGATTGTCGTTGAACAGCGCCAGGCTGGCCATCAGGTCGGCTCGCCCGAGGCCGCCGAATTGCGTCAGATCCTTGTAATACTGGGCTCGCAGCTTCACCAGCGCCCGGCCGATCTGCTCCTTCGTCACGGGCTTCTCCCGCAAGCTGTCGATCACCGGATCGGCCGCCGCCAGAATCTGGTCCGGCTTCGCGCTTGCATCGTGAATCAGGCTGGCCATCCACAGCATCGGTCCGCTATAGTTGAACGCGTTGCCCAGGAGGTTGATGCCGCCGTCCACCGAGTCGGTGAATCCTCTTTTCTTCACCAGTTCTTGCGTCAGCAGGCTGTCGTCTCCCTGCAGCAGAATCTGGTCGAGCAGCACCATGGCGTAGTGCTCGGGCGTCAGCCGCTCCGGTATGTGGTATGCGATCGCCAGCGCTGGCTTCTCGGCCAGCTTGTCGGTCTTGGTAAAACGCTTCTCCGCTTCCTGGCGCGGTTCACTCAGATCCGGTTTTTCCGGTAATTTGGACGCCGGGATCGAGCTGAAATATTTCTCAATCCACTGCTTGGCCTGATCTTCGTCAAAATCGCCCACCAGCGCCAGGGCCGCATTGTTGGGCGCATAGAAGGTTTGGTTGAAATTCTTTGCGTCTGTGAGCGTCGCCGCTTCGAGGTCCGCCAGATCTCCGTAGAAATTGTGCGCGTTGTACCAATTCTTATTGGCGTACTGCGGCATGTCCAGCCAGGGGAATCCTCCATACGGGCGGTTGAGAACGTTCACCTTCACTTCGTTACCCACGACCCCCTGTTGGTTCTTGAGACTCTCCTCGTTGAGCGCCAGGCTCCTCATCCGGTCGGCTTCCCCCCACAGCATGGTTTCCAGCACGTGCGACGGGACGACTTCGAAATAGTTGGTGAAGTCGAACCGCGTGCTTCCGTTCGAGAGGCCGCCATTGCCCTCGATCAGCTTGTCGAACTCGCCTTTGGGCATATTCTTCGAGCCCTCGAACATCAGATGTTCGAAAAGGTGCGCAAATCCGGTCCGATTCTTGGGCTCGATGCGGAAGCCGATGTTGTAATAGACCGCCACCACCACCAGCGGCGCGGTGGTGTCTCGCGAAAGCGCCACCTTCAGCCCGTTGGGCAGTTTGTAGTATGTGATCGGAACCGTGAACTGAGCCGGGGCTTCTTGGGCAAGCGCCCCAAACCCCAGCCCGACTGCCAGCGTTGCGATCGAAGCCAGACTGCGTGCATGATGTGTCACAATCACCTTCCTGACATGGAACTCTTATGGTACCGAAGGCCCCTAAACTGAATTTGGACGAATCCAAACGGATTTGGTACCACGCAGAGGAGAAAAAGGTCGAAAAGAAATCGCCAGCCCGTCGCGACGATACACTATTTCGTAGACGCCATGGCCTTTCTAGATGAGAATTTCCTCCTAAGCACCGAGACGGCCCGCAGACTCTACTTCGATTATGCCGAGCCGGAGCCGGTGCTCGACTATCACAACCATCTGCCTCCCCGCGAGATTGCCGAAGACCGCCGCTTCGCGAATCTGTTCGAGATCTGGCTGGAAGGCGACCATTACAAGTGGCGGGCCATGCGCGCCAATGGCGTTGAGGAACATTTCTGCACCGGCGCCGCAACGCCCTACGAGAAGTTCCTGGCATGGGCGCGCACCGTCCCCTACACCCTTCGCAATCCGCTCTACCACTGGACCCACCTCGAGCTCCAGCGATACTTCGGAATTAAAGAACTGCTGGACGAACGCACCGCGCCAGCCATATGGGAGCGCGCCAATGAGATGCTGGCCGGCCCGGATCTCACCGCGCGTGGCATTTTGCGCCGCTTTCGCGTGACCGCGCTCTGCACCACCGACGACCCGGCAGACGACCTGGCTCATCACAAAGTCATCGCGGCTTCAGGTTTTTCGGTTGCCGTTTATCCCGCCTTCCGTCCCGATCGCGCGCTCGAGGTTCACCTGCCTGAACGATGGAACGAATGGCTGGCCCGCCTCGAAGCCGCCTCAAACCGCGAGATCCACAAGCTAGCTCAATTGCTCGACGCCCTCGAAGACCGGCACAATTACTTTCACTCGCTGGGTTGCCGTCTCTCCGATCACGGCCTGACCTCCTGCCCGGCGGAGGACACCAGCGAACGCTCTGCGGCCGAGATTTTCCTCAAAGCTCGTGGCGGCCAAGCCGCTTCCCCCGGGGAGCACGCTCAGTTCGCTTCGTTCCTCATGATTTTTCTGGGCCGGCTGGATGCCGCCAAGAACTGGACCAAACAACTGCACCTGGGCGCCCGCCGCAGCGTCAACTCACGAATGCTGGCGCGTGTCGGCCCCGATACCGGATTCGACACCATCGGCGACTTTCCGCAGATCCAGGGCCTCGCGCGATTTCTGGACGCGCTGGAACGCGAGAACGCGCTGCCCAAGATGATCCTCTACAATCTCAATCCCTCTGACAATTATGCGTTCGCCGCGCTCGTCGGCAACTTTCAGGGCGGCGTTCCGGGCCGCATCCAGTTCGGCAGCGGCTGGTGGTTCCTCGATCAGAAAGAGGCCATCGAGTGGCAATTGAACGCGCTGTCCAACTGCGGCTTGCTGTCGCGCTTCATCGGCATGCTGACCGACTCGCGATCGTTCATGTCCTATCCGCGCCACGAATATTTCCGGCGCGTGCTCTGCAACCTCATCGGAGCGGAGATGGAGCGCGGAGAACTGCCCGGCGATCGGGAACTCGCCGGCCGCATGATCCGTGACATCTGCTACGGCAATGCCCACGCGTACCTCAGCCTGCCGGAAATAAGCCAGGTATCAGGTATTAGGCGTTAGGTTCACCCCTAACCCCTAGGGATGTGTTGCAAATAGAAGAATGAGCTCAGAGTTGGAGTGGAGGCCGCCGAGAAATTAAGCAGCGATGCCGAAGAGGGTGTGGATGAATTGGCGCTGCCCGACCACATCGCCCTTGGCCAGCCAGCGGATCTGCCCTTTCCGGATCAGATGCATTGCCTCGTAACCGTCGATCGTCCTCCATGCCCCTTCCGCCGACCGGAAACCAAGACTCGCCGCGATGCGCTTCTTTATGAATCGGTGATCCTGCTCAATGATGTTGTTTAGGTAAGGTGATGGCCGACAGCGGCAGCGCCGACCGAGATCCCCGGATCGCTTCAATTCGGCGATGGCGCGGGCATATGCCGGGTGTCCATCCACATTGATCACCCGTGGCCGGATCCCGCTGGTTCCGGACAATGCCAAGCGAAGGAACAGCTTGGCTGCAGTCAGGTCCCGCGTGGGGGATAGCGTGAAATCGATCGTGTCGCCAGCAGAGTCCACCGCTCGGTAGAGGTACGTCCAGTGGCCGGCGACGCGGACGTACGTCTCATCGACGCGCCAGGAACGATTCGGATGCCGGAGTTCGCGGCGCAAGCGTTGATTCAAAAGGGGAGCATAGCGCTGGACCCAGCGCCAGATGGTGACGTGATCCACCGACAACCCGCGCTCCGCCAATATCTCCTCCAGATCCCGGTAGCTCAACGAATAACGCAAGTACCACCGGACGCATAGGATGATGATGACATCCTCGAAGTGGCGCCCGCGGAACAGCACTGGCCGGTTTTGGCTCACCGTTTCACCCTGCCAGAGCCGCTCGTACCATTTGCAACAGATCCTCTTGGTGGACTCTCGAACTACTTCATCTGTTCCGTTCGGCTGCGTGCTATGCGAGACTCTGCTTGCTTGGCGCTCTCCTGTATCAATCCGCGAGAGTAATCGTTCGACCGCGGCTGAGAGAGTAAGCCCACCACCAGCCCAATCCCCAACCCTAATAGAAAGCCTGCCACTTCGTTCTGACTTATGTTTTTTCCATTTGTCATGAGACGCTCCTGGATGCCGGGGCCGGCTTCGCGCGACGTGAACGGCGAGACGCAGACAATCTCGCCGTCTCCCCGTTGCCAGTCATTTCCGCGCCATTTCAACCTTTGGGGTAGCCAGATATCCGGTGATGGTGTCCTTGGTCACTTGGTTGACCACAATTTCATACGGTTGGCGCGCTTTGGACACAAAAAACTGAACTGGTTCGTTGATGGTTTTGTCCCGCTTCTCAACGGTCTTGTCATCCGACTGGATCGCGAGGGTGAACCTGTTTCGCTTAGGATCGGTTTTTTTCAGCCACAGTTGGACGTTGGCAACCTTCTGCGGTATCTTCGATTTGGCAACGCTGAACTCGAAGTAATTCCGCTCTCCCAGTGTTCTGAGAGCAGCGAGTTCCTGACCATTTGTCGCAATCCGGTCGCTGAGGACACCCATATCGCCGGTTACGCGCTTCAATTCGGTGACCGTACTCTCCAGTTGGGATTTGGTCGCGGCGACGTCGGATTTAGTGGCGGCGACATCACTGCTCACCCCGTCGATCTTAGTGTTCGCCGTGGCAGCACTCTGCTGCACCTCAGTTAACCGTTGCTGCTGTTGTTGTTGTTCCTCCGCCAACTGGTTGGCCAACTGCTCGGCATGGCGTTGAGCCTCAATCTTGGCGTGCCCCACGGTGAGTTCAGCCTGATGTCGTGCCTCCTCAAGATCGCGCCCAAGCGCCTCCAGTTTCTTGGCATGGGTCGAGTCGCTCACGGAAAGTGTGTCGCGAAGCTCCGTGATCTGTTGGGATGTGGCGGCCATCCACTGCGACGTCCCCAGGTCGAGGCGCTGGACGCGCCAGAACAGATACAGGTTGCAGGCGAACAGAACCGCAGCCACTGCGACCGCTGCGAACATCCTCGGATTCGCGCTGTTGCGCGGACTATCATGCAATTCGTTGTCGTTCATTTGGCTACCTCTCCTCACACGGACTTAAGCAGCAGACGCACTGCAATCAAGACCCGCGGACAAGGATGGAGCAATCGCGCTGCCATCGATTAGCGCTACCGGGAACTGCCTGGCACAAGTACTCATCAACCCGCCTATCAATCGAAGACATTTCTCGACTGTTGAGTAGGTGAAATCTGTGCGACAGATCACAGTACCTGCCAACCCTGCAATATCTACATCCAGGCGGCACTATTTCCCCATGAAAAGGCGTGCTGGAGAGTGGTTTCCAAAGCAGATACGCTGGCCTTCCAGTTGCCTAACACGATAGAGTCGCGGATTCGCAACGACTCCAATGTAGTAGGAAGGACATCTTTATGAATTGGGAACAACTCGAAGGAAGTTGGAAACAGTTAAGGGGAACGGTGAGGCAGAAGTGGGGTAAGCTCACGGACAACGACGTCGAGTACATCGCTGGAAAACGAGACCGGCTTGCTGGTAAGTTGCAGGAGCGCTACGGTCTGGCCAAAGAGGAGGCCGAAAAGAAGGCAGATGAATGGCTCGGCATGTTACAGGAAATGGAGGCTGGCAAGGGACAGCACCGTAGCGCGAAAGGCTGATCGTTTGTAGGACGCTGCGCCCATTGTCTGGGGCTTGGACTGCGCCCGGATCTCCCGGCTCCAGGCCCCGCTCTTGCTTCACTGGCGAAGTTTTTCGAGAGGAACCATGTGGACAAAGGAAGGCCTCGTAGAATTGATCGGTGAGAAACTGCGCGACTACAGGTTCATTCTAGTTTCGAATCGGGAGCCGTATGTGCATCGCTACGCCAGCGGCCAAATCGAGTGCACCCAACCCGCCAGCGGCCTGACAGTGGCTCTCGATCCGATCATGCGCGCCTGTGGCGGCACCTGGATCGCACACGGAAGTGGTGACGCCGATTGGAAGATGGTGGACGAGCAGGATCGCGTCTTCGTCCCCCCTGATGATCCGTGCTTCACATTGCGGCGCGTCCGGCTGAACCCTCGTCAGGAAGAAAGGTACTACTACGGCCTCGCCAATCAAGCCTTGTGGCCGCTTTGTCATATTGTCTTCACCCGGCCCGTGTTCCGCCCCGAAGATTGGCAAGCTTACCGAGAAGTCAACCAGATTTTCGCGGATGCGGTGGTCGAAGAGGCAGGCGATGCCCCGACGTTTGTATTTATTCAGGACTTTCATTTTGCGCTCCTCCCGCGAATGCTGAAGGAACGTAATGCGAATTTGATCGTCGCGCAGTTTTGGCACATCCCTTGGCCCAATCCAGAAGTTCTTCGAGGGTTCCCCTGGAAGGAAGAGTTGTTGGATGGTCTGCTGGGTAACGATTTGCTCGGCTTCCATTTGCGCTTCCATTGCCAGAATTTCCTAGACACAGTCGATCGCATTCTGGAATCGAAGGTGGATCGGGAGCGCTACGAAATCACGCGCGGCGGCAAGACGACTACGGTTCGGGCTTTTCCCATCAGTATTGATTTCCAGAGACACAGCGCCACGGCGGAAGCGGAAACCACGGAGCGGGAGATGAAGCGCTGGCGCTCCGCACTGGGAATCCGCGACGAACTGATTGGCATTGGGATCGATCGCATCGATTACACAAAGGGAATTTGTGAACGGCTACACGCTATCGACCGCTTTCTGGCCAAATACCCTGAATACCGGGGGCGTTTTGTATTTGTGCAAGTGGCCGTGCCCAGCCGCAGCCAGATTCCTGAGTACAAGACACTGGAAAAAAAGCTCGAGACACTGGTGAATGAAATCAATCGGAAATACCGCCGCTGGGCTGTCCGCTCCTGGCGCCCCATCATCCTGCTGAAACGGTGTTTTCCACAGCACAGTCTGACCGCCCTACACCGTTTGGCAAAATTCTGCATGGTCAGCTCTCTGCACGATGGCATGAACCTGGTGGCCAAGGAATATGTCGCCAGCCGTGTGGACGAAGACGGTGTGCTGATCTTGAGCGACTTCGCCGGCGCCTCCCGCGAGTTGACGGACGCTCTTGTGGTGAATCCGTTCAGCGAGGAGGAATCCTTGGAGGCCATCCGGCAGGCGCTCGAAATGCCAGAAGACGAGCGGCGAAAACGGATGCGGAAGATGCGAGCTGTCGTCGCCGAGAACAACGTATACCGGTGGGCCGGGAAGATCATCTCAGCGCTGCTGAAGTTCGAGTTCACTACCTCCGATGAAAGCCATGTGTCATTCTCTGCTTCAGGATCTTGCTAGCGTCGAGGAGCGCCTTCGGGCGGCTGTCCGGATCTTGCTCTTTCTGGACTTTGACGGCACTCTAGTGCCTTTCGTGCAGGACCCCTCGGAGGCTCGGCTCGACGAGGGCGCTCGCCAGACGCTGGCCCAGATCTCGCGCAACGCTCGCACGGTAACCACCATCATCAGCGGGCGCTCCGCTTCTGATATTTGCGGCCGAATTGGCTTGGACGGTGTCGTGTACGCAGGAAATCACGGGCTCGAAATCTGCGGCAGGCGTCTGCAGTTCGTGGAGCCCGTGGCCGCGGCGCGGCAAGAGAAACTAGCGCATCTCTCGACGCAACTTGCCGCGCAGCTGCGCGACGTCGAAGGCGCGATCGTCGAATTCAAGGGATTGACTGCCAGTGTTCATTACCGGTGGGTCGCCGCATCGGAAGTCGCACGGATCCAATCCGCGGTAGAAGCAGCAGTTGCCTTGGCCCCGGCGTCATTTCGCTTGATCTCGAGCAAGATGGCCTTTGACATCATTCCCCGAACCGGCTGGGACAAAGGCAAGGCCGTCTGCTGGATCAAACAACATCTCGGCAACGGGAAGGCCCTGTCGATCTATCTGGGAGACGACCTGACGGATGAGGACGCATTCCGTGTGTTGCCGGACGGAATCACAGTCAAGGTAGGGAGTATCACGGCCACTTCCGCCCGGTATTGCCTTGCAGACCCTGCTGCCGTGCATGAGTTCCTGAACTGGTTGACACGCCATGTTCTTGCTTGAGCGGCCGGATAAGCAGGTGAGAGAACCCACTAAGTCCTACGGACCGTTTGTCTTTTACACGGAGCGGCGTCTGGTGGCACTGACTGGGCGCAGGGCCAGGAACCTCGAAGAACTGCTTTCCCATCTGTCTCAGGTGTCGGGCTCGTGCATCTTTTATCACACTCACTATCTCTACCTGATCCACCACTTTGAGAAACCGAGATTCTATAACGAATTTGCCAACTGGGTGTCGCATGCCCTTCAAGAAGAGCGCCTGGCGGAGCGTTTGGCGGCCATTGATCTGCTGGCCATCACATCCATTCGAGACCTCCGCGAAGCGATCGGCTCCACGATACAAAAATATCTGGAAGGCGGCGCCGTCCGCCGTGACTGCCCGGCCGGTGACGAATTTCACTTTTGCGAAGCCCAGAGCTTCATCATGCCCACCGGCACGGTGGCGCACGATGTGCCGGAGTTCTTCGAACAACTCGCCCGGGTAACCAACGCCTGCCTACACTTCCATTTCTTCGAGGCGCGCTTGCGTCTGGAACGGCCTACCAACGATTTCTCACAGTGGCTGAACGACCTCGGCGAGGCCAGGCTGGCGCGGGCCATCGACAGACTGAATCCCTACGCGATGACCTTGGATGAGCTGAAGGCAGCAATCATCAGGCTGCGCCGCAGGCGCACCCGGAGGTGATATGAGCGTAAGCCTGCAGGATTATCAGGAAATCGTCGGCCCCGGTGTGATTGAAGAGTTGCGTATCCTTGCTGACCGGGTGAAAGGCCGCCGGATGCAGCACATCAATTCCACCCCGGTAGGAGGAGGCGTGGCTGAGATCCTCACGCGGATGGTCCCCCTGTTCCGTGAACTAGGGCTGGATGTCAGTTGGGACGTAATCAAGGGCGACCAGGCCTTCTTTAACGTCACAAAGGCCTTTCATAACGCCCTCCATGGTAAGGCGGAAACCATGACCGAAGACATGTTCGCAATTTTCCGCTCCAACACGGAAATGAATCTCCGCGAAGTCAATTTCTCCGGAGATGTGATCTTCATACACGATCCCCAGCCTGCCGGTTTGATTTTGCGCAAAAAAGAGATCGGACGCGGCTGGGTTTGGCGCTGTCACATTGATGTTTCCACGCCTCAGCCAGACGTCTGGAACTTCCTCAGGCCCTACGTTGAACAGTACGACGCCGCCATTTTCTCGATGCCTGATTTCGCACAACAACTGCCCATTGCTCAGTATCGAGTAGCGCCGTCCATCGATCCCTTAAGTGACAAGAATAAACCGTTGAACAAAGTCGATATCGAGAAGGTGCTGGAGAAGTATCATATTGATCCCGGCCGGCCGGTGGTCACACAGATCTCGCGGTTCGATCGTTTGAAAGATCCACTGGGTGTAATTGCCGCTTATCGGATGGTCAAGAAGCGGAACAGGTGCCAGCTAGTCCTCGCCGGCGGGGGCGCGCCCGATGACCCGGAAGGCGAGCAGGTGCTCCGCGAAGTCCAAGAGGCCGCCGCCGGCGACCCCGACATTCACGTGCTGCTTCTTGCTCCTTTCAGCGATCTCGAGATCAACGCGCTGGTGCGTGGCTCGGTGGTACTCATCCAGAAGTCGATTCGGGAAGGCTTTGGCCTGACGGTGAGCGAGGCCCTATGGAAGCGAAAACCGGTAATTGGCAGCGCGGTGGGAGGGATCAAATTGCAGGTCATCGACGGCGAGACAGGTTTCCTGGTGCATTCCGTGGAGGGTGCCGCGAACCGTATCAGCCAATTACTCAGAGACCGCCGGCTGCGTGAACGCCTTGGACAGAACGGGTACGAGCACGTGAGACAGAACTTCCTCGTGACACGGCATCTCAAAGACTACCTCTTGACCGTGCTGGCACTAGAGCATCCAGGCGAGAGTATTGTGTACCTGAATTGAATGGAGTTATCCCGCCTTCGACCTTCCTGCGCTGTGTGGTCGGTTCTAGAGTGGATTTCGTCCTTGAATCACTCGAATCAACACCAAGATGATTGCGATGACAAGCAGTAGGTGTACGAAACCGCCGAGGGTGTAGGACGTCACGGTTCAGCGCCGAGGCGGCACGGGCTTCCCGTTGAAAGCGCTCCAGAGCCTGATGGTCCTTGGCCAATTCCGGAGGCAGAAACTTGAGTCCCACAAAACGGTGCAGTTTGGTGTCTTCCGCTTTGTACACGACACCCATACCGCCGCCGCCCAATTTTTCCAAAACGCGGTAGTGCGATATCGTTTTACCGATCATGCAGAGCGCTCCATCTTAGCAGGTGCCCGGGTCCAGGTTCCAGGTTTTAGGTGTCAGGTTTTAGGTGTTAGGGATCGCAGTCCAGGGCCGATGCGCCCGAACCCTAAAACCTAGCACCTGACACCTGCTTTTTCACCTGGCACCTGTTCTTCACTCCCGTGCCCCCAACTCACAGTGCCGCTTCCCACGCGTTTGCGGGATAATAACCTTATATGCATTTTCGGTTAGGCGCAGGGATTTTGGCGCTTGTAAGTATCGGCTTGGCGGCGGATGTCCGCATCGTCGAGGAGATTGTCGCCAAGGTGAATGGCGACATCATCACCAAGGGTGAACTCGACAGAGCGCGGCAGGAACTCGATGCCCAGCTTCGCCAGAAAGGGCTCAGCGGCCCGGACCTCGATACCGCGGTCAAACAGCAGGTCGCCGACGGGCTGCGCGATCAGATCGACACGCTGCTCCTGGTCCAGCATGGCAAGGACCTGAACATCAACGTGGATGGAGAAGTCACCAAGCGCCTCGCCCAACTTCAGCTCGAAAGCAAGATCGCCGACCCGGATAAGTTCCACGACTACATTCGCGAGCAGACCGGAGTGCCGTTCGAAGATTTCAAGCAGAAGATCAAGGACCAGATCCTCACGCAACGCGTGATCGGCCAGGAAGTCATGAGTCGCATCAGCACCCCGCACTCTGAGGTCGAAAAATATTACGAAGAGCACAAAAAGGACTTCGTCCGCGAAGAGCAGGTTTTTCTGAGCGAGATCCTGATTAGCACCGAGGGCAAGACGGCCGATCAAACGGCCCAGGCCGAGAAGCGGGCCAAGGACCTGGTGGCGCGCGCCCGTAAAGGGGAAAAGTTCGGCGAAATGGCCCGGCAATACTCTGACGCGGAGACCAGAGACAACTTCGGCCAGTTGCCCCCCTACAAGCGCGGGCAATTGAAGAAAGAAATCGAAGATGTGGTCTTCAAGGAAAAGAGAGGCTACGTCACCGATCCCGTCCGGCTGCCCAATGGATTCGAGATTCTCAAGGTGGAAGAGCGTTATGAAGCCGGCCAGGCGCCGCTCGCCGATGTCGAGAACGAGATCATGGAGAAGCTCTCCATGCCACAGATGCAGCCCAAGGTGCGCGAACTGCTCACCAAGCTGCGCGAAGACGCGTTCCTCGAAATTCGCGCCGGCTACGTCGACAGCGGCGCAGCCCCGAATAAAGATACCGCGTGGAAGGATCCCGCACAGCTAAAGCCGGAGACCACCACCAAGGAAGAAGTCGCATCGCATAAGCGGAAAAAGCGCCTGCTCTGGGTCATGCCGATCCCGGGGACTTCAACCACGCCCAAGAAGGTTGAGACGGCCAAACGCCCGGGTGACTCCAGCACGCCCGCTGCAGGCGGCGCGGACCGCCCCGCGCCTGCCGATCCTCAGTCCGCGGCCGCCAATCCGGCTCCCGCGAGCGGAAATCCAACGCCCGCCAAGCCATGAAGTCCCCTTACCTGAAGGAGATCGAGGCCAACCGGACGTTCACCACCTCCTTCCTGGTCCGCTCCAAGGAGATTCGCGAAAAGAAAACCGGCGAGCCGTATATTTCCATGAGCCTGGGCGATCGCACCGGCGAGATCGACGCCAAGATGTGGGATAACGTGGCCGAGGTGATGGACACCTTCAATCGCGACGATTTCGTGAAGGTGAAGGGAATCGTCCAGATCTATCACAACCGCCCGCAGATCACCATCCACAAGGTGCGCCGTCTCGAAGATAGTGAAGTCGATTTCGCGGATTACTTCCCGGCATCTGCGCGCGATACAGGCGAAATGTGGAGCGAACTGCGCGCCATCGTCGACGCGATGACCGATCCCCATCTTCGAGCCCTCTCGCTGGCCGTTCTGGATGACCCCGAGATTGCGCGGCGCTATCAGAAAGTTCCGGCCGCCAAGCAGATTCATCACGCATGGCTGGGAGGGCTGCTGGAGCATGTCCTCTCGCTCTGCCAGTTGTGCCACTTCGCGGCTGATCACTACCACGTGGACCTGAATCTCCTCCTGGCTGGAGCGGTCTTGCACGACGTCGGCAAAATTTACGAGCTAAGCTATGACCGCAGCTTCGGCTACACCACCGAAGGCCAGCTCCTGGGCCACATGGTCATGGGCGTGCGCATTGTCGGCGATAAAATCCGCGATCTTCCGGATTTTCCGCCGCGGCTTCGGACCCTGGTCGAGCACATGATCGTCAGCCATCATGGGAAACTGGAGTTCGGTTCGCCCAAGCTGCCGCAGTTTCCCGAAGCGTTGCTCTTGCATTATCTCGACGACATGGATTCTAAAATGGAGTGCATGCGCACGCTGATCGTGCTGGACCGGCAAGTCGAAGGGCATTTCACCGGTTACAATAATTCGTTGGAACGCACCGTGCTGAAGAAGGCGAAATACTTGTCGCCCGCGGCGGATGCGAACGGACGGACGGCCCAGCGGGTTCCGGCGGAGCCTGAGGTAGCGGAAACGCCTGTGCCGGCTCCGCCCAAAGTCGCGCCGCGGGACGCCTCCCATCCGCTGTTCGCGGCCCCCCCTGTACAGGAATCTTAGATGGCTCGTGCCGCCGCTCAGCGCGAACTGCCGCCGCCTCTCGAACTGTCGTGTCTTAAGGCGCTCTGGTCGCTGGGAGAAGGCAGCGTGAACGACGTGCGCCGCATCGTTTCCCGCAACAAGCCGCTAGCGTATACCACGGTGATGACCCTGCTCGACCGGCTCGCGCGCAAGGGCGTCGTGACGCGCCGTAAAATGGGCCGCGCGTTCCTTTATACCCCCCAGGTGTCGCAGGACTCGGTCCGGCGGATGGCGGTTCGCGAGTTTCTCGAGAACCACTTCGATGGCTCCGCTGACGTGCTCATCGAGTTCCTGGGCGGAGTGCCGGCCGGCTTGTCCGTCGCGGCAGCCGCCGAGCCGGCTCGAGCGGCGGCCGCCGCCTCCGATGGCCGCCTCGATACCGCCCTGCTTTGAACCGTTCGATGGCGTTTTCCAAAATTCTCATTCGCGCGACCAACTGGGTAGGCGATGCCGTGATGTCGTTACCCGCCATTCGCACGGTGCACGCACGCTTTCCCGGCGCTCAGATCACGGTGCTTGCGCGCCCCTGGGTCGCGGATCTGTACGCGCGCGAGACCGCCATCCATCGCGTGATCCCCTATGCCGCGGCCACTGGGTTTCGTGATTTTCCGACCAAGCTGCGCGCGGCTCTGGCCCTGCGTGCGGAAGAATTCGACTGCGCCATCCTGTTGCAGAATGCGTTCGAAGCAGCGGCGATCTCGTGGCTGGCCCGCATTCCGCGGCGCATCGGCTATGCTCGCGATGGCCGCTCCGCGCTGCTCACCGATCCGGTTCCCGTACCCAAGCCCGGCGAGATTGCGCGTCACCAGCGCTTTTACTATCTGGAGCTGCTGCGCCGCGCCGGCCTGATCGACGAACTCCCCAAGGTGGACGCCATCCGGCTGGAAGGCGCGGAAGCTGCCGCCCGTGAGGGAGAGTGCCGTCTCGTCGAGCGCGGTCTGGCGTTGCCCGTGATCGGTGTAAGTCCGGGAGCCGCCTACGGAGCCGCCAAACGCTGGCTGCCGGAACGCTTTGCTCAGGCTGCCATCGAGGTGGCGCGCTCCTCGAACGCATCGGTCGCCGTTTTCGGCTCGTCGGCGGAACGAGGCTTATGCGAGACCGTCGCGGACATGATCCAGCGAGGAGGCGTTCGGGCGTCGAATTTCGCCGGCGAGACCGCTCTCAAGGTATTCGTCGAGATGGCCGCCGCCTGCCGTGTGTTTCTCACCAATGATTCGGGCGCAATGCACATCGCCTCCGCCGCAGGCGTGCCCACGGTCGCGGTCTTCGGCGCCACCGATGATTCAGCCACTGGGCCGACGGGGCCGCTCGCGCGCGTGGTCCGCGAACCGGTCGAATGCAGCCCCTGCCTGCTGCGTGAGTGCCCCATTGACCACCGCTGCATGACGCGCGTCACGGCTGGGCAGGTGGCGGGTGTGGCGCTGGAACTGCTGCGCTGATCGCCCATGGATACGCGACACAAAATCATCGAGCCCGAGCGCGCCATTGCACTTTCCAAAGACCTGCGCGCCAAAGGCGTGAGAATCGTCACCGGGTATTTTGACGTAATCGTCGCCGAGCACGTGCGCCGCCTCCTGGAGATCAAGAACGGTTCGGGCGCGCTCGTGGTGGTCGTTCTCGACCCTCCCGATCCCGTGCTTTCCCTGCGTGCACGCGCCGAACTCGTGGCTGCGCTGCGCATGGTAGACTACGTGGTGCCCGCCGGGGAGCCGGCAGCCCGAGAGTTGCTGAGCCATTTCAACCCCGGTGAAATCGTGCGCGAGGAATCGGCCGATCTTCTCCGCGCCCGCCGCTTAAGCGAACATGTCCAACGCCGCCACCAGCCCTAGTTCCGGTCCCCGCATCCTGGTTGTTCGCCTGGGCGCCATGGGCGATGTGATCCACGCGCTTCCCGCCGTGGCCTCGCTCAAACACAGCTTTCCCGGCTCGCATCTCACCTGGCTCATTGAAGCGCCTTGGGCCACCCTTCTCGAGCAGAATCCTTACGTGGACCGCATCGCCATCTTCGAGCGCGGCAATCCGGGCGCATGGATGCGCAACTGGAGCAAGCTGCGCGCCGAGCGGTTCGATTTCGCCGTGGATTTTCAAGGCCTGGTGAAGTCGGCGCTGGCCGCCTCGATGGCCTGGCCCGACCGCATTTTCGGCTTCCATCAATCGCACGTGCGCGAACGGGCGGCGGCACTATTCTATTCAAACAAGACGAAGCCGCAGTCGGCCCACCAAGTGGACCGGAATCTGGAACTGGCGGCGGCCGCCGGCGCCGCCAGCATTCTCCGCACGTTTCCGCTGCCTCCGGGCGAGCCAGAAGGCGAATTGCCCGCGGGCGGATTCGTCCTGGCCAGCCCGATGGCTGGCTGGCGCGCCAAACAATGGCCGCTGGCCTTTTACTCGCGCCTGGCCACCCGTCTGGAGCGCGAGCTGGAGCTGCCCCTGGTTCTCAACGGCCCCGCGGATATGGGCGAGCTGGCCAACGTTCCTTCCGCCCTGGTCCATCACTCTTCGGTCGCGGGCCTGATCCACGCGACGCGCCGGGCGACCGCCGTCGTCGGTGTGGATAGCGGGCCGCTACACCTCGCCGCCGCCCTCGCCAAAATCGGGGTGGGGATCTTCGGCCCCACGAATCCCGCCATGAACGGTCCCTACGGCAACACGCTCAGCGTCTTGCGCAGCGAGCGCGCGGTGACCAGTTATAAGCGCCGTTCGGTAATCGACGCCGGCATGCGGGAGATCGATCCCGATCGCGTCTTTGAAGCGCTCAAAGCACAGCTCATTCGCCATTCCGCCAGTTGTGCAACCCAGCCGATTTCCTAAACCCTACGCCGACTTCGTCGCCCGCCTCCGGGTGCCTAGCGGATTTCTGCTAGTGGCCGCCTTCGCCTGGTTCGCAAATCCTTCCGCCCAATCGCTCGGGTTCGGACTCCCCGTTTCCTTGGCCGGGCTGGCGCTCCGGGCGTGGGCGGCGGGCCATCTGGCCAAGAACCAGCAGTTGGCTACTGGCGGGCCCTACGCCTACGTCCGCAACCCTCTCTATCTAGGCACTTTGCTGGTCTCGATCGGCTTGGCCGTCGCCTGCCGGAGCGCTGGCCTCGCCATTCTGTTCGCTTGTGTCTTTGTTTTCATCTATTTGCCGGTCATCATGCTCGAAGAGCAGCACCTCCGCCAGCTATTTCCCGAGTTCGAGCAGTATGCCGCCACCGTTCCTCCTTTGTTTCCATATAGAAAGCCCCGGAACTCGGATGGCCGGTTCAGCTTGGCCGTTTACCAGAAAAACCAGGAATACCAGGCATTGCTTGGGTTTCTAGCGGGAGTGGCGTGGCTAGTGTTTCGATTCATCTCGACTTGAGCATGCGGTCGAGTTCAGCGAAGAGGTCGCGGCCCTCGAAGATGCCGCGGTTGAACGGGCTGTAGCCGTAGTCACTCTGAATCATTCCCTGGGCATCGACGATGAAGAGATGGGGCACGTCGAAACTGGGAGCCTTCATGTAAGACGCCGCGACTTGGCCACAATCAAACAAGAGCGGGTAAGTGAGCTTGTGCTGAGCCACGTACTGCTTCACTGTAGCGGTGGTGTCCGGCGGATTCACGATCGAGAGAACCGCGACTTTACTGCCGTACTTGGCGACGACTTCCTGGAGGATATTTGAGAGCTCACCGCAGTGCGGGCAACTGGTCTGGATGAAGTCGACCAACACGACTTTGCCGCGATAATCCTGCAGATCGTGCTGGGTGAAATTCACGTCGACCAGGGAAAAACCGGGAGCGCGGCGGCCCGAGAGGTCGCCCGCAGCCATCAGGGTGGCGGCACACGCCACCAGACAGAAGAATAAGCGCATAGATTTCACCTTAGCAGAGGCTTCATCTACTCGTACCGCAAGGCGGACATGGGATCGACGCGTGTGGCGCGCACGGCGGGCACGGCGCAGGCGAATGCCGCGACGGCCGCGAGGGTGACCGTCACCGTGGTGATGGTCAGTGGATCGGCCGGGCTCACTTCAAAGAGCAAGCTGCTGAGCAAGCGGCCGAGCGCCAGCGCGCCGGCCACTCCGGCGATCAAACCGAAGGCCACGGGCGCGAGTCCCTGCCGCAGAACCATTCGATAAACGTCGGCAGCGCGGGCGCCGAGAGCTACACGCACCCCGATTTCGTTGGTTCGCTGGGCTACCGTGTAGGAAACGACGCCATAGATTCCCAGGCTGGCGAGCAGGAGCGCCGTTGCGGCAAACAGCAAGACCAGCAGCATCTGAAAGCGCCTGGGCGCGGCGCCGATCGAGATCAGTTCATCCATGGTCTTCATCGGCACGGGTATCTCAGGATCCACTTTCCAGATCTCGCTGCGCAACGCGGCGGCAATGGAGCGCGGATCCATAGCCGTCCGCACCAGGACTTGGGTGCTATAGAGCGGCTGCTCCCAGTACGGGAAATAGACGGTGACGACGGGCCCTTGTTGCAAGGAAGTACGCACGTCGCCGACGACGCCGATGACCTCGCGCTGTTTCTCATCTCCGCGGTA
Organism: Terriglobia bacterium; assembly: GCA_020073305.1. Classification (GTDB taxonomy): domain Bacteria; phylum Acidobacteriota; class Terriglobia; order Bryobacterales; family Bryobacteraceae; genus QHXW01. The sequence goes on from JAIQFK010000024.1 coordinate 47,875, forward strand.
GAGGCGTTTGCCGAGCGGGTTCTGCCCGGGCCACAACTGGTCCGCCGTGCGCTGGGCGACGATGACGAGATCCTTCTTGCGATCGCCTTCCTCGAAGGGACGGCCGGCGCGCAGCGGGATTCCGGCGGTCTTGAAGTAATCGGGGCTCACAAAGCGCGAGTTAGCTGCTAGGCGTTCAAACATGGGACGCGTATCGCCGGGAAGCCAGATGATATCGACCCAGGTTTCGCCCTGCAAAGGCAGGCCGTTGGTCACCGCCGCGGAGCGCACACCGGGCAGAGCGTGGACGCCGGTCAGGACGCGGCGGACGAAATCAACGCGCGATGCGTCCTCCTTGTAGCGCGTGGCCGGGATGCGTAAGTCGGCAGTCAGGAGTCGCTCCACGGGGAATCCTTTATCGACGTTCATAAGGCGCACGAAGCTGCTGATGAGCAAACCGGCCACAATCAGCAGCACCGCGCTTAGGGCGACCTCCGTGCTCACCAGCAAGCTGCGCAGCCGTGTACCCTGAAGGCCTTCCGTTGCGGAACGGCCGCCGGTCTTCAGCACTTCCTGCGGGATGACCCGCGTCATGCGCAAGGCGGGCAGCACGCCGAACAGGAGAGCGGTGATGGTCGAAATCGCCAGCGCAAATGCCAGGGCGTAGCCGTCAAGACGCACCTCCTCGATGCGCGGCAGATCGACGGGCGCGCTCTTGATGAGCACGTTCAATCCCCAACTGGCCAGAATCACACCCAACGCGCCGCCGAGGACGGCCAGCAGCAGGCTCTCGATGAGCGGCTGACGCAACAGTTGAGCGCGGCCCGCGCCCAACGCCGTGCGAATGGCCGATTCGCGGCTCCGTGCGGCGCCACGCACCAGCGACAGATTCGCCAGGTTCACGCAGACAATCAGCAGCACCGATGCGACGGCGCCCAACAGAACCAGCAGCCCGCGCCGCACGGGCCCGACCATCTGATCCTGGAGGGCAGAGAGGGCGGCTTTCAACTCCGTCTTGTCCTTGAACGTTTTGGCGATGTCCGCCTGGACGACGTTCATCTCCGCCAGAGCCCGCTCGCGAGTGACGCCGTCTCTCAGCCTTCCGACGACGAAGTAGTTGAAATTTCCCTCGTTTTCGGCATCCTTGAGATCGAGCGCCAGGGGCTTGAAGACCTCGGCCTTCTCGGGAAGGGACATGAGCATGTCCAGTTGCTTGCCTTTTGGGAAATGGAAAGACGCGGGCAGGACACCCACTACGATGTGAGGACTGCCGCCAAGCGTGATTTTCTTGCCGACGATCGAGGGATCGGCTCCAAAGCGGCGCTGCCAGAGGGAATTCGACATGATGACGACATCGCCGTGTCCGGGGCGGTCTTCTTCTACTACGAAACCGCGGCCCAGTTGCGGCTGGACACCCATCATGGAAAAGAAATTGGCGGAGACGCGAGCGCCGTCGAGCTGCTCGGGTTGACCTACACCCGTCAGGTTCGGCGAAAAGGATCCGAGCTCGGCGATCTGCTCAAAGGAGGCGCAGCGCTTGCGCCATTCCAGGAAGTGGAGAGGGTTGACGGGCAGCTCGGGGTAAAGATTGCTGACCTTGGGGATCACCTCATGAATGGAGATCAGACGATCGGGCGCCCGGTAGGTGAGGGGCCGGAGGATAACGCGGTTGACGATGGAGAAAATGGCGGTGTTTGCGCCGATCCCGAGCGCCAGAGTCAGTAGGGCGACAATGGCGAAGCCGCGGTCGCGGCCCAAATTGCGCAGGGAGTAACGCAGATCGTTCCAGAGGGTTTCCACAGTTCACCTCAGGTAGGTGATACGAAAGCCGCCGGGTGCGAGTTCCGTTCTATCCCAACAAATCGAGGACGGCTTCCAGCTCGCTCCGGGTGTGCTGGTCACCGATTTCCGCGCTGACCTGAATGCCGCGGCGGTAGAATTCGCGGGCTTCGTCGAGCTTGCCGAGTTTTTCGAGAGCCTGCCCACCGTGAAAGTAGGCCGCTACATACTTGGGATTGATTTCGAGCAGCTTCTGATAATGCTCCACGGCTTGCGCGTGGTCGCCGGCGCCGGCGCAAGCCATCGCCAGCCCGTAGCGCGCAAAACTATCGCCCGGATTCTGCGCCACCAGGTTCTTCAGAATTTCCAGCCGGCTCTCCGCCATCCCTGTGCTACTATACCTCGGTGGCGTGCCCGCTTTTCGAGCCCATCAGGCACCGCGCAGAAGCAGGAACGCTCCTGCCGCTGCGCGATTTCTGGTTTGGCGTGTGCCGCGCAGACAAAACAGCTTTTGAGCCGGACGAGCACGTCTTGAGCGAGTGCTGCAACATGGGCTATGCGCGCGGGAAGTGTGCGCGATTTCCGCAATCCGCCGGCCCTGACGCAGTCCGTTTCACCATCGCGCGCGATTCGGATCAGAAAATTCTCGTAAGCTTCGCGGTAGAGCGAAACCACGGCCCTCATGCACAGGGTTCGATCGAATATTCGCGAGCGGCCGGCAAATTCGCGGCTCCGGAGTCCGATTCACTGATTGAGAAACAAGCCGGCGCGTACGTGGCAAGCTATTTGCGCCGCAGGCCGACATCCGCTTGAACATCAATCCGCACATGGAAGGCAAACCGGTCCGCGAATCGCAATCTGAGTATTCGGAATTTGCTCTGCCCAACGACGCCAACGTGCTGGGACACGTTCTGGGCGGCAAGGTGATGCACCTGGTGGATCTGGCAGGCGCACTGGCGGCCTTGCGGCACGCGCGATGTCCGGTGGTGACGGCGTCGGTGGACTATATGAATTTTCTGCACCCGGTGCACATCGGGCAGCTCATTCTCTTGCGGTCCTCGGTAAACCGCGTGTTCCACACGTCCATGGAAGTGGGCGTGAAGGTTTGGGTGGAGGATGTGAGGACCGGCGACCGGCAGCACACGTCCTCGGCCTACCTCACATTCGTGGCGATTGATGCGAACGGCAAGTGTCTGGGCGTCCCGCCCGTGATTCCCGAAACCGCAGAGGAAAAGAGACGCTACGAAGAGGCGCTGAGGCGCAGGGAATACCGGCTGGAACTACGGAAGAGATCGAAATAAAAAAGAGGCACACAATGAACGCTGCGATTTCTGCAATGGATGAACAAATAGCGGGGCGAAAGCTGCTGCTGCACCCGTTCTATCAGCGCTGGAGCGCGGGAACTCTGACCCGCGAAGCGCTGTGCGATTACGCCAGGCAGTATTACCATCACGTCGCCACGTTTCCGCGTTATCTTTCCGCGGTGCACAGCAACACAACGGACATAGAGACGCGCCGCCAGATTCTGGCCAACCTGATGGATGAAGAGGCGGGGAATCCGAATCATCCCGAGCTATGGCTCCGCTTCGCGGAAGGCGTCGGCGCGAATCGTGACGACGCGCAGCGCGCCGAGCCTTGGGAAGAGACCAGCGACCTGGTGCGGACCTTCCACTCCATTTGCCGGGATGGCAGCACGGCCGAAGGCCTGGCGACGCTATACGCCTACGAGAGCCAGATTCCGGAGGTGGCGGAAGCGAAGATCGCCGGCCTGAAGAAGTTTTACCAGGCCGACGACCCGCGCACGCTGGCCTATTTTGAAGTTCACAAGGAGGCGGATCAGGAACATTCGGCGGTAGAGCGCGCGCTGCTGGAGCGCTACGTGGACTCGACGAACGCGCCCGCGGTCCGGCATGCCGTGGCCAGGGTTCTCGACGTTCTTTGGGAGATGCTGTCCGCCGTGGAACGCCGTCATCCTCTGGCGGTTTGAGTGGGGTGAGCGCCGCCCGGTGCGCACAACACATTGTCGATGAGGCGGGTCTTGCCGATCCAGATGGCGCCCGCCACGCGCACGGGACCGGTGATCTCACCCGTGGGCTGCATATCCTCCGCACCCACAATTTCCAGATATTCGACGCGAACTTCGGAATACTCCTCGAGAATGCGGAGCGCTTCCCGCTTGATGGCCGCGGGGCGCGTTTCGCCTCCCGAAATCAAATCCCGCGCCGTCTTGAGCGCAAGGCTGAGCATGGGAGCGATCCGGCGCTCCTCCGGACTCAGGTGCTGGTTGCGCGAGCTCAGCGCCAGCCCGTCCGCGTCACGGACCGTGGGCACTTCGACGATGGCTACGGGAACGTTCAGATCGGAGACCATGCGGCGGATCACGGCAAGCTGCTGGGCATCCTTCTCGCCGAAATACGCACGATCGGGTTGAACGATATTCAGCAGCTTGAGAACAACGGTTGCGACTCCACGAAAGTGGCCGGGCCGGAACTGCCCGCACAGGTGTTCGCTGACTCCGGCTACTTCAACGAACGCGCGCTCGGTATCCGGGTACATTTCCTTGGCCGAAGGCGCGAAGACGAAGTCGACGCCCCGGGCGGAGCAGAATTCCACGTCGATGGAAAGCGGGCGCGGGTAGCGTTCATAATCATCGCTGCGATCGAATTGAATGGGGTTGACGAAAATGCTCACGACCACGCAACCGGTTTCGCGGCGCGCGGTTTCGATCAAACGTCCGTGCCCGGCATGGAGAGCGCCCATGGTGGGCACCAACCCGATGGTCCGGCCGGCAGACCTGATGGACGCCAGTGCGCCGCGGAGTTCCTGGATGGTTGGAATGACCTGGGCCGTCACTTGTGCCGGTCGATAACAGCCGAAACCGAGAGAGTGCGTTTGAGCGCTGGAAACCGGCCTTCGCGGACCTCCGCGGCGTATTCCTTGGCGGCCTCCACCATCTGCTCTCCCAGTTGGGCGTACTGCTTGACAAATGGGGGAAGCGATTCCACCGTGAGGCCGAAAGCGTCATAGCTGACCAGGACCTGGCCGTCGCAATGCGGGCCGGCGCCGATGCCGATGGTGGGAATACTGAGCTCCGCGGTGACGCGTTCGGCGACGTCGTCGGGGATGGACTCCAGCACGATGGCGAAAGCTCCCGCCTGCTCGAGCATGCGGGCCTCCTCGAGCAACCGGCCGGCGTCGCGCGGATCCTTCGCCTGCATGCGAAAGCCGCTCAATTCGTGAACGTGCTGGGGCATGAGTCCCAGGTGGCCCATTACCGGAATGCCGGCGTCGACCAGGCGCTCGACGACTTCGAGCACAGCCCGTCCGCCTTCCAGCTTTACGGCAGCGGCGCCGCCTTCCTGAATCAACCGTCCGGCGTTGTGGACGGCCTCGACCACCGTCACCTGGTAGCTAAGAAAGGGCATGTCCGCGACGACGAACGCCCGCTTCGTTCCACGCGTCACGGCCTGGGTGTGATGGAGGACGGCATCAAGCGTTACGGGTAAGGTGGTCGCGTGCCCCTCGATGACCATGCCCAGGGAATCGCCCACCAGGAAGACATCGATGCCGGCGCGATCAAGCAGGCGCGCCATGGTCGCGTCGTACACGGTGAGCATGACGATGCGCTCGCCGCGCCGTTTCTTTTCCAGAAGGTCGCGAACGCGGATTGGCCTTACCCCGTCAGACATCTCACTCCTATGTTCTCAAATCGCAGGTGAAAACGCCTGCTCCAGACTAGGAATGTTCGTCCTTGTACATGTACTTGATGTTGGGCTTGTAGAGCAGCAGGTTGGGTTCGCCATCGCGATTGACCTTGAGGCACGACTTGTCGTACCACTCGATGACGCCGTGCAGCTCCTCGCCGTCGCGCAACACGAAAACCATGCGCGTCTTGGCCTGCATCTGCTTGACGTAATAGAAGTTTTCGGCGTTGGTCTGGTCGGGAGGGACGGGCCTCTTCTGGGGAGCGCGGCGGGGTGAGCTCATTTGCTCCTTGATCTCATTGAAGGACGGACGTATGAGTTTTCGATTAGCAGACTCCACAGCTTACCTTCCTTTGATTCAAGAGTAATCAGGATCGTTGAACTCGATCCGAGAGCAGAGCGTTCCATGGATCGAGGTGTACGACTTGACAATATTCATAACACAACGAAAAAGCAGCCGCAACGCCGCGGTAATGCCGCAGTACTAGCCGTCACATGTGAGTTTGAAGACGTGGACGGAGGGAGGCTGGTTACCGTTTTTGCCTGGCCTGGCCCCTCGGCGCAAGTCGCAATACCCGCCATAGAAACTTTTGATTGGACCCTTTCCCGCCCCTCACACTACGCTCAAAATGGTGACATCGCTACTCGAAATCCTGCACCAGATCAGCAAGATTGTCAGTTCTGAGTTGAATCTGGACGACATGTTGCGTGAACTGGTCCGGCTAACCGTCGACGTGACCGGCTGCGATGCGTGCCTGATCTATCTGGCAGATCCGGGCGGTGAAGTCGTGCTGCGGGCATCCCAACTCCCGCACACGGCGGAGATTGGGAATATCCGCATCAAGCTGGGAGAAGGCGTGACTGGATGGGTGGCTGAGCACCGGGCGGTGGTGGCGCTTGCGTCGAAGGCCGCCTCGGACAGGCGGTTCAAAAACTTCCCTACCCTGGTTGAGGATACGTACGAAGCCCTACTTTCGGTGCCCCTGGTGAGCAGCGGTGATGTGATCGGCGTCATTAACGTGCATCACCGGGACGCACACGCCCATACGCCCGATGAGGTGGGGCTGCTGACCTTCCTGGGCGAGCAGATGGGCGGCGCGATTTCCAAATCGCGCTTGACCGATGAGAACGCGCGGCTGCAGGAAGAGACGCTGGAGATGAAGCGCCAGCTCGAGACCCGCAAGCTGGTGGAACGCGCCAAAGGCATTCTCCAATCCAAGTACAAACTCTCGGAAGAATCGGCGTACCTGCGATTGCGCAACGAGAGCCGGCGGCTGCGACGGCCCATGCGCGAACTGGCCGAAGCGATCATCCTGGCCGAGGATGTGGTTTCGAGCGCGGAGAGCAAGGCGGGGGAACGAAGCTGAGGTTCGTCGAGCGGTTAAACGGATGCGTGCTGCGAAGCCAGCAAGGCTGATTCTATGAGCCAGGCCAGATGCTGGTGCTCGAAGGGCGCGGCGCAGTAGTCCGCGGCGCCGGCGTCGAGGGCGTCCAGCCACTCCGATACTTCTGGAATACGGCTCACCACCACAACCGGCAGGCGCAGGCCTCGCCGCTTCACTTCGCTGAGGAGGGCCTGGTACTCGCGAGGGTCCGAATTGCAGAAGACGACGCCGGCGTGCAAGCGCTTAGCCAGCGACAGGCACTCGGAAGTGGACTGAGCGGCGTGGAATGCGTGGCCCGGTTCGAAGGCTGCATGGCGAAGCTGCGTCGCCAAGGACTCGTCCAGCTCGTGCAAAATGAAGTTCCTGGTGGGCATCGGCATGATTCCTCCTGAGAGGGTGCGTTTTACAAGCTTCTCGTCGGAGAGAATGGGTGGGTCAGCAGGGGCCCGCTGAGTTAGATGGCTTAAACCGCCTGTTACGACAGTAAAGCCAGAAGAGCAAGAAGTCCAATTCAAGTTGCTGATGCCCACGATAACGGGGACTGATGGGGCGATCGTGGAAACGGCGTGTTTTCGGAGCACCGTGACACGGTTGCAACCGGAGGAAACGCTTGTTACAGATCTGAAACACATGGTTGCTTCGCGGGCACTGAAGGATGTATGCTCTTGCTCAATCATTCACTTTCTTGCAGACTGGACAGCAACGTGATTTTACGCCGCTGGCCGGAGAGTGCAAGGGGCACGGATTGTTAACAATTTCTCGAGGGTCCAAAGTGATCCTTGGCCAACTAGAGGAATCTCATCATGTACGAACAGACCAAAATCGGTAGAACAACAAATCTCTTACGGGTTTTGTTTCTTATCGCGGCAGTCGTGCTGTTCGCGGGCACGAGCTTCGCGCAAATTGGCACGGGCAGCATCACCGGAATTGTCTTCGACTCGACCGGCGCTGTCGTTCCCGACGCCGAAGTGACCATTACGAACGTCGACCGCAATACCCCACACGTGACGCGCACTACCGGCACCGGGGATTACACGGTCGTGGCGCTTGAGCCCGGTCACTATACCGTAACGGTGAAACATAGCAGTTTCCGGACAGCGAGCGTTCCTTCTTTTGAGTTGCAGGTGGACCAGAAGGCGCGCGTGGACGTGACCCTGGAGGTCGGGCAAGTGTCCGAGACCGTGACCGCCACCGCCGCGGCCCCGCAACTGGAAACCGAGTCGAGCACCGTGGGTCAGGTGGTCGACAGCCAGCGCATCGCGGATCTGCCGCTGAACGGCCGGAATTTTCTGGATCTGGCCACGGTGGCGCCAGGCGTGACCTTCACCAAAGACGGCAATACCGGCTTTCAGGAGGTCCGCGATGTCGGCCGCCGGGCGAGCGAGCAGTACTCCGTCGGCGGCGCGCGCGCTCAAGACACCAACTATCTGCTCAACGGAGCCACCAATACTTCACCCGCCTTCAACGTTGTTGTTGCCATCCCTTCCATCGACGAGATCCAGGAGTTTAAGGTACAAACGAACTCCTACACCGCCGAGTTCGGCCGTGGCGCCGCTCAAATCAACGCCGTGACCAAAGGAGGAGGGAACGCGTTCCATGGTACGGCCTACGACTTTCTGCGGAACGACGCGCTCGATGCCAAGGATTTTTTCAACGATATCAAGAGCTTTCCCGGTGCGCCCAAACCGCCTTTTCGGCGGAATCAATTCGGGGCCACCGCAGGCGGCAAAATCAAGAAGGACAAATTGTTCTATTTCGGCAGCTACGAAGGACTGCGGGACCGCACCAACAGCGCCGACAGCCTCACCGTGCCCGTGCCCAACGTCAAGAATGGCGACTTCTCCGATTACGGCGTCCCCATTTTCATGCCGCACACCACCGACCCGAACGGCAACGCCCTCTTCCGGCCTGGCAATACCCTGCCGTCAGGATGCTACAATCCCGATCCCAACACGGACGTACCTTGGTCTAACATGCAGATCCCGCAGCAGTGCTGGAACCATGCCACTTCGACATTTCTGGCGTCTCAGTACGTGCCTGCGCCGAATCGCCCCGGCCTGCGCAATAACTTCGTCGGGGTCGTGGGTCAGCCCACGAACAATGACCAGGCCGCGGGCCGCATCGACTACGTGCTGAACCCCAATATGAATCTCTGGGGTCGATATGCCTGGAGCCGCGAAGACGTAGGCAACAATCAATTGATGCCGTTTACCAACCTTACCGAGTCCGTGAAGACAGAGATGGTGACGTTGCACCACTCCTGGACCATCGGCGCGCGTATGGTGAACGAGTTGAAAGCTAACTTCATCCGCGCTGACGGCAGCCGCCAGGGCCAGCTTGCCGGTAAGACCGATGTGGTTGGGAGCCTGGGCATCCCAGGCGTCTCCGCCAACCCCGTGGACTTCGGCCTGCCGGATTTTGAAGGACAGGGAGACAGCTTCATGGGGCGTCTGGGAGAGGACACTTTCGGGCATCCGCTGAGGAATGTCCAGAACACCTGGGAGTACGGGGACGACTGGTCCATGACCAAGGGGCGGCACGTGATCAAGGCCGGCGTCGATTTTCGCCGCGAGCAACTGAATATGCTCTCCCACAACATCGCCCGCGGTGAGTTCACATTTTCCACCATCTCCACCTCCGCCCTGGACGGCAGTGGGGGGCTTTCGCTCGCGTCATACCTGCTTGGCGTCAGTAACGCCGCTGGTGTGGCAACTGGAGACTCTCACATACACGTCTTCCGCTGGACCCAGGCCTACTTTGTCCAGGACGATTTCAAGCTCTCGCGGAACCTGACCCTGAACTTCGGGCTGCGCTATGAACTCGCGCCCTATTACCACGACAATCGAGATGCGATCGTAAACGTGGACTTGAGCGGTGCCATCCCGGTGGTGGTGCGGCCGGGACACGGAGATCCGTATGCGGGGTTCCCGCAGGCGTTTCTGGACTCGGACCCGAACTCACCGACGTATCTTCCGTACGTGCGCGACAACCGCCTGGGACCCAATCTCGTATTCACAGACCATACCAACTGGGCGCCACGGCTCGGCTTTGCCTGGTCACCCGGCTTCGGGCACAACAAAACCGTAATTCGCGGCGGTGCGGGCATTTTTTATTCTCCGGTCAACGCATACCCTTGGTTTGACTTCGCGCGCAACGCTCCCCGTTCGGCCAAGTTGCAGCGGTCGGGGCAGTTCACCGTCGTGGATCAGGTTTTCAACAATACTTCGCAATCGATTGTGCAACCTTCCATGTTCGTCATGGATGCCCACCTGAAAACGCCGCGGGTCCAGCAGTGGAGCTTAGGCATTCAGCAGGAGCTGGCGCAAAACCTGGTGGTGGAGCTCGCTTATGTGGGATCGGCCTCAACCCATCTGCCTCACCTCACGGACATAAACCAGACCTTCCCGGCCATGCAAGGTGGCCAGGTGGTGCAGCCGGTCACGTACCTGCCGCCGAAATATCAGTCCATGGCCTCCTTCTTCAACCTTTACCAGAGCGTCACGTCTGCCAACTACAACTCGATGCAGGCCAAGCTCGAAAAGCGCTTCTCACAAGGAGTCAGTTTCTTGAGTTCATTTACCTGGTCCAAGACCCTGGATACATCCTCCTCTACGCGCGACGGTGGCTTTGGCCAGTCGACTCCTCACATCTACGATTACAAGCTCGATTACGGTCCGTCCGTATTCGACGCCAAGCTCAACTGGGTGAATAGCGCGCTCTACGAACTCCCGTTCGGCAAGGGCAAGCACTGGGGTGCGAACTGGGCCGGGCCGGTCGACAAGGTCCTCGGGGGATGGCAGATCGGCGGGATCACGGTCGTGCGCACGGGCTTCCCAGTATCCTGCCTGGTTGGGGCCGACGCGGCCGTGAACAACGTCGGTTTCGAGAATGACGACTGCGACATCGTGGGTAAGGCGAATAGCGGCCCACACCAGTTGTTGAATTGGTGGAATCTTTCTGCCTTTGCCATACCGACCAACCAGGAGGTTTTCGGCAACGCGGGCCGCAGTGTCTTACGGGGCCCGAAATTCGTCAGCATGGATTTCACTGCCCAGAAAATTGCCAACATTACGGAGCGGCTGAAACTCCAGTTTCGCTTTGAGGCTTTCAATCTGCTGAATCACCCGATTTTCTCGATGCCCAACCCGTATGTCGACCAGTATGTCAATTACGACCCGACGGGCAGATATCCGACCGGCAGCGCCGGCATCGACGCCATCGGCGCCTTCAACACCATCAGCAGCACCGCTGCCAGCAACCGCCAGATCCAGTTCGCACTGAAGTTCCTCTGGTAGTTCCTTTTGCGGGGCCGCTAGCTCAAGCGACCCCTGCGTTACCATAGCGGGTTGTCCAAACCCGACACATTCCGCGTCGGACTCTCGCCCGACTTCTACACGGACGCCAAGGGTTATTTCGAAGAGCCCGTCCAGGAAGTCTTCGGCAGCGTGCCGTGGATTGATTGCGGTCCGATGCCGCCGCAGCCGGGCAATATCGCCACACCGGAAGCGCTCAATCAGTTTGATGCAATTATCAATCTGGCGCTGCGCATGGGCGCTGACAGCCTTCGCGGCGTCGACCGCCTGGCCATCGTGGCGCGATGGGGCGTGGGCTACGACCGGATCGATGTCGCTGCGCTGACTGAAGCCGATGTAATACTCTCCATTACGCCTGAAGGCGTGCGCGCGCCGGTTGCCGAAGCCATCCTGGCCTTTGTTTTCGCGCTTTCGAAGAACATGTTTCGCATGGACCGCATGACACGCGCGGGCCAGTGGCGCGACCAACTCGGCGAATTGAACGGCGACATCCGGGGCAGCGTCCTGGGCTCGGTGGGATGCGGCAACATCGCGCGCAAGCTGTTCCGCCTTGCCCGGCCGCTCGGCTTCCGGCGGCTTCTGGCTTGCGATCCGCTGGTAACACCGCGGGAGGTAAAACACCTCGGCGTGGAACTGGTGGAGATGGACACAGTGTTCCGCGATAGTGATTTCGTCACCGTCAACACCTTCCTCAACGACACGACGCGCGGACTCGTAGGCCAAGGCCACTTCCGGCTCATGAAACCTACCGCGTATTTCATCAACACCGCGCGCGGGCCGATCGTGCAGCACGAAGCACTGGTGAAAGCACTCAAGGAAAAATGGATTGCCGGAGCGGGCATAGACGTGTTTCCCACGGAGCCGCCGCCCAGGAACGATCCGCTGTTCGAGCTGGACAACGTCATCCTGGCACCGCACGCGCTGGCCTGGACCAAAAACATCATGCACGATAACGGCGTCGAAGCTTGCGGGCACGTGCTGAAAGTCGCGCTGGGAGAGGTCCCCGAAAGGGTGGTGAACCCCGAGGTATTGAACCGCCCCGGATTTCGCCGGAAACTGGAGCGGTACCGATGAAGCCCAGCCGGCTCCCGCCAAGTAATGAACTACGGCCGATTCGAACCCAACCGGTCGGGCGGCCGGCTGGCAAGCTCGATGATGGCGCGTAAAGCGGCAGCATTCTGTTCCGCCGTCGCGATGAAATACCGGTGTCTGCCGTTTGCATCGGCCGTGAAGCGGGTTCGGCCCTTGTCATCCACGGTAATGACGCCCGGCGCTGAAAGTGAAAATGAATCTGGACGAACGGCGTACAGAGTCGCCGTGGGGTCCCACATCGGGCGGTCATAAGGCATTTTCATGTAATCGCGATACGCTTCCGCCAGCGGATGGTCTTCCACGTAGCTGTAGTCTTCCAGGATGCTTGCGGCCGGGTACAGGATTTTGTTCCCGATCTCGTACCCGCTGGCCACGATGGGAGTGGGCCACTGCGCGAAAAGCTTCCGGGCGGCAGGGACGTCGGTCTCGATGTTGTACTCCGGCTTCCCCTCCGGGAACGCTCCACCCATGATCGAGAGCAAGCGGAGCTTGCGCTTTACCAGATCGCGGCCGGAGAGCGGGCTTGCGCCGTCGGGCTTCGAATCGAGTAAACGCGCGAGGTTCGTGCTGAAACCGACTTGCACGATGACAACCTGGCCATCCGCTTCCCGCGCGAGGATGCGGCGCAGCAGACCGACCGCTTCGGGAGCTTCGCGTCCATCGGTGAGATGGCGCGGATAAACCAAAGCGCCATCCGGACGCCTGCGCTCCGCCGGCAGCCGGATCATGTTGCCGTCCTCGGGTGTCTTGCCGTTATGGACCACGCCGATGGGAATCTCGGCGCGGCCGTAAAAGGTGTTCATCGCGTCAATGAACGGCGCGGCCCACCGGTTGTCTTTGGTGACCGTGACCGCCAAAAGTTTGGCTTCGCCGCGGCTCTCGAGCGCGTGAATCATGGCCAGCGCAACGGCATCATCCACGTCGTTGCCCATGTCGGTATCGAAGATCAGGCGCACGGGCGCGGCCGTCAAGGTGCAGCAGAGGAAGAACGCGGATATTTTCGACAAATGCATCGCTCTACGAACCTACTGCGCCAGACTCGAGGATCTCACCGCAGGGCCGTCTCCAGCGGCGCCGGATGCTACGATAAATAAATCCCGGATATGCCATTGCGCTTCTATAATACGCTCTCGCAGCAAGTGGAGGAGTTCCGACCGCAGGAAGACAACATCGTGCGCATGTACACCTGCGGCCCGACGGTTTACGACTATGCGCACATCGGCAACTTCCGTACGTTCACATTTTTCGACCTGCTGCGGCGATGGCTGCGCGAACGAGGCTACCGGCTCGACCACGTAATGAACATCACCGACGTGGAAGACAAGATCATCCGCAACGCGTTGGCGCAGCACAAATCGCTCACCGACTACACCGCGACGTTTGAGAAAGCGTTTCTCGAAGACTGCAAAGCGCTGCGCCTCGAGCCGCCGGAGCGGTGGGTGCGCGCCACCGAACACATTAACGAAATGGCCGCAGCCATCCAGAAGCTCAGTGAGCAGGGCCATACGTACAGCAGTGAAGGCTCCCTGTATTTCCGGATCGCGACGTTTCCGGACTACGGCAAGCTGTCGCACAACGACTTCAGCGGCATCCGCGCGGGCGCACGCGTGGACGTGGACACCTACGACAAAGCGGATGCACGTGATTTCGCGCTGTGGAAAGCGCCGAAAGACGGCGAGCCGTTCTGGGATACGCCCATCGGTCCGGGGCGGCCGGGATGGCATATTGAGTGCTCCGTGATGGCCATCCGCTACCTGGGCGAGACGCTCGACATCCATGCCGGCGGCGTGGATCTGATCTTTCCGCACCATGAGAATGAAATCGCCCAGTCGGTGTCGCTGACGGGAAAGCCGTTCGCGCGTTACTGGATCCACAGCGAGTTCCTGCTGGTGGACGGCCAGAAGATGTCCAAGTCGCTGGGCAACTATTACACGCTGCGCGACGTGCTGGCGCGCGGCTTCGCTCCGGAGGCGGTGCGCTACCTGCTGGCGTCGGTTCCTCATCGCAAACAGTTGAATTTCACGTTTGAGGGCCTGAAATCGGCGGAGACCTCGGTCGACAGGCTGCGCAATTTCAAGCTGCGTCTGGAAAAGGAAAAGTTCCCGCCGGGCAACAATCCAAAACTGGCCATTCGAACGGCGGAGGCGGAAACCAAATTCAGCGAGAGCCTGGACGACGATCTGAATGTCGCCGAAGCGCTGGCGGCGGTGTTCGAATACATTCGCGATGCCAATGTGGCTATGGATGCCGGCGATTTTCAGGAAGAAAACGGCGCCGTTGCGCGCGCTTTTCTCAACCGCTTTGACCGGATTTTTGACGTATTGCGGCCCAGCACGCAGCGTGAGTCGCTTTCGGACGCGGATGTGGAAGCAAAGATCGCCGCGCGCGCGCAGGCCAAGAAAGCCCGCAATTTCGCCGAAGCCGACCGCGTTCGCGACGAACTGCTCCAGCAGGGCATCATTCTCGAAGACACCAAGGACGGAGTCCGATGGAAAAGAAAGTAAAACCGCACACCAAGGCCGTGCATGCCGGAGACCGCAAGCGATCCGGAAGCCACGTCCCCGTCACAACCCCCATCAACAACGCGGTGAGCTACTTCTACGAGAGCATGGAGCAACTCGATCGCGTGTTTGGGCGCGAGGAGCCGGGCTTCAGCTATTCACGCTACGACAACCCCACCAACCAGGCGCTCGAAGAGCTGTGCGCGGCGCTCGAAAGCGGGCACGGCGCGCTGGCTTGCAGTTCGGGTATGGCGGCGATTCACGTGGCTTTGCTCACGGCGCTCACTGACCGCCCGAAGTCGATTGTCGCCGCCAACGCCATTTACGGCGCAACCGTGAGTCTGCTTATGACGGTGCTCGAGCCGATGGGCGTGGCGGTGCGCTTCGTGGATATCTGCGATCTGGCTGAAGTCGAACGGGCCATTGCCGAAGTCAAGCCCGGGTGCCTGCTGATGGAGACGGTGTCCAATCCTTTGCTGCGGGTGGGCCAGATCGACCGCGTGGCCGCACTGGCGAAAGGCGCTGGCGCCGCACTGATTGTGGACAACACGTTTGCCACGCCCCTATTAGTGCGGCCCATCGAGCTGGGCGCCAATATGGTGGTGCACAGCCTGACGAAATTTCTGGCCGGCCACGGCGATGTGTTGGGCGGCGTGGTGGTCTCCGACGCCGCGCATTACGATACGCTCCGCTCGCTCTCTCGCATCTTCGGACCGGTGCTGGGACCCTTCGAGAGTTATCTGGCGATGCGCGGCATCAAAACGTTCGCCGTGCGCGTGGAGCGGCAATGCGCCAATGCATGCCGCGTGGCGTCGTGGCTGGCGGCGCGCCCGGAAATTGCCCGTGTATACTTCCCGGCGGACCCGGCCCATCCCGATGCCGCGGCCATTCGCCGGCTGCTGCCAGACAGCCTCTACGGCGCCGTGGTCAGTTTCGAACTAAAGGACGCCGCGCGCACCGAGGTCTTCCGCTTCATGAATGCGCTGCGGCTGGTGGTTCCCGCTACGTCTCTGGGAGACGTGCACAGCATGATGCTCTATCCCGCCATGAGTTCGCATCGTGAGATTTCTCCTAAACATCGCGAGCGCATGGGCATCCGCGACAGCTTGGTACGGCTCTCGCTGGGCATCGAGGCGGTGGAGGACATCCTTGCCGATCTCGAGCAGGCGCTCAGCGCGGTGTCTGAAAAAAGCTCGGCCACCACGGTTGTGTAAGTTATGCCCGCGTGTGATTCCGCGCCACAGGCCTGAAAAGCGTCATCCAGTTGATAACAGAAGATATTCATTTTGGAACGCAGATTGCTCGATCTACGTCGTGCGCGTGTTACGGCAAATGCCCGTGATGAAAATCTCCCGCCAGGGACTGTGTTCCATCGCCGTGCTGACGGGAATACTCTGGGGCTGCCTTTTCGCCGAAAGGTTGGCCGTAACACGCGCGCGGGTTGATGCCTACCGCGCCATCGATGAGATTCGCGCGCTGCAACTCAAGAAAAGCATGATTCCCGCCGCAACGCCGGCGTTACCACGGCGCCCGGCAACCACGGCGGTCGGGTAAAGCTGCCATCACCGAGCTGCCATCAATCGAACTGCCGTCCAAAGAATCTTCACACCGGCCGCGATGCTCGCGCGCCAGTTGCCGGAGATCTTGCTTCTGCCCACACGCCGCCGGTAGGAAACCGGAACCTCCACCACGCGGAGATTGTGGCGCAGCGCTTTGATCTGCATTTCGATCGTCCAGCCGTAATTGCGGTCGCGCATTCCGAGCCTGCGTAGCGCATCGGCGCGAATGGCGCGAAACGGCCCGAGATCGGTATAGCGGTGGCCATAGAACACGCGAATGATCCAGGTGGCGATCCGGTTTCCCATCACCTGGTGGGGTTCGAGCGCGCCTTCTTCGGCCCGGCCCGACGTTCGGGAACCGATCACCAGGTCCGCGCGTCCGTCGTATATAGGTTCCAAGAGCAACGCGGCTTCGGCGGGATCGTCGCTGGCGTCGGCATCCATGAACACTACGGCTTCGACATCTTGAGGCAAGGCGGCGATCGCCCGCAAACATGCCGCGCCGTATCCGCGCTCCGGCTCGGAAACGACGGTGGCGCCGCGCGCCCGGGCGATATCGGCGGTGCGGTCGCGGGAGCCGTTGTCGGCGACGATGATTTCTCGATACAAATCTCGCGGAACCCGGTCGAGGGTCTGGCCGATAGCCGGCTCTTCATCCAGGGCCGGCATGATCAGGGCACAGTTAGCCTTGGTTAACGCCGCCATTGCTTTATAATGCGTAGCTGAGGACTTTTTTCAAAACCACGAAGTCATGGAAGAACAACCTCAGGGACATCCAGCGCGCTCCGGGATATTCGCTGCTCTCTCCTGGGTCCGTGATCTCGCCTTTTCCGTGCTGCTGGCCGTCATCCTCATTGTCTTCATCTATCAACCCGTCAAAGTGGAAGGCACCAGCATGATGCCGGCGCTCACCGACCAGGAACGCATCTTCATCAACAAGTTTACTTATCGCTTCGGCACGGGCAACATCGAGCGCGGCGATCTGGTGGTGTTCTGGTTCCCCCTCGACCGTAGTAAATCGTACATCAAGCGCGTGATCGCGCTGCCTGGAGATACCGTGCAGATCGATAACGGCACCGTGTTCGTGAACGGGGGGCAGCTCGACGAGTCGTATGTTCCGAGCGAGTACCGCGACCGGCAGTCGCTCGCGGCGCAAACGGTGCCGCCGGATAACTACTTCGTGCTTGGGGACCACCGCAGCTCGTCGAACGACAGCCGCGCCTGGGGCACGGTCGAGCGCAAGTACATCTACGGAAAAGCGGTCTTTGTTTACTGGCCGCTCGACAAGATGGGCCGGCTGAAGTGACTACCGCCGGTTGAAAATCCACATCACCAGCGTCAGCACCGCACTCACTAAAATGCAGGTGACGATCGGGAAATAGAACGTGGTGTTCTTCCCGTGGATGTAGATATCGCCCGGCAGACGGCCGATGCGAAACGGCAGGCGCGGTCCAAGCTCGACGGCGAGACCAACCAGGACCAGCACAATGCCGAGGGCGATTAAGGTCCGTCCCACGATTTCAGGGTAGCGCGAACCGCTCCTTTCAGTCGCGGCTCAGAATGGTTTTGACTGAGAGTGGTATCGGCTCTCAGCTCTGCACTGGTTTCATGCAAGAGCCGCACAGCTTTGCCTGTGGAGTTCGCAGCGGCGTTCGCGAAGGTCCCCCTCACCTGTTCCGCGAAGCGAGGTAGCACGCTCGAATTCCTCGTCATCAAGCATCGGGACACCGCGTTTGCATCGCCAGCACCAGATCACCTTCATCGAATCATGTCTTGCGAGGATTCGACCTTCGTTCCCGCCTCCAGCGCCTTCTCAATCGTCTCCGCATCAAACACGCACCCGCCCCACGTGCCGCCGCTGGCGTTCTGCAACGCCGCCCAGAGCCGGGAATCGGCAGGCAATTGAGGATCAGGCGCCAGGTCGGACCGCAAGGGGCGCGAGGCCAGCTCGCGCGTGCCTTCTTCGGCGCCGAACATGCGGCTGCCCGCGCCAACCAGATTGACCGAGCCCTCCAGCCGCACACGGTCGATCGTGATCTCGATGATGTCGCCGTCCACCAGCTTTCCGATCGGCCCGCCGGCCAGCGCTTCCGGCGTCACGTGGCCGATGCACGCGCCGGTCGATACGCCGCTGAAGCGCGCATCCGTCAGTAGTGCGATGTGCTTGCCGAAATCGAGATACCGCAGCGCCGAGGTGATCTGGAAGATCTCCTCCATGCCCGAACCCATCGGACCGCGGCACATCAGGACGATGATGTCGCCGGGTTTGATGCCATCTGGGCCGGGGTCCTTGATAGCGGCGATGGCGGCCAACTCGGTCCGGAAAATGCGCGCCGGTCCGGTTTTGCGATAGACGCCGTCAGCGTCCACCACGCTCGGATCAATCGACGTGCTCTTGATTACCGAACCGCCGGGCGCAAGATTGCCGTGCGGAAAGGTGACGGTCGAAGTGAGCCCGCGCCGGCTCGCACTCGCGGGATCCATGATCACGTCGTCGGGATCTACGCCATCGCGGTCGCGCAGCACCTCGCGCAGCCGCGCGCGCCGCTCCGATTTCTCCCACCAGTCGAGCATGCGGCCCAGCGTTTCCCCGCTTGCCGTCAGCACCTCTAGTTCCAGCAAGCCCGCCCGCCGCAAGTGCAGCATCACCTCCGGCACGCCGCCCGCGAGGAACACTTGCACCGTCGGATGCGATCGCGGGCCGTTGGGCAGAACATCCACCAGCCGCGGGATCTTGCGATTCACAGTAACCCAATCGTCCACGGTCGGACGCCTCAAGCCCGCGGCATGCGCAACAGCTGGCACGTGCAGAATCAGATTCGTCGAGCCGCCGAACGCCGCATGCACGGTCATGGCGTTGCGCAACGAGGCATCCGTCAAAATGTGCCGCATGGTAATGCCACGCGATTCGAGCGCCAGCACCGCGCGCGCCGAGCGCCGAGCCATGTCGAGCCAGATGGGGTGTCCCGATGGAGCCAGCGCCGCATGCGTAAGCGTCAGGCCCAGCGCCTCGCCTACGACTTGAGAAGTCGCGGCCGTTCCCAGAAACTGGCAGCCGCCGCCAGGCGTGGCGCACGCGCGGCACAGGTTCTCCGCGGCGTCGGTGAGCGTGATCTGGCTATGCGCAAAACGCGCCCCCACGGATTGCACGCGCCCGGCATCTTCGCCCTCTTCCGCCAGCAGCGTGACACCGCCCGGCACCAGCACGCACGGAAGATCGTGCATCGCGGCCAGCGCCATCATCATCGCGGGCAGGCCCTTGTCACACGTAGCGATACCGATCACGCCGCGGCGCGTGGGAATGGAACGAATGAGCCGCCGGAACACGCTGGCAGCATCGTTGCGATACGGCAGGCTGTCGAACATCCCCGTAGTGCCCTGCGTGCGGCCGTCGCACGGATCGGTGCAGAAACCGGCGAAAGGCACGGCGCCCTGCGCTTTCAACTCTTCCGCCGCCGCCTGCATCAAAAGCCCCACTTCCCAATGGCCTGTGTGGTAGCCAAGCGCCACCGGCGTGCCGTCAGGATTGCGAATGCCGCCATGCGTGCTGAGCAGCAGAATCTCTTTGCCGCCCAGCGCGCGCGGGTCCCAGCCCATGCCGGCGTTCTGCGCCCAGCCGAACAGATCGCCGGAAGGACGCGAGAGCAACATCTCCGGAGTCACAGGCAGAGTCCCCGCCGGCCCGGGCGCTTTCGAGCGAACGTCGTAGAGTGAGGCGTCGCCGGAATCAATGATATTCTCGAAGGCTATGGGCATAGGAGAATCTGATCCTACCACCCGCCGGACTTTCCTCACAGCGCTCAGCGCGGCCTCTTACACACGCATCGCGGGCGCGAATGATCGCGTGCAAGTGGGCTTCATCGGCTACGGCCTGATTGGCAGCGAGCACGTTCGCGATTTCAAAAACCAGCATGACACCGACCTTGCCGCTCTCTCCGACGTCTACCAGCCGCGCCTGGAACAGGGCGTTGCAGCGTGCGGAGGCCGCGCCAAGCCGTACGGCGATTTTCGAAAGCTGCTCGATGACAAAGACATCCAGGCGGTGGTGATCTCGACGCCCGATCACTGGCACGCGCTCATGACCATCATGGCCTGCGCCGCGGGCAAGGATGTGTACGTCGAGAAACCTCTGAACCTCTTCATCCGGGAAGGGCAGTGGATGGTTGAAGCGGCGCGACGATACAAGCGCGTCGTGCAAGTCGGCACGCAGCAGCGCTCCGGCCGGCACTATCAGAAGGCCTCTGAAATGCTGCGCGCGGGCTACATCGGCAAAGTGACCAGCGCGCGCATGGGATCGTTCCGCAACGTGATGCCGGGCTTTGGCGCGCCCGCCGACTCCGCGCCGCCGAATGATCTCGATTACGACATGTGGCTCGGCCCGGCGCCCAAGCGGCCTTATAACCCGCACCACTCGCTTTATCATTTCCGCTGGTTTTGGGATTACTCCGGGGGCCAGATGACCAATCTCGGTGCCCACGAGATCGACATCGTGCAGTGGGCCATGCAGGTGAAGGGTCCGGCGGCGGTGTCGTCGAGCGGCGGCCGCTTTGCCCTCAAAGACGATGGCGAGACGCCCGACACGCAGGATGCCCTGTTCGAATACCCCGGATTCACCGCTTTGTTTTCCCTGCGCGAAGCCGCCGCCGGCCACCGCGGCGAAGGGCGGCTGGACTTTTTCGGCACGAAAGGTTCGCTCGGCATCGATCGCATTGGTTTCGAAGTCTATCCGGATATGAAAATCGATCCGTCCAACGCCATCCCCGAATTCATTGGCCACCCCGCGGGCGGTCCAAAGCATTCCAGCATGCAACCCGAACCGTGGATCCAGCCGTACAAGATGGCCGGCTCTTCCCAGGAGCAACTCGATCTGCACGCGCGCAATTTTCTCGATTGCGTGAAATCGCGGGAGCGGCCCATCGCCGATGTCGAGCAGGGTCACCAGGTCACTACAGCCTGCCATCTCGCGAATATCTCCTTGCGCACGGGGCGGAAAATCCGGTGGAATCCGGAAACCGAAGAAATCGTCGGCGATCCTCAAGCCGCGCCATGGCTCGAGCGGCCGTATCGCAAACCTTGGGACGAAGTGGTGCGGAGTTTCCATCTATGACTCGAAGACAACTGTTGCTTGGCGCTGCCGCCGCGGCTACTCCGGCATTCGGGTCCCCGTCCACGGGCATGGGCATCGCGACCACTTCACTGATGACTGCGCGGCGCCCGCACGATACCTACGACTTTCTGGAGTACTGCCACTCGCTAGGTGCAGGCGGCATCCAAGCGTCGTTCGCCTCGCTCGATCCGGAATATTTGAAGAAACTGCGCGCGCGCGCCGAGCAACTCGGCATGTACATCGAAGTGATGGCGGAACTACCGAAGCGGGACGACGCCGGCGCGTTCGAGGACACGATACGCGCGGCCAAAGCCACCGGCGCCCTATGCGTTCGCTGCGCGGCGCTGGGCGGACGCCGGTACGAAAACTTCTCCGAATGGCCCGCCTGGCAGGCGTTCGTCACGCAAAGCAAAGCCGCCATCGACCGCGCTCTCGCCATTGCCACACGCGAGCAATTGCCGCTCGCTATCGAGAATCACAAAGACTGGACCGCCGGGGAACTGGCCGCGATCATGAAAGATAAGTCGAGCGAATATCTCGGCGTGTGCCTCGATACCGGCAATAACATTTCGCTGCTTGATAATCCCATGGACGCGATCGAAACGCTGCTGCCCTACGCGTTATCCACGCACTTCAAGGACATGGCGGTCGAGCCCTACACGGATGGCTTTCTGCTTTCCGAGGTGCCGCTGGGTGAGGGCATCATCGATCTGAAACGCGCCGTCTCCGCCGTTCGCCGCGCTCGCCCCAAGACTCGCTTCACGCTCGAGATGATCACACGCAATCCGCTTCAGGTGCCCTGCCTCACGGACAAGTATTGGGTGACGTTTCCCGAGCGCAACGGCAGGTACCTGGCCGATGCTCTGCGCCTGGTCCGCAACGCAACCACTCGCCTGCAACATTTGCCCACAGTGGACCACGAAAGCCGCGCGGGCTTGCTGCAACTGGAAGAAGAAAACATCAAGCAATGCCTGCACTACGCGCGCACGGAACTAGGTCTGTAACGATTTTTCGCGACGAATTGAAATTTGGTAGTGGCCGGGCATGCCCGGTCACTACGGCGAACCGCGAATCTTGTTTTGCGCGGAGAGCTGTTACGTGCGTGTACATTTCCGGCCTCAGGTAAAAAACGCCGTAGGCCTGCGCTACATCATCCGTCGACTCGCCTGATATCCTGGAGCGTGTCGCCGCCTCTGAACAAGCTGCTCGCAAGGCTCGGCCGTCTGGGAACCGCGTTCCTCCTGCTGCTGGTTCTCTACGTGGCTTTGTCGTTTTTCGCGCCGGGCCACGGCCTCACGCTCCTCGTCGCTCTGGCGATGTATGTGACGGGCTTTCTTTTCGGGCTTCAGCTCATGCGGCGCAATGTCAAGCGCATCATCTGGCGGCTCCGC
The DNA here is from genome assembly GCA_020073305.1 of Terriglobia bacterium. GTDB lineage: Bacteria > Acidobacteriota > Terriglobia > Bryobacterales > Bryobacteraceae > QHXW01. The sequence goes on from JAIQFK010000024.1 coordinate 70,685, forward strand.
AATCGCTTGATCGTCGCGTACCTCTTCATCGCCTTTGTACCCATAGTCCTGATTGCGATTCTGGTAGCCATCGGCGGGTACATCCTGGTCGGCCAGGTGGCTGTTTACCTGGTTACTTCTGCACTCGACCGCCGCACTTCCGCGCTGAATGACGTGGCGCACTTGTTAGCGGCCACGCCGGCTGACAAACGGCAAAACACCATGCACGACGTGGTTCCGTATCTGCAGAGCCTCTTCCCCAATGTTGAACTGCTGATTCGTGACGATGGAACCTACCACCATCCGGAAGGCTCCAGCCTGACATCACCGCCAGTGCAATGGAAAAATGACAGCGGGCTGATCATCAAAGACGCACACCTGCATAGCTGGGCTCACGTGACGCACGAGGCCACCGAAGTCACCATCATCGCGCCCATCACAGGCGATCTGCTGGCGGAACTGGCGCCCGGCATTGGCGAAGTCTCCCTGGTCTCCTTCGACCCCTCGTCAGCCGCCCCGCGCTCGCAAAGAACCAGGAAAACCCCACGTCTCCCCGGTCCGGCCAGTAGTTTCGACATCAACGTGAACGGGACCATGCCGCTGTACTTCCGTTACTGGGAGGCGCCGGAACGGCAAAACCCGTGGCTCCTTCTTGTTCGCACGCGTCCCTCCCTGGTGCTAGGAATGGTGTTCACTCAAGTGAACTGGGCGCAAGGCGTGCTGGCGATCTTTCTGCTGGTCGCCGGCCTGCTGCTGCTGGTTTGGGTCGTCTCTTTCATCATGGGCGTCTCGCTCACACGCACCATCACGCGCGCCGTTCACAACCTGTATGAGGGCACACAGCGGGTGAAGGGCGGCGATTTTTCTCACCGCATCGCCGTCGAGGGCAACGATCAACTGGCGGAATTGGGGCGCTCGTTTAACGGCATGACGGAAAATCTCGAGCGGCTGATCGTGGTCGAGAAGGAGCAGGAGCGCCTGAAATCCGAAATCGAGATCGCGCGCGAGGTGCAGAGTCAGCTCTTCCCACGCGCCGCTCCCGCCATGAAGACACTCGAGCTGACGGGTGTTTGTCACCCCGCCCGAATGGTGTCTGGCGACTACTACGACTTCATGCGCCTTGGGGAAGCCAACCTCGCGCTGGCGGTCGGCGACGTCGCAGGCAAGGGGATTTCCGCGGCCCTGCTGATGGCCACCATCCAGTCGGCTATGCGGGCGCAATTGACCGCGGGGATGCCGGTGCACGCAGTGGCTGCATCCGGAAGTGCGGATGGCAAGGCCAATGCCGCGTTCTCCGCCGCGGACCTCGTTTCTCAACTAAACAAGCAGGTGTATGCCAACACCTCACCGGAAAAGTACGCCACGTTTTACTTCGGTCTGTACGATGACGACAGCCGCATGCTTACGTACACCAACGCCGGGCACCTTCCACCCATTCTGATGCGCGACGGGCAGGCGGAGCGCCTGGAAGTCACTGGTACCGTAGTGGGAGCGTTTCCGTTCGCGGTGTATGAGGAAAAAAAGGTCGAGTTGCGGCGAGGCGATCTCTTGGTAGCGTTCACCGACGGCATTGTGGAACCGGAGAACGAGTATGGCGAGGCTTACGGCGAAGATCGCCTGATCGACCTGCTGGCCCGTTACGGGCATCGTGAATCCAAGGAGATCATCGCGCGCGTCATGGAGACCGTCGAGCAGTGGACCGGCACCTCGGAGCTGTTCGACGACATGACGATCGTGGTGGCGCGCAGCGTGTAATCAAATGAAGGTCCTGACAGCGGAGCAGATGCGCGAGGTCGACCGGCGCACCATCCAGATGGGCGTACCGGGCGCGGTCCTGATGGAGAACGCCGGAACGCGAGTGGTTGAATTTCTCGACGAGAAGTTCCCGCCGCTCGGCGAGCAGCGGATCCTGGTGTTCTGCGGCAAAGGGAACAACGGCGGTGACGGGATGGTGGTCGCGCGGCAGTTATTCACGCGCTACAGGCCAAAGTCACTTCAGGTCGTCTTGGTGGGATCACCGGATCAGTTGAAGGGTGAAGCCGCGGAGAACTACCGCATGCTCGTCGCTTGCGGCTGCCCGGTCCTCGGTGAACGGCCGGCGGAGCCCGGCCCCGTAACTCTCATCGTCGACGCGCTGCTGGGCACAGGCCTGAAAGGGCCGACCGCCGGCGCAATGCTCGAAGCCATCCGGCGGATCAACACGGGCTTTCCCGGCGCCAAAGTGGTGGCGGTGGATATCCCTTCCGGATTGGCCAGCGACACGGCAACTCCGTTGGGCGAATCCGTGCGCGCGGATTACACGGTCACCTTCACCGCGCCGAAAGTCGGCCAGATGCTGCCGCCGAACTGCGAACGCGTGGGCGAGTTGCTGATTTGCCCGATCGGCAGCCCGCCCGATCTGTTCGAGGATGACGACAGCATCTTCCTGTCGCTGGTGGAGCCCACGCAGTTCCGGCATCTGTTCGATCCGCGGCCGCGCGCCGCTCACAAAGGCAGCTTTGGGCACGTGCTGGTTGTGGCCGGCTCTCGCGGGAAAACCGGCGCGGCAGCGATGGCTGGGATGGCCGCGCTGCGCGCCGGAGCCGGTCTGGTGACCGTCGCCTCCACCGAGCGCGCCTTGCCCGTGATCGCATCGCACGCACCGGAGTTGATGACGGAGCCGCTCCCTGAAACCTCGGGCGGCTCCATCTCCATGCGCGCATTTGAATCCGGGGTGCTGCCGGCGATCGCCAGAGACAAAACCGTGCTGGCAATCGGGCCGGGGCTGACCACCGATCCTGAGACCGTTTCCGTAGTGCTGCGTGCGCTGGTCGACTTCTCCCAGCCTGCCGTGATTGACGCCGACGGGCTCAACGCGCTCGCCTCTGCTCAATGGAGGGGCGATGAGCGGATACGGGTCCTGACACCTCATCCTGGCGAAATGGGGCGGCTTGTGAGACTATCCGTCCGGGAGATTGAACAGGATCGCGTGGCGATTGCAAGAGACTTCGCCTGCCAGCGTCAAGTGCACCTGGTACTGAAGGGCTATCGTACGCTGCTGGCTTTTCCGGACGGACAGGTGTGGATCAACCCGACAGGCTCGCCGGCCATGGCGACCGGCGGCACGGGCGACATTCTCACTGGGATGATCGCCGGGTTCCTCGCGCAGTTCCCCCAGGAACCGGAACAGGCGATTGCGGCGGCGGTCTATCTCCACGGCCTTTCCGGCGAGATTGGAGCGCGGGAGATGGGAGAGAAGTGCCTGATGGCAACCGATCTGCTGCGATACCTGCCTGCGGCTATGGAGCAGTGTGCCCACATTCAGGACCACATCTGAAGAGGAAACCATCGCGCTCGGGGAAAAACTGGCGCACGATCTGCCGCGACGCGCGGCCGTTTTGCTCATCGGGAATCTGGGCGCGGGCAAGACGACGCTGGCGAAGGGTATTGTGAAGGGGCTGGGTGCGGCCGATCCCGACTACGTTTCGAGCCCTACGTTCACGCTCATTCATGAATACGGCCAGCAGCAAAAGGTCTACCACGTCGATCTCTACCGTCTGGATCGGGCCGCTGAGGCCGCTGCACTGGGGCTCGAAGAGCTATTCGAGAAAGAGGCTGTCGTACTTGTCGAGTGGGGAGAACGGTTCCCGCGAATCATGCCCGCCGAGCGGATTGAGATCCGCATCGAAGCAGGCATCGGGGACCAGAGGGAGATTTCCGTAACACCAATCACGACATGAATGAACAACACTGGGCGTTGATATTGGGCGCAAGCAGCGGCTTTGGCGAGGCCACGGCGCTCGAACTGGCCGCGCACGGCATGAATATCTTCGGCGTGCACCTCGATCGCCGCGAGACGTTGGCTCATGCTCACGAGGTACAGAAGGCGATTCGCGCGCGCGGACGCGAGGCCGTCTTCTTCAATATGAACGCAGGTGATGAGGAGAAGCGCCGCGCCGCCATCACCCAAATCCGCGGCGTATTCGAAAAGACGCCCGGTACGGTCCGCGTGCTCCTGCACTCCTTGGCTTTCGGTGCGCTCCGCGCACTGGTCGGAGCCGAAGAGGTCGCCACCCAACGGCAAATCGAGATGACCAGCGATGTGATGGGGCACAGCCTGGTCTATTGGGTGCAGGACCTGGTCGCCCATCACATGATGGGCTCCGGAGGGCGCATCTACGCCATGACCAGCGAGGGCGGCGGAAAAGCCATCCCCCAGTACGGGCCTGTTTGCGCGGCCAAAGCGATTCTCGAAGCCCACATCCGCCAGCTCGCTCTGGAACTGGCTCCGCACGGCATCACCGCCAACGCCATCATGGCCGGCGTGACCAAGACGCCCGCCTTGCTCAAAATTCCGGGCCATGAAAAGCTCCTCAGCTTCGCCAAGGCTAGAAATCCTCATGGGCGCCTCACGACACCGGAAGACGTGGCGAAATGCATCGGCGTGTTGTGCCACCAAAACACGTATTGGATGACCGGCAACACGATCCGCGTGGATGGCGGGGAAGGATCGGTGGGGTGATTCACGCGTCTTTTCGTTTCCGTTAGTGCTGCCATTTCAGAGCTTTCGGTCTCAGCCAGACTCCGGCCCCTTGACGGGCGGGCCTATTCTGGAATCAAACGGCGGTGTGCTCGCCCATGCCGCCGACGTTGCTGCGCAGCAATGCTCGCCGTCAGGATGAGACCGTTCTCCCCCGGGCGGCTTCATCCGGTGATGCTGGTTTCCGGTGCCCCTAGAAAGGCTCGCCCTGTGACTGGCCTTCGTGCCAGATCACGGGGACGGAAGCCCAGAGCCTCGGGTGGAGATGCTGAAATGCTGGTCTACGACCGGCCGCTTTCCTCTCCGCTCGAGGCAGATCACCGCGCGCGGCTCCCTCGCTTGGCGGGAGCCGCGCGTTGACGTTGCCCTCCTGATTCCCCGTTTCCCAAACGACCATCCGGCCCTGCTATCCTGAAACTTAATCCCACCTCTTGAGGAGACAATCCAGAACATGGCTGTGAAAGTTGGCATCAACGGTTTCGGACGCATCGGTCGCAATGTGGTCCGCGCGGGTTTGCATAATCCCAACGTCGATTTCGTGGCGGTGAACGATATCACCGACACCAAGACGCTCGCTCATCTTTTGAAATATGATTCCGTCCTGGGCCCGTTGCAAGAGACGGTAAGCGCCGAGGGCGATGGATTGCGCATCGGCAACAAGCACATCAAGGTTTTCGCCATCAAAGATCCGGCGGAGCTGGATTGGACTTCGGTGGGCGCGCAGATTGTCGTGGAATCGACCGGCCGGTTTACGGAAGCGAAAGACGCCGGCAAGCACCTGCGTGGAACCGTAAAGAAAGTCATCATCTCAGCGCCGGCAAAGAATGAGGACATCACCATCGTGCTGGGCGTGAATGACAACATGTACGATCCCAAGAAGCACAACATCATCTCGAACGCATCCTGCACGACGAATTGCCTGGCGCCGCTGGCGAAAGTGCTTGACGACAAGTTCGGCATTCAAAAGGGATCGATGACCACGATCCACAGCTACACCAACGACCAGAATGTGCTCGACTTTCCGCACAAAGATCTGCGGCGCGCGCGCGCGGCGTCCATCAACATGATCCCGACGACGACGGGTGCGGCCAAGGCCATCGGCCTGGTCATGCCGCATCTCAAAGGGAAGCTCGACGGTTACTCCATGCGCGTACCCACACCGGATGTGTCCGTGGTGGATCTTGTGGTGGTGACCAACCGGCCGACGACCGCTGAAGAAGTCAACAGCGCGTTAAAGGCAGCCGCGGAAGATGGGATGAAAGGCATCCTGGCCTATACCGCAGACCCTGTGGTCTCGAGTGACATGCTACACAACCCCAACAGCTCGATCGTAGACAGCGACATGACGAAGGTGCTCGACGGAAACCTCGTCCACGTCCTCTCCTGGTATGACAACGAGTGGGGTTATTCCTGCCGCGTGGTGGACCTGATCGAGTTTCTGGCGAAGAAGGGGCTGTAGCGGCCGCGCGTCAGCGCAGGTTAGCGATCACGGCGTCGGTGAACTCGGAGGTGGAAGCCTGGCCGCCGACGTCAGCCGTCAGGAGTTCCCCTTCGGCGTAGACCTTTTCAATGGCGTGCTGCAGGCGCTGACCCGCCTCGCGTTCGCCGAGATGCGTTAACATCAGCGCGGCGGATTGCATCAGAGCCGTGGGGTTGGCTTTCCCCTGCCCCGCGATATCGGGCGCGGTGCCGTGCACTGCCTCAAACACGGCGTCCTTTTCGCCGAGATTCGCGCCGGGCACGATTCCCAAACCTCCCACCAGGCCCGCGGCCAGATCGGAGACGATATCGCCGTAGAGGTTCGGCAGGAGCAGAACATCGAAAGTCTCCGGCCGCATCACCAGCTGCATGCAAGCGTTGTCCACGATCAGTTCCTGGTACGAGATCTCGGAACATTCAGCCGCCACTTCCCGGCAGCACCTCAGGAACAGGCCGTCGCTCAATTTCATGATGTTGGCCTTGTGGACCGCGGTGACTTTCTTGCGGCCCTCGCGGCGCGCAAACTGAAACGTAGCGCGGGCTATGCGGATGGAGGCTGTTCGCGTGATGATCTTCAGGCTTTCCACCACATCCTTCACAACCTCATGCTCTAGACCGGAGTACAAATCCTCGGTGTTCTCGCGGAAAATCACCATGTCAATGGGCACGTCCTGGAATCGCGTCTTCAGGCCGGGCAGGGTGCGCACGGGGCGGAAGTTAATGTAAAGCTCGAGTCTCTTTCTCAGCGTGACGTTAATGCTTTTGTGCCCGCCCGCGACGGGCGTTGCGGTGGGTCCCTTGAGGCCTACATGCGTGCGCTGAAGCGACTGGAACACGGCCTTCGGCAGCAACTCACCGGTTTCCGCCAGTGCCTTGGCCCCTGCGTCCATGCGCTCCCATTCCACGGCGGCTCCGGTGGCCTCCACGGCGCGCACGGTGGCGTCGGCTACTTCAGGCCCAATGCCATCGCCAGGGATGAGAGTGATAGGGTGAGTCATTTTTTTAGTATACGGGCGAGTGCGTTTACTTCGTCCCCAGGTGCAACGCGACCGCGCCGCCCGTGAGGCGGATGAACTCGACAGCCTGGAATCCACCGTTTCGCATCTGATCTGCCAGCCCGCCGGCTGAGGGAAATTTGCCGATGGATTCCGGCAGGTAAGTATACGCATCGCGCGAGCCGGAGAGTGCACCGCCGATTACGGGCAGTATGTTCCTCGAGTAGAATCCGTACAGCTTGCCGAACAGCGTGTCGCCGGGTTGCGAGAACTCGAGAATCGCCACCATCCCGGACGGTTTCAGCACGCGGTACATCTCGGCGAGCCCCGCTTGATAATCCACCAGGTTTCGCAAACCGAACGCGATGGTAATGAGGTCGAAAGAGCCGTCGGACAGAGGCAGGACAAGCGCGTCGGCCTCAAACAAGGGACACATGAATCCCCGCCTCGCGGTTTTTTCACTTGCCGCTATGAGCATGGGATGAGAGAAGTCGCTACCCATGACGGAAGCAGCCGATTTCGACCGCAGCCCGATTAACAGGTCGCCGGTGCCGCAGCAAAGATCGAGTACGCGCGCACCCGGCTGGCGCAGGATGTGCTGCACGCGTTTGACCGTGGCGCTGCGCCAGCGCCGGTCGAGGTTGAGGGAGAGGACGTGATTGGCAAGGTCGTAGCGCGGCGCAATGCGCCCGAACATCTCGCGCACCCAGTGCGAAGCTTCCTGCTGAGTGGAAGTGCCGGCGGGGGTTGTGCCTTTCATGCCAGCGCGGACCGGATCGCCCGAAGCACCGCTCCATCATCGACGCCGGATACAACCGCAACTTCGCCGATCTTCCGCGGCAGCACGAAATGGATTTTCCCCTGAATGGTCTTCTTGTCTTTGACCAAGCGGGCCGCGATTCGGTCGGCGGGAATCTCGTGCAAGCCAGGGATGGGGCCATAGCGGTCCACCGCATCGAGAATGCCGGCCGCATTCAGCGCGTCAACGTGCCCGAGAGATCTCGCCAGGTGCACCGCGGCGCACATCCCGAACCCGACGGCTTCGCCATGCAAGTAGCGCTCATACGCCGTCTCGGCCTCCAGCGCGTGGCCGAAGGTGTGGCCGAAGTTCAGAATGCGCCGGATGTCCGATTCGCGCTCATCCGCCGATACCACCTCGGCCTTGATGCGCACCGATTCCTCAATCATGCGGTTCACCACCGCGGGATCCTTTGCCAGCACCGCGTCACGCCGTTCGACCAGCAACTGGAACAGGGGCGCGCTGCGAATCACGCCGTACTTGATCACCTCGAACAGCCCGGCGCGGTACTCCCGATCCGGCAGCGTGGAGAGCACGTCGGGATCGATGAGCACCGTGAGCGGCTGATGAAAGCTCCCCATCAGGTTCTTACCCTCGACCAGGTTGACGCCCGTTTTGCCGCCGATGGCGGCGTCCACCTGAGCCAGCAGCGTGGTGGGAACTTGCACCACGGGGATGCCGCGCATGAAGATCGCGGCGAGAAAGCCGGCCATGTCCGTTACAATTCCCCCGCCGAAGGCGATCACGAGGCCGGTGCGGTCTGCCCCCCTGCGAACCATCTCCTCCGCGGCGGCCTCTACGTTCACCAGCCGCTTGCGCTCTTCGCCCCCGGGAAGGAACAGCACGTCGTGCGCGACGCCGGAGAGGCCGCGCACAGCCTTGTCGCCGTGGTGCCGCCAGACGTCCTGGTTCGTGACCACGAAAACCTTACCGGACCGCTGCGGAATGTACTGTGCGATGCGCGCCAGAATGCCCCGCTCCACGATGGCGCAGTACTCGCGCTGCGGTGTTTTGATCGTGAACGAGGCCATATGAGATTTGTACCACGAGGGAGTGGCCGGGCATGCCCGGCCACTACGTCAGGTGGGTGGGGTTCTCTTTGTCTGTTGACCACGTCGCGGGATGGTGTGCAATGTATTGGCGGGTCTGGTTCAGCTCGGCTCCATTGCGGATGATGCGTTCCCAGTAACTGCGTTGCCAGACACAGAAGCCGGCTTGCCGGCTGACTGCGGATTTGAACGATCCGATGATCACCGGTAGTGGCCGGGCGTGCCCGGCCACTACGTCTAATAAGACGATGCCGTGAAGATGATTTGGCATGATCACGAATTCATCCAGAGCGGCATTCGGGAAATGTTTCGGGATCTCGAGCCAACACGATGCCACCATCTGCCCGATAGGGCTGTTGCGCATCTGGTCCGACTCGATGCCACCGAATAGACATTTGCGCTCCCGGGCACAGACCGTCACAAAGTACGCTCCTGGTCGCGAGTCATCGTAACCGCCAAACGCATGCCCTGACGCTTAAGCACCGTGTCCATGCAAAGGGGGCGGCGGCTGGTCCAATTCTTCTCTCAACGCTATCGGGTTAAAATAGAAAAACGTGACTGCAAAGACCTTCTACATCGAGACCTTCGGCTGCCAGATGAACGCGCATGACTCGGAGAAGGTCATCGGCACGCTGGTGTCGCGAGGGTACTCGCAAGTGGAGACGCCTGAGGCCGCCGGGCTGGTCCTTTACAACACGTGCAGCATCCGCGACAAAGCCGAGCAGAAAGTGTTCAACCGCTTGCAGCAGTTCAAGCGCGATGCCGGTAAGGGCAAAGTTTTCGGCGTGCTTGGATGCGTGGCCCAGCAGGAGGGCGAGAAGATCTTTGAACGCGCGCCGCACGTGAGCCTGGTGGCGGGTTCAGCGAGCTACACCAAGCTGCCGCAGATGCTGGTTCAGCTGGAGGCCGGCGAACGCCGCGTAACCGGCCTGAGTCTCGACACGGATGAAACGTTCGAGACGCCGTTTACGCGCCGCGACAACCCGCACCGCGCGTATATCACGATCATTGAAGGCTGCGACAAATCCTGCGCATACTGCGTGGTGCCGTTCACGCGCGGCCCGGAGCGCAGCCGCACTGGCGAGAGCGTCATAGCTGAAGCCCGGAGGCTGGCCGATGCAGGTTACACCGAGATCCAGCTCCTCGGGCAAAACGTGAACAGCTACCGCGATCCCTCCGCGGCAGGCTGGGATTTTGCCACTCTGCTGGCGCGAGTGGGCGAGGTCCCCGGCATCCGGCGCGTGCGCTTCACCACCTCGCATCCGCGCGACTTCGTCAAAGCGATCGTGGATGCCATCGATTCCAATCCCGTGCTCTGCGACCACGTGCATCTTCCCGTGCAATCCGGATCCAACCGCGTGCTGAACGCCATGGACCGGCTCTACACACTGGACGAATACATGCGGCGCATCGAGTGGTTGAAGAACGCGCGGCGCAACATCGCCATTACCACGGACATCATTGTCGGTTTTCCCGGAGAGACGGAAGCGGATTTCAATGCGACGCTCGCTCTGCTGGATGAGGTCCAGTACGATTCCCTGTTCAGCTTCAAATACTCGCCGCGTCCCAATACGGCGGCCCTGGCTATGAGCGACCAGATTCCCGAAGAAGAAAAGACACGCCGGGTGATGATGGTGCAAGAGCGGCAGCGAGCCATTCAAATCCGGCGCAATTCGGAAGCCATCGGGGCCGTGCAGGAAGTGCTGGTGGAAGGGCGCAACCAGGCAATGGGACAGTGGATCGGACGCACGTCACAGAATCGCACGTTAAATTTCGTGCACGAAAATGGCAACGGGACGGACTTCAGGGGACAGTATCTGCACGTGCGCGTGACGCGTGCGGGCCCGAACTCGCTGGTGGGCGAGAGTGTGATGTAATGGTTGCGGAGGGAGGCGCGGTATGGAAGTTGAAATGAAAATTCGCGGCCTGATGATGGACCCGGCTACGAACATGCCTATCGTCATTTTGAAGGACGTCAGCAGCAACACCGTGCTTCCCATCTGGGTCGGCATCTACGAGGCCAATGCCATCGCACTCGAAATCGAAAAGGTCTCGACTCCCCGCCCCATGACCCACGACTTGATGAAAAGCGTGCTGCTCGGCCTGCGTACGGGAATCCGCAAGGTTGTAGTGAATGAGCTGAAGGAAGACACGTTTTACGCCGTCATCTGGCTGGAGCACGACGGCGAGCTGATCTCGGTGGATTCACGTCCGAGCGATGCTCTCGCGCTAGCCCTGCGGCTGGATTGCCCGATCTTTGTCGAAGACGCGGTGCTCAAGAATTCCAAGCTCGCCTCCACGACGTCGGACAAAATCAACAACGAAGAGTTGCGCCGCTGGCTCGAGGGCTTGAACGACGAGGACCTCGGGCGCTACAAAATGTGACTCGCCCGGGGCGGCGGAAACAGCGCCCGCTTTTCCGCATCAAACTGTCCATTCCAAAGGTTCAGCCGTAGACAACTGGAGCGTGCCGTCGTGCGGGAGCGTGCCTACCGGCAAGCCGCCTTGCCACAGCGAAATTTGAAAGCGCAGCGGGGCGCCCGCCTGTGCGCGAATCAAGCGCAAAGGAACTTCGATCTCGAGCAGTTCCCGCAGCGCCACTTTGACCTCGGGTGGGGTTGCGTGCGTGACGCCACGCTCGACGTGAATCACCACCGGCTCCGGCAGGCCCGACGCTTCCAAAAATCGCACGCGCAGTTCAAGCCCGCCGGTCATCTCCTCGGGGCGGCGGTCGAAATCCACACGCAGAAAGGCTGCGGCGCCGTCGGTGCCATAATGCACTTCGCGCACCAGAAACTGGCGGCCATGCATGGCGCCCGAGCGGGAGTCGGCCCGATACAAACCCGCGCCCAGCCACTCGAAGTAGGAGGTCACCTGCCCGTCGATCACCGGGTGGATAAAGCCGGTTGGATCGGCGTGGAATTCCTGGACAGAGACTTTCAGAATGGGCCGCGAGAGCCTCTCCGGCGGCTGCTGGCCGAGGGCGCGGTAAACGTTCGCCAGATGGCTTCGATACAGCCGGTCGAAATCCGGCCGGTCGGGCGAGTCGTGTTCGGGGCCGTACCACCAGCACCAGTCGCTGCCTTCGGCAATCATCAATTCTTCAAATGCCAGCCGCTTGTTCTCCTCGCTCACGCCTTGCGCGTTGTCATATGCCTGGCGGGCATCCAACAGGCATTCCCACGCTTCATTGTCTTCCTCGGCGCCAATCCAAACGTCGAAATTCGCGTTGATCCACGAGCCGGGAAAAATGTGATCCAGCGGCTCAGACGGTATCCGCGCCAGAGCTTCGTGAACGGTCAGCGCGGTCATATCGGTGGCGTCTGAGATGCGCCGATACAGTTCGCGCAGGAAAGGCCTTCCGTTGCGCTCATAGTATTCCCAGGCGTTTTCCCCATCCAGAATAATGGGCACCAGCGCGTCGCGGCCGCCCGCCAGAATTCCGCGGCAGTTCTCGCGAATGCGTGCGAGAAAGTCCCCGGCGGCTTCGCGGCTGTCCATACGCGAATACACGAATCCAATCAGGTCACTCAGGAAATGATCGCGGAAGATGACGTGGAGGGTGCGGCTCTGCTGCGTCCAGCGATAGGGCCGGTAGAGTCCGTCGACCCCGCTGCCGCGGCCGATGGTACGATCCAGAACGCCGCTGTCGGTAGCGGCCCACTCGAAGCCGGCTTTCGCGGCCAGATCGAAGACTTCATCCGAAACTGAGCCTTCCGAGGGCCACAGGCCGACCGGAGCACGGCCGAACTCGGAGCTGATGAACTCGCGCGCCAGCCGAAGCTGATGCGCGGCGTCCTCGGGCTGGCGGAAACGGCGCGGCAAGGGAACACCGGGATGCGAGACCGACGCAATGTTGGAGTCGCACAACAGAGGCAGGATCGGATGATAGTATGGCGTGGTTGAAATTTCGACTTGGCCCGATTCCACGGCCCAGTGATAAGCCGGGATCACGAGCCCCAGAATCTCCTTCTGCTTTTCGAGCATCAACCCCTGGTCGGCCAAATCGAAGTTGCGCCCTTTCTGGATGAGGGCCTGGATCTCACGATCGTTTTCCAGAAACTCTTCATCAAACCACGCGAGCTGCGAGAGAACCTGCAAATCCCTGAATTCCTGCGCGGCGAAGGCCATCTTGGCATAGGCCGCATCCTTTTGCGCCCGGCGCGCCTCATGGAGTTCGCCGTAACGGGGAAAGCGCCGGATCATGCGGTCCGGATTGGCGTGGAAGAAATGGTTGAGAATCAGATCCCGCTCTTCATCCGTCAGCGCCTCAGCCGGCTTGGCGGCAGAGTCCAGAAAGGGATCGCGCGCTTTTCCTGTCGCATATTCAGCCACCTGCTGCATCATTGATGGCACCAGGTTGAACGTCTGGTGCACCTTCGGGAATTCCTCCAGGATGCGCACCATGCCGTAGTAGTCTTTGAGCGCATGCAAGCGCGTCCAGGGCAGATTGTATTCTCCGGTGACCAGGTCCTTGTAGAAGGGCTGGTGCATGTGCCAGAGAAAGCACAGATAGATCTGGGGCATATTTATCGCGCGAAGTAACTGCGTGTAGGTGCAGGCGGAGCCGGACTGCCGCGAACCGCTAGCCACAGGATATCATTCAGCTCGTTGTCGTCGATGCGGTCCTCTTCGCTGAAGTCGAGCCGCGATGAACGAGCTGCGGCAGGAGACGCCGCCGGATTCCGTTCATCCAGAGCGATGCGTGGTTTCTCGGCGGTGTACGGCGCCAGATCGGGTGCGGCCTGGAACGCCGCATGCATGGGCCGGGCTCCGGCGTCGAACTGCGTCATGGGATTGAGGCCCAGAATCAGCTCGATGGTTCGCAGCTCGGATGTTGTGTTATACATGCTGCTGTCCACCGCACGCCGCCTGACGTAAGGCGATAGGACGAAAGCCGCCGAGCGGTGGGAATCGACGTGGTCCGGGCCATTTTGCGCGTCGTCTTCCAGAACAAAGATCGCGGTCTTGGGCCACCAGCGGCTATGCGAGACGCCTTCGACGATCATGCCCAGCGCGTAATCATTATCGGCCACCAAAGAGAGCGGGGCGGGCCGTCCGGGCGTGGCGCCGTAGGTGTGGTCGTTCCCCAGCCGCATGAAAATCAGCCGGGGCATCTGGCCGGTTTTTTCAAACTCCGCCAAGTCGCGCAAAAAGACCTTGGCGCGCTCGACATCCGGATAATTCAGGTCGAAGCCTCGATACTGAGAGTTCGTTACGGTTCGCAGAACGGGATCGCGCACCGATTCGACCTGGGTCTCGCCGGCAGCAGGGGATTTGCGATTGTTCACGTAGTACCCGTAGTTTCGCATCGTGATCCCGGCGGCTGCGGCGTTCGTCCACAAGTAGCCGGCAGCGGGTAACGCAGTAGGCTCCTGGCCCTCGTAGTCGTAAAGCTTGCGCCTGCCTGCATAGCTGTTGGGCCACATCTTCTGCACGTAATCGGAAGCGATGGCTGCGGTAGACCAGTTGTGGCCGTCCGCGCTCACGTCGGAGTTGACGTAGAAATTGTCCAGCAAGACGAATTCACGCGCCAGCTTGTGATGGTTCGGAGTGATCTGCTCACCGAAGAGCACCAGCGAGGCGTCCCCATTGCCTTCCTTCATATCGCCCAACACCTGATCGTAGGTGCGATTCTCTTTCACGATGTAGATGACGTTTTCTATCGGTGCTGCCACGCCCGGGCGGCTGGGAATTGGTCCGGCGTTTCCCGTCCCCGCGTCATCCAGGCGCGCATCGCGATACGGCGAGTTCGCCAGCACGGTTTTGGAGTACTCGCGCAGTTGAGCGTCCGTAACGGGATCGACGAACGAAGCGGTGCCGGTTTGGATCCGGCCCACATATTCGACAGAACTCACCCCCAGATATGCGGATTCGGTGCTGCGCACCGGGCTCGGGCCTTTCGGATTGGGAAACGAGCGCAGCCCGCGGCCATTCAACACCACGAGTCTGCCGTCGCTCAGGCTACGCGCCGCCGTGGGGTACCATCCAGTGGGAACGAAGCCGAGCACATCACTGCGGTCCTGGGAAACATCTACTACCCCCACGGCATTGGCATCGGAACAAACCACGTACAGGCGGCTGTGGTCCGCTGCCAGGGCCAGCGCGCTCGGCGTCATCCCAAGCGGCTGCCGCGGGGTCATCGCCACATTGATGGACTCGACGACTTGCATTTCGTTCGACGCCGAGACGCCCACGGTGTAAACGCTGTTGGTATTCGACGCCGAGACGAAGAGCCGCGCCACCCACGACGGTTCGCCTTCAGCGGGTTCGTTTTTGCCACTGCGCCACACCATGTCGGTGGGATGGGGTCCGATCCGCAGAGAGGCCATAAGGCTGCCGCTTTCCGCCTGGTACTGGGCCAGCGTGCCGTCGGTCCAACTGGTCACAAAGAACGATTTGCCATCCGGGTGAAACAGAATCCGATAGGGGCGCCGGCCGGTCTTGATCCGTTCGATCACCATTCCGGACTGCGGATTGATGATCACGACCGAGTCATGATAGAGGTCGGCCGCATAGATAAGCCGCCCGTCGGGCGAGATCGCGATGTCGCCGATGAAATCGCGATTCGTTCTTTTCTCCTCGGGCACCACGACGAAGGTGCGCGCCGGCTGCAGTACGCCTTGAGCATAACTGAACTCGAACACCGCGGCCCGCGAGCCTCCGCCCACGTAGACGCGATCCCCTTTGGGCGAGAAGGTCAGGCCGAGCCAGCCATCCGCCACCGGAACCCGTGAGGTCTCGCGCACCGAGGTGGTATCGAGAACGCTGATAGATGGCGGATTGTACCCGCCGTTCAGCACCAGCAGGTAGCGGCCGTCCGGCGCGAGCGCAGACGACATCGGAAACGTATCGAGCGGCACCTGGGTCCCAGCCGGCGTGAGACGCCAGCCGCTGTTCAGCAGGAAGCCGCCACCCGGGAGCGGACCCACTCGTTCGGGAGGAACCGGCTGTGACAACACGAGCGCCGCGCCCGCGATCAGAAAGAGCGAGCACGCGCCAGAAAGCCACACAGATCGCAACGGCATGGCGTTGATTTTCATTCCGTGTATTTTTGTGCAATGGGAAAACGCCGCCCAATGCCGAATGCCTTCGAGGTCACCTTGAGGCCTGGAGCGGCCTGCTGCCTTTTGTACTCGTTCCGGTCGACCTGATTGATGATTTGCTTCACCAGTTCGAGCGGCACGCCGAGCTGTTCTGATATTTGCCGTGGAGATGCGTCCTCTTCCACGTACAGGCCCAGGATCGGATCCAGAACGTCATAAGGCGGAAGCGAATCGGTGTCTTTTTGATTCGGCCGCAGTTCGGCCGAGGGCGCCTTCTCAAAGACCGCTTCCGGTATCGCGCCCGGATGGCGCTTGTTCGCCACCCGCGCCAGCAAGTAGACCAGCGTCTTCGGCACATCGCTGATCACCGCGAGGCCGCCGCACATATCGCCGTACAGGGTGCAGTACCCGACGGCCAGCTCGCTCTTGTTTCCAGTGGTCAGCACCATCGCGCCCCACTTGTTCGACAGAGCCATCAGCGTTACGCCGCGCAGACGGGCCTGCAGATTCTCTTCGGTCACATCACGCGGCGCGTCGGCGAAGAGCGGATCCAGTGTCTTGAGATACTCCTCGTACACCGGCTTGATGGAAGCCAGCTCGAAGCGGATGCCCAGGTTCGCCGCCAGCGAGCGCGCGTCCTCGACGCTTCCCGCGGACGAAAAAGGACCGGGCATGCCGACACCCACGACGTTTTCCACGCCCACGGCATCCGCCGCAATCACCGCTGTTAGCGATGAGTCGATGCCGCCGCTTAACCCCAGAAGCACGCCCCGGAACCCGCATTTTCGAATGTAGTCGCGCGTGCCCAGCACCAAGGCTTCATACGCCGCCTCGCATTCATCCGCCAGGTTTTGATGTTGGTCTCCTTGGTTCGTGGCGAGATCGACGAAAACCAGGTCCTCTTGGAAGGAAGCCGCGGACGCGATTACCTGGCCCTCCCGGTTCACGGCAAAACTGGTGCCGTCGAAGATCAGCGAATCATTGCCGCCGACCTGATTCACGTAGACCAGGGGCACACCGTGATGCCGTGCTGCGGTGGTGAAAATCTTGCGGCGCAGGGCGCGTTTGCCCATATGGTACGGCGAGGCGTTGATGCTGATCAGAACCTGGCCGCCGGCCGCAATCAGCTCGTCAACCGGATCGCGCCGGTAGAGTTGGCGCTCCCAGAATTGTTTGTCGTTCCAGGCGTCCTCGCAAATTGTGAGGGCTACGCGAGTATCGCCGGATACCCAGAGCTTTTGATGTTCGGCGGGCATGAAGTAGCGCGCTTCATCAAAGACGTCGTAGGTCGGCAGCAGCATTTTGGTTTGCCGGAACACCACGTCACCCTTCTGCAAGATCGCGGCGCTATTGGTTGCTCGTTTGCCGGCGGAGGATGGCGCCCGGCCCACGTATCCGCAGATAATGCGCAACGGCAGGCCGGCGGTCGCGGAGGCGAGGCAAGCCACCTGCTGCTCCGAGCGCTCGACGAATGTCGGCTTCTCGACCAAGTCGCGCGGCGGATAGCCGGTGATGGACAGTTCCGGGAAG
The DNA here is from genome assembly GCA_020073305.1 of Terriglobia bacterium. GTDB lineage: Bacteria > Acidobacteriota > Terriglobia > Bryobacterales > Bryobacteraceae > QHXW01. The sequence continues at coordinate 88,081 of JAIQFK010000024.1, forward strand.
ACGAGCAGGTCTGCTCCTTTGGCGGCAGCCTCTCGCGCCGTCGACGCCATGTGATCGACGTTGCCGGCAAGATCGCCAACCGTTGTATTGATCTGTCCCAGCGCGATTTTCATCGAGAATTCTATAGTGGCACAGCCATCCGCCTTGCGTGTGGGCCGCGGGACGGCTGCAGGTTTAAGGTCGCAAATTGCGACCTTAAACGCGCTGGCTGTGATCGGCGTTAAACCCGATGTGGCGCCCTCGAACGGGCTCGGGTGGCGGCTCCATCAATTGATAGATGGCCTGAAACACCTTCCTGAATTGAGAGTCGTATTTCTTCTCCATCTGCTTCAGCTTCCGCGCAAGCTCCTTGTTTCGCGCCGAAATCTCACGTAGCTTCACAAAGGCGCGCACGATCGCAATGTTCACCGCGATGGAGCGGTCACTGTTCAGCACACTCGAAAGCATCGCCACACCCTGTTCGGTGAAGACGTACGGCAAATACTTGCGGTGATGGCCGCGCTTTAAGGTCGCAATTTGCGACCTTACTTCCATCACCGCCCTGGCCTCGGCCGTTCTGAGCCGGAACATGAAATCCTCGGGAAATCGCTTCCGGTTGCGTTTCACCTGTTCATTGAGCCGCTTGGTCGGGACACCGTATAGCTCGGCGAGATCCACATCGAGCATCACTTTGTGCCCCCGAATCACGTAAATGCGCCGTTCAACGGATGACGCCAGAGCGGGCACATGGACCAGCGCAGTGCTGTTCGGCACGTTGTGTACCTCCGGTCTTTCGTGGAAAGCACATCTCACGGCTGGAGATGTGGATCGCCGGGTCAGCCCGCCGGCTTGTCAGCCTCCGATCGCGTACATCGGCCGCGGTGGCGGCACAAATCGAGTGCTGTTGATTTCGTGGCCGATCCATTTCGCCTGCACGTTGGAGCGGATCAGCCGGGCGATCTCGTCATCCGATGCACCCGAGCGAAGCAGGGACTTCACATCGGCTTCCTCAATGGCGAACAGGCAGTAGCGCAGCTTGCCGTCGGAAGTCAGGCGGAGGCGATTGCAGTTGAGGCAGAAAGGCCGCGTCACCGACGCGATGAAGCCGACCCGCCCGCCACCATCCGCATAACGATACTCCGTAGCGGGGGCGCGCGGATCACGATCCGGAATATCCACCAGGGGCGAGACCTCGCGCGACAACACCTGGATGATCTCGTCCGCGCTCAGCACCCGGGTCCGATCCCATATCTTCTGCGCATCGAGCGGCATGAACTCGATGAATCGCGGCTCGATGCCGCGGTCCCTGCAGAAATGCGCCAGCGGAACGATGTCGGGCTCGGTGAGCCCTTTCACCGCCACGGCATTCAACTTGACCGGGCCGTAACCGAGCTGGAGGCAGGCCTCAATTCCCGCGAGAACTCTGCCGAGATCGTCGCGCCGGGTAATCTTCAGGAAGCGCTCGCGATCGAGCGTATCGAGATGAATGTTGATGCGGCGCAGGCCCGCCTGGTAGAGGGGCTTTGCCATCTCCGCGAGCAGCACGGCGTTGGTTGTGAGCGCGAGATCCTGGATACCCGGAATCGCCGACAGGTTGCGGATGAGAACCGCCAGATCCCGGCGCACCAGCGGCTCGCCACCGGTGACCCGCAGCTTGGTGATTCCCAACTGCACCGCCACGCGCACGAAACGCTCGATCTCTTCAAACGACAGGATCTCGCCGCGCTCCATGAACTGGACGCCACTCTCCGGCATGCAGTAAAAGCACCGGATATTGCACCGGTCGGTTACGCTGATCCGGAGATTGTCATGAGCTCGTCCGAACGAATCGACGAGCCGGGTGGTGTCCATACAGGCTCACTTTAGGGCGAGCATACGGTCGAGCGGCACCCGGGCCCTGCGCATCAGGTCGCCGGTCAAGTCCACGCGCGGCTCCAGGTAGAGTAACGCATCCCGCAGCTTTTCGAGCGTGTTCATGCGCATGTACGGGCACTCACTGCAATTGCAGTTTTCGTTGGCTACGAAGTAGAACTTTTTCTCCGGCGCCAGTTTGTGCAGCGAATGGCCCACGCCGCTCTCGGTCATGACAATGAATTCCCGGGCGGGGCTATGCACGCACCAGTTGATGATGGCTGACGTCGATCCGACGAAATCGGCCATATCCAGCACCGCTTTCGGGCATTCGGGGTGGGCAACGATCTTCGCACCCGGATGCGCCTCGCTCGCGGCGATCAGCCGCCGCACCGGGAACGTCGCGTGCACGATACAGGTCCCCTGCCAGATCTTCATGTTCTGGCGGCCCGTCTGCTGTTGAACGTAGTTGCCGAGATTCTGGTCCGGCAGGAATAGAATGGTCTTGTCGAGGGGAATTGAGTTGACCACCTGCACCGCATTGCGCGATGTGCACAGGATGTCGCTCTCCGCCTTCACCTCGATCGACGTGTTGATGTAGCTGACGATGACGTGATCCGGATGCAGCCGCCGGTAGGCGCGTACGGGCTCAGCCGGGCAACTGTCCACCAGGCTGCAACTGGCGTTGCGATCGGGAACCACCACAATCCGGTTGGGGTTCAGAACCTTGGCCGTCTCTGCCATGAACCACACCCCGCAAAACGCGATCACATCGCCATCGAAGTCGCGCGCTTTGCGAGCCAGCTCCAAGCTATCCCCCACCCAGTCGGCCAACTCCTGAATCTCCGCCTCCTGATAGTGGTGGGCGAGCAGGACGGCGCGGCGTTCTACCTTAAGGTCGCAGATCTCCTCGGTCAGGGTCTTGGTAGCCAGCATGGGTAAAGTCAACCCTATTGTAACAACTCATTTATATAGAGTGCCGGAGCGATAATAAGGGTGCAACTTGTTGAAAATCGTCCTCATCTCGACGTACGAAATGGGCCGGCAGCCTTTTGGCTTGGCCTCCCCCGCCGCCTGGCTGCGTGCGGACGGGCACGAGGTGACGTGTGTCGACCTGGCTTGCAGTCCGCTGCCGCGGGCGTCGGTGGCTGAAGCGGACCTGGTGGCGTTTTACCTTCCCATGCACACCGCCACCCGTCTGGCTGTGAACGTAATCGAGAAGGTGCGGGCCCTGAATCCGCGGGTGCAGCTTTGTTGTTTTGGGCTCTATGCGCCCATGAACGAGCCCTACTTGCGGGAACTTGGCATTCACGCGATTTTGGGCGGGGAGTTCGAACAGGGCCTGCTGGACCTTGCGGGCAGGTTGGGGCGAGGGAGCAACGGGCAGCCGCCCTTGATTTCGCTCGACCGTCAGCAGTTTCTGACGCCGGATCGGGCCGGCCTGCCTTCGTTGACGCGGTACGCGAAACTCTTGGTGAACGGCGAGGAGCGGATTGCCGGTTACACCGAGGCCAGCCGCGGCTGCAAGCACCTGTGCCGGCACTGTCCGGTGGTTCCGGTTTATAACGGAGTGTTTCGCGTGGTCGAGCGCAAGGTGGTGCTGGAGGATATCCGGCAGCAAGTGGCGGCCGGGGCCCAGCACATCACCTTCGGCGATCCGGATTTCTTCAACGGGCCGGGGCACGCGGCGGCGATTGTCGAATCCCTGCATGCGGAGCATCCGTCGATCACGTACGACGTCACGATAAAGATCGAGCACCTGCTGCGTCACCGGGAGTTGCTGCCGGTGCTGAAGCGGACTGGCTGCCTGTTTGTGACCAGCGCGGCGGAATCCATTGAGGACGCGGTGCTCGAGAAGCTCGCCAAGGGTCACACGCGCGCGGATTTTGTCGAGGCTGTGAGGATCGTGCGCGAGAGCGGGCTGACGCTCGCGCCGACGTTGGTGACGTTCACCCCGTGGACCACGTGGGATGGATACCGCGAGCTGCTACAGCTCCTGGTCGATCTGGATCTGGTCGAGAATGTCGGTCCCATCCAGCTCGCTATGCGCCTGTTGATTCCGGCCGGATCACGGCTTCTGGAATTGCCCGAAATCCGAGAACTGGCGGGACCCTTCGACCCAGCCGCACTCTCGCACCAATGGCGGCACCGCGATCCGAAGCTCGACCAGCTCTGCGCCGACATTCAGAAACTGATTCAGCACGAAGAGCGCCGCAAGGCCACGCGGTCCGAGATTTTCGGCAGGATCTGGGAGTTGGCCAACGGCCGGCCGCCCGATTTCCAACTGGCCTCGCGCGCCACGATTCCGTATCTCAATGAGCCCTGGTACTGTTGAGCGGAACCTACGGAAGAGCAGGTTGCTCTTCTATAACCTAAGTTAGCCACTCATCTTATACAGGTCAGTAAGTGTGCCTGCAAGTGGCTGAAAGCTGTTATGTTGAGACAGGACGAACTTGGCTAGCACAGATACACCGGCACCAGACATCGATGCGGCCAGAAGGCGCCGGATCGTGCGCAATTTGACTCTCGCTCTTATCATTGTCAGCGGGATCTTACTGCGGGCTTATATCTTCGATCACCTATCGTATGACCTGAGAGTTTGTGCGACGGACTTCTCTGCCTTCTATGCCGGTGGCGCGCTTGCCGGGAAGCCCCAACTCTACTCGCCCGAGGCCGCATTCGACGTCGAAAGGCGAGCCATGGGCTGTGTCATGGAAAACCTGATCTTCATCAGGCCGCCTTTCTACGCGCTCTTGATGTGGCCCTTGGCGCAATTGCCGTTCCTGACCGCGCTGATACTGTGGCGCATTTTGGGCCTGGTTGCTGTCGGTGTTTTCATCTGGATGTGGCCCGATGATAAGTGGATCGCTGCCGCTGCCTGCGCGTGGTATTTGCCCTTGGCAACCAATTTTACGGTGGGTCAGGACCTGGCTTTCTTACTGGTCATATTGCTCGGAGCCTACCGCTGCCTGAAAGCCGGCAGACAGTTCTGGGCGGGCGTCCTGTTCGGTTTGTGCCTCATCAAGTTTCACCTGTTCTTGTTACTGCCGTTAATGATCTTCCATAAGAGACTCTGGCGAACATTACCGGGAATCACCTGTGTCGCCTTGATTGCGCTGGCTGCCTCTTACATCGCCGGAGGTTCGCATTGGATCGAGCACTACCGCCTGGCTCTTCAGGACTTGCGGATGGATCCATACCCTTGGAACATGGTCAATTTGAAGGGGCTCTTCTACAATCATCCGGCATGGCTGATTGCATCCATCGCAGTCATCGTGCTCCTGAGTTGGTACGTCATCTACAAAGGGTCATTGGAGATCGCTCTCGCAGCGGTTCTTATTGGCGGTGTGCTGATCAACCCGCACACCACAATTGCCGACGGCACATTGATCCTGCCGGTATTCTTGATGGCTCGCAGAGCGCCCCTCGCAATCCTGCGAACCCTGGCCATATTTGCATTGACGCCGTTCTATAAGTTCCTGCCATCGGGAACGTTTCAAATCATTCTGATCGGCACTCTGATCCTGGGAGCCTGGATGCTACGCGAGCGCCGCTTGTCCAGCGAAGTGCCTGCTCGAGCCGAAGCCGGAGCGTAACATGGGATGGTGCCTCGCGTATTGCTGGTAGCCGCCACCACCGGGTATCAGACTCGTGCCTTCGCTGACGCGGCGCGCCAACTCGGGTTCGACCTGGTGCTCGCGACCGACCGTTGCCACGTGCTGAAAGATCCCTGGGGCGATCACGCCATTCCCGTGCGCTTCGAGGATCCCGTCAGTTCACGCGATACGCTCGCGGCCGAGGGCCGGTTTGACGGTGTTGTCGCCGTTGCCGACCGGCCTACGCTGATCGCAGCGCTAGCGGCAGAAGCCCTCGGAATTCCATACAATTCGCCGGCGGCGGTCGCTCGATGCCGTGACAAGTACCTTGCACGCCAGCGATTCCAGGCAGCCGGCCTTCCCGTTCCAGAGTTTTTCCGCGTGGCGATCACCGAGAATCCTGCCGACGTGGCTGATCATGCCCCGTTTCCTTGCGTGCTGAAGCCGCTTGGACTCTCAGCCAGCCGCGGAGTGATCCGGGCCAACAACGCAGAAGAATTCGTCGAGGCCTTCGAGCGCATCCGAACCATCCTCGAGACGAGCGACGTGCTCATCCTGCGCGAAGAACAGAACCGGTTTATCCAGATAGAGAGTTTCATCGAAGGCCGCGAGTTCTCGATCGAAGGGCTCGTCACCGCCGGCGAATTGCAGGTCCTGGCTATCTTTGACAAGCCCGATCCCCTGGATGGTCCGGTATTCGAAGAAACGATTTATGTGACGCCCTCACGAGAGAGTGCCGAAACGCAAACGCTGCTCGTCGAAGCCGTCAACCGCGCGGTTCACGCTCTGGGCCTCGCGCACGGGCCGATTCACGCCGAGCTTCGGTTGAACCGCCAGGGCGCATGGGTGCTCGAAGTGGCCGCCAGACCCATCGGCGGGCTGTGCGCACGCGCGCTGCGGTTTGATGCGGGCATGTCACTCGAGGAACTGATCCTGCGGCACGCCGTGGGCGAGGACGTCTCGGCCGCACAGCTCAGCGATCCCGCCAGCGGCGTGATGATGATTCCCATCCCGAAGGGCGGCCTTTACGAGGGCGTGGAGGGCGTCGAGCAGGCGTCCGCGGTGGCTGGCGTGGAAGAGGTCGTGATCACGGCGAAGGAAGGGCAAAAGATCCTGCCCCTGCCAGAGGGCGCCAGTTATCTGGGTTTCATCTTTGCTCGCGGCGATTCTCCCGCCGGCGTCGAAGCCGCACTGCGCCAGGCGCACGGCTGTCTGAAATTTGAAATCGCTACCGCGCTTCCGGTGATACGGCGCTAAAAACCAGCGGGCAGAGTCACTCCGGCGGCGCGCAGCGCGATCTTCGCCAGCGAAATGATGGTTCCAATCATTTGGACGCGATTTTTTTCCGTGGCGATTGCCTCGTCGACCTGCGGCATCAGAAGGCGAAGTTGCTCAACCTGCACAGGAGCCACCGAGTCCAGGGCAGCGAGCGGGTCGAAACCTTCCGCGATCATCTGCTTGTTGAGTTGCAGAATCAGTATCCGCAGGCTGGCCGTAGCCTCATCATCCGGAGCCGATTCCAGCTTGGCGGACAGGTCATTTAGCTGCGTAAAGAGTTCATCGATCGTCATGGTTGTGCCTTTGGTACCGTTTGGGTGAGGTCTTGGGTGAGTGCTGTAATCGCGTCCACGATGGCGAGGATTTTTTGGTTGCTCCCGCCAACGGCCTGTATCAGCGGCCCGAGCGCTGTTTCATCGGCCTTCTTCAGCCGGATATATTCATCGAGTTTCTCCGACGCGGTGACGATCACCTGGTAAGCCCCTTCCAGTTCCTGATCCTGTTTCTTCAGACTGGCCACCGCGTCAGTAATTTTGCGCTTGAGGGGAAGGTCGGCGCCGGTGTTGGTTGAGACCTCTCGCATGAGTTCGTCGAGGACTTTCTGGCGCGCCTCCGGCGTGAGCGTCCCTCCAAGGGTCGCGTTGGCACGCGTTCCGTATTCCCGGTCGATTTGGGCGGTGAGTTCATCGATCCGGGCGGTAGCGATCTTTGCCTGTGCGTCGGCAAATTTCTCGACGGCGACAAAGTAGCTGTGCAAAGAGATCACATACGCGCGCTGGGTGACGACGAGCTGTGACGACAAGCCGCGCACCGCTACGGGCGTCGCGCAGCCTGTCAGAAAACTAACGGCAGTGGCGAACAGGAGAAAGCAAATACGGTACATGGACACACCTGTATTCAGGCCCCTTTCGGGGCTCGGAAAAAATCTCGACTAGCGGGATTCAGTAGGCGAAGGAGCTAATTTTTTTGCCGCGGCGGCACGAAGTCCGGCGGAAGGGCAGCGCCTTCGCCGAAGAAGTAGTCATCCATCTGCTTGAGGAGAAATTCCTGCGCTTCAGCGGTTCCCAAGTTCAGACGGTATTCATTCATGAGCATTTTCATGTGCTCAACCCACATTTTCCAGGCTTCTTTGGAGACATTTTCGTAGATTTTCTGGCCCAGCGGGTGGCCTTCGAACGGAACCTCATCCAGACCCTCCATTTCGCGCTGGAATTTGACACAGAAGACCTTCCGCGCGCCGGCTCGGATCTCGGTCGAAATCGGAGGTACACTGCCGCAGCCCATTCGGGTCTCCTTAATTCCAGCATACTACGCCCTGCAAGGGGTTTTAGTCCGCTGCCTTGCTCGCGGTCTCGCCGGGTTTCCATCGCAGGATGGGGCGCCGGGCCGCTGTGACCTCGTCAACCCGGCTGGTCCGGGTGCTATGGGGAGCGGTGCGAACCAGTTCGGGGTCGGTGTCGATTTCACCGGCTATGGAGGTCATGGCCTCCACAAACAGGTCCAGTTCGAGCTTGCTCTCGGTTTCGGTCGGCTCGATCATCAGCGCGCCATGTACGATCAACGGAAAGCTCACGGTATAGGGATGGAAGCCGTAGTCGATCAGGCGCTTGGCTATGTCACCGGTGCGCACGCCGCGCTTGGCCTGGCGTTCGTCGCTGAACACCACTTCGTGCATGTTGGGGGCTTTGTAGGGCAGATCGTAATGCGGTTCGAGCTTCTTACGCAGGTAATTGGCGTTCAGAACCGCGTCCACGGTCGCGTTGCGCAAGCCGTTTCCGCCGTGCGCCAGGATATAGGCCAGGGCGCGGACCATGACGCCGAAGTTGCCATAGAACGCGCGCACCCGTCCGATGGAGCGGGGCCGCTTATAGTCAAAGCTCCACTTGTTCCGCGCGTGCTTCAACCGCGGCAGGGGCAAAAACGGTTCAAAGATCTTTTTCACCGCGACGGGACCGCCGCCGGGCCCGCCGCCTCCGTGAGGCGTGGAGAACGTCTTGTGCAGATTGAGATGCATGACGTCGACGCCGAAATCCCCGGGCTTTGCAATTCCCACGAGCGCGTTCATATTGGCGCCGTCCATGTAGAGCAGCGCGCCTTTTTTGTGCAGGATCTCCGCTATGCTCTTGATATTCTCTTCGAAGACGCCGAGCGTATTCGGATTCGTGACCATGAGCGCCGCGACGTCTTTGTCGACGATGCGTTCCAGGCCCGCCACGTCGACCATGCCGCGCTCGTTCGAGGGGATGTTTTCGACTGCGTAACCGGCGGTGGCGGCGGTAGCCGGATTGGTGCCGTGCGCCGAATCGGGAACCAGAATCTTGCGGCGCGGGTTGCCGCGTTTTTCGAGCAAGGCGCGAATCAGCAGGATACCCGTCAGCTCGCCGTGGGCGCCCGCCGCGGGCTGTAGCGTGACCGCATCCATGCCCGTGATCTCGGCCAGCGCGGCCTCCAGCCGGGCCATGATCTCCATCGCCCCCTGCGCGAGGGTCTCCGGCTGATACGGATGCGCCCAGGCCAGGCCATCGAGCCGGGCCACCAGTTCGTTCACCCGCGGGTTGTACTTCATGGTGCAGGAACCGAGCGGATACATCCCCAGGTCGATGGCGTAGTTCCAGGTAGAAAGCCGCGTAAAGTGGCGGATGACCTCCACTTCGCTGACTTCCGGGAAGCCATCAATCTCCGGGCGCACATTCGCCGCGCCCAGCGCCGCAACGGCATCTACAGGCGGCACGTCGAGTACGGGTAGTTGATACCCCTTCTTCCCGGGCGAACTGCGCTCAAAAAGCGGCGGTTCATTTTGCGTGATATGGGAGCGGACCTTGGTGATCATGCAACACGCTCGACGGCCTGAAACGCCCGGCCCACTTCATCCATCTGCTCGCGCCTGGTCATTTCCGTGGCGCACAGGAGCATGCCGTTCTCCAGCTCCGGATACCATTGCTTCAGCGGCAGCCCGCCGATGATCTTCTTCTTCAGCAGAGCGTGGTTGATCTCGACCGGCGAGCGGCCATTTGATGACGCGACGAATTCGTTAAAGAACGGGCCGGTAAAGCGCGGCGTGACCTGGCTGCTCAGGTAGTGCGCCTTGGCGAGATTCTGCTCGGCGAGCTCTCGCAGCCCCTGCTTCCCGTACACGCTCATGAACACCGTCGCCATGAGGGCGATCAGCGCCTGGTTGGTGCAGATGTTGGAGGTCGCTTTCTCGCGCCGGATATGCTGCTCGCGTGTGGCGAGCGTCAGGCAAAAGGCGCGATGGCCGCGCGAATCGCGCGTCTCCCCCACCAGACGTCCCGGAATCTGGCGAATGAACCGTTCCTTGGTCGCGATGATTCCGGCAAACGGGCCGCCGTAACTGGGCGGGATGGCAAACGACTGCAGTTCGCCGGCCACGATGTCGGCTTCGGCCGGAGGCCTCAGCAGTCCAAGCGACACCGCCTCGGTGAACAGCACCACGAGCAGTGCGCCTCGGCGATGCGCCAATTCGGCGGCGGCTTCCACCTGCTCGACGATGCCGAAAAAGTTGGGCGATTGAATGACCACCGCCGCCGTCTGATCGTCCAGCGTGCTCTCGATCTGTTCGAGATTCACCCCACCCGATTCCGGCACGTAGGCGAGTTCCTCAATCGGCATGTGTTCGTAACGGGCGTAGGTTCGGAGCACCTCGCGGTATTCCGGATGAACCGTACGTGCCACCAGGATGCGCCGCCGCCCCGTCACGCGCGCCGCCATGAGCGCCGCTTCGGGCAATGCCGTCGAGCCGTCGTACATGGACGCATTGGCCACGTCCATGCCCGTCAACTGGCAGATCATCGTCTGAAACTCGAAGATGGTGGCGAGGGTGCCTTGAGAAATTTCGGCCTGATACGGCGTATAGGATGTAAGGAACTCGCCGCGGGAAACCACCGCATCGACCAGGACCGGCCGGTAATGCGCATACACCCCGGCGCCCAGGAATGACGCGTAACCGTTGGCATTCTCAGCCGCGCGCGCGCGAAAGTAATCGACGATTTCGTATTCGGAGATGCCCGGAGCGAGCGCCAGCGGCTGCTTCAGCCGCACATCATCGGGAAGGTGCGAGAAAAGATCCTCGGCGGAAGCCAGGCCGCACGCCGCCAGCATCTCCTGGCGTTCGGAGTCGGACTTCGGAAGGTATCGCAACTAGCTTTCTGCCCCCACGTAGGTTTGATAATCAGCGGCGGAAAGCAGTTGCTTCAGCTCATCGGGGACGCTCATGCGGACCTTAACCAGCCAGGCGGAGCCGTGTGGGTCCTGATTCAATTTTTCGGGCGCCTGTCCCAGGCTCTCGTTCACTTCGACGATCTCGCCAGAAACCGGCGAGTAGATGTCGGAAACGGCTTTCACCGACTCGACCGAGCCCAGCGACTTGCCCTGTTCAATCCGCGCGCCGACCTTCGGCAGATCGACGTAAACGATGTCGCCCAGCTCCTTTTGCGCGTGATCGGTGATGCCAATGGTTCCGACATCGCCCTCGGCCCGCACCCATTCGTGTTCCTTGGTGTAACGCAGATTTTCCGGATAGCTCATGCTGTTTTTGCGCGCTTGTAGAAAGGTGTGTTCACGGTCTCCGCATCCACCGCCTGGTTCCGCACCATCACCTGGATGGCGCGGCCGGGACGCGCTTCGCCGGCAGGCAAATAGCAGAGGCCGATATTCCTGTTGAGGCTGGGCGCCGGCGAGCCGCTGGTCACCCAGCCGGCGGCCAGGCCGTCCAACCGCACCTCGTAGCCATCACGCCCAATCCCACGACCGCGCATTTCGAACCCCACCAGCTTGCGGCTCACGCCGTGCTCCTTCTGTTTGGCCAGAGCAGAGCGCCCGATGAACTCGCCCTTGTCCAGCTTCACCATCCAGCCCAGATCGGCCTCGTACGGCGTAATGGAAGCGTGGATCTCGTGGCCGTAAAGCGCCATCTTGGCCTCGAGGCGCAGCGTGTTGCGCGCGCCCAGGCCACACGGCTTGATGCCGAAGTCGCGGCCGGCTTCGAGAAGCTCGTTCCAGATACGCGGCGCTTCCGCGGGCGCCACATAAATCTCAAAACCGTCTTCGCCGGTGTAGCCGGTGCGGGCAATCCTCGCCTGCACACCCGAGACCGTTCCGTCCTTGAACCAGTAATAGCCGATCGAGCCGAGTTCCACGGGCGTGAGCCTTTCGACTGTGCGCAGCGCCAGCGGACCCTGGACGGCGATCTGTGCGTAACGGCCGCTCGAGAATTCCACCTGGGCGTCGAATTTGTTGGCCGCGCGGATGTGCTCGAAATCCTTTTCCTGGTTGGCGGCATTGACGCAAAGGAAGAAGTGATCGTCGGCCACCTTGTGCACCAGGATGTCGTCCACGAAGCCGCCATGCTCGTAGAGCAATCCCGAGTATTGCGCCTGGCCGATATGAAGCCGTGAAGCCGCGTTGGTGGTGACGTAATCGACAAGGCGAACCGCCTCCGGCCCGCAGACCTCGATCTCTCCCATGTGGCTCACATCGAACAAGCCCACCGCTTTGCGTACGGCATGGTGCTCTTCGACGAGGCTTGAATACTGCACCGGCATGTCCCAGCCGCCGAAATCCACCATTTTGGCGCCCATGGACACGTGTACCGCATGCAGCGGCGTGCGCTTTAAAGCCACAGATTGCGCCATGGAAACAACCAACGTAACAGGGGGTGGGAAGGGGTGTCAAACCAAACGGTACGGAGGACAACGCAGTGATTGTGGCCGACCCGAATAGGGCCTAACCAAATGAATAATTGCCAAACCCGTCGAATCCAAGTACACTTAGCTGAAAAGGTCTCGACGCTTATAGCGCATGTATCCTAGCAGAAACTTCCCGCCACGCAGGCAAAACCGCAGAGAAAACGTCAATGAATCTATCCGGGTGCGCGAAGTGCGCGCGGTCTTTCCGGATGGCACCGCGGAGGTCATGCCGACTGCGCAGGCCCTGCGTAAAGCCCAGGAAATGGGCCTGGATCTGGTGCTGGTCTCGCCGACAGCCGTCCCGCCGGTCGCCAAGGCCGTCGACTACGGTCATTACCAATACGAGCAAAAAAAGAAGCAGCACGAAGCCAAGAAAAAACAGCACGTGGTCCAGGTGAAGGAACTGAAATTCCGTCCCAATACCGATGACCACGACTACGAATTCAAAAAGAACCACGCCATCCGCTTCCTGAAAGAGGGCAATCGCGTGAAAGCGGTGGTTCAATTCCGCGGACGCGAGATTGCCCACACGGATTTAGGCCGGAAACTGCTCACCCGCTTCGCCGAAGACCTGGTTGCGTTTGGCAGCGTGGAAGGCACCGCGCGTCTCGAAGGCCGCAACGCTCACATCCTCATCAGCCCGACCAAAAGCGTAAAGACTTCCTGATCGGAAACTGCCACACGCGGGTGTAGCATTAGACCCTATGCGTGTTCCTTTTCTCCTCTGCATGATCCCCGCCCTGCTGTGCGCCGCGGAAGCGGAGCGGAGCGCCTGGGATGTATTGAACCACGCGCTCGCAGACGGGAATCCTGTCAAGCGCGGCCAGGCTCTCACCGCGTTGGGCCTGATCGGATCCACCGCTCCTCACGTCGTCGATCTGCTCGAAGTGGGCCTTACGGACAAAGACGCAACGGTCAGGCAGACGGCTGCGGTCGTGCTGGGTGACATACGGGCGCGGCAGTCGCTCCCCATGCTCAAGAGGGCGTTGGATGACGACTCGGCGGAGGTCAGCTTCGCCGCCGCCAAGGCGCTTTGGGAAATGGGCGACCCAAGCGGGCGCGAAATCTTCTGGGAGGTGATGGCCGGAGACCGGAAAACCGGGCCCGGCATGCTCCAGGGCGAAATTCGCGATGCCAAGACCAAGATGCGCAGCCCGGCGGCACTCGCAAAAATTGGCATCAACGAAGCCGCTGGCTTCCTGGGCCCGTTCTCGATGGGCGTGGTTTTCATGGAAGAACTCGTCAAGGATAAAGGGGCTACCGCACGCGCGCTGTCGGCGAAAATTCTGGGCTCCGATCCCGATCCCAAGACAACGCGTGAACTCGAACAGGCGCTGGAGGATAAGAATTCAGGGGTCCGGGCCGCCGCCGCACGCGCGCTGAGCCAGATGGCGGGCCCCGAAGAAGTGGGGAAGGTTCAACCCCTTCTCGCGGATAGCAATGACGGCGTGCGCGCGGTGGCGGCCGCGGCCATCATCCGGCTGAGCCAGCCGCGGCCAAATCGCCCGCGCGCCGGAAGTCGGAAAACGGGCGCGCCACGTAAATAACGGCACCAACGGATTTGACAAGCGCGCTGCCGGTCCGGTAACCTAAACGTTTTGAACTGCATAAGTGGAGACGTGTGTCGATGAGTACCGAGTTCCCATCTAAGAACGGGATCCAGCGTGAGTGGCACGTGCTGGACGCCGATGACGTGGTGCTGGGCAAGCTGGCGAGCCGCGCGGCTATGTTATTGATGGGCAAGCACAAACCAACATATACGCCATTTTTGGATACGGGCGATCATGTGATCGTCATCAATGCCGCCAAGGTGAAGTTGACGGGAAAGAAGGACGACCAGAAGGTGTATCACCGCTTTACGGGTTACCCAGGCGGACTGGTTTCGGTCGGCGCCCGGAAGCTGCGAGCCACGCGGCCGACTCGCATGGTGGAAGACGCGATTTTTGGCATGCTTCCGAAAACCAAGCTTGGCAAGCAAATGATCCGCAAGCTGCGCGTGTATGCCGGCGACAAGCATCCGCACTCCGCGCAGAAGCCCCACGCATCACAGGTTGCATAGAGAGGTTATCGAGTGCCCGCAACGATGGTTCAATATTTGGCGACCGGCCGGCGGAAGACGTCGGTGGCGCGAGTTTTTCTGCGGCCGGGAAAGGGCGAGATCCAGGTGAATGGGCGGCCCTTCGATTCGTATTTTCCGACCGAATCGCTCCGCGTGCCGGTGCGGCAGCCGCTGCTGGCCACCGAAACCGCTGACAAGTTCGATGTCCTGATTTTGGCGAACGGCGGCGGCGTCGCCGGCCAGGCGGGCGCAGCTCGTCTGGGGATCGCAAGGGCGCTGGTGGAATTCAACGTGGAACTGCGCCAGCGGCTCAAGAAGCTCGGGTTTCTCACGCGCGACCCGCGCAAACACGAACGCAAGAAGTACGGTCAAAAGGGGGCGCGCAAGCGCTTCCAGTTCTCCAAACGGTAGTCATGCATACGGAGTGCTGTGGTTTTCTCATGTTGAGGTCCCGGCGCTCCGAGTTCCGAACTTCGGTCTCACCCGTGCACGCAAATTTCGCTTTGGGACGCGTGCGCGCCAGTGTGGCCGGCGAGGCAGGTTTCGTGCCTGCTCGAAATTCTTAAGGAGGTAGTTTGCCAGCAATATCGATGAAGGAATTGCTTGAAGCGGGCGTTCACTTCGGGCACCAGACCAAGCGCTGGAATCCGAAGATGAAGGAATACATCTTCGGCGAACGCAACGGAATCTACATTATCGATCTGCAAAAAACGCTCAAGATGTTCAAAGACGCGGCCCGGTTTGTGGGCGAGATGGCGTCGCAGGGCAAGAACGTACTGTTTGTCGGCACCAAGCGGCAGGCGCAGGAAGCCATCTCCGAGGAAGCCGCGCGCTGCCAGATGTTCTACGTGAACCAGCGGTGGCTGGGTGGCCTGCTCACCAACATGGCCACCGTGCAGAAATCGATCAAGCGGCTGAAGGAACTGGAGGCCATGGCCACCGACGGTGGCTATGCCGCGCGGCCCAAGAAGGAAGTCATCCGGCTGGAGCGCGAGCGCAAGCATTTGGATCAGAACCTGGCGGGCATCAAGGACATGCCGGGGCTGCCGGATGTGGTATTTATCATCGACTCCAACAAGGAAGCCATCGCCGTGAAAGAGGCGCGGCGTCTGGGGATCCCGGTGGTTGCGATCGTGGACACCAACTGCGATCCGGACGAAGTGGATTGGGTCATTCCGGGCAACGATGACGCCTTGCGCGCCATCCGCCTGTTCACGAGCAAGATTGCCGATTCGGTCATTGAGGGCCGCGCTCTGGCCACCGAACAGGACTTCGCTGTAGAGAAGATTGTCACCGACGAAACACCGGTTGAAGAGACCATCGAGTATACGCAGTACGTGGATCCCAAATACGCCGAAGAGATCATGGCGGAAACCTTCGTAGAAGAGGAGCCGTCGGCGTCGCAGCGCAAGGGACCAGCCTCCGAGACCGCACCAGCGGTTCCCGAGCCGGCCGTCACCGAAAGCGGGCATTAACAATTCATCCACCGCAGAGGCGCAGAGCCGCAACGGAGAGAAGTTTCTTCGCCTCAGCGTCTCTGCGGTGATTCTGTATTCCAGGGAAATTTATGGCGGAGATTACCGCACTACTAGTCAAGCAACTACGCGAGCGCACCGGCGCCGGAATGATGGAATGCAAGAGCGCGCTGATGGAGGCCAAGGGCGATCTGCCGGAAGCCGAGGTGGTCCTGCGCAAACGGGGTATCACTTCGGCGGCCAAGAAGGCGTCGCGCTCCACCAAACAGGGGCTCATCGGCACCTACATCCATCACGGCGGCCAGCTCGGCGTGCTGGTGGAAGTCGACTGCGAGTCGGATTTCGTGGCACGCACCGATGATTTCCAGGAGCTGGTGCACGACGTCGCCATGCATATCGCCGCGGCGGATCCGCAGTTCATCCGCAAAGAGGACGTGACGCCCGAGGCGCTGGAGAAAGAAAAGGACATCCAGCGCGCCCGCGCGCTCGCCGAGGGCAAGCCCGAGAAGATTGTCGACAAGATCATCGAAGGGCGCTTGGGGAAGTTCTACGAAGAAATCTGCCTCTACGAACAGCCGTTCGTCAAAGACAACACGCTCACTATCGATCAACTGATCAAGACCAAGATCGCCAAGCTGAAGGAGAATATCGTGGTCTCCCGTTTCGTGCGATTCAAGGTAGGCGATGCGCCGGCAACCGGCTCCGGCGGAGGCGAAACCGCCGTTCCAGAGCCCGTGCAGGCCTGATTTGTGTCGAAATACGACCGAATTCTGCTGAAGCTCAGCGGCGAGGTGATGGCGGGCGCCGCGTCCTTCGGTATTGATGCCGAACGGGTCCGCCAACTGGCCGCGGAGGTCGCCGAGGTAGCGCGCGCCGGCATTCAGCTCGGCATTGTCGTGGGCGGCGGAAACATTTTTCGTGGCGTGGCCACAGGCGCGCGGGACATGGACCGTGTCACCGCGGATCACATGGGCATGCTCGCCACCGTGATCAATTCGCTGGCGCTGCAAGATGCCCTCGAGCACATGGGTGTGGCGACCCGCGTCATGAGCGCCATTCAGATGAACCAGGTGGCCGAGCCGTACATCCGGCGGCGCGCCATCCGCCATCTGGAAAAAGGCCGCATCGTGATCTTCGCCGGCGGCACCTCCAACCCTTATTTTTCGACGGACACGGCTGCCACCTTGCGCGCGCTCGAGATCAAAGCCCGGGTGATCGCCAAAGCCACGCGCGTCGATGGCGTTTACGACAAAGATCCGCTCAAGTTTCCTGCGGCGGTCATGTACCCTCAGATTTCCTACTTGGAGGTGCTGTCCCAGGGTCTGGGCGTCATGGATGCCTCGGCTGTCGCCATGTGCCGGGACAACCAGCTCCCCATCATCGTTTTCAATCTGAACACGACTGGCAATATAATGCGAATGTCGATGGGGGAAGCCATCGGCACGTTGATCCACTAGCGCCTATGAAACCTGAGAACACCGCCCCGGTGGGGCCCGCCTTCAAGTCCGTCAAAGAGGTTGAAGCCAGCATCAAGAGCCGCATGGAGAAAGCCGTCACTGATCTGCAGCACGCCATGGCCACCATCCGCACGGGCCGGGCTTCGGTCAGCCTGCTCGACCACATCCGCGTGGACTACTACGGCACGCCCACGCCCGTCAATCAGCTCGCCAACCTGCACGTGCCCGAGCCGACGCTGATCACGGTGCAGCCGTGGGATGTTTCGCAGATCGGCGCCATTGAAAAGGCCATCCGCGCCTCCGACCTGGGCCTGAATCCGGCCAACGACGGGAAACTCGTGCGCATCCCCATTCCCCCGCTTAACGAAGAGCGCCGCAAGGAACTGGTGAAGCACCTGCATACCGTGGCGGAGGACCACCGCGTCGCCATCCGGAATGTCCGGCGGGACGGCAACGAGGCAGTGAAAAAGCTGCTGAAGGACAAAAAAGTCACCGAGGATGAAGACCGGCGCGGCCACGACGAAATCCAGAAGATGACCGACCTCTACATGCAGAAACTGGATCAGGCGGCGAAAAACAAGGAAAAAGAGATTCTGGAGATCAAGTAGCCGAGCGTGGAAACACCATATCTCCCGGCTTGATCCCTCGTTCCGCGCAGAACTGAAAATACAGCACCCCGTAGCTCACCCGGATGTAATCGGATTCGCGGAATCCCAGCTTGCGCGCCGTGCGATCGATCCACCGCGGCGCGCCTTCAATCTCGAGAAAGCATCCGACCGGCGTTTCGTCCAGCGTCACAACACCGCGCGCGCTGGCCTCGGAGTACTCGGTGCGATATTTCTGATAGCGAAAGACGCGATGGAAGCCGAGATTCTCGAAGATCGAAAAAGCCATCCCTGGCGCGGAGATCGCGATTTCTAATTCCTGGCGAGACTTGTAGCGGCCGGCCGAGGACGGGCCTTTGTAAGTGAGGGTCGCCGCCGCCCCGGCCGTCCGCACGCGCAGCAGGCAGCCCCGGCTGCGCAGCGCCAGATCCGGCGTGTCCAGAATCGCGTTGTCTTCGAACACTCTGCGCCGCCGCACGTGAAAGCCGGCGGTTCGCAGCAAGCTGCGGGCCGCACGGGCGCCGGCCACGCGCAGTTTGATTTCGATCTCACGATTCGGGCGCACAGTGGGCAGACCACCAAAGACGCGTGGTGCGGGTAATGAAAGATTAGCACCTTGTTCGGGCTTGATAGGCGGCTTGCGCCGCGACCCCATATGGGTCAGGGAGGTTACAGGTCTGTGCCGGCCCGTTGGGGGTTGGGGCGGGCAGTGTCTTCCATGCTCTCCAGCGCGGCCATGGCCCTCTCCAGATCTACCAGTTCGGCCTCGATGATCCGCTTCTCCATGCCCGCGCCCAGATTCGGATCGCCGGATTGGGCGCGCCGCAGGGTAAGCATTTCGAGGATGGCATTCACCGAGACAAGTCTTTTTCGAAGACGTTCAGACGCCATTGGCAGCTCCGGTGGTTAGGCATTGGAATGAGCATTTTCGAAACCAAATCGTAAGCTTTCAAAAAACGCTCGGAATCAGGCACCTACGCGCCCGCCGCTATGGGGTGAGCGACAGGGTTTTGGATCTTGAGAAAGGATTTGGGAACCGATGCAGTCGATTCTGTTCAGGTGAATTCCGGGAGTTCCGACCCCACAAGCATATAATGGCCCTAGCGCGCCCGTAGCTCAGTTGGATAGAGCGGCTGGCTTCGAACCAGTAGGTCGGGAGTTCGAGTCTCTCCGGGCGCGCCAGACGCCCCTCCGATTCAGGCGATTGCCCCGGCTCTTGGTGAAACGACTGCTTCACTAATAGCTAGAAACCTTGGTACAGACTCCGCACATCCGCTGCGCTCAACGCCTGGTTGTATATGACGATGTTGTCCAGAACTCCGTTGAAGGGCAGGAATGCCGATGTTTCCTTGCCGATCTTTACCGGCACCGCGGCTTGACAGAGCGACGTGGTTGGAGCGGCAATGGAGCTGTCACGAATGCCGTTAATGTAGACGGACTCCGTGCTGCCGTCATACGTGAATACAACATGATTCCAGGCGTTCAAGGCAAGCTGCCCGACGCTGTTGGCCGCGAACTTCGTTGTACAATCGCCCGCCCACACGGCGTAGCGCACCTGCATCGTGTTCGCCGGGATGACGAGCGCGTAGTTCCTGGCGTTGCCGGTGGAATCTTCCTTGACTACCAGC